>NZ_JAGDYL010000013.1 GCF_017565705.1 Leucobacter ruminantium
TGCTGTCGGCAGGCGAACCCGCAGGATCGCTCACCGAGGAGGGTGCCCGGCTGCTCGACCCGACGGGCGGCCTCGTCGCGGGCATCCCGATGTGCCCGCCCGAGGGCGACGCCGGCACCGGCATGGTGGCGACCTGCTCGGTCGCCCCGCGCAGCGCCAACGTCAGCGTCGGTACGAGCGTCTTCGCGATGGTGGTGCTCGAGCGAGGGATCTCGGCTGCGCATCACGAGATCGACCTCGTCACGACGCCCTCGGGCGACCCCGTGGCGATGGTGCACTGCAACAACGGGGCGAGCGAGCTCGCGGCGTGGGCGGGGCTGTTCCGGGAGTTCGCGGCCGCCGTCGGCTCCCCGGTCGCCGCCGACGACGCGTTCGCCGCGCTCTACGGGGCCGCGAGGCGCGGTGCGACCGACGGCGGGGGCCTGCTCGCCTACAATCACCTCTCGGGCGAGCCGATCGTCGGCCTCGTCGAGGGCAGGCCGCTCGTGGTGCGCACCCCCGGCTCGGAACTCTCCCTCGCGAACTTCATGCGCGTCCAGCTCTACGGCGTGTTCGCCACGCTGAGCCTCGGCATGGAGGTGCTCGCCTCGGAGGGGGTCGCCATCGACCGCGTGCGCGCGCACGGCGGCGTGTTCCGCACCGCCGGTGTCGCCCAGCAGGTGCTCGCCGACGCGCTCGGAGCTCCCGTCGCAGTCGCGGATACCGCGTCCGAGGGAGGGGCCTGGGGCATGGCCGTGCTCGCCGCGTACCTGCACCGCGCCGAGACGCCGCTCCACGAGCACCTCGAGCGGCGCGTCTTCGCCACGACGGAGGTGAGCGTGCTCGATCCCGAGCCCGACGGGGCCGTGGGCTACGCCGCCTACCTCGGCCGATACCGAGCGGGCCTCGCGGCCGAGCGCGCGGCGCTCGCCGCGCTCCCCGCGGGCTGACCCGCGCCGCCGGCTCGGCGACCCCGGACTCCACCACTCAAGACCCCGACGGAAGGACCTTCCATGCCATCCACGCGCACACCGCTGACCACCTCGCTCGACGGGTACGAGGTCTGGTTCGCCACGGGCAGTCAGCTGCTCTACGGCGAGGAGACGCTGCGCCAGGTCGCTGAGCAGTCGCGCGAGGCGGCCGCGGGCCTGTCCTCGCTGCCCGTGAGGGTCGTGTGGAAGCCGGTGCTCACCGACGGCGAGTCGATCCGCCGCCTCGCGCTCGAGGCGAACGCCGATGACCGCGTCATCGGCGTGATCGCCTGGATGCACACCTTCAGCCCGGCGAAGATGTGGATCGCGGGGCTCGACGCACTGCGGAAGCCGCTGCTGCACCTCCACACGCAGGCGAATGTGGAACTGCCGTGGAGCGAGATCGACTTCGACTTCATGAACCTGAACCAGGCCGCGCACGGCGACCGCGAGTTCGGCTACATTCAGACCCGGCTCGGCGTTCACCGCAAGACGGTCGTGGGCCACGTGTCGGACCCCGCGGTGCGCGCGCAGATCGAGCAGTGGCAGCGTGCGGCCGCCGGTGCCGCCGCCTCGCGCTCGCTGAAGCTCGCCCGTTTCGGCGACAACATGCGCTACGTCGCCGTCACCGAGGGCGACAAGACCGAGGCCGAGCTCGTCTTCGGCGTGCAGGTGAACACCTGGGGCATCAATGAACTCGCCGATGCGGTCGCCCGCGTCTCGGAGTCGGACGTCGACGCGCTCGTCGCCGAGTACGTCGAGCTCTACGACGTCGCCCCCGAACTGCTGCCCGGGGCGGAGCGGGCCTCGTCGCTGCGCGACGGCGCGGCGATCGAGCTCGGGCTGCGCTCCTTCCTGGAGGAGGGCGGCTTCGGGGCGTTCACGACGAGCTTCGAGGATCTCGGGGCGCTGAAGCAGCTGCCCGGGCTCGCCGTGCAGCGTCTCCAGGCCGAGGGCTACGGATTCGGGGCCGAGGGCGACTGGAAGACGGCCGTGCTCACCCGCGTCGCCAACGTGATGGGGGCCGGGCTTCCCGGCGGGGTGAGTCTCATGGAGGACTACACCTACGACCTCGTGCCCGGCGCCGAGCGGATCCTCGGCGCGCACATGCTCGAGGTGTCGCCGAGTCTCACGACCGCGAAACCCCGGCTCGAGGTGCACCCGCTCGGCATCGGCGGCAAGGACGACCCCGTGCGCCTCGTGTTCACGGCGGATCCCGGCGCCGCGCTCGTCGTCTCGCTCGCAGACATGCGCGACCGCTTCCGCCTCGTGGCGAACACGGTCGAGAACGTCGAGGCACCGGATCTGCCGAAGCTTCCCGTCGGCCGCGCCGTCTGGAAGCCGGCGCCCGACTTCCAGACCTCCGCCGGCTGCTGGCTCGCCGCGGGCGGCGCGCACCACACCGCCATGACCACGCAGGTCGGGATCGAGGTGTTCCGGGACTTCGCCGACATCACGGGCGTCGAACTCGTCGAGATCGGCGAGGGCACCACCGTGCAGGGCTTCCACCGCGAACTGCAATGGAACCAGGCCTACTACCGCCTGGCCCGGGGGCTGTGAGGCGGCACGGCACGGCCGCCACGGCAGCCAGGCACGGCCGCCGCCGGGGAGGTCAGGCGATGAGGAGGGGCGGAGCGTGACGGAGAAGACCCCGATCTCGGGCGAGCAGTTCGAGATCTCGCGCGGCGATCAGCGCGCCGTGATCGCGTCGGTCGGAGCGAGCCTGCGCGAGTACACCGTGGACGGCCGCAACCTCGTCGTGCCCTTCGCCGCCGACGAGCTCCGGCCGAACTTCCGCGGCACGACCGTGGCGCCCTGGCCCAACCGCGTGGTCGACGGACGCTTCGCGTGGAACGGCGTCACCATGCAGCTGGCGCTCACCGAGGCGGATCGCGGCCACGCCCTGCACGGGTTCACGCCCTGGCTCGCCTTCGCCGCGGTCGAGCGGGAGGCGAGCGCCGTCGTCCTGCGCGGGACGGTCGAGCCGCAGAGCGGTTACCCCTGGCGGATCCGGATCGATACCCGGTACGAGCTCACGGACCGCGGGCTCGCCCAGACCGTCGTCGCGACGAACCTCGGCGACACGGACGCGCCCTACGGCGCCTGCCCGCACCCCTATCTCGTGGCGGGTGAGGGGCCGCTCGATACCTGGCGGCTCGAGCTCCCCGCATCCCGAGTGCTGACGGTCGACGAGGAGAGGTTGATCCCTCGGGGGCTCGAGAGCGTCGAGGTCGACGCGGCCCGCTTCGACTTCCGCGATCCTCGCCCCATCGGCGAGGCGAGGATCGACCACGCCTTCACCGGGCTGCGCCGCGACGCGGCCGGCGAGTCCCGCGTCGAACTGCGCGCCGCCGACGGCTGCGGCGTCGCGATGGTGTGGGGTGCGGGCTGCGACTGGCTGCAGATCCACACTGCGGATCTCCCCGGGGCGACCCGCGCGGAGAACCGCCTCGGTCTCGCGGTCGAGCCGATGACGTGCGCCCCCGACGCCTTCAACGCGGGCATGGACGTCGGTCTCGTGGTGCTGCCTCCGGGGGCCTCGCACGAGGTCGGATGGCGGATCGAGCCGCTCGCCTCCTGATGTGCGACCCGACCCTGCCCGAACCCGGTTCGGCTCAGTCCTCCGGGTCCTCGGGATCGATGGGCGCGTGGTGGTCGAAGTTCGCCATGCCGCGCTTCCAGTAGCCGCTGAGTGCGTACTGCTCGCGCGGCACTCCGTACTCGTACTTCAGGAGTCGGCGCAGCGGCACGAGGCGCGAGGCCTCGCCCGCAGCGAAGAGGAAGGTTCGCTCGTCGATGCCCGCGTCGGCCGCCGCGTCGGCGAGGCTGCCGTAGGGTTCGACGGCGTCGACTGCGCGGCCGCTCTGCTCGCGCAGGTAGTGCTCGGCCCACTCGAGGTCGGCGGGCGAGACGTCGACCACGACCTCGACGTCGGTGGATTCGGGAACCTCGGCGATGAAGCGGCCGGCGGCGGGGAGGGCAGAGGGATCGACGATGCACAGCAGCCGGTCGGCGCCCTGCGGAGCCGAGACCGAGCCTCGGGGTCCGACGGCGACGATGCGGTCGCCGGGCTTCGCCGATGCGGCCCAGGCGGATGCGGGGCCCGGATCCTCGTGCTGCAGGAAGTCGACGTCGAAGGCCCGCAGGCCGCTCTCGGGGTCGGTGCGCACGTTCAGGGGGGTGAAGTCGCGGGGGAACATGGGGGCCTCGGGGCGCACGATGCCGTCCTCGCCCGGGCCGACCGGGGCGGGAGCGACGAGCTCGCCCGTGATCGGGTGCGGGAAGAAGAGGCGCACGTGGTCGGCCGGCCCGCTCGAAACGAAGTCGTGCAGCTCGGCGCCGGTGAAGGTGACGCGCAGGAACGGGCCCGCAGCGGGGGCCACTGCCGATACCGCGATCTCGCGCGCGGTGAAGCGGTGGCGCGTGCGTTCGCGTGCGAAGCGGGCGGTGGGGGTCAGATCGTCGCTCACGGGCATCCCTTCATCAGATGTATTCTTCGAGGCTAGCAGCCGGTGCCGGCGGGCTCGATGATATGAGGGATCAGCGGAACGCCGCACTGCACATCGTGTTGTCCGCTGCACACGGTACTTCCCGGCGATAGCGTGTGCGACGGACGTTACGGTGCGCACCGGGCGCTCCGGCGCGTCGAGGTGTGCACCGCGTGCATCGGCGTGGCATGGACCGAGGGTCGCCTCGGTGCACCAGGATCCCTCGCGGAAAAACGACGGCCGGCCGGTCCGAGGGGCCGACCGGCCGCGGCCCGCAGCGGAGGAGCCTCAGCGCTGCAGGAAGTCCACGAGTCGCACGGCGTCGCCGATGTAGGTGGCGGGGGTCAGCTCGAGCAGGCGCTGCTTCGCCTCGTCGCCGATCTCGAGGCCCTGCACGAACTCCACGAGCTCGGCCTGGCCGATGCGGCGGTCGCGCGTGAGCTCCTTGAGCACGGCGTAGGGATCGGCGATGGAGGAGCGGCCCGCCGTCACCTCCGCGCGGATCACGGTCTGGATCGCCTCTCCGAGCACCTCCCAGTTGCCGTCGAGGTCGGCTGCGAGCACCTCGGGCGCCGCGTCGATCTGCCCGAGGCCGCGCAGGATGTTGTCGAGCGCGAGCACCGAGTGGCCGAGGCCGACGCCGATGTTGCGCTGCGCGGAGGAGTCGGTGAGGTCGCGCTGCCAGCGGCTCGTCACGAGCGTAGAGGCCAGAGAATCCAGCAGAGCGTTCGAGAGTTCGAGGTTTGCCTCGGCGTTCTCGAAGCGGATCGGGTTAACCTTGTGCGGCATCGTCGAGGAGCCCGTGGCCCCGGCGACCGGGATCTGACGGAAGTAGCCGATGGAGATGTAGCTCCAGATGTCGGTCGCGAGATTGTGCAGGATGCGATTCGCGTGCGCGACGCGCGTGTAGAGCTCGGCCTGCCAGTCGTGCGACTCGATCTGCGTGGTGAGCGGGTTCCAGTCGAGGCCGAGCCCCTCCACGAACTCCTGCGACACGGCGGCCCAGTCGACCGTGGGATCCGCGGCGAGGTGCGCGGCGAAGGTGCCGGTCGCGCCCGAGAACTTGCCCAGGTATTCGACGTCGTCGATCTGGTTCAGCTGGCGCTCGAGGCGGTGCACGAACACCGCGAGCTCCTTGCCGAGCGTGGTCGGGGTGGCGGGCTGGCCGTGGGTGCGGCTCATCATGGGCAGCTCGCGGTACTGCTCGGCCTGGCGGGCGAGCTCGGCGATGACGGCGACGAACTTCGGGCGCCACACGTCGGCGATGGCCTGCTTCACGGTGAGCGCGTAGGAGAGGTTGTTGATGTCTTCGCTCGTGCAGCACACGTGGGTGAGCTCGGCGAGGTGCCCGAGGCCCTGCTGCTCGAGGCGCGCGCGCACCAGGTATTCGACCGCCTTGACGTCGTGCTGCGTGGTCTTCTCGGTCTCGGCGAGCTCGTCGATCTCGGCCTGCCCGAAGTTCGCTGCCCACTCGCGCAGCGACGCCAGCTGCTCGTCGGCGATGGGGGAGCCTCCCAGCAGCGAGTGGGAGGTGAGGTAGGCGAGCCACTCGACCTCGACGTGCACGCGGGCCTTGTTGAGGCCGGCCTCCGAGAGGGTGTCACCGAGCCCCTCCACCGCCTTGCGGTAGCGGCCGTCGAGCGGGCTGATGGGCTGCGGGGGGAGCGGGGTCATGTGAGCCTCTCGGGATTGGGGATCTCGGTCCGCCCTCCATTCTCCCACTACTCCAGCCCCACCTCGCCGGTCTCGCCGTCGTAGGTGAAGGTGCGGCCGTCCTGCAGCTCGTAGGTGACGTCGGAGCCGAGCGGCTCCTGCGCGAGCAGGCGCTGTTCGAGGCGCTTGGCGTGCTTCGCGAATTGCGTCTCCTGCTCCTCGTCGGTGCCGAAGCGGGTGGCCGAGCGCATGTCGGTGAGCATGAACTGGAAGGCGAGGTAGGCGCCCGTGTTCTCCTTCGTCTCGGGCATCAGATCCCAGAGCGAGCCGTCGTCGTACATCTGCTGGTAGCGGTCCTCGAGGGCCTGCAGGCGATCGGCGACGGGACCGGTGCCGTCGATCTCGGGGTCGTCGGGCCCGTAGTTCAGTTCGTCGTCGGCATCGGACCCGGGCTGCGGGCGCTCCGTCTTCGGCGAGGGATCCCGATCCGTCTCGGCCTCGGAGCTGCGGGCTCGGTCTGCCCTGCTCTCCTCGGTCTTCGGGGTCGAGAACAGCAGCAGTGCGGTGACGACGGAGCCGATCGCGAGCACGGCTCCCGCGGTGATCGCGATCGGCAGGATGAGCCGCCGACGCTCGGGGGCCTGCGGTGCCGGGGGCGCGTACGGCTGGGGCTGGGGCGCGTGCGGTTCGTTCGGCCGGGGCGCGTACGGCTGCTGCGGTTCGTTCATGATCCCTCGCGTCTCTCCGGGTTCCCGATGCGCCCTCAGCCTATCCGGCCAACTCGTCGAGCAGCGCGGCGCAGCTGCGCTCGACCTGCGCGAGCACCTCGTCGAAGGCCCGCTGCTCGGAGTAGTAGGGGTCGAACACGTCGGGGTCTGCGGGCCGGGAGGGATCGAAGGCCGTGAGCAGCACGACCCGCTCGGATCTCGCACCGAGCCGCAGCAGCTCGCGCTCGTGCTCGCGCGCGAGCGCGATGAGCAGGTCGTTGCCGGCGATGTCGGCGGGGGAGAGGCGAGCGGCGCGGTGCGCGCGGCCGTCGTAGCCCCCGGCCTCCAGCGCGACGAGGGCGCGCGGATCGGCGGGGTCGCCGATGTGGTAGCCGTTCGTGCCGCGCGAGGTCACCGCGAAGCGCTCGCCGATCCCTCGTCGTTCGGCCAGTTCGCGGAAGATGACCTCGCCCATCGGGGACCGGCAGATGTTGCCGGAGCAGACGAAGGTGATGCGGAGGATCTGCGCTGCGCTCATGATCCCAGTCTGCCCGAGCGGCGGGCGACCGCGTCAGTCGTCGCGCTTCTTGCGGTTCGTGCCGAGCAGGCCGTTCAGGATGCCCGAGAGGATCGACATGACGAGCGCTGCGAGCACACCCCACCAGAAGCCCTCGATGCGCAGGCCGAAGCCCGCGAGGTCGGAGAGCCACGCGACGACCGCGAAGAGGAAGCCGTTCACGATGAGCCCGAAGAGGCCGAGCGTGATGATGTAGAGCGGGATCGAGACGAAGCGCACCAGCTTGCCGAGCGTCGCGTTGACGAGACCGAAGACGAGCGCCACGAGCAGCAGGGTGATGAGCGGCGAGTAGTCGTCGGAGCCGATCGGCACGATCCACACGCCGTGCTCGCCGCTGCCGCCGACGATGAGCGTGGTGAGCCACAGCGCGAAGGCGCTGACGAGCACGCGTATCACGGTTCTCATGCCGCCAGTCTGCCAGCTCAGCCTGGGCGCCGCCTCGGGGAGTCGCGCGAGCCGGGGGGCGATGGGGCCGGAGAGTGAGGGAGCGCGACCCTGCCGTCGGAGGCCGAAGGTAGCATTGCACCATGTCCGACGTACTGCTCAACAGCCTGGCCGCCGCGGTGGCCGCGTCTCCGGAGGATCCGGAGCTCCGCGCACTCTACGCCGAGCGCCTGGCCGATGCCGGGCAGCGCGATGTCGCGATCGGGCAGGCGATGGTGGTGCTGTCGAAGAGCCAGGGGCACGCCGGTGCGCAGGCGCTCATCGAGCGGCTGACGGGCGAGGGATCGACTGGAGCACCCGCCGAGCAGAACGAGCCCGAGTCGCGGTCCTCGATCGGCGAGCCCGATCAGACCGAGGGCGTCGACTGGGGGCGCCTCGAGCACGAGATCGGCAATGAGATGCCGCCTCCGTTCGTCGTGCACGAGACGATCGAGACCCCTGAGGGAGTGGTCGCCGCGGTCTCCGACGCGGAAGACTCGTCGAGCATCGCCGAGGTGAGCCGCGAGACCCTCCGCCTCTCGGACGTCGGCGGCCTTATCGAGGTGAAGCGACGCATACACGAGACCTTCCTCGATCCCATCGCGCACCCCGAGATCGCGAAGGCCTTCAAGAAGAGCCTCGGCGGCGGCCTCCTGCTCTACGGGCCTCCCGGCTGCGGCAAGACCTATCTCGCGCGCGCCATCGCCGGCGAGCTCGGTGCGAGCTTCATCTCGGTGACGCTCGCCGACGTGCTCAGCAAGTGGCTCGGCGAGAGCGAGGGCAACATCCACAAGACCTTCGCCGAGGCGCGGCAGAAGGCTCCGGCCGTGCTCTTCCTCGACGAGGTCGACGCGGTCGGCGGCAAGCGCAGCTCGCAGAACTCGCAGAGCCTGCGCAACATCGTGAACCAGCTGCTCATGGAGATGGACGGGGTGGGCAGCGACAACGACGGCCTCTTCGTGCTCGCGGCGACCAACATGCCCTGGGACGTGGACGCGGCGCTGCTGCGCCCGGGCCGGTTCGATCGCATGGTGCTCGTATCGCCGCCCGACGAGCCCGCACGCGAGGCGATCCTGCGCGGTCACCTCGACCAGCGCCCAGTACAGGGCATCGACCTCGAGGTGCTCGTGCGCAAGACCGAGGGCTTCTCGGGCGCAGACCTCAAGCACCTCTGCGACACGGCGGCCGAGAAGGCGCTCGCCGCATCGATCAAGTCGGGCGCCGTGCAGCCGGTCTCCATGAGTGACATGAACCGCGCCCTGAAAGAGGTGAAGCCCTCGATCGGGCCGTGGCTCGACAGCGCGCGCAACGTCGCGAACTACGCGAACGGCGACGGCCGTTACGACGACCTCGTGCGACTGCTGAAGCGCTACAAGCGCCTGTGAGCGCGTCGCGATGAACGATCGGTCGCAAGCGGCGTCGGCGGGCGGGGGGAGCGCAGCCGAGCAGACGCCGGCCCGCTGCTTCGAGCGCGCCGAGGCGCTGAACGGTTTCGGCCGCCGCGAGGAGGCGATCGCCGAGCTGCGGCGCGGGCTCGGGGTGTTCCCCGATGACCCCGAGCTGCTCGGATACCTCGGCTGGCTGCTGTTCTTCGCGGGGGAGCAGGACGAAGCGGAGGACCTCGCCCTGCGCACCCTCGCGGTACGCCCCGCGGACGCCCGCGCACTCAACACGCTGTGCGAGGTCACGGTCGCGCAGGCGCGCTTCGCCGAGGGCGCGGGCTACGCCCGCGAGCTGCTGCGGCACTTCCCCGAGTGGCCCGTCTCCCACCTCCATCTCGCCTACGCTCTCGCGAGCGACGCGAGCAGGCCGTTCAAGGCGCGCCGGCGGCGTCGTGCCGAGGCGCGGGCGAGCATCGACCGCGCTCTCGAGCTCGCCCCGGAGCATGTCGAGACGCTGCGCCGCTCGACCGTCCTGCTGAGACGGCTCGGCGATGCCGAGGCCGCGTCCCGCACCCTCGATCGCGGCCTCGAACTCGCTCCCGACGACGAGAGCCTGCTGCTGCTCGCCGCGCAGCGCGAGAGCGAGAAGACCTCCGGGCCGCAGCACCTGCAGGGGCTCGGCCTGTCGGCCGGTCACCAGGCCGCCGCCCTGCGCATCCTGTCGGGAGTGCTCGCCGACAATCCCCGGCACCGCGGCGTCGCGCGCGCTGTCAGCGACGACGTGTGGGGCCGCAGCCGGCTCCTCGCCGCGATCGGGCTCTGGGTCTGCGTTTTCCTGATGCTCTTCGCGTACCTGGTGTTCGGCGAGCCGATGAGCACGAGCCGCCGAACGCAGGTGCGCGCGGGCGAGGCGCTGCTGATCCTGCCCGCCGCCTGGTTCGTGCTGTTCTTCACGATCAGGGCAAAGGGTCTGCCCAAGCGGTTCATGCGGCGCCTCTACGCGCCCGTGTGGTGGGTGTGGATCGGATTCGTCGTGGCGGCGATCGGCGGGCTCGGAGCGCTGCTGTCGGCATTCTCCCTGGCGCTGCGCTCCGGCGAGACGCAGCTGCAGATGCAGGGCAGCTACGTCGGCGGGATCACGATGATGATCGGCTTCTGCGCCTGGATGCTGCTCATCGCCGAGCTGCTGTTCGTGTTCGCGCGGTTCCGATCCGAGCAGCGCAGTGGACTCTTCCCGGGTGACGACGAGGGACGGGCTGCGGCGCTCGCCGAGCTGAGGGAGCACCGCTGGTCTCTGGTTCGCGTCGGCATAGCCGCGCTGCTCGCCTGCGTTCCCCTCGTGGCGGCGCCGGTCGCGATGCGGCCGGAGGCGGCCGGAGGTTTCGCCGCAGTCGCCGCTGCACTCGCGATCCCTCCCTTGATCGCTCTGCTGCTGCGGGTCGGCCGGGTCCTGAGCCATCGCCGCGGAGGCGACGGCGGTGCCGGCGCGATGCTGTGGGCCGCGCTCATGCTCGCCGCGCTCGGAGTCGCCGGGGTGTGGCTGCTCGCCGACCGTCACGCCGCCGAGCACGATCCGCCCCCGACGCCATGGGAGATCGAGATGCGCGAGCATCAGAAGAGGATGCGCGACTCTATCGGCGACCTCGACATCCCGGATCCGGACGACCTCGACGTGCCGGCCGCGGACCCGCAGGGGTCGGCCCCGTGACCCGGCCGGAGATCGAGGAGAGCCCCACCGGCCGGCCGGGCCCGGGCGACTTCCTGCAACGCGCCGAGGCTCTCGCCGACTTCGGCAGGCCGGACGAGGCGATCGAAGAGCTGCAGCGCGGCCTCGCCGAGTATCCGGAGCACGCGGCGCTGTGGGCGCACCTCGCCTGGGTGCGCTGGGTGAGCGATGACAGGAAGCTGGCCCGCGCAGCAGCCGAGGCGGCGCTCTCCTACGACCCTGATCAGCTCGGCGCCCTGCACACCATGGTGCTGCTGGAGGCGCGTGCGCGTGACGCGCCGGGGGCGCATCTCGCCGCCGACCGCATGCTGCAGCTGGCACCGGACCATCCGGCTTCGCACCTGGACAAGGCGCGGGCGCTCGCGGCCGAGCCCGATGGCTCCCGGCGTCACAGCCGGCTGATCCGCGATGCCGCCTACTGGGCGATGAGTCTGGATATCGATTCGGCCTCGACGGTGGCGCAGGCCGCCGGGCTGCTGCACGGCGTGGTGGGCAAGGCCGAGTTCTCCCAGCTCATCTCGCGCGGTCTGGCACTCGACCCCCAGAACGAGGCGCTGCTGTTCTTCGCGTCCGACGCGCATACGAAGCACGACGGGCAAGTCGTCGACGTGCTCAGTTCGATGCTGGTGCAGAACCCGCAGCAGCGCGACGCGGCGATACAGCTCAATCACATCGTCTGGGAGCGCACGCGTTGGGTCCCGGCACTCGCGGTGTGGGGCATGCTGGCGATAGCGTTGCCGCAGGCAGCCGTCGCGGTGCTCGTGATGGCGATGGTGAATCTCTGGACTCTGGCGCACCGTGTGCGCAGGTCCGCGCCGAGAGGTTTTCTGCGGCGCACCTGGGGCGCCTCGGCTTGGAGCCGAACCGGTGTGATCCTCGGTCTTCTGGGAGCGAGTTGGCCACTGCTTGCGCTGCCGCTCGTGTTCTGGCTGAGGATGCCCGGGCTGCTGGCTCTGGTACCACTGCTGCTGCTCGCGAGCGAGTGCCTCATCGTCTACGCGGGCGATCGCGAGTTGCGGCGCCTGCTCGCACCGATCGGGCCGCGGGCCGCCGATTACACGCAGGATCTGCACCGCGCGGCGTTGAAGGGGTGGGTGCGCATCATCGTCGGCGGCATCGCGCTCGTCTGCGGGCTGGTCGGCCTCGTCACGGGCGCGGGCCGGTGGATGCCGCTGATAGTGCTGGCGGGCCTCGCCTTTGTCATTCCGGCCCTGCTGCGACTCCTGCTGACCCGCGACATGCGGCGGCAGACGGATGAGGGATCCGTGCTCGAACAGCAGCGCGATGTGCGGGCACCGCTGGCCGTGATCGCGGTCTGCGCGGTCGGCCTGGCCGCACTGATGATGGTGCAGCCGCCCGAGATCAGCATCGATCAGGGCCCGCGGCGCGAGCAACCGTCTCCCGAGGACGTGCAGCGCACACGGGAGCAGCTGCACGACTACCTCCAGAACGAAGAGCAGCGCAGAGAAGACCTCGAACGTTCGATGAGCGAGTGGAGCGACTCACTGCGAGATGCGCAGCAGAGGGCCGACGATGTCCCGGCGGTGACGGAGGGAAGCGGGGAGGCGGGCTAGGCGCCGACGCCGGATACCTCGCCGATCATTAGACTCTGGTGGCATGAGTGAGACTCCGGCGCCCCCCGTCCGCATTCGTCCCGAGGTGGCGGCAACGCCCGCATACCGCCAGGGCCAGACGCCGACGAAGCCCGGCTTCAAGCTCTCGAGCAACGAGAACCCGTTCCCGCCGCTCCCCGCCGTGCTCGACGCGATCGCGCGGCGCAGCGCCGAGACCAATCGCTACGCCGCCGCGGGCATGCCCGAGCTGCGGGCCGAACTCGCGGGCCGGTTCGGCGTCGGGCCCGAGCGGGTGCACCTCGCAGCCGGGTCGGTCGCAATCCTCTACCAGCTCGTGCAGGCCGTCGCGGGTCCAGGCGAGGAGTACGTCTTCGCCTGGCCGAGCTTCGAGGCCTACCCGGGTCTCGGACTGGCCTCGGGAGCGACGCCGGTGCCGATCCCGCTCACCGGTGACGCGCGCCACGACCTCGACGCGATGGCCGACGCGATCGGCGACCGCACCCGCGCCGTGCTCGTCTGCTCGCCCAACAACCCGACGGGCCCGGCCGTGCGACGTGAGGAGTTCGACCGCTTCATGGCGCGCGTGCCCGCCGACGTGCTCGTGGTGCTCGACGAGGCCTACCGCGAGTTCGTCACCGATCCCGACGCCGTGCGGGGCGAGGACGTGCTGGGCGCTCACCCGAATCTCGTCGTGCTGCGCACCTTCTCGAAGGCGTACGGGCTCGCGGCGCTGCGCATCGGCTACGGCGTGGGCGACCCCTCGATCCTGTCGGCCGCGGCGTCCGTCGGCATCCCGCTCTCGGTGACGGGTATCGCAGAGAGCGCGGCGCTCGTATCGCTGGAGCCGGAGGCGCGCGCCGCGAACGACGAGCGCATCGCCAGGCTCGCCGCGCGCCGCGACGCGCTCGCCGATGAGCTCCGCGGGCTCGGCCTCGCGGTGCCCGACGCGCAGGGCAACTTCGTGTGGGTGCCGGAGGGACCGGCGGATCGTGGCGGCGTCGCCAGCGCCGCCGGCCTGGCCGCCGCCTTCGCCGAGGCGGGCACCCTCGTGCGGCCCTTCGCGGGGCACGGCGTGCGCATCTCGGTCGGCGAGCCCGAGAGCGTCGACGAGGTGGTGCGCGTGGTGCGCGGTCACCTCGCGCGCGTCTAGGGGCCGCGCGGTTCAGCGTGCGAGGGGTCGGTGCTGCCGCTGCGCTCAGTGCGCGGCCGGCGCTCCCCGCAGTCGCAGCCGCACGCGCGCCACGAGCGCGAGCACGGCCACGACCACCGCGCCCCAGGCGAGGCCGACGACCGCGGAGATGGCGCTCTCGACGAGCCAGGTCACGATGCCCGGCGCGTGCAGCGCGTGCGTGATGTCGTGCAGCAGCCCGTAGGGCCAGCCCCATCCGACCTCGGCGAGGTTCGCGAGCAGGATGTGCCCGCCGACCCACAGCATCGCGATCATGCCGACCACGCTCAGCGCCCGGAACACCCACGGCATCGCCTTCACGAGCCATGTGCCGACCACCTTCAGCGCCCGCGGCCTGCGGCGGCGCAGCCAGAAGCCCACGTCGTCCATCTTCACGAGCAGCCCGACGGTGCCGTAGACCGCCACCGTCATGAGCACGCCGACCACCACGAGGATCGCGAGCCGCATCACCCACGAGTCCGCGTCGATGTTGGCGAGCGAGATGAGCATGATCTCGATCGACAGCACGAGGTCGGTGCGCACGGCGCTCGAGACGATCTGCTTCTCGGAGGTCTCGGTGCGTTCGACGACCTCCTCGACGCTGGGCTCGTGGCCGTGCTTCGGCCCGATCCAGTGCCACACCTTCTCAGCGCCCTCGTAGGCGAGGTAGGTGCCGCCGAGCAGCAGCAGCCACGGGAACACCCAGGGCGCCCAGGTGCTGAGCAGCATGATGCCGACGATGATCGCGGCCTTGTTCGCGAGGGATCCCTTCGTGATCCGCCACACGACGGGCAGTTCGCGCTTCGGGTTGAGGCCCTGCACGTACTGGGGCGACACCGCCGCGTCGTCGATCACCACACCCGCGGCTTTGGCGGATGCTCTCGAGGCGCCTGCGACCACGTCATCGACCGATGCGGCTGCGGCCTTGGCGAGCACGGCGATGTCGTCGAGCAGTGCGAAGAAGCTTGCGCTCACGGTGGGGTCCTCTTGATTCGGTCTGCGGCTGGTGCGGGGGGCCGGTGCGCGAGGAGGGATCCTCGCGGGGAAAAGCGCCCACCTGCCGAGGATATATCCGACGTCGGACAGTGCGCGTCATTACACTGGGTCGGGATGAGCGAGCACGATATTCTGCACAGCGCAGTCGACCCGGAGCCGATCCGCTTCCTCGACGACGCGGGCCGCTACGCGCCCTCAGCCACGGCCGCCGAGTTCGCCGAAGAGCTCGCGGGCGTCGGCGTCGACGAGTTCAAGCAGTGGTACCGCGACATGGTCCACACCCGCGCCTTCGACACGGAGTGCACCCACCTGCAGCGCCAGGGTCAACTCGCGCTGTGGGTGCCGAGCGTGGGCCAGGAGGGCTGCCAGGTCGGCCTCGGTCGCGCCGCCGAGCCGCAGGACCACATCTTCCCCGCCTACCGCGAGCACGCGATCGCGCGCATCCGCGGCGTCCGCCTCCTCGATGTCGCCAAGCAGTTCCGCGGCCTCACGCACGGAGGCTGGGACGTCACAGACCCAGCGAACGGCAACTTCCACCTCTACACGCTCGTGCTCGGCGCGCAGACCCAGCACGCCACCGGCTACGCCCTCGGCCAGCTGCTCGACGCGAAGCGCAACGCCGGGGTCACGAGCATGGACGCGGGTGAGGCCGGCACCGCGACGGGCGAGGCCACGATGGTCTTCTACGGCGACGGCACAACGAGCCAGGGCGACGCGAACGAGGCCATGATCTTCGCCGCGAGCTATCAGACGCCCGAGGTGTTCGTCGTGCAGAACAACCGCTGGGCCATCTCGGTGCCCGTCGCGCGCCAGTCGCGCACCCCGCTCTACCGCCGCGCGCTCGGCTTCGGGCTGCGCGCCGTGCAGATCGACGGGAACGACCCGCTCGCGGCATACGCGGTGGGTCGACGGTTCCTGCGGGAGGCGCGCGAGGGGGGCGGCCCCGGCTACATCGAGGCGCTCACCTACCGCATCGGCGCGCACACGACGAGCGACGATCCCACCCGCTATCGCGAGCACGGCGAGCTCGAGCGCTGGCAGCAGCGCGACCCGATCGCCAGGCTCGAGGCGCACCTGCGGGAGCAGGGCGTCGAAGACGCCTTCTTCGCCGAGGTCGCGGAGGCGGCCGCGAGCGAGGCGATGGCCGTGCGCGATGCGATCCTGACCCTGCCGGTGCCCGAGGCCGACGCGATGTTCGAGCACGTCTACTCCGAGCCGCACCCGCGCATCGAGGAGCAGCGGGAGTGGCTCGACCGCTACGAGTCGTCATTCGCGGACGAGGAGGCAGCCCGATGAGCTCCGTCACCACCCTCTCCGAGCGCACGAACCTGCCCCTCGCGAAGGCCGTCAACGAGGGCCTGCGCGCGGCCATGGCCGCAGACGAGAGCGTCATCCTGATGGGCGAGGACATCGGCCCGCTCGGCGGCGTCTTCCGCGTCACCGATCGCCTGCAGGCCGATTTCGGTTCGGCCCGCGTGCTCGACACCCCCCTCGCAGAGGCCGGCATCGTCGGCAGTGCGATCGGGCTCGCGATGCGCGGCTACCGGCCCGTCATCGAAATCCAGTTCGACGGCTTCATCTTCCCGGCGTTCAACCAGATCGTCACGCAGCTCGCGAAGATCACGAGCCGCCACGACGGCGCGATCCCCATGCCGATCGTCATCCGCGTGCCCTACGGCGGGCACATCGGCGCCGTCGAGCACCACCAGGAGAGCCCGGAGGCCTACTTCGCGCACACTCCCGGGCTGCGCGTCGTCGCGCCGTCCACCCCGAACGACGCCTACTGGATGATCCAGCAGGCGATCGCCTCGAACGATCCCGTGCTGTTCTTCGAGCCCAAGGCGAAGTACTGGATGAAGGGCGACGTGGATCCCTCGGCCCCCGCCGCAGATCTGCACCGCAGCCGCATCGCGCGCGCGGGCACCGACTGCACCGTCGTGGGGCACGGCGCGATGGTCACGACGCTGCTGCAGGCGGCCGAGATCGCGCAGTCGGAGGGCACGAGCCTCGAGGTCGTCGACCTGCGCAGCCTGTCGCCGATCGATTACGGGCCGCTGCTCGAGTCGGTGCGCAACACGGGCCGCCTCGTCGTGGCTCAGGAGGCGCAGGGCAACGCGAGCCTCGGCGCGGAGATCGCCGCGCACGTCGCCGAGCACGCCTTCTACTCGCTGCAGGCGCCCGTGCTGCGCGTGTCGGGGTACGACGTGCCGTTCCCGCCCGCCCGCCTCGAGGGGTTGTACCTGCCCGACGCGGATCGCGTGCTCGAAGCCGTCGACCGCACCATGCACTACTGATTCACGATCCGGAGCGAGCCATGAGCGAAATGACCTTCCCCCTTCCCGACGTGGGCGAGGGCCTCACCGAGGCCGAGATCGTCTCGTGGCGGGTGGCGCCCGGCGACGCCGTCGCGCTCAACCAGGTGATCTGCGAGATCGAGACGGCGAAGTCGCTCGTCGAGCTGCCGTCGCCCTTCGCGGGCACCGTCACCGAACTGCTCGCGGAGATCGGCGACACGGTGCCCGTCGGTCAGCCGATCCTGCGGGTGCGCACCGGGAGCGATGCGGGGGAGGGATCCCCGGCGCCCGCGGCCGCCCCTGCGGCCGAGGACGAGGAGACCAGGGATCTCGTCGCCGATGCGGCAGCCAGTGTGCAGCAGGAGGAGACCGGCGGTGCGGTGCTCGTCGGCTATGGAACCGCGGGTGCCGTGCAGAGCCGCCGGCGTCGCGGCGGTGAGCCGCTGCTCGCCGGTGCGCAGGCCCCGATCCCTGTCGCCGACGCCAACCCGATCATCGCGAAGCCCCCGATCCGCAAGCTCGCGAAGGATCTGGGCGTCGACCTGGCCCGCGTCACGGGCACCGGCATCGCGGGCGAGATCCTGCGCGACGACGTCGTGCGAGGCGCGTCGCAGGCGAGCCTGTTCCGCAACCTCTCGACGCCCGCGCCCGAGGCGACGGAGGCGCGCGAGGAGCGCATCCCGCTCAAGGGCGTGCGCAAGATGACGGCGCAGGCGATGGTCGCGAGCTCCAACGAGGCTCCGCACGTCAGCGTCTTCACCGACGTCGACGCGACCCGCACCATGGAGTTCGTGCGCCGCCTGAAGGCCTCGACCGACTTCGCGGGCGTCAAGGTGTCGCCGCTGCTCATCTTCGCGAAGGCGATGCTGTGGGCGATCCGTCGCAACCCCGCGATCAACTCGACCTTCACCGAGACCGAGATCATCCGCCACCACTTCGTGAACCTCGGCATCGCGGCGGCCACCCCGCGCGGCCTCATCGTGCCCAACATCAAGGACGCGCAGGATCTCAGCCTGCTCGACCTCGCACGGGCGATCGAGCAGCTCACGATCACGGCCCGCGACGGGCGCACGCAGCCCGCCGATATGTCGAAGGGCACGATCACGATCACCAACATCGGGGTCTTCGGCATGGACTTCGGCACACCGATCCTGAACCCGGGCGAGGTCGCCATCATGGCGATGGGCACCATCCGCGAGAAGCCGTGGGTGGTCGACGGCGAGGTGCGGCCGCGCATGGTCACGACGGTGGGCGGCTCGTTCGACCACCGCGTGGTCGACGGCGACGTGATCTCGCGCTTCGTGGCCGACGTGGCGTCGGTGCTCGAGGAGCCGGCGCTGCTGCTCGACTGAGATGCTCGCTCGATCAGCGGGAGGGCGCCCCGAGCTGGCTCGACAGCTCCCGCGCCGCCTTCGCGGTGTATGAGCCGAGCACGTCGAGGCGGTCGCCGATGCGTGCCTTCGGGGCGCTCACGTTGACGGCTGCGACGATGCGACCCGTGAAGTCGATCACGGGGGAGGAGGCGGCGACCACGCCGCTCTCGAGTTCCTGGTCGGAGGTGGCGTAGCCGCGCTCGCGCACCGACTTCAGCTCGAGCAGCAGACTGTCGAAGTCGGTGACGGGAGCGGTGCCCGGTTCGGGCTCCGGGAGCACCGGGAAGCCGAACGGCCCGGTCTCGGGGCTCAGCGGACCGATGAGCGCGCGGTCCTGTCCGTGCGCCTCGTACCAGCGCGTGAGCGAGGTCTCGTCCCAGTCGCTCAGCAGCACGCGACCCGACGGCGTGCGCCAGGCCGCCGTCGTGCTGCCGGCCCAGCCGGTCGTGCGGACCTCGAGCGGACTGAGCTCGCTGACGAGGGTGAGCACGTTGCCGCCCTGCAGCACGCAGAGGTGGCTGGTCTCGCGAGTGACCTGGGTCAGCCTGCGCAGGTGCGCGCGGGACGCCTGCACGAGGGCCGCCTGCGCCGTGTGCGCCGCGAGCGCGTAGAGGCGCGGGCCGAGGAAGTAGCGGAGCGAGTCGTCGTCGCGGTCGACGAGACCGGCGTCGGCGAGCGTCGCAAGCGCCCGCGAGACGGCGGCCTTGTCGCGGCCTACGATCTGGGCCACCTGAGAGACGCCGAGGCCGCCGCCGCGCAGCGACTCGGGGGAGGCGAGCGCGTCGAGCAGATCGAGATCACGCCCGAGTCCTGACGAATTGCGACGTGGCCCGGTCGGCGGTGCGGATGCGCTCATAACAACACGATAACGTCCCGTTTCCATATTCACAACTGACTATGTCTATTTGGCTACTCACAGTAGCTTGGGTGCTGTCTCACGACGCAACGACTCAACGAAGAGAGAGGAGGCCGATCCTTGACCGGATTCGATCTGGACGGGCTGACGACCTTCCTGTCGCGACGCTCCGACGACATCGTCGACCTCGTGGTCGATCACCTCGTCGTGGTGCTCATCTCCCTGGCGCTCGCCGCGGTGATCGGCATCGGCCTCGGCATCGCGGTGCGCAACCGGCGCTTCGCGCGCTCGGCCGTCATCACAGCATCGGCCGTCGCGATCACCATCCCATCCCTCGCGCTCCTCGCGCTGCTCAGCCCCGTGCTGGGCCTCGGCTGGACCCCCACGGTCGTGGCGCTCGTCTTCTACTCGCTGCTCCCGATCGTGCGCAACACCGTCGTCGGGCTCCGCGAGGTGCCCGTATCGGTGCTCGAGGCCGCGCGGGGCGTCGGCATGGGTTCCGCCCGCGTACTGCTCACGGTGCAGCTTCCCATCGCCTGGCCCGTGATCCTCGCGGGCGTCCGCGTCGCCGCCCAGCTCACGGTCGGCATCGCCGCTATCGCGGCCTACGTCGCGGGCCCCGGCCTCGGCGAGTACATCTTCAAGGGCCTCTCCTCGCTGGGCTCCAAGAACGCCCTCAACTACGCACTGGTCGGCACCGTCGCCGTCATCCTCCTCGCGCTCCTGCTCGACGGAATCTTCGTGCTCATCTCCCGCTTCACGACTTCAAGGGGTCTCCGTGCCTGACATCTCGACGAACACCGGCATCCTCTCCGCGCTCGCCTCCCGGCAGGGCGGCGCGTCCATCGAGCTCGACCGCATCACGAAGCTCTACCCGGGCCAGACCGCCCCGGCGGTCGAGGACTTCTCGATGCGCATCGAGCCTGGCGAACTCGTCATGTTCGTCGGTCCGAGCGGCTGCGGCAAGACGACCACGATGAAGATGATCAACCGCATCATCGAGCCCACCTCCGGCTCGATCCGCATCGACGGCAACGATGTGCTCTCCCTCGACGCCAACGAGCTGCGCCGCCACATCGGCTACGTCATCCAGCAGATCGGCCTGTTCCCGCACTTCACCATCGCCGAGAACATCGGCACCGTGCCCCGACTGCTCGGCTGGTCGAAGCAGCGCATCAAGGAGCGCGTGGAAGAACTGCTCGAGACCGTGCAGCTCGATCCCGGCGTCTTCGCGAACCGCTACCCGAGGCAGCTCTCCGGCGGTCAGCAGCAGCGCGTCGGCGTTGCCAGGGCGCTCGCCGCGGACCCGCCCGTCATGCTCATGGACGAGCCTTTCGGCGCCACCGACCCGATCACCCGCGAGCGCCTGCAGGCCGAATTCCTCCGGCTGCAGGCCGAGATCGGCAAGACGATCATCTTCGTCACGCACGACTTCGAGGAGGCGATCCGCATGGGCGACCGCATCGCGGTGCTCAGCGAGCGCAGCCGCATCGAGCAGTTCGACACCCCGGCCAACATCCTCAAGAACCCGGCCAACGACTACGTCTCCTCCTTCATCGGCGAGGGCGCGGCGCTCAAGCGCCTCGCGCTCATCCCGTCGGGAGACGCCCCGCTGGGCCCCGTCGATGCCTCGGCGCCCGCCTCGACCGTGGCCTCGACCGACTCGCTCCGAGAAGCGCTCGATCACCTCGTGTTCACCGGCGCGCCGCGCATCAACGTGACCGAGGGTGACCGGGCCGTCGGATCCCTCGACTACGCGGCCATCTCCTCCGTGCTCGGTGCCGAGGCGCCCCGCAGCGCGGCGCGGACCGCGGGAACCGCGGCAGCGGAAGGCCGGCCATGACGACGCAGCAGATCACGCCGTCGCCGACGATGGCGATCCCGAACCCCGCGCCGCCCCGCCGTCCGGGGCGCGCCGGGGGCATCGTGAAGCGCTGCCTCCCGCTGATCGTGGTCGCGGGCGTGCTGCTGCTCACGCTCCTGTGGGTCTCCGTGCTCGACCTCGACTCGATCGAGTCGCGCACACTCAACGCCGACTACATCTCCCGGCGCATCGGGGAGCACCTCGTGCTCTCCATCTGCGCCTCCGTGCTCGTCGCGGTGCTCGCCATCCCGGCAGGGATCGCCGTGAGCCGGTCGAAGTCGCGCGTGTTCAACGGCATCATCGTGGGCATCGCGAACATCGGCCAGGCGACGCCGGCCATCGGCGTCGTGATCCTGCTCGCCATCCTCTGGAAGACCGGTTTCGCGACCGCGCTCGTGGCGCTCGTCGTCTATTCCTTCCTGCCCGTGCTGCGCAACACGATCACTGGTCTGCAGCAGGTGGATGCGAGCGTGAAGGAGTCCGCGCGGGGCATGGGCATGACCCCCGGACAGGTGCTGCGCCGCATCGAGCTGTCCCTCGCCTCGCCCGTGATCGTCGCGGGCCTGCGCACCGCCCTCGTCTTCGCGGTCGGCGTGGCCACCGTCGCCACCTTCATCAACGCGGGCGGCCTCGGCGACATGATCGTCAACGGTCTCAAGCTGCAGCGCTACCCGGTGCTCGTCGTGGGAGCCGTGCTCGTCGCCTCGATCGCTGTGCTCATCGACTGGGCCGCGGGGCTCGTCGAAGACATCCTCAAGCCGCGCGGCGCATAGCCGCAGGCACCCCCGAACACACGAAAGGCACTCACCATGCAGAAACGAAAGATGGCGCTCGCCGCCTTCGCCGCGCTCGCGGCTGGATCCCTCGCCCTGACCGGTTGCTCCGGCGGCGGAGGAGGAAGCGCGGACGGCGGCGACGAGCTGAGCGGTCTCACCGGCGAGATCGGCGCGAAGGACTTCTCGGAGCAGTACATCCTCGCCCACCTGACGACCGAACTGCTGAACGCGCACGGCGCCGACCTCAAGGCCAACACGAAGCTCGTCGGCTCGGCGAACACCCGCCAGGCGCTCGAGAACGACCAGTTCGTCGGCTACTGGGAGTACACCGGCACCGGTTGGATCACCTACCTCGGCAACACCGAGCCCGTGCAGGGCGAGGAAGCGCAGTTCGACGCGGTCAAGGAGGCCGACGCCGAGGCCAACGGCATCGCCTGGCTCGACCCGGCAGGCTTCAACAACACCTACGCCTTCGCGATCCGCGAGAGCGAGGCCGACAAGCTCGGCGTCAAGACCCTGAGCGACGTCGCCGCACTGCCCGAGGCCGACCAGACCTTCTGCATCGAGAGCGAGTTCTCGACGCGCGACGACGGTTGGCCCGGCCTCAAGGCCGCCTACGGCTTCCAGGCGCCCGAGTCGAACGTGACCATGCTCGACACCGGCGTCATCTACACGGCCGCCGAGAAGGGCGATGACTGCAACTTCGGCGAGGTCTTCCAGACCGACGGACGCATTCCCGCCCTGAACCTCGTGGTGATGGAGGACGACAAGCAGTTCTTCCCGAGCTACCAGGGCGCGTTCACCCTCAAGCAGGAGACCCTCGACGAGTACCCCGAGATCGCCGACATCATCGGGGTCGTGAGCGAGAAGCTCACCACCGAGGTGATGCAGGAGCTCAACGCGAAGGTCGACGTCGACGGCGAGGATCCGCAGGACGTGGCCCTCGACTGGCTCGAAGAAGAAGGCCTGATCTGACGATCGTCCGTCCCGGGGGCGGCGAGCCCGCCGCCCCCGTCGTCACTCCTAAGGAACGACAGTGAACATCACCGATTTCTCCCTCGACTGCTTCTCGCTCGCCGGGAAGCGGGCCATCGTGACGGGGGGGAACACCGGCCTGGGCCAGGCCTTCACACTCGCACTGGCGAAGGCGGGTGCCGACGTCTACGTGCCCGGGCTCTTCGACGACGGCGGCGAGACCGCACGGCTCGTGCGCGCGGAGGGCCGCGAGTACGCCGAACTCGAGATCGACATCACCGCGCCCGGGGCGCCGGCCCGAGCCGTCGAGCACTGCGTCGACACGCTCGGCGGGCTCGACATCCTCGTCAACTCGGCGGGCATCAGCCGCATCGCCGACGTCGAGCACTTCGGCCGCGAGCAGTGGGATCCCATGGTCGCCGTGAACCTGACCGCCGCGTTCGAGATGGGCCACGAGGCCGCGAAGCGCATGATCCCTCGGGGGTCGGGCAAGATCATCAACATCGCCTCGCTGTTCGCCTTCCTCGGCGGCCTCGGCTCACCCGCCTACGCGGCCACGAAGCACGGCATCGTGGGCTTCACCAAGGCCTATGCCGACGAGCTCGGAGAGCACGGCATCCAGGTCAACGCGATCGCCCCCGGCTACTTCGCGACCCCCATCACCACCGACACGCGCAGCGACCCCGAGCGCAATCGCCGCGTCATCGAGCACACCCCGGCCGGGCGCTGGGGCGACGTCGCCGACCTCATGGGCGCGACCGTCTTCCTCGCGAGCCGCGCCTCCGATTTCGTCAACGGGCACGTGCTCACCGTCGACGGCGGTTACCGCGTGCGCTGAGCAGCGCGGATCCCTCGCCCTCCTCACACCAGACCATACCCACGACCGCACAGAACAGGACCCCCTCACTCTCATGGTTACATCGCGTTCGAGCCTCGACCGAGCCGAGATCGTCTCCCGACTGCAGGCGCTGCTCGGAGCCGAGCAGATCGTCACCGACGAGCAGGAACTGCGCGAGGCGAGCGTTGACCGCTTCAAGAAGTACACGGCCGTGCACGGCATCTTCGACGGGCCGATCCCGGCCGCCATCGTGAACGCTCGTTCGACCGAGGACGTCGCGGCCGTGCTCGCCTTCGCCGACGAGCACCTCATCAACGTCGTGCCCCGTACCGGACGCACCGCGACCGAGGGCGGCCTCGAGACGGTCGTGGAGGACACCATCGTGCTCGACGGCTCCGCCATGAACCGCATCGTCGAGATCGACCCGGTCGACATGATGGCGACCGTGCAGTGCGGCGTGCCGCTGCAGGTGCTCGAGGACGAGCTGCGGGCGCAGGGCCTCACAACCGGCCACTCGCCGCAGTCGAAGCCGATCGCGCAGATGGGCGGGCTCGTCGCCACGCGCTCCATCGGTCAGTTCTCGACCCTCTACGGCGGCATCGAGGACATGGTCGTGGGACTCGAGGCCGTATTCCCCGGCGGGCATACGAGCCGCGTCAAGAACGTGCCGCGGCGGGCGGCGGGCCCGGACATCCGACACATCGTCATCGGCAACGAGGGTGCGCTCTGCTTCATCACCGAGGTGACGGTCAAGATCTTCAAGTACCAGCCCGAGAACCTGCGCTTCCTGGGGTACCTCGTCGATTCGCTTCCCGCCGGAGTCGACGGCCTGCGACGCATCATCGTCGAGGGCTACCGCCCTTCGGTCGCACGTGCCTACTCCGAGGAGGACGCGGCGCAGCACTTCTCGCATTTCGCCGGCGGACGCGCCGTGGTGGTCGTCGTCGCCGAGGGACCGAAGGGTGTGGCCGACGCCACGGCCGCGGGGGTCGAGGAGATCTTCGCAGGCATTCCCCACGAGAAGGTCGACCCGGCGCTCATCGAGCAGTGGTTCGAGAACCTCAACTGGGGGCAGGACAAGATCGACGCCGAGAAGCGGGAGATGCTCGAGAAGGCCCACCTCGGCTACACGACCGAGGTGTCGATCGACTGGTCGGGAGTGAAGGAGCTGTTCGAATCGGTCATGCGCCGCGTGCGCACCGAGTTCCCGCGCGCAGCGGACATCACGATGCTCGGAGCGCATTCCTCGCACAGCTACCAGACCGGTACGAACCTCTACTTCGTCTACGACTACGACATCGACTGCGAGCCCCGCGCCGAGATCGCCGAGTACCACGAGCCCATCAACGCCATCGTGGTGGAGGAGGCGCTGCGCCTCGGCGGCTCCATGGTGCACCATCACGGCATCGGCAAGTACCGTACGCCGTGGACCCTGGAGGAGCACGGCACCGCATACCCGCTGCTCGAGACGCTGAAGCGCGGCTTCGACCCCAACGGGATCATGAACAGGGGCACCGTCTTCCCGCTCGCGTGAGGCGCGGCCCCATCGGGTCGTTCGCAGACCCCCGTCCCCCGCACACCGCCCCGGAAGGGATCGCCGATGACCGACTACGTGATCGCAGTGGACAACGGCTCGCAGAGCACCAAGGTGTCGATCGTCGACGCCCACGGCACGGTGCACGCGAGCGCGCGCGCCGCGTTGCGGCCGTACGGCTCTCCGGCCCCCGGGCGCTGGGAGCACCCGGACGACGACCTGTGGACATCGGTCGTCGCCGCCCTGCGCGGCGCGCTCGATCGCTTCGGGGGCGACCCCTCCGAGATCCGCGCGCTGGGGCTCTGCACGATCCGCTTCTGCCGTGCGGTGCTGCGCGCCGACGGGACGCTCGCGCAGCCGATCATGAGCTGGATGGACGAGCGCGTCTCGAAGCCCTTCGTCGCCGAGAGCGACGACGCGAGATACGTCACGACCTCCTCCGGCTACATCGCCCACCGCCTCACCGGGCGGCGGCGCGATGCGGCCGGCAGCACCCAGGGTCTCTGGCCGGTCGACGCCGACACCTGGGACTGGAGCAGGGATCCCTCGGCGTATGCCCGAACCGGAATGCTCCCGGAGATGCTCTTCGAGCTCGTGCCGCCCGGAGGGACCCTGGGCGAGGTCACGCAGGAGGCGGCGGAGCTCACCGGCCTGCCGGTCGGCTTGCCCGTCGTCGCGACCTCGAACGACAAGGCCGTGGAGGCGCTCGGGGCCGGATTGCGCGAGGACGGAGAAGCGCTGCTCTCTCTCGGCACCTACGTCGCGGCGATGACGGTGGGCTCCGGTGCGGAGGCCTCGGAGGGCGCCTACTGGACCAACTTCGGCGCCGAGCCCGGCCGCTATCTCTACGAGAGCGACGGGGTGCGCCGCGGCATGTGGACCGTCAGCTGGTACCGCGACCTCGTCTCGGGGGGAGGCGCGATCTCCGAGCACGAACTCGGCCTGGGGGCTGAGGAGGTGCCCATCGGCTCGGGCGGGCTCGTCGTGGGTCTCGACTGGCTGGCACCGAGTGAGGCGCCCGAACGCCGCGGTGCGATCGTCGGCTTCGACGGCACGCAGGGCACCTTCCACGTCTACCGCGCCATCCTCGAGGCCCTCGCCATCGCGTCATCGGAGGGGGCCGAACGCACCTTCGCCGCGCTCGGGCGCGAGCTCGAAGAGCTCGTGGTGACCGGCGGGGGAGCGGTGTCCGAGCTCATGCTGCGGATCCTGGCGGCCGTCTACGATGCGCCCGTCAGGCGCCCCGCGGCGACCGACGCGGCAGGCACGGGCGCCGCCATCTGCGCGGCCGTCGCTGCCGGTATCCACCCCGACTTCGACTCCGCGGTGACGGCGATGGTGCGCACCGACCTCCGCGTCTACCCCGACCCCGAGTGGGTCGCCGCCTACAGCGGCCTGCGCGAGCGCTACCGCAGCTTGCTGCCCCGCATCCACGCGATCTACGCGTGAGTCGAACCCCGGATGTCCTGGGTTTCGACTCCCTCGTGCCTCGGTCGCTCAACCGACGCACGGAGCAGCTACGCGGTGCGGAACACGTCGTTCAGCGTGACCGTGGCGAGGCCCCGGCTCGCGAGCAGCTCGGTGAGCTGCGGGAAGAGGCCGGTCACGGTCGGAGCATTCGCGTGCCCGAGCACGATGTGCGCGGGCAGCAGCCACTTGCCCGCCTCCTGCAGCATCACCTCGGGAGGGATCAGCCCGGAGTCGCCCAACGATCCGTACCACATGACCGGCTGCGTGTAACCGACCGCTGCCGCTGCCGCATCGGTGCGGGCGTCGCGGTTGCCGTAGGGCGGCCGGTACCAGGGGCGTGCGTCGACGCCGAAGAGCTGCTGGATGAAGTCGTGGTTGCGCATGAGGTCGTCCTGGATCTGCGCGTCGCCGATGCTCGTGAGCGAGGGGTGCGAGAAGGTGTGGTTCGCGATCTGCACCTGCCCGGTGGCGATCATGGGAGCGAGCACGGGCGCTGCCGGTGTCCAGGCGTCGGCGTACATGCCGTTGATGAAGAAGGTGAGCCTGGTGCCGGTCTGCTGCGCGAAGTTCGCATAGGCCATCACCACCTCTGGGCTCGCCCCGTCGTCGACCGTCCAGGCGAGCTGATTGCCGACCTCGTCGGGGAGGCCCCAGATCGGTCCGCCCGGCAGGTCGTAGGCGGGCACGTACTGCGGCGGGGGCGGTGGTTCGGGAGTGGGCACGGGCGTCGGCTCCGCCACGGGCGGCTGCGTCGTCGGGGCGGGCGAGGCCTTCGGCTTCGGCAGCCGATCGGCCTCGGAGGGCGGCGCCGCGCAGGCGCTCAGGGCGGAGGCGGCGAAGAGCGCGCCAAGGAACATCCGTCGGTCCACGAGTTCACAGTATCCGTCGGACGCCTCGCGCGCGAGCGTTTTCCGGGCCGGCGCCCCCGCTCCGTTTCCGGACCACCCCGCTCCGTCATTCGGATATGCACGCTCGTTCGGATGGATCCGGCCGTTCTCGTCCGAACGAGCGTCCTCGTCCGAACGCGGCGGCGGCCGCGGCGGGAGGGAGGGCGGTGGCCGAGGCTGGAGGGAAGGCGGCGGCCGAGGGGAGGCGAGGGATCGACCGCGCGCGGAGAACGTGTCACGATGGAATGAGCCGGAGCGATCGGCTCCGGGAGGAGGAGGTCGTCATGCGGTACATGCTTCTGGCGCACGGCCTGGAGTCGGCGCTCATCGAGCGGGGCCCCGTGTGGGTCGAGGAGGTCGTCTCCTTTCTCGCGCGCTTCGAAGACGAGCTCGCCGGCAACTCGGAGCTGGAGTGGACCGAGGCGCTCGACGGCGATGAGCACGCCGTGGTGGTGGGCCCCGGCGGCGAGACGCGCGAGGGGTGGTACAACCGGGAAGGGGAGCCGCTGCGCAGGCTGTGGGTGGTGCGGGTGCCCGATAGGGATCGCGCTCGCGAGCTCGCGGGGCTGCTCGCCGGTGAGCTCGACACATGGGTCGAGGTGCGCGAGTGCCTGCCGACTGCGCAGCGCCCGTGAGGGGGAGGCACTGAGCCCCGCGCCGGGGCACGCTCGTGACTGCTCGGAAGGGGACTCGCCCATCCGTTCCACGTGGAACATCGCGCATCGGCGCGCGCGCCGCGATCCCTCTTCCCTTCGCAGGGCGACGCCGGGAGAATTGAGCGCATGACCCTCGCGCACCCCGGCACGCTCTCAGGCAGACTCGTGACACTCGAACCGCTCGCGCACGACCACCACGACGGCCTCGTCGACGCGGTGAACGACGGCGAGATGTGGCGGCTCTGGTACACGGGCGTGCCGACGCCCGACGGCATGCGCGCCGAGATCGACCGCCGCCTCGGCCTCCAGGACGAGGGATCGATGCTGCCGTTCACGGCCCGTCGCACCGACACGGGGCGTGTCATCGGCATGACGACGTACATGAACATCGACGCGGCCACGCCGCGGGTGGAGATCGGCTCGACGTGGAACGCGGCGAGCTCTCACGGCACGGGCACCAACCCCGAATCGAAGCTCCTGCTGCTGCGGCACGCCTTCGAGGTGTGGGACTGCCCGGCCGTGGAGTTCCGAACCGACTTCCACAACCACCAGTCGCGCGAGGCGATCGCGAGACTGGGCGCGAAGCAGGACGGCGTGCTGCGCGCCCAGATGCGCCGCGGCGGCTACGTGCGCGACACCGTGGTCTTCTCGATCACGCAGTTCGAGTGGCCGGGCGTGCGCATCGCGCTCGAGCACCGCGTCGCCCGCCACCTCGACACCCCGGAGGGGGCGCCGAGGCTCGGGTGACGGATAGACACCGACGGTTTCGACTCGCTGGCGCTCGCTCAACCAGCGGGGTGCCGCTCAGCCGGCGGAGAACGGCCTCAGCGCTCGAGCGCGGTCTCGCCCGCCGCGTCGCGCACCGGCACGAGCTTCGTGAGCTGAGTGACGTGCCGCGGCTCGAGCTCCTCGAGCGACGAGACGCCGAGCAGGGTCATGGTGCGCTCGATCTCGGAGCGCAGGATCGCGATCGCCCGGTCGACGCCCGCGCGCCCGCCGGCCATGAGGCCGTAGAGGTAGGCGCGACCGATCAGCGTGAACTTCGCGCCGAGTGCGACGGAGGCGACGATGTCGGCGCCGTTCATGATGCCGGTGTCGATCATCACGGTCGCGTCCTTGCCGACCTCGCGCACCACGTCGGGGAGCAGGCGGAACGGGATCGGGGCGCGATCGAGCTGGCGGCCGCCGTGGTTGGAGAGGATGATGCCGTCGACGCCGAGGTCGATGAGCTTCACGGCGTCGGGCACGTTCTGCACGCCCTTCACGACGAGCTTGCCCGGCCACATCTCGCGGATGATCGCGAGGTCGTCGTAGCTGATGGTCGGGTCCATCGCGGCGTTGAGCAGGTCGCCGACCGTGCCGCCCGTCGACGACAGCGAGGCGAACTCGAGCTTCGGCGTGGTGAGGAAGTCGATCCACCACCACGGGCGGGGGATCGCGTTGATCACCGTGCCGAGGCTGAGCTGCGGCGGGATCGAGAAGCCGTTGCGCTTGTCGCGCAGCCGGGCACCCGCGATGGGGGTGTCGACCGTGAACATGAGGGTGTCGAAGCCCGCGGCCGCGGCGCGCTCGACGAGACCGTAGGAGATCTCGCGCTGGCGCATGACGTAGAGCTGGAACCAGTTGCGCCCGGCGGGGTTCGCGGTCTTCACGTCCTCGATGGAGGTGGTACCCAGCGTGGACAGGGTGAACGGAATGCCCGCGGCACCCGCGGCGCCCGCGCCGGCGATCTCGCCCTCCGTCTGCATGAGGCGCGTGAAACCGGTGGGGGCGATGCCGAAGGGCATCGAGCTGCGCCCGCCCAGGATCTCGGTGGAGGTGTCGACGTGCTCGGCGGGCTTCAGGATGTCGGGGTGGAACTCGATGTCCTCGAACGCGCGGCGGGCGCGGTCGAGCGAGAGCTCGCCCTCGGCGGCGCCGTCGGTGTAGTCGAAGGCGGCCTTCGGGGTGCGGCGCTTGGCGATGCGCTGCAGGTCGGCGATCGTGAGCGCGGCGTCGAGGCGGCGCCGTCGCGCGTTGAGGTCGGGCTTCTTGAACTGCATGAGCTCGAAGAGCTCGGCCGGCTTGGGGAGTTGGCGCTTGATCATGGTTTCGAACCTCGCAGGAGTCGGGGAGAGGGATCGCGGGGCCGCTGAGTGCGGCCCTCGTGCCGCGCGGGGGGGGCCGCCCCCCCCCCCCCCCACCCCCCGGCCCAGGGGCACCGGCGGGGGCCGGTGAGTGCGGCCCTCGGGGCGCGGGGCGGGGCCGGCCGCGACCGGCCCCTCCGCGCGGCACGTGCTCAGCGGAGGAATGCCGCTGCGACACCGGAGTCGACGGGGATGTGCAGGCCGGTGGTGCGTGAGAGCTCTGCGCCGGTGAGCACGTAGACCGCGTCGGCCACGTTCTCGGGCACGACCTCGCGCTTGAGGATCGTGCGGTTCGCGTAGAACTGGCCCAGATCCTCCTCGGCGACGCCGTAGGTCGCGGCGCGGTTGGCGCCCCAGCCCGAGGCGAAGATGCCCGAGCCGCGGACCACGCCGTCGGGGTTGATGCCGTTCACACGGATGCCGTGCTCGCCGAGTTCGACGGCGAGCAGGCGCACCTGGTGGGCCTGGTCGGCCTTCGTCGCCGAGTAGGCGATGTTGTTGGGGCCGGCGAAGACGCTGTTCTTCGAGGAGATGTAGACGATGTCGCCGCCCATGCCCTGGGTGATCATGGCGCGGGCGGCCGCCTGCGAGACGAGGAAGGATCCCTTCGCCATGACGTCGTGCTGCAGGTTCCAGTCTGCCTCGGTGGTCTCGAGCAGCGACTTCGAGAGCGAGAGGCCGGCGTTGTTGACCACGAGGTCGACGCCGCCGAATGCGAGCACGGCCTCGTCGATCGCGGCCTGCACGGCGGCCGCGTCCGCGACGTTCGCCGCGACGCCGACCGCGACGTCGGTGCTGCCCAGTTCGGCAGCCGCGGCCTGCGCCTTCTCGAGATCGAGATCGGCGACCACCACGCAGGCGCCCTCCGCTGCGAGGCGGGTGGCGATGGCCTTGCCGATGCCAGAGGCGGCGCCCGTCACGAAGGCGATGCGTCCCTGGTGCGACTTCGGCTTCGGAGAGCGCAGCAGCTTCGCCTCCTCGAGCGCCCAGTACTCGATGCGGAACTTCTCGGCGTCGCTGATGGGGGCGTAGCTCGAGAGCGCCTCGGCGCCCCGCATCACGTTGATCGCGTTGATGTAGAACTCGCCGGCGACGCGCGCGGTCTGCTTGTTCGCGCCGTAGCTGAACATGCCGACACCGGGCACGAGCACGATGAGCGGGTCTGCGCCGCGCATCGCGGGGCTCGACTCGTCGGCGTGGGCCTCGTAGTAAGCGCGGTAGTCGGCGCGGTAGGCCTCGTGCAGCTCGCCCAGGCGCGCGATCTGCTCCTCGACCGTTGCCGTGGCGGGCAGGTCGAGCACCATCGGCTTGACCTTGGTGCGGAGGAAGTGGTCGGGGCAGCTGGTGCCGAGGGCCGCGAGGGATCCGAGCTTCTCGCGCGACAGGAAGTCGAGCACCTCGGGGGCGTCGGTGAAGTGGCCGACCATGGGCTTGTCGTGGGAGGCGAGGCCGCGGATCGTGGGCGCGAGCGCCGCGGCGCGGGCGCGGCGCTCGGTGTCGGGCAGGGGTTCGTAGCCGGCGACGACGGCGCCGAACGGCTCGGCCGCGCCGTGCTCGGCGATGTATGCGGCCGCGGTGTCGATGATCCACAGCGAGTTGCGCTCGCTCTCCTCGCTGGTGTCGCCCCATGCTGTGATGCCGTGGCCGCCGAGGATGCAGCCGATCGCCTGCGGGTTCTCGGCCTTGATCGCGGCGATGTCGAGGCCGAGCTGGAAGCCGGGGCGGCGCCAGGGCACCCAGACGACGCGGTCGCCGAAGATCTTCGCGGTGAGCTCCTCGCCGTCGGCGGCGGTCGCGATCGCGATGCCCGAGTCTGGGTGCAGGTGGTCGACGTGCGCGGCGTCGACGAGCCCGTGCATCGCGGTGTCGATCGAGGGGGCCGCACCGCCCTTGCCGTGGAGGCAGTAGTCGAGGGCCGCGACCATCTCGTCCTCGCGGTCGACGCCGGGGTAGACGTTCACGAGCGAGCGGAGGCGGTCGATGCGCAGCGTCGACAGGCCGGCCTCGGTGAGGGTGCCGAGGTCGCCGCCCGACCCCTTCACCCACATGAGCTCGACATCCTCGCCAGTGACGGGGTCCTGCGCCGTGCCCTTCGCCGAGGTGTTGCCGCCGGCGAAGTTGGTGTTCTTCTTATCGGCGCCGAGCCGGTTGGAGCGCTCGATGAGCGACTGGACGGTGGGGTGGGTCATGGCTGCCTCCGGAATCGCCTGTGTTACTTCGTGTGAATGTAACATGAAACAACATCTAGGACAAGGGTCGCTCGCGCGGAGCCTCGACGTCAGATGACGTCGAGGCGGTCCCGATAGGGATCGAGCCGCGCGTCATCGGGGGAGAGTTCCGTGATGAGCGCGGAGACGTCGCCCGTCTCCAGCGCCATCGCCGTGGAGCGCTTGCCGAGCTTCGAGGAGTCGAGGCACAGCACGGTGCGGTCGGCGGATGCGGCGAGGCGCCGCTTCACCTCGGCCTCGGCGAGCGAGGCCTCTGAAGTGCCCGTCGCCGTGTCGAACGCGTCGGCCGAGGCGAAGAACACGCGCGCGTGGAGCAGCCGCGCGCTCGCGTTGGCGATCGGGCCGACGAGACTGCCCGTCTCGGGCTCGCGGGTTCCGCCCGTGAGGTGGGCCTCGACGCCTCTGCACCTGCCGAGCAGTTCGAAGGTCTGGATCGAGTTCGTGCACACCACGAGCCCCGCGCGTTCGCCGATGATCTCGGCCAGCGCGTTCACGGTCGTCGAGGCATCGAGGGAGATCGTGCCGCGCGGGGGCACTAGCTCGAGCGCCTTCTTCGCGATGGTCCGCTTCGCCGTGGCCCGCACGGCGAGGCGATCGTCGTAACTGCGAGGCGTCGGGGCGACGACGGCGCCGCCGCGCACGCGGCGCACGGCGCCCTCGTGCTCGAGCACTTCCAGGTCGCGCCGGATGGTCATGGCGGAGACCTCGAAGAGATCCCTCGCCCGCTCGATCGAGATCTCGCCCGAGCTCCGAATGAGCTCGGCGAGCTCCTTGCGCCGCCGCTCGCCGTCGATGCTGCCGTTGACCGCCATGGTTCGAGCTTAGAGGCCGCGCGGGAAATGCGGTGTTTGTTGTGAGAATTCACGCGATATAACATTGAACCGCCGCCGTCAGGCGCTCCGACGATCACGAGGATGTGACGCATGAACCTCGCACAGCCGCCCGGCCCAGGGCCCCGCGCCTACGCCGCCGTGGATCTCGGTGCGTCGAGCGGCCGAGTGGTGCTCGGCGTCGCGAGCGGCGGCACCTGGCGCTTCGACGAGCTGCACCGCTTCCGCAACGGCGTCAGCGAGACCGAGGCGGGCGAGGTGTGGGACCTCGAGCGGCTCTTCGACGAGACGGTCGCCGGCCTGCGGCTCGCGGCCGGGCGCTGCACGGAGCACGGGTACCGCTTCTCGGGCATCGGCGTCGACTCCTGGGGTGTCGACTGGGCGCTGCGCACCCGCGCGGGTGAGATCGAGCTGCCGTCGCTCAGCTACCGCGGCGCTCCCGATCCCTCGCCCACCGTCTCGACCCGGGGCCTCGGCGCCGCCGAGGTCTACGAGATCACCGGCATCCCCGACCAGGCCATCAACTCCGGGCTCAGGCTCGCCGAGCTGGCCCGCTCACGGAGATTCGCGGGCGAGCAGCTGCTGTTCGTGCCCGACCTCTGGCTGCACTGGCTCAGCGGCTCCGTCGCCACCGACCCGACCATCGCCTCGACGAGCCAGCTGCTCGACGCGCGCACGGGCGAGTTCTCCGGTCGGCTGCTGGAGGACCTCGGTCTCACGGAACTCGAGATGCCGCCGGTCGAACCCGTCGGCTCGGTCGCGGGCACTCTGCGCCCCGAGCTCGCCGCGGCGATCGGCGCGCGGGGCGAGGTGCCCGTGTTCCGCGTCGCAGGTCACGACACGGCCGACGCCTTCGCATTCGCCGACGAGCAGCGGGCGAGCGGCGAAGCGCTCATCTCGAGCGGCACCTGGTCGATCGTGGGGGCCGCGGTGAGCCGGCCCGACACCTCCAACGAGGCCCGCGAGGCCGGCTTCTCGAACGAGGCCGGGGCGCACGGCATCCTGCTCGCGCGCAACATCACGGGGCTGTGGATGCTGCAGGAGTGCCTCCGGGAGTGGGGTGCGCAGCAGGAGCTCGCTCCGCTGCTCGAAGCGGTGAGGGATCGGCCCTTCGACGCGCGCACCTTCGACACCGGCGCACCCGAGCTCTTCGGGGCCGGCGCGATGGAGCGCCGAGTGCGCGAGGCCTGCGAGCGCGCGGGCCGCCCGCTCGACGCGAGCCGCGAGAGCGTGGTCCACGCGATCATCGACAGCCTCGCCGCGGCCTACGCGGCGGGCGTGCGAACCGTCGAGCGGCTGCTCGGCCGCAGCCTCGACCGCGTACGCATCGTGGGCGGCGGCTCCCGGAACGAGCGACTGTGCCGTCTCACGGCCGAGCTGACGGGCAAGCCCGTGCTGGCCGGCCCCGCCGAGGCCTCCGCGATCGGCAACATCGCCATCCAGGCCGCCGCCGACGGCGCCGTCGACCACCCCGCCGACGTCTTCGCCGCGCTCGCCGCCGACGAGACGCACGGCTACGCGCCACCGAATCGAACGACCGCCGACGGCGAGGAGAAACCCGCATGAGCGACACCGCACTCTCACGCATCGACGAGATCGTCGAGTTGACCAGAAGGGCGGGCGACCCCGCCCGCTCCTACGCCATCCTCGGCGAGGGCAACACCTCGCTCCGCACCGATGAGCACCGCATGCTGGTGAAGGCGACGGGCTCCTCGATGAGCGCCGCGACGACCGGCACCTTCGTCGAGGTCGACCTGCCGATGTACTGGGACGCCATCGACGGAGAGGCGGACGGCGACGACGCGGTGCGCGAGCTCTTCGACCGGGCGAAGACGTGGGGCGAGGGCCGTCCGTCGGTCGAGTCGGTGCTGCACGCCGTCTGCCAGCGCCTCGACGGCGTCGACGCCGTCGTTCACACGCACCCGATCCCTCTCCTGGCGCTGCTCTGCTCGGACCGGGCCGAGATGCTGGTCGAGGGATCCCTCTTCCCCGACCAGATCGTCGTGATGGGGCGGCATCCGCTGCTCGTGCCCTACATCGACCCCGGTCTGCCGCTCGCCCGCGCCGTGTCATCGGCCCTGGAGGAGCACATCGGGCTGCACGGCGAGCGGCCGCGCGTGATCTACCTGCGCAACCACGGGCTGTTCGCGCTCGCGGGCAGCGCGGAGGAGGCGCTCGCGATCACCGACATGGCCGTGAAGTGCGCCGAGGTGCTGGCGGGCGCGCTCGCGATCGGCGCACCGACCACCCTCTCCGAGGAGCACGCGGCCCGTATCGACACGCGCCCCGACGAGATCCTGCGCCGCAGTATGCTCAGCAGGTGACGAAGGCGAACATGAGCGCAGATCCAGCAGCATCCGGGCCCATTCCCGTCGTGGCGGGCGTCGACTCGTCCACGCAGTCGTGCAAGGTCGAACTGCGCGAGCTCTCGACAGGTCGCCTCGTCGCCACGGGCAGCGCGCCGCACCCGCCGACCGAGCCGCCCCGGAGCGAGCAGGACCCGGAGGCCTGGTGGCAGGCGCTCGTGCGCGCGTTCGGGATCGCGCGCGAGGCCGCCGGCGCCGTGCGCGTCGAGGCGATCGGCATCGCGGGCCAGTGCCACGGCCTCGTCCCGCTCGACGCCGACGGCGGGGTGATCCGCCCGGCCAAGCTCTGGAACGACACGACCGCTGCGCCGGAGCTCGCCGAACTGGTCGCCGCCGTCGGCGCCGAGCGCTTCGTCGAGACCACCGGATCCCTCCCAACCGCAGCCTTCACGATCGCGAAGGTCGCGTGGCTGCGCGCCCACGAGCCCGAGCATTTCGCGGCACTGCGCACCATCCTGCTGCCCCACGACTACCTGGGATACCGGCTCACCGGACGCTTCGCGACCGACCGCTCCGACGCATCGGGCACCGGCTACTTCGACCCGGCCGCGAACGTCTACCGCCTCGAGCACCTGCGCCGCATCGACCCGGACAGGGACTGGGCGAGCATGCTGCCCGAGGTGCTGCCGCCCGACGGCGTCGCCGGATCCCTCGCCCCCGAGGCCGCAGCCGCGCTCGGCATCGAACCCGGAGCCGTCGTGAGCGCGGGCGGCGGCGATCAGCACGCGTCGGCGCTCGGCCTCGGCATCTGCGAGGGCGACCTCGTATTCTCCTTCGGCACATCCGGCGTCGTCGTCACGACGGCATCGGAGCCCGTGCGCGACCCGAGCGGCACCGTGAGCGGCACCGGCGACCTGACGGGCGGCTTCCTCCCGCTCGTCTGCACGCTCAACGGGGCCAAGGTGACCGACGCCTTCGCGCGCCTGCTCGCCGTCGACCACGACGAGCTCTCGCGGCTCGCGCTCGCCGCGGGCGACGACGGCCCCGTGCTCGCCGCCTTCCTCGACGGGGAGCGCACGCCCGACAGGCCGGGGGCCTCCGGGTTGCTCGCCGACATCACGACGGGCGTCACCCGCGAGCAGCTCGCCCGCGCTGCGGTCGAGGGGGTCGTCTTCGGCCTGGTCGCCGGTGCCGAGGGCATCGCCGGCCTCGGCTGCCGCACCGACGGCACCGCCTTCGCGATCGGGGGAGGTGCCCGATCGGAGGCGACGACGCAGCTGCTCGCCGACGCGCTCGGACGACCGGTCGCGACGGTCGACGTCGCCGAGCCCGTCGCGAGAGGCGCCGCCGTGCAGGCCGCGGCCGTGCGGCTGGGGCGGCCCGTGGCGGAGCTCGGGGAGGCGTGGCGCCCTCCCGTGCACCGCCTCGTCGAGCCTCGGAGCGGCCGGGCTACCGCCGCGCGCTACGCGAGATACCGCGAGGTCGCGGCGGTCACCGAGCTCGACCGCGGGCGGTAGGGGTAGCACCGCTGGGCGAGCGAGCGAAGCGAGCCGAAACCGAGGCGCCGTGCCGCGGCGCTACGCTAGTGCTGACATGACTTCCTTCGCCGCAGAACAACGATGCGCGTGGCTCCTGCAACGGCTGCGCGAGACGCAGCGCATCTCGCTCGCCGAGGCGGCGGCGGAGCTGGGCGTCAGCGAGATGACCGTGCGTCGCGACCTCGACCGTCTCGAGAGCGGCGGCGGCATCCGACGGGTGCGCGGCGGCGCGCTCTACACGGGGCCCGTGAGCTTCCAGGGCCGCGAGCGCTCCTACGCCGAGGAGAAGGCCCGGATCGCCGAGAAGCTGCTGCCGCTCGTCCCTGATCGGGGCATGATCGGTTTCGACTCGTCGACGACCATGCACCAGCTCGCCCAGCGCATCGTCGGGGGCGGCGACCTCTGCGTCGTGACGAACGGGATGCTCACCTTCCAGGCGCTGCAGAAGCGGCCGGGGCTCACCGCGATCCTGACGGGAGGAGCGGCCGACCGCCGCAGCGACTCCCTCATCGGCCCCGTGGCGACAGGCTTCCTGGCGAGCGTGCACCTCGCGGCCTTCTTCTCGTCGGCCGCGTCGCTCGACGCTCGGGGCTGTCACGAGAACACGCTCGAGGAGGCCGAGATCAAACGCTCGTTCGCGCGGGCGTCCGACCGCGTGATCATCGGCGTCCACGCCGAGAAGCTCGGCAACACCGCCACGGCGGCGGCGGTCGCCTTCGAGGAGATCGACACGCTGGCGACCGAGCTGCCCGCCGGGGCGCGCGAGCTCGCCCCCTACCGGGAGCTCGTGCCCGAGATCCTCTAGCGGCGACGGAGCCGCGCAGCGGTCCCGTGAGGGGAGGGCTGCTCCGGCGTGCGCGCGTTCCCGCGGGCACGTTCCTCAGCGGGGCGGCCGGTTTCGGGAGGATTCCGAGCCCGTTACGCATTCGATATCTAACAATATTTGACAAAAGCTCACAACAAAGAACATGATGAGTGAACGCACACACGTCACGACGCAGTGAGGAGCCCCCGGCGATGACATCACCGAGCACGCCAGCAGGCGAGCCCACACCCCCCGGCCTTGCCCTGCAGGTCGACTCCCTCGTGAAGGAGTACCCCGGCGTCCGAGCCCTCGACGGCGTCAGCCTCGACCTGCGCCCCGGCGAGGTCCACGCGATCGTGGGCGAGAACGGCGCCGGCAAGTCGACGCTGATCAAGACCCTCGCCGGAGCGATCGCTCCGACCAGCGGCACGATCACCGTCGGCGGCGAGAGCTACGACCGGCTCACCCCGCAGCTCGCACGCGAGCTCGGCATCGCCGTGATCTACCAGGAGTTCACGCTCTTCCCGAACCTCAGTGCGGCCGAGAACGTGTTCCTCGGCGAGTTCATCAAGAAGGGCCCCGTTCTCGACCGCAAGACCATGGCCGAGAAGTCGAAGGCGCTCTTCACCCGCCTCGGCGTCAAGATCTCGCCCAACGCGCTCGTCGAGACGCTGACGACGGGCTACCAGCAGATCGTCGAGATCGCGAAGGCGCTCTCGAAAGACGCGAAGCTGCTCATCATGGACGAGCCGTCGGCCCCGCTCACGGCCTCCGAGGTCGAGGCCATGTTCGCGATCGTCGACACGCTCAAGCGCGAGGGCATGACGATCGTCTACATCTCCCACCGCATGGAGGAGATCTTCCGCCTCTCCGACCGGGTGAGCGTGCTGCGCGACGGCAGCTACGTCGGCACGGTCGAGACCGCCGAGACCTCCAAGCGGGAGCTCATCTCGCTCATGGTGGGTCGCGAGCTCAGCGAGGGCTACCCCGCCCGCGAGCATCAGATCGGCGATCCCTCGCTCACCGTCGAGGGCCTGACGGGCAACGGCGTGCGCGACATCAGCTTCATCGCGCACAGCGGCGAGATCCTCGGCTTCGCGGGCCTCATCGGCGCGGGCCGCACCGAGCTCATGGAACTCATCTTCGGAGCGAAGAAGCCGGAGTCGGGCGCGGTCAGGCTGCACGGCACCTCGGTGCTCTCGAAGTCGCCGATCGAGGCGATCCGCAACGGCATCGCCCTCGTCCCCGAGGACCGCAAGCGCCACGGGCTCGTGCTCGAGTTCTCGATCGAGCAGAACATCTCGCTGCCGACGCTGAAGCAGCTCACACGCGGCTCGGTCGTGTCGAAGAACGCCGAAGCAGAGCTCTCGGACCGCTACATGAGCGAGCTCCGTGTGAAGGCGCCGAGCGGCAAGGAGATCGTCGGCAACCTGAGCGGCGGCAACCAGCAGAAGGTCGTGCTCGCGAAGTGGCTCGCAACCGCGCCCGAGGTGCTCATCTTCGACGAGCCGACCCGCGGCATCGACATCGGCGCCCGACACGAGATCTACACGATCATGAACCGGCTCGCCGAGGAGGGCAAGACGATCCTCATGATCTCCTCCGACATGGAGGAGCTCATCGGCATGGCCGACCGGGTGGTCGTGCTGCAGGAGGGGGTTCAGCGCGGAACTCTCGAGAAGGAAGACATCACACAGGAAGCCATCCTGACGCTGGCTTCAGAAGGAGAACTCGTATGACCTCGAACTTCATGACGCGATTGCACGGGCTCGGGATCGTCCTGGTCCTCGTGCTCCTGATCGCCGCGTTCAGCATCATGTCGCCGAACTTCCTCGACGCGAACAACCTGTTCAACATCCTGCGCCAGGTCACCACCCTGGGCATCGTCGCCGTCGGCTTCGCCTTCGTGCTGCTCACCGGCGGCATCGACCTGTCGGTCGGCTACCAGGTCTCGCTCTACGTCGTGGTCTGCGGCATGCTCATGTCGCAGTTCGACGTGCCCTGGCCGCTCGCGATCCTCGTCGTGCTCGTCCTCGGCGTCGGCATCGGGCTCATCAACGGCATCATCATCACGGTCACCGGGGTCGCGCCCCTCATCGTGACGCTGTCGATGATGACAATCCTCAACGGCGTCAGCTACCTGCTCTCCAAGGGCCTGCCCATCTCGGGCTTCCCCCGCGAGTTCTCCGTGCTCGGACAGGGATCCCTCGGCATCATCCCCATCTCGGTGCTCGTGCTCGCCCTCGTCTGGGCCGTGGGCTACTTCATCGCCAACAAGACCTCGACCGGCCGCTACTTCTACGCCATCGGCAACAACGTCGAGGCGGCGCGCCTCTCGGGCGTGAACACCCGCCGCACCCTGCTGTTCGTCTACGCGGTCTGCGGCCTGTTCACCGCGATCGGCGCCGTGCTGCTGCTCTCGCGCCTCAACTCGGCGCAGTCCGCGACGGGCGCCGGCTTCGAGTTCAGCGTGCTGACCGCCTGCGTGCTCGGCGGCGTCAGCGTCATGGGCGGCCGTGGCAGCCTCTTCGGCGCCTTCATCGGCGTGCTCATCGTCGGCGTGCTCGACAACGGCCTCGTGCTGCTGAACGTCAGCGAGTACGTGCAGCTCGTCATCAAGGGCGTGATCCTGCTCGCCGCCGTGATCTACGACGCCATGTCGAAGAGCTCGGGCGGGCGCCGCAAGCAGATCGGCGGAGTATCGCTCGGCAGGAAGCCGGCCGCCGAGGAGGGCCCCAAGACCTCGACCGTCCCGCTCGGCTGAGCCCCACCGGCCCGGACCCACAGACCACCACTCAAGATCATCGAAGATCCCGAAAGGAAACACCCATGAAGAAGATCAGCGCACTGATCGCCGCAGGAGCGCTCGCGCTCGGACTCGCGGCGTGCAGCTCGGGCGGCGGCGCGGACGTGCCCGACGCCGAGTTCACCGTCGGAGTCACCTTCTCCGACCTCTCGAACCCGGTGTGGTCCGAGCTGGTGCAGGAGGCCCAGAGCTACGGCGCCGAGGAGGGCATCGCCGTCAACTACGTCGACGCCAAGGGCAAGGCCTCGGAGCAGGTCACCCAGATCGAGAACTTCATCCAGCAGGACGTCGACGCGATCATTATCTGCGCGGTCGAGTCGAAGGCCCTCGCCGACGTCACCAAGAAGGCGCAGGACGCGGGGATCAAGGTCGTCGGCTACACCCAGGTGCTCGAGAACTACGACGCGCAGTACCTCGTCGACGCCTACAAGACCGGCTACGCCAACGGCGAGGCGGCCGCCAACTGGATCAACGAGAACTACGGCGACGAGGCCGTCGTCGAGTGGGGTCTCATGGACCTCCCCGAGTTCCCCGAGATCATCGATCGCGCGAACGGCATCAAGGACGCCGTCGCCGAGCTCGCGCCCAACGCGAAGCTCGTCGCCACCAAGTCGGCGCTCACCGCAGAGGACGGCGTGAAGAACGCCGAGAACTTCCTGCAGGCCAACCCCGACATGAAGATGATCGCCACCATCGGCGGCGGCGGGGCCCAGGGCGGCAACGAGGGCGTGAAGGCCAGCGGCATCACCGACTACGACTCCTTCGGCCTGTTCGGCATCGACGCCACCGAGATCGAGATCCAGAACATCATCAACGGCGACCCGCAGAAGGCCTCCGTCAGCCTCGGCGGCGGCAAGGCGCACGGCCGCACCCTGATCGACATTACCGCCGGCCTGCTGAAGGGCGAGGACGTCGAGAAGGATCAGTACATGCCGATCGAGGTGATCGACAAGAGCAACGCGCAGGACTACTTCGACGAGCACTTCGCGAAGTAGCGCGCTCTGCGGGCGGACCGCCGGTTGAGCGAGTGCGCGGATCGCAGAGAAGAAATCGCGCCTGCGATTTCTCGCGATCCGCGCCGACGCCACCGCGTCGGAGTCGAAACCCGGGTACCGGTTTCGACTCGTCGCAAGCTCCTCGCTCAACCGGCGGAATCGCTACTCGCGAGCTCCTCGCTCGACCAGCGCCCCCGTCTCCGTCCGCTCCACCAACCGCTGGCACCGCCGGCCCCAGACCAACCACAGATTCGAGGCAGACACCGATGACACGCATCCTCGCAGCGGGCGACCTCTTCATCCGCTCCTCCCACCTCCGCGAATCGCTCGAGCGGGCGCTCGAGGACAGCCGGGCGGAGATCAGGGAGATCGAGTTCGCCTGGCCCGACGCGCCCTTCGGAAGCGTCGCCGAGGTGCACGAGGCCTCGGGCACCGAGGACGAGCTCATCGAGGCGCTGCAGGGATCCGCGGCAATCGCGACCCAGCTCGCCCCTCTCACCGAGCGCGTCATCGCCGAGAGCCCCGACCTCCGCATGATCGCCGTCTCCCGCGGCGGCCCCACCAACGTCAACCTCGAAGCCGCCCGCGCCCACGGCGTGATGGTCGCCAACGTGCCCGGCCGCAACGGCGTCTCCACCGCCGAGATGACGATCGGCCTCGCGCTCGCGCTGATGCGACGCATCCCGCTCTCGCACAACACGCTGCTCGCCCACGAGTGGCGCGGCGAGTTCTACCGCTACGAGGAGGTCGGCGGCGAGGTCGCGGGTGCCACGATCGGCCTGCTCGGAGCCGGAGCGGTGGGTGCGCACGTCGCGCGCGTCTTCGCCGCGATGGGCGCCGAGGTCGTCGTCTTCGATCCCTATCTCCCCGAGGGCGTGCTCGACGGCGTCGTGCGCCGCGTCGACACCGTCGAGGAGGTCTTCCGGGCCTCCGACCTCGTATCGGTGCACGCCCGACTCACCGACGAGACCCACCACCTCGTGAACGCCGAACGGCTCGCCCTGATGCAGCCGGGCTCCCGCCTCGTGAACGCCGCCCGCGGCGGCCTCGTCGACTACGACGCGGTGGCCGACGCGATCGAGAGCGGCCGGCTCGCGGGCGCGGCCTTCGACGTGTTCCCCGAGGAGCCGGTAGACTTCGGCAGCCGGATCTTCGCGCTCGCCGCGACCGGGCACGACATCGTGCTCACCCCGCACATCGCGGGCGCGAGCCGCCAGACCGCGAGCCGCGCGGCCGACGGGGTGGCAGAGGAGATCCGGCGCTTCCTCGCCGGTGAGCCGCTGCTGCACCCGCTCGTCGAGCTCGAGCCGAGCGCTCGCCGCTGACCGGCACCCACAGTCGCACCCCTCCCGGAACGGTGAAATGAGCAAGCTACTCCTCGGCATCGACGTCGGCACGAGCTCGGTCAAGGTGGTCGCCACCGACCGCGCGGGCGTGCTCGTGGCGGACGCCGCCCAGCGCTACCCCACGGCGACGGACGGCGCCGCGGCCGAGCAGGACGCGAATGCCTGGTGGGAGGCCGTGTGCGCCGTCACCCGGCGCGTGGTCGACGGCCGCGAGGTGGCGGCCGTCGCCGTCACCTCGCAGGCCCCCACGCTCGTGCCCGTCGACGCCGCGGGCGATCCCACCGCCATGGCGCTCACCTGGCTCGACCGCCGCGCGTCGGACGAGGCGCGGCGCATCGCCGAGATCGTGCCGGAGTCGCGCAACGGCGCGGATCCCTTCTTCGGCACCGCGAAGCTGCCGTGGCTCGCCGAGCACCGCCCCGAGGCGCTCGCCCGCGCCGAGCACGTGCTCTCGGCCAACGGCTTCATCGTGCGACGCCTCGGCGGTGAGAGCGTGCTCGACGACACCACCGCAGCGCTCATGCAGGGCTTCGACGACGAGGCGAACGCCTTCGCTGCCGCCCTCGTCGAGGCCGAGCCCTCGCTCCGCTACCTTCCCCGGGTGGTGCCCTCGACCGAGATCGTCGGCGCGGTGAGCCCCGAGGCCGCGGCGGCGACCGGGATCACCGCGGGCGCGCGCATCGTCGCGGGCGGTATCGATTCGATCGGCTCTGCGCTCGAGGCCGGCATCCTCGAGCCGGGCGATCCGCTCGTCGACATGACGGGCTTCTCGAGCGTCACCATCCTGCCGGTGCCCCGCGGCACCCGCGTCCCCGGCTTCCTGCACTCCCGGCACTGCGTGCCAGGCGTCGACCTGCTCTTCACGGCGCAGGTCACGGCCGGCGCCACGATCGACTGGGTGAACGGACTCGACGGGCAGAGGGATCTGCGCGACGACTCCGAGCTGCTCGCCCGTCCGCGCCCGGGGCGTCTGACCATGGTGCCGAGCCTCGCGGGCGAGCGCACCCCGAGCTGGAACCAGCGTGCGCGCGGCGTCATCGACGGCATCGACCTTGCGGCAGACGGCATCGACCTCATGCTCGCGGCGATGGAGGGCAACGTGCTCGCGCTCGCCCGCGACATCGCCACGATCTCGGAGGCCGGCTATCCCGTCGACCGCGTCGTCTCGACCGGAGGCGGCTCGTCGTCCGCCGCGTGGCTGCAGATCAAGGCCGACGTGCTCGGCGTGCCCGTCGACCGGCCCGCGAGCGGGCACGGCGCCGCTCAGGGCGCTGCGGTGCTCGCGGGGCTCGCGATCGGCGAGATCACCCTCGACACGGTGCGCGGCCTCGGCGGCGAGATCCGCGCGAGCTATACGCCGGACCCCGAGCTCACGCGCGCCTACGCGGAGCGGCTCGCGCGCTTCGAGGAGCTGAGCCGGCTCAACGAGACGCGCCGCTGAGGGAGCCGTCCGCCGAGCTGGTGGGCGAAGCCGCGCGATCGAAACCGCTCTACGGGTCGTACCTCTGCGGCTTGTAGACCCGCGAGACGAGGTCGCGGAGGTCGGCGAGCGAACCGCTCAGCACTCCCGCGGCCCGAGCCTGGACGAGGAGGTTGCCGATCGCGCTCGCCTCGACGGGGCCCGCGTAGACCGGAACTCCCGTCCGCCTGGCGGTCAGTCGGCACAGCAGCGAGTTCCGCGATCCGCCGCCCACGACGTTGACCTGCGTGATCCGCTGCCCCGAGATCCGCTCGATGTCGGCGATGGCGCGGGCGTAGGCGTCGGCGAGCGACTCGAGGATGCAGCGCGTGATCGCCGCCTTGCCCTCCGGCGGCCTGATGCCGCGCGCGGCGAACCAGCCGCGGATCGCGGCCGGCATGTCGGCCGGCGCGTAGAAGATCTCGTCCGTCGCGTCGAAGACGGGGACCTCGGCGTCGTGCTCCGCGGCCGCGCGCAGCAGCTCGGTCAGCTCGATCCCTTCCCCCTCCGCCTCCCAGGCGCGCTTCGACTCGCTGAGCAACCACATGCCCATGACGTTCTTCATGAACCGGTTGCGTCCGTCGACGCCGCCCTCGTTCGTGAAGTTCGCGCGCTCGGCGTCCGCGCAGGTGATCGGGTGCGCGGTCTCGACGCCGACGAGCGACCAGGTGCCCGAGGAGATGAACGCGGCGCCCGAGGCGAGCGGGGCGGCCACGACCGCGGAGGCGGTGTCGTGCGATCCGACCGCGTAGACCTGCGGGTCGCCGTGCACGCCGAAGTGCTCCCGGACGCCGGGGAGCAGGGGGCCGACCACCGTGCCGGAGTCGATCAGCGGCGGGAGCAGCGACGGCTCGATGCCCAGCATCTCCAGCAGCTCGAGATCCCAGCTCCCGTCGAGGCGCATCATCCCCGTCGTGGTGGCGTTGGTGCGCTCGATCGCCTGCCGACCCGTCATCCAGTAGTTGAACAGGTCGGGCAGCATCAGCATCGTGTCGGCCAGCTCGAGCATGCCGCGCTCCCGGTCGACCGACAGCTGGTTGATCGTGGTGAAGGGCATCCGCTGCAGGCCGCAGCGGGCGTAGAGCTCGGGCTGCGAGATCACCGCGTCGACGAGTTCGAGGCCCCGCTCGGTGCGCGAGTCGCGGTAGGAGTAGGGCACCGAGAGCAGGGATCCCTGTCGCAGCAGCCCGTAGTCGACCGCCCAGGAGTCGACGGCGATCCCCGAGATCTCGGCCTCGTGCGAGGCGGCGGCGATAGCCTCGAGTGCCTCCGAGAACAGTGTCAGCACCGACCAGTGCAGGCCGTCGTTCACCATGACCGGCCGGTTGGGGAACCTGGCCGCCTCGGTCAGTTCGAGCTCCTCGGGGCCGACGCGCCCCACCATGACCCGCCCGCTGGACGCACCGAGGTCGATGGCCGCGAACCGCTGCACTACGCCCCCCAGCTCGCCTGCGTGCCGCCGACGCGCTCCTCGGCGATCCGGTCGAGGTAGCCGGAGGCCAGGAAGGCGCGCATGGGATCCTCGGGCAGACCCCGCTGCGATCGGTACTCGGCGAGCAGGGGGCGCACGTCCGTGCGGAATGCGTCCTCGAAGATCTCGTTCGCGAGGAGGACGTCGCAGTCGCGTCGCGCCGCGTCGAGCGCCTCCGTGTCGATGGACAGCGCCTTCGCCACGGCCTCTTGAACGTTCAGCACGCTCTTGATCTGACCGGGGATCTTCGCCTCGATGTTGTGGCACTGGTCGAGCACGAGCTGGACGTCGGGGCTCCCGTAGCCGCCGCCCGCGATCAGCTCTGCGACGATCCGGTACAGCTGATAGGGATCCGCGGCGCCGACGATGAGGTCGTCGTCGGCGTAGAAGCGCGAGTTGAAGTCGAATGCGCCGAGCTTTCCGAGGCGCAGCAGCTGCGCGACGATGAACTCGATGTTGGTGCCGGGCGCGTGATGACCGGTGTCGAGGACCACCATGGCGCGCTCGCCGAGTGCGGCGCAGTGGGCGTAGCTCGTGCCCCAGTCGGGGATGTCGGTGTGGTAGAACGCGGGCTCGAAGAACTTGTACTCGAGCACCATGCGCTGCTCCTCGCCCAGGTGCTCGTAGATCGCGTGAAGCGACTCGGCGAGACGATCCTGGCGGGCGCGGATGGAGTCCTGGCCCGGGTAGTTCGTGCCGTCGGCGAGCCACACCTTCAGGTCTCGGCTGCCGGTGCGGTGCATGATCTCGATGCACTCGAGATGGTGGTCGACGGCCTTCCGACGGATGCGCGGGTCGGGATGGGTCAGGCTGCCGAACTTGTAGTCCTCGTCCTGGAAGGTGTTGGAGTTGATGGTTCCGAGCGCGACGCCGAGATCCTGCGCGTGCGCCCGCAGCGCCTCCCAGTCGTCCACCGCATCCCACGGGTAGTGCAGAGCGACGCGGGGGGCGAGCCCGGTGTGGGCGTGCACCTGCGCCGCGTCGGACACCTTCTCGAAGGGATCGCGCGGAGTGCCCGGCGTGCCGAACACGCGGAATCGCGTTCCCGAGTTGCCGTAAGCCCAACTGGGGACCTCGATCGCCAGCCGGTCGAGGTCGGCGTACTGAGGGGTGAGCGCCATCGTCTTCTCCTTTCCGCGCGACGGTGCACGGTTGCCTGCGTCCCAGTCTGCATGAGCAGGCGTTTCAAACGCAAGGCATTCCGAAACCGCCGTGTGCGGCGGTCGAGACGCGCGTGAATCACGTGGATGCAAGGCGCAACGGGGTGTGTCAGCGACAGGAGAGCCGGAGGAAACGCAAGAGAGGGAAATTTCGAACGAAGACGTTTTGGTTACGATTGCATAAATCTGCGTTGCGAACGCGACCCGTGTCGGGCTACGGTTACTCCGACTTCACGCACGAAGGAGTTGCGGAACGTGAACGAACGGGAAACCCGGATACTCGAGGCGCTCGAGCAGCAGGGCACGGTTCAGGTCGGAGGCCTCGCCGAAGCTCTGGGGGTCTCTGCCGTCACGATCCGCAAAGACCTCGAATCCCTCGAGCAGCGTCGGCTGCTGCGGCGCATCCGAGGCGGCGCGACGCGCCCGCAGCCTCATGTCGAGGGCGAGTTCCCCGAGCGCATGGCCGTCTCCGCGCGGGCGAAGAAGGCCGTCGCGGTCGCCGCGGCCGAGCTCATCGAAGACGGCGACACCGTCGCCTTCGACACGTCGAGCACCGCCCACTTCATTGCGCGAGAGGTGCTCGGACGCCGCGATCTCGTGGTGATCACCCAGTCGCTTCCCACAGCCACGCTGTTCTTCGAGATGTCGAGCGCGCAGGTCATCATGCCGGGAGGGATCCTCCGCAGGGAGTCGAGCGGGCTCGTCGGAACCAGGCCGGAGCACCTCGTCGGCCGCGGACGCATCGCCAAGGGATTCTTCGGGGTCACCGGTCTCTCCGCCGTGGGCGGGCTCCTGGAACTCGGGCTCGACGAGTCCGAGTCGAAGAGGGTGCTGGCCGAAGCGTGCGACGAGGTCTACGGCGTCTTCTCGTCCGACAAGGCGAGCGGCTTCGGCTTCCACTCCTTCTGCCCCGTCGAATCCGTCACCGGCTTGATCACCGACGAAGCCTTCCCAGCCGCCGATGCGGCGGAGTGGGAGGCGGCAGGGGTCAGCGTGCGGCTCGCCCCGCTGAGCCCGCCTGCCGCGCGAGCGAGCCCGCTGCGCCATGACGCGCTGGCGTCGGGGACAGCGGCGCAATAGTCCGAAAACCACCGATAGCAAGGAGAGACAATGACAATCAAACGCAAGGTCATGGGTGCTCTGGCGTTGGCCGCGGCGGGTGCCCTGGTGCTCGCCGGCTGCACCGATCGCAATGCCGCGGACGGCGGCGACAGCGGGGGCGGCGACGGCGACATCACGGTCGCGTTCGTGCCGAAGCTGCAGGGCATCCCCTACTTCGAGGCGATGAACACCGGCGGCGAGGCTGCCGCCGAAGAGCTCGGTTTCACGTGGCTGTATCAGGGCCCGACCGAGGCCGACGCCGCCGCGCAGGCCGACATCGTGCGCTCGTTCATCCAGCAGGGCGTCGACGTGCTGCTCGTCGCCCCCAACGATCCCGACTCGATGGGCCCGCTGCTGCAGGAGGCGCAGAAGGCAGGCATCAAGGTCGCCACGACCGACACCGACGCGCCCGACTCGGTGCGTGAGCTCTTCGTCAACCAGGCGAGCGTCGAGGGCGTCGGAGAGGCGCTGACCGACCAGCTCCTGGAGGCCATGGGCGGCAAGGGGAAGTACGCGATCGTCTCGTGCGGCGAGACCGCGGCCAACCTCAACGCCTGGATCGAGGTGCAGAAGGAGTACACCGCCTCGGAGTACCCGGATGCCGAGATCGTCGACATCGTCTACGCGGGCGAGGATCAGGCGCAGGCCACCGCGATGGCGACCGACCTCATGAACGCCCACCCCGACCTCACCGGTCTCGTGGGCGAGTGCACCTCGAGTGCCCCCGGCGTCGCCCAGGCGGTGCAGGACGCGGGCAAGATCGGCAAGGTGCACACGGTCGGCCTGGGCACGCCCCAGTCGATGGCGCCGTACCTCGAGAACGGCTCCTCGGCCGCCTCGGTGATCTGGGACGTCGAGGCGCTCGGCTACCTCTCGGCGTGGGCCGGCCTGCAGCTCGCCAACGGTGAGGAGATCCCCGAGAAGGTAGAGGCCGGCCCCGCGACGGAGGCGACCTTCGACGCGAGCAAGAAGGAACTGCTGCTCGGCCCGCCGCTGATCGTCACCAAGGACAACGCCGGCGACTACGACTACTAGCAGTCGCCCGGTCCTGCCCGCCGGCTGAGCGAGCGCGAGCGAGTCGGATCCCCTGATCTCGACTCGCTCCGCCCGCTCAGCCGGCCGCTGCCCGCCCGCAATTCACAGAAGGAGCAGAGACGCTCATGGCACACACCGACGCGATACCGCGTCTGCAGATGTCCGGCATATCGAAGAGCTACGGCGGCGTGAAGGCGATCCGCCACGCGGAGATCACGATTCAGCCGGGCTCGGTCCACGCGCTCGTCGGCGAGAACGGAGCGGGCAAGTCCACGCTGATCAAGATCCTCGCCGGCGCGGAGTCCGCCGACAGCGGGACGATCGAGATCGACGGCGAGACGGTCCGCATCCACAACACCTCCGACGCGATCAAACTCGGCATCCAGACCGTCTACCAGGAGCCGCAGCTCTTCGACGAGCTCAGCGTCGCCGAGAACTTCTTCATCGGCCGTGAGATCACCCGCGGCCCGATGATCGACTGGAACGAGCAGGCACCGCGCATGCTCGAACTCCTCACCCTCGTCGGTCTCGACCCCAAGCACGCGGCACGCCCGGTCGGCGACCTGTCGATCGCGCAGAAGCAGCTGATCTCGATCGCGAAGGCCCTGCTCGAGAAGGCCTCGGTGCTGATCCTCGACGAGCCCAGCGCGATCCTCACCGATCGGGAGATCGAGAACCTGTTCTCCGTGGTCAGGAAGCTGACGGCCGACGGGGTGTCGATCATCTACATCTCGCACCGCCTCGACGAGCTCTTCCGCATCGCCGACACGGTCACGATCATGCGCGACGGCACCACGGTCGCCCACGAGCCCATCGGCAATCTCTCCGTGCGCGAGATCGCCGAGCGCATGGTCGGCGGCGTCCTGACCGAGGGCGCGCGCGAGGTCGGCGAGCGCGGCGAGGTCGTGCTCGAGCTCAAGGGACTGAGCTCGGGCGAGAGCTTCTCCGACGTCGACCTCACGGTGCGCAAGGGCGAGATCGTCGGACTCTACGGGCTCGTCGGCTCCGGCGTGGCCGAGGTCGGCGAGGTCATCTACGGCATGCGCCAGACCACGGGCGGCACGCTGCTGATCGACGGCGAGCCCACGAGGATCGCGTCGCCGACCGACGCGAAGCGCCGCCAGATCAGAATGCTGCCGGCGAACCGGGCCCAGCAGGGATCGTTCGCGTTCCAGAGCATCGCGTTCAACACGACGATCGGATCCCTCCCCCGACTCGGCCGCTTCGGCATCGTGCGCCCCAAGGTCGAGCGCGACATCGCGCGACGGCTGATCGAACGTCTCGGGGTGAAGACGCCGAGCGAGAAGCAGGTGATCAGCGCGATGTCGGGCGGCAACGCGCAGAAGGTGATCCTCGCGCGGCAGATCGTCGACCGGCCCGAACTCCTCGTGCTCGCAGAACCCACGCAGGGCGTCGATGTCGGTGCGAAGGAGGAGATCCACCAGATCATCTCCGACCTCGCGGATCAGGGAACCGCGGTCCTGGTGATCACCACCGACCTCGCCGAGGTCCTGCGGATCTCCGACCGCGTCGTGGTCTTCCGCGAGGGGACGCCGGTGCGCGAGTTCGCAGAGGGGGCGACGCAGGCGGACCTGCTCGCCGTAGCCGCGGGCGCGGAGGAGGAAGCAGCATGAGCGACACCGCAGTACGTACCGGCTCGCAGAGAGTCAGCACGCGCAAGATACTTCCGCCCTACATCACGGGCCAGGAACTCGTCCTCGTCGGCGTCATCGCCGTACTGTGGGTCGTGCTGGGCTTCAACACCCCGGCATTCCTCTCGGCGGGATCGATCGGGCCGCTCCTCGTGCAGGTCGCCCCGATCGCCGTCATCGGAGTCGGCATGACGTTCGTCATCATCACCGCGGGCATCGACGTCTCCGTCGGGTCGATCGTGATGGTCGCGGCCGTCATCACGGCACGATCCCTCGTCGACTTCGGATTGCCGTTCTGGCCGGCCCTGCTGCTGTCGCTCGTCGTCGGCGCGGCGCTCGGCGCGCTGAACGGCGTGCTCGTGGCCTACGGCCGGGTGCACGCGATCATCATCACCTTCGGCACCATGAACCTCTTCCGGTTCATCGGCCTGCAGGTGTTCGGCTCGTCGACGGTGAACAACATGCCGCCGACGTTCAGCGTCTTCGGACGCGGAGAGGCCGGTTCGACGCTCGGCGTTCCCCACGCCTTCGCGATCGCGGTGCTCATCACGGCCGTCGCCTGGTGGTATCTGCGCTACACCAAGGGCGGACGCAGCCTGTACGCGATCGGCGGCAACGCGAACGCCGCGCGCCTCGCGGGCATCAAGGTGCAGCCGCGCATCTTGGCTGTCTACGCGCTCACCGGCCTGCTCGCCGGCCTCGCTGCCTGCATGACGCTGGCGGCGGGCACGTCGACGCTGGACCAGTCGGTCGGAAGCGGCCGTGAGCTCCAGGTCATCGCCGCCGTCGTCATCGGGGGCACCTCCATCGTGGGCGGACGCGGCTCGGTCGTGGGCACCCTTCTCGGTGCGCTCCTCGTGCAGTCGGTGACGAGCGGCGTCGTGCAGCTCGGCTGGCCGACGCAGCTGGCGTTCTTCTTCGTCGGACTCTTCATCGTCATCGCGGTCGGAACCGACCTCATTCGCGAACGGGCAAGGAGGCGGTCATGAGCACCGTGGACAGCGCGCGCAAGGAGCGCTCGGGACCTTCGATGGGCGAGAGGATCGGGATGATCGCGCAGGATCGCGGCGCGCAGCTCCTCGTCCTCGTCGTCGCGCTCGTCGTCATCATGATGACGCTCAGCGCGGCCGGCGTCACGATCAGCCGGGTCAACTCCGACTACCTGGCGAGTGCGCTCATCAGCTTCGTGCCGCTGGCGCTGCTCGCGATCGCCCAGCTGTTCGTCATCACCTCGGGCAAGGGCGGCATCGACCTGTCCGTCGGGTCGATGGTGTCGCTGTCGGGAATGGCTTTCGGCATCAGCCTGGTGGAGTGGGGCTGGTCGGTCTCCGCGGCAGCGGGCTTCGCCGTGGTGGTCGGCATCCTGCTCGGCACCATCAACGGCTTCCTGACCGCGTATCTCGGGTACCCGGCGCTCATCACGACGCTCGCGACCTACTACGCCTACCGCTCCATCGCGCTCGTGGTGACCGACCAGAAGCCGATCTCGGGGCCCGAGATCCAGGGCTTCTACCAGTCGGTCGCCTCGATCGAGCTCCCGGTCATCGGCGGGATGCTGCCGCTCTTCCCTCTGGGTCTCTTCACCTTCTTCCTCCCCGTCGCGGTGATCGCCTGGCTCGTGCTGAACCGCACCGCCTACGGCCGCAAGCTCTACGCGATCGGCACGAACGACACCGCCGCGCAGTGGGCCGGCGTCGACACGCGCCGCACGAGGATGACGGCGTTCATGATCTCAGGTCTCCTGTCCGGCCTCGTCGGCGTGTACACGGTGGCGCAGTTCGCCTCTGCTCGCCCCGACTCCGGCACCGCCGGCGCGGGCATGGCGCTTCCCGCCATCACGATCGCGGTCCTCGGCGGGGTCGCGATCACGGGAGGCATCGGCAGGCTCGGCAGCGTCGCGCTGGCCGCGCTGCTCATCACCTGGCTCAACGCCTCCATCCTGATGCTGGTCCCCGGCAACGGGGGCGCGCAGGTTCAGCTGCTGGCGCTCGGCGTCGTGCTCCTCGGGGCATCGCTGCTCGACGGTTGGATGCAGAACCGGCGCAAGCGCGGAGTCGTGAAACCGCCGACCCTCACCGCGGCCATCGCGCTGGAGGGCACAGAGAACCGCGACGACGAGCCTCGTCGTCGCACGTCGAAGGAAGGAAGGTGACCCATGCGTTTTGGTTGTCACGGGTTCGTATTCTCGGGAACGTTCGACGAGGCGGGCATCCGCACCGCGATCGAGGGGACGCAGCGGGCCGGTTTCGATTTCATCGAGATGCCGCTGATGGATCCCTTCTCGTTCGATGAGGAAGTCGCCGCACGCGTGCTCGAGGACACCGGCATCTCGATGACCGCCTCGCTCGGGCTCACCGCGGCCACGGACCTGTCGAGCGAGGATCCGGCGGTGGTGCGGCGCGGCGAGGAGCTCCTGCGGCGCGCCATCGACATCGTGGCTCACGTGGGCGGCACCGACCTCTGCGGCGTCATCTACTCGGCGCTGCAGAAGTACTACTGCGTCGCGTCGGAGGCGAGCCGCGAGAACTCCGCCGCCGCGCTGCGCCGCCTCGGCGACTACGCGGCCGAGCGCGACGTGGTGCTGTCGCTCGAGATCGTGAACCGCTACGAGACCAACATCATGAACACGGCCCGCGAGGGCATGCGGTTCCTCGAGCGGGTCGGGCACGACAACGTCCACCTGCACCTCGACACGTACCACATGAACATCGAGGAGTCGGGGATGTACGAGCCGGTCGTCGAGGCCGGCGATCGGCTGCGCTACGTGCACATCGGCGAGAGCCACCGCGGCTATCTCGGATCGGGCTCGGTCGACTTCGGGTCGCTGTTCAGGGCGCTCGTCACGTCGGGGTACGACGGCCCCGTCGTCTTCGAGTCCTTCTCCAGCACCGTCGTCGATGAGTCGCTGACGAAGTCGCTGGGCATCTGGCGCAACCTGTGGGAGGATTCCGACGACCTCGCGGCCCACGCGAACCGTTTCGTGCGAGACGGCTTCCGCTCCGCGGAGACGATTCGGATGCACTAGCGGACAGGCAGGGCCGGCTCCGCCGAGCGAGCGAAGCCGGCCCTCCCGCTGGTCGAGCGGAGCCCCTCCCGCTGATTGAGCGGAGCCCCTACCGCTGATTGAGCGAGGCGGAGCCGAGTCGAAATCGAGGGTCGAAATCAACGCTCGTTGCCGGGTTTCGACTCCCTCCCTCGTCGCTCGCTCAAGCGGCGGAGGGGCCGCGCCCGGTGTGCGCCCACACGATCAGCTGGATGCGATCCCTCGCCCCCATCTTCTGCAGCAGGTTCGAGACGTGCGTCTTCACGGTCGCCTCGCCGAGGAACAGCTCCGCGGCGATCTCGCCGTTCGAGCGCCCCGCGGCGACCAGCGCGAGCACCTCGCGCTCGCGCTCGGTGAGCCCGGCGCGGTCCATGGCCGCGATCTCGGCCGATGACGGAGCGGGCCGCCCTGCGGGCGAGGGATCGGCCGCTCCTTCGCCGGTGCCGCCGTTCCCGGCGGAGGCCTGCGCTGGTCGCGTCTGCGTCTGCGTCGCCGGGCCCGCCGCGGTGGGCGACGCCGCCCGGAGCATGACCGCTCGCGTCACATCGGGGCCGAGCAGCGCCTGGCCGTGGGCGAGCGTGCGCACGGCGTCGATCAGCTGCTCGGCGCGCGATGTCTTGAGCAGGAAGCCGCTGACGCCCGCCGCCAGCGCCTCGAACAGGTAGTTCTCGTGCCCGAAGGTCGTGAGGATCAGCACGGCGGGTCTCCCGTGCCCGCCGTCCTCGGCCGGCCGGTGATGCGGCCGAGATGCGGCGGTCGCGCGCTCGGCGACGGAGCGACCGGCGCCCGCCAGGATGCGCCTGGTCGCCTCGATGCCGTTCATCACCGGCATCTCGACGTCCATGCAGATCACGTCGGGCGCGGTCTCGGCGGCGAGTGCGACGGCCTCGGCGCCGTCGGACGCCTCGCCCACGACCTCGATGTCGGGCTCCGACTCCAGGATGATGCGGAAGCCCGAGCGCACGAGCTCCTGATCGTCGACGACGAGCACCCGGATCATGCGTCGACCCTCTCGATTCCGGGGATCGCGGTTCCGCCCGGGGAGGATCCCTCACCCGAGCGCGGTCCCGCGGGCGGGCCCGATGCCTCACCCGCTGAGGATCCTAAGTGCGGGCCCGATCCCTCGCCCGCCGCGGATCCATCGCCCGGTATCGCGACATGCGGCACGGCCGCCCGCACGATGAAGCCGTCGCGCTCGCGCCGCCCGGCGTAGACCTGGCCTCCCACGGCGCCGATGCGCTCTCGCATGCCGCGCAGGCCGAGGCCCGAGCCCGTCGAGGGCTCGGCGAGCCTGCGCCGCACCCCGTCGTCGGCGATCTCGACCTCGACCGATTCGGGGCCGAAGCGCAGCCGCACCTCCGCCGAGGTGCCGCGGCCGGCGTGCTTGCGCACGTTCGTGAGCGCCTCCTGCACCGCGCGATACAGCGCGACGTCGACCAGCATGGGCAGCGGCCGCGGTTCGCCCGCCACGATCAGCGTGGTGGGCACGCCCGCGTTCTGCGACTCGGCCACGAGCGCGGGCAGCTGCGAGATGCCGATCGTCGTGGACGAGGCCTCCGCCTCAGGGGTGCGCAGGGTGCGCACCAGCCTCCGCAGCTCCTCGATCGCCGCCTGCGCGCTCTGCTCGATCACCTCGAGTGATGCCGCCGCCCGCTCGGGCTCGCGTGCCAGCAGCCGCTGCGCCGCGCCCGCCTGAATGCCCATGACCGACACGTGGTGCGCGACCACGTCGTGCAGCTCGCGGGCGATGCCGAGCCGATCGAGCGCGACGGCCTGCGCCGCGCTCGTCTGCCGCTCGAGCGCGAGCTCGCGGCCCTGCGCCTCGAGCAGCGCCTGCGTGCGCGCGGCGCGCCAGGACCGCTCGCCGAACAGGAAGGCCGCCCCGAAGTAGAGCAGGTTGGTGATGATCTGGATGGCGGCGAAGGTCGCGAAGGCCGAGAAGATGCCGGTGCGCGGCAGCCCCGGGAAGAGGTCGGCGTCGGAAGAGGTGACGATCAGGTTGATCACGACCCAGATGAGCATCAGCAGGGTGATGCCGAGCCTGGCCCAGAGCGCGAGCGAGCGGTTCTGCTCCCAGGCACCGACCGTGTAGAGGGCGAGGAACATGCAGATCTGCACGATCAGCGCGTCCGGCACCCCGAACTGGCCGCAGACGAAGAAGCCGATCGCCACCAGCACCATGACGGGCACCGGGTAGCGCCGCCGTGCCGCCAGCGGCAGCGTCGACAGGCCGATGCCCACCGCCCACACCCACGGCTGCGCGTAGGTCGCGTTCTCGCCGTAGACGCCGGTGCGCATGTACAGCAGGGCCAGCAGGGGCGAGGCGATCGCGAGCACGACCGCTATGCCGATGTCGGCGCGCAGGCCTGCCGCGGGGGGCCGAGGCCGCACCCACGCGCTGCCGAGGCCGGTGGTCGAGAACATGGTTCCAGCGTACGGGGCACCTCCGACAGGCGGATCAGCCGAGCGGGGGAGCCGCCTCCGCCCGACGGGGGAGGTACGGGGAGCGAGGGATCCCTAGCTTTGAAGACAACGGAAGGGAGCGAGATGAACATCGACATCGCAGGCATCTCACGCAGCTTCGGCGACCGCCGAGTGCTCGACGACGTCAGCTTCGGGGTCGAGGGAGGCCGCATGACCGGCTTCGTCGGCGGCAACGGGGCGGGCAAGACGACGACCATGCGCATCATCCTCGGCGTGCTCGCGGCCGACGCAGGCACGGTGAGCCTCGACGGCACGCCCCTGACCGCCGCCGATCGCGCGGCGTTCGGCTACATGCCGGAGGAGCGGGGCCTCTACCCCAAGATGAAGGTGCTCGAGCAGCTCGTCTACCTGGGCCGCCTGCACGGTATGGCCGCGGGCGACGCGAAGGAGTCGGCATCGTCGCTCGTCGAGCGTCTCGGCCTCGGCGAGCGCGCGAACGACACGCTCGAGAGCCTCTCCCTCGGCAACCAGCAGCGCGCCCAGATCGCGGCGGCGCTCGTGCACCGGCCCACCGCCCTCGTGCTCGACGAACCCTTCTCCGGACTCGACCCGATGGCTGTCGAGGTGGTGCTCGGCGTGCTGCGCGACTACGCCGCCCAGGGCGCGCCCGTGCTGTTCTCGTCGCATCAGCTCGACATCGTCGAGCGGCTCTGCGACGACGTGGTCGTGATCGGCGAGGGGCGCATCCGCGCGGCGGGATCGCGCGAGAAGCTGCGCGCGGCGCACTCGGGCAACAGCTATGAGCTCGAGCTCGCCGGTCCCGCGGCCGACGCCGGCTGGGTGCGTGAGCAGTCGGGCGTCGCCGTCACGCACCTCGACGGCGGCTTCGCCCGGTTCGAGGCCGACGACGAGGCGACGGCGCAGGCCGTGCTCGCCAGCGCGGTCGCCGCTGCGCAGTCCTCGGGCGGAGCCGCCGTCGTGCGCTCCTTCGCCCGCGTCACCCCATCGCTCGCCCAGATCTTCAAGGAGGTCGTGCAATGACCACGCAGACCCAGCACCCGCAGGCCGGCCCTTCCGCGGGCGGCCCTTCAGCAGGCGCCCGCTCCGCAGCCCCGTCGCAGCGTCTGAGCGGCGGCCGTGGCGCCTGGCTCGTCGCCGAGCGCGAGATCACCACGAAGCTGCGCAGCAAGGCGTTCCTCGTCTCGACGGGCGTGCTGCTGCTGCTCGTGCTCGGCTCGGTGCTCTTCAGCGGCTTCATGGCGAACACCGGGGGCTTCGGCGGCGACACGAAGGTCGCCGCCGTCGGCGCCGCCGAGCAGGCGGTCGCCCCGCTCGACGGGCACGGCTTCGAGGTGTCGTCGGCCACGGATCGCGCCGAGGCCGAGCGGCTCGTGCTCGACGGCGAGGTCGAGGCGGCGGTCGTGCCCGGCGGCGACACCGCCGTCGACATGACCGTGCTCGCCAAGGACAGCCCGCCGGTGGAGATCGTGCAGGCGCTCTCCGCGGCCCCCCAGGTGGAACTGCTCGCCCCCACGACCGACAACCCGTTCCTCGCGTACATCATCTCGATCGCGTTCGGCGTCGTGTTCATGATGAGCGCGATCACCTTCGGCACGACGATCGCGCAGAGCGTGGTCGAGGAGAAGCAGACCCGCATCGTGGAGATCCTGCTCGCGACCGTCTCGGCGCGCACCATGCTCGCGGGCAAGATCCTCGGCAACAGCATCCTCGCCCTCGGGCAGGTGGTCGCGATCGCGGCGCTCGCCTCGATCGGCATGCTCGCCACGGGCCAGGACCTGCTGCTCGGAGAGCTCGGCACCGCGCTCATCTGGTTCGGCATCCTCTTCGCGTTCGGCTTCGTGCTGCTCGCGGCGCTCTACGCCGCGCTCGCCGCACTGGTGTCGCGGCAGGAGGACGTCGCCGCCGCCGTGAGCCCCGTGATGTGGCTCGTGATGCTGCCCTACATCGCGATCATCATCTTCAACGACAACCCGCAGGCGCTCGCGATCATGAGCTACATCCCGTTCTCGGCTCCGGTCGGCATGCCCATGCGTCTCTACCTCGGCACGGCCGAGTGGTGGGAGCCGCTGCTCTCGCTCGGCATCCTGGTGGCGGCGATCGCGCTCGTGCTCTGGATCGGCGCGCGCATCTACAGCAACTCGATCCTGCGCACGGGCGGCCGCGTGAAGATCGCCGAGGCCATCAAGGGGTAGGCGAGGGTCACGGCGCGGTTCGAGGGATCCTGGCGTTCGGGCGAGGGATCCCTCACCGCCTCCCGTGCCCGCTCGGTACATATGGGATCTGCGGAAGATATGCCGGAAACCGGAGGAACGGACATATCTTCTGCAGATCCCATATCTTCTGCAGCGGCGCGTCTCGATTAAATGGAGATGCCCACCCCCGTCGAAGACGATCGGAGCGTACACTCCGGTGCGGGAGCCGGGCCCACCGGTCTGAGGTGCAGGGACCTATCCGGCCTCCGTGCCGCCGCGCGCGAGCTCGGCGCCGTCATCCGCCTCGCCATCCGCGCCGCTGACCGCCGGGGTCGCCTCCGCGAAGCTCCGCACGAGCGTGCGGTAGCTGCGGGTTGCGAAGGCCGCCAGCGCGGCGATCACGATCACCACGCCGGCCCAGAAGAAGATGAACGCGATCCCTCGCCCCTCGCCATCGCCGAGCAGCCACTCCCAGCTGCCCCGCCCCGCCCCGCTCTCGATGTAGGGCACGACCCAGAACTCCGCGACGGGCGCGATGAGGAACGAGGTGATCGGCGCCGCGGCCGCCTCGAACGTCATCGCGAGGCCGAAGACGCGCCCCTGCTTCTCGAACGGCACGACGCGCTGGATCACGGTCTGCTCGGCCGCCTCGACCGCCGGGAAGACGAGCATGAACAGCCAGATCCCCACCACGAAGGGCCACGTCCAGTCGCGCAGCGCGAGCGTCGCGCCCACGACACCGGTCAGGGCGACCGCGAGCAGCAGCGTGCGCACCGGGTTCCTGCCGAGCCCGAACTTCGCGACGAGCGCCCCTCCGACGATGAAGCCCGTGCCCGCGATGCCGAACACGAGGCCCCACACCTCGACGGGGAAGAGGGTGAGCCCGTAGGGGTCGAGCAGCGCCATGTGCACGCCGCTCACGAAGTTGTTGAACATGGAGAAGAGCACGAGCCCGAAGAGCCCGGGCACCGCGCGCATCGCGATCATGCCGCCGCGGAAGTCGACGGCCTTGGCACCCTCCTCGGGGGTGCTCGCGGGTTCGTCGATGCGCAGGAAGTAGAGGTGCGCGAGCGGCAGCGCCGTGAACGCCGTCGCGATGAGCATCGTGGGTCCCATGCCGAGCATGCCGATCGAGATGCCGCTGAACACGCTCGTCACGATGAACGCGAGCCCCTGCACCGTGCCCACGAGGCCGTTCGCGTTCGCGTGCCGCTCGACGGGCACCAGCAGGGTGACGAGGGTCGAGAGAGCGAGGCTGCGCAGCAGCTCGACCACGCAGCCCGCGAGCACCACGAGCGTGAAGACCCAGAACCACGGGCGGTCGAGTGCGAGCAGCGTCTCCGACGGCACGAGGAAGAACATCGCCGTGCCGATCGCGAAGGCGACGAGCGAGCTCCAGGCCGAGAGGCGCATCACGGCGAGCTTGCGATAGCGGTCGATGAGGGATCCGAACCACATCGAGCACACCGCCAGCAGCAGCATGTAGGCGCCGCCCAGGATGCCGGTGGCGAGGATGCTCCGCGTCTCGAGGTACACCCAGAACACGACCGCGAACCACAGGAAGTTGGTCGTGAGCCCCGCCACCGCGGTGTTGCCGAGCGCGTGCGCGAAGGTGCGCCAGCCGCCCGGGGGCTGCCGGCGCACCGTCTCCTCCGCCTGCGCGCTCACGCGTTCAGGCTACTCGCTGGGGGGCGGGTGTCGCGATCCCTCATCCCACTGCTCCGACGCCGCACCCCCAGCGCGAGTGTCGGAGGCCCGGAGTAGTCTGTGCCCGTGACCAACGCATCAGATACCCCGCAGCCGAAGCGCGAGATCAGGCCCTGGCCCGCCCTGTGGTCCATGGTGCTCGGCTTCTTCATGATCCTCGTCGACACGACCATCGTGTCGGTGGCGAACCCGTCGATCATGAGCGGCCTCGACACGACCATGGTCGCGACCCTGTGGGCGACGAGCGCCTACCTGCTCGCCTACGCCGTACCGCTGCTCATCACCGGCCGTCTCGGCGACCGCTTCGGTCCGCGCCGCATCTACCTCATCGGCCTCGCGCTCTTCACTGCGTCCTCGCTCGCCTGCGGCCTCTCGCCGAACATCGAGACCCTCGTGGCTGCACGCGTCTTCCAGGGGCTCGGCGCCGCGCTCATGACCCCGCAGACGATGGCGGTCATCACGCGCATCTTCAAGCCGCGCGAGCGCGGTTCCGCGATGGCGATCTGGGGTGTCACGGCGGGCGTCGCGACCCTCATCGGGCCCATTCTCGGCGGTTTCCTCGTCGACAGCCTCGGCTGGGAGTGGATCTTCTTCATCAACGTGCCCGTCGGCGTGATCGCCTTCGCGCTCGCCCTGCGCTTCGTGCCCGTGCTCGCGACGAGCGCGCACCGCTTCGACTGGCTCGGGGTGCTGCTGAGCGCCGCGGGCATGTTCCTGCTGGTCTTCGGCATCCAGGAGGGCGAGACCTACGATTGGGGCGTCATCTGGGGGCCGATCTCGGTGTGGAGCATGATCATCGTCGGCCTCGCGCTGCTGGCGCTGTTCGTCGTGTGGCAGCGCGTGCAGCGCGGGGAGCCGCTGATCCCGCTGCAGATCTTCCGCGACCGCAACTTCTCGGTCGGCGCCGCCGCGATCGTCACGGTGGGTGTCGCCGTCACGAGCATGGCGCTGCCGCTCATGTTCTATCTGCAGCTCGTGCGCGGCTTCACCCCCACGCAGTCGGCGCTCATGATGGTGCCGATGGCCGTCTTCTCGATCGTGCTCGCGCGCCCGGTCGGCGTGTTCATCGACCGCCGCGATCCGCGCCGCGTCGCGACGCTCGGGCTCGGCCTCGTGGCGCTCGGCCTGGTGCTCTACTACGTCCTGCTGCGCCCGGACACGCCCGTCTGGCAGCTGCTCGTCCCGAGCGCCGTGCTCGGCCTCGGCAACGCCTTCATGTGGGGGCCGCTCGCCTCGATCACCACCTTCGGGCTCGAACCGCGCCTCGCGGGCGCCGGGTCGGGCGTCTACAACACGAGCCGCCAGGTCGGGTCGGTGCTGGGCTCGGCCGCCATGGCCGTGCTGATGGAGTCGCGCCTCACCGCGCAGTTCGGCGAATCGGCGGCCTCGGCCGGTGCGTTCGGCGGGGAGGGCGCGGGCCTCGGTACGCTGCCCGAGGCGATGCACGAGGGGTTCACGGCGGCCATGGCGCAGTCGGTGCTCATGCCGGTCTGCTTCATCGTGCTCGGCGCGCTGATCTCGCTGTGGTTCGCGCCGCGACCCCCGAAGACGGGCAGCATCGCGGTGCAGGCCGGGGAGTAGGGGGCGAGGGATCCCGGCGCGCGGCTTCGGGCCGCCCTGCTCGCGCTGGGGATACGCGCGGCGACGGCCGCGGCATCGAAGCCGCGAGATCGCTCTGCTCGCGCTGGGGATACGCGCCTACTGCGAGGGATCCCGGCGCGCGGCTCCGGATCCCTCGCGGCCGCTCGGCCCTGCGCGGCGTTGCTGGGTTTCCGGTGCTGTGTAGGTTTCGGCTGCGCGCGGTGACTCGCGCGACCGGCGCCGCCTTCGGCGCGGGGCGTGTGAGTGATCGCGGGGCGTGTTATTTCGCGAAGTAACGCGCCCCGGCGTGCATAACGCGCCCCGCGGCGGCCTCTGCTTACGGCCTCGGCTCGCGGCCTCGGTTTGCAGGCGCGGTGCAGACGCAGACGCGGTCGCGCTCAGGGCAGCGCGGGGCCGATGACCGAGGAAGGCGGCCACCGGGTAGCGTGGAACCCGGCACGTTTCGACCAGAGCCTCGACCAGAGCTTCGACCGGAAGGGAAGCAGCATGATCCTCGCATTCTCCGTAGCACCGAGCGGCGCACCTGCCGGAGGGGCCGAGCGCGCCGACGCATCCGTCTCCGACGCCGTGGCCGAGGCCGTGAGGGTGGTGCGCGCCTCGGGGCTGCCGCACCGCACGAGCAGCATGTTCACCGAGATCGAGGGCGAGTGGGACGAGGTGTTCGACGTCGTCAAGCGCGCGACCGAGGCGGTGCTGCCGTTCGGTTCGCGGGTGTCGCTCGTGATGAAGGCCGACATCCGCCCCGGCTATGAGGGCGAGATGGACGGCAAGCTCGAGCGCCTCGAACGCGCGATCGAAGCGCCCGGGGAGTAGCGAGCACTCCACTGGCTGTGCGCCGCAGCGGCCCGAGGGAGTCGTCACGGGTCGGTGCGTGTGCATCAGCGATCGGCGCTTCCCGAGCGCCCGGTCGAGCTCTACTCGGGCGCCGAGATGTCGGCGACGGTCGCGTCGTAGGCGCGGATCAGCTCGTCGGCGTTGACGAAGATGCTGCTGCCGTGCGCCCCCGCGCCCGTCGCGATGCGCCGTCCGACGATCGTCTCATCGGCGAACACCGGCCAGGCGGTCGTGCTGCCGATAGGAGTGATGGTGCCGCGCTCGTAGCCGGTCGCCTCCAGGGCGAGCTCGGCCTCGGGCAGTCGCAGCCGGTTCACGCCGACGACGGCGCGCAGCTTCGGCCACGAGATCGCCCTGCCGCCGGGGATCAGCGCGAACAGGTACGTGCCGTCCGAGCGCTTGACGACGAGGGTCTTCACGATGTCGGAGGGCTCGATCCCGAGCAGCTGGGCGGCCTCGGAGAGCGAGCGGGCGGCAGGCCGCTCGCGGATCTCGATCTCGAGGCCGCGCGCGGCGGCGTCTTCGAGTGCGCGTGCGTGCGGTTCAGACATGCGCGCTTCCTTCCTGCATCGGGGGAGCTCCCGCCCCCGGATCCCATCCTGTCAGAGTCGGCCCTGATCAGGGCGTCCGGAAGCCCGGCCGTTCACGCCGCGTCTCGGGATTCTCGAGCTCCTGGAACAGCGTGATCTCGAGGCCGGCGGGGGCCTCGAGACGTGAGTTGAGGGATCGCCACGGCGTCTCGCGGGGCGCGGCGATGAGTTCGGCGCCGGCGTCGAGGAGCTCGGCCGTCGCGGTCTCGCCGTCCTCGACCTCGAAGGCGACTCTGATCCGCGCGCTCGGGTGCCCGTCGGCCTCGACTGCGTCGATCATGCGCACCTGCCCGGGGCTCGCGAGTTCGAGGGTCGCCATACCGGCGTCGAGGATCGCGACGCGTGCGTCTCCCTCGCCCTCGAACGCGGCGCGCTCGGGGAGGCCGAGGGCGTCGCGGTAGAACGCGAGTGCGGCGTCGAAGTCATCGACGGCGACGACGAGGCGGAGCTGCTTGACGGGTGCGGAGGGGCCGACCGGCGCGCCCAGCGCGGCGGATGCGTCGGGGGTGCGGGGTGCGGCGGGGGTATCTGGTGCTGTGTTCTCGCTCATGCCCGCTACGTTAGAACCTGACATCAGTGTGAGGGGCAAGCCATGCGGATCGGAGAGCTCTCCAGGCGCACCGGCGCGAGCGTCCGGTCGCTGCGCTACTACGAGGAGTGCGGCCTCATCGAGGCGCGGCGCAGCAGCAGCGGTCAGCGGCGCTACGAGGAGGCTGCGGTCGGGCGGGTCGTGCTCATCCGCCGGCTGCTGTCGGCCGGTCTCGGCACCGCCGCGATCGCCGATGTGCTGCCGTGCATGGCCCGGCCGGAGTCGCAGACCGCTCGGCTGACCGCGCGGCTGCTCGCGGAGCGCGACCGGCTCACCGAGGAGATCCAGCAGCGGGTGGAGACCCGTGCGGCGCTGGAGCGGATCATCGAGGCCGCGCCGCCGGTCGACGGCTGAGAGCGCCGCCGCCGCGATCCCTCGCGACCCGCGCGCATGAGGTCCTGCGCGACCCATGCGTCCACGAATTCGTGAGGGATCGGCTCCGCCGCGCCGCCGGTAGCGAACAGCGCCCGTGAATGTCCGAGGTTCGGGGTAGTGTCCGAATCATGAGCATGGGCGGTGGCATGGGAGGCGGGCGCGGATCACGCGTCTCCGCCGGCGATGCCGAGCGCCAGCGCGAGATCAACAGCGCCGCTCCGCCCGTGCCCGATCTCGGCCGCCGCATCGCCGAGCTGTTCCGCCCCTACCGCATCCAGCTCGCGGTGATCGTCGGGCTCGTGCTGATCTCCGCCGGCCTCGGCATCCTTCCCCCGCTCATCACCGAGCGCGTCTTCGACGACGGCCTGTTCCCGCCCGACGGGTCCCCGGATCTCCCCGTGCTCGCCCGGCTCGTGGGCGCGATCGTGGCGGTCTTCCTCGTCTCCTCCGCGCTCGGCATCGTGCAGACCCTCTTCACCGCCAGGGTGGGCAACCAGGTGATGGGCGACCTGCGCGTGCGGCTCTTCTCGCACCTGCAGTCGATGGAGCTCGGCTTCTTCACCCGCACCAAGACCGGTGTCATCCAGTCGCGGTTGCAGAATGACGTCGGCGGTGTCGCGAACGTGCTCACCAACACCGTCTCGAACGTCATCGGCAACACCGTCACGGTGATCGCCGCCGCGGTCGCGATGCTGCTGCTCAGCTGGCAGCTCACGCTCGTCGCGCTCGTGCTGATGCCGGTGCTCGTCGTGGCCCAGCGCCGCGTGGGCCAGGTGCGCGCCCGCATCGCGGGCAAGACCCAGGAGTCGCTCTCCGAGATGAGCGCCATCACGCAGGAGGCGCTGTCGGTCTCGGGCGTGCTGCTCGCGAAGACCTACTCGCGGCAGCGCGCGGAGACCGAGCGCTACGCGTCCGAGAACCGCACCCAGATCGAGCTGCAGGTGCGGCAGACCATGAGCGGGCAGGTGTTCTTCGCGCTCGTGCAGGTGTTCCTCTCCGCGGTGCCCGCGATCGTCTACCTCGTCTCCGGCTGGCTCATCGCCCGCGCTCAGGGCCAGGGCTTCGACCCCGGCATCACGGCGGGCACGATCGTCGCCTTCACCACGGTGCAGTCTCGCCTGCTGTTCCCGCTCATGGCGCTCATGCGCATCGCGCTCGACCTGCAGACCTCGCGCGCCCTCTTCGCGCGCATCTTCGAGTACCTCGATCTCGAGCCAGCGATCACCGACGCCGAGGGGGCGAGGGATCCCTCGGACGAACCCGGCAGGGCCGGCGCGATCGAGTTCGACGAGGTCACCTTCCGCTACCCCGACGCCGGGGCAGACGACCCGCCGACGCTCGACCGCGTCTCGTTCAGTGTGGCGCCGGGCGAGTTCGTGGCCTTCGTGGGGGCCTCCGGTTCGGGCAAGACGACGATCGGCTCGCTGATCCCTCGCCTCTACGACGCCTCCTCGGGCGTCGTGCGCTACGCCGGAGACGACGTGCGCGAACTGCGGCAGGAAGCGCTCATGGACCGCATCGGCGTGGTCACCCAGGAGCCCTACCTCTTCCACGCGACGATCGCCGAGAACCTGCGCTACGCGAGACCCGATGCGACGCAGCAGCAGATCGAGCACGCCGCGCGGCTCGCCAACATCCACGACACGATCTCGGGTTTCGCCGACGGCTACGACACCGTGGTCGGCGAGCGCGGGTACCGGCTCTCGGGCGGCGAGAAGCAGCGGATCGCGATCGCGCGCGTGCTGCTCAAGGATCCGCGCCTGCTCGTGCTCGACGAGGCGACGAGCGCGCTCGACACCGTGAACGAGCGCATCGTGCAGCGCGCCCTCGATGGCGCCCGCAGCGGGCGCACCACGGTCGCGATCGCCCACCGCCTCTCCACCGTCGTCGACGCCGACCGCATCTACGTGGTCGGCGCCGGCCGCATCCTCGAGCAGGGCACGCACGCCGAGCTGCTCGGCCTCGGCGGCGCCTACGCCGAGCTCTACGCGCAGCAGGTGTAGCGCCGCCCGGGTGCGCACGGCACGCCGCGCCCCGCGGCGCCATGCTTCCGGAGCGCCATGCCGCCGAAGCGCGATGCTTCCGGAACGCCGTGCTTCCGGAGCGCCATGCCGCCGCCGCCGCATACGCTCCTACTCACTACGGCATCGAATTGACGCAAGCTGCTGCGTCCGCGCCGTATGGCAGCGGTTTGCGTCAAGTCGATGCGTCCCGGGCGGTGAACGGAGCGCCCGGGCGGCGAACGGTGCGCCCGGGCGGTGAACGGAGCGCCCGCGCGGCGAACGGTGCGCTCGGCGCCGGCCGGTTCGGCGATCTCCCGCCCCTCGACCACGCGGCGTTCACCGAACTTTCGCGCGCCGAAGCACCGTAACCTGACGCTTTCTGCGGCGTCGCCGCGCAGATCCCTCGCCATACCGTGGAATAATCTCCTCGTGCGCCCCATCACTCAGTCCAGCAAGCTCGCCGGCGTGCGCTACGACGTTCGCGGTCCGATTCTGCAGGAGGCCGAGCGCCTGGAGCGCGAGGGACACGAGATCCTGCGGCTCAACATCGGCAATCCCGCGACCTTCGGCTTCGAGGCGCCGCCCGAGATCGTCGACGCCATGCGCGCCGGCCTGCCGTACGCGCAGGGATACAGCGACTCGCGGGGCATCCTCTCGGCGCGCGAGGCGGTCGCCGAGCACTACACCGGCCTGGGCGTCGCAGACATCTCGCCGGATGACGTGCTCATCGGCAACGGGGTGAGCGAACTGATCTCGCTCGTGCTGCAGGCGCTCATCACCCCGGGCGACGAGGTGCTGATTCCCGCTCCCGACTATCCGCTGTGGACCGCGCAGGTGACGCTGTCGGGCGGGCACGCGGTGCACTATCCCTGCGATGAGCAGAACGGATGGATGCCCGACCTCGAGGCCATCGAGCAACTGGTGACCGAGCGCACCAAGGGCATCGTGCTCATCAACCCGAACAACCCGACGGGCGCCGTCTATTCGCCCGAGCTCGTGAGCGGCTTCGCCGCGCTCGCCGAGCGCCACGGCCTCGTGCTCATGGCGGACGAGATCTACGACCACATCCTGTACGACGGCGCGAAGCACGAGCACGCGGCGCTGCACACGCGCGACACTCTGTGCCTCACCTTCAGCGGGCTGTCGAAGATCCAGAGGGTCGCGGGCTACCGTGCGGGATGGGTGGTCGCCTCGGGCGATCGCGGGCTCGCGAGCGACTTCCTCGAGGGCCTGACGCTGCTCGCGAACATGCGGATGTGCTCGAATGTGCCGGCGCAGTTCGCGATCCCTGCCGCGCTGTCGAGCGCCTCGAACTGGTCGGGGGTCGCCGAGCTGTGCGCCCCCGGCGGGCGGTTCTGCGACCAGCGCGACACTGCGCATCGCCTGCTCTCGGAGATCCCGGGGGTGAGCTGCGAGCTGCCCGGGGGCGCGATGTACCTGTTCCCGAGGCTCGACCCCGAGCGCTACGACATCCACGACGACCAGCACTTCGTCATCCAGCTGATGCGCGCGACCCGCGTCATGATCACGAACGGCCGCGGTTTCAACCTGCCCACCCCGGATCACGTGCGTTTCGTGACGCTGCCGAGCGTCGAGATGCTGACCGAGGCGATCGGGCGCATCGCCGAATACCTCGAAGGGGTGCGGATCGATTGAGCGTGCGCATCCTCGCGGTCGGCAAGAAGCATGAGAAGTGGGTGCTCGACGGCATCGACCGCTACGAGAAGCGCCTCCGCAAGCCGTTCGACGTCACCTGGCTGCTGCTGCCGCACTCCTCGCGTGAGGGCGAGGCGGCGCGCGCCGAGGAGTCCGAGCGCATTCTCGCGAAGGTCGACCGCGACACGTTCCTCGTGCTGCTCGATGAGCGCGGACGCAACGTCGACTCGCCGGCCCTCGCGGCGCAGCTGCGCGGCGCCTTCGACGCCGGGCGCCCGGTGACGGTCGTGATCGGCGGCGCCTACGGCGTCGACGACCGGGTGCGGCAGCGCGCCGACTTCGTGTGGAGCCTGTCGAAGCTCGTGTTCCCGCACCAGCTCGTGCGGCTGATCCTCGCCGAGCAGCTGTACCGCGCTCAGGAGATCGCGGCGGGGCGCCCCTACCACCACGTGTAGGCCTGACGCCTCGCGTGATGCGCCGAGATGCGCGTAGCCTGGATGGCGCGCGCCCCGCACCGCGCGGGGCCTCCAACGAAGGAGCGGCACTCAGTGCATCAGAGAAAACAACCATTCGGCCTCCGGCTGGCGATCGGGGCGGCCGTCACCGGCCTCTTCCTGCTCGTCGCGGGAGCACCAGCGCAGGCGGCGCCCCACAGCGCCCCCGTCGCGGCGTCGCCCGAGCGGGCGGTATCGTCCGGCCCCGCGAAGACCGCCGACCTCGGCGGCAAGAAGTTCGTCATCGCGACCGATACGACGTTCGCGCCGTTCGAGTTCCGCGAGGGCGGCGAGCTCGTCGGCATCGACATGGACCTGCTGAACGCGATCGCCGAGAAGCAGAACTTCGAGGTCGAGGTGCAGTCCCTCGGCTTCCAGGCCGCCGTCTCGGCCGTCACCTCGGGTCAGGCGGACGGCGTGATCGCGGGCATGTCGATCACCGACGAGCGCAAGCAGACCTTCGACTTCTCGGATCCCTACTTCGATTCCGGCATCCAGATGGCGGTCGCCGAGAACAGCGACGTGAAGGGCTACGAGGATCTGAAGGGCAAGACGGTCGTCGCCAAGGGCGGCTCGGAGGGGGAGTCCGAGGCGAAGAAGCTCGCCGAGGAGTACGACTTCACCGTCAAGGCGCTCGACCAGTCGACGAGCCTCATCGAGTCGGTGAAGAACGGCTCGGCAGCCGCGGTCTTCGACGACTACCCGGTGCTGAAGTACGGCATCGCGCAGGGCAACGGCCTCAAGGTCGTGACCGACAAGATCCCCGGCGGCCAGTACGGCTTCGCGGTGGCGAAGGGACAGAACGCCGATCTGCTCGGAGCCTTCGACGAGGGACTCGCCGAGCTCAAGGCCGACGGCACCTACGACGAGATCCTCGCGAAGTATCTCGGTGAGGACGACGCCTCGGAGGGCGCGAAGGGCGAGGCGCCCGAGGCTCTGGATCTCGGCGGCAAGAAGTTCACGATCGCCACCGACACGACGTTCGCGCCGTTCGAGTTCCGCAAGGGCGGCGAGCTCGTCGGCATCGACATGGACATCCTGAACCACATCGCCGAGGAGGAGAACTTCCAGGTCGACATCCAGTCGCTCGGCTTCCAGGCCGCGGTCTCGGCGGTGACGTCCGGTCAGGCGGACGGCGTGATCGCGGGCATGTCGATCACCGACGAGCGCAAGCAGACGTTCGACTTCTCGGATCCCTACTTCGATTCCGGCGTGCAGATGGCGGTCCCCGAGAACAGCGACGTGAAGGGTTACGAGGACCTCGCCGGTCAGACGGTCGTCGCGAAGGGCGGCTCCGAGGGCGAGGCGGAGGCGAAGAAGCTGGCCGAGGAGTACGACTTCACCGTCAAGGCGCTCGACCAGTCGACGAGCCTCATCGAGTCGGTGAAGAACGGCTCGGCCGCCGCGGTCTTCGACGACTACCCGGTGCTCGCCTACGGCATCGAGCAGGGCAACGGCCTGAAGGTCGTGACCGACAAGATCCCGGGCGGCCAGTACGGCTTCGCGGTGGCGAAGGGGCAGAACGCCGACCTGCTCGAGGCGTTCAACAACGGCCTCGCGCGCATGCAGGCCGACGGCACCTACGACAAGATCCTCGCGAGCTACCTCGGGGAGGGCGCATCGGGGTCAGGGGGCGGTGAGCCCGCCGCGAAGCCCGGGTTCTTCCAGCTGCTCACCGACTCGATGCCCGCGCTCGGACAGGGCCTCTGGAACACCGTCCGCATCACGGTGACGTCGTTCGTCATCGCGCTCGCGCTCGGTCTCGTCTTCGGCTTCATGAAGATCTCGACCTCCCGCATTCTGCGAGGGATCGCGTCGACCTTCGTCGCGATCTTCCGCGGCACGCCGGTGCTCGTGTGGGCGTTCCTGTTCTACTTCGGCCTGCCGCAGCTCACCGGAGCGACCGGCAACATCTTCTGGGCCGGCGTCGCGACGCTCGCGCTGAACGCCGGCGCGTACCTCACCGAGATCGTGCGCGGCGGCCTGCAGGCCGTCGACCCGGGCCAGATGGAGGCGGCCCGTTCGCTCGGCCTCGGCTGGGGCAAGTCGATGCAGCGCGTGGTGGTGCCGCAGGCGGTGAAGATCTCGACGCCGGCGATCATCAACCAGTTCGTGATCACGCTGAAGGACTCGTCGCTGCTGCTCACCATCGGCTACGCCGAGCTGCTCTACCAGGCGCAGCAGATCTACGCGGCCAACTACCGCACGACCGAGATGCTCATCATCGTGGGCATCATGTACTTCGTGGTGATCACCCTGCTGACCTGGGTGGCCAACATCGTGGATAAGAAGGTGAACAAGTGAGCAAGAATCTCACCTCCGGAACGGTCCCCGTCGTCGTCGACGGCGCGGGGATCGTCGTCAGCGGTCTGCGCAAGGCGTTCGGGTCGAACGAGGTGCTCAAGGGCATCGACCTCCAGATCGCCCCGGGCGAGATCGTCTCGCTCATCGGCCCCTCGGGCTCGGGCAAGTCGACGATCCTGCGCTGCCTGAACAAGCTCGAGGTGCCGACCGCGGGAACGGTCGTGGTGAACGGCTACGACATCATGGACCCGAAGGTCGACATCAACGAGGTGCGCAGGCACGTCGGCATGGTGTTCCAGCACTTCAACCTCTTCCCCAACATGTCGGTCGTCGAGAACGTGATGCTCGCGCCGGTCGAGACGGGCAAGCGCTCGAAGCAGGAGGCGCGCAAGCAGGCGCTCGCCCTGCTGCGCCGCGTCGGCCTCGAGGAGAAGGCCGACGCGCGGCCTTCGCAGCTCTCGGGCGGGCAGAAGCAGCGCGTCGCGATCGCCCGCGCGCTCGCGATGGAGCCCGCGATCATGCTGTTCGACGAGGCGACCTCGGCCCTCGACCCCGAGATGGTGGGCGAGGTGCTCGAGGTGATCCGCGAGCTCGCGAAGACCGGCATCACGATGGTGCTCGTGACGCACGAGATGGGCTTCGCCCGCGAGGTGTGCGACAAGGTCGTGTTCCTCGCCGACGGCGTCGTCTGCGAGGAGGGCGATCCGGAACAGGTCTTCGGGAATCCGCAGACGCCCCGTCTCCAGGAGTTCCTGAGCAAGGTGCTCTGACCGGGGCGCCCGGCCCTGGCGCCCGGGGCGCACCGGCCCGTATCGGACGGTCCCGCTCGCGATGCTGTCGCGAGCGGGACCGTCCGTGTTTGTCTGAGGTTGCCGTTACCCTTCCCGCATGAACCCCTTCCGACTCCCGGCGCGCACGCGCACGGCCCCCGCGAGGCGCGATGACGCGCCTGCCGCGGTGGCGGTGCCGTGGCGGGTGGTGCGGCGCGCGGAGAGCGGGATGGTCGAGGTGGAGAACCTCGGAGACGGCCCGCTGCACTCGGTGCGGTTCGCACTCGCGGGCAACGGCCTGCTGGGCCTGTCGCTGCCGTGCACCGTGCTGCCCGGCGAGCGCCTCAGCGTTCTCGTGCGGGGGCGCGACGCTGAGCAGGCTCGGGCGAGCGCCGATGCGATGCTGGTGCTGCGCTGGTTCCAGCCCGACGGAGAGGAGCTGCTGTGGCCGATAGCGCTCTAGAACGAGGCCCTCCGCGCGCTACGCGCGACACGCCGGGGCGCGCACGGTGGAGAAATGATTTTCCGCATCCTGTGCCCTGTGGATAACTCACGGGAAGCGCGGAACCGCGCCCTTCGTTCTCCCCAGGGAGGAGATCGCGGCGGTGAAAAGTCGGTGGAAAACTACATTGCTGTAACTACATCATGTTGTGGTCGGCCTCGGTGTGGTTCACTAGATGTTGTGCCTCGGACGAGGTAGACTGGTTTCAGGAAGAGGGGCGTGAAATGGCCATCACGGTATACACCAAGCCGTCGTGCGTGCAGTGCACTGCGACCTACCGAGCTCTCGACAGCAAGGGGATCGAGTACAACGTGCTCGACCTGTCGCAGGACGAGGCAGCGCTGGAGACGGTGAAGGGACTCGGCTACCTGCAGGCTCCTGTGGTGGTGACCGACGACGAGCACTGGTCGGGCTTCCGTCCCGACAAGATCTCGGAGCTCGCCGGCCGTCTCGCCGACTGACGAACGCGGCCCGCGGATGCTCGCGAGGGGCATGATCCCTCTCCACGAGCTCGCGGGCCTTTCCGTTATCGGAGCATGAGGAGGGGAGCGCAGTGCCTGACCTGGTGTACTTCTCCAGCGTTTCGGGTAACACGCACCGCTTCGTCGAGAAGCTGGGGCGACCCGCGCTCAGGATCCCTCTCCACGCGAAGGACGAGCCGCTCGTCGTGACCGAGCCCTTCGTGCTCCTCGTCCCCACCTACGGGGGCGGCCCCGAGACCAGGGCCGTTCCCAAACAGGTCATCCGCTTCCTCAACGACGAACGCAATCGTTCGCAGCTGCGGGGAGTGATCGCAGCGGGCAACACCAATTTCGGCGAGGCCTATGGGATCGCGGGTGACATCATCGCCCGGAAGTGCCAGGTGCCCTTCCTCTATCGATTCGAACTCTTTGGAACCCCCGACGACGTCACAGCCGTCAGAGAAGGATTGGACCAGTTTTGGGCTCAGCAACGAACACCGCAGTGATGGAGGCCGGCCACGAGTCGTCGAAGGTCAGCGACATGGATTACCACTCGCTGAACGCGATGCTCAACCTGTACGACGCGGACGGCAAGATCCAGTTCGACAGGGATCGTGAAGCCGCGCGCCAGTACTTCCTGCAGCACGTCAACCAGAACACCGTGTTCTTCCACTCCTTCGAAGAGCGCATGCGGTATCTGATCGACAACGACTACTACGAGCGCGAGCTGATCGAGCGGTATCCGCTGGAGTTCATCGAGCAGCTGCGCGACGAGGCGTTCGCGATGAAGTTCCGCTTCCCCACCTTCCTGGGGGCGTTCAAGTTCTTCACCTCGTACGCGCTGAAGACCTTCGACGGCAAGCGCTACCTCGAGCGCTTCGAAGACCGCGTCGTGATGGTCGCGCTCGGCCTCGCCGAGGGCGACCAGGAGCTGGCCCGCGGCCTCGTGCGCGAGATCATCTCCGGCCGATTCCAGCCCGCCACCCCCACCTTCCTCAATCTCGGCAAGGCCCAGCGCGGCGAACTCGTCTCGTGCTTCCTGCTGCGCATCGAGGACAACATGGAGTCGATCTCGCGAGGGATCAACTCCTCCCTGCAGCTCTCGAAGCGCGGCGGTGGCGTCGCCCTGCTGCTCTCGAACATCCGCGAGGCGGGCGCCCCGATCAAGAAGATCGAGAACCAGTCGTCGGGCATCATCCCCGTGATGAAGCTGCTCGAGGACAGCTTCAGCTATGCCAACCAGCTCGGGGCCCGTCAGGGCGCCGGTGCGGTGTACCTCAGCGCGCACCACCCCGACATCATGAAGTTCCTCGATACCAAGCGCGAGAACGCCGATGAGAAGATCCGCATCAAGACGCTGTCGCTCGGCGTCGTGATCCCCGACATCACCTTCGAGCTCGCGAAGAAGAACGAGGACATGTACCTCTTCTCGCCCTACGATGTCGAGCGCATCTACGGCGTTCCGTTCGGCGACATCTCGATCTCCGAGAAGTACCAGGAGATGGTCGACGACGCGCGCATCAAGAAGACGAAGATCAGCGCGCGCCACTTCTTCCAGACGATCGCGGAGCTGCAGTTCGAGTCGGGCTACCCCTACATCGTGTTCGAGGACACGGTGAACCGGGCGAACCCGATCAAGGGTCGCATCAACATGTCGAACCTCTGCTCGGAGATTCTGCAGGTCAACACGCCCACGACCTACAACGAGGATCTCAGCTACGACCAGATCGGCAAGGACATCTCGTGCAACCTCGGTTCGATGAACATCGCCGCGGCGATGGACGGCGGGCGTCTGGGTGAGACGGTCGAACTCGCGATCCGCGCGCTCACCTCGGTGAGCGACCAGAGTCACATCAGCTCCGTCCGCTCCATCGAGGACGGCAACGACCAGTCGCACGCGATCGGTCTCGGCCAGATGAACCTGCACGGCTACCTGGCTCGCGAGCACGTGCACTACGGCTCCGAAGAGGGCATCGACTTCACCAACATCTACTTCTACACGGTGCTGTTCCACGCCATCCGGGCCTCGAATCGCCTCGCGATCGAGCGCGGCAGCTCGTTCGGCGGCTTCGAGGATTCGAAGTACGCCTCGGGCGAGTTCTTCGACAAGTACACCGAACAGCCCTGGCAGCCGGAGACCGAGCGCGTGCGCGAGCTGTTCGCGAACGCCGGCGTCGAGGTCCCGACGCAGGACGACTGGCGCGAGCTGAAGGCGAGCGTCATGGAGCACGGCATCTACAACCAGAACCTGCAGGCCGTGCCACCGACCGGTTCGATCTCCTACATCAACAACTCGACCAGCTCGATCCACCCGATCGCGTCGAAGATCGAGATCCGCAAGGAAGGCAAGCTCGGTCGCGTCTACTACCCGGCTCCGTTCATGTCGAACGAGAACCTGGAGTACTACCAGGACGCCTACGAGATCGGCCCCGAGAAGATCATCGACACCTACGCCGCGGCGACGCAGCACGTCGATCAGGGCCTGTCGCTCACACTGTTCTTCAAGGACACCGCGACCACGCGCGACATCAACAGGGCGCAGATCTACGCGTGGCGCAAGGGCATCAAGACGATCTACTACATCCGTCTGCGTCAGCTCGCCCTCGAGGGCACGGACATGAGCGAGTGCGTCAGCTGCATGCTGTAGATATGGTGCGGCGAGCGGGTGCGGCGAGTCGACAACGCGCCGCGCCCACTCGGTCACCGGCAACGATCAGAACGAGAACACAGAGGAAGCGATGAACTTCAAGCTCGGGCACGCGGTCCAGGCGATCAACTGGAACCGCATCCAGGACGACAAGGACCTCGAGGTCTGGAACCGTCTCGTGAACAACTTCTGGCTGCCCGAGAAGGTGCCGCTGTCGAACGACGTGCAGTCGTGGGCCACGCTCACCGACGACGAGAAGCTGCTCACGATGCGGGTGTTCACCGGCCTCACACTGCTCGACACGATCCAGGGCACGGTAGGCGCGGTGTCGCTCATCCCCGACGCGATCACCCCGCACGAGGAGGCGGTGTACACGAACATCGCCTTCATGGAGTCGGTGCACGCGAAGAGCTACTCGTCGATCTTCTCGACGCTGTGTTCCACGCAGGAGATCGACGACGCCTTCCGCTGGTCGGTCGAGAACCCGAACCTGCAGAAGAAGGCGCAGATCATCGTCGACTACTACGAGGGCGACGACCCGCTGAAGCGCAAGGTCGCCTCGACGCTGCTCGAGTCGTTCCTGTTCTACTCGGGTTTCTACCTGCCCATGTACTGGTCGTCGCACGCGAAGCTCACCAACACGGCCGACCTGATCCGCCTCATCATCCGCGACGAGGCCGTCCACGGCTACTACATCGGCTACAAGTTCCAGAAGGGGCTCGAGAACGAGACCGAGGAGCGCCGTCAGGAACTCAAGGACTACACCTTCTCGCTGCTCTACGACCTCTACGAGAACGAGGTGAAGTACACCGCCGATCTCTACGACCCGGTGGGCCTCACCGAGGACGTCAAGAAGTTCCTGCACTACAACGCGAACAAGGCGCTCATGAACCTCGGCTACGAGCCGATGTTCCCGAAGGAGATGACCGACGTCAACCCGGCCATCCTGTCGTCGCTCTCGCCCAACGCCGATGAGAACCACGACTTCTTCTCGGGCTCGGGATCGTCGTACGTGATCGGCAAGGCCGTCGCCACCGAGGACGAGGACTGGGACTTCTAGGAGTCAGATTGTGCCGCTAGCCCGAAAGGGCTGATGCGAGGCCCGGACCTGCAGGTTTCTGCAGGTCCGGGCCTTTTTCGTGCCTCTTCCAAACGGACAGAGGAGGCCGAAGATGAACGTCAGTATCCACTCAGTGGGGCATGCAGGGGGCACGAACCCACCTTCGTGGTGGGCGAGGGGTTGCCCGTCGACCGAAATTCGGATTCGACGTGACCCTGATGTCGTGCCCCAGCGTGCCCCAGAAGGGACGCTGAACGGCCTAGCATCCCCGGAATTCCGCGGATCTAGGTCGATGTGTCCTTCGAGGGGCACGGAGGGGCACGACTGCTCGCGACCGTCGATAGGCGACCAGCGGAGGGCATGATGAGCAGGAAGAAGCAGGAGGGTGCGACTGCGAAACGCGAAGCCTGGGGTCGGCTGCGAAAGCTGCCCTCGGGACGGTGGCAGGTCAGGTATCCAGGGCCTGATGGTGACAGCTACACCGCTCGGACGGACGATGACAAGCCTCTGACGTTTCTGACGAAGACTGATGCAAGAACTTGGCTCGCCTCCGTGCAGACAAAGATCGCCCGTGGCGAGTGGGTGGCTCCGGCCACCGCCGCGGCGCAACGACGTGCAGAGGCCGCCGCCGAAGAGGCAAGGCCAATCGGATTCATCGAGTACTCGGAACGCTGGCTTGAGATGGTGCGAACGGAGCCGAACCGGAGCGGCAAGATTCGGGCCGTTGGCACCGTCCGCGCCTACAAAGGCAAAGTCACCGGCTATCTCATTCCCGAATTCGGAGATACTCCGCTTCGTGAGATCGATGTCGCTCGTATTCGGGTGATGACCGATCGGCTGGATCAGATTCCTTCGCCACTCAATCCAAAGTCGAAGTTCAACGGTGTGACCCGGCCGGTCCTGATCGTGCTCATGATGATCTTGCGTCAGGCGGCCAGAGACGGCCATATCGCAGCAGCGCCGAACATCTCGATCCCGAAGCAGGAGTCGGTACGTCATGACGAAGACCATGATCCCGACGAGGACGTGGCAACCCCCGAGCAAGTCGAAGAACTCTACGTGGTGACCCCGGAGTTGTGGGCCATCATGGTGCTGTTCGCCGCCTGGTGCCAGCTTCGGCGTGCGGAGTGCTTGGGGCTCCAGCGTCGAGACATCGAGTGGCACGATGATGGTAGCGCGACACTGCATGTTCGCAGGCAGTTGAACGCGAACACCGGCGACTACAGCAGGCTGAAGAGCGACGCAGGCAAGCGTTCGTTGAGCATCCCGAGCATCATGCTCAACAGGCTCAAAGAGCATCTGCGAGTCAACGTCGCACCAGAAGCGAAAGCACCGGTTATTCCCTCGAACGCACGCGGAAGTCTGCCGCTGTCCAATACGCGGTGGGGCTACATCTGGGCCGACAGCCGCGAGAAAGTCGAGGGCCTGGCCGACCGCTACCGTTTCCATGACCTGAGGCACACCGGACTGACCATGTTCGCGCAAGAAGGAGCCACGCTTGCAGAGCTGATGCGCCGCGGAGGTCACGCTGACATCAGGATCGTGCTTCGCTATCAGCACGCCACGTTGGCCCGAGATAGGGAACTCGCCGAACGAATGAGTGGACGAGTCGAGGCCCGGCTCGCTTCGGCGCGGAAGAAAGCGAAGAAGGCAAGAAAGCGACGAGGACATTAACGACTTCGGAGGGTCGCACGGGGCACCTATGAGGTGAATGCACTTCGCTAAAAGAGAGGGACCGCCATGACTACACACGCTCACCCAGAACGGTCGGAGACATCGCGACCAACGCTGGTCCCGCTGACCGTCGCCGCAGAAGAATTTGGAGTCTCGGTCAAGACCCTTCGGAGGCGCATCGCCGACGGAACCATCCATGGGTATCGAGTCGGGCGACTGATTCGCGTCGATCTGGGAGAACTGCGGCAACGACTCATTGTCGAAATGCCGACGGCCCGATAGGTTTCGCCAAAGCAGGGCAGGCTGAAACGCCTGCCCTGCTTCTTCGTAGCACCAGCCGACGGCAGACAGAAGAAGCACCTATCCCTACTCGTTCTCCACTGCCTGCTCTGCCTGTCGCTGGTAGTAGGCGTCTTCCTCGGCTCGGCGTGCGGCGACGTCGGCCATGACGTAGTGGACGAAGTCGAGGTCACGATCGTCGATTACTTCCTCGATGATCGTGGGGAACGGTTCTTCTCCCGGCCAGCGCGTTTGCCTGGTAGGCCGATCCCGATCGAGCCGGGTACCTGAGGCTTGGACCCAGTCGCGGAGTCGCCGGCAGGTTTCGGCGAAGTCGCGGTGCCAGATGAGTGGCCCGCTGGCGTGCTGTTCTGGGTCGTAGGCGCCGAGCCAGTGCGTGTGCAATGCCGACAGCTCGAGCGTCAACTCAGGGTGGCGATGCCAGAACGGCGGTAACACCGAAGGCGTAAGCCCGTAGGTCAAGCGCAGCCAGGACACCCAGGAGTTCAACTCGAGCCAGGCGATTTCGGCCTGATCGCTGCTGAGTAGATTCCAGTTCACGGGCCGTACGGGACCCTGTTCCCGGCCGCCGGCGTTGACCCCTGCGCCGAGCCGCGGGAACGGGGGGCTTTCGGAGTGTTCGCCTCTCCCGTTCTGCTGAGCGCCCGCTTCGGACTCATCATCACGTGCAGCGTCCTCGGGTATGGCGTCGATTTCTTCGCTGTTGTTCATCGCGTTCACCACCTCTACCGGCTGAGACTCTCGGACTCGACGGCTGTTGCGGTGGAGGCGGCTGGGGCAAGAACTGCGCGCTCGGCCGTGGCGGCCGAGGGGCGCGCACTCCGGTCGACCTCGTAGGGGGTGTCGGCGGGATTGTGTCCGATCCTCTTCGCTTCGAAGCGTTCTTTCCCGGTGCGATTGTTGACTCGCACGTGGCCTTGAGCGATGAACGCGTCACCTTTCCGGAACTTCTCGTAGGCCAGCTCGGCCGTTTCCCAGTAGGCGACGATGCTGCGGAAGTCCGGCTCGAGGCGCGTCACGCTCCCGTCGGCTTCGCGACGATGGCGTGGGATGCGGTAGCGGGCGTAGAACTTCGGCACTCCGGCTTCGGTGCGGGTGAGTTCTGGTTCTGTGGCGAAGTAGCCGAAGACGCATGTGCCGGTTTCGATGCGTTCGATCGGTGCTTGGGGCCGGTTCTCGTTCATGGCGTTCGCTCCTGTCGGCTTGCACCGTGGCTCGGTGCGTCATTCCAGAGGTGCGCCTGTGCGCCCGAGATGGGGTTCAGCGTTCGAGGCCGGGTTCGCTGCGCTGCTCGACGGGGAGCGGTGGCACCAGTTGCAGCGCGGGGCGTCCGTCTCCCGGCGTGGAGCGTGCGCCGCCGACCGGTTGGTAGGCGCGCACCGCCTCTACGGTCAGCTCCGGTCGCGCCTGGCGGAGGCTCTTGGAGTCGATGCCCGGCTCAGTACGATCAGGGCCTGCGGGGGTTCCGCTTCGCTGCATCGCGGCGAGCTTCTTCTCGACTCGTTCGAGCTCGGCCTCCGACGAGGAGAGCGCGAGGGTGTGCTTGAAGGGCTGCCCGATCCGTTGCTCGGCCTCTTCCGCGCGTTGCAGGGCATCCGTAAGGTCGTCCTGGGCCTGGGCGAGCAGCGTGGGCAGGGCGGACATGCGGTTCTCGATGCGTTGGATGAGGCCGACGCCGCCTTCGAGGAACGTGTCTCGGGTGAGTGCGAAGGTGCCGCGAGGGACGCCGTCGAGGCTGAGCCTCACGAGCAGATCGCCGGCTATCTCTGGAACGAGGGCGCAGGTGATGTCGAAGTCGCCGATGCTGCCGATCTTTCCGAAGTCGCGGGAGCCGTGCCGAGGGGCATACCGGATGCCCGCCTGATGCGCCCAGGAGGCGAGCGCGTGGCCGGCGTCAGCCCGAGAATCGAAGGGCCTGCCGTTGAGCACGATGCGGAACCGGTCGCCGCTGGTGTCGACCGCGTGCGGAATCGCGGCCTCGATCCCGGCGACGTCGGCGCGGGCGCGTTCTGCGTCCTCTTGCGCTTGCTGGCGGGTGTGGATCAGCATCCGTTCGTTGTTGTGATGGGCGCGTTCGAGCCGTCGCAGCCTTGCGACCTCGCTCTGCAGCGTCGAATGCTCGAGCAGCAGCGGGTTCCCGGTCGAGATGGCCTTGGTCTCCGCGGCGGTGAGCGCGGCAGAGTCGATCTCCTCGATCTCACGCACGTCGAGCCTGCCACGCATGACCTGTGCGATGAAGCGCGCCTTCCGCTCGACGCCCTGCCACATGTACGAGTCGAACGAACGCTCCGTGACCAGCCTGACGATCGCGATCTCGTCATTCTGGTTGCCCTGCCGCAAGATCCGGCCCTCGCGTTGCGCGATGTCCGAGGGCCGCCAGGGACAGTCCAGGTGGTACAGGGCGATGGCGCGGGTCTGCACATTCGTGCCGACCCCCATGCGCTCGGTCGAACCCAGGAGTACGCCGACATGTCCGGCACGTGCTGCTGCGAAGAGGCGCGCCTTCTCGAGGTCGTTCTTCGCTTCGTGGATGAAGCGGATCAGCTCAGCTGGCATCCCGCGGTAGACGAGCTGTGTGCGCAGTTCCTCGTACACGTTCCAGCGTTCCCGGTTCGGTGTCGAGAGATCGGAGAACACGAGCTGCATCGAGCCCTTCACCGGTGATGGTTCACCGGTTACGGCATCCAGGTACTCCCGGTCTTTGGTGTTCATCCAGGTGCGGAAGATGAGGTCGGCGGCGACCTCGACCTTGGTCGGCCCCGAGGGGTCCTCCGGCAGGATCAGGCGCATGTCGAGCGCCGCTTTGCGACCGTCGCCGGTGACGGCGAGCATGTTGTCCTCGCGCGGGTCGACCAGGCCGTCCCCGATTTTCGCGGCTCGGAGGCCGAGCTGTTCGACGTACTGCAACAGCTCAGCGGTCGGCGGCACCGCGCGTGCTTCCGGGGCACGGTTGCCGTCCTCGCGCTGCCGCAGGTCCGGGGTGGGGAGCTTGAGGTCTTCGGCCGTCTTCACATCGGCGAACGTGCTCCACATTCTGAGCATCTCGGGCACGTTCTGGAACCTCGCGAACCGGGTCTTCAGCCGGAACGACGTCGCGGCGGGCGACATCTCCATCTGCGTGACGGTCTCACCGAACGTCGCAGCCCAAGCATCGAACGACTCCCCGATGCCGGCCGCCACGAACAAATCAGGGCGCAAATACCTCTGCATGACCCAAGCTTCGGTAATACTGTTCGAGATCGGGGTGGCCGTCGCCAGAGTCGCGATCCGCAGCTTGCCCTGAGACCGCAGGTAGTCGAGCTTCATGTGCAAATCGGATGCCCGGTCGGAGCCTGAGATCGCGGCGTCTCGAATGTTCGACTCGGTGGCGAGGTTCTTGAAGAGGTGCGCCTCGTCCACGATCACGTAGTCGATGCCGGTGTCCTCGAAGTTCACGCCCGAGTCCCGGGGCTTGTCGGCGATCCGCTTCAGCTTCTCCTCAGCGACGGCGAGCGCTCGCTGCATGCGCTTCACGCTGATCCTCTCCTCTTGGCCCACTTGCGCGAGTGCTTTGCGGAGCCGGTCGAGCTGCTTGTTGCGGTACTCGCGCTCGGACTCTGGCCGCATGGGCACCCGCTCGAATGCCGAGTGGGTCATGATGATCGCGTCCCAGTTGTTTGCCGCCGCCCGCGCGACGAACGCGCGACGACGGTCCTTCGTGACGTCCTGACTCGAGGCCGTGAGGATCTTCGCGTTCGGGTAGAGCTGCAGCCACTCCCGGCTGAACTGTTCGAGCATGTGATTGGGCACGCTCACCACGGGCTTTGAGACGAGCCCCATGCGGCGCATCTCCATCGCCCCGGCCACCATCACGGCGGTCTTCCCGGCGCCGACTTCGTGGAACAGTCCCACTGCGGGCTCGGCGACCATCCGGGCGACCGCGGCGCGCTGGTGCGGCCGGAACGGGAGCGTGTCCGACTGCCCGGGGAACGTGAGGTAGCCCGCGGCGTCCGAGTAGTCGCGCAGCGCGATGCACGCGAAGCGGCGGTTGTAGCCGTCGACCAGCACCCGCGCGCGTTCGGGGTCTTCCCACACCCACTCGGCGAAGCGCTCCTGCAATGCCTGCGCTTTCTCCTGCGCAGCCGTCGTCTCTGTCGCGTTGAGCACCTGCCGCTTCTTGCCCTCTTCGTTCTCCACTTCGTCGTAGACGAGGATCGCTTTCTGCTCCATGAGCGACTGCATGAGGTCGGGGGCGACGCGGCGCTGCGTGCCCCACTCGGAGGTGGCGCGGAGGCCGTGCCGCCCACCGCGCACTTCCCACATGCCCGGCACCGGGTTCTCGATCCGCACATCGGATGCTCCGAGCAGCTCGGAGAGGAACTGGCGGTGATACTCCGCGTTGATCCACACCGCGCCCAGGCGCGGCTTGATGTCCTCGGCGCTGAGCGGTTCGGGCTTCACCTTCTCCAACGCGGTCACGTTCGCGGCGAAGGCCGGATCCTGTTCTGCGCGCTGCTTCGCGGCATCGATCTTCTCGTAGATGTCACCGGAGAGATACGCGGGAGCATGCACCAGCTCATCGGTGATCGGGTCGGTGAACACGAGCCCGTCGAGCGCGGCGCGGGCGTCGGTTTCGTCGGTGCCGAGGAGGTCGGCGATCAAGGTGAGGTCGATGCCGCCGGTCCGGTCCAGGCTCACGGCGACCGCATCTGACGGGGATTCGACACCTTGGATCTCGGGACGCGGCACCACGACCCGCTGGCTCAGGATGGAGGCCGGGTGGGCGATCTGTTCGGTTTCCTCGAAGTTCTCGAGGGCGAGCACGAGCGGACCGAACGGGTCGGTGCGCAGCAGCCGGATCGGCGTCGGCACGGTGCGCGCGAACCGCGGGGTGCCGTCTTCGTCGGTGCGGCCGGTCGGGCGCAGTTTGAATCTGTTCAGCGGCCCGTACTGGCCCACGTACTTGCGGTAGTCGCGGTGCAGCCGTTCACGCGCCTGGTCGAGCTCTGGAGTGTCGTCGATGGAGGCGGCTTCCATCGTGAGCAGCGTCGACGCCCGGTCCCGCAACCGCAGCAGCGCCCGCAACTCCGACGCTGCACTCTTCGGTACGGAGAAGGGGGTGACCGCGCCGCCCGCGACCACCCCGAACGAGCCATTCTCGTGGGCGACGATGGATCCGTCCCACTGCTCGGGTGCTGACGGTACGAATGCTGCCCGACGCGCCGTGACCTCGAAGGGTGCTTCGGGGAGCGTGAGCCCGGCACGGCGTGCCTGGAAGGTGATCTGTTCGAGGGCGTCGCGCAGCTGTTCGGGGACGCGGTCGAGGTCGCCGGTGACGGAGAGGGAGAGCGCCGAGTAGAGGCCATGCCGCATCCCGATCTCTCCGAGCACGAACTCGGGGTGCTCATCGAAGTACTGGTTCACGTGGAGCGGTTCCCCGTCGAAGGTGAGACGCGTGGTCGTCTCCCAGGACAGATCCCTCGGCGGCTCGCCCTCGGGGCGGCGGCGGAAGATGAGCAGATCGCTGATGGCCTCGGTGCCCGCGATCCGCCGTTGTGCACCGCTGGGCAGCCTAACCGCGCCCACGAGGTCGGCGAGCGCGTTCATGTCACGCCTCGGGCCGGGATTCTTCGCATCCATCGTCCAGTGACTCGCGAGCACCGCCATCAGGCCGCCCGGGCGTAGGAGCCTGAGCGATTTGATGATGAAGTGGTTGTGGATCCCGTGCCGTGCCGCGTTGTGTACGCGGTCGTGCAGCACGAGCTTCCCGAACGGCACGTTGCCCACGGCGACATCGAAGAACCCCTCTGGGAAGCGGGTATCGGCGAACGACTCAGTGCGGATGTCGGTGTGCGGGTAGAGGGCGCGGCTGATCGCGGCAGTTACGGGGTCGAGTTCGATCCCGGTCGCTTCTGCTGTGTCGGGTGCGAGGCCGATGAAGGTTCCCGATCCGCTGCCGGGTTCGAGCACGGGCCCTCCGGTGAAACCCAGCTCGCCCAGGGCGCGCCACACTTCGCGCACGACGTCGGGATCGGTGTAGTGCGCGTTCATCGTCGTACGCGCCGCAGCGTGCCACTCCTCCTCGCTCAGCATCTCCCGCAGTTCCGCACGTTCGGACGCCCACTCGGGCCGATCCTCATCGAACAGTTCGGGGACCGCGCCCCAACTCGACCACTTCGCCAGCTCCTGCTGTTCCGTCGTCGTTGCGGGACGCTGCTCGGCTTCTAAAACGTGCAGGATGCGAATCGCTGCGACGTTGGCGCGGTAGCGGCTCTTGGCGCCGCTCGGGGGCCGCGCCGCTGCCGCGCCCGGCACGAACCGGGGCGCATCCGCACGCGCCGCCGGCGCTCCGTCCGCCTCCGAAGCTGGTACTTCGGAAAGATCTGTTACTGGACTTCGCGGAGGAAGCGGAGGTTTGCGGCCTCCGTCATGATCTCCTGATGCTCCGCCAGGAACTCGTAGGGCTTCTCCGCCGCGAGCAGGCCCTCCAGGAACGGCATCGGGATCGCCCACTCCTTGGCGATCTCTTCGAGCTCCTCGGTCGAGTACATCGGGTACCCGTAGTCCTGATACCGGTACGCCAGCTCGGCCAGGCTGTCGTCCATCGGCCGGGTGTCGTCCCACTCCTGCCGGGCTTCGGCCAGGCTCATCGAGGGATCCTGCACCCATGTGAGCTGGTGCGTCATCGCGACCTCCTCGGCGATCTTCCGGGCCGTCATCATGAGCCCGACCATCTGGAGATAATTGTCCCTCGCTTCGGGCATCTCCGCCAGTAACACCCGGGTCATTTCCTCTGCCAGCGAGCTGACGTCGCCCTGAATCTCCGCCCCCAGCGCCGAAAAGAACGTCTCCGGGTCCGGTGTCGAACCCAGCAATGTCTTCATGTGGTTCGGGGCGTACTTCTCCCAGTGCTCCCTGATCCTGGCCGCGTACTTGCTCATCTTCTCCTGCCCCCTCCTTGGCCGCCTGGACTTGCCGGTCGGCGGCGGGTTCGTCGAGCCCCCAGATGTCCAGCTCGAGCTGATCCGCGGGCGGCTTCCTCCGCCGCACCATCACGTGCCCCCGGCCCGCAGCAGCGCCTCGGCCCGCGTCCGATCGGTCTTGAGCTGGGCCGCATCGGGCCGCTCGGTCCAGGCACGCAGGTCGGTGATGATCGGCGGGGCGGATCGCAGCAGCGTGACGCCCGTGCCGAATGGAACCATTCGCAGCTTCTCGGGCGGCAGGATCGGCACCCGCCGCACCGAACGCTGCGTCGACCGATCACCATACGTCCCGAGCGTCACCGAGTCCGTGCTCTCGTCGCGTTCCCCGAGCAGGGTGGAGAGATCCTGCAGATCACGCGCACTCGATGTCCCACCGAGCAGCACTTTCACGATTGCGGCATCCCACACAGCGCCCGCGGCGTCATCGCCCCACTTCTCGCGCGCCTGCGCCAGAGATTGCAGGATCGGCACGGTCGTGATCCCTGAACCGCCGCCTTCTGCCATGAGCGTGGGAAGGGATGGCAGGGCGGAGATGTTGGCGATCTCATCGAGCAGGAGCGCGAGCGGCGGATCCAACCGTGCCCGGGCGGAGACCGCGGCCCTGCGTCTTGCGGTCTCGACGATGTCTTCGATCAGGGCAGCCACGAGCGAGGCCGAGGCGCCGGCCCCCGCGCCGGTGGCGAGCAGATACAGTGTGCCGCGTTCGTTGAGGAACGCCTCCGGGTCGAACTCTTCGCCGGGTGCCGGGCTCACGGCGTCGAGTACGCGCGGGTCTGCGAGCGCGGACAGGCTCAGGGCGACGCCCTGCCAGATGCTGTCGCGCGTGCGCGGGTCGGCATCGATGACGCCGCCGAGCGCGTCCGCCCACCCCGCGGCCGCCTGCGTGTTCGACTCGAGGATGGCCACGGCTTCCGCGGCCGCGGAGGGGTCGAGCGTCCACCGGAAGAGCTCCCCGGGAGTCCGGTCATCGAGCGCGGCCGCATGGAGCAGCGCCTGCAGCGCCACCCTAGTCTTCGCCTCCCAGAACCCACCGGACTCCACATCCCCTGCGGAGAGCCCGGTCGCCGCAGCGAGACCGGTGGCGCGGATCATCGCAGTCAGCGGATCGGCGGCACCCCGGATGGGCGACCAGCGGAGCCCCGAGGGGAGGCCGTGTGCGAGGCGCTGCGGATCGAAGACCGCGACCGGGCGGTCGCCTCGCTGTCTGGCGTAGAACGTGGCGGCGGCGTTGTCCGGGCGGGTCGAGGTCGTCACGCACGCGCCGGGGGCGTCGAGGATCATATTGATTGCGAGATGCACGCCCTTGCCCGAGCGGGGCGGGCCGAGCACGAGCATCGAGTCTTCGACCGAGGCCCACACCGGCTTCCCTCTGGACGCGCCGAGGTAGTAGCCGACATCTTTCGCCTCAGGGGCGTCCAGCGAGGGGCGGAGATTTGCGGCGCGGCGCATGAGCGCCCGCTCAGACGCGTACGCGGCCACCTCGGATCGGGTGGCGACCCCGACGATCTTGCGGAGATCCCGCTCGCCCTGCTGCCGGAACCGACGCACCAGCACCCAGATGCCACCGCCGATAGCCGTCAGCGCTCCGAGGAGGACGGCGGTGACGATCCAGTACAGGACGGGGTTCAGACCCTCTGCGCCGAGCGCCTGCGCCGGGGCGCCGGGGCGGAACAGGACGCCCAGTCCCGCCGCTGTTCCTGCGGTGGGGGCCGCGGAGCCGGTCAACCAGGCCGTGATGGTTCCTGCCAGGCGCAGGACGCCGCTGAACGCGACGAGTGCGATGAGCCCGATCATGGCGAAGGTGGTGAGCTCATGCCCGTATCCGCCGACTTGCCGTCCCGCGGTCATGACGCCGCCCGGACGATCGAGACGGTTTCCGAGATTCGGCCCAGCAGCACCAGCTCACCGCTTCCCGCGCCGACGAGCTCCGGCGGCGCTGCAACGTGAGCCGACACGCGTCCATCGGGGGCGGCGCTCGTGTGCGTCAGCACCACGGCTACCGCGACATCCTCCCCGGCGAGAAACCCGCTCCCCGAAACAGAGAGCATCGGCCCCGGCGCGGAAATCCCGTCGTGGTGGTGCGCCGGCTGTGGAGTCGGTGCCGCCGTCGGGGCCGGGGTCGGGGCGATGTACGAGGCGCGGCGGCGTACTGGGGTCGCGATATCCGTGAACGTCGATCCGTCGCTCTCGGTCACCACGACTTTCACGGCCTGCCCGAGCTGCGCGGTAATCGCGTCGAGGATCATCGAGAACGAGGCCCGCGACCAGGCTGGGGCATGCTGCGGAGGCGGGTACACGGTTCCGTCGACGAGCACCGTCATCGCGCCACCCTCGTGCACGGTCATCTGAACGAGCGGCAACCGCACCTGCGCCCCGCCCTCCCCAGACGTCGAAGCCCTCGCCGCGGGTCGTCTCATGAAGCGACCCCCAGCCGGGTCGCAGCGGGCAGGGGCAGCAGCATGGATCTCGTCATGCCGGGAAGGTGGGCGGCGTGCCCGGAAACGCAGCAGGGCGGGAGGCGCAGCCGGAAGTGGCTGGCCTCCCGCCCTGGGGGGGGAGTGTGCTGAGAGATGCCTACATCAGTTCTTCGATAGCCACCTCCTCACCCGGCTCGTCGGTCCGGCGCCGCTTCGCAAGCTTCCGCCCCACCAGGAGCGTGGCGCCGAGCAGGATCGCTGCGGCCCCGACACCGATGCCAAGCGGCAGCCAGTCCGACGCGCCGGTCGTGGGCAGTTCCGGCAGCGGCGGCGAAGGCGGCGTCTCCGGGGTCGGCGGCTTCGGGCTTCCCGGCGGACGCTCGCTCACCACCGTCGTCTCACCCGGAGCCCCGCACGTACCCGCCGTGATCACCGTGCCGTCACGGTCGTAGAGCGTCTCGACCCAGTACACGTTGCCCGGCCGGTCCGTGCTCGTCGCGCCCGAGCGATAGGTGCCGGCCTGGGTAACGGGAATCTCCTCGGACGTGAAGAACGGTGCCTCGCACGACGGCGCCTCACCATCGGGCTGCGGCCCGTACGCCCGGAACATCAAGTACGCGCCCGCCGGAATGTCGGTGCCCTGCACGAGGGCGACGTCCTCGAACGGATCACCCACCAGTGCGGAGGGCTGTGCCTGGGTGATGACCGTGACCGGCTGATCCTTGCCGGGGACGAAGAACCGCTCCCGAATATCTGCCGGGGAACTCGTGAACGGCTGCACCCGATCGTCACCCTTGAAATGACTCACGACAACGTAGTAGCCCGGCTCCGTCGGCTGGATCCGATCCGCATCCGAATAGCCCAGATCGTAGACCCCGTTCTTGGCAGGCGCCGTAATCCTCGTCAGCACCGGAGCCGCACCCAGATCCAGGTCATCGGTCAATTCCGTGTCCCTCTCGAACGGGCCGTAGACCGTGTGCGTCATGGTCTTCTCATCGGCCTTCCAGTGGCCATCGCCCTCGAACTCGGGATGGTCGTCAGGGAAGCCCGACACCGTGACCCGGTCGAAAGCGCGACCCTTGTCGTGGACGTTGTACTCCCGCACCTCGGAGGTGATCTCGAGCGGCCACCGCACGGAATGCGACTCGACATTGATGCCGTAGTCGTCCTGCCAGTCGGCCGCGATGTAGGGACGCACCCACTCCGGCTGCGTCGCCTTCGAGACCTTCCACACCCAGGTCACGAACCCACCCGCCGGCAGCACCACCTCCGGCGAACTGTACTCGCCCGGCCCGGACGCTGTCACCTGCACCGTCTCAAGCGGCACCGCATCCTCCGGGACCTCCGCCCCCTGCACCGGAGGAAGCGCACCAGGCACCTGATAGGCGGTGCCCTCGAAGATCACCGGAATCGGAGCACCGTTGTGCTTCAACCAAGCCCCGTTGGTGGACGAGACCGTGATCGTATCGGTCACCCGATCACCCGGCTTCACCAGCTTGCCGTTCGCTCGCGACACCGCCTCCGGCTGGAACGGCGTGATCGCCGTCTCCGCCACCCGCCCGAAGCGATCGGTAAAGCTCCCGGTGAGGTACTTCGCGTTCGCGCCCTGCTTGTCCTTGTCGATGCTCCACACCCACGTGTAGAAGCCCGCCTCGGGCGCGCGGATCGTGCCCGGCGACTGATAGCCGCCCGGCTTCGTCAACGTCAGCTGCTCCCGACCCGCGACCGGCGCACCCTCCGGGGGTGCGTTCGCTTCGGCCGGCTGCGCATCGAACGGACCATACAGCACCCCATCGGCGACCACCGGGACGGGCTTGCCGCCCACCTGGATCCAGGAGTGCTTCGTCACCCGCACATCCAAGCCATCGACCATCGGATCGCCCGCCTGCACAAACTTCGACGCCACCTGAGTGGTGAGCTCGGGCTGGAAATCGATCGGGATATCCGGCGTCGACGCCGTAGCCGTCAGCGGTGCGAAGCTGGCGGCCCCGAGTATGCGCTGCTCACCCGGCGTGTAGAACAGATCCACCCCCGCCCCGTACTTCGCAGCGCTCGCCGTCATCGTCGCAGTCACCCGGTACGACGCGGACCCCGCCGGAGGCACGCCCGTGATCTCGTGAGTGCCCTGCCCGAGCGTCGCGGTGCTCGATCCGTCCGAGAACTTCCCGTTCGTGAGCGTCACCTGCCCCGTCAACGAGGCCGGCTTCGTCGTCACCGTCAGCTGGCCGGCGTACTGATCCGACATCGCGAGACTCACGCCGACCGCAGGATCCGTCACCGCGTTCGCGGCGGCCTCCGCCCGCATCGTTCCGAGATGCCCCAGCACCGTGCCGCGGTAGGCGTCGGGGACGCGCTGGATGAAGTGGCCGTCACCGCCACGACTCACGTAAGTCGCGTGATCGGCAACATCCCAGACGTACAACTGCACTGCAGAAGTCACCGCCGGGTCGAGCGACTCGCCCCACTTCCCGAGCGTGTAGTTCAGCCGTGCGAGCTCGGTCGCCGACAGCGAGTCGAGCGTCGTCGTCAGCTGCGGATGCTCCGTTGTGCCCCATGGCGGGAGGGCCGCGATGTCCATGCAGTACGTCTGACGCCCGTGCGCGGAGTAGCTGCCAATCCACAGCGACTCATCACCCCACCCGACCCCGAGGCTCGCCGCCTGCGCCGGAGCGGGCACCTGCACGAGTCCCGTAAGCAGGACGAACAGCGTCAGCAGGAGCGTGGCGAACTGCGCGCGAAACCGCCGCTCACTCGAATGCAGCCTTCGACGGCCGGGCGGATGCGACACCGTCTGATCGGGCGGAAGGGCGGGCGTAAAGGACATGGCATCTCCTGATCCGTAATCTGAAAGGTCGCCTCCGGGTCGGCAGCGGCCCACAGAACAGGTGCACCCGCCCCACCGGGGTTGCCTCGGAATGGGACGTCGTTGCGCGAGAGCGTTCCGGCGTCTATCGTGGATTTTCTCGAACATATGTTCGAAGAATGTGGTGAGGTGACCATGAGGATCGAGGAAGCCACGGAGGTCGAGATCGCCGACGACCGGCCCATCGCGATGCGATGGCGGGAAGCTCACTGGCGTGTGATCGACACTCCGACTCCACTCCAGGATGAGCCCGACTGGATGATGCACCCCCTGATCACTCACCCGCCCGAGGGGTGGCGAATGGGCTGGCGATTCATTGCGAGATCCGACGCCGACGGAGCCGTGTGCACGATCGACGCCGTGAGAACGCTCGCCGGATGGGAACTCCGCAATGTCTGGGCTTGAAGAACAAGCCAACATCCCCAGTGACCTCGGCGATGGCCTCACCACGCGACTCAAACCCCGCGTCTACCGCGCCGACCCTCCCTCCTGGGAAGTGCTGCAAGACGGGGACACGGTCGGCACGCTCACGCCGTGCCGGATCGGACGAGGCGCAACGATCTTCTACCGAGCCTTCGCCCGGCTCCCCGGCACCACGGAGGAAGTGTGTATCGAGCTGTCACCGGATGCTTCTGAACGTTGTCGAGCGATCCTCGCGTTCCGAAAGGATCCCGCCTCGAGCGTGCACCTCCACCCAATGCATTCATGGAGGCGTAGCAACCCTATAGATCCTGAATAGACGCCATCGCTTACGTCTCTAAGTTCGCATGCCCCTTGCCGAACAGGGCTCTGGGGCTCGAACCTCGTTCGCTTTGGAAGAACTCAGATTAGGGTCTGGAGCAGGTTCCCGATGGGCCAACCCTCAAGAGCCGATCGCTTGCTGGCCGCGAGTGCGTCCCAGAGGAAACGGGTTTCGTCCCGGTCCTCGAGGAGGATCGCGCAGCAGAGCGCAATGCGCTCGCCGTCTTCAACTTCGCCACGGGACGCTTTCAGCTTCAGCGCTCGGACGGATGTCTTCTCTGTGTCCGTGAGTGTGCGCCGCCTGCACTCGATCTGCCAGCGATTGATGAGATGGATTGGCTGCTCGCCATCTTCACCGATGATCCAGTCATTGAGCTCGCTCGCGGCGTGAAGAAATGCTTCCACTCTTCGTTCGTCGATGTCTGATGCATGGATGAGCGAGAGCACCATGTGGTTCGCATACGACAGCGTCGTCGAATAGCTCGCGATCTGGGTGTAAGCAGAAACGATCCGGCCAAGATCCAAGTTGAGCGTATTTGGCAGTTCTTCTTTCGGCAGGATGTCGTACGGTGTGATGATCGAGTAGCCATTCTGTGTGGGGTCATCATCTTGCGCAACGGCGAAGTGATGGCTCAATCCAGCGTCGAAGAGGCTGACAATGCGCGCAGGTGTCTCGTCTGTTGGCGCCAGCACGACAAGTTCCATGCCCCAGTGACCGACGCGTTGGCGGATGCGACCTCCTCCCTGATATCGCTCGGGGATTTCCTTGTCTCCGGATATGACATCGTGGAGATTGCTGAGCTGCTCATGCTGATTCGGCGTAATCTCGTCGAGCGCTACAAGCGCAGGGTCCGCACCGAAGTGCAGGAGGACAGATGAGAGCTTCGCGAGGTGATCTCTGTACTCCCGCATTTCCTCATGGTTCTCAGGCTTGCTGAACTCGAAGGTGACCTTCTGTCCGTCGACCTCGAACCCTGAATTCTCCCAACTGTGCATGATGAAGGTGAGGTCTCGGAGTGCGTCGGCGAGAAATTCCTGCGATGTCCAACTCATCGCGCCCCGTAGACCGAGTTCGGGATCCTTCATCGTGAACGACAAGGCGTCGCTGAGACGCAGTTCCACGGTTTCTTCATCGATTCTGCTGCGCGTCACCGCGCTGTAGGTAACGCCCCCTGCGCCGAACACCAACGGAACGATCTCCGGCTCGAGATCCTGTGGAATCAGATCAAACTCGCCGGGTATGGCGATACGGCCTCCGGCAATCGTTGTGACCACTAAGGTGAAGTTTGTCTCCTCACGTCGGAGCGCGATGGGCCCGCTGAAGTCGAGAGGCTCGTCGGAGAACACCGTCAGCGCTGAGGCTTTCTCGAAGATGTCTGGGTCGAACCCGAGCTCCGGCGACTCGAGCTGTGTTTCTTTTGCGAATCTTACGACCTGTTCGATGCCCGCTTCATCAGTGGGCAGCTTCTTCAGCTGCACTGCTTTTGTAGCCTGTTTGGGGCTCATGTCTTCGAGAATCTGCCTGAGCTTGAAAGGGCTTAGAGTCACATAGTGCGGCAAGAAAACCGCGCCATGGCCGTCGCGAGGACGCTGAACGAAATTGACCAGGAAGAGCACAGTGGTCTTCAGTCGAACGAAGCCTTCGAGGTCGACCCGTTTAATCGAGAAAGAGGCGGTCCTCCGCCGCTTCTTGGGTATCTGTTGACCCTTAATCTGTGCGGTCACCCGCCCGACGAAGTGCCCCTTACTTCGTGATTTAGTCTCGTAGATATCGATGTGGCCGTCGGTGAATGGAGTCTTATCGTTTCGGTCGAAGTAGGGTTCCAGATTCAAGCATGAAGCAATCTTTTGCTCGAGATCAGAGATTGCGAGTAGCTCGACGTTCATTGTCTGTCTCCATGCGTCCATCTGGCAGGTAATACTCATCATCTCGGAATGTGAGTACGACTGCGTAGACGACGTGCCGTGCGAAGGCTCACAGGCTCGACTGTGGTCAAAGATCGTGGACGACTCATGCATGCGGATCCTCGCCCGTAGGGAAGATTCTTGAACCCACCTTTTGCGCAGCTGACGTGAAGGGGGGCACGAATACAACCGTCCAACTATCCTCAGAGCAACGGTGAGCACTTAAGCGCCCGACAAGACCGTCAATATTCACGCGAGCTTCTAGCTTTTTTCGAGCATTTTTTGACGGGTGTCGAACGCTTGAAGCTCGGCGGGATGTAGCTGATGTTGCGAAAGAAAGGAGCGCCCTGCGATCTTCCACAGTGCCTGCCCGACACCCAAACTGGGGAGCAACGACTGCTCCGTGCCGGTCAAGCCGAGTGCTTGCGCGGTGGGTCCGAGCTGATCGGATTCTTGTCTCAGCACAACTCGAGTTTCAGCATTGGCGAGCAGAGAGGACGCGATCGCACGATTCGCAGATCCCTGATCGCCGAGATTATCGAGGTCTGACAGCTTGTGAAAGATCACGATGTTCGAGATGCCGTAGTGCCTCGCGAGCCGGAACCAGGCGTCTTTCCGGCGGAGCAGGGCGGGAAATGACATGGTGTGCCAGGCCTCGTCGTCGAGCACGAAGCGCTGCCCACCGCGGGGGTCGAGCAGCGCGCTCTCCATCCAAGCGCTGCTGCAGGTCATCAGCAGCGGAGTGAGGGCGGGACTGTCGGCCATGCGCGACAGGTCGAGGCTGATCATCGGGAGCGAGGGATCGAATCTGACGGTGCTGGGGCCGTCGAACACGCCGGCCAAGTCGCCGCTGACGAGCCTGCGGAGCGCGTGCCCGAGCTGCCTGCCGTCTTCTCGCAGCCGTTCCGGCTCTGGCGCGGTGCTGCCGGGTGCGAGGATCCGGTCAACGATCTGCGGCAGGATCGGCGTCGCGTTCTCCCTTACGACGTCATGCAGCGCCTGGTCGATGCAGGTGTGCTCGAGCGGGGTAAGAGGCCGCCCGAGCATGGTCTCCCCGAGGCTCCCGATCAGATCGCGCCGCCGCGCCGCCACCTGGGCTCCCCAGTCCGCATCGGAAATGCCGGAAGCGCGGTACCCCTCATCGAGTGGATTGAGCCTCGACTGCATCCCTCTGCCCAGCGCGATCGCTTTTCCTCCGACGAGCTCCGCGATCTTGCTGTGCTCGCCTTTCGGGTCGCCGGAGACGTAGACGCGCTTCCCGAACGGGATCGCCCTCGTGTACAGGCTCTTGGAGAGTGCGGACTTCCCGCTCCCCACGAGACCCACGATGAGGATGTTCGGCGCAGTGATCACGCCCCGCCGGTACAGCTCCCACGGGTCGAAGGTGAAAGCCGCCCCGGAGTAGAGATCTTGACCGATGTAGATGCCTGCGGATCCGAGACCACCTTCCGCGAGGAACGGATACTGGCCACCCAAGGTCGACGTGGTGTCCTGATGCTTCGGGAGTCGGAACCGGCCTGGGGTGCGCAGCGACTCCGGACCGGGCTCACCAGTCCTGGGTAGGTAGACGGTGTTGCGCCGTTCTTGCCGTTCGGCCTCGCGGCTGGCCTGCTGTTCTGCGTACTCGCGTGCGCGGGCTTCGTAGCGGAGCTGCTCGGCGGCTTGGCGCCGAGCTTTGCGGAGCTTACGTCGTTCGGCCTGCGGCGCGACCAGCACACTCGTGTGCAGACGCTCTGCATCGGTCATCAGTATCTCTCCCTTCGCGAAACGGTGTTAGATGGGGCGTGCGAGCGGGAGGCTGGCTGCCGCGAATGCGCGGGCCTGTTGGCCGACGAGGCGTCGGCATTCGCAGGAGGCTTGGATCGCGGCCTGCTCGACCGCGGCCACTGCGGCTTCGAGTTCGTCCGCGGTCGACGCGGTGACGGCGATGAGGCCGGTGACGCGGGCGAGTCCGTGTCCGGAGCTGAGGTCGGCCTGTTGCTGCATCACGTCGGCGTATTCCGCGGAGGAGTCGGCGTCCTCGATCTGGCCCAGCTTCGCCCGCTGCGCCTGATCGGAAATCAGCTCGGTCCGCTTGCGCCGGAGATCGCGGGCGGCCTGGTCTGCGCGCACGGGAATGTAGTGCAGCGAGAGGGTGCGGAGGATCCCCGAGGAGAGCACGAGGGGCGAGAGGAACCCGGGGTAGACCTGGGATCTGGGCCATTCGCTGATCCAGAGGACCGCGTGGTGAGCAGAGTCGGAACGCAGTTGGTCCCAGCGTTCTGTCACGGCGACGGGGCCAGCGGTGGCGAGGTCGCGCCCGAGCTCACCGTGGCGCTCGAGGGCGGCGGCGGTGGCCGGGTCGTAGGCGGCGCGCAGGATGAGCGCGATGTTGCCGGGGGTGAGCCAGCCGTCGACGTGGAGGTCTGCGGCGCGGATCGCGGCTACGGTGGTGTGCATCTCCTGGCGCAGCACGTGCGCGGCGCCACGCATCCCGCCGCCGGCGACGCGGATGGCGCGGGCAGCGGCGCGCATGTCGAGCGAGAGCGACACGGTGGTCGCGTGGCGTTCCCCGGTTGGCGCGGCACGTTCGATGAGTTCCTCGTATACGGTGGCTGCCCACGATCCGTCGGCGTTGCCGTGTTCCTTCCACCACTGGGCGAGCCCGGTTCCCGAGTCGGGCAGGGTGCGTTCGCTGACCTGGATCCGGCCGATCCTGCCCGAACGGCAGGCGGATGCGAGGACGCGCCCCCACCCGTCCACGCGGCGCTGCTGGTCGGCCGGGTCGAGCAGCACGAACGCCGGATGCGACACCGCGAGCACCGCCGTCAGCAGGTGCTGGTGCGGGTCGTGGATCATGGCCGCCCCGGTTTCCTCGTCCACCCATTCGCGAAGAGACGCGGCATCACCTGGGAGCGCGAGCGTGCCTTCGGGGCGCGGGGTCATGAGCTTGCGCCGGTACTCGGTCTGGCCTGCGACGCGGCGCAGCCACCAGCCGGCCACGATCGGCAACCACTCGACGACCTTCCTGCCGCCGATGGGGACCAGGGCGGTCGCCGCGCAGCACCCCCAGGCGGGCGCGGTCCAGATAAGACCCGATCCGCCCGTCACATACAGGGAGGCGACGGCGATGAAGAGGCCGACACCGAGCACGAGGAGCTGCGGTAGGGAGAGGCCCAGCATGATTCCGCGCTTGGTGAGGCGCGAGAACTGCACGGTATCGAGTTCAAACCCAGCAGACATGGCAGATCCTCTTCCTATTTCTCTGGCGGCGTCGGAGCGGGATCGGACGACTGGCCCGGTGGGAGCGGTCGCGGCGGCGGCACCTGCGGAGACCGCTGCGGGGGAGCGGACGGCGGCGATGACGGCTGGCCGGCCCCGTCCGCGCCTGACATCTGGTCGTCGGCCTGCCCGCCCATGTACTCGCCCAGCTCGGGGCCAGCCTCCATGGACTTCTTTCCGACGGCGACGCCGGTAGTGACCGCGAGTACGACCGGCCCGCCCGCGGCGCCTTCTCCGCCTTCAGCGGCGACGGTCTCACCTTCGCCAGCTGGGGCGCCGCCGTCGGTGGGAGCGCCGCCGCCGGGCGTCGGTGGTGCAGGACTGTCTCCGCCTCCGCCGTTCCCGTCGTCTCCGCCGCCCTTCTTCCCGAACAGATCGAACGGGTTTCCGGGAATCCGGTTGGGGACGGGGACGGGGCGGTTGAGTGCGTTCTTCGCTTCGGACTCGGTCGACATGGCGTGGTAGTAGTCGGTGCCGAGGAAGCTGATCGCCTTATACGTGACGTACGGCGCAAACGCAGCGACCAGGAGCAACACGATCCCCGCGAGCGGATCGGTGAGCGCCTGGATGTCGAGCGCGATCGGGGTCGAAATCTGCGAGATCGCGATGAGGAGGATCACGGTCAGCACGAGCTTCGACGCTACGAGCGCGACGAGAAACATGAGCCACTTCGACGCCCACCCGCGGGTGGTGTCCCAGGAGGAGCCGGCCAGCGCGAGCGGTGCGAGTGCGACCGCGAGGAGGATCAACGATTTTCTCACCAACAACGACAGCCACACGATCGCGGTGGCGGCGATCGCGAGGCCGCCGAGGAACAGGGTGACGATCGCCCCGATCCCGGGACTGACCACGTTGAGGGTGTTGAGTGAGGTGATGAGGATGAGGATCTTGTCGCCCATCCCGGCCATCGTGTTCCCGGTGGCCTGCACGATGCCGATGCTGAGCTGGTCGATGATCTCGAGCCCCAGCGCGACGAGCGTGACGGCGACGAAGCTGCCGAGGACGCTCTTGCCCAGGCCGATTCCGGCCCGAGTGAGACCGCCCGGTTCGCGCTTCACCATCGCCGTGATGAGTTGGAAGCAGAACAGCAGAAGGGCGACGAGGATCCCGATGCCGAAGATCAAATTGTAGACGGCGAGGAAGCCGGGGCTGGTGACATCGACCATCGTGGTCGAATCGAACACCAGCCAGAGGCCCTCGACGAACCATCCCGCGGTCTGCCCGACTGAATCGGCGACCCATTGGAGCGGGGCGGCGGCCATCGCCGCGGCGGTCTCGTCCGCCGTCTGGCAGAGGGAGGAGAGGATGGGCTGCTCGCACAAACTCATAGTGAGGGCTCCTTACTCTGGTCCGGCTTAGATGCTTTGTCCGACGTCCCACGCGAAATTCACGAGGGTGACGGCGGCCCCGCAGATCACTGCGGCGCCGCAGCAGATCAGGACGCCGAGTCGACCGCGGCCCGCGAGGTGCGGGTTGCTCCCGTTTGCTCCGAAAGCCCAGACGATCGCCGCGATGATGAGCCCCAACACGCTCAGCACTAAGCCGAACGTCATGACCGCCCCGACGATGAGGCGCAGGGCTTCGATGCCCGGCAGGCCGGATGAGTTGGGGCTGATGTCGATCACGGTGTGAGCTCCTTGCTGCGAGCAGAAACGGTGGGTTCGCAGAAGAGGTGCACCAAGACAACCGACCCTCTCCGGTGAACGCGGTGATGCCCCGCCGAAGCAGGGCATCAAGGAACAGGCGTTGCGTGAGGGGTTAGAGGTCTTGGCCGTACCCGATGAGCGTGTTCACGATCGCCATCGCGGCCCCGGCGCAGAGCGCACCACCGAGCGCGACGAGCACCCCGACCCGGCCTCGAGCAGCGGTCTGCGGGTTCCCGTTCCAGGCACCGATGCCCCAGGCGGTAGCCGAGACCACGGTCATCAGGACGCTGACGATCAAGACGAACGTCAACGCCGCGCCGATCACCTCGCGCAGGCTGTTCAGCCCAGAGAGACTGCCGAAATCGGGGAACACATTCATCCGACCGCACCCGTCTCCTGGGCACCGGCATCCTGCTCGCCGTCCTCGTCCTCGTCCTCGTTCCCTTCCTCGGAGGGGGAGTGGCAGGCCCCGGCCGGTGTCGGGCCACCTCCACCAGAGCCACCGCTGATGCCGATTGCGCCTTGCGCTGCCAACCACGGCTCGGGATCGATCGCGGTCGCGTAGGTGCCGCCAGGTCGAACCTCGAAGTGCAAGTGGGCCCCGGTGGAGTATCCCGATGAGCCGACGTCGGCGATGTGCTGGCCGGCCGTGACTTTCGTGCCGGGGGTGACGTGGATCCCGTGCTGCCAGGAGTGAGCGTAGGCGGTGGCGATGGTGTTCCCACCGATGGTGTGCTCGATCACGACGAGCCCGCCCCATTCGACGGAATACTCGGCCACGGTGACGATGCCGTCAGCGGCGGCGAGGATCGGGGTACCGTCGGGTGCTGCCATATCGAGGCCGGTGTGCATGTTCCCGAGCCCCGTGAAGGGCTCGAATCGCCACCCGAAGCCGTCGGTTCTGACCCAGGTGTCTTCGGGGAGCGGCATCACCACCCGGGCCGATTCGGGAGGCTTCTCCGGTGCGATCGGACCACCCGTGCCGTCCTCGCCTCCGCTCGTCTGCGTCGGCGTGCAGCTTCCGTAAACCCCCATTGGGGCGGTGATCGCGGTGAACATCACCAGGCCGGCGGATGGGCCGAACGCGATGAGCGCCGCCACGATCCCGGCCAGCAACTTCGACATGATCGCCCCGGCCTATTTCAGGGGCTTGTCGAATTGCGTGAGCCGCAACAGTTTGCACGCCTCATAGCTGGGCTCGCAGGCGATGAACATCGTGAACGACACCGGGTGAGTTGTCGCGGTGTTGTCGCCGTCCCAGACGCCGGTGCGGTGCCGGGTGCCGTCGACGGTATAGGCGATCGTGCCCGGCAGGATCGTTCCTTTCCTGGCCTGTGCCACGACGTCATCCCAGGCGTCGGGCACGTAGAGTCGGTCGATCTCGAGGCGCTGCGCGGTCTCGTATTTCTGCAGCTCGACCCAGGCAGCCCGCGTGGGCAGCACCCCCATGACGTCGGTGGCGAGCCCGTTGGTTTCCTCGTTCGCTGGGTCCGCCGCAGTGAGGATCGCTTCCGTGTAGTCCCGTGGCTGGAAGCCACCGACGGTGTCCCAGGCGAAGAGCGCGAGCGCGACCGACTCGGCGAACCGGGCAGGGTCTCCCGTCTTCGCGATCTTCGGCAGTTCCGCCTGCCCTGCAGGAGCATCGGTCTCCGGGGCCGACGTACTCGGCCCGGACGTCGGCTCCGGTGCGGAATCTGAGGTCGGTGGTCCGAGGAGGAAGCCGATCGTGGCGACGACCACGGCGGCGAGCAGTACCCCGATCACGACGACCGACCAGACCAGCCGGATGCGGCTGGCACGATCAGCGGATACGGTGGCGAGAGGCTTGGTCCGGGCGTTCATACCGAGAAGGTGGACTGTCAGCCCCGAGACTTGGCAGAGCGGACGACGAAGTAGGCCTGCAGGTCAGGCGGCATCCGCGCGGGCGGCACGAAGCTCGTCGGCGAAGCGGACGGTGCCGTCGACGATGCGCAGGAACTGTCCGAGCTCCTCCTCGGAGAGCTCTCTCGCGAGCTTGGCCAGGTCGTAGTGTTCCCACCACGCGTCGAGTTCTGACCAGATCTGCCGGAACGCGAGCGTGCTGTACAGCACCGGGGCACCGGCGTTCTCGAGCAGCAGCACCGGCTTCGCGGGCTTCGACTTGCGCTTCGACCCCGCCTGGACTCGTTGCAGAGCGGCCTTCGCGATGCGCTCCATCTCCACGGCTTTCGCATCAGAATCCCGCACCCGCGCAGCCTCCTTGCGGGCCTGGTCCCGGACCTCTTCAGGCTCGGCGGGGTTGGCGGCGATTCGATCGAGCTGATCCAAAGTTAGGGCCGCGTTCATCCGGAGGTGCGAGGGGTAGGCGGCGGCCCCGTTCCGCATGAGCTCGATCTCGTCCCGGGCTTGCGAGCGGAGCGACTCGGACGCTTGCTGATCGTTGGCGATGTCCTCGATCCGGCACACCTGATCCAACTTCTGGAACGCGGCGCGCCCCGTCACCAACCGGGCCGCCTGTTCCCGTGCACGCCCAGCTTCGTTGAGCAGCGGCAGGTCTCCCGGTGGTGAGGATTCCTCCGCACCGGACGTTCCGCCATTTTCTTCGTCGAGCCGGCCGAAGCGGGACGCACGCTGACGTAGAGCAGCGGCCTCCGCGAACACGGTCTTCAGCTCGCGATAGAGGGCGGCTTCCTCGATCAGGTTGAGCGGTTTGTGGGTGATGTGATCGTCGTGCTCGGCGAGGAGACGGCCGACGCGGTCGGAGAGGCCGGAGCGCACCCACACGCTGATAGTGCGCCAGCCCAGCTCCCTCGCCGCGGCGACACGTCGGCCCCCGATGAGGACGATGCCCTCCGGGGTGATCGTCGGCGGTTGCAGCAGCCCGCGCTCCCGCATGGACTGCATCAGCGGCCCGAGGTCGCCGAAGTCGGTGCGGAACCGGTCCGGGATGCGGAGGGAATCGAGGGCTCGGTCGAGCTGCAGCCCGTACTCGCCGCTCATGGCAGACCACCACTCGCAGGAGCAGCCTCGACGATCTTCATCACGAGCACGTCATCGGCGAACACCAACTCGATGGGCTCCTCGAGCGCGAGCCGCTTCAACAGCCCGCGGCCTGCCCGCGTGGCCGCGTAGGCAGGGTTCGGGTTTCCGAGGAGCACGAGCACCGCAGTGTTCCAGGACTTCTTGGAGAGATCATAGAGCGCCCGCGCCGTAGTATCCCGGCGAAGCGCGTCATACGCGGACGGCCGGCTCCCCAGGCGCGCGAGCACATCACTGATGTACTCGACCGTGTAGCGTGCGACCTCGACCGGCCACCCGAGTCGCATAAATATCGCGACCGCGCTCTCGACCGCCATCTGAGCAGGCCCCGGAACCTCCTGCTCGAAGTCGTCACTCGGGAACACCGTAGTCGTCTGGAACGCCGGATCGTACTCAAGCCGGGCCTGCTCGCGATCCGCCAGGCGCTCCGCGTCATGGTGCACTGACGCGTGCTTCTTTCGAGCTCGCGAGACTGAGCAGAGCAGTCCTTGTCCGCGCTCCTCGTAGTAGCAGGTCAACTTCACGGCTTTGGTCACGTACCCCCACGGGTCGTCCGCTCGGCGGGCGCCGGCGTCTCGCATCGCGTCGAATGCGGCGGTCACCGCCTCCCACTTGTCGAGGCCATGGTTGCGGGCGAGCTGTGCGTACTTCCGTGCGACGAACTTCGCCAGCTCGTGCGCCTCCGCGTCGAAGCGCCACGAGCCAGGCCCGGCCTCATCCAGCCGAATCAGTAAGGCTCTCAGCCCCTCGGGAGTCTGGAACGCGGGAACAGCAGCAGAATCGATTGATCGGGTCATGGCAGACGCACCTCCTACAAGAGGGGTGGATCCAAGACTCCGAAAATCTCGGGTCAGGGCGGGTACGCTCATGATGCACCACCATCATGACTCTCTCGCCAGCGTCTCAAACGGTGCCGGCTCCGTGCGACGCCGCTGCTCCAACGTGAAGGGATCCTCCGTCTCGAAGGGATTCAGCGGCGCCAGTCTCGTCCGCGCCTCCGCGCCTTCGGAGAGCCCATCGTCGGTGCGTAGACGGTCGAAGATGCGCTGGTGTGTAGCGGCAATGAAATCAATGCCGCGTGCCGTGCACTTCGCTCCGGCTTCGGCGAACAACTCCGTCGGGCGCTTCCACTGCACCCGCACCCCGGCCGGTTTCTCCGACCCCGGAGGCGGCACATCGTTTAAAGGGCTCTTCGGATTTGAGAGTGTAGGCCGATCGGTGAGTACGCCTGGGTAGAACGAAGACCTCGTAAGAGAATCAGGGTGTTCAACGTCCATCGTTCTCTCACGAGGTCTTCGTGTTTAACGCTACCT
>NZ_JAGDYL010000014.1 GCF_017565705.1 Leucobacter ruminantium
GCGCGAGATACCCATCGCGGCAGCGATATGGGATTGTTTCCAGCCCTGCTGATGACGTTGAATGATCAATCGCCTACCAGCAGGAGTCAGACGGGCGTTACGGTGGGTCACGAGAACCTCCGGGAATAGGTGAAGACGTTAGACATCTCCACTAAGCCCGGAGGTTCTCCTGTTTCACAAGCCCGTCGCTGCTACCAACCTCCTGACCGGGTACAAGTAGCCCGGCGCGGCCGCTGTGGGAGAATCGGGGGATGCCGCAGATCCCTCGCCTCATCGCCTTCGATCTCGACGACACTCTGGCGCCCTCGAAGTCGCCGGTCGACCCGCGCATGCTCGCGGTGTTCGCCCGTCTTCTCGCCCGCACGAACGTCGCCGTGATCTCCGGCGGCAACTTCGAGCAGTTCGAGGCGCAGCTCGTCGACCGGCTCGACGCCTTCGAGGGTGTCGACGAGACCGCGCTCGAGCGGCTGCACCTGCTGCCCACCTGCGGCACGCGCTACGAGCGTCGGGCCGGTGGCCGCTGGGAGACGGTGTACCGCGAACACCTCGATGCGGCCGAGCGCGACGCCGCGCTCGCTGCGCTGCGCGAGGAGGCCGAGCGGCTCGGACTCTGGGAGACCGCGCCCTGGGGCGAGATCCTCGAGGATCGCGGCTCGCAGGTGACGTTCTCGGCGCTCGGGCAGCGGGCACCCGTCGAGGTGAAGCAGGCGTGGGATCCCGACGGATCGAAGAAGAACGCGCTGCGCGCGGCCGTCGCCGAGCGCCTGCCGGGGCTCGAGGTGCGCAGCGGCGGTTCGACGTCAGTCGACATCACGCGCCGCGGCATCGACAAGGCCTATGGCATGCGCAAACTCGAGGAACACACGGGCATCCCCCTCGACGACATGCTGTTCGTGGGCGACCGCCTCGATCCCGACGGCAACGACTACCCCGTGCTGGCGCTCGGCGTCACCTGCCAGGCCGTCGACGGCTGGGAGGACACCGCGGCATTCCTGGAGGAACTGCTCGCCGATTGAGCGCTCAGGCGTCGGTCTTCGCGTTCAGGCCGAGCACCTCCGCGGTTTCGGCCAGCGAAGCGGCCGCAGCCGCGGGGTCGCTGTTCAATCCCTCGCCGAGCGCGGGCACCTGGGCCTTGAAGACCTGCTTCCACTGGCTCTCGAACTGCTCGGGGAAGCACTTCGCGAGCACTCCGAGCATCGCGTGCACGGCGGTCGAGGCTCCGGGCGAGGCGCCGAGCAGGCCGGCGATGGATCCCTCGGCGCCGGTGATCACCTCGGTGCCGAACTGGAGGATGCCGCCCTTCTCCGGGTCATTCTTCATGACCTGCACGCGCTGACCCGCGGTGATCATCTCCCAGTCGCGGGTGCGCGCGGTCGGCATGTACTCGCGCAGCGTCTGCATCTGCTTCTCGCGGCTCGCGAGCACCTCGCCGAGGAGGTACTTCTCGAGCGAGAACTGGGTGACGCCGACCTTGAGCATGGGGCCGAGGTTGTGCACGCGAACGGATCCCGGCAGGTCCCACCAGCTGCTCTGCTTCAGGAAGTTCGGGCTGAAGCCGGCGTAGGGGCCGAAGAGCAGGCTCTCCTTGCCGTCGACGATGCGGGTGTCGAGGTGGGGCACCGACATCGGCGGCGCGCCGACCGCGGCTTTGCCGTAGACCTTGGCGCGGTGCTGCTTCACGATCTCGGGGTTGTCGCACTTGAGGAACTTGCCGCTGATCGGGAAGCCGCCGAAGCCCTCGATCTCGGGGATGCCCGACGACTGCAGCAGCGGAAGAGCGCCGCCGCCCGCCCCGACGAACACGAACCGGGCGTTGACGCGCCGGTGCCCGGAGCCGGAGAAGGAGGGCAGGCAGACGTCCCAGGTGCCGTCGGCGCGGCGCCGCAGCTTCTTGACCGGCGTCTCGAGGTGGAGCTTCGCGCCGCCCTCGACGAGGTGGTGGATGAGCTGACGGGTGATCGAGCCGAAGTCGACGTCGGTGCCGCTCGCGGAGCGGGTCGCCGCGACGACCTCGTCCTTCGCGCGCCGGTCGATGAGTAGCGGGGCCCACTCGGCGATCTGCGCGGGGTCGTCGCTGAACTCCATGTCGGCGAAGAGCGGCTCGTTCTTGAGGATCTCGTAGCGCCGGCGCAGGTAGTCGACGTTCGCCTCGCCGCGCACGAAGGTCATGTGCGGGGTCGGGTTGATGAACCCGGAGGGATCGCCCAGTACGCCGTCGCGTACGAGCGCCGACCACCACTGGCGCGAGAGCTGGAACTGCTCGTTGATCTGGATGGCCTTGTCGGCGGACAGGCTGCCGTCCTTGCCCTCGGGCATGTAGTTGAGCTCGCAGAGGGCTGCGTGGCCGGTGCCCGCGTTGTTCCAGGCGTTGGAACTCTCGGTCGCGACCCGGGTCGCCGACTCGTAGATCTCGATCGACCAGTCCGGCTGCACCTGCCTGATCAGCGTGCCGAGGGTTGCGCTCATGATGCCGCCCCCGATGAGGACGACATCGACAGTGTTGTTGCTCACGAGGCCCTAGTCTACTCTCCGGATCGGGTGCGACCGCCCACCGGCCCGTCGCCGCGGCACGGCTCTACAGGCCCGCGTGCTTGCGCGCCTGCTGCAGCGTCTCGGCGGCCGCGTCGAGGGTGCGGACGTAACCGAGTCTGGCCGCCTCGCTGCTGCGCTGAGCACCTCCGACGACGGGCCGCACCTCGCCGGCCAGACTGATCTCTCCGAACGCCGCGAGGTCGTGCGGCAGCGGCCGGTCGGTGATGGCGGAGAGCACGGCGAGCGCGATGGCGAGGTCGGCAGCGGGCTCGGCGAGTTTCACGCCGCCGACCGTCGACACGTAGACGTCCTGGTCGTGGAGGCGCGCACCCACCCGCCGCTCGAGCACGGCGAGGATCATGGCGACCCGGGAGGGATCGACCCCGCTCGTGACGCGCCGCGGGTTCGGCGTCGCGCTCTTCGCGACGAGCGCCTGCACCTCGACGGGCAGTGCGCGCCGGCCCTCGAGCGCGACCGTGGCGCAGGTTCCGCTCACGGGCGAGGCCGCCCGGCTGAGGAAGAGGCCGCTGGGGTCGGGCACCTCGACGATGCCGCGATCCCTCATCTCGAAGCAGCCGACCTCGTCGGTCGGCCCGAAGCGGTTCTTGAGGGTGCGCAGGAAGCGCAGCGACGTCTGACGGTCGCCCTCGAAATGGCAGACGACATCGACGAGATGCTCGAGCAGTCGCGGGCCCGCCACCGAGCCGTCCTTCGTGACGTGCCCCACGAGGATCACGGGGGTGCCGCGCCCCTTCGCCGCGCGGATCAGCGCGCCCGCCACCTCGCGCACCTGGGCGGGCCCGCCCGCCGCCCCGTCGACCTCGCCGCTCGCGAGGGTCTGCACCGAGTCGACGATCACGAGCGCGGGATCGACGGCCTCGATGTGCCCGAGCACGGTCGCGAGGTCGGTCTCGCTCACCAGGAAGAGGTCGTCGTGGAGGGCGCCCATGCGCTCGGCGCGCATGCGCACCTGCCCCGTCGACTCCTCGCCGCTGGCATAGAGCACACGTGATCGGCCGTCGGAACCGGGCACACGCGGTCGCCCGTCACCGCCGCTCGACCGTCCGCCCGCTGCGGCCCGGGCCGCGGCGTCGAGCAGCAGCGTCGACTTGCCGACGCCGGGCTCGCCGGAGAACAGGATCGCGGCCCCGGGCACGATCCCTCCCCCGAGCACGCGGTCGAGCTCACCGATGCCCGTCGAGCGGTGCTGCAGCGACTCGCCCTCCAACCGCGTGATCGGTCGCGCCTCCCGCCCCGCGAGCGGCGCGACGGCCCGGGTGGTGCGGGCGAGCGAGGCGCCCTGGTGGCCCCGTTCTTCGACGGTGCCCCACTGCTGGCACTCGCCGCAGCGGCCGACCCACTTCGAGGTCTGCCACCCGCACTCGGTGCATGTGTACGCGCTGATCGTCTTCGCCATGCGGCGAGCCTAGCCCGCACCTCCGACATCGGCGGGACGACGGACCACGGCCGCTCGCCATCTGCGCGCTATCCCGGCGCTCAACCGCTTCCAGCTGCGGTCGCGGATGAAGATCGAGTCGATCGCGATCATGGTGAGCGAGAACCACGGCAGGCCCATGAGCACGCCGATCATGATGTGGAAGCCGAGAATGCCGAACAGGGCGATGAGTCGGGTGGGGCGCGACAGCAGCGCGAGCAGGAACGCGCCCTGCAGCAGGATCGAGCCCCAGGTGCCGATCGCGACCATCGGCCCCCAGGCGGTGATGAGGTCGCTGAGCACCGGCCAGGTGCCGAAGCGCATGGTCTGCAGCGGGTCGTAGACGGCGTAGCCGGAGGCCCACGGCGCGCCCTGCGCTTTGAAGAGTCCGCCCGATCCGTAGACGAATGCGACCTGGGCCGTCAGGGCGACGAGCGCGAGGTTGTGGAGCACGGTGCCGATCTGGTTCGGCGAGGATCCCTCGGGGAACCACTCCCGCTTCGCCCGGCGCCGCGCGTCGAGCGACCACCTGGCGGCAGCGTCGGTGAAGAACATCAGGATGAGGGCGATGCGGAACATGTTGTCGCCCTGATCGCCGACCATGTCGTTCATCTCGATGAAGCCGATCCACATCACGAAGAAGACCGGCAGCACGATGCGGAAGCGCCAGCCGAGCATGAACAGCACGGCGAGCAGCATCAGGGCGATGTAGAGGAGAGTGAAGGCGACGTCGTTCGCCGCGACCGCGTGGAAGGCGCTGAACAGCCAGATCTTCGGGAAATCGCTCACGGGCTCGGCGATCTCGCCGTTCCAGGCCGACCCGGAGCCGAAGGTGTAGAGGCGGGTGCTGAAGTTCGACGCGAGCAGGCCGATCGCGATCACGCCGAACACGATGCGCGTGACGGCGATGCCGTAGAGCGCCTTCTTGCCGTTGAAGAGCCAGCGCTCGACGAAGGCGATCGAGTCGCCGATCGTGTTCGCGAAGGCCATCCACGCCGAGGCGATGATGCTGCCGAGGAAGGCGAAGAATCCCGCGACCGGGGTGCCGGGCGCGCTCGTCGAGCTCCGGGACGCATCGGGCGCGGCGGCGTCCTCGGTCTTCGGCGCTTCGGGAGCGGCCTTCTTCGCCGCGTCCTTCTCGAGGGTCGTGCGCTGCTGGCTCATCGGGTGATCCTCTCGAACTGGCCGCGGAACACGTCGGCGAAGTTGCCCTCGTTCTGCCCCTCTTCGACGATGGGGGCGGGCCATCCCGGCAGCACGACGGTCGGTTCCGGCCGCTGCGCCTGCGGGTCGTGCCGCTGGGCGAAGGGGATGATGTTCTGGCGGCTCACACGGAACTGCACCTTCTCGACCTCGTCGCCCCAGATGGCCCGGGCGACCTGCGTGGCGTAGGCGGTGGTGCGGTGCTCCTCGGCGAGCAGCTGCTCGATCTCGGCCGTGTTGTCGACGGCGGGCGAGGGATCGGCGTCGCCTTCCCCGGCTTCTTCGTCGGCGGCCTTCTGCGGCGTCTCGAGGGCCGCTCTGAGGCCCTCCCAGTCGTCGACGGCGAAATCGCCGCCGACGACCGTGCGCTGCAGTTCGTCGACCGAGTCGTAGGCGTCCTTGTAGCTGGAGGCGACCTCGCTCGACTGGATGCCGGCTCGCGGCGGGAAGAGGTTGTACTGGATCATCGACAGCTCGACGTCGGTGGCGCTGACCCAGCCGGTCTCGCTGCCGTCGGCGAGGGTGGCGCGCACGTTGAAGTGGTAGTCGCCGTTGATGGGTTCGGGGGCGAAGACGCTCCACGACTGTCCGAAGAAGGGGATCATGTAGGCCGTCAGGGTGTCCTGGGAGCCCGGGACGATCTCGCGCGCGTTCTCCGAGTACGGTGCGATCCAGAGGAACGAGGCGAGCACGTGCCATGCGGTGAAGAGCGCTGCGAGCAGTGCGACGAGGCGCACCCAGGCCTTGGGCTTGGGGCGCGGCGCGGCCCCCTCATTAGCTCCTTACTGAGCCGCCTTCATCGAGCGCCGCTTGGCGATCGCGAAGGTGGCGGCGCCGGCGAGCAGCAGCAGGAGAGCGGCTGCGCCGAGGCCGTTCAGTGCGGCGCCCGTCTGCGCCAGCTTCGCGCCGCTCGCGTCGGCAGCGCCCTTGGCGGCGGCCTGCGCCGACGCCTCGTTCGAAGCCGATGCGGTGGCCTTCGCCGCGGCCGAGGCCGAGGCCGAGGCCGTCGAGTCGACGTTCGCACCCTGGCGGGCAGCAGCCTCAGCGGCGGCAGAGGCGTTGGCCGTAGCCGCGGCCTTGGCCTGCGCCGACGCTGCCGCGTTGACGCTCGCCGAGTGATCGGCGCTCGCCTGCGCGGCGACGTTCGCCGCGACGTTGGCCTGCGCCGAGGTCTCCTGCGACGCGTTCGCCGAAGCGTTCTGACGCACATCCGCGCGGGCCGCGATCTGCGCCGCCGCACGCGCCGCGGCCTCTGCGTTGGCCGTGGCCTGCGCCGACTGATCCGCCGAGGCGGTCGTCGAGGCATCCGCCATCGCAGCGGTCTCGGCAGCGGCCTGAGCCGCGGCGTTGGCCTTGCTGTCGGCCTTCGCCGAGGCGGAGGCCGACGCCGACGCGTTGACATCCGCGGCTGCGAGCGACGAGGCCTGCGTCGACGCCGTCGCCTGGGCGGCGGCGGCCGACGATGCCTCGGCGTTGACGTCGGCGGCAGCCGACGCCTGGGCGTCCTGCACCGCCGAGGCCTCGGCGGTGCTGGTCGCGGCGGCGAGAGCCGACGACCCGGCGTTCTGCGACGCGGTCGCCGTTGCCTCCGCATCGACGTTCGGACGTGCGGCTGCCTCGGCGGCGGCCTGCGCGTTCTGCGTCGCGGCTGCCTCGGCTGCCGACTCGTTGTTCGCCATCGCGGCGGCGAGGGCGGCGGCGACCGCAGCGGGGTTGCTGTGGTTGTCCGCGTCGGCCGATGCCGATGCCGAAGCCGAAGCGTTGGCATTGGCCTGCACCTCAGCGGCGGCGTCGACCGCAGCGTCGGCTGAGCCGGTCGTGTGCGCGTTCGAGGCCGAGGAGGCCTCGGCGGCCGAACGAGCAGCCGAACGCGAATCGAAGGAACCGTCGGCCTCCGAATCGGCGTTGTGATCCGCTGCGGCTTCCGCCTGAGCGCTCGCGGCGGCCTGAGCCGTCGACGAGGTCTGCGCTGCGGCCTGAGCCGCGACGTTGGCGTTGGTCGTCACGTCGGCGGAGGAGTTGGCCGAAGCGTCGTCCTCCACGTCGGCGTAGGCCGCAGCCTGAGCCGCGCTCGTGGCATCGACGTCAGCAGCAGCGCTCGCGTCGCTCTCGCTCTGCGAGAACGCCGCTGCCTGAGCCGCGACCTGAGCCGCAGCCTGGTTGTCGCCGTTCGCGCGGGCCGAGGCCGAAGCCGAAGCCGAAGCGTTGGCGTTCGCGCGCACGTTCGCGGTGGCGTCCGTGGACGCGTCGTTCGACGAGGTCGCGTTCGCTGCGACGTCGGCCGACGCCTGCGAAGCCGAGCGGGCGTCGACCGTGCCCGCGACCGATGCGGCGGCGCTCGCGTCGGCGTTCGCCGTCGCGGTGCTGTCGCTGCTGGCCTGGGCGGATGCCTGCGCCGCAGCGTTCGTCGCGGTGGTCGCGTCGACCGAGGCCTGCGTCGAAGCACCGGCGCGCACGCTGGCGCGTGCAGCCGACTCGGCAGCCGCCTCCGCGTTCGGCGTCGCCGCGGCCTCGGCAGCGGTCGAGTTGTCCGCCATCGCCGCGGCCTCAGCCGCCGCCTGAGCCGCGACCTCGTTGTTGCCGTTGGCCTGAGCCGAAGCCGCCGCCGATGCGGAGGCGTTCGTGTTCACGTCGGCCTCGGGCTGGCTGTCGACCTCGGTCTGAGCCTCCGCGGCGCGTCCGCTCTGGTCGCCCTCCGCCTCGAAGCTCAGCGCCGCGCCGTCGGTGACATCCTCGCCCACCGTGCAAGTGACCGTGAAGTTGCCGTCGGCGTCGGCGGTGGCGGGAATGCCGCTCGCTGCGACGCAGTCGGCGGGAAGCGTCACGGTGACGGGCTCATTGGGGGCGAAGTTGCCGCCGGTGAGCGTTACCGTTCCGCCGGCCGCGACCGGGTTCGGCGAAGCGGTCAGTGTGGCGATCGCACGCGTGATCGTCGACTCGGCGTTCGCTTCGCGACCCGTGTCGTTGCCGGTCGCCGTGAAGGTCACGGTGCCGGGCGCCTGGGTCTCGGGGACCGGCCAGGGGTACGTGAAGGCGCCGTTGTCATCGGCGGTCACGTCGACGGTGCCGCCACCCGGAAGGGTGATGGTCACGGTCTCTCCCGAACCGAAACCGCTGCCGGTCAGCGTCACCGTGCCGCCCTGTTCGACGGGGCTCGTCGCGGTGAGGGCGGGCGCGACCACCGTGACGGTCGCGGTACGGGTGTTCCCCGACTCGTCGGTCGCGGTGAACGTGATGACATCGCCCGGCTGGTAGGTGTCGGGAACCTCCCAGGTCACGTTGCCGAAGGAGCCGTCGGCTCCGGTCGTCGCCGTCAGGGTCGAGGGCTCGCCGTCGATCGTGAATGTGACGTCCTCATTGGGTCCGAAGAAGGTGCCGGCCAGCGTGACGGTCTCACCCACGGCGACATGAGACGGGGTCGCCGTCAGCGCTGCGGAGGGGTTCTCGGCCTTGACCGACGAGGACGCGAGCTCGACGCGGATCGCCGCATCCCCGGTGAGGATGGCGGGCAGCACGTCGACCGCGACCGCGCGAACGGTGGCGCTTCCCGCTCCCAGATCCGCCTGAGCTGCGGGGCGGGCGCCCGGCTGGTCGGGCTGCTCGTTGAGCGTGACCGTCGCAAGCGCGTCGAGCACCTGTTTGAGGAGCGCGCCGTCGTTGCCCAGCAGGCCGTCCACCAACGGGTTCAGCAGGCTCGACAGGCTCGTGGACAGGTTGGTCACGGCAGTATTCACAACCGGCTGCAGAAGTGGTGCGATACCGCCGACCAGGTCCGTCGTCAGCGTGCTGAGGGCGCCCAGCAGCGGGTTGAGCAGACCCGCGAGGCCGCTTCCCGTGAGCTTCAGCGTGACGTCCTCGTAGCCGTCGGCCCCGAGCAGGCCGCCGACCGTGGCAGGTGCGCCGTTGACGTCTTCGAGCGCCGCGGAGACTCCCACGAGGGGAACACCGAGCAGTCGCGCGTCGAGATCGAGGTCGAGCTGCACCTCGAGGCCGTAGATGCCCTTGGTCAGCGCCTCGGTCGCCTTGGCGGACAGCGAGTTCGGGTAGGTCGCCGCATCGCCGGTGAGCGCGTGCGTGAGGCCGCTCGCGAGCGCCTCGACCACAGCGGCCTGCAGCACATCGGTGTTCGCGGGCAGATCGTTCAGCGAGTGGCCGGCATAGGGGCCGTCAGGGCCGACGAGCAGCTGGGCGAGATCCACCTCGACCAGACCGCTCTCCAGGTCGACGTTGATCGACGCGGGGTCCGTCGCGGTCGCGTTGTTGAGAGGCGACTGCAGCAGCTCGGCACGAACGGTGTTCACGAGGCTGGAGGTGTCGATGACCAGGCCGTTCGCGGTCGATGCCGTGACGGTGCCCACACCCAGCACGTTGACATCGAGGGCGTTCACGAGGTTCGTCACGAGCGTGTTCACCGAGCCGCCGGGTCCGGTGAGGCCGTTGATCGCCGTGCCGGCAGAGCCCGCCACCTGATCGACGGCGGTGGTCACGTCGCCGAGGATCGGCGAACTCAGCTCGGCGCGCAGGTCGGCGAGGGCGTAGGCACGCGAGGTCGCCGTATCGGTGTCCTTCTCGGCCTGCGAGGCGACGGCGCCGAGCTCGATCCGGGCGCCGTTCAGCACCTGATCGGTGAGACCGGCGATCTGCAGCTGCTGGAACAGCTCGGTCAGATCGAAGTAGGCCGGGCTGTAGCCGGCGTCACCGGTGACCGCGTCGAGATTGATCGCGCCGGTGTCGGCGATCGCGCCGGAGGCAGCCAGCGAGCTCAGCTCGGACGGCGACGACGAGTAGCTCTTCACCGCTCCGACGTTGCTTCCGAGGTTGAGCAGGCCGGGAGCGCTGCCGTCGGTGAGCAGGGGCAGCGTGATTCCGCCGCCGAGGTCCAGGTTGACAAGGCCGTTCAACACTGACGCGTTGAGCGGTTCACGCACCGGTCCCGGCTCGGCCGGGTACTCAGTGGTGGCCCGCGCCGCACCCGCTACGTTCAGGCCGAGCCCGGACGCATTCAGGAAGTGCCCGTGCCCTGCCGAAACGGCAGTCGTGGGAGCGACATCGGCAGTCGCGGTGAGCGGCGCGATGAGCACTCCGCCCGCGACGACCGTGGCCGCGGCCGCTCCGGCCGCCAGGGCCCGGACGCCGCGTCTGCGGTGTCTGACCCCTCGTAATTCGTTCTTCGTATCCAAGAGACTCCCCAGTCATCTCGTCGTGCCTTGCCATGGGAACGCGTGCCTGCCCCGCCGCACGCGCGACAAGAGGTACAGACACCCGATCAGAAGACTCCCAGCAAAGCCGCACAGGGTCCACGGGTCTCCGTGGCCCTCGATGCCGCCCTCCGTACCCCTGCGCGATCGGCATCGTGATGCGTACTTCGGACGTCGCAGATACTCATTCACAAGAACTTGGATACTGAGATGAGAAGAGATGAGTACTGTGATACTGCGCTCTTTCTCCGCAACAAAACACCACCCCTCGCTCAGAAGAGCAGGCGCCGCTCCTCTAGTCTGGATAGTGGGGAAAGAAGCCCGGCACGCAGTTCTCGGATCTGGCCGGGTCGGAGGGGGGAGCTCAATGCAGAGCGCGACGAACGCACACATCGAACACCTTCCGCACGAGCTCTTGGGAGGCCTCGAGGATCCGTATCCCACCATGCTCATCGGCCCCGATGGCAGCGGCAAGACGCATGTGCTGCGCACCTTCGCCTCGCTGCTCGAGGAGCGAGGGATCCCTCACGTCTACGTCGACGCCACCGCTGACGATGCCGCCGAGCGTATCGAGAACGCGCCGCCCCGCGCCGTGCTGCTCTTCGACAATTACGAGGTCGCACCCTTCGAGGTGCTGCAGCGCGCGGCAGCACACCTGCTCGACGGCGCGCCTGCCGTCGGGGCCGCGGCGGAGAGCCACGTCGATTCGGTATACGGCACACGGCTGAGCCGGCTCTACGATCAGATGCCCCACCTCGCCGACACCCTCGGGCGCGCACGTACCCTCTGGATCCAGCCCACGAGCGATGAGCAGATCGCGCGGATCATCCACCGCGCCAGCCCTGAACGCCTGGACGCCGTCACGGTGGCCACCATCCAGCAACTCGCCTGGGGCAGACCCGGATGGGCGCTCGACCTGCTGCAGCTGCACCGCAGCGGATCCCTCGCCCATTCACCGAGACCACGCATCAGACGCCCCTACGCCGGCGATCTGCACCTCTCCTCGCTCCGCCACCCGGCGCGCATCGCCGAGACCGAACTCGATGCGCCCGCCATCGCCGCCGCGGTGGTGCTCTCGGAGATCGGCCCGCGCAGCCGCAGCGGCGTCTTCGACGTCGTGGGCGCGCACGCCGAGAAGATGCTGTCGACGACCGGCATGCTGCTGCCCGTGCCGGGATCGCCCGAGCTCCTCGGAGTTCCCGAGCTCTACGCCGCCGCGATGCAGCGCCGCGCCGATCCCGAACTGTTGGACGCCACGAGGCGACGCACCGCCGCGCACCTCCTCTCGCAGGAGGTCTTCGGGATCCCTCTCGCCGACCGAGAAGCGATCTTCTGCTCGCGCGTGCTCTCGCGGCGCGACGACAGCATCAGCACCGACCCCGTGCTCGGCGAGCACCACGCCCGCTTCCAGCAGCGCATCATCGGCGACCTCGTCTCGTTCGGCGAGGGCGAGCGCGCCCGCGACCTGCTGCTGCGCCTCGGGCAGGACGGGCCGGGGCTCAGCCCGCTCGCCCGCGCCCGCCTCACCGCCGTGCTGCGCGACGCCCGCACCGGCCTGCAGGTGCTCATGGTCGCCAACCCGCCGCGCGGCAACTGCGACCTCCCCTCCGTCGACCCGGAGGTCAGGTTCGCCACCCTCCTGCTGCGCGCGAGGCTGGCAGCCGAGGCCGGGATCCCTCTCGAACACGATCCCGACATCGCGCCCGACGACGAGCAGTGGAACGATGCGCAGCTCGTGGCCCGGCGCTGGAACGACGACCGTCCGCTCGGATCGGACGCGCCCCTGCTGCTGCGCATCGCCCTCACCCACCCACTCCCCGAGGTCGCTCTGCTCGCCGAACAGCTCCTCTCACTCGAGGCGACCACGGTGGGGCTTCGCTACAGGGCTTTCTCGGGCAGCCCCGTCGATCAGCGGATCTCTCGCCTCGCGATCAACGCCTCCGACGCGCAGCGCGACACCCTCGAATGCGCGGTCGCGGCGCAGAGCATCATCCGCTTCCTCTCCGCCGATCGCGCCGGTCGCGCCCCCTACCTGCTCGGTCTGGTCGGCTGCCTGCCCGGCGCCTCCCGCCACCGCATCTGGGCCACGCATCTCCACGCGGCCCGCACAGCGATCATCTGCGGAGACATCGACCGCGCGCGCTTCGAGTGGGTGCGAACCTCGAGCGCCGTGCCGCGGTTCATACCGTGGCGGCTCCGATCGCTCTTCGCGAGCCTCGAGCAGATGGCCCCGGGCGAGACGAGGGATCCCGACCCGCTCTGCGGGTACAGCGCACAGATCACCGCCTACTTTTCGGGCCAGCTCGATCGGGTGAGCCCGGCGGCGTTCGCCGAACCCGTCGAGCAGTTCGCTCAGCTCGGCGGCATCGGAGGGATCGACCCGGGCGAACTCACCGAGATGCCCGAGCGCCTCGCCATCCGGGCGCACCTGGAGGCGCTGCATGCGCAGAACCCGCTCGCGCTCATGCGTGCGGCCGACACCCTCGAGTCCCACGGATTCTGGGCGCCCGCCGCCTACGCGATGCAGGAGGCACGGCGCATATTCCTGCGACGTCGCGCGGCGGGAAGCGTCACCGCGACGGATGCGCGCATCGCAGCGCTGCAGGCCGAGACCGCGAAACGGGTGCCCTGGTTCGACGCCGGAGTACTTCCGAGCGCGCCGCGCGAGAAGCTCACGCCGCGCGAAGCCGAGACGGCGAAGCTCGCCGCCGAGGGGCTCACCAACCGCGAGATCGCCGAGCGTCTGCGCTGCAGCGTGCGCACGGTCGAGTCGCACGTCTCGCAGGCTCGTGCCAAGCTGGGCGTCACGAGCCGCGAAGAACTCGGGTCTCGGTTGAACGCAGCGGGCGCAGCCGACTTCCCGTCGGGCGTCACGCCGGTCTTCCCCGCTCCAGCCCGGCACTCGGCACGGGGCGTGCAACACGCCCGGTGACCGGGCCGCGATTCGCATCTCGCCTGCGGATGTCGTATTCTTTTTCGCGGTGACGTGTCCGAGCGGCCGAAGGTGCGACTCTCGAAAAGTCGTGTAGGGTAACCCCCTACCGTGGGTTCAAATCCCACCGTCACCGCCACAGCGAAGGCCCCGAGATCCTTGAGAAATCAATGGATCCGGGGCCTTCGTCATGCCCGCCCCACCCGCTTCCTCCGCCGGTTGGGCGAGCCTCGGGCTGAGCGAGCGAAGCGAGTCGAAACCCAATCCGCCTCCCCACCGGAACCCTCCACTGTTCAGCGGTTACGGGAGAAACGAGGCTCCCCTCGGCTCAGGTCCTGAGGACTGGGGACCGCACTCCGGCGAGTTCGGGCCTGACCCGCAAAGTGCTCAGCCTCTCCACGAGGGGCATGTGCCCGACAGGAATCCTGAACCGACGATGCAGCAGAACGAAAGCGAGCAGCACGATCACTCCGGTGATGAGCTTGTCGATGATGCTTGTGACGATGTTGGTGGAGAACAGGGAAACGAGCGTCGGCAAGCCATCGGCTTCGAGGGACAGGACAGCCCCGACTGAGGCATGCCCGTTGTACCCTCCGAAGGCGATGAGCAGAATCGGCACGGCGACAGCCGAGCAGACTGCGGCAACGATCAGGTCGAGGGTCACGAATCGGCCGAGGTCAGCGCCCATGCGGAACCTCCGGACTCCGTAGCCCCAGACGAGCGCCCCGGCGATGTTGACCAAGGTGAACGGATTGGTAGCGGGATCCCCGGTGAGGAAGCCCAGGTTGCTCGATGCGATGCCGACAGCAACCCCATGCCAGGGGCCGAGGACGATCGACGCGATCGCCGTGCCCACCATGTCGAGGTAGACCGAGAGCTTGAAGACAGCGGTGACCCAGAGGCCGAGGAGGTTGAGCGCGACACAGCCCACCATGAGCAGACCGGTGGTGCCGAGAGACAGAGGCGAGGCCGTCGGGACCATGAGGTCCGGCACCGGCAGGGGCTGAGGCTTCGCGGCTTCCGGTGTTTCTCTCTTCGCCTGTCGCTCTGCGACTCTGCGGACCTCCCGGCACCGGAGCACCCAGGCATCGGCTTCTTCGGTCGTCGCACCGAGTGCGAGCACGATGTCTCGGAGGAGGCCGGTATCCATCCGCGCGCGGCCCGTCTTGAAGGCGTTGTAGACGGTAGATCGAGCGGGGATCGCGGCGGCGGTATGGATACCGCGCTGGAGCCGCAGGGCGGTGATGCGACGCACCAACTCGGCGTAGGACACTTCGCCCGCTGACTCGCGGAGGTTCTGGAGGTCGAGGGCGATCCGGTCGAAGGACTCATCGGAGGTTCCTTGGGCTCGCTCGCTCGCTTCTGTCATCACTGCCCCCTCACCGCTGAGCTCTCATATGGCGCCTCCGGCATACGAGGCGGACGCGCCACGCGCTCCGCGTTTTCAACCTTATACGCGACCTCCACTGCTGTTCAAAGTTGTGCGAGAACCCCGGAATCATGCGGATCTCGGGTGTCGGCTGAATAGCGTCGATACATGGGCAGTTTCGATGGCCGCTCCCTCTGCGCCGTCCTACCCCGGGAGCCCACATCACGAGCGAGGCATATCTGCCGCGCCTCAGAGAAAGGAAGAACCTTCGTGTCGCGGAGCAAGGACTTCAAGGTGGCGATTGCCGCTGCCACAGCAGACAAGCGCGGGTGGGTGGTCGACGGCTACAACGAGGTGCTGGAGGTGCTGAACCGCATCGACCGCTCGCGGCTCGACGCAGGCCAGAGCGCCGAGTACCAGACCATCGCGGAGACGATGCAGAACACGCTCGCGGCCTTCGACACTCAGAACCCTGGCCAGTCGGCTACTGCGGTGGCGGAGGCGAAGCAGTTGAAGAACCTCGGCTTGATCCGGGTTCTCGGGTTCACGGTCCTCCTCTTCGTGGCGTTCCTCATGCTGTTCACCGGGAACACCTGGTGGCTCTGCCTCGTGTTCGCTGCCATCGCCTTCATCGGCAACGCTGTTTTCGGGAGCATTCTGGGCGGTAAGGCGCAGGCGCTCGCGCAGGCCTCTCGAACGGCCGCCGATCATGCAGCGGGAGTATTCGGACGCGGTGAAACCCTCGACGCTCCGGCGTCCGGGCTTGTGCTGCGCGCAGACAACCTCTGGCTGAGCACACTCTCCGAGGTGGAGCGCATGACGGAGCACCAGCGACGCCAGGCCGAGAAGCAGATGGCGATGCAGCAGCGGCAGCACGAGGCGCAGATGGCGGCGATGCAGCAGCAGATGGAGCATCAGAAGGCGGTGCTTGCCGAGACCCGGGCACAGAACGATGCGCTGTTCGGTCAGCAGAGAGGCTTCATCGGGCAGGTGATGGAGAACCGCGACCGGATCAAGCAGGATCGGAAGCTCCAGTAGTGCGCGGCGAAGGGACGAACTCGGCTCGGAAATCGCTGCTCGCCGCCATCGCTCTCGCTCTGGGCGTCTCCATGCTCTTCACCGGCTGCGCCGGGGACGCGAAGCCGCAGACTGCGCCGAAGCCGGCGGCTGCCGAAGTAGCGAAGACGCCGCCCCCGGTGCCCGAGCCTGTCGTGCTGCCCACCTGCGACGCTATGAACGCGGCGGCGCACCAGGAGTACGAAGACTATGGGCCGGAGAACTTCAGCGCTCCTGCTGGCGAGACCGATCTGACGGTGTTCAACCAGGTTGCGGGGGAAGCCGCGAAGACGGCGATGGGTAAGGCCGTGCAGCAGCGGGGATGCCGTTGGCCGGTGCACATGCAGGGAGCGGTCACAGGGTATGTCGCCGAGCTGGCCGAAGCCGATCGGGCTTCTCTCATCGAAGCGCTGAAGGTCGACAGCGGTGTGCAAGCGAGCGCACTCGGAGATGCGGAGAGCTTCAGCTACACGATCCCCGCCGACAACCCGATGGCCAACGATACGAAGGTCACATACCTCTTCATCGGGGATATCTGGGTGCTGATCTTCGACTACGCCGGTCAGCGGGAATATGCACAGGCGGCACTCGATGGCATCCTCGCCGCGAACCCCTCGCTCGCAGGCAAGGGCGAAGGCTCCGCGGCATCGGGAAGCCCGAAGTGCTCTGGACTCTCGGGCAACGAAGCACTCGGGAAGTGGGGAGCCGGAATCTCCGGTGGCCCATGGGATCTCACGGGACAGTTCAGCGATGTGAAGGGCTACGACGAGTGCGCGGCGCTCTCCTGGATCGTGCTTCGCCCCGAGCCCTGCTGCACCCGGTTCTCGATCACTCCGGTGCTGTTCTTCCACAACGGCGAGTATGTCTCCTCCGCCACCTCGACCGGCCACGCCGTGGACTCCGAGAAGGGAGTTCAGCGCTTGTCCGACGAGGAACTCTCGGTGACCTACATGTGGCAGGGCGACGACATCGCGGGCCCCGCGAACACGGCGACCTCCACCTATCGATGGGACGAGGCGAGCGGGACGGTCACTCGAACCGGCGAACTGCCGCCGAGCTGATCGGCTCCGTTCCGGGCGCGGCAGGCGCGCTAGTGATGCTCCTGCCGCGCCCGGGCTGTTCAGCCTTGTGCGGAAACGCCTGTTGACTCGGGCATTACGATCTTCGCCGCCACCCTTGAAGGATGGAGCTTTCACCGATCTACACCACCGAACCGATGGCGACCCGCGCGCTGGCCGCTGAGATCCGCCAGGACGCCCGCCGCTTCCTGAACCTGCTCAGACACCGGAGCGGCGCGCGGAGCTTCGGTGCCCTGCAGCGGGTACGGTGCGAAGCCCTCGAGCAGGTCGACGTGCTCCTCGAGTTCGAACGCGACGGCGAACCCTACCTGGTCGGCATCGAAGCGAAGTTCAACCACGAGTTGGGCCGCGACCAGATCTCGCGGGAGAGCTCGGCCCTCGACACGCTCTTCGTGCTCGTCCCCGACTTCGATGCCGTGCCCGAGTGGCTCCACGACGAGTTCCCCGAGGTTCCGGTGATCGGCTGGAAGGAGACCCTGGAGTGTTTTATCGCCCCTCGGATCACGATCGATGATCTCGCCGCGATCAAGGTCCCCAAGGTCGCCATCGAGGCGCAGCTCAACGGGCTCTCCTTCGAGGGGCGGCTGGTCGGTTGGCGCATCGAGACGGAGCGCAACGGCAACGGCAATCCCTCCATCGTCTTCGAGTCGCCCGAACTGCCCGACGGCCGCACGCTCCGGGGGCAGATCCAGGTCGTGGGCCGCGGTGTGCCGGATCAGGTGGAGGACGTGCGCCTCGAGAGCCACATCGGCATCGCAGTATCCGAGGACGAGACGAGTTACTTCGACCCCGAGCGGTCGGATTCCGTGCCCATCTGGATCGAGAACCTGAAGACGCTTCAGCGCGAAGTGCTCACGGGAGAGGAGGACCGGCTGCTCATCAGCCGACGCGCACCGGGCACGAGCCGGCGAGCGCTCGGGAGGTGGAAGAAGCCGCTGGCGCAGAAGCACCTCGGCGAGCACGCCTACCTCGCGAAAGGGTACACGGACGGCTGGGCGATCGGCCCGAAGACCAAGAACGTTCCTCTGGAACGGCTCGAAGAGCTTGCAACGGTCACCGCCGAGATCTTCGAGCGCTGGTACGCCGCCGAAACCAGCTGAACCCCGACACGAGTGACGCGGAGCGATCGGCGGCACCAGCGGTGCGGTCGCCAGGAGCCTTCTGAGCGCGCGGCCCCGGTCAGCCGGCGCGGTGCTCGTGGATCGGCGTGTTCAGCACGGCATCGCCCAGTTCGAGGTAGAGCTGCCCCTCCGTCACCGAGACCGACACGGCGTTGCGCCGCGCGAGCGCTGCAACGGCTCCGTCGATGAATCCCTGATCGAACGAGCGCAGCACGATGTCCTCCGCGCGGTGGATCGTCTTGCCCTCCCACGAGGCGAGCAGTTTCGCGGGGTCGCGGTGCGTATAGACGGCGACGCGGTCGGCGAGCTTGCTGCCGAAGTGCAGACGCTGGGCTTCGGGTGCACCGATCTCGATCCACGCGGTGACGCTGCCCGTGAGATCCCTCACGAGCACGGCAGGCTCCTCGGTCGAGGAGATCCCTCCCGCACCGAACGCGATACCCTCCTCGTATTCGAGGCAGTAGGCGAGCACCCGGGTCACCATGAACGCTTCGGTCTCCGAGGGATGCCGCGCCGCGCGCAGCGAGAACTCCTCGTAGACCCCGCGGTCGACGTCGGCCAGCTGCACCTCGAAGGTGTGGATCGTCGCACCAATCGCCATGACTCACGAGCCTACCTCTCAGTGCTTCGCCGCGCGCTCCGCGACTCTGACATCGAGCGGGAAATCGACGTCGGTGCTCCCGAACAGCAGCCGGCCGGCGGCCGCAGCAGCGGCCTCCACCGCCGCCGCCGCGTCCTCCGCCTGCTCGATCGGGGTGTGCACGATGACCTCGTCGTGCAGGAAGAACGCGAGGTGCGCACGACTCGAGAACGCGGAGCCCGAGGCGGTCGCCCGCGCCCCGCGGGCCTCGGGGAGGCGCGACAACCGCAGCCTCGTCTCGGCGAGCCAGGCGAGCGCCCACTCCGCGGCGGTGCCCTGCACGATGAAATTCCGCGTGAAGCGGCCGAAGTCGCGGGCCGAGCGGCGGGCACGGGCCTCGTCGGCCGCCGTCGCCCCGCTCCTCTGCGCTCGGGCCTGCACCTCGAACCATTCCGCGCTCGGCGCGGGCGACGAACGCCCGAGCCAGGTCGTCACGATCCCTCCCCGCTCGCCCGCCGCGGCCGCCTCGTCGACCAGCCGCATCGCACGCGGAAAGCTCCGCCGCAGGCGCGGTACGAGCCGACCGCTGTCTCCGGTCGTCGACCCGTACATCGCGCCGAGCACCGCGATCTTCGCCTCCTGTCGGGTCTCAACGATCCCGCTCTCGACGATACCGTCGTAGAGATCCCTCCCCCGCCCCGCTGCCGCCATCGCCCGATCTCCCGACATCGCGGCGAGTACGCGCGGCTCCAGCTGCGAGACATCGGCCGAGACGAGCATCCACCCCGGATCGGCGCGGATCACCGGCCTCAGCAGGCGAGGGATCTGCAGCGCCCCACCACCGCTCGATGCCCAACGGCCGGTGACGACGCCCCCTGGCACGTAGACGGGACGGTACCGGCCCTCGCGCACCCAGTCGTCGATCCAGGCCCATCCGTTGGCCGACAGCAGGCGCGCCAGCTTCTTGTACTGCAGCAGCGGGGCGATCGCCGGATGCTCATGCTCCGCGAGCTCCCACCTGGATGTGGACCCCACATCGATACCGGCGCGCCGCAGCGCACCCAGCAGCTTCGGCTGCGAGTCGATCGAGAGGTTGCGCGCACCGAGCTCCCTGCCGATCGCCTCGGCGAGCTCCCCCATCCTCGCGGGCTTCGCACCCCTGGCCGGGCGGGGTCCGAGAGCGTCCCGGAGGATCCTGTCGTGCTCCTCGGAGTCCCACGGCAGCCCGGCCGCGCGCATCTCGGCCGCAACGAGCGCCCCGGCGGATTCCGCGGCGAGCAGGAGGCGCAAACGTGCGCCGGGCTCTCCCGAGACGGCGTCGAGCACCGCGCGCTGACGGGCGAACTCCTCGCGCGCCTCCGCGAGGCCGTGCGGCACCGTGCGTGCGGAGTCGGCGGCCTCCTCGAGGTCGAAAAGCGCCGCCCCGCGCGACTCCGGTTCCGTCTCCACGGGCGCACGGCTCCACTCGGTCGCCTCGGCGAGCGCCAAACGGTCGGACACGAACTCCGAGCCCCGGAGGATCGCGTGCGTCAGCCGGAGGTCGTGGCAGCGCTCGATCCGCACCCCCTCGTCGAGCAGCCGCGGGAGCCAGTGCACGGTGTCGCTCCACACCCAGCGAGGCGCGGAGCACGCCTCACGATCCCTCACGAACGCGGCCAACTCGGCCGGGGTGAACTCGACGGGCTCGCCCGCTCGACCGGAGGCATCGACATCCACGGCCCCGATGCGGTCGCCCGCACCGCGCCCGAGCACGCACCAGCGCCCGGGCGCGACGGGCGCGTCGGAAGCATCGGGTGAGGGATCCGCGGTCACGCGACCACGTTACCGCCGGCCGGCGACATCGACGCCTCCCGTTCCCGACTCAACCGCCGGCTGGCCAGGCGCAGGCGCGGCTTATCGGAGGCGCCGCTCCCAGAACTCGCGCAGCTGCTCGCTCTTGCGGAAGACGACCTCGTCCCATTCGGCGTCGGTCGTGGAACTGTCGGCGAAGTCCGATGGGATCTTGAAGATCTGCAGGGCCGTGCCGAATCGCGCGCATACGGCGGCGTAGGCGTAGCCCTCCATGTCGACGAGCGCCGCGCCCAGCCCCGCGATGCGGGATCGCTGCTCGTCGCTCTTCACGAACACGTCGCCCGTCGCCATCACGGTGCGCTGCGCATCCGGCAGCAACGCCTCGCCCGCGGGGCGCAGGGTCGGCGACGGCAGTGAGAAGTCGTGCTGCACGAGCCCCGTCACCTGGTAGACGGTGTCGAGATCGAGGCGGCTCGCGCCGTCTCCGACGACGCCGGCCGTACCGAGCACCACCACCCGCTCGATGCCGCCCGCGGCGAGCGCCGCGGACAGCGCCGTGGCGGCGTTGACCTTTCCGACGCCCGTTACCAGGTGCTCGACGTCGGCGAACGCCGTCGCCTCGTCGCCGTGCGCGAATACGAGCAGCGTGCCCGGCTCAGCCATGTCTTCTCCCAGCGGCGCGGCGCGCCCGTCGAAACGAATTCGAACCCACACTAGCGTTTCTCGAAAGAATGTTCTAAACTGAACTGCTGAGCACGCAGCAGACCCGCGTTTTCCGCCCCGGCGCCACCGGCACCAGCCGTCCCGGGCGATGCAGAAATCGACTCCCGCGGAGGTCGCAGCGGCTCTCAGTAGGCGGCTACCGCTGTGCCGCCCGAAACCGGCGTTCCGATGCCACAACGACGAGCCGTGAGACAACCGGCCCGAGGATCGGCGCGCCGACATCCGTCGCGATCCGCAACGGATGCCGCACCACACCGCTCGCGAGCGTCGTCGCCGCGAGCGCAGAAAGGACCATCATGACGAACCAGAACCGAATCCGACCGGGCACGACCGCGCCGAAGCGCACGCCCTACCACTCGCTGGGAGACGGCGACATGCGCATCCCCGAGTGGGCGCAGCACCGCTCCGTCTACCGCTCCTCGGGGCGCACCCTCTATCTCGTCGACACCGACAGCCTGGGCGAGGCCCGCAGCGACCTCGCCCGACTCGACCGCGCAGGTTGGGAGGTGCGCATCGCGGAGTCCCCCGAGGGATCCGGCGCGCGCATCGCGCTCACTCGCCGCGAGCTCGCCCGAGCGGCATGACCGCGGTGGCGCTGCGGCCGCCGCGCCGCCGCACCCGCGCACCACGGCAGAGGCCGAGGCGACTTCCCGCGTCACACGCGGGAAGTCGCCCCGGCCTCGTCGCTACACTGGCCGCATGAGCGACGTCGAACTTGCCGAGGTTGAGAGCTTCTCCCTGGACCACACGAAGGTGCTGGCCCCCTACGTGCGCCTCATCGGCGTGGAGCACGGCCCGAAGGGCGATGCGATCTCGAACTACGACATCAGGCTCGTGCAGCCGAACGCCGGCGAGATCCCGACCGCGGGGCTGCACACGATCGAGCACACGATCGCCGGCCTGCTGCGCACCCGCTTCGACGGCCTGATCGACATCTCGCCGTTCGGCTGCCGCACCGGCTTCCACATGATCGCGTGGGGCGAGCCGACCCCGGCCGAGGTCGCCGCGGCGATCAAGAGCTCGCTCGAGGACCTCGTCGAGCGCGTCACCTGGGAGGATGTGCCCGGCACCACCGCCGAGAGCTGCGGCAACTACCGCGACCACAGCCTGCACTCGGCGAAGGAGTGGGCGAAGCAGGTGCTCGACCAGGGCATCAGTCTCGACGCGTTCGATCGCTCCGAGATCGCGTAAGAGGGAGCGCCCAACTCCAGCTTCAGTCAGCTGGTGCGTGATGCCTCCTGCCTCTTCGCACCGCCGAGGGCGAGGGATCCCTACTCTCCCTGAGACTCCACCGTGCGCGGGGCGTATCCGTTGCGCCGCTCGAAGTCGGCGATGAGCTCGAATTCCTCGACCCGCCCTCCGGCCTGCAGCCGCAGCAGATACGGCAGGAGCCATTCAGCCTCGGCCTTCGCGAAGTGCTCGTCCCACCGCCCGGAGAGCGCCTCATCGAGGCAGACCACGCTCCCGTGCGCGCCGTGGGCGTCACCCTCGGAGAAGCCGACCTTCGCGGGCAGCGGGCTCACGCTCACGTCGACCGAGTACGGGTAGAGGTAAGGCGCACCCGGCTCGAGGACCAGCCGGTTCGAGGCGAGCATCAGGAAGCGGCGCACGGCGATCCCTATTCCGTCGGCACAAGGCGCTCGCGCGCCGCCCGCGCCCGATGCCTGATATCGGCGGCATCGAGAGTCAGGTGCTCGCCGTCGGCGTAGAGGTGGCGCCCGCCGACGAACACGTGCCGCACATCGGCGCCGCGCGCCGCGAACACGAGGTGCGAGACCAACCGTTCGGGAGTGAACGGCGCCGCCGAGGCCCCCGTCACGTCGAGCGCGATCACATCCGCGAACGCGCCGACCCGCAGCGCTCCCGACTCCGGGAAGCCGATCGCCTCCGCTCCCCCGCGCGTCGCGATGTCGAGCACGGTCGGAGCCAGGACGGCCGCCGCGTCCTCCCGGGCTCCCCGGTGCAGGATGGCGGAGAGCTTGAGCTCCTCGAAGAGGTCGAGGGAGTTGTTGCTCGCGACCGAATCGGTGCCGATGCTCAGCCTGGCGCCGGCGTCGATCATCTCGGGCAGCGGAGCGATGCCGTTGCCGAGCTTGAGGTTGGAAACCGGGTTGTGGCTGATCGACGTGCGCGTCTCGGCGAACCGCGCGATCTCTCCGCCCGTCAGGTGCACGCAGTGCGCCGCGTGCACCTCCGCGTCGAAGAAGTCGAGCGAATCGAGATAGGCGCCGGGCGTCATGCCGTGCTGCTCGGTGATCTGCGCGACCTCGGCCGCGGACTCGGAGATATGGGTGTGGACTGGGATGCCGAGCCGCAGCGACCGCTCCCGCACGTCGCGCAGGAACTCGGGCGTGCACGTGTACGGCGCGTGCGGAGCGTAACCGATGCGCACGAGCGGGTCGTCGGCGTAGCGGGCGGCGAGGCGTTCCGTCTCCGCGAGCACCTCGGCGCCGGTCCAGCTCGACACCGACGGGTAGGCGACGTGCTCCGCGTTCGAGCAGGCGAGCGAGGCGAACACGCGCAGGCCCGCGGCGCGCACGCGCTCTACCAGCGCCTCATCCCAGAAGTACATGTCGGCGAACGCGACCGTGCCCGTCTCGATCATCTCGAGCAGCGCGAGTTCGAGCCCGGCCACCAGGTCGTCGTGGGTCAGCCGCTGCTCGATGCCCTGCACGATCGCAAGCCACGGCATGAAGCCCTCGTCGTCCGAGACGCCCCGCTGCAGCGTCATCGCGGAGTGGGTGTGTCCGTTCACGAGGCCGGGCATGAGCACATGGCCCGTGAGGTCGTGGGTCACGGCCGATCCCGTCCTGAGGGATCCCGCGTAGGTGATGCGGCCGCTCGCGTCGAATGCGAGTTCCGCGTTTGCGATCGGCCCATCCGGGGTCAGCATCGCATCGGCGCGGATGACGGTCTCGGGTGCAGGATTCATCGTTCCATCATCGCCGATCTTCCGCTCCCGCGTCGACGTGCGGGCCCGCCGCGCCGCCCGCCGCCTGCGCCGACACGCGGCCTTCCGCGTCGCCCGCCAGCCGCCCGACATGCGGCCTTCCGCACGAGATGGGGGCTGATGCAACGTGCAGAGACCCTCATCTCGTGCATAAGCCCTCACCTCGTGCGTGAATGGGGCAGCGCGGGGAGGGGTTGGCGCGGGAGAGGACCGACGCGGGAGCAGGCCGGCGGGGGCAGGCAGACGCGGGCAGGCCGGCGGGGGGCAGACGCGGGCAGGCCGGCTCCGCCGAGCGCCTACGCGCCTACGCGCCTACGCGCCTACGCGCCGAGCCTGCGCTGCCGCGACGAGTAGTCGCGCAGCGCCCGCAGCAGATCGACCTGCCGCAGATCCGGGTACAGCGCCTCGACGAAGTAGAACTCGGAGTGCGCCGACTGCCAGATCATGAAGTCGGAGAGCCGCTGCTCGCCCGAGGTGCGGATCACGAGGTCGGGGTCCGCCTGACCGCGCGTCCACAGGTGCTCGCCGATCATCTCGGGGGTGAGCCGCTCGGCGAGCGTGTCGATCGTGCCGCCCTCCGCCTGGTGCGCGGCGATCACGCTGCGCATCGCCTCCGTGATCTCGCTGCGCCCGCCGTAGCCGACGGCGAGGTTCACGTGCAGCCCGTCGTGGTCGGCGGTCGCCTCCTCGGCCGACCGGAGCGCAGCGGTGAGCTCGGGAGACAGCCCCTCGCACGATCCGACGTGCTTCACCCGCCAGCGCGGGTTCGCGGCGAGCTCGGCGGCGAGATCGCCGATGATGCCGAGCAGGTCCTCGAGCTCCTGGCGATCCCTCGCCCTGAGATTGTCGGCCGAGAGCAGGTAGAGGGTGACCGTTCCGACACCGGCCTCCTCGCACCATTCGAGGAACTCGGGCACCTTGCGCGCCCCGGCGCGATGGCCGAACGACGCCCGCTCCTGCAACCGCTGCTTGGCCCAGCGACGGTTGCCGTCCACGATCACCGCGATGTGGTGGGGTACACGGGCCGGGTCGATCTCTCGGCGCAGACGCCGCTGATAGAGCCGGTACAGCAGTCCGGTGCGCGGCGTCGGCGGCTGGGGATTCACCCTCAGAGTGTATCGCCCGAATCGCGGCGTTCGTTTCCTGGCCATCCCCTACATATATGCCGACGTCGATCTGTCGTGAACATACACTCGGAGCTATGACCCCGCACGGCGCAGCCCAGCACGACCACGACGCGGAGCGCCCGCACGTCGAACGCCCCTTCCCAGAGCCCGACAGCCTCTCGCTGCCTCTGCTCGCAGACGCCCTCGAGCACTCCCGCGGCCGCCCCGGCGCTCCCGACGCCGCTCCCACGAACGACGCGAAGCCCCGCTGGCGCGGGTGGATCCACGCCGGAATGTTCCCCATCGCCGTCGCGGCGGGCATCGTGCTCATCTGCCTCGCGCACGGGGCCGTCGCGAAGTGGGCATCGGCGGTCTACATGCTCTCGAGCATGCTGCTCTTCGGCGTATCCGCGCTCTACCACCGCTTCAATTGGAAGCCGACCACGAAGCAGGTGTTCCGCCGCCTGGACCACGCGAACATCTTCCTGCTGATCGCGGGCACCTACACCCCGATCGCGCTGCTCGCCCTCCCCCTCGACAAAGGGGTGCTGCTGCTCGTGCTGGTATGGGCAGGCGCGCTCCTCGGCATCGGCTTCCGCGTATTCTGGATCGGCTCGCCGCGCTGGCTCTACGTGCCCCTCTACGTGCTGCTCGGGTGGGCTGCGGTGATGTTCGTCGTCGACATCTACCACGCCAACGCCGCTGCGATGGTGCTCGTGATCGTGGGTGGCCTGCTCTACACGCTCGGCTCGGTCGTCTACGGCGTCAAACGCCCGAATCCGGTACCCGGAGTCTTCGGCTTCCACGAGATCTTCCACTCGCTCACAGTCATCGCGTTCCTGTGCCACTGGACCGCGGCACTGCTCGTGGCACTCGACCCCGTCTACCTGAGGTAGCGCCGGTTCCGAGACATTCTCCCCTCACAGCCGCCGAGAGAGCGCGATTCGGAGAGAGTTATCCCGACTGCGATTCGAGCAGGTGGATCAGCAGTTCAGGCAGGTCGACCAGCAGTTCGAGAAGGTGCGCGAGGAGTTCAAGGCGGTGCGCGAGGAGATCAAGGACGTGCGCGGAGAGATCAAGGACGTGCGCGGAGAGGTGAAGGAGGTGCGCGACGAGGCGCGCGCCCTCGCCGCAGACCTCAACGAGGTGAAGGTGTCGGTCGCGCGACTCGAAGGGCCCCGACCGCAGCTCCTCCGGGCCACCTAGGCGCCGACAGACCTCGGCCCCATCCACCGGGAAGGCGGACGGGGCCGAGTGCGTGCAGCGGTCGCTCGATCAGCCTGCGCTGCAGACCTCGGTGAGGTTCTGACCTGCCTTGGTGAGGGCGTCCGCGCGCTCCTGGATCGAGGTGGAGGCGGCCTCCATGTCGGCCTGCATCTGGTTGAGCTTCTCCATCGCCGCCGGATCCGTCGGATCGATGTCATCCATCTTCGGGATCTCGAGGCCCGAGAGCTCATCTACGAGCCCGTCGAACTCGGTGCTGACGTCGCCGAGGGCGGCCGACACCTCCTCGTTCGTGACCTGCGACTCGGCGTTGTCAAGCGCCTCCTGCACGGGCTTGAACAGCTCGGCGTAGTCGGCGTCGCCCGACATGGCCTCCTGCAGCATGGTGCTGGTGTTCGCGTTGACCTCCTGCATGGCGTTGTCTGCCGTCTTGCAGGCCTCCGCGACGCTCTGACCGCCGGAGCACGCCGCCAGGGAGACGGTGAGCGCGGCCGCGGCGAGCGCGCCGCCGATACGGGCAATCGAGGTGTTCCTCATCTGTTCTCTCCATCCGGTGTGGTTTCCGCCCGATGCTCATCAGACGAGGGGTGAACCCTCGGACAGTCTAGTCAGTCGTCGAGGGATCCCCGCAGCGCGAAGCGGTCGGCCGTCGTCGCGATCCAGCGTTCGAGCAGTTCGGAGCCGTGGCGGGCGAGGTCGGGGCCGAGCTGCTGGAAGACCTCGGCACTGACGAGCCCGACGAGTCCCGTCCACGCCTCGACGGCGTCGGCCGCGAACCCGGGGTCCGCCGCGGCTGCATCGGCGTCGCCCTCGCCCCCCTCCTCGAAGCCGAGCTCCGCTGCTCCCGCGGCGATCTCGGCGGCCAGCCCGGGCGACACCGGCGGCGAGACCCGAAAGGCCGACGCCCGGCCCGCACCCTTTCGCTGCTCACGACCGAGCAGCAGCACCTCCATGAACGCCGCCATGACCCGCGTACCGGGTCCCGTCGTCTGCTCGGCGGGCGCGGCGTAGCCCGGAACGGGTGAGCCGTAGGCGAGCGCCCAGCTCGCGGGATGGACGACCGCCCAGTCGCGCATCCCGCGCGCGATCGTGGCAAGCCGCTCGATGGGAGGAGCCGCCGGGTCGACGTCCGCCAGGGCGGCCTCGGCGAGCGCCGTGTAGGCGTCGACGAGCAGCAGCGTCAGCAGTTCATCGCGACTCGCGACGTGCCGATAGATGGCCGAGGAGGCGACCCCGAGTCCGCGTGCGATCTCGCGCACGGAGAGCCCTGCGGCGCCCGACTGCGCCAGCTGCTCCCGGCCCAGCCTGAGGATCCCCTCGCGCATGCGCGCCCGGGCTTCGGCATGCGTGCGACGAGGACGGTCCATCCCGCCAGTCTGGCACTCCTGAGACTCCCGATGCAATTCAGAGAGCGCTGCTCTTGATTTTACCCCGGGACCCCATTACCGTGATGCTCGGCCTAATAGAGAGCATTGCTCACAGAAGGAGACCCATGCGCGCCCTCATCACCGGAGCCGGCCAGATCGGCACCCAACTCGCCCACGACCTCTCCGCTACCGGCCACGAGGTCGTCGTGCTGCGACGAAGCGCCACAGCGGTGCGAGGTGCCCGCGTCGTGAGCGGCGACGCGGGCGACGGCGAAACCCTCCGTGCCGCCGCCGCGGGCGCCGACGCGATCTTCCACTGCATCCACGCGCCCTACTCCGAGGCGGCCTGGCGGCGCGAACTGCCGCATCGGGAGCGGGTGGTGATGGATGTCGCGTCAGAGCTCGGCATCCCGGTGATCTTCCCGGAATCGGTCTATGCCTTCGGTCACGGAGCGCGCGACCTCCGGGAGAGCGCCCCGCTCGCTCCGGTCTCCCCGCTCGGGCGGGTCCGCGCCGAGCTCCTCGCGGCCCGCGCCGCGCACCCTGCCCGCACGGCGAGCATCGTCGCCTCGGATCTCGTGGGGCCCACGGCGGACCCGAAGGCGTCGGTGATCCTCGCGACGGTCCTCGGGCCGGCCGCGGCGGGGCGCACGACCTGGGTTCTGGGAGATCCGGATGCTCCCCACGCCGTCACCTTCATCCCGGACCTCACCCGCGCGATGGCAGCCGCTGTTCCCCTCGCGTCGGCCGGCGACACGGTCCTCATGGCGCCGGTCCCGCCCGCGCTGTCCCAACGACAGATGGCCCGGGACGCCGCAGCGGCCGCAGGCAGGACCGCGGGGCCGGTCCGCAGGATCCCTGCCGCGGCGCTCGCGCTCGGCGGCGCGGTCTCGCCCCTCGCGCGCGAGCTGTTCCGGCAGCGCTATCTCTGGTCGGCGCCGAGCGAGCTGCGTCCAGGCCGGCTCACAGCCGAACTCGGGCTCGAGCCGACGCCCTGGGGCGACGTGCTCGCCGCCTCGGATAGGCGGTAGATGTCCTAGGCTCGAGGATCTCGAGTATCTACTGCCGACCGCAAAGGGCCATCGAGCGCAGAAACTCAGAGGGCCGTCGAGCGCAGAGAAGCACGAGCCGACGCTGAGAGGAGGACCGACAACGCGCCGGGGCCTCCGCTCACCCCGCCGCGAGCACCCCGAGCACCGCGGCCCCGTAGCGCTCCAGCTTCACCTGGCCGATGCCGGAGATCGCGAGCAGCTCCTCATCGGTCGAGGGGCGGTGCACGGCGAGCGCTGCGAGCGTCGTATCGCCGAACACGACGTAGCCCGGCACGCCCTGCTCCTTCGCCTCCCCGGCGCGCCAGGCGCGCAGGCGCTCGAAGACCTCCGCCTGCTCGGGGCTGAGCTCGGCTGCCGCCGCGGAGCGCTTCGCACCCCCGCCGGATCCGTATCGGGAACGCCCGCCGCTCCGCACGATGACCTCCTCGCGCATGAGCACAGGCATCTCGCCGCGCTGCACCGCGAGCGCGGCCTGAGCGGGCGCGAGCACGCCCCACTCCCCTCGCGCCTCGAGCAGGCCGGTCGCGAGCAGGTGCCGCACGACGCCGCGCCACTGGGCCACCGACCACTCGGCGCCGATGCCCCAGGTCGTGAGCTCGTCGAGGCGCAGCTGCGTCACGCGCTCCGAGCCGACGCCGCGCAGCACGTCGATGTGCTGCCCCGCGGCGAAGGTGCGGCCACGCTCGCGCTGCGTGCGCACGATCGTCGAGATGAGCATCTGGGCGGGCACGGTCGCGTCCCACGTCTTCGGCGGGTTCAGGCAGACGTCGCAGTTGCCGCAGCGGTACGGGCCGCCTGTCTCGGCATAAGGCGAGGGATCCTGACCGAAGTAGCGCAGCAGGAATGCGCGGCGGCATTCCACCCCCTCGCACAGTGCCAGCATCTGGTTGAGATGGCGGGTCTGGTTCGCTCGTGTGGCCGCGTCGCCATCATTCGACTCGATCATCTGCCGCTGCTGCACCACGTCCTGCAGCCCGTAGACGAGCCACGCCTCCGACGGCAGCCCGTCGCGCCCGGCGCGGCCGGTCTCCTGGTAGTAGCCCTCGATCGACTTCGGCAGGTCGATGTGCGCGACGAAGCGCACGTCGGGCTTGTCGATGCCCATGCCGAAGGCGATCGTCGCGACGACCACGACGCCGTCCTCGCGCAGGAAGCGGGTCTGCGCCTCCAGCCGCTCCGACGCGGGCAGGCCGGCGTGGTAGGCGACGGCGTCGACTCCCGCGTCGCGCAGGGCGGCCGCGGTCTGCTCGACGCGCTTGCGGCTGAGGGCGTACACGATGCCGGCCTCGCCGGCGTGCTCGCCGCGCACGAAGGAGATGAGCTGGGCGCGGGCGTTCTGCTTCGACTCGATGCGGTAGCGGATGTTCGGCCGGTCGAAGCTCGACACGAAGTGCCTGGCGCCGTCGAGGTGCAGGCGCTCCGCGATCTCGCGGTGGGTCTCGGGCGTGGCGGTCGCCGTGAGGGCGATGCGCGGCACGTCGGGCCAGTGCTCGGCGAGCGCGCCGAGCCGCAGGTAGTCGGGGCGGAAGTCGTGGCCCCACTGCGACACGCAGTGCGCCTCGTCGATCGCGAACAGCGCGATGCGCCCGCGTCGCAGCAGCTCCACCGTGCCGGGCGCGGACAGGCGCTCGGGCGCGAGGTAGAGCACGTCGAGCTCGCCCGCGAGATACGCCCGCTCGACCTCGCGCCGCTCGTCGAGACCCAGCGCGGAGTTGAGCGCCGCCGCGCGCACGCCCGCGAGCCGCAGCGCGGCGACCTGATCGTGCATGAGCGCCACGAGCGGCGACAGCACGACCCCGGTGCCCTCGCGCACGAGCGACGGGATCTGGTAGCAGATCGACTTGCCGCCGCCGGTTGGCATGAGCACGACGGCGTCCCCGCCGCCGATCACGTGCCGGACGATGTCCTCCTGCTCACCCCGGAACGAGTCGTAGCCGAAGACCTCGGAGAGCACCTCGAGCGGATCGCGGCCGACCATGGTCGGCTCGGCGGGCGCGCCGCGATCGGCGGGCGAGGGATCGGAGAGTCCCCGACCGCCCGTCGCTCCCGACGCCGCGGCACCGCCGCGCAACCCTGCGCTCTCGGGCGGTGGAGCTCCATAGGCCTCGCCGGGCCAACGCTCGTCGTCGCCCCATCCCGGTTCGTCGCCCCAGGGGGGATCGTCGCTCCAGCCTCCGCCGCTCATGGAGGCCCGCCTTACTTGTCGGCGCCGGGCGCCTCGGCGGATCCCTCGCCGGAATCGCGCCCGGCATCCGCATCCTCGCCGGCCCCAGCGTCAGAGGCATCGCCCGCGCCCTCGCCGCGCCCCGCCAGCTCCTCGGCGATCTGCTCGCGCACCTCGGCGCGGTAGGCGTTGCGGCGCAGTCTGCGCACGAGCACGATGCCGAGCACGATCACCGCGGCAGCGAACAGCCCCGTGAAGATGAAGCCCTCGACGCCCGGCGTCACGATCGCCGGATCGAACTCCGTGTCGTCCTCGGCCATCCGTGCGACGGCCGCCCACGCGGTCTGCAGCGCGCTCATTCGCTCTCCTCCTCGATGCCCTGGAACAGGTCGGCCTCGAACTCGCTCGTCGCGACCCGCGACGCCGCGAGCCGGTAATCCTCGAACGGCCACGCCTCGCGCTGCAGCTCGTTGGGCCAGAAGAAGAACGGGCTGTCGGGCGGCACCTGGCTCGCGTGCGCGCGCAGCGCCTCGTCGCGGCGCTCGAAGAAACGACCGACGTCGATCTTCGCGGTGCTGTCGGAGGGGCGCAGCGCGAAGCGCTCGGCCAGGTCGGCGAACTGTGCGACGAGCGGCGACTCGGGCTCGCGGTCGCGCAGCGCCTCGAGCATGCGGTTCACTCGGTCGGCATTGAAGATCGCCTCGTAGTACAGCTTCTTGATGGTCCAGGGCTCGCCCGCATCGGGGTAGCTCTCGGCGTCGCCAGACAGCTCCCAGGCGCGCTTCGAGATCTCGTGGCAGCGGATGTGGTCGGGGTGCGGGTAGCCGCCCTGCTCGTTGTAGGTGATCATGACGTGCGGGCGGAACTCGCGCACCACCCGCACGAGCGCCTCGGCCGAGACCTCGATCGGGATATCGGCGAAGGAGCCGGGCGGAACCGGCTCGCCGCTCTCGGGCAGGCCCGAATCCTGGTACCCGAGCCAGCGGTGCTGGAAGCCGATGATGTCGCGGGCGCGGGCCATCTCCTCGCGGCGCAGGCCGGCGAGGTCGCGGCGGCTCTTCGGGTCGCGCGCGACGAGCTCGTTGAGCACATCGCCCCGCTCGCCGCCCGTGCAGCTGACGATGAGCACCTCGGCGCCCTGGTCGACGTAGTGCGCGTACGTCGCGGCACCCTTGCTCGATTCGTCATCGGGGTGCGCGTGTACGGCGATCAGCCTGAGCGTCATGCGCGTCCTTTCACAAGTGCCTCCCGGGCGTTCCCGATACGCTGGCACAGGCACACAGTCTACCCAGCGGAGTTCGGAGGTTCCCGTGTCAGAGGCGCTCGGCACAGCGGCCCCCGACGAACCCCGGACCGGGGCTCCGCAGGGCTCTGCGACATCCGGGAACGGTCTCGACGACCGCTACGGCACGGGCCGAAGGGTCCGCGTCGACCGGCGCTTCGGCTGGGGTGCGGCGGCACTGCTGGTGCTCGCCGGCGTCGTGTTCCTGCTCTGGAGCGGCTGGGAAGAGGGCGGCCGCATCGAAACCCAGAGCATCGGCTTCGCGAAGCAGGGCGACTTCGAGGTATCGGTGAAGTTCGCGGTGAGCGCTCCGCCCGGCGCGCCGGTCGCGTGCGCGGTCGAGGCGCTCAGCACGTCCAAGGCCGTCGTGGGGTGGAACGTGATCGAGCTCCCCGTCACCGAGCAGCGCTCGCACACGATCACGACGAAGCTGCTCACGATCGGCCCGGCCACCGCCGCGCACGTCAGAGAGTGCTGGGTCCTCGAGGGCTAACACAGGGGCGAGGGATCGCAACCCGCGAGCCTCAGCGCCTTCTGCGCGCCGCCTGCTACCCTGAACGGGCGCCCTGAGCTTCTCGGGGCGTTCGTGTTATCCGCGCACGCGGCCCCGCACGCATCGACACCCGAACGGAAACGAGGACCGACGATGGCCGAGCCCACACAGACCTGGTTGACGCAGGAGGCGTACGACCGGCTGAAGAGCGAACTCGACGAGCTCACCGGAACCGGTCGCCGCGAGATCGCGGCCCGCATCGAGGCCGCCCGCGAGGAGGGCGACCTCAAGGAGAACGGCGGCTACCACGCGGCGAAGGACGAGCAGGGCAAGATGGAGGCGCGCATCCGCGACCTCGAGGAGCTGCTGAAGCACGCCGTTGTGGGCGAGGCGCCCGAGGCGAGCGGCGTCGTGGAGATCGGCACGGTCGTCACGGCCGAGGTCTTCGGCGACGAAGAGCGCTTCCTGCTCGGCAGCCGCGAGCTCGCCGACGGATCCGACCTCGACGTCTACAGCGCCGACAGCCCGCTCGGCGTCGCGATCCTCGGCATGAAGGTCGGCGAGGAGACGAGCTACGCCGCTCCCAACGGCAAGCAGATCCCGGTGAAGGTGCTCGCGGTCGAGACCTACACGGGCTGAGGCGCCGGCCGGGTCCGCCGGCCATCGACTCTTCGCGCAAGGGGTCGCGTTCTGGGGTTTCGACCAGCTCGAAACCCCCGAACGCGACCCCTTGCGCGCGTAACGGCGCGGGCGGGGCGGTCGGTCGGGAGCGTCCGCCGATCCCTCACCCCCTGCTCTCGTTCCAGATGTCGAAGCCGAGCTTCACGATCAGCACGGCGACGATCACGAGGAACAGCGCTCGCACGAATCGGGCGCCCCGGGCGATGGCCATGCGCGAGCCGAGCAGGCTTCCGGCGACGTTCGCCGCGCCCATCAGCAGTCCGAGCGGCCACAGCACGGCGCCGAGCGGGATGAAGAACAGCAGCGCACCCAGGTTCGTCGCGAAGTTCACGATCTTGGCCTGCGCGCTCGCCATCAGGAAGTCGTAGCCGAGCAGCCCGACGAGCGCGATGACGAGGAAGGTGCCGGTGCCTGGCCCGAGCATGCCGTCGTAGAAGCCGATCGCTGCGCCGGTCGCCCCGGCGAGCACGACGTGGCGGGAGCCGCGATGCTTGAGCCGCGTCACGGCCCCCATCGCCGGTTTGAACAGCGTGATGAGTGCGACCGCGATCAGCGCGAACACGATGATCGGTTTGAACACCTGCGCGGGCAGGTATGCGGCGACCGACGCGCCGCCGAACGAACCGAGCAGTGCCACCGCAGCCATCGGCAGCGCCGTGCGCAGGCCCGGCCTCACGCTGCGGTAGTAGCTGACGCTGCTCGTCGCCGTGCCGAACACCGAGGCGAGCTTGTTCGTCGCGAGCGCCTGCACGGGCGTGATGCCGGGGAGCAGCAGGAGCGCCGGCAGCTGCAGCAGACCGCCGCCTCCGACCACTGCGTCGACCCAGCCCGCGGCGAATGCAGCGGCCAGGAGCAGCGCGAGCGCGGTCCAGTCCCCGCCCTCGGGGAGCAGGAGGGGCGCAGCGGTCGTCGGATCCACCAGCACAGCCTTTCACACTCGCTCGCGATCCCTCATCGAGCGCTCGGGGGTCAGGGAGCCCTGCCCTCGTCCCGCTGCGTCGCGATCACCTCCGTGACCGTGCCGGGGTGGAGCCTCGGGTCTCCGGGCTGCACCGGCACCGTGGCCGTCGAGGTGCCCGCGCGCGCCTTCGCCCTCGGGCTGCGGCTCAGGCGCTTCTCCAGCCACCTCGCGAGCCCCGAGAGGATCAGGCACATCACGATGTAGATGCCGCCGATGACGAACGCCGACTGCAGCAGGGGGCGCCCGAACTGCACGTTGCTCGAGAGCTGCTTCGCGAGATAGAGCAGTTCGGGGTAGGTGATGATGAAACCGAGCGCGGTGTCCTTCATCGTCACGACCAGCTGCGATACGATCACCGGCAGCATCGCGCGCACTGCCTGGGGCAGCAGCACGAGACGCATCACGCCGCTCTTGCGCAGGCCGATCGCGTAGCCGGCCTCCTTCTGTCCCCGCGGCAGCGACTCGATGCCCGCACGCAGGGCCTCGGCGAGCACCGAGCCGTTGTAGACGACGAGCGCGATGACCACGGCCCAGTAGGGCTCCATCTTCACGCCGACGGAGGGCAGGCCGTAGTAGAGCAGCATCATCATGACCAGCACGGGCACCGCGCGGAATACCTCGGTGACCGCGGTGAACGGCGCGCGCACCCAGGCATGGTCGGAGAGCCTGCCGATCGCGAGCACGAAGCCGAGCGCCACGCTCAGCACCGCCGCGAGGCCGAAGGCCGCGAGGGTCTTGCCGAGCGCGCGGAGGATCTGCTCCCAGATGGCCGTGTAGGTGAAGATGCCCCACTTCGTCGCGGAGAACTGCCCCGAGAGCGCGAAGCGGTAGAGGATGAAGGCGACGATCGCTCCTACGCCGACCACCGTGATCACCGCGATCACGCGGTTGCGGAGGATGGCGCGCGGGCCGGGTACGTCATACAGGACCGAGGTGCTCATCGCGCGATCCTCCACTTCTTCTCGAGGCGGTTCTGGGCGAAACTCAGGATCATCACCAGCACCACGAAGACGAGCGCGACCCAGAGCAGCACCTCCATGGGGCTGCCCGGGCGGCCCGCGGCGTCGTTGATCGTGGCGCGCAGCGCACCGAGCTCGGCCACCGAGAATCCTGCGGCGACCGTCGTGTTCTTGAGCAGTGCAATGAACACGCTCATCATGGGCGGCACGACCGAGCGGAAGGCCTGCGGCAGCACGACGAGCGACATGACCTGCCCGAACGGCAGCCCGATCGCGCGTGCCGCCTCGGCCTGCCCGACCGGCACCGTGTTGATGCCGGCCCTCAGCACCTCGGCCACGTAGGTCGCCGTGTAGATGCCGATCGCGAGGATGCCGAGCACGAGCGTGCTCATCTTGGGCAGTCCCAGCGCGGGGTAGCCGAGCACGAAGAAGAAGAAGACGAGCGTCAGCGGCGTATTGCGGACGAGGGTCACGTAGAGCGTGCCCACGCCCCGCGCGATCGGCACCGGCGAGACGCGCATGGCCCCGACGATGATGCCCAGCCCGAGGGCGAGCAGGCCACCGCCGAAGAACACGAGCAGCGTGTTCTTGATCGCGGTTCCCCAGAGGTCGAGGTTCCCGAAGATGACGTCCATGCGTCTTCCTCCTTAGGCAGTGCGTCCGGGGGCGGTGGCCCGCCCCCGGACGCGCGGATCAGTAGGCGTCCACCTCGGGCTGCTCGACCTTGATGCCCGAGTCGCCGAGGTTCCGCTCGAAGACCGCATCCCAGACGTCGCCGCCGTCGGTGAAGAGGTCGTTGATGTGCGCGCGCAGCACGTCGTCGCCCTTGGGCAGGCCCACGCCGTACTTCTCCTCGGTGAGCAGCGGGCCGCTCGTCACCATGAGGTTGTCGGGATCCTGCGCGGCGTAGCCGATGAGGATGGCCTGGTCGGTCGTCACGGCATCCACCTGCCCGTTCAGCAGGCTCTCGACGCACGCCGAGTAAAGGTCGAACTCCTGGGTCTTGATACCGGGGAAGTTCTCCTTGATGTTCTGAATGGGCGTCGACCCCGTCGCCGAGCACACCGTCTTGCCGTCGAGCTCCTCGAGCGACTGGTAGTCGGTGTCGCCCTGCTTCACGAGCAGACCCTGGCCGGTGATGAAGTAGGGACCGGCGAAGTCGATGTCGGCCTTGCGCTTGTCGTTGATCGAGTAGGTGCCGACGTAGTAGTCGATGTCGCCGTTCACGATCGCCTGCTCGCGGTTGGCGGAGGCGATCGCCTTGTACTCGATCTGATCCTCGTCGAAGCCGAGCGAGGCGGCGATCCAGCGGGCGATGTCGACGTCGAAGCCGCTGCGCTCGCCCGTGACATTGTCGAGGTATCCGAGGTTCGGCTGATCCTCCTTGACGCCGATCACGACCTTGCCGCGCTCCTCCATCTTGTCGAAGGTGGGGCTGCCCTCGAGCGTGAAGCCCTCGGCGACCTCCCACGGCGTCTCACTGCTCGCCGCGTCGTCTCCCGAGCCGCCCGGGGCCGCCGGGCTGCCGCTGTTGCAGCCCGCGAGCGTCAGCGTCGCGGCGGCGAGGAGGCCGACTGCGGCGAGTGCTTTCTTGAATCGCATGGTGCGTTCCTTTCGATCGGTGGCGAGGGATCGCACCGCGGCGCGATCCCCTGAGCCTCAGTTGGTGATGAGCTTGGAGAGGAAGTCTTTGGCGCGGCTGCTCTTCGGGTTGGTGAAGAACTCCTCGGGCGTCGCCTGCTCGACGATCTGCCCGTCCGCCATGAAGACCACGCGGTCGGCGGCCTTGCGCGCGAAGCCCATCTCGTGGGTGACGACGATCATCGTCATGCCCTCCTTGGCGAGGCCGACCATGACGTCGAGCACCTCGTTGATCATCTCGGGGTCGAGCGCGCTGGTGGGCTCGTCGAAGAGCATGACCTTGGGGTGCATGGCGAGGGATCGTGCGATCGCGACGCGCTGCTGCTGGCCGCCGGAGAGCTGGGCCGGAAGCTTCGAAGCCTGCTTCTCCACGCCGACGCGTGTGAGCAGCTCCATCGCCTCCCGCTCGGCGTCGGCCTTCTTCATGCCGCGCACCTTGATCGGGCCGAGTGTGACGTTCTCGAGGATCGTGAGGTGCGCGAAGAGGTTGAACGACTGGAAGACCATGCCGACCTCGGCGCGCAGCTTCGCAAGCTCCCTGCCCTCCGCCGGAAGCTCCCTGCCGTCGATGCGGATCGAGCCGCTGGTGATGGTCTCGAGGCGATTGATCGAGCGGCACAGGGTCGACTTGCCCGAGCCGGACGGGCCGATGATCACGACGACCTCGCCCCGTTCGATCGTGAGATCGATGTCGGTCAGCGCCTGGAAGTCGCCGTAGTGCTTCTGCACGTTCTCCACGACGACCAGCGGTTCGCTCGCACTCATCATGTCCACCTTTGGATCCTGACCTGCCGCGCGGGACGCTTCAGGTGTGTTGCCGGGCTGCGCCGATTCCGATGAGCATCCGCCCCGTCTCCGGGTGCGGCGTCTGCTCCTCGTCGAACCGATCAGCCCCAAGCTAGGGGAGGGATCCCTCGCCGTCATGGGCCTTGAGGTTTTCTTGAGTGTGTGCTTGAGCGTTTCTTGAGCTTCGCCCGTTCGAGCGCTCGCGACGCCCTATCGCGCGTCCCGCGGGCGCGCTGAGGCGCCCCTCATCGGCGTGTGTCGACGTAGTAGTCGGCTGCGCCGGGGTGCAGCGCCATGGGCTCCGTGAAGATCGCCTGTCGCCTGTCGAGGAAGGCCGCAGCGGGCACCGAGCGCGCGATCGACGCCCGCGATGCGAAGAGCACCCCCGCGACGTCGTAGACGAGATCGTGCGGGGCGCTCTCCGAGGTGACGAGGTAGTTCGGCACGGTCATCGTCTCGCTCGAGGTCTCGATGCCGTAGGCGCCGATCGGGAAGTCGGCGATCCGGTAGACCCCGGCATGCCCCGCGTTGACGGCCTCGACGGTGTCGGCCCCAATCGACAGCATCCGCACCGGCATGGCCTCCGAGAGCCGTTCGATGCCCGGGGTCGGCAGACCCCCGACCCAGAAGAACGCGTCGATCTCCCCCGCCTCCATCGCCCGGATCGAGTCGTCGAGACCGAGGGCCGGGTTGTCCAAGGCGTCGACCGGTACGCCCGAGGAGTCGAGCACGCGCTCGGCGATGACGGCGACCCCCGAGTTCAAGGCTCCGAGCGATACCCGACGGCCACGCAGCTCGGCGATCCCGCGTATCTCGGAGTCGGCGGGCACCACGATGTGCACGTACTCGTCGTAGACGCGCGCGACCGCCCGCACCGGGAGCGGCTCGTCGAAGGCGCCGACGCCCGCGATCGCATCCGCCGCGGTGTCGCCCTGGGCGAATCCGAGCAGGGCGTCGCCCGAGCCGACGCGCAGCAGGTTGTCGACCGAGCCGCGAGTCTCGGACACCGAGATATCGAGGCCCAGGCCGCGGTGCAGCTCCTCGGCGAAGCGCTCCCCGTAGGCGTAGTAGACCCCCGCCGTGCCGCCTCCCGCTATCCGGTACGACTTCCCATCGGCGTACTGCGCGCCGCCGCACCCCGCCAGCGCGGCCAGGACGACCGTCGCGGCGAGCGCCGCGACCATCCGCACGAGCCTCCGCATCACACCTCCCCCGCCGGAAGATGCAGCGCGACCCTGAGCCCGCCGCCACCGGGGGCCGAGACCTCGATCCGGCCTCCCAGCGCGTGCATCAGATCCGTCGCGATGGCGAGCCCCAGCCCGGACCCCGGAACGTTCTGATCGCGCGCGCTGCGCCAGAAGCGGCGGGTCGCCCGCTCCAGCTCCTCCGGTTCGAGGCCGCGGCCGCGATCCCTCACCGCGATCTCGCACTCCTCGCCCGGCACCGCGACCGTCACATCGACCTCCGTGCCGCGCGGCGCGAACTTCAGCGCGTTGTCGATCACCGCGTCGAAGGCGCTCTCGACCGCCGTGCGGTCGGTGAGCGCCGGTGCGGCGGCCGGAGCGCTCACGGCGATCCGTACCCCGCGCTCGCGGGCGACGTGGCGCCACGCGGCGACCCTGGCCGTGACGACGTCGACCAGGTCCACGACCGCGAATACGGAGTCCGCCCGACCCGCGCGCGCCATGCCGAGCAGCGTGTCGAGGATGCGAGACATGCGCCTGCCCTCCTCGCGGGTCTTCTCGACGTCGTCGTCCCAGCTCTCGTCGAGCCCCGTCGCCAGGTACTCGACCCGCATGAGCAGCGCGCCCAGTGGGTTGCGCAGCTCGTGGGAGGCGTTCATCGCGAACTCCTGCTGCCGCGAGATGACACGCTCGATCTCCTCGGCCATCTGATTGAAGATCCGCGTCATGCTGCGGGTCTCCGGAGGCCCCGTGTCGTCGGAGATCCTGGCGTTCATCTCGCCGTGCTCGATCGCGGCCATGGCTTCGTCGAGCCGATGCATCGGCTGCAGCACCCAGCTGGCGAGCCTGAACACCGCGAGCACCAGCAGCGCCACGATCGCGATGCACACGGCGATGAGCGCCAGCCAGTGGGTCAGGATCTCGCTGCGCGGCTGCTCCGCGCTCGCGGAGATCACCACCGCGCCGATCACGATGCCGTCGTCGAACACCGGCTCGACCACCGTCGTCTCGCCGAGCGACCACGGCAGCACCGTCTGCACCGGCTCGCTGCGGCGGCCCGAGAGCGCCAGGCCGAGCTGCGCGGTCGCCTCCTCCCCCAGCTCGCCCGGCTCCAGACCGCCCGACGCCCACAGCGCACCCGAGCGGTCGAACACGGCGACCTCGGCGTCGTAGAGCTCGCTGTAGCGTCTGAGCTCGCCCTCGATCACATCGGGTGCGCCGGCGCGGAGCGCCTGCCTGGCGCCGGTCAGGAAGTAGCTGAGATCGCCGAGCTGCTGGTTCGAGACCTCCTGCTGGATGCTGCGCGCGACGCTCCACGCGTAGGCGCCGGCGAGCGCCAGGAGGATCACGGTCATCGGCACGAGGAAGACGATGATCAGCCGCTTGCGCACCTCACACCCCGGTCAATCGGTAGCCCACGCCGCGCACCGTCGCGATGAGGGACGGCCTGTCGAGCTTGCGCCTGATCGAGCCGACGTGCACCTCGAGGGATCTGCTGAAGCCGTTCCAGTCGGTGCCCCAGACCTCGCGGATGATGCGATCCCTCGGCACCACTACGCCCGGGTACCGCGCGAGCACCGCGACGATGTCGAACTCCTTCGGTGTGAGATCGACCGGGGTGTCGCCCGCGAGCACGAGGCGATTCACGAAGTCGAAGTAGATGCCGTCGATGTCGATGCCCGACGTCTCCTCGGAGTCCACAGGCAGGGCGTGCGTTCGACGCGTCACCGCCTCGATCCGCGCGATGAGCTCGCGCACATCGTAGGGCTTCACCACGAAGTCGTCGGCCCCCGCGTGCAGGCCCCTGATCCGCTCCTCCACGTGGCTGCGGGCCGTCGCCACGATGATCGGCACGCCCGAGAAGCCGCGGATGCGCCGGCACACGTCGAGGCCGTCCATGTCCGGCAGGCCGAGATCGAGCAGCACGGCCTCGGTGTCGGGACCGACGGCCTCGAGCGCGGAAGCGCCGTCCGCCGCGCGGACCGTCGTGTAGCCGGCCTGACGCAGATAGGCGCCGAGCGCGTCGGCGACGCGCTCGTCATCTTCCACGATCAGGATCTTCATCTCGGTCTCCAGCGGTTCCCGGGCACGCCGGGTGTTGCCCGACACCCCCAGATTAGCCTCCGCCGGCCCGGCGCCTCTCCCCCGCGCCTCTTGCGCCGACTCCGACGCTTTCAGCGAGACCGACGGTTCCCGTGGCTCTGAAACAGTCGGTCTCGCTGAAAGCGTCGATCTCGTCGGGGTGGGCCGGGGCGTCCCGCGGACGGAGAGCTCGGGATCCGGTTACTCGTACATCGAGATGTTGACGGGGCCCGTGAGGTCGGGCGCGGGCGCCCGGAAGCCGCGCGTCTTCACCACGAGGAAGAGCAGACCGGCGACCAGCCAGATCCCTCCGATGACCTTCGAGAGCGGATCGAGGCTGAGCCACAGCCACACGTTGATCGCCACGCCGACCGCGGGCACGGCGACGAAGCCGAGCCAGAGCCCGAGGCTGCGGCGCTTCAGGAAGCGGAAGAAGACGAAGATGACCGACAGGTTCACGAAGGTGAAGGCGAGGAACGCGCCGAAGTTCGCCATCGCGGTCGCCTGATCGAGATCGACGAAGGTCGCCGTCAGCGCGACGAGTGCGATGAGCAGCACGTTCGCCACGGGAACGCCGGTGCGCGGGTTCACCTTCCCGAACAGGCGCTTCGGCAGTGCCCCGTCGCGACCCATCGCGTAGAGCAGCCGTGCGGCGCTCATCTGCTGCGTGATGCCGCAGGCCAGCACGGCCATCATGTAGCCGCCGACGAATACGGCCTGGAAGGCGGCGCCGCCGATGTACTTCGCGATCTCGGGCGAGGCGCCCACGACGTCCTCGAGCAGCGACACATCGGGGAACAGCACCTGCATCACGTACGAGACCGAGAGGAAGAACGCGCCAGCGACGAGGACGATGATGAAGATCGCGCGCGGGATGTCGCGGGTCGGCCGCTCGGCCTCCTCCGCGAGGGTCGACACCGCGTCGAAACCGAGGAAGGAGAGCGCGAGCAGTGCCGCGCCGGCCGTGATCGAGACCAGCTGGATGTCCTCCGAGAAGAACGGGCGCACGCTGAACTCCGCGCCGTTCGCGCCGTTCGAGATGTTGACGACCGTGAGCACCACGAACACGACGGCGACGATCAGCTGGATCACGACGAAGGCCATGTTGAGGTTCGCCGAGAGCTTCACCCCGACGAGGTTGAGCACCGTGCAGATCGCGACGGTGAGCGCCACCCAGATCCAGAACGGCACATCGGGGAAGATCGCGCCCATGTAGATGCCCGAGAGGATCGCGTTGACCATCGGCAGGAGGATGTAGTCGAGCGTCGCCGCCCAGCCCACGAGGAAGCCGAGGTGCGCGTTGATCGCCTCCTTCGCATAGGTGTAGGCGGAGCCCGCGATCGGGAAGAAGCGCACCATGCGCGAATAGCTGAAGGCGGTGAACAGCACGGCGACCATCACGACGAGGTACGCGAGCGGCACGTGGCCGTCGGTCTCGTCGGAGACGATGCCGAAGAGGTCGAACACCGCGACCGGGGCCATGTAGGCGAGGCCGATGAAGACCAGGTGGCGCAGCTTCAGCGTGCGCTTCAACTGTCCGGGCTCGCCGGTGATGGCGTGCGCGATCTGGTCATCACCCGCGGCGACTCCGGAGTGGGAGGGGAGAGTGGACATGGATTCCTTCACTTCGTTGTGGCTGCTCTGTCATTTCGGGTTCCGGGCTCTCGTTCCCTGAGCCTGTCGAAGGGAGCGAGAGCCCGGACTCGCCCCTCCGACAAGCTCAGGGGACGAGCGCAGGAACGGATCAGTGGTTGTGGCAGTGGTGGTCGTCGCCGGGCTCGCTGCAGCTCTGCCCCGTGCCCGCGGGATCCTGTGCGTGCGCGGCTGCCGCCGCCCCGCCCAGCTCGCCGCGCGCGTCGTGGATCGCGGTGCCGCCGACGACCGTGAGGTCTGCGCTCTGCGCGAGGATCTCGGCGGGCTCCATGCCGTAGAGGTCGCCCGACCAGACGACGAGGTCGGCGAGGTAGCCTTCGCGCAGCATGCCGAGCGCGTTCTCGTGGTGGAAGGCCTCGGCGCCGCCCTTCGTGTAGGCCTCGAGCGCGGCGTCGAGCCCGACGCGCTCGTGAGCCGTCCAGGCCTGGGAGCCGTCGAGGCCGGCGCGGGTCATCGCGCTGTAGACCCCGACGAGGGGATCCATCTCGCCGACCTGCCAGTCGCTCGAGAAGGTGACACGGGCGCCCGAGTCGATCATGGAGCGGAAGCGCCAGGCCTGATCCCAGCGCGCCTCGCCGACGTTCTCCATCCAAGTACCGGCGACGAGGTCGGGCGAGGCGTGGCGGGGCTGCATCGCTGCGACGACGCCGAGCTCGCGGAAGCGCGGCAGGTCCTCGGGTGCGAGGCATTCGACGTGCACGATGCCGTGGCGGGTGTCGGTGCGGCCGTTCGCCCGCTGCGCCGCCTCGATCGAGTCGAGCGTGAGCCTGATCCCCCAGTCGCCCGTGGCGTGCGTGTGCACCTGGTAGCCGAGGCGGTCGAGCTCGGTGAAGAGCTTCGTGAACTCGGTGGGCTCGAGGCTCGTGTGGCCGCGGTGGCCCGGGCGGTTCGCGTAGTCCTCGAGCATCGCGGCGGTGTGCGGCTCGATCACGTCGTCGGCGTAGAGCTTGACCGGGCCGAGCTTGAAGCGGTCGTGCTGCGGGGTCTCGCGGATCGCCTCGGTGATGCGGGCGCGGAAGTCGCCGTCGGCGCCGACCGGGTGGTAGATTGCGGCGATCGTGCGGCTCGTGAGGCGCCCCTCGCGCTCGGCGCGGGCGAAGAGGTCGAGCTCGGCGAGCGGCACCTGCGGCTCGACGACGGTCGTGATGCCGAAGCGGGCGGCCATGTCGAGGCTGTTCGCGATCTTCGCGTAGCGGCGATCCGGCGAGTACATGGGGATGTCGCGCTGGAGTTCGGCGAGGCCGTCGATCGTCATCGCGCTCGTGTAGAAGTCGGTGACCCACCCCGTCGGCTCGCCGGTCGTCGCATCGATCTCGGGGTTGCCCCAGGCGATGTCGCCGCCGTTCAGAATGCCGAGCTTCGCGAGGGCGGGGCGGTTGAGCCAGACGGAGTGCTGGTCGTAGGTGGTGATGAAGACCGGCTTGTCCGTGACGCCGACCAGGTCGTCGGCGTTGGGGCGGCGGCCCTCGACCACGGAGTAGAGCGCGTTCTCGGCGCAGATCCACTCGAGCTCGGGGTGGGTCTCGGCGAACTCCGCGATGCGGGCGCGCACGACGTCGAGGCTCGTCACCTGGTCGAGGCTCACGGCGAGGTCGTCGAAGCCGAGCAGCAGGTGGTTGTGGGTGTCAGCGACACCGGGGGTGAGGAGGCGTCCCTCCAGCTGCACCGTGCGGCGGGCGGCGGGAGCATCGGCGGCGCTGCCGACGTAGCTGATGCGGTCGCCCATCACGCCGAGCGCCTCGGCCCAGGGACGTTCGGGGTCGAAGGTGCGGATCTTGCCGCCGGTGTAGAGCGTGTCGACTGCCATGTCATCTCCCGGATCTCGCGCGGGCTCCGTCGCCGCCCGATCAGTTATTTAACTCAAGAGTAAATTAATTTACTCGATTGTCAAGAAACTGGTTCGCATTCTTCCGCGAGGGATCCCTCGGCTTCTCTCCCCGGCATCGCCGCTCGGGAGCACCGCGCCGCGCGTGCCCCGACGAGGGATCCCTCGCGACTGGCATACTGGCAGGCATGGCCAGACCGAGCACGCAGCAGCGACGACGCCGAGAGGTCATCGCGGCAGCGCTCGAAGCGGCGGCCGAGCACGGCCTCCGCGACCTCTCGCTCACCGACGTCGCGAACCAGGCGGGTGTCACCCGCGGCGCACTGCTCTACTACTACGACGACCTCGACGCGATCCTCGTCGAGGCGCACGCCGCCGGCATGCAGCGCGTCGGTTCCGAGCGCGCCGCACTCGTGGCGCAGCAGGAGGGGGCACGGGCGAAACTCGCGACCGCGGTAGCCGCAGGTCTGCCGAACGGGCCCGAGGACGCACTCATGCGCCTGCTCTACGAGTTCGATGTGCTGGCGGGCAAGTCGCCCCTGCACGACGAACTCGTGCAGCAGCTCTACGCCGAACAGCTCGCGCTGTTCCGCTCGATCCTCTCCGAGGGAGTCGAGTCCGGCGAGTTCGCGCTCACAGGGCCCCTCGACGATATCGCGATGAACTTCGTGGCGCTCGAGGACGCGTACGGGCTGCACATCGTCGCGGGAGGCAGCATCACCCTCGAGGACGCGCACCGCGCGATCGCGCTCTTCGCCGCGCAGGCCGGAGCGGACTACATGAGCCGGGCGGCCTAGTACCGCTCGCCCACCCGCACGACGTAGCCGGCGTCGCGCAGCGCCTGGGCGACGGCATCTCCGTGCTCGTGCCCGCGCGTCTCGATGTGCAGCTCGAGCTCGACCTCGCTGATCGGCAACTCGGTGGCGTGGCGCGTGTGGATCACCTCGACCACGTTCGCGTTCTGCGAGGCGACGATCGACGCCGTGCGCACGAGCTGACCCGGAATGTCGGGCAGCAGGATGCGGAGCTTCATGTAGCGAGCCGACGCAGCGAGACCGTGCCCGATCACGCGCTGCAGCAGCAGCGGATCGATGTTGCCGCCTGACAGCACGCTCGCGGTCACGCCCTTCGCCTTCGCCTTGCCGGAGAGGATCGCGGCGACGCCCGCCGCACCGGCAGGCTCGACCACGAGCTTCGCGCGCTCGAGCAGCATGACGATCGCGCGGGCGATGTCGTCGTCGCTCACCGTGACGACCTCGTCGACGTACTCGCGCACCATCTCGAAGGTCAGATCACCGGGTCGTGCGACGGCGATGCCGTCGGCGATCGTCGGCCGCGTCTCGATCGTCACGGGCCGACCCACGTCGAGCGAAGGCTTGAACGGCGCGGCGTTCTCCGACTGCACGCCGATCACGCGCATCGTGCGGCCCTCGCGCGCGGCCCACTGCTTCGCGGCCGCCGCGACGCCCGAGATGAGCCCTCCCCCGCCGATCGGCACGATGATCGTCTCGATGTCGGGGCGCGCCTCGAGCATCTCCAGCGCGACGGTGCCCTGCCCCTCGATGATCGCGGGGTGGTCGAAGGGCGGCACGAACAGTGCGCCCGTCTCGGCGACGAAGGCCTGCGCGGCACGATTGGTCTCGTCGAAGGTCGCCCCCTCGAGCACGACGTCCGCGCCGTATCCGCGGGTGGCCTGCAGCTTCGGGAGGGCGACGCCGAGGGGCATGAAGATGGTGGCCTTGACGCCGAGCTCGCGCGCGGCGAAGGCGACTCCCTGCGCGTGGTTGCCGGCTGAGGCGGCGACCACGCCCCGCTTGCGCTCCTCGTCGCTCAGCTGCAGCAGGCGGTTGTAGGCGCCCCGCAGCTTGTAGGCGCCCGTTCGCTGCAGGTTCTCGCACTTCAGGTAGACGCTCGGCACGCCGAGCACCTCGGCCAGATAGCGGGATGACTCGAGAGGCGTGCGCTGCGTGATGCGGTGCACGACGTCGAGCGCGCGTTCGAAGTCTTCGAGCCGGGGGGCTGCCTCGATCATGAGCTTCCTTCCTTGCGCCGCAGACGCGCGAGGGCGCGGGCGCGGTGCTTGGCCTTCTGGTGTGTCTTCTCACGCCGGTGGTAGTCGGCGACCGGATCCGTTCCGCCATCCCATCGCCTGCCGACGAGCGTGTTGACGATGGAGTTCGCGGCCGCCGCGACCGGCACCGCGAACAGAGCGCCGGGAACGCCCGCGAGCAGCGCTCCGGTCGACACCGCGAGCACGACGCCGAGCGGGTGCACGCGCACGGCGCTGCCCATGACGAGGGGCTGAAGCACGTGCCCCTCGATCTGGTTCACGAGGATCACGACGCCGAGCATCACAGCGGCGTTGACCGGTCCGTTGTAGACGAGCGCGATGAACACGGCGAGGGCACCCGTCGAGATCGCGCCGAGGAACGGGATGAACGATCCGAGGAAGACGAGCACGGCGATCGGGATCGGCAGCGGCACGCCGAGCAGCGCGGCGCCGAGACCGATGCCGACGGCGTCGACGAAGGCCACGAAGATCTGCACCCGCACGTACTGCCCGACCGAAACCCAGCCCGCGCGCCCCGCGGCATCGACCGGGGCGTGCGCCCGTGCGGGAAGGAAGCCCAGCACCCAGTACCAGATGCGCTTCCCGTCGATCAGCATGAAGATCAGCGAGAAGAGGGTCAGCAGCGCGCCCGCGACGAACTGTCCGGCGCTCGTGGCGACGCCAAGCGCGCCGTTCCAGATCGCGGACTGGTGCTCCTCGACCGTCTTCATGAGCTGGGCGACGAAGCCGTCGATCTGATCGGCCGAGAGCCCGAGCTTGTTGCTCTCGACCCAGTTCAGCAGATCCCACCAGACCGCTTCGGAACGCTTGGCGACGTCGTCGAATCCGTTGCGCAGCTGCGTCACGATCAGCGTGACGAGCACCCAGACGAAGGCGACGAACATCAGCAGCGATGTGAGTATGCCGACCCAGCGGGGTGCACCCTGGCGCTCGAACCAGTGCACGACCGGGGCGAGCAGGGCGGTCAGCAGGATCGCGACGAGCAGCGGGATCACGATGATGCGCACCTGGACGATGAGCCAGAGCACCCCCGCGCAGGCGAGCCCGATGAGGATCAGGCGCCAGGACCACGCCGCCGCGATGCGCACCCCGAGCGGCAGCTCCTGCTCGGCGTTCGCATTCGCGGCCGCCTCCTCGCCTCTACGCTCTTCCACGGCACAATCCTAGCGAGGGGCAGGTGTGCACCTGCCATATATCCCGTGAGGGACCGCGAGGGATCACGCACGAGAGTCCGCGAGGCGTCGAGCGTGCGCGGCGGCGAGGGATCCCTCGCGAACCGTCCCGCCTACCAGAAGTGCAGCGCGGGCACGATGAGGAAGATGCCGACCAGCACCGCGAGCACCGAGAACGCGAAGCAGATGTTCGCGGCGACGGTCGCCCAGCGGGGGCGTCCCACGCCCTCGACGTCGTCGTCCTCGTCGTCGCGCGACGGTCCTTTCGGTTCGAAGGTGCCGTCCTCCCTGCGCACCGGAGGGGCCGGGGTCGCGAGGAAGCGGATGCCGAGCGAGTAGAGCGCGACCACGAACACCGCGGAGCCGAGTGCCGCGGCGAAGACGATCAGGAAGGCCGTCCAGTCGATGTTCATCGTTCGTCACCCTTCGCAGATCCGCCGGCTTCCTCGGCCTCGCGCGCAGCTCTCTCCGCGGCCTCCTCCGCCTCGCGGGCGGCCTTCTCGGCTTCGCGGGCGGCCTTCTCCGCTTCCCGCGCGGCCTGGTCGGCGCGTACTGCCGACTGGGCGACCGGGGTGAGCGGAGGGATGGATCCCGTCTGCGTCTTGACCGGCTTGACCTTGCCCTTGCGGATGCGCACCGCGTAGCCCGACTCGGCGACATCGGAGGGTGCCGGCGCCGGCAGCGCGTTCGAGTGATCGACCTTGTTGCGGCTCGAGCGCCAGAAGATGAAGAGGATGAAGCCGAGACCGAGCACGGCGTCGGCGATCACACCGATCACGCCGAGGTGCGCGATGCCCGCCGCGAGCGCTCCGACCGCTCCGGCCGCGGGCAGGGTGAAGAGCCAGCCCGAGGCGATGCGTCCGACGGTGCGCCAGCGCACGCTCGAACCGCGGCGGCCGAGCCCGGAGCCGATGACCGAGCCGGAGGCGACCTGGGTCGTCGAGAGCGCGAAGCCGAGGTGGCTCGAGGCGAGGATGGTGGCCGCCGTCGAGGTCTCGGCGGCGAAGCCCTGAGCGGGCTTCACCTGAGTGAGGCCCGCGCCGAGCGTGCGGATGATGCGCCAGCCGCCGGAGTAGGTGCCGATCGCGATCGCGAGGGCGCACGCGACGACGACCCAGAGGTGCGGGCCGGTGCCGGGATCCTGCATGTTCGCGGCGACGAGGGTGAGCGTGATGACGCCCATGGTCTTCTGCGCGTCGTTGGTGCCGTGGGCGAGCGCGATGAGCGAGGAGGAGGCGATCTGCGCGTAGCGGAAGCGGCCGCGGCCGTCCTTCTTGCCGTCGTGGCGTCGCGTGATCGCGTAGGCGACCTTCGTCGCGGTGAAGGCGACGATGCCCGCGGTGAGCGGGGCGGCGACCATGGGGATCAGGATCTTCGACATGAACACGCCGCCGTTGATCGCCGCGACTCCCGCACCCACGATCGCAGCGCCGATGAGGCCGCCGAAGAGGGCGTGCGACGAGCTCGACGGCAGCCCGTAGAGCCAGGTCACGAGATTCCAGACGATCGCTCCGATGAGGCCGGCGAAGATCATCTCGGGGGTGATCAGCACGCCCCCGTCGCCCTCGTTGATGAGACCTCCCGAGATCGTCTTCGCGACCTCCGTCGAGAGGAAGGCGCCGACCAGGTTGAGGATCGCTGCGAGCAGCACCGCGGTCTTCGGCTTCAGCGCACCGGTGGCGATGGGCGTCGCCATCGCGTTGGCGGTGTCGTGGAAACCGTTCGTGAAGTCGAAGAAGAGCGCCAGCACGATGACCAGCAGCACGATGAGGGTGAGTTCCACCGGCGTCTTTCGTTCGGGGTCGGGCTCGGGAGGAGGCCAGCTCACCTGCCCTCACTGCTTCACCGTTCGTTCAGCATCGACGGAGGACCTGCGCGCGCCGTTATCATGGTTCCACCTCACCGGGACTCGGTCAAGCTGAGGCAGGCGAGTTCACCAGCCGTTTACCCCGCGACGGAGGCCCGGGCGCAGTGGCGCGGGGCACCGGGAATAGCCCGGCTGGCGGCGGGGTTTCAGCCGGAGTACCGAACGCAGCACGAGGAGCACCATGGACACCGCGCAGATCGCAGATTTCACCCCCGAAGCCGGCACCGTCACGATGTTCTCGACGGAGTGGTGCGGCTACTGCAAGCGGCTGAAGCTGATGCTCGACAAGACCGGCATCGGCTACACCATCGTCGACATCGAGCGAACCCCGGGCACCGAGGACCTCGTGAAGTCGATCAACGGCGGCAACGCGGTGGTGCCGACCGTGATCTACCCCGATGGCACGACCGCGACGAATCCGTCGCTGAACGACGTCAAGCTCGCTCTCGCGTAGGCCGCGAGACGCACCGGGCGCTGCGCTCCCGGTCGGGAGATGGGCGAGGGATCCGGCTCAGCCGAAGTTGAGGCGCGCCTGCTCGTAGCGGTCGGCGGGAACCGTCTTGAGCCGACTCACGGCCTCCTCGAGCGAGACGAACTCGATGGAGTCGCCGCGAAGAGCCATCATCGTGCCCCACAGTCCCTCCTTGACAGCGTCGGCGGCCGCGAGACCCGTGCGGGTGGCGAGCACCCGGTCGAAGGCGGTGGGCGAGCCGCCGCGCTGCACGTGCCCGAGCACCGTGGCGCGGGTCTCGATCCCAGTCCGGCTCTCGATGAGCGGCGCGAGCACCTCCGCGATGCCCCCCAGCCGCGGGCGCCCGAAGCCGTCGAGGCCCTCGCGCGTCACCTCGTCGTCGAAGCCGGTGGGTTTGAAACCCTCGGCGACCACCACGAGGGAGGAGCGACCGCGGTTGCGCACGCTCAGCACCCACTCGCAGATCTGCTCGATCGACTCGGGGTGCTCGGGGATCAGGGTGACCTGAGCGCCGCCGGCCATGCCGGCGTGCAGGGCGATCCAGCCGGCATTGCGCCCCATCACCTCGAGCACCATGCACCGACGGTGCGACTCGCCCGTGGTGCGCAGCCGGTCGACGGCCTCGCAGGCGATCGACACCGCGGTATCGAAGCCGAAGGTGTAGTCGGTGCCTCCGAGGTCGTTGTCGATGGTCTTGGGCAGGCCGATCGCCCTGATGCCGGCGTCGTTCAGCATCTTCGCGACGGTCTGCGTGCCGTTGCCGCCGATGAGCAGGAAGCCGTCGAGGCCGTACTCGGCCATGCGCTCCCTGATCACCCGCATGTCGGACTCGTCGCCGTCGCCGTGCACGAACGGGCGCGCGCGGCTCGTGCCGAGCATGACGCCGCCGAGAGGCGAGAGACCCCGCACCGTCGAACGGTCGAGCGGGATCCACTCCCCCTCGTGGAAGCCGCGCCAGCCGTCCATGAACCCGACCATGTCGAATCCGTGCACGTCGACCCCGCGGAGCACCGCCCCTCGGATCGCCGCGTTCATCCCCGGGCTGTCGCCTCCCGAGCAGAGGACACCGATGCGCATGACTCTCCCGCTGTTCCGACTCGCGAGGCGAAGCGCCTCGCCTGACACGACCATGCTAGCGATGGCAGGATCATGACGAACAGTTCCGTTCCTGCCAAAATGGGCACCGAATCGGCCAGGCACTCGGGCGTGCCGCGGCCATCGTCGGTACCAGGCCGTGAGACCTTCCGATCACGTCCCGCCGAGCCCTACAGCGCCGAGCGCAGCACCTCCATGAGGGCGCGCAGCTGCACGGAGTCCTCGTCCTCGGCGGGCGCCGCGGCGCCGTCGAGCGCACGGGCGGCGAGGCCGGCCTTGCCGTCGATGAGCTCCGCGATCTTCGCGTCGATCGTCTGCGCGGCGATGATGCGCCATGCGGTCACCGGCTCCTCCTGGCCGATGCGGTGCACACGGTCGATCGCCTGAGTCTGCTCGGCGTCGGTCCACGACAGCTCGGCGAGCACCACGTTCGACGCGGCCTGCAGATTGACGCCGACGCCCGCTGCGGTGAGCGAGCACACCGCGACCGAGACCGAGTCGTCCTTGTTGAAGGCGTCGATCTGCTCCTGGCGGAACGCGGCGGTCTGGTCTCCGCGGATCGAGACCGTGCGCAGCCCCGCCTCCGCGAGCTGCGCCTCGGCGCGGTCCATGACGTCGACGTGCTTGGCGAAGAAGACGACCTTGCCGACCGAGCGGGCGAGCTGCGCCGTGTAGTCGACCGCGAGGCCGGCCTTGGCCTGGCCGATCTGGCGCACCATGGTGAACACGTTCATGCCGTCCGCCGAGGCGTTCGACTCCTCGAGTTCCTGCGCGCAGACCATGCGGATGATCGCCTCATCGCCCAGCTTCTCCCCCAGCTTGCCGTTCTTGACCGCGAGGAAGCGATCGAGCAGCTTGCGCGCGAGCTTCGCCTCGGCGTCGCGAATGCCCCGACCCAGCTCGTCGTCGAGTTCGACGGGCAGATCGACCACGCGCTTCGCCGGCAGGTCGGCTGCGACGTCGATCTTGCGGCGGCGCACGATGCCCATGTCGATGACGCTCTGCCGCGCCTCGGGATAGAACGAGGGATCGGCCGGCGTCCAGCCGTTGTTCTCGAGCTTCGCCATGAGCTCGGGCCCCGGCTTGTCGGCGCCGGCCCAGCCCAGGAAACGCCAGATGGCGCGGAAATCGTCGATGTCGTTAATGAGCGGCGTGCCCGTTAGCGCGATCAACAGCGGCGATACGCCGGGCGTGCGCTCGCGGATGCTCTCTGCGATCGCGAGCACGTTGCGGGAGCGCTGCGACTGCACGTTCTTGATCATGTGGGCCTCGTCGACGACCATGCCTTTGAATCCGAACCGCGAGATCCAGCTCAGGTGGCGATCGAGGATGTCGTAGTTCACCACGAATACGTCGGCGAAGGCGTCGATGTCGTCGCCGTCTCCGTGGATCACGGTGACGCGCCGCTGCGGCGTCCACCGCTCGACCTCGCGCGCCCAGTTCATCTTCACGACGTTGGGCACGACCACGAGCAGCGGGTAGGACTCGGCCACGGATGCGGCGAGCACCGACTGCGCCGTCTTGCCAAGACCGGGCTCGTCGGCGAGCAGGAAGCTGCGGTGCCCCTCGGCCACGCTCGCGAGGAAGCGGGCCTGGTGCGGCATGAGCTCGCGCCCGGGAGGGGCGAGACGGTCGGGCACCGGGGGCTCCGGCAGCTCCATGCACGCCGAACCGCCGCCGCCCTGCTCGAAGGCCTTGAGCAGCGGGGAGAGCAGCTCCCAGTTGGCGAGGCGCACGACCGGGGTGGGCTGCTTCGGCGGCGTGAGGTCGGGGGTGAGGAACGGGTTCGCGAGCATCCGCACCTCGACGCCCGCCGGCTCGACCTGCCGCTCGGCGAGCTCGGGCGGCACGAACGCCTGCGCCGGCTCGGGGGCGGCCTTCTCCTCCTCGGGCAGCTCGATGCCCGCCTGGGCGAGCATCTTGCGCTTGAGCAGACGGGTGGCCTCGGTGATCGGGGCGGCGGGCTCGAGCAGCGTGATGAGGCTCGTGTCGCGGGCCGCGGTCTTCGCGAGGATCGCGGCGACGCCGTCGAGGCGCTTGAGGGTCTCGGTGCGCTCGGCCTCGCTCACGCTCTCGTCGGTCTTCACCCGGGCCCGCTCCTCGCGCATGAGCAGCGCGATCACGTGGAACTTGGTGCGATTCGCCGGGGTCGCCTTGCCCCGCTGCGCCGAGGCCTCGACCTCCCGCACCGCCCGGGCGAGCAGCGGGATGATGCCCTCGTTGTGGCTGTGCTTGCGGCGAGCGCCCGTGCGCCCCTTCGCGCTCGACTGGCGCGTGGCAGTGGTGGTTGCCAATGCATCTCCTGATCAGAGTGATTCGCCCCGGAAGTCTCACCGAGACGAGAACGGCCTGCGATCCCTGGCCTGACAGCGTGCGTAGCACGGGGCCGATGAAGAATGCGCAGGGCACGACCTGGCGACTACTCTACCATTCGTATCCGTGAACGGGTGAGTGACCGCCGCGAGCGAACACCGCCTACGATCGCGTGAGCGCCCTGGTGCGTTCGACGTCGGTGCGCATCTGCGCCACGAGCGCGTCGAGCGAGTCGAAGCGCTCCATCCCGCGCAGCCGTTCGGCGAAGCGCACCTCGATGCGCTCGCCGTACAGGTCGCCCGAGAAGTCGAGCAGATACGCCTCGACCCGCGGCTCTCCGTCGGGCTCGAAGGTGAGGTTGACGCCCACGGAGATCGCCGCGGGATGCGCGACGCCGCCGATGACGGCCCGGCCCGCGTAGACGCCGTCGGCCGGCACCAGCCCTTCGATGCGCCCGCCGAGGTTCGCGGTCGGGAAGCCGAGCTCGCGCCCGCGCGCATCGCCGTGCACGACCTCGCCGCGCACCGAGGGCTCGCGTCCCAGCATGCGCGTCGCGGCGACGACGTCACCCGCGAGGATCACCTCGCGGATGCGGGAGGAGGAGACCTGCTGCGGCCCCTCATCGGTCACCCAGCCCACGACATCGACCGAGAAGCCGAGCCGTTCTCCCATCCGCCGCAGCAGGTCGGGGTCGCCCGCCCCGCCCCGCCCGAAGCGGAAGTCGCCGCCCAGCACCACGAGCTTCGCGTTCAGCCGACCGACGAGCACCCGCTCCACGAACTCCTCCGCGGGGATCGCCGCGAGGTCGGCGTCGAACTCGACCATCGCGCAGCAGTCGATCCCGGCGGTCTCGAAGGCCTCGATGCGCTGCTCCCGGCTCGTCAGCGGGCGCGGACAGCGCTCGGGCCGCAGCAGGCTCAGGGGGTTGTTGGCGAAGGTGAACACGACCGAGCGAAGGGGAGCAGCCCCCCGCACGCGTTCGAGGATGGCGCGGTGCCCCAGGTGGATGCCGTCGAACTTGCCGATCGCCACCGCGGATCCCTCCGGGAAATCCGCGGGGTCGATCGCCTCGAGCGTTTCGATGATCCGCATCAGTAGAGACTCTCGTTCGGGTTCGGGGCGGTTTGGAGCGATTCCTCCTCGCGGCCGAGGCCGCGCAGCCACAGCATGCCGAGCACCGGCAGCACCAGAGGGATCCAGAGATAGCCCGCGCCGTACATCGACCAGACGGTGTCGTCGTGGCCGAACGCATCCGTGTGCGTCACGCTGAGGGTGCCGACGGTCAGCACGCCGAGCAGTTCGAAGCCGAGCGCGGCCCACGCGACCGTCCGCCACCGCTTGACGAGCGCGACGGCGGCCACGATGTAGACGAGGCCGGCGGCCGCGGAGAGCGCGTAGGCGACGGGCGCCTCGTCGAACCGGGTGATGATCTGGTAGACCGAGCGGCACGTCGCGGCGATCGCGAGCACGATGTAGACCGCGACGAGCACGTTGCCGAGTCCCCCGTGTCGTTCGGGCGCCCCGGGCTCGTCGGGGTGGCGGAACTGGGCGTCTGACACGCGCTCCAGTGTACCGCGGGCACGGGGAGCATCCGCTGCGTCCGCAGCGGCGCCCCGGTGCTCGAGGCGCCGGTGCTCGGCCGGGATGCCTCTCCGCGAGGGATCCCGGCCCCACCGTCGCGGCGCCCTACACGGCCTCGGACTGGTCCTCGACGACGCTGCCGTCGGCACGCTTCAGCGGCGAGGTGCCGCCGTCGGGCTCGATGCGCCCCTCGGTCGAGCAGGCGTAGCCCTCCTCGTTCGGCTCCTTCGGGTCGATGAACATCGGCACCACGACCCACTTGCCGTCCTCGTTGTCGAGCGCGCGGCACATGAGCTCGGTCTTGTTCCGGTTGATGACGAGACGGAGCTCCGTCGCATCCTCCATGAAGGTGACGTCGGTGTCCGAGTCGCCCGCGCCGAAGATCTGCCGCACGTCGGCCGGCGCCTGCTCGAACGCAGCGGCCCCCGTGATGCCGAAGATCTCCTGGTTCGCCCAGCAGCGCTTGCCGTCGATGTAGGTCATGACGGCGTCCTCGCCGTCGGCGATGTCGCCGCAGCCCTCTAGGTGCGCGGTGATCCGGCCCTCGCCGTCGAGCAGGTTGCGCACGCCGATCGAGTGCTCGGCGTCGATGCCGACCTCGTCGCTCCATGCGAGCACCACGGGCTGCGACGACGCCGAGACGATCCAGGGCTCGATGCCGTTCTCGTGCATGGCGCCGATGAGGTCGTCGATCTGCTCGTAGACGTGCACGTAGCCGTCGACCTCGGTGGTGCCGACGGTCCAGCTCGCCCCCTCGTCGGCGGCGAGCAGCTCTTCCTTCGCCTGCGCCGCGAGGTCCTGCGCCTCCTCGGGCGTGTACCCGGCGAGCAGGGCCGCGCTCCACGCGTAGGCCGCGTTGATGCGGCGCGCATCGTAGCCGTCGAAGGCCTCCTCGCCGCCCGTCGTCTCACCATCGAGCACCGCGACGATCTCGTCGGCGCAGGCGGTGTCGGTCGACGTGGGCAGCGGCTCGCCCGCGGGCGTCTCGGTGCCGCACGCCTCGCCGAGGGCCGTCACTGCGGCCGGGGTGAGGTATCGGCTGGTCGTGCCCCAGTCCTGCCCCTCGGGCTGCAGGATCTTGTCGTTGTTGAGCATCCAGTAGTTGGTGCCGTAGCCGATGTCGTTCTTCACGACCGTGTTGTCCCAGTCGAAGATGGCGACGGGCGCGTCGTTGCCCGCGTCATCGCCGGCGCACGCGCCCTGCGAGGTGAGCAGCTCATCGAGGGCGGTGCGGGCCTCGTCGGGCCACTCGACCTGCTCGTCGAGGGTGCGACAGCCGGTGGCTTCGGCGGGTTCGTCCTCGCCGCTCGGGGAGGGGGCCGAGCAGGCGGTGAGCCCGGAGGCGAAGACCGCCGCTGCGGCCAGGCCGATCAGGGGGCGTGCGATGTGCGGCATGTGTATCCTTACTGCCGAGGCGGTCGTCGATTCGCCCCGGCCTCGTCATTGAGGGACAGCAACCTTAATGGTCGGTTTTTAGACCATTAAGTTCACCACAGTCTTCCGGAACGCGCGCCCCGGGTCAAGAGGTCAGCCCCAGATGACGAGCATGCGGTACGTCATCACCGCGACCGAGAGGTTCACCACCGCGAGCACGTAGTTCGCCCAGCGGGAGCGGTCGACGAGCGCCCAGAACACCGCGGCGAGCGGCATGATGAACGCCACGATCAGGTACATCCAGAACTCGAGGGGGTCGCCCCGCGCGTCGTTGCCCGCCAGCGGCGCGAAGATCGAGATCACGATCTGCACGAGCAGCAGCACCGCCCCCAGCAGCGTGACGCCGAGCGTGTAGTCGTTCGGCCCCTGCTTGCGGAGAGCGACGACGAGGCAGACGACGCCCGCGACGATGCCCACCGCGATGGTCGCGACCCCGAACCACAGGATCACCGCGCGGCTCCCCCGGTCTGCGCCGCGCTCCCCGCGGACGCGGCGGGCACCGGGAAGTTCGTAACGACCCGCGTGCGCCCCCGCTTCACCTCGACGAGGCCGACCAGACGCCCGTCGGGAGCCACGGCCGCCGCGAGCCTCGCATCGGCGTGCCGATCGGCGTCGACCTCCACGCGCTTGCCGTTGCCGAGGTCGACCGCCTGCTCGGCGGTGAGCGGCAGCTCGGGGAACAGCGACCGCGCGACGTCGGCCGGCTCGAGCAGCGCGCCGACGCGCCCCTCGACCAGCTGCTCCGTGGTCGTGGCGGCTGCAAGATCGAAGGGACCCACCTCGGTGCGCCGCAGCGCGACCAGGTGCCCGCCCACGCCGAGCGCCTCGCCCAGATCCCTCGCGAGCGCGCGGATGTAGGTACCCGACGAGCACCGCACGACCGCGTCGATGTCGACCACGTCGACCGGCGTCTCACCGCCCGAGAGTCCCACGGCCGCGACCAGCCTGGGCTCCTCGATCTCGAACGACTCGATGCGCACCGGCCGCTTCTTCAGCTCCACCTGCTCGCCGGCTCGCACCCGATCGTAGGCCCGGCGGCCGTCGACCTTGATCGCGCTCACGGCGCTCGGTGCCTGCTCGATATCGCCCGTGAGCGCCTCCACCGCTCGCGCGATGCGCCCCGGATCGGCCGCGAGCGCCTCGACGTCGGCCGGAGCCGCGATGTCGAGGATCGACCCCTCGCGGTCGTCGGAGACGGTCGAGACGCCGAGCCGGATCGTCGTCGTGTAGGTCTTCTCGAGGCCCACGAGGTGGGTGAGCAGCCGCGTCGCCGGCCCGGCCCCGAGCACGAGCAGGCCGGTCGCCATCGGGTCGAGCGTGCCGGCGTGGCCGACCTTGCGAGTGCCGAGCGCCCGGCGCGCCTTCGCGACGACATCGTGGCTCGTCCACCCCTCGGCCTTGTCGACCAGCAGAACCGCGCCCTGCTCGGGCAGTCTCGAGAGCTCGTTCGTCACTCCCCCAGCCTAGCGAGCGCGGGCCGTGCCGCGAACGCCGGCCGTGCCGTCTGCGCACGCGACGGGCCCGGCGCTTCCCTACACTGGACCGATGGATGCGCGGCAGATCTCGGAGGCGATGAACGCCTGGTACGCGCGTGCGGCGAGGGATCTGCCCTGGCGCTCCCCCGACATCGACCCCTGGGGCGTGCTCGTCTCGGAGTTCATGTTGCAGCAGACCCAGGTCGACCGCGTGCTGCCCCGCTGGCTCGAGTGGATGGAGCGGTGGCCGCGCCCCTCGGCGCTCGCGGCGGAGGAGGCGGGCGAGGCCGTGCGCGCCTGGGGTCGGCTCGGCTACCCCCGACGCGCGCTCTGGCTGCATCGGGCGGCGGTCGAGATCGCCGAACGGCACGGCGACCGCGTACCCTCCGACATCGACGGGCTGCTCGCACTCACGGGCATCGGGCCGTACACGGCGCGCGCCGTCGCGGCCTTCGCCTTCGGCGACCGCCACCCCGTGGTGGACACCAACACCCGGCGGGTCATCGCGCGGCTCGTGCACGGGCGAGCGGCGGCGGGCATGCCATCGCCTCGCGATCTCGCCGACATGGAGGCGCTGCTGCCCGAGGATACCCGAGAGGCCGCCGTGTTCAACGCCGCCGCGATGGAGTTGGGTGCGACGGTGTGCACGGCCCGCGCTCCCCGCTGCGCGGAGTGCCCCGTGGCGCAGTGGTGCGAGTGGCGCGGAGCCGGCTACCCCGACAACGCCCCGCAGAAGCGGCCGAGGCAGGCGAGGTTCGAGGGCAGCGACCGGCAGGTGCGGGGGCGCATCATGGCGCTGCTGCGAGGGGCGAGGGATCCCATCGCCGTCGACGAGGTGATCGCCGCCGCGGGCGAGGGCGGCGTGCGCGACGCGGCGCAGCCGAGGCGCGCCTACGACTCGCTCATCGCCGACGGTCTCGTGGTCGAGTTCGAGGGCGCCGCGCGCTTGCCGTAGAGCCCCGCTGGTTGAGCGACGAGCCTGCGAGGAGTCGAAACCCAGACACAATCCTCGATTTCGACTCCGACGCGGTGGCGTCGGCGCGGATAGTGAGAAATCGCTGTCGCGATTTCTTCTTTACGATCCGCGCACTCGCTCAATCAGCGGAGGAGCGACGGAGCCTCGCTCAGTCGTCCTCTTCGTCGTCCTCGCGCGGCTTCACGTAGGGGTCGGCGTCGCCCGCGTATCGCGCGTTCGCCGCGAGCGCGGCCGCCTCCTCGTCGCGGCGCTTCGCCTCGGCGAGCAGATCGGAGAGGTGCTGCGCGCTCTCCGGAAGCTCGTCGTGGATGAACTCGAGCGCCGGCGTGAGGCGCGTACCGAGCTGCTTGCCGACCTCGCTGCGCAGCATGCCGGTCGCCGCCTTCAGCGCCGCGGCCGAGTCGGCCTGCTCCTGCTCGTCGCCGTAGACCGTGTAGAACACGCTGGCCTGCTGCAGATCGCCCGTGACCCGCACGTCGGTGATCGTGACGAAGCCGAGGCGCGGATCCCTCAGGCCCTTCTCGAGTCGCCTCGCGATGATCTGCTGGATCCGCTCCGCGACCTTGCCCGCACGTGGATTGCTCATGCTTCAAGCCTAGCGCCGGTATCGGGCGCCGCGCCCCGTCACCGAGGACGTCCGAGTCGCGATCGAGTGAGAATGAGAATAGCCTGGTATATCGACGCGGCCCGGAAGCCGCCACGAAAGGACACGACAGATGAGCTATCAGCCGCAGAACCCGAACCAGCCGGGGCAGCCTTACCAGGCCGCACCCGCCTACGCCACCGGCGTGCCCGGCCCGGGAGAGCCCTACGATGGGGCGAGCAGCCCCGACGATCTCACCCGCCCGCTCTACGGCGCCGGCTTCGGCCAGGCCGTCAAGCGCTTCTTCAAGAACTACGCCAACTTCAAGGGACGCGCCTCGCGCAGCGAGTACTGGTTCGCCCAGCTCTTCGTCTTCCTGCTGCAGGTGATCCCCGGCATCCTCTACTTCATCGGCGTCGGCAGCGTCGCGGCGACCGCGGCGACGAGCATGTCGGTCGACGAGTACGGACAGGTCACCGCCGCTCCCGGGGCCGAGGCGGCCGCGGGCGGTGGCGTCGCGATGATGGCCATCGGCGGCATCCTGATGCTCATCATCGGTCTCGCCGTGCTGGTGCCGTCGCTGGCCATCGCGTGGCGTCGCCTGCACGACGCCAACTTCGCGGGCCCCTTCTGGTTCCTGTCGCTCACCTCCATCGGCAGCATCGTCGTGCTCGTCTTCACGATCATGCCTCCGAAGCCCGAGGGTCGCCGCTTCGACGCGCGCTGATCCGAGCCCGACGGCCAGGCGTCCCCGACGCCGAGAGGACGTCGGCCTACGATGGAACGGTGAGGGATCGCGATCCCTCACCGTTCCGCTATATAAGAAGGAAGTCAGAATCGTGACGCTCCCGCCGAACCCAGAACACCCCGAGCAGCCGAACGGCGGCTCCCAGCAGCAGGGCGACGGCCAGCAGTCGACGCCGGCGCAGTCGGAGGCGCCGGCCGCGCCGGGCAGGCCCGAATCGACGCAGCCGCAGCAGCCCGGCTATGCTCCGCAGCAGCCGCCGCAGTACGGTGCCCCGCAGCCGCCTCAGTCACCGCAGTACGGCGCTCCGCAGCAGCCGTACGGTGCGCCGCAGCCTCCGCAGTACGGAGCACCGCAGGCCGCGCCCCAGGCGCCCCAGTACGGCGGAGCGCCCCAGGCGCCCTCGTACGGAGCGCCCCAGTACCAGCAGCGATACGGGGCCCCGCAGTTCGCCTCCGCATACGGGGTCGAGCCTGGACCTGGCGGCCCCTACGACGGCGCCGTGAACCCGGACGACATGACCCGCCCGCTCTACGGCGCCAGCTTCGGCCAGGCGATCAGGCGGTTCTTCAAGGGATACGCGAAGTTCAGCGGGCGCGCCTCGCGCAGCGAGTACTGGTGGGTCGCACTCTTCTCATTCCTCGTGAGCCTCATCCCCTCGATCCTGCTCGTGATCGGCTTCGTCGCGGTGATGTCCTCCTCCGCCTACTCGTACTCCTACGATTACGACTACAGTCCCGGCGCCTCGGCGGGCGCCATCGCCCTGCTCGTAATCGGCGGCGGCCTCTACGTCCTGGTCTGGCTCGGCATGCTGCTGCCGACCTTCGCGATCGGCTGGCGCCGCCTCCACGACGCGAACTTCGCCGGCCCGCTGTACCTGCTGGTGCTCGGGTCCATGATCCCGTTCCTCAACTACATCGGCTGGATCGGCAGCATCGTCGTGCTCATCTTCACGCTCATGCCGTCGAAGGCCGAGGGGCGCCGCTTCGACTACAGCTGATCCCATGACGGCTGCGCCGATTCGGCGCGACCCGTGATGCGAGGGCGAGGGAGGGATCCCTCGCCCTCGGTCGTTCGTGGAGGAGAATGAGACCGTGACGCTCCCATCCGAACCCAGCCCGTCCGGAGCCGACGACCGGAGCGCCCGGGCCTCCGCGGCGCGCTTCGAGCACCGCCTGCGCGATCTCGCGCTGCTGCGCCGCGTGCGCGACCGCATCGACCGGGAGTACGCGAGCCCCCTCGACGTCGAGTCGCTCGCCGGAGGCGTCGGACTGTCGGCGGGACACCTGAGCCGCGAGTTCCGCGCCGCCTACGGCGAATCGCCCTACAGCTACCTCATGACCAGGCGCATCGAGCGCGCCATGACACTGCTGCGCCGCGGCGACCTCAGCGTCACGGAGGTCTGCTTCGCGGTGGGATACGGATCCCTCGGCACCTTCACCACCCGCTTCACCGAACTCGTCGGCATGCCTCCCGGGCGATACCGACGCGAGGGATCGCCACCCCTCACCGGGCTGCCCGGCATCATCACGATGCGGGTCACGAAACCGGTCAGGAATCGAGAAGTGCCGCAACGGTCGCACGAGTAGCGTTGCAGCCATGAAGATCAACATCCACGTAACGTTCCTGCCCCACACCGATCCCGAGGCCTCGCTCGCGTTCTACCGCGACGTGCTCGGATTCGAGGTCCGCAACGATGTCGGCTACGGCGACATGCGCTGGATCACGGTCGGCCCCGCGAACCAGCCCGACACTTCCATCGTGCTCACCCCGCCCGCCGTCGACCCCGGTCTCACCGAGGACGAGAAGCGGGTGATCCACGAGCTGGTCGCGAAGGGATCCTACGCCTCCATCGTCTTCGCCACCGACGAGCTCCAGGAGCTCTTCGAGCGGGTCGAGGCCTCGACCGCGGAAGTGCTGCAGGAACCCATGGACCAGGACTGGGGAACCCGCGACTTCGCCTTCCGCGACCCCGCGGGCAACACGGTGCGCGTGCAGCAGCTCGCCTGAGCGGCGGCGTCCAAGCAGGAGATCCTCACACGGGCAGGACGTATCTCGCGTTTCCATCCGCCTGAATGAGGATCTCCTACTTGTATCGTGCGGCGGGCACGCAAAAGGGCGGTCAGGATCAGCGCACGCCGATCCTGACCGCCCTTCGCAAGCCGCTCAGGCGCGCGGCTTCTCGACCATCTCAGTGGTCTCGATCTCGTCGCCGACCTGGATGTCGTTGAACTTGCCGAGGCCGATACCGCACTCGAAGTCGGTCTTGACCTCGGTCACGTCGTCCTTGAAGCGGCGCAGCGACTCGATGGCCAGGCCATCGGCGAGCACGACGCCCTCGCGGATCACGCGCGCCTTCGCGTTGCGCGTGATGGTGCCGCTGCGAACGATGACACCGGCGATGTTGCCGAACTTCGAGGAGCGGAACACCTCGCGGATCTCGGCCACACCCGACTGGACCTCCTCGTACTCGGGCTTGAGCATGCCCTTGAGCGAGTTCTCGATGTCGTCGAGCGCGTTGTAGATGACGTTGTAGAAGCGGATGTCGATGCCCTCGCGCGCGGCGCGCTCGCGGGCCTTGACATCGGGGCGCACGTTGAAGCCGATGACGATCGCGTTGTCGATCGTGGCGAGATCCACGTCCGACTCGGTGATCGCGCCGACGCCGCGGTGCAGGATGCGCAGCTGCACCGAGTCGTCGACCTCGATCTTCATGAGCGATTCCTCGAGCGCCTCGACGGCACCCGACACGTCGCCCTTGATGATGAGGTTGAGCGACTCGACCTTGCCGTCCTCCAGCGCCTTCGTGAACTCCTCGAGGCTGATGCGCTTGCGGGCCTTCGCGAGCATCGCGTTGCGCTCGGCGGCCTCGCGCTTCTCCGCGATCTGGCGGGCCGTGCGGTCCTCGGAGGTGACGATGAAGTTGTCACCCGCGCGCGGCACGCTCGAGAGACCCTGCACCTGCACCGGACGCGAGGGCAGCGCCTCGAGCACGGCCTCGCCGTTCTCGTCGTGCATCGCGCGCACGCGGCCGTAGGCCGTGCCCGCGACGATGGCGTCTCCGACCCGGAGCGTGCCCGACTGGATGAGCACGGTCGCGACCGCGCCGCGGCCCTTGTCGAGCTTCGCCTCGATGGCGACGCCGCGGGCGTCCTTGTCGGGGTTCGCCCGCAGGTCGAGACCCGCGTCGGCCGTGAGGAGCACCGCGTCGAGCAGCTCGGTGATACCGATGTTGTTCTTCGCCGAGACGTCGACGAACATCGTGTCGCCGCCCCAATCCTCGGAGACGAGACCGAACTCGGTGAGCTGCTGGCGCACCTTGTCGGGGCTCGCGCCCTCCTTGTCGATCTTGTTGACCGCGACCACGACCGGCACACCGGCCGACTGAGCGTGGTTCAGCGCCTCGATCGTCTGGGGCATGATTCCGTCGTCGGCCGCGACCACGAGGATCGCGATATCGGTGACCTGCGCACCACGGGCGCGCATGGCGGTGAACGCCTCGTGACCCGGGGTATCGATGAAGGTCAGCGCGCGATCGACGCCCTCGTGCTGCGTGTGCACCTGGTAGGCGCCGATGTGCTGCGTGATGCCGCCGGCCTCGCCGCCGCCCACGTCGGCCTTGCGGATGGCGTCGAGCAGACGGGTCTTGCCGTGATCGACGTGACCCATGACGGTGACCACCGGGGGCCGGGGCTGGAGGACGTCGTCCCCCTCCTCCTCGAGCTCCGCATCGATGTCGATGTCGAAGCCCTCGAGCAGCTCGCGGTCCTCGTCCTCGGGAGAGACGATCTGGATCTTGTAGCCCAGCTCGTCGCCGAGGATCTCGAACGTCGCCTCGTCGAGCGACTCCGTCGCCGTCGCCATCTCGCCGAGGTGGAAGAGGATCGTGACGAGGTTCGACGCGCTCGTGTTGATCTTGTCGGCGAAATCGCTCAGCGATGCGCCGCGACGCAGACGGATGGGCGTGCTGCCGTCGCCGCGGGGTACCTGGACACCGCCGATCGACGGCGCCTGCCGCATCTCGAATTCCTGCCGCTTCGCCCGCTTCGACTTGCGCGCCTTGCTCTTGGAGCCGCCGCGGCCGAACGCACCGGCCGTGCCGGCACCGCGACCGCCGCGACCGCGACCGGCGAAGCCGCCGCCCGGACGGGGACCGCCGAAACCGCCGCCTGCACCGGGGCCACCGCCGGGACGGTTGAAGCCGCCACCACCGCCACCCGGACGACCGCCGCCGCCCGGACGGCCGGGACCGCCGGGGCGACCCGCGCCTGCGCCCTGCGGGCGCGGAGCGGGGCGGGGGATGTTGCCCGGGTTGGGACGGCCTGCGCCGCCGCGGTTCATGCCCTGGTTGGGCGAGAAGGGGTTGTTGCCCGGACGCGGCGGGCGCGGGATGCCCATGCCCTGGCTCGAGGCGAACGGGTTGTTGCCCGGACGCGGGCCCGAGGGCTTCGGAGCACCGGGCTTCGGGCCGGGCTTGGAAGACGCCGGCTTGGCCCCTGCAGGCTTCGCAGCGGGCTTCGACGGAGCCGGAGCCGCGGGCTTAGACGAGGGCTCATCGGCCCTCGGCTGAGCGGGCTCGGGCTTCGCAGCCGGCTTGGGCGCGGGCTTCGGGCCCGGCTTCGGGCCGCCCGGCTTCTTCTGCGCGGGCTTCGCAGCCGACTGCTCGCCGGCGGGCGCATCGCCCTTCGGCTTCGCGACGCCGTCGGCTTCGAGCGCCGCCTTGACCTTGCGCGCCACCGGGGGCGCGATCGCGGAAGAGGGCGCCTTGACGAACTCTCCCATTTCCTTCAGCTTGGCCAGCACGACCTTGCTGTCGACACCGATCTCCGTAGCGATCTCGTGTACGCGTGGGTTTGCCACTTTTCTCCTGTCTGGGTTCACGCCAGACAGGCGAGAACCATTGTTATCGGACGGGCCTCATCGTGAGCCGCTCATTAGTTGTCCATGAGTGTTTTCAGCCTGTTCTCTAAAGGGCCGGTGTCGGGCTTCCCCGACACCCGCAGGGCACGCGAAAAAGATCCGCGCGACACTGCTTGTTCAAGACACCGAGCCGTCGGGTGCACCCAGGCACCCCTCCCCGGAAGCACCGCACGATCATCGACGATCAGACGACCGTCGTGCAGCACCACCCGGAGCAACTCCGCTCGTGTCGCACGCTTGCGGCATGCGACACAGGTCCGAACCGAAACCATTCTACCAGCTTCCCTCTTCCCGGTCTTCCCCCGGCCGTATCGCTCGCGGCGAGCACCCAGGTGAAACGTCCGCCGCCCGGCGAGCGAACCCGCCGATTCGACTCGCTCCCACTTGTCCGTGGGGCGAGCGGCGCGAGCCGAAACGCCGGAGCGGGCTGGATCACCGTGTCTGCTGTGCGGCCTGCCGGCCGCGAACCGGAGCGCGGAAATGCCTGCGGCAGTGGCCGCAGCAGCCCGGTCGTGAAACGCTGTCGCGTTTCACTCTCAGCCCGAGGCGCATTTCCCCTAAGCGCTCCGGCGCAAAAATCAAGACATCCAGCCCACACCCTTGCAAATCAGTCATTCATGATCGAGTCAGGCTGAATCCCTGTGCTTGCTGCGCTCGCTTTCGCTCGCGAACCGGAGCGCGGAATCGCTGGCGCGATTCCCTCGAGCGCTCCGGCGCAAAAATCAAGACATCCAGCCCACACCCTTGCAAATCAGTCATTCATGATCGAGTCAGGCTGAATCCCTGTGCTTGCTGCGCTCGCTTTCGCTCGCGAACCGGAGCGCGGAATCGCTGGCGCGATTCCCTCGAGCGCTCCGGCGCGAAGATCGAAATATCCAACCTCGAGCCCGAAGAACGTCAATCGTTCATGATCGAGTCCGGTTGGATATCGATCTTCGCGCCCGTCAGTTTGGCGGCGAGGCGGGCGTTCTGGCCCTCCTTGCCGATCGCCAGCGAGAGCTGGAAATCGGGAACGAGCGCTCGCACCTGCTTCAGCGACTCGTTGAGCATGAACACGTCGGTCACCTTCGCGGGAGAGAGCGCGTTCGCGACGAACCGCGGAAGCTCCGAGGAGTAGTCGATGATGTCGATCTTCTCCTCGCCGAGCTCGCTCATGACTGCGCGCACGCGACTGCCCATCTCTCCGATGCAGGTGCCCTTCGCGTTGATGCCCGACTGCTTGGCGCGCACCGCGACCTTCGTGCGGTGGCCGGCCTCACGGGCGAGCGACACGATCTCGACGAGCCCCTCGCTGAGTTCGGGCACCTCCCGCTCGAACAGCTTGCGCACGAGGCCGGGGTGAGTGCGCGAGACGACGACCTGCGGACCCTTGGTACCCTTCGAGACACTCGTCACATAGACGCGCAGGCGCATCCCATGGGGGTACTCCTCACCCGGCACCTGTTCCTCGGGAGGCAGGATCGCCTCGAGCTCGCCGAGGTCGACGTGCACCATGCGCGGGTTGGGGTTCTGCTGCACGACGCCCGAGACGATCTGCCCCTCCTTGTCCTTGAAGGTGCCCAGAACGGCGTCGTCAGAGAGATCGCGGAGGCGCTGGTTGATGACCTGCTTCGCAGCACCGGAGGCGACGCGGCCGAACTCGTCGGTGGTGACATAGGCCTCGCCCACCACGCGGCCCTCGTCATCGAGCTCCGGCACGAGCACGGAGATCTCGCCGGTCTTGCGGTCGAGAGTGACGCGCACCTGATCCTCCGGCGGCACCGAGAGCTTCTGGTTCTCGGCGTGGCGGATGTATGCGGACTGGATCGCCTGCTCGATGATTTCGGCGAGCTCCTCGAAAGGGATCTCCCTCTCGCGTTCGAGCCCACGCAGCATGGCAAGATCGATCTTCACGGCGCCTCCTTGAGTATTGAAATGTCTATTCAGCTATCGATCCGGCATCGGATCAAACCTCGACTCTACTGCAGGGGACCGGGCCCGTCCACCGGGCTCGGCAGCGCCACTTGCACCGGCACTGCTCGCCCGTTCTCGATCGCGAAGCCGCGGCCGGGTGGGAAATCGGCGCGCTTCACCCTGCCGAGATCCTCGCGGAACGGACTCTGCGTCTCGTTCTGGTCGGGCTGCAGCGACAGCCCCCAGCTCGGCTGCTTCAGGCTCTGATACAGGTCCCACGTCTCGCTCGCGGTGCCCGATTCGAACTCGAAGAGCACGAGCACCCGCGCCCGTCGAGCGGCTTTCGCCAGAGCGACGAGCTGCGGCAGCGCCGGCGTTCCCGCAGCCTCGGCCGGCCTCTCCACCACCACGATCCCTCGGGCCCCCGGAGCGGGGAAGGCAAGCGGTGGCGGGGTCCCGGTCTCGACAGGGATCCCTCCGGGCGATCCTCCGTTTCCGGTTCCGGGGCCTCCCCCGATCATCACGCCGATGGGACCGCCGATGGGACCCGCGCCGATCAGCCCCGCTCCGGCGATACCCCGCGGGGCGGTTCTGCCGCCGAGTGCCAGTGTGAGCGCCTCCGCGAGATCCGCGACCTCCTCGTCTCCCCGGGCGACGCGACCCCATGCGCGCAGCTGCGCCAGTCCGGTTTCGGCGAAGCTGAGCAGCACCGTGTCGACGGCATGCCCCTGGTGGGCGACGGTGCGTTCCATCGCTGCGACGCAGCACAGGGCGGCTTGCGAGAGGCCCGCCCCGCTCGGCCCCGCGATGACGCCGAGACCCCGCAGAGGCATGCCGACGGGGTCGAGGCTGCGCGTGTCGATGCCGTAGCTCGGCAGCCCGCCCGCGAGCGGCGACAGCGCGTCGAGCGACAGGCGGTCGGGGGCGTTCACGATGCGCGGCGCGCGCTCGACGCCGCGTGCGGTCAGCTCGGCGGCGAGCGCTTCGATCCCTGCGGATTGCCGCGCGAGGTCGGGACCGCCGAGCACGGCGAACTGCATCTCGCGTTCGTCGCCCGCGAGCAGCGCGCGCCCGGGTGCCGTGCCCTCGAGCACGTCGGACCGCACGCCGAGGGCGGCGTAGTCGTGCGGGTTTGCGAGGCGGAGCACGAACTGCCGCTGCAGGCTCGCGCTCAGCGTCGCGGGGATCACCGAGGGGCGGTCGGCGGTGAGCACGACGTGAACGCCGACGGAGCGACCCTGCATCATGATCTCGGTCAGCATCGCGAAGGGGTTGTCTGCGCCGCCCAGGGTCTCCGTCGCCTGGCGGAACGCCGCGAAGCCGTCGAGCAGCAGGACGACGCGCGGTTCGCCTGCCTCTGGCATCGCATCGCGGTACGCCGAGAGTCCGCCTGCGCGCACGGCGGCGTACCTCGGGCCGCGCTCGGCGACGACGTCGCTCAGGTGTCGCAGCACTCGGCCGGTCAGCTCGGCATCGCCGAGCGGGGCGACCGCGCCGACCGTCGGAAGGGTGCTGATGGTGTCGAGGGCTCCGCCTGCGGCATCGATCGCGTAGATCTGCACGGGCTCACTCGTGCACTCGTCGCTGAGAGCAGCGGCGATGGCGATGAGCGCTCCGGTCTTGCCCGTGCCGCCGGCGCCGATGATCGAGATGCTGCCGGCGTCCTCGAAATCGATGCGCACCGGGCGCTGCGCCTGCGCTGCGGGGTCGTCGAGCAGGCCGACGACGGGCCCGCGCCCACCGGCGTGGGGTCGAGATCCCTGCCCTGCTCCCGCCGAGGGGCGCGACCGTGCTCGGGCGGTTCGGTGCTGCGACTCCGATGTCCCCCGCAGCTCCGCGAGCGTCAGACAGGTCGGCAGCTCGTCGAGCCACGGACGTCTGGGCGACGCGAGCCCCAATCGATGCGCGGCGCCGACGATGCCGTCGCGCAGCTGCTCGATGTCGCGTACCTGCGAGCGACGCCTCGTCTCCGCTGATGCTTCCGGCGGAATATTCCAGGCCTCGCCCTCGGTGAACCCCAGGGAGCACAGTTCGATCCCAGCGGGGGTTTCGGCGCCGACCCTACCGCCGAGGTAACCCGTTTGGAAGTGGGCGATGCGGCCGGGGCCGACCTTGATCGCGCCTCGACCGGGAGTCTCGGCATCGAAGAAGGCGGCGTCCGCGGCTCCGATGATGTCGGTGCTGTCGGGCTCGTCCGACATGCGCAGCGCGATGCGCAGGTTGGTGTTTGCCCGCAGGGTGTCCTTGATGACGCCGGCCGGCCGCTGCGTCGCCATGACGAGGTGCAGGCCGAGGGAGCGGCCGCGCTGGGCGATGTCGATGACTCCGTCGACGAACTCGGGAACCTCGCCTGCGAGCGCGGCGAACTCGTCGATCACGATGACGAGCACGGGCGGTGCCGCGGCGTCCGAGCGGCGCTCCATGCTGATGAGATCTTTCGCGCCGTGAGCGGCGAGCAGCTCTTCGCGGTAGTGCAGCTCGGCCCGCAGCGAGGTGAGCGCGCGCCGCACGAGGTGGGGACTGAGATCGGTCACGAGACCGACGGTGTGCGGCAGATCGACGCACTCGGCGAAGGCGGCCCCGCCCTTGTAGTCGACCAGCAGGAACGTGAGCCTGTCCGGGCTGACGTCGGCCGCCATGCTCATGATCCAGGTCTGCAGAAACTCGGACTTCCCAGCTCCCGTGGTGCCGCCGACCAGCGCGTGCGGGCCGTGGGTGCGCAGATCGACGGCTGTCGTCGCGTCGGGACCCTGGCCCACGACCGCGGAGAGGGAGACGGGGTCGCGGTCCTGGCCGAGCTGCCAGAGCGACGTGAGCGAGCCACTGTGCGCCCACGCCTGGGCGATGGGCGCTGCCCCGCCGAGCAGGTCGGTTCGGTGCAGCTCGTGCAGGGGCACGCTCTTGGGCAGGTCGCTCTCGTCGAGCACGCGCGCGGCCGTGTCCTCGACGGGGGCCAGGCGTCTGGCGAGGTGGTGTGCGAGGGCCGAGTCGGCATGCTCGTGCCGGGTGAGCGGCACGCTCGTCGCTGTGCGCACGAAGTGCACGTGCCCCGATCCCTCGTCGATCTCCATGAAGGTGCGGCAGGCCGCGGGCAGTGCTGCCCTGCTGCGGCTCACCCAGATGACGTGCACGCCGTGATCCGGGCCGGTCTCCGCGAGTTCGATGAGCCGAGCCGTGTCTACGAGGCCGTCCTCGAGCACGAGCACGATGACGGCGGGGACGGTCGGCAGTTCGCGCACGGCGTCGCCCTGCGCCTCGTCGTTGCGCGTGTCCGCGCCGAGGTGCGATCGGATGTCCGCTCGACCGCCCCTCTGGGCCTTGCGCGTTTCGAGCAGCCCTTCGAGGGCGGTGAGGAGGCGCAGCGAGCTCTGCTGGCTGTCCGCGAGCTGCCAGGCGGGGATGGGGCTCGCGACCGGGTCGACGTGCGGCAGCCATTTCAGCCACGACCAGGCCTCCTCGTGCCGCGGGCCGGCGAAGCACGCGAGCACGACCTCGTGCGGCGAGTGCAGCCCCACGAGTTGCAGCACGAGCGATGTGGCCGCTCCCTCGGCCCAGATCGGCGCGCCGACGACGCCGATCGAGCCGCACCGCTCGAAGCGTTCGATCACGGGCACGGGCGAGACGTGTTCGAACTCCTCCGCGATGAGCTGCAGTCGAGCCCACTGCTCGCGGGGCGTCTCGCCCCGCGGCGGCAGGGTGAGAGCGGTGCGGCTCGGCAGCACGCCCTCGCCGAAGCGCAGTTCGAGAAACGAGCGGTGCTCGGGTCTGCGCGTCCACAGCAGTTCGTCCAGGCGCTCGATCGCGCCGCGCACCTCGTCGAAACTCGGGGTCTCCGTCGCCCGCACCGCGATCTCCTGCGTGCGGAGCAGCGCGATCTCTGCGTGCTCTGCCGCCAGTTGCTCGGCGAATCGTCGGCCGTCCTTCCTGTGCTTGCGGCGGCCGCCGAGTTTGGAGTCTACCCAGGAGCCGATCATCATCATCGGCGTGAAGGCGACCATGATGAGGCTCATGGGCGACTGGGTGATGGCGTACATGGCTCCGCCCATGAGCATGGGGGCGAACATGGCGAGCACCGGGATGCGCGCGGGGGTTGCGGGGGCGGGCGGGGTCGGCAGTTCTCGTTCGCTCGCGGGGAAGTGAAGAGCGACACGCGGCGAGCGGGTGTGCATAATGCGGTGCGAGAGGAGCGGGCGCGGCTGCGGAGCGGGGCCGGGGGTGAGCCGGATCTCGATGCTGCCGAGGCGCAGTTCCGTGGGGCGCGTGATGCTGAGCGTCTCGCGGTAGTCGTCACCGAGAGCGATGCCGTTGGCCGAGCCGAGGTCGGTGACGGTGAGGTTGCCGTCGGCTTCGACGCGCAGCAGCGCGTGTTTGCGCGAGACGCTCTGGTCGAGCAGTTGCACGCGGCTGGATCGGTCTCGCCCGATGAGGTTGTCGCCGGCGAGCAGGCTGTAGCGGGCTCCGCGCTGCTCCCCGCTGAGCACGTCGACGAAGCCGGTCGCCTCGATGAGGCGTTCGGCTTCTCCCGGCGCGTCGAACTCGGGAACGGGCTGCACGACCAGGCCCGACTGCAGGCCCGCCGCCGTCACCGGAGCCATGGGATCGAGGAGCACGACGCGGCCCTGCGGACCGCGCGAGGCGCGGAGGGTGACCGGCATGAGCCTGCGCGCGGCGAAGTCCGCGAGCCGCGGGTCCGGGCTGAAACCGGCGCGGATGAGGCACCGTGCGATATCACCGACGGTCGTGGTGACGTCGCACGACAGCGCGACGTCGTGCGTCCCGCCCTGGGGCAGCACGACCGACAAACGCATCTTCATGTTCCGACCTCAACCGCCGTGCCTGACCGTCGCCGCTGCCCCTCACCCATCACTGCGCGAAGGGATCCTGACTCCTGATCGCCTCATCTTCGGGCTCCTCCTCACCCTTGAATCGGGCGAGGTCTCGCACGTTCTTCTGCACCGCGACCGAGGCGAAGAGGCTCATCGCGAATCCGATGCCGTAGACGCCCTTCTCGCTGGCGCTGAGGCTCTCGGCGTTCCACAGGCCGATCGCCAGCAGACAAAGGGAGATGAGCAGGGCGCACCACGACAAGCCGAGGTAGAGATTGGTGACGGGGATCTTCTCCGCCCGATCGCGCACGCTCTTCTGCAGCGAGACGGCGGCGAAGAGCCCGAAGACGAGCAGCGTGAAGTAGTAACCCTTCTCGTTGAGCTGCATGTGCGCGTTGAACAGGCCGATGAAGTAGGTGCCCATGCCGAGCAGGAGGGCGATCCATGATGCCCCGATAAATGCGGGGGTGGGCTTCTGCGCGCGATCGGTCGTGTCGGTCATTGCTCGTTCCTCTGTTCTCGTGGGGTGTGCGTCGTTCTGCGGTCTGATGCGGGAGGGTGCGAGTGCGCCGGGGTTCGTCGTTGCGAGGCGCAGAGGGCCTGCGGCGTATGCAACACGGCTCGGTCGCGGTCCCGGGCCTCTCGTAGGCCGGGGAGATGCGCACTACTCGGAACCCGTGCCCTCTTCGTCGCGGCGGTCGAGTTCGTCTTGGAAGGGGTTTCCCTCGTCGTCGCGGTGGGCCTGCCAGTTCGTCACCGTGTTGTTGACCGAGCACGCGGTATGGGCGGAGATACTCATCCCCTCGGACGAGGCCTGCATGGAGAAGGTGCCCCCGTCCTCGAAGTCGACGATGAAGTACGGCTCGGTGTCGTTGTGCGTCTCGTAGAGATCGCGCACCGGAAGCTCTTCGGCCTCCCAGAACGCCCGCACCCGTGCGGTCGCGGCGAGAGGGTCCTCGGAACTCATATTCTTCAGCGAAACGTCCAGCCGGCCCGAATTACCGCCACACTCGTTGGGAAGCCATGCACCGAATAGCAGTTCCCGATCATCAGGACGATCTTCCGCCCAGTACACGTCCTGCCAATAGATGTCGTACCACCCATCGGCCACCCCACTCGCTGCCACGGCGGCATCCAATTGCTCGGCCACCCACTCGCGCTGCTCAGTCAGCGTCATATTGCTCGTACCTCCCGGCATCGAAACGATCGGCTTCTCCTGCAGGCAGCCCGTCACCAGCAGCGCCCCGCACAGGGCGGCCAGCAGGGCCGTCTTCTTCAAACGCACCACGCGCGTTCCCCTCTCACTCGCATGCCTGACGCACCGTCCGCGTGCCGCCCGGCACGACGTAGGTCGCGGTGCACTCTGCTTCGGTACGCACGAACCCGCTGCGGAGCAAGCCACCGATGCGTCCCGTGGTGATCTGAGCCACACTGCTCAGGGACTGAGTGTCGACATCCAGATATCCGTGCCCGACTGACGCTGCAGTGCCGACCAGATCGCGTTTCTCCTGCTCTCCGATGATCGAGTGCCCGTTCGTTGGCAGCAGCCCACGAGCGGGGTCTCCGTCGGATGAGAACGACAACCCTCCGCCGTACACGGGGCTCCGCTGCTCCAAGCCGAACAGGCCCAGCGCGTCGGGGTTGGGCTGACCGCGGCCCGACAGCCCCGCCCCCGACGGCGCGAGATAGTCCTGCGACGCATGTGTCGTATAGATCGCCGGCTGGCCCGGAGCAGACTCCTGTACCCGCAGCACATCGTAGGAGGACACCCGAACCGTGTCGAGGCCCGCGGAAGCGATCAGCGTCAGGGTGGTGACGGGGTGCTTCACGAGGGTCAGGGCGATCGTCGCGGTCGTCGTACCGTACGAGTGCGCGATCACGTTCACAGCGGGGACTCCCAATAGTCCGGCAGCACGAGCCGCGTAGTTGCCGTCGAGTTCGGCCGCGAAACGCGGCGCGCCGGTCTGCGCGGCTTTCGAGAAAAGCACTCCGCCGGCGTTCGCGGAGTCCCCCAGGTCGGGGGTGTCGTAGCCGAGCCAGGCGATGACCGACGATTGCCCACCGAACCCCGCCACACCGCTCTGCGCCGCGTACAGGTTGCGGCTCGCGATATCCCAGCCCTCGAGCGCGAGGTGCGCGTCGCTCTCCATGCCGGGAACGGCCCAGGTCGTGTGCGTCGCGGCATCGGAGTCGCCGTAGCCCACCGCGGCCTTGGGCACCGCTCCGGTGAGGTCCAGCGCGACCACCTGGATGGGAGGGCGTCCTCCTCCATGGATGCGCGCATCTTCGGCCTCCCGCCGCAGGACTTCCTGCACCTGCGCCATCAGTTGCAACTGTTCGGCCGACAGTTGCCCGGGGTGCGCGGCGTAGAACCTGACCATCTCGCGATTCGCACGATCGCGGGCTCCGAAGGGCAGACCGGGCAGGTTGCCGATCACCCAGGGGACCTCGCGGATGAGCTGTTCCCTGGTGGCCTCTTCGAGCGTTCCCCACCATGCGGCGACCGCCGCGGGGTCGGCCGGAGCATCCCACGCGGTCGAACCGTCGCCTCCGGGGAACAGCCCCGCGAGGCCCGAGTGACGCTTCGCGACCTCGCCCGGGGCGATAGTCTTACCCCACAGCTCACCGGAGATGGCGTGGGCGATCGTGTATTTCGGCCCGGGGCCGCCCGGCCCGGAACCCACGCTGATGAGATGGCCGATCGGCGTGTTCCGGAGCATCGAGACCAACGCATTCTCGACGGTCCTGCGCTCGTCGAGCAGAGCGGACCAGGTGGCACGATCGCTCTCGATCCCGTCGCGAGCGCCGATCCAGGACGTCACCGCTCGTCGCCACTCCTCCTCGTGGGCCACGGCGACGGCACGGCGTGCGGCGTCGCGTTCCAGCGCGTCCATGCCCCCCGCGCGCGCAGGATCGAGCACCGGGGTCGGCATCGCCGTGGAGGGCGGGGCGTCCCACGACATCGCCACCCGGCACCGGATCTGAGCCGCAATGCCCTCGATCGCCGAGGACTCGGCGCGGATCACGCCGAGGTGACGGTCAACGCTGTCTTGCACCGCCCGCGCACGCTTATGGATCCCCTCGACCTCGGAGGAGTACGTGACGAACCCCTGCTTCGCAGAGTCGGCGCTCTCCTTCAGCCGCGTCGCGCCCGTCTGCAGCGCCGCGTCGAGCTTCGACCGGTACTTCTGCACGGCTTCGCCCTGCCCGCCCGAAAGCTGCGACGAGGCAGCGAGCAGGTAGGCGCTGTACGACACGCAGTCGTCGGAGACATCGCCCGAGAACGACGCAGCCTGATCGATCGAGTCGATATCGCCCTTGATGGGCGTCTCGCCTGACAGCACCTCGGCGAAGCCACCCGGCACCATCATGAGCTCTTCCCCCGCACCGCGAAGCCCGCGCTCAGCGAGGACGCGAGCGACGCGTCGAGTGCGCTCACCTCCTGCATCATGGATCGCAGGCCCTGGCCCGCCGACCTCCCGGCGTCGGCGAGCGAAGCCCGCCCCACCTGCATACCTCGCAAGAAGAGGTCGATCTCGCCTGCGATATCCGTCAGGCTCTCGAAGCCACCCGCCGGTCGCGGCGCATTGCCGTCGACCATGCAGTCGGAGCCCGTCACGATATGCCCGATCGCGCCTTCGAGCACCGCGTCCGAGACTAATAGATCAGCCATCACAGCCTCATCTCGCTCATATGCGTTCGCATGAGGGGAGCGGCGCGCCGAACGCACCACCCGCTCTTCTGCGAAAGCTCGGATCAGTTGATGCGCGACGCGATCTGCGCGTCCATGTCGCGCATCGCGGACGAGGTCTGCGTGAGGAAGCTCTGAATCTCGGTGAGCTTCTCGATCACGGTGTTCGCGCTCGCCGTGTACTGCTGATACGCGTCGTTGAAGCGCACCGAGGCCTGGTCGGTGACGAAGCCGGAGGAGACGAGCGAGCCGATCTGCTGCTGCAGCGACTGCAGCTTCTGCGTGATCTCATCTCGCCCGGCCCCGAGTTGGATGGCGGATTGCTCGATCTCGGCGTACGAAACCTTGATATTCGACATGCTGGCTCTCCGTTCGTTCTCGTTTCGCGAAGAGCCCCCAAGATTCGCGTCGGATGCGGTATCCATCACCACTGCTGCGGTGTGTGAATGAGGCTACCGCCACGACACCGCAATCGAGCAAGGTTGATTCCCAAAATGTGAATAACTACTCCATTGCGGTCCCAAAAAAACCACCCTGTGGAGGGACGTCGCTCCGGCGCCGACCGCACGGAGGAGCAGAACGGCTCCCCCGGCCGAAGCCGGAGGAGCCGTGGAGCGAGCGCAGCGAAGGTCACGCGAACAGCGCGGGCACCTCGTCGAGGGAGACCTTGTCCTTCGTCCCGGCGGCGCGATCCCACACCTCGGCGAAGCCCTCGGCGGCATCGCGGCCCACGACCACGACGCGGGGCACGCCCAGCAGCTCGGCATCGCCGAACTTCACGCCAGGCGACACCTTGGGACGGTCGTCGAACAGCACCTCGCTGCCGGAGACGGAGAGCGCCGAGACGAGCGCCTCGGCCTTCTCGAACACGATCGGATCCTTGCCCGTGGCGACGACGTGCACGTCGAACGGTGCGATCTCGCGCGGCCAGACGAGGCCGCGGTCGTCGTGGTTGAGCTCCGCCAGCGCCGCCATGATGCGGGTGACGCCGATGCCGTAGGAGCCCATCGTCACGGTGACGAGCTTGCCGTTCTCGTCGAGCACCTTGAGGCCGAGCGCCTCCGCGTACTTGCGGCCGAGCTGGAAGACGTGGCCGATCTCCATGCCGCGGGCGAGCGACACGGGGCCGGAGCCATCGGGGGCGGGGTCACCATCGCGCACGGTGGCGACGTCGACCACACCGTCGGCGGTGAAGTCGCGTCCGGCGACCAGGTGCGCGATGTGCTTCTCGTGCTCGTTGGCGCCGGTCACCCAGGCGGTGCCGTCGACGATGCGCGGATCGAGCAGGAAGCGGATACCCGAGGATCCCTCGAGCCCCAGAACCGGGGAGGCTCCGCCCGAGCCGTCGATCAGCACCGGGCCGATGTACCCCTTGACCAAAGCCGGGTTCGCCGCGAAATCCTCGGCGGTGGCCGGCTCGACCTCGCAGTTCGGGAAGGCCACCTCGACTCGCTTCATATCGGCGTCGCGGTCGCCGGGGATGCCGATGGCGACGAGCTCGCGCTCGCCCTCCAGCGAGGTCACCGCGAACACGAGGCACTTGAGCGTGTCGGCAGCATTCCACTCGCGCCCGTCGGAGCGGGGAAGCGCCCTGTTGGTGTGCGCGACGAGCGTGTCGATCGTCGGCGTATCGGGCGAATCGAAGACGAGCGCGGAGGGCATCGCGGCGATCTCCTCGGCCGAAGCGGCCGCGGGCACGGGAGAGCGGTAGGCCTCGACGTTGGCCGCGTAGCCGCCCTCGCTGCGCACGAAGGTGTCCTCGCCGATCGCGATCGGCAGCAGGAACTCCTCGGAGCGCGAGCCGCCCATGGCGCCGGCGTCGGCCGACACGATCACGTACTCGAGGCCGAGGCGCGAGAAGATGCGCTCGTAAGCATCGCGCTGCTTCTGGTACGAGGCGGCGAGGCCCTCGTCCGACACGTCGAAGGAGTAGGCGTCCTTCATCGTGAACTCGCGGCCGCGCAGGAGGCCCGCCCGGGGACGCGCCTCGTCGCGGTACTTGTCCTGGATCTGGTAGAGCGCCAGCGGCAGCTCCTTGTACGAGGAGATGATGTCCTTCACCATCAGGGTGAAGACCTCCTCGTGCGTGGGCGCGAGCAGGTAGTCGGCGCCGTGACGATCCTGCAGGCGGAAGAGGGCGTCGCCGTACTCCTCCCAGCGGCCCGTCGCCTCGTAGGGCTCGCGCGGCAGCAGTGCGGGGAAGTGCACCTCGTGCGCTCCGGCGGCGGCCATCTCCTCGCGGATGATCTGCTCGATCCTGCCTTTCACGCGCAGGCCCAGCGGCATCCAGCCGAAGACGCCCGGCGCCTGGCGCCGGATGTAGCCGGCGCGCACGAGCAGCTTGTGGCTGTCCACCTCGGCATCGGCCGGGTCTTCGCGCAGGGTCTTCAGGAAGTAGGAGCTGAGACGGGTAATCACCCCACCATGCTAGTCCTTCGGGCCGGCGCCGACGGCCCCGCGACGTCGGGGATTCCTTCTACCCTGGGTGCATGAGAACTCTGCGCTGGGCCGCGCCGACTGCCGTGATCGCGGTCGCATTCGCCCTGCGGTTCTGGGCGCTGGAGCGGCCGGGAGTGCTCGTATTCGACGAGCTGTACTACGTGCGCGACGCGATCAGCCAGCTGGCGCACGGCTTCCCGACCGTGTGGCCGGACGACGACCCCGATATGAGCGGGGCGCGGGCGACGTCGTTCACCGACGATCCCTCGTACGCGGTGCATCCGCCGCTCGGCAAGTGGCTGATCGGCCTCGGCGTGCTGTTGTTCGGCGCGGGCGACGGCTGGGGCTGGCGCAGCGCAGCTGCGCTCGCGGGTGTCGCGACGGTCGGCGTGACGATGCTGCTCGGGTACCGGCTCTCGCGCAGCCGAGTGATCGCCTGGACGGCGGGGCTGCTGCTCGCGATCGACGGCGTGCACGTGACGCTGAGCCGTGTGGCGCTGCTCGACGGCTTCCTCGCCTTCTTCGTCGCACTGGGGGCGTTGTTCGTGTGGCTGGATCAGGAGCGGATAGCGAGGGATCCCTCGCGCCCGATCGCCTGGCGCAGGCCGTGGCTGCTGGCCGCTGGCCTCGCGTTCGGCGCGGCCGCCGCGGTCAAGTGGTCCGGTCTCTACCCTCTCGCGTTCTTCCTGGTGCTGATCACGGTGTGGGACGCGGCCGCGAGATTCCGCGAGGCGCGGGATCTTCGGGGACGGATGCACCGAGGTTCTTCGGATCCGGTGGTTGCGCACGCCCGGCAGCCCCGGCCCCTGCTCGGCTCGGCGCTGCAGGCCGCGGTGACGGCGGCGATCGCGCTGCCCGTCGCATTGCTCGCCTACGTCGCGAGCTGGGCTGGATGGATCGCCTCGCCCGGCGGATGGGGCCGCACCCCCGGCGTGCCTTGGCCGGTGGCGCTGTGGCGCTATCACGCGGAGATGCTCGCCTGGCACGGCACGCTCTCGGCCCCGCATCCCTACCAGGCCCACCCGTTCACCTGGCCCCTCGCGCTACGGCCGACGGCCATGTACGAGATCGGCTGGGGCCCGGATCAGGGCTGCGACTGGTCGGCATGCGTGTCGGGCATCACGCCGCTGCCGAACCCGCTCGTGACCTGGGCCGGGGTCGCCGCGCTGTGGGCGCTCGCCTGGCTGGCGCTGCGCGCGACCCGAACGGCCCGAGGTGCCGCGGCTGTTCCGGGAACCGCGGTGACGGGGAGTGCTGCTGCGGGGAATGCTGCGGCGGAAAGCACTGTGGCGAGAAGCACGGCCGCGGCGAGGGATCCCCTCATCGCAGCGAGCGTGTTCGTGATCGTCGGGTATCTGTCGGGGTGGCTGCCGTGGCTGCTGACGTTCTCGCGCTCGGCGGTATTCCAGTTCTACGCCGTGGTGCTCACACCGTTCTCGGCGCTGGCACTCGCGCTCGTACTGGGCGTGCTGTGCGGGATCCGAGTCCGGGGTCCCGGCTCGGGGCCCGCACCGAGCATGGCCGACGCAGGCGTGAACCCGCCAGCCGCGAGCGACGACGCGGACGCGCTGCGGGGCCGGAGGGCGGCGGTGGCGTGCTTCCTCTCCGTAGCGGTGGTGCTGGCGCTGCTCTTCTTCCCCGTGTGGACGGGGATGCCGGTCGCGGAGTGGTTCTGGCAGGCGCACATGTGGCTGCCCGGTTGGAGCTGAGGCCGCCGGCTCAGCGGCGTGCCCGCCGCCTCACCCGCACCGCGTCGACTTGACGCAAAGCGACCTCAACCGGCGGGATGAGCACAGATCGGATCAAGTCGATGACGGGCGACGCGACGGGCGGATCTCAGGAGCGCTCCGCGCCGTGCCGAGCCGCGCTCGCGCCGCGCCCCGAGCAGCCGCGTTACAGGAGACGGCGGGAGAGCGCCCAGGCCGTGAGCTCGTGCCGGTTCGACAGCTGCAGCTTGCGCAGCACGTTCGAGACGTGGGTCTCCACCGTCTTCACGGAGAGGAAGAGCTCCGAGGCGACCTCCTTGTAGGCGTAACCCCGGGCGATCATGCGCATGACCTCCTGCTCGCGGGCCGACAGTCTGTCGAGCTCGTCGTCGGCTGTCGCGGTCTCCCCGCCGCCGGTGCCGAAGGCGTCGAGCACGAAGCCGGCGAGGCGGGGCGAGAACACCGCGTCTCCCCCGTGCACCCGCGTCACCGCTGCGGTGACCTCGGCACCGGAGGCCGTCTTCGTGAGATAGCCGCGCGCCCCGGCACGGATGACGCTGACCACGTCGTCCGCTGCGTCCGAGACGCTCAGCGCGAGGAACCTCGTGCCGAAGAGCTCACGGCCGAGGCGCCGCAGCACCTCGGCCCCGCCGCCGCCCGACCCGCCGGGCAGATGGACGTCGAGCAGCACCACATCGGGCGAGGTCTCCGTGATCGTGCGGATCGCCTGATCGACATCCGCGGCTTCCCCCACCACCTCGATCTCGTCCCCGAGCTCAGCCCGCAGGCCCCCGCGGAAGATCTGATGGTCGTCGACGATGACCACCCTGATCGCGGCACGGCCGGTCTCGCTCATCCTCTGCTCCCGTTCTGCTCAGGGGCGCGCTCCTGCGCCCGATTCGATTCCGACGCGGGCCCCGATGCCGGTACTTGCACCGATGTCGACGCGGGCCCCGACGCCGGTTCCGGCACCGACCCCGGTTCCTCGAGCGGCATCGAGAGCCGCACCGACGTGCCCGCGCCGCCCGGCCCCGGCACGAATCTCGCGGTGCCGCCCGCGCGCTCCATGCGCCCCAGGATCGACTCGCGCACGCCCATCCGCCCCTCGGGCAGCGCACCGAGATCGAGGCCGGGACCCCGGTCGGTGACGTCGACGGAGATCCTGTGCCGACTCGCCTCGACGTAGACGGTGACGTCGCCCCCCGCGTGCCTCGCCGCGTTGAGCATGGCCTCCCTGGCCGCGGCGACGATCGGCGACGGAGCCGTCGCGGAGTCGCCGAGTCCGACCCCGATCACCTCGAATCGCACCGGGTGCGCCTCCTCGAGCGCCGCAGCGTGCTCGCGCAGCTCGGTGCCGACGGCCTCGCGCTGCGGCGCTCCCCCGTCTGCCGCGCGGAACAGCCACTCGCGCAGTTCCCGCTCCTGCCCGCGCGCGAGCCTGGCGACCTCGCTGCCCGGATCCGATCGCTGCTGGATCAGCGCGAGCGTCTGCAGCACCGAGTCGTGCAGGTGCGCGGCGATGTCGGAGCGTTCGGCCTCGCGCGCTCGCGCCGAACGCTCGGCGAGCAGTTCGCGGTTGAGCCGCAGCAGCCACGGCGCGATCGCGAGCGCGACACCGCCGAGCACGGCAAGTGCAGCGGCGATCACCGTGAGCGCACTGGGCTCGCGCGCGGTGACGAAGAACATGAGCACGCCGACGGCCACGAGCGCGAGCGCGCCCAGCACGCGCGGGAGCTGATGGCGATCGGGGCGATCCCTGTCGGCGATCTGCCACCAGGTCAGCCCGACGCCGACGAGCACCGCCAGCGCGGGCAGCACGAGCTCGAGGTTGATATGCACGCCGAGGCGCTCGAGCACGAGACCGGCGCCGGCGATGAGCAGACATGCCCCCAGCAGCAGTTCGGCGATCGGCCAGCGGCCCCGTGACGCCTCGCCTGAGCCTTCCCGGTGATCCGCGTCCGCTCCGCCCCGTTCCCCGGGCTCCGAGCTGCGCCGGTCCGTGACAGCTGCCCCCGCGGAGCCCGCAGCCGGCGCAGCCCACGGGGCGCCCTCGGTAGGCGCAGCGCCCGGAGGGCGCGATCCCTCGCCCGCATCGGCCGGCCGGGTGAGGGCCCGGCGCAGCGGTACCACGCCTTCCGTCTCGCCCTCGCGCGGCACGGTCGCCCACAACCACAGGTAGAGCAGCGCACCGAAGCCGCCGAGCGCGGCGAACACGAGCGTGCCGATGCGCACGGCCCCGACCGGCAGCCCGAGATGTCGGGCGAGGCCGGCGCACACGCCCGCGAGGATGCGATCCTCGAGCGGACGGGTGAGCGGCGGTCGTTCCATGTCTCCATCCAAGCAGCAACGACCGGAATCGGGGGTCTCCCCTGGCAAAGCTCAGGGTCGGGTCAGGGTGATCCCCGATGGCGGTGCCCGCGGTGCCCGGCCAGACTCGAAGACATGAATACGACACCAGAGTCCGAGCGCCAGGGAGTCCCCTCCTCCGGCGGCTCCTTCTTCACATGGCTCCGCGGCCTCGGCATCGTCCGCGGCTCCGATCGATGGTTCGCCGGCGTCGCGGGCGGCATCGCGGCGAAGGCCGGCATCGATCCGCTCATCGTGCGCGGCGTCTTCGTCGTACTGACCCTGCTCGGCGGCCCGGGCCTCCTGCTCTACCTCGTGGGCTGGTTGCTGCTGCCGGATGAGACGGGACGCATCCACACGGAGGAGATCATCCGGGGGCGAGCATCGAGCGGGATGATCATCACGGCGGCCGTCGTCGCGGGCGTCATCATCATCCCGCTGTTCGTCGGGCTCGTCTTCGGGGGTGCCCCGTTCGCGGGCACGCCCGGCTTCTGGGGGTGGGATCTCTGGAGTGCGATGGGCGTGCCGCTCTGGCTCATGCGCACGGTCGGCTGGCTGTTCTGGATCGCGGTGCTCGTGGCCGCCTTCTTCCTGGTCAGGCACCTCGTGCTGCAGCACGGACGCGAGCGGCGCGAGAACAGTGCGGGCGATGCGTGCGCTCCTGGCGGTCAGGGGGCGCAGAGCGCAACGGCGCGGGATCCCTCGCGAATGGACAGCTCGCCCTCCGACAGCGCGGCGCCCGCGGGCGAACGGCCCGCGACGGCCGCCTTCTCCGCGCAGCGGACGGCCTCGGGGCGCTCGTCGACCGAGAGACCGTTCGAGGAGCGGGCCGGGGAATGGGCGGCACGCACCTCCGAGCGCGCCGAGGAGTGGGGTCGCAGCTTCGGCGAGCGCGCCTCGCGATGGGGCGAGGAGGTCGGTCAGCAGGCCGACGAGTGGAGTGCCCGCTACGCCGAGCATCACGACGCCCACCGCATGGGCACCGCGCAGACGGTGCTCAGCCTCGCATTCGCACTGCTCGCGGGCGGAGCCGCCGCGATCTGGGTCGGCTTCGAAGCGGCATCGGCCGGAGGTCGCATCGACTCCGGGGCGGCCCCCGCCCTCGTCGCGGGCCTCACCGCCTCTGTCGCGGTGCTCGCCCTTTCACTCATCATCGTGGGAATCCGGGGCCGCCACACGGGCTGGGTGGGCTTCCTCGCGGCCTGCGGCGTGTTCGCTCTGCTCGCCACCGTCGTGCTGCCGGGCGGCACTCGGTTCCAGCCCTTCGGCACCATGCAGGTCGACGGCCGCACGGCGACCGGCGCCGTGCTGATCGCGGGATCGGCCGATATCGACCTGAGGGATCTCGACGAGCGCGGCCCCGACTCCGACATCGTCATCTGGCAACTCGCGGGCGACACGAGCGTGCGACTGCCGGACGACACCCCCGTCGACCTCGACGTGCGGGTGCTCGCCGGCCGGATCGACGACCACGGCGCCCGCCCGGCGGACGCGGCAGCAGGCGCCTTCCTCGGCCGCACGGTCTCGGTCGGAGCCCCCGGGAAGCGGGAGTCGGCCATCGCCGATGACGGCATCGGCACCGTCACCGTCTACCTGCTCGCCGGAGGGGTGGACGTGACCGGCGGGCAGAGAGCAGGCGACGAGCCGGCGGATCAGAACACACGCACGCGCGAACGGGAGACGCAGCGATGAACGAGCAGCACGACGACACGCAACCGCTCACGGAGGGACTGCACACGGAGGAGACGCAGCCTTCGGCAGGTGCCGCGCCCACGGCGGACACGCCGACCGCGACAGACACGCAGCCTTCGCCGGAGAAAGCGCAGCCTCCGGGAGACGCGCCGCTCCCGACTGACGCGCCGCCCGAGACCCGGCTCCGGGCAGCGGCACCCCCCTCAGGCGAGGAGGCGCCCGCCGAGCCCGCGCCGGGAATCCCGCACGCGGCGCCGACCCCCGGAGCGGTGGCGGATCCCTCGCCGAATCGCAGGCCGAGACCTCGCACGGGGCCCATCGTGTGGGGCGCGCTCATCCTGGCGTTCTGCGGGTACATCGCGCAGCGGGTCTTCGGAACCGCAGAGCTCGACGCGGGTTGGTGGATCGCCGCGACCACGATCGCGCTCGGCGCCCTGCTCCTGCTCGTGGGGGCAGCGGTGGTGGTGCGGGGCCGCCGCTAGCTCGAGGATCCCCGCGCCGCCGGGGCATCGCGGCTCGGGCTGGGGGTCGCGGGGAATCCCTCGAATCACCCCCGCACGCGCGGGATCTCGCGCGTCTGCGTCGCGATCCAGTGCAGCGGCACCTCGATCACCACGCGGGTGCCGCCCCTGGCATCGGGACCCCAGGTGATGCTGCCGCCGAGCTCGCCCTCGACGAGGGTGCGCACGATCTGGGTGCCGAGCCCGTCGCCCACCGTGCCGCCGGGCAGGCCCGTGCCGGTGTCGACGACCTCGACGACGAGCCGCTCGTCGTTGCGATCGGCCTTGATGAAGACCTCGCCCTCGCTGCCGGCGAGGCCGTGCTCGACCGCGTTCGTGACGATCTCCGTGAGCGCGAGCGCGAGCGGCGTCGCGTACTCCGACGGGAGCTCGCCGAACTCGCCCTCCTTGCGGGGATGCACGACGGTGTTGTGCAGGCTCGCGACCTCGGCGGCGAGGCCGAGCACGCGGGCGAAGACCTCGTCGAAGTCCACGATCTGCGAGAGGCCGGCCGACAGCGTATCGTGCACGACGGCGATGGCTGCGACGCGGCGCATCGCCTGGCCGAGCACCTGCTTGGCCTCCTCGCTCCTGGCGCGACGCGCCTGCACGCGCAGCAGGGACGCGACCGTCTGCAGGTTGTTCTTCACACGGTGGTGGATCTCGCGGATCGTCGCGTCCTTCGTGATGAGCTCCTGCGCCTGCTGCCGCAGCTCCGTGACGTCTCGCGTGAGCACGATGCCGCCGACGCGCACGCCGTCGCGGATCACCGGGATGGACCGCAGGGTGATCGTGTGCCTGCGCACGTCGATCTCGACCCGCTTGGCGATCTTGCCCTGCGCGATGAGCGGCAGCGACTCGTTGGTGTCGAACTGGCCCTTCACCACTTCGGCGACGACCGCGGCGAAGTTCTCGCCCTCGATCTCATCGCGGTAGCCGATCCCCGCGAAGGTGGTCTGCGTGTTCGGGCTGACGAAGGTGGCGATGCCCTCGGGGTCGAGGCGCACGAGGCCATCGGCGGCTCGCGGGGCGCCCTGCTCGCCGCCACGGGTGTTGCCGGGCGGCGGGAAGAGACCCTCCTCGATCATGCCGAACAGCTCGTCGGCGACCTCGTGGAAGGCGGCGCCGATGCGAGACGCGTTCTGGGTGTCGGCGACGCTCGCGTGCACGGTCGCGACCGCGAAGGGCCCGTGCAGCTCGCCGTTCTCGTCGCGACGGCTGACGGCGTGCGCGGTGAGACGCATGGGGTTCTCCTCGTACCAGGCCGGGGAGGTCGAGATGACGGGCTTGCCGGTCTCCATGGCCTCGTCGACGATCGCGCGCCAGTCGGAGCGCAGGAAGTCGCCGATGACGTCGCGGTAGAAGAGTGTCACCGAGCCGGCCGGGCGGCTGTGCGCGACGGCGAGATATTCGCCCTCCTCCGTCGGCACCCAGAGCACGACGTCGCTCAGGGCGAGGTCGGCGATCAGCGACCAGTCGAGGGTCAACCGTTCGAGCCATTCGACTTCGGCTTCGTCGAGGGAGGAGTACTTCGTCGCAAATTCACGCAGGGTCGTCACCGCACCAGCTTAGAGGCCGCAGACACCCCCAAGCTCGGTGCTGCCCCGGTACGGGGCGTGCATGGGCAGGGAGACGGGTGCGGGCGGCCGGTGAGCAGCCGGGTCAGGGCTTGCGGTAGGCGGCGCTGTCGGCGGGGCCGAGCGAGGGATCCGGGCCTGCGTCTCCCTCCTCGTCGCCGTCGCCCGGGGGCACGCGGCACAGGTGCTCGGCGACGGCCGCGCAGGCGACGAGCACCGCACCCCCCGCCAGCGTCAGCACCATGGGAAGCCAGGTGTCGACCGGCGCCGGCACGCTGCGGCCGAGCAGCGAGAGTGCGAGACCGCCTCCGAAGCCGCCGAGCAGGCCTCCCACGATCTGGCCGGCACGGGCGGCCGCGAGCAGCCGCACCGCGTGGAACGGGTTCACGGCTCCCGGGCGCTTCTCCACGTTGCGCCGCAGGCGGATGCCGAAGACGAGCAGCACGACGCCGACGAGCACGAGCGTCACCGGGAGGGAGAGCGGCGGCGAGAACGGCGCCTGCCCGCGCCCCGAGAGCGCGAACTGCACGACGAGGCCGACGGCCGCCCCCATCGCCGCTGCGGCGAGCGAGGCGAGCGGGTTCATCCGCTCAAAACCGCGCATCGCCGGCCTCGTCGATCCTGCGGGTGGTGTCGCCGATGCGTGCGAGCAGTTCGGCGACCCTGCCGTGCCCCATCAGCACGGCGTCGGGGTCGAGGTCGAGCCACGGCGAGAGCACGAAGTCGCGCTCGTGGGCGCGCGGGTGCGGCACGGTCAGGCGGTCGTCCGCGATCGCGCGACCCCCGTAGAGCACGAGATCGATGTCGAGGGTGCGATCCCCCCAGTGCACGTCGCGCACGCGCCCGTGGCTGGCCTCGATCCGCTGCATCGCGTCGAGCAGCGCGTGCGGTTCGAGCGTCGTCTCGGCGAGCGCGACGCCGTTCAGGTATCGCGGCGCATCGGGGTCGGGGCCGTGCGTGGTGAGGGCGATGGTCTCGCGCAGCGGCGAGGCGCGGAACGCCGAGACGCCCGGCACGGCGGCGAGCTCCCGCTGCGCCGCACGAATGGTCTCGCCCCTGTCGCCCAGATTGGCGCCGAACGCGAAGAGTACGGGCACGATCCGAGCGATCACCACCGGCCTCCCTGCCCTCGCACGATGCTCACCGACACGTCGGAGAAGACCGCGTCGATCGGCGCGTCCGGCTTGTGCACCGTGATGCTCGCCTCCCGCACTCCGGGGAATCCGAGCGCCACCTGTGCGACGCGCTCGGCCAGGGTCTCGATCAGGTCGACGGGATCCCTGCGCACGGCCTCGACGATCGCATCGGCGAGCTCGCCGTAGTGCACGGTGCGCTCGAGCGCATCGCCCGCCGCGGCCGGCCGGAGGTCGACCTCGACCTCGGCGTCGATCAGGAAGCGCTGCCCCCGCTCCCGCTCGAAGTCGAAGACGCCGTGGTGCGCGAACACCTCGAGCCCGGTCAGGGTGATGCGGTCCCTCACGGCGGGTTCAGGAGCGGCGGTCGGTTCAGGTGCCGGTACCGGTGAAGGATCCGGGGACCGTGCCGGTTCAGGTGCCGCCGCTGGCGGCGAGGGATCCCCACCGCTCCATGCGCGCTCGACCGCGAGCGCCTGCGCCGTGGCGTCGACGTCGTGCACGCGCACACCCCACGCCCCGGCCCGGGCGACGAGAGTGCTCACCACGGCCGTCGCCAGATCCCGCTGCTCCGGCGAGACGGTGCGGCCGAGGCCGGCGGCGAGGGCTTCCGCGATCATCCGCTTCCGCGAGGCGCCGACGAGCACGCGGTGGCCGAGGGCGGAGAGCTCGTGGAGACGCCGCAGCAGTTCCCAGCACTGCTCGCCGGTCTTGTCGAAGCCGAGGCCCGGGTCGATGACGATGCGATTCGGGTCGACACCGGCGGCGATCGCTTCGCGCGCGAGCCCGGCGAGCGCGTCGCGCACCTCTGCGACCACGTCGTCGTATCCGGATCGCTCGTGCCGCGGGTCGGGGATCCCTCTCCAGTGCCCGATGATGTAGCTCGCCCCGTGCTCGGCCGAGGCCCATGCCGCCGCGGCATGCATCGCGGGGTCGTGCAGACCGCCCGAGACGTCGTTGATGTAGCGCGCGCCGGCGGCGACGGCCGCCTGCGCCGTCTCGGCGTGCAGCGTGTCGATCGAGACGGCGATGCCCTCTGCGGCGAGCGCGCGCACCACTGGCAGCACGCGCCGCAGCTCCTCCTCGCGCGGCACCGGCTCGGCTCCGGGCCGCGTCGACTCGCCGCCGACGTCGACGATGTCGGCGCCGAGCTCGACGAGCCGTCGGCCGTGCGCCACCGCAGCCTCGGCGGAGAGATAGCTGCCGCCGTCGCTGAACGAGTCCGGCGTGACGTTGAGCACGCCCATGACGAGCACGCCGCGCTCAGGCATCGCGGCCGCCGATCAGGGCGAAGACGGCGGCCTGCTCCGCTGGACGGGCGAGGGATCCGCGCGCCGCGACGGTGATCGCGCGGGCGCCGGTCTGGCGCACACCGCGGTCGGCCACGCACCCGTGCGTCGCCTCGAGCACCACGAGCACGCCCTGGGGGCCGATCGCGGCATCGATGGCCGCGGCGATCTGCTCGCCCAGCCGCTCCTGCACCTGGGGCCGCGCGGCGAGCGAGGCGACCACGCGCGGCAGCGCGCTCAGGCCGACGACCCGCTCCCCCGGGCGGTAGGCGACGTGCGCGCGCCCTCGGAACGGCAGCAGGTGGTGCTCGCAGACCGACCGCAGCTCGATGTCGCGCATCAGCACGAGTTCGCCCGACTGGTCGCCCACCGGCACGGAGTCTGCGAGGAAGGCACAGGGATCCTCGCCCATTCCGGAGAAGAACTCGGCGTAGGCGTCGGCGACACGGCCCGGCGTTCCCGCGAGCTCCTCGCTCGCCGGATCGGCGCCGATCGCGGCCAGCAGCTCGCGCACCGCCGCTGCGATGCGCGGACGGTCCACTCCCTCAGCCATGCGCGCTACCGGTCGTCGTCGCGGTCGGGAACACCGAGGTTGCGGGGCGGCAGGCCGGTCCCGCCCTGCGAGGGGTTCGCGGGGTGCTGAGCGTCGCTCCCGGCGCCCGTCCCGTCCGAGGTCGGCGCGGGCGGGGTCTGGGCGGGAGGCGCCTCGCCTGCTGCACCCTCGGTCGAGGTCTGCCCCGCGACGCCCGCGGCGCTCTCGCCCGCGGCGGCACTGCCGTCCGCGGGTTTCGCCGCGTCGCCCTCGGATGCTGCCTCACCGGCCGCGGGCTTCACCTCGACATCGTCGGCGTTCGCCCGTTCGCCGTCGGTGCGCACCGCGACCGGCACCTCGATCGGGGGTCGGTCCGAGATCGGCCGGTCCGTGCTCGAGAGCCAGACGGGCCGCTCGGGCAGCTTCTTCACGTCGCGGAAGATCTCGGCGATCTGGATGTGGTCGAGCGTCTCCTTCTCGAGCAGCTCGCGCGCCAGGTTGTCGAGAATGTCGCGGTTCATCACCAGCACCTCGTAGGCCTCGTTGTGCGCCTGCTCGAGCAGGGCGCGCACCTCGCTGTCGATCGTCACCGCGACGCCTTCGGAGTAGTCTCGGCTCTGCCCGAACTCGCCCATGAAGGCACCGGGCTGCGCCTGTCCGAGCTTCACGGGGCCGACGGTGGTGGTCATACCGTACTCGGTGACCATCTTGCGCGCCGTGCCGGTGGCCTTCTCGATGTCGTTGCCCGCGCCCGTGGTGGGGTCGTGGAACACGAGCTCCTCGGCGACGCGGCCGCCGAGCGCGTAGGCAAGCTGATCCTGCAACTCGTTGCGGGTCACCGAGTACTTGTCCTCGAGCGGGATGACCATCGTGTAGCCCAGCGCCCGACCTCTCGGCAGGATCGTGATCTTCGTGACGGGGTCGGTGTGGTTCAGCCCGGCGGCGACGAGCGCGTGACCGCCCTCGTGGTAGGCCGTGATGAGCTTCTCGCGATCCTTCATGACGCGGGTGCGGCGCTGGGGGCCGGCGATCACGCGATCGATGGCCTCATCGAGGGCGCGGTTGTCGATGAGCTGCGCGTTCGATCGCGCGGTCAGCAGCGCCGCCTCGTTGAGCACGTTCGCGAGATCGGCGCCGGAGAAGCCGGGCGTCTTGCGTGCGACGACCTCGAGGTCGACGCTCTGCGACAGCGGCTTGCCCTTCGAGTGCACCTGCAGGATCTTGAGGCGACCCGGCATGTCGGGGGCGTCGACGCCGATCTGCCGGTCGAAGCGGCCCGGGCGCAGCAGCGCGGGGTCGAGCATGTCGGGCCGGTTGGTCGCCGCGATCATGATGACGTTGGTCTTGGGGTCGAAGCCGTCCATCTCGACGAGCAGCTGGTTGAGCGTCTGCTCGCGCTCGTCGTGACCGCCGCCCATGCCCTGCCCGCGACGCTGACCGACGGCGTCGATCTCGTCGACGAAGATGATGGCGGGCGCGTTGGCCTTCGCCTCCTTGAAGAGGTCGCGCACGCGGCTCGCGCCGACGCCGACGAACATCTCCACGAAGTCGGAGCCGGAGATCGAGTAGAAGGGCACACCGGCCTCGCCTGCCACGGCGCGGGCGAGCAGCGTCTTGCCCGTGCCGGGCGGGCCGTAGAGCAGCACGCCCTTCGGAATGCGAGCCCCGACGGCCTGGAAGCGCGAGGCGTCTTGCAGGAAGTCCTTGATCTCGTGCAGCTCCTCGACCGCCTCGTCGGCTCCGGCGACATCCGCGAAGGTGACCTGCGGCATGTCCTTGGACATCAGCTTGGCCTTGTTCTTGCCGAACTGCATGACGCCGCGACCGCCGCCCTGCATGGAGGAGAGCATCCACCAGATCAGCAGGCCGATGAGCAGCATCGGAAGGAGGAAGCCGAGCAGCGACCAGATCGGGTTGGGCTGCGGCACCTTGTCGGTGAAGCCGTCCTTGGGCTTCGCCTCGTCGATCGCGGCGACCACGTCGGCGCCGCGCTGCTCCACGTAGTAGAAGTAGACCTTGGCGGTGCCGGTCTTCTTGTCGGTCTTCGCGAGTTCGAGGTTGACGCGCTGATCGCCGTCGACGATCTCGGCCTTCTTCACCTGCTCGCTCGAGATCATCTCGAGTCCGCGCTCGGTCGTCACCTCACGGGTGTCGCCGCCCGAGAGCAGCGACCAGCCGAGCAGCACGATCAGCGGTGCGAGGACCAGGTAGAGCAGCGGGCCGCGCAGCAGCTTCCGGGTCTTCGACGTGCTCTTCGTTGATTTCTCTGCCAAGTCGGCGCCTTTCGAGATGACCGTGCCGGGACGTCCAGCAGGAGCTAGCGTAACGAATGCCACTGACACCGGCCTGGAGCGGGGGCGTTTGTCCGCTCACGGCGCAGCCGGGGCCCAGGGGGCGAGGGATCCGCTCAGCCCTCCCCGCCGTAGACGTGCGGTGCGAGGATCGCCACGTCGCGCAGGTTGCGGTAGTCCTCCGCGTAGTCGAGGCCGTAGCCCACGACGAAGTCGACGGGGATGTCGAAGCCGTTGTACGCGACCTCGAGGTCGACCTTCATCGCGTCGGGCTTGCGCAGCATCGTGCAGATACGCACGGACCTCGCGCCGCGGCTCTCCAGGTTCTCCTTCAGCCAGTGCAGAGTGAGGCCGGAGTCGATGATGTCCTCGACGATCAGCACGTCGCGGTCGGTGATATCGGAATCGAGGTCCTTCAGGATCTTCACGACGCCGCTCGACTTGGTGCCCGCGCCGTAGGAGGAGACGGCCATCCAGTCCATCTGCGCGTGGAACCGCAGCTCGCGGGCGAGATCCGCCATCACCATCACCGCGCCCTTGAGCACGCCGACGAGCAGCGGGGGCTCGTCGGCGTAGTCGGCTTCGATCTCGCGGGCCAGTTCGGCGAGGCGCGCGTGCAGTTCGGCCTCGGTGTGCAGCACGACGGAGAGCTCGTCTCCCAGGTGTTTCGCGTCCATGCGCTCCATTCTCCCACTGCTCGGCGGGGCGCGGAGGACGGGTCGCGTTCTCGCCCCCAGCGGGCGTCTGCTCGTTCGGATCGCACCCGTCGTTCGGACGGAATCGCGGGTTCTCGTCCGAATGACGGGTCAGATCCGACTCACGGGACGGTGGACGAGGACGGGGGCAGGCGAGGGATCGGGGCTCAGCGTGCGGTGAACACGAGGCGGCCCAGTTCGCGCCGCACCGATGCGCCCGGTACGTCGATCGGTCCCTGCCCGCGCCAGTCGGTGACGAGCCGCGCGACCGCGAGGGTGTGCTCCCGGCTGAGTTGCACCCCGAACTCCGCGCGGGCGATCGTCCGGATCATGCGGTGCCTGAGCGCCGGCGGGTTCGCCGCGAGCGCGGCGAGCGACACCGCGATCCCCGCCTCGGCGTGCTCCACGATCTCCTCGAGGGTTTCCTCGGCGAGCGCGTCCAAGGCGTCCGCGTCGTCGCGCGCGAGGTCGGCCGAGCGTGCGAGTGCCGCCGCGATCCCAGGCCCGAGCTCGCGCTCCAGCTCCGGCAGCACCCGCTCTCGCACGCGCACGCGTGCGTAGACGGGGTCGCCGTTGTGGGGGTCTCGCCAATACTCGAGCCCCAGCTCGCCGCAGGCTGCGAGGGTGGTCTGCCGGGTGATCGCGGGCCGTTCTCCGAGGAACGGCCGCAGCACGATCGCCCCCTCGGAGCCCGGGAGCGGCCGCCGCTGCGGAATGCCTGCGATGCTGCGCAGCCCCGATCCGCGCGCGAGGGCGAGCAGCACCTGCTCCGCCTGGTCGTCTCGGGTATGGGCGGTGAGGATCGCCGCCGCGCGCGTGCGCCCCGCCACGCGCGCGAAGGCTGCGTACCTGGCGTCGCGCGCGGCGGCCTCGGGCCCCTCGCCGCGCTCGCCTTCCACCCGCACGCGCTCCACGTGCACCGGGTCGAGGCCGAGCGCTGCGGCCTGCTCGGCCGCGCCCGCCGCGACCGATGCGGACTCCCGTTGCAGGCCGTGATCCACCACGACGGCGCCGGGCCTCAGGCCGACGCGCGGAGCCTCGTAGGCGACAGCGGCGGCGAGCGCGAGGGAGTCGGCCCCGCCCGAGAGCGCGACGAGCACGAGCGGGGGCGACGCGCCCCGCCCGGCTTCCGGGGCGCGCTCGGTCAGCCACCCGCGAAGCGCGCGCCGCGCCGACGCCCTGGTCTCGAGAACCGCCCGCTGCACCATGCCCCCACGGTAGCGCCTCACCGGGACGAGCCGCCCTCGACCACCGGTGCCGCGCAGCGCGCAGCGCCCGGCTCGCGGGCCGCCCTAGGGCGCCCGCGCAGTCGTACCGGCGCCCCCGCAGCTCGATGGGTCGCCACCCGGTATCGGCGGCCTCGCTCCCGGCCCCGCATGGGTACCGAGGTCAGCGCGCGGAAGCGTCTGGAGATCGAGCGGGTACGCTAGAGCCGTGCTCCGGCGCGCCAGGCGGCCGGATCGTGCACGCCACCTTCTCACACCGCTAGGAGCTCCATATGGCCGCAGCATTCGACGCCGTCATCGAAATCCCGAAGGGCAGCCGCAACAAGTACGAGGTCGACCACGAGACCGGTCGCGTCTACCTCGACCGCGTGCTCTACACGGGCTTCGTCTACCCCACCGACTACGGTTTCTTCGAGGAGACCCTCGGCGAGGACGGCGATCCGCTCGACGTGCTCGTGCTGCTCGACTACCCGGTGTTCCCCGGCGTCGGCGTCAAGGTGCGCCCCGTCGGCGTGCTCAAGATGAGCGACGAGGCCGGCGGCGACGACAAGGTCATCGCGGTGCAGCACAAGGATCCGCGCTGGGCGCACATCCAGGACGTCGCGGACATCCCGGAGTACACCCGCAAGGAGATCGAGCACTTCTTCGAGCACTACAAGGATCTCGAGCCCGGCAAGTGGGTCAAGGTCGATGCCTGGGGTTCGGCGGCCGACGCCGAGCAGCTCATCGTCGAAGCTCAGGAGCGCCTCAAGGCCGAGGGGCATTGAGTGCGGCGGGGCGCGCGCCCCGCATGAAAGAGGGGGTGAGGGATCCGCGGATCCCTCACCCCCTCTTTCGCATCGCCCGCAGCGGACTCGGCCGCGAACGTCCCGATCAGAAGTTGATGTAGTAGGCCGGGTTGACGAAGCCGTACCAGCCGTTGTCCTGGTTGGGGCGCATCTCGAAGTGCAGATGGCAGCCGGTGCTCGCGCCGGTCGTGCCGACGTAACCGATGACCTGACCGGCCCCGACCGGCTGTCCGGGCGACACGACTGCCCAGCCGATCATGTGCGCGTAGCGGGTCTGCCAGCCGTTCGGGTGGTTCACGCTGACCATGTTGCCGCCACCGCCGCCGTCCCAGTAGGTGAGCGCCACCACGCCCGGGGCTGCCGATACGATCGGCGTGCCGCATCCCGTGGCGAGGTCGATGCCCGTGTGGTTGCGGGGGTACGCGCCGAAGCCCTCGGAGACGTAGTAGCCGGAGGTCGGGATCACCCAGCCGTTGCTGACGCCTCCGCCGCCGCCCCCGCCACCGCCGGGCGGCGGTGCCACGACGCCGCCTCCTCCACCACCGCCGCCGGCGTTGGCCTCGGCTGCGCGGCGGGCGGCCTCCTCCGCGGCGGCGCGGCGCTGCTCCTCCTCGATGCGCAGGCGCTCCTGGTATCCGGCGACCGTCTTGGTGGTCGTGTCCTTGAGCGCCTCGAGCTTGACCTCGAGGTCACGCTGCTGCTCCTCCTGCTGCCGCACCAGCTCGCCCTGGCTGGTCACCGCCTCGGCGGCCGCGGCCTCCTTCTGCTCCTTGTCCTGGCGCAGCACCTCGCGCTCCTCCTCGGCGGCCTTCGCCTGCTTGCCGAGCGAGTCCGCGGTGTTGGCCGCCTGCTCGGCCTCCTCCGAGAGCTGGGTGTTGCGCTCGGTGGCCTTCGACATCGAGGCGAGCCGTTCGAGCAGCGCATCGGCCGTCTCGCCGTCGGAGTCGAGGAAGAGCTCCATGCTGCGGTCGACGCCGCCCGAGCGGTACATCTGCGCGACGATCACGCCGGCCTGCTCGGCGGCGCGGTCAGCCTCCTCGCGGCTGGCCGCGGCCTGCTCATTGAGCGTCTGGGCCTTCGCAGCGGCTGCGGCGAGCGCGGCCTCGGCCTCCTGGAGTTCCTGGATGGTGGTCGCGTGCAGGTTGCGCAGGCGCTCGAGCTCCTTCTCGCCGGCGGCGATCAGCCCTTCGATCTCCTTGACCTTCGCCGCGGCGCTGGCCTGGTTGTTCTTCGCCTGCTGCACATCGTCCCACGTCGGGAGATCGACGGCCTGAGCCGGGGTCGCCGCGCCCTGCCCGCCGACCAGCATCGCGCCGACCAGCAGCGTCGCTCCCACGGCTCCGAGAATGCTCCTCAGCCTGCGTCGTCCCCGGTCTACCATCGCGTCATACACCCCTCTCGCGGGATTCTCCCCACAGACACGCTAGCATCGTCGCTCGCGCGGGGCTCGGAGAATAACATCCGCCGCGTGCGGCGAGGCATTCCGCGCCGCCCTCCTCAGCGGGCGCGCGACCCCGCGACAACCCCGGCGCTCGCGGCGATCACGAGCAGCATGGCGAGCAGTTGCAGCGGCTCGAGACGCTGGTGCAGCACGACGAATCCGGCGAGCGCGGCGACCGCGGGGCCGAGGCTGGAGAGCACGCCGAACACCCGCGACGACATGCGCTTCAGCGAGACGAACTCGAGCGTGTAGGGGACCGCCGAGGTGAGCAGGGCGAGGCCGAGGAACGCGAGGATCAGCGAGGGATCCACGGCCATCGCCGCGATCGCCTCTCCCACGCCGAAGGGAGCGATGACGAGCGCAGCCACCACGCTCGCCGCTGCGAGCCCGTCGACGCCGCGAACGCGCGGGCCGAGCATGGCTGAGCAGAGGATGTAGAGCGCCCAGAAAGCAGCCGCGACGAGGGCGAAGAGCACGCCGACGGCTTCGAACGAGGGGCCTCCGCGGAGGCCGAGCAGCGCGACGCCGGCGACGGCGAGCACCACCCAGACCGCGTCGACGACTCGGCGGATGCCGATGGCGGCGACGGCGAGCGGGCCCATCAGCTCGATCGTCACGGCGATACCGATCGGGATCTGCTGGATGGCGAGATAGATGAAGAGGTTCATGCCGCCGAGGCCGATGCCGAGCAGCACGACGCCCAGCCAGGTGCGACGGCTCCAGCCGCGCATCCTCGGGCGCACGACGAGCGCGAGTATCGCGGCGGCGAAGCAGAGGCGGCAGGCGGCCGCCCCGAACGGTCCGACGGCGTCGAAGAGGGATCCCACCAGCGCGTTGCCGAACTGCACGCTGAAGATGGCGAGGATCGCGAGTGCGCTGGGCGGGATGCGCTGCAGCGGCGCGAGGGAGGAGGCCACGGAAGAGCACTCTACTCCGGGTCACGGGGCTGACGCGCGAACGCGCGCCCCACGGGTGAGCTGCGCGGGCCGGTGCTCAGCGGCACCGGCCCGCGAGAGGCTCAGAGAGCGCGGATGTCAGCCGCCTGCGGGCCCTTGGGGCCCTCCTCGGTCTCGAACTCCACGCGCTGGTTCTCTTCCAGGCTGCGGTAGCCCGAACCCGAGATCGCGCTGAAGTGCGCGAACACGTCTCGCGAGCCGTCATCGGGAGCGATGAAGCCGAAGCCCTTTTCGGAGTTGAACCATTTGACGGTGCCAGTTGCCATAGCGCCTTTCCTTACAGTGTCGTGGACCGCGTCAGCGGCCCGGATGACCGCGACGGCGATGCCGACACGGAGTCTGGGGCGTCGCCCTGGAGGCGGCGCAGGGGCAACGTGAGGCGAGCGGCCGAGTGATCCGGGCCGCGAGAGTCACGCGCGAAGAAGATGAGAAATCGATCCGATTGAGAAGAGCGGCTGAGCCGCCTGGAAAACAAGAAACTGAGTGCGACGCCGAGCAATACGGCGATCGTTGAACGGGAACTGCACTCGATTCTTCGGTGCTTCTCGATAAGCCTACACGTCGAGGCTCAGAACGGAACCCCCGTCTCCCGCTCTTTCCCGTCTTCTCCCCATTTCCGGTTCGTCGACTCTCGGCGGTGCGACGGCGCGGCGTCAGCTCTCCTCGTCGGGCGTCGGCGTCTTCTCCCCCGTCTCGGGATGCCGCACGAGCCCGGGATCCTCCTCGCCGTATCGAGGGTTCACTCCCGATCCGGCGCGACCGTAGTCGACGGTCGAGCCGTCGAGTATCGGACGGTCCTGCGTCTTGCCCCCTGATGGTGCGCTCGCGGTGCCGTGACCGTTCTGCGCCTCGGTCTCGGTGGCCTCGTGAACATCATGCTCTTCGTTCTCAGACATATTCGACCTCCTCAGTGATCCGGTGTGGTCTGGATCTCCACGGTACGCGCGGCTCTCGGAGAGGACAGGGCGTTGACGCGAGGCAGGAGAAGAGGCTATACGGAGACGTCTCACAGCGTCGCGAGCCGGGCGCGGAAGACGCAGAACACGCCGTACACGATGAAGCCCGCCCCGATCACGAGCATGACGGCCTCGCCGAACGGCAGACCTCGGAGCGACCCGACCGCGGCGTCGAGCGCGCCGGCCGCTTCGGGGTCCCGCTGCACGGTCGCGCTGATCAGCAGCCCTCCGACCGCGAGCAGCGCGATCCCTTTCGACACGAAGCCCACGGCCCCGAGTGCTGAGATCAGGCGCCCGGCTCGGCCCTGCGGAAGTCGCAACTGCTTCCGGAAGCTCCGCCCCACCCCCATCACGATCCAGACGATGCCCGCCACACCCACGCCTGCACCCGCGAGTCCGAGCAGCGCCCATCCGCCCGGGAGCCCCAGCAGCCCGCGGCTGGCCTCCTGGGCGCTCTCATCCGGGTCGGGCCTAGCCCCGACTGCGATGACCGCGGCGATGCCGCCCATGACGATGAAAGCGCAGGCCTGCCCCCACTCCGACAGCCGGCGGCCCCAGCGCTCCCGCCGCGATTCCCGGCGCAGCGCGAAGCCGTGGACCCCGTGGAAGGCGCCCAGCGCACCGAGCAGCACGACGATCGCCCAGAGCACCGCGAGCCCCAGCGGCACCGATGCGATCGCCTCCAGAGCGCCGGCCTGATCAGCGCGCGCCCGACCCCCCTGCACCAGGGCAGCGATCACGAGCGAGCCGATGAGCACGTGGATGAGGCCGTTCGCGACGTAGCCGCCGCGGGCGAGCAGCCGGAACGGCGAGGAGCGCTCGGCCGAACGGGCCGCGGAGCGGATGCGCTCATCCATCGCGATCGCACCCCTCGCCGTCTGCGGCGCGGGAGGGCGTCGCCGGTCCCTCGCCCAGCACGGTCACCGACCGCTGCGCTCGGACGCCGACGGCAGCATCCCGTGCTCGATGCCCCATCGCACCGCCTGAGACCGCCGCTCGACGCCCATCTTGCGGTAGGCCGAGCGGATGTAGGACTTCAGGGAGTTCATGCTGATGTAGCTGCGGGCGGCGATCTCCGAGTTCGTGAAGCCCTGCGTGATGAGCGCCACGATCTCGGCCTCACGTACGCTGAGGCCCTGCGCCCGGCCGGGCCAATCGGCCCCCGGAGTCGAGAGCTCGGCTCCGGGCGCCGGAAGCGATCCTTTCCGGGCGACGGTGCTGCCGGCGGCCACGCGCTCCAGGGCCTCTACGAGCTCGGCAGCCGGCATCGTCTTACCGAGGTACCCGCGGCAGCCCTTCTCGAGGGCGGCGCGGACGAGCTCGTCATGGGTGTTCCAGGAGTAGACCACCACCGCTCCCGCCAACGGGTCCGCGAGCACCGCATCGATGTCATCCTGGTCGGGCTGCACCCCCGCGAAGGTGTCGTACAGGGTCACATCGACGGGACGCTTCGCCTCGACGCCGATATCGGCCTCGACGATGCGCACGCGATCGGCGAACGGCCTGAGCATAGCCCCGAGACCGGCGAGCACGACCTCGTAGTCGTTGAGCAGGCGCAAGCGCAGGGGATCTCGGTGCACACCTTGAGTATAGGGAGTTCGAGGGCGGCAGCGGGGGCTCCGATACCCCCGGTTTCCGCGTGATTCTAAGGGACCTGCGGCGTCGAGAACACACCCCCAGGGGTGAGGCGACGATCGGTACTGTCGGCGCTGCAGCTCTTCTTCTCGCGCGCTCCGACGGCTCCGACGGATGGGCCGCCGGGGCGGCGCTGCGCCAGTCGAACCGCACGACCACGACACACGAAAGCTCTCTTGGGAACACTCAGCTACGGCAAGAAACAGCGCTACGAGTTCGACGATCGCACCCTCGAGCATCTTCGTGTCGTCATCACGGCACGACTGCGGAAGCGGGAATCGTTCTTCCTCACCTGGACGCCGTGCGACGGCAGGAGCAGTCCGGTCTCGCTGTGGATCACCCCGTCGGTTCCGATAGTCTTCCACTCCTCCTCCCGGGAACGGATCGTGCTCTCGCGCCGCTGGGTGGAGCAGCTCATGCGGGCGTCGTACTCCGAGCACGGGCTCGTGCTCATGCCCGAGCCCGGCCCCGACCGGAGCGCGCTCCCGCAGGGCGCCGAGGAGTCAGGGCGCGGGCAGGCGTAGGATGCGATCGTCTTGCGGCGAGGGATCGCCGCGGCCGTCGGTGTTGCCCGTGACCATCCAGAGCCGCCCGTCGGGCGCGACCGCGATGTCGCGGATGCGACCGTATTCGCCCGCGTAGTGCACCACGGATGAGGCGGGGGCGTCGAGGGGCACCTCGCGGAGGGAAGCGCCGCGCAGATTGGCGATCCAGATGCTGCCCTCATGGGTGGCGATGCCGCTCGGACTCGCATTCGCCGGCTCCCACTGCTGCACGGGGTCGATGTACCTCGCGTCTCCTGAGAGGCCTTCGGCCTCCGGCCAGCCGTAGTCGCCGCCCGCCTCGATCACGTTCAGCTCGTCCCAGGTGTTCTGCCCGAACTCAGAGGCGTACATCGTGCCGTCTTCGGCCCAGGCGATGCCCTGGGGGTTGCGATGTCCGTAGCTGTAGACGTGAGAGCCCTCGAACGGGTTGTCGCTTGGTACCCCGCCGTCGGGGGTCATGCGCAGGATCTTGCCCGCGAGCGAGTCGAGATCCTGCGCATGGTCGGTGTCGCCGGCGTCTCCCGTCGTCGCGTAGAGCATGCCGTCCGGGCCGAAGGCGATGCGGCCGCCGTTGTGATTGGTGCCGGCGGGGATGCCTGAGAGGACTGGCTCGGGGTCTCCTGCCGCGAGGCTCGATCCCTCGCCGATGAGCGGGTAGCGCACGATGCGGTTCTCGTCGCCGAACGTGGCGTAGGCGTAGAGGTGATCGTCGCGCACCGCGAGCCCGAGCAGCCCGCCCTCGACGCGGTGGGTGCTGTCCACGGTGACGAGTTCGACGACCTCGCCCTCGGGATCGAGCAGGAGGATGCGCCCGGAGTCGCGCTCGCTGAGGATCGGCGTGCCCTCGTGGAACACCACCGACCACGGCGCCTCCAACCCCGACACGACGGGGGCGGGGGCGGAGAGGGCCTCAGCCCCCGACTCGGGTTCGGAGCCGCCTCCCGTGGGTGCCGGCTCGCCCCCGGCCTCCCCGGCGCAGCCGCCGAGAACTCCGGCGAGTGCGAGCGCCGCCGCGACCGCGACCGCCCTCGCGGCCGCCCGCGGCGGGGCGGGGCCGCACGCCCCTCCCCTCGCGACCGCCGCCGCTCCGCTCCTCCGATCCCTCATCGCGTCGCCTCCCTCACCTCTTCGTGCCGGCCGGTCGCTCCCGCACTGGTGCCGGTGCCGGTGCCGGTCGACCATGGTGCCACGCTACCCCGCGCCTCTGACAGACACGAGGTACGCTCGGGCTGAGGCAGCAAGGAGGGCGTGATGAGCAGCTTGGGCGAGACGATCGAGGTATTCACCGCCGCCGCGCGCTGGACCGGCGAGCTGGTGCGTGACCTGCCTGAGGCCGCCTGGAGCGGCCCGGGCCTCGGCGACTGGGACATGCGCGCACTCGTCGGGCATACGAGCCGTGCGCTGCTCACCGTGGAAGAGTACCTTCGAACACCGGCTGACCGCGCGGACGCCGCGAGCGCGGCCGAGTACTACGCGCGCGTCGGAGCGATCCCGAATGCCAACCCCGACGCCGTGCTGCGGCGAGGGATCGATGCCGGCGCTGCGCTCGGAGCGGATCCCTCGCCCGCATTCGAGGCGATCGTGAATCGCGTCACGGGATCCCTGTCGGGAATCGATGACCGGTCGATCACGACGGTCGTGGGCGGGATGCGGCTGAGCGACTACCTGCCCACCCGCACCTTCGAACTGATCGTGCACGGTCTCGACATCGCCCGCGCCTCGGGCCTGCCCGCCGCGCCGCCCCTCCCGGCGCTGCGCAGCACCCTGGAGCTGGCCGCGGGCCTCGCGCTCGATTCGGGAACCGGGGCCGAACTGCTGCTCGCGATCACCGGGCGCGGCGTTCTGCCCGCGGGGTTCTCGGTGCTGCCGTAACGCGGGCGCGTGCGGGTCGCTACAGGTCACTGCAGATGATCGAGGTTGCGGAGGGCGGAACCGTCATCGACGTAGCGCTCGCCGCGCACGGGGCGGCGCGAGGTGAGAAGCACGATCCCTCCGATGACGGCGATCGGTCCGAGCGAGAGGCCGGCCGGAGCGAAGCCCTCGGAGAGCGGCACGCCGAAGAAGAACTGAGGGATCGAGGCCGCGATCAGCGCGGCACCGCCCCACACGAGCCAGAGGCCGAGTCGGCGGCGCGGACGCTGCGGACCGTGCGGGCGGTGTGAGCGGCGCGAGCGCTGTGCGCGAGTCATACGCCGAGTCTAGGTGGGCCGCAAGCCGTTCGGGCACCTCGACGACCTAACGCGTACTCAGCCCTACACCTCGGAAGGTGCGGAATCAAGCCCCGAGACTTTCGATGTCATCCGGGTAAAAGCTGCGTAACATCGGAGATCTGCGGTCGCGATTCGCGTACCGTGGCAGATATCGCGGCGTTCCGAAGTGGTTTCGGTACCCGATTCATAGTCGGGGATGCGCGGGTTCGAATCCCGCCGTCGCGTCGAACGGCCGGGCCGGGCGGACTCTCGCCCCCGGATTGGGAGCCGTGTCCGATTCGGTCGAGCGCCGCAGTATCGCAGTAGTGGGGGCTCGATAGCGCTCCTATACCCATCTACTGCGTCATTGTCGCAACGCGCTCGCTGGACCAGCTGCGAACTCGACGACGAGTGGAAAAGTAAAGAACCCCCGCGATGTAGAAGCTACGCGGGGGTTCAGCAACGGTGTAATAGCCGTTACGTGGCTCCGACCGGCATCGATCCGGTGACCTTTCGATTTTCAGTGTGATCAGGGGTTCTTCAGCACTGTATATATGGGAGCGATCCGCAGAAACATGCGGTTTCAGTCAGTGAGTGTCAGTTGGTTTCAGTTGTTTTTCTTGGCAAGAATGGCCCAACGATGGCCCGGGCTGGCGCGCCCTCTCGTCAGCAGGCAGCATGCAGACATGCCAGTTAGTACCCTGCAGGTGAGGTTGTCGGAGGTATGACTTAGTGTTCGTAGTGAGGCTCGCACCCTGCGAGCGCAGAGAGGTATGGGTCTGGTGCAGGAACAGGTGACATCAAACATGGCTAGCCGAGAGGCTGGCCTGGAAGGATGTCATCATGCCCAAGCCCTTTCCCAAGGAATTCAGAGACGACGTGATCCGCGTTGCGGAGAACCG
>NZ_JAGDYL010000015.1 GCF_017565705.1 Leucobacter ruminantium
TGGAGCGGGCCTTCAATTTGATGAAGCAGTGGCGAGGGCTCGCTACGCGCTATGACAAACTCGCGGTGACCTATCGAGCCGGGGTTGTGATCGCAGCGATCCTGACCTGGCTACGCATATAGGAGACGCGCCCTAGCAGGACTGTGCGGACGGTCGGTTGCTCGTTCGTCGCTCACACCGTCACATCTCTGCGCGCGGGATCATGAGATCCGTCTCCAAACCCGTTCCCGGGCCCGTAGGCGCTCTTACGGCATGTCAACCCTTGCGAAAGTGCGAATTCGTTGTGGGTAGCCACAGTAGCACCAGTGCTACTACGCCGATAACGGAGGCCAAGAGCGGCAACAGCCCGAAGTTCAATATTGCAGACGCGAGGCCGAGAACCACGATCGCAGTCATCGCGATCCGCGCCCAGCCCAGGCCACCCCGGACCTTAGGCAGAACGAAGAGCTGTGCAACACCGATGATCAGCGTCACAGCAGCAAACGCGATCAGCGACGCAGCTACCGGATCGTCAGAATCGGCGGCGCTCGTTGCAGACAGCGCCATGATGCCAGTGCTGAGCCCGATCACCGCCGCAATTAGTTCGAGAATGGCCCCGATGAGCAGCATCGAGCATGATGCTTTCACAGCAGTAGAAGTGGGCATGAGGCTCCTCAGGGCGGCTCAGTGATGCAGAGTATCACGTTGATTGTCCCAGGTCGTCGATTACGCGACCTCATCCGTTACGAGCTATCACCTAATAGGCGGGCAGGCCCAGTCCCGAGCCTCCTGGTCGCTCAGTGGGCGACGGGTGCCCCTGCTTCGTACGTTCTCGGATCGGCTGTGCGCTGACGATACCAGGCGACCACGCTGAACAACAGTGCGAGAATGAGGCCCGCGATGACCCAGAGCACCACGAGGTAGTCGACCCAGGAGCCGACCGGCGGCTGCCCGGGCAAGAAGTTGCGCAGCGTCGGAGTCGCGAAGAGCATGCCCGCGTTCCAGGTGAAGAAGGCCGGCTCGGCGCGGAGCTTGCCGCGCAGGCATCGGATGGCGACGGTCAGCCCGAGCACGGGTAGCATGATCATGAGGCCGAGCAGCACGATGCCGAAGACGATCGTCGCGGGCTCCCGCTGCGCCTCGATCAGGTAGGTCTGCACCACGGCGCCGCTGTCGGGGTCGGTGAACGCCAGCTCGGGGTCGGAGCGCAGCGAGATGCTCCACCCGGGCACGTCGTGATCGCCGAGCGTGAGCACGGCCGGTAGCGACTGCTCGTATGCGGCGAGCTCCACGTCGTCTGCCGCCACAGACGACCCGGGTGGCGGAGCTGGCCGGTAGACGTCGACCATGGTCTGCGCCTCGTGCCGGTCGAACGGCCACAGCTCGATCGACCCGGTCGTGTTGAGCGAGATCTTCGTCGGGGCGATGGGGCGGTTCGCCTCGAAGCTCAGCTCCTGCCCGCTGTGCTCGGAGGTCATGTACACCTCGAGGTCGGTCATCACCGACAGGCCGTCGATGGCCGTCATGAGCCCGCCCTCGCGAAAGCTCAGATCGGCGATCAGGCGATCGCCCGCAGCGTCCACTTCGCTCGGCGTGATCATGAGCTCGATCTGCTTCTCCGACACCGCATACTTCTCGGCGTCGCCCCGGGTGCCGCCGGTCGCGTGCAGCGTCACCACGAGCGCATACAGCATGAGCACGACGAGCGATGCGGTGATCACGAGGGTCTTGAATGGCGGGGGCGAGTAGTCGGCCCCGAGCGCATGCGTTCGCCGCTCCTTGCGCGGCTGCGCGCGAGGTGTCTGAGGGTTCATCTGCTCCGGGGTTCGAGGCCGAGGGGTCGTGTCGGACCCAGAGTAGAGTCGCACGCGAGCACCCGCGGCACCCTTCAGTGAAAACCCGTAATCGACGGCCGGGTCAGTCGAGCCAGTGCTCGCGCAGCACGCCGGCGGCCATCCGCCCGTCGTGCACCTCGCGCACGAATTCGAGGCCGGTGCGGCTCAGCGCATCGAATTCGGGGTCGGCCGCGAGCTCGCGCAGCACCGCCTCGAGCGTGTCGGGGTTCGCTTCGACGATCGGCAGCTCGCGGCCGCTCGCCGCGGCGACCGCTTCGCGCACCTGCGCCGAGACCTGGCCGACGACGGCGCACCCGGCGGCCATCGACTCGCAGGCGGCGACGCCGTACGAGCCGAGGCGGAACTGGTCGAGCAGCACATCGGACTCGGCGAACAATGCCGGCATCTCGGCCGAGGGCACGCCCTGAATGATCCGGAACTCGATGACGCCCTCGGCGGCGAGCTTCTCGAGCGTCGGCATGATGAGCGGGGTGCCCTTGAGCACCGGGTTCGACGGCGCGTGCACGACCCGCAGCGGGGCGGAATGGTCGCGAGGCGGTCTTGCGGGGGCGGCCCAGCGCGCGGTGTCGACGGAGACGGGGCACCAGGCGGCCTGCGGAACATCGAGCAGCAGGTCGGGGGTCGACACGAAGAGCTTGCGGGCGCTCGATTGCAGCAGCTCGATGTTGCGCGCGGCGACGTCTTCGAGGCGCGGCAGGTAGACCGACTCGTCGCGGTAGTACGACCATTCGCTCAGCTCGCGATGCCGCGACGGCAGCCGCGCATCGGTGCCGTGGGCGAGGTAGGCGACGTCGACCCCGCGATCGAGCAGTGCCTCGGCCTGGCGTTCGACCGATCGGCCCATGAGGCGCCCGAACGGCGGCTCCTCGGCCTCGATGAGCACGTGGGTGGCGTTCTCGGCGACGGCGTCGAACTGGCGCCGCTGCCAGTCGGCATCGTTGTGGTACGTGCCGGTCGGCACGAGCAGGTCGGATTCGAAGGCGAAGCCGCCCGGCATCGTGACCGCCATATTGCGCGCAGAGATGCAGCCGCTCGCGCGCTCGAGCGACTCGGCCCAGGCCCGCCCCTGCGCCGCATAGTTCACGGGGGCGATGAGCAGCCGGGTCGGCACGCGGAGGTCGAACTCGGTGACCCCCACGCTGCCGCGCGGCTCGGGGCGACCGAGGCGGCGCGCGGCGAGGCGGCCGAGCGGGCTCATCGGCGCATCTGCGATGCTGTCGATGACTTTGTTCGCCCAGCCGGGAAGCCGGTTCCGATCCATGGGTCCGTGCTACCTCTCGTTCGGGCCCGGCTCGTCTGCAACATCTGCCGCGCCGAGTTCCCCCGACAGGCCCGCGAGCAGCACCTGCTCGCCGAACGCCGAATGGCCGGCGGCGACCTCGGCGAAGGTGCCCTGGGCTGCGATGACGCCGCCGTCGAGATAGCAGATCTTGTCGTAGTCCTTGATGGTCGACAGGCGGTGCGCGACCGAGATGAGGGTCGTCTGGCCTTGCAGCTCCTTGATCGCCTTCGTCACCTCGTCCTCCGTCTTCGTGTCGAGCGAGCTGGTCGCCTCGTCGAGCACGAGCACGAGCGGGTCCGTGTAGAGCGCGCGGGCGATGCCGAGGCGCTGCTGCTGCCCGCCCGAGAGCGAGACGCCGCGTTCGCCGATGCGCTCGTCGATGCCGTGCTCGCGGCCGGCGATGAGCGAGCCGAGCTGCGCGCGCTCGAGAGCGTGCTGCACGCGGTCCCGGTCGATGTCATCCGACCAGGTGAGGGCGACGTTCTGCGCGATGGTGCCGTCGAAGAGCGCGACGCGCTGCGGCACGTAGCCGACGCGGCCGCGCCACTGCCGCAGTACCGAGCGCAGCGGATCGTCGTCGATGTCGATCGAGCCGCTGCCGGGCTGGCTGAGGCCGAGGATCAGGTCGATGAGCGTCGACTTGCCGGCGCCCGAGGGGCCGACGATGCCGAGGGAACTGCCGAGCGGGATGTCGAGGTCGAGACCGCGGATCACGTCGTCCTGCGCGCCGGGGTACCGGAAGTTCACCTCGGTGAAGCGCAGGTGCTGCGGCCGCTCGTCGAGCCGGGCGGTGTCGTCGGGCACCTTCGAGGTGAGCATGTCGCGCTCGGCCGAGGTGAGGTCGGTGATGACGTCGCGGGTCGTCGCGACGCCCTGGCCGGCCTGCACGAGCGCCGCCTGCATGCCCGTGAGCGCCGGGATCAGGCGGAAACCGGTCGCGGCGAACAGCGCGACGGAAGCGAGCGCGGCCGTCATGTTGCCGTTCACGATGAAGGAGCTGACGCCGATGAGCACGACGCCGCCGATGAGGGCCGCCTCGAATGCGAAGCCGGGCACGATGCTCAGGAAGGAGATGTTCGCCCGCGCCCGCACGGCGTGGGTGCGGTTCTTGCTGACGAGGCCCGCGACCTCGCCGAGCCGGTTACGCAGGCTGAGCTCTTTCAGCGCCTCGATCATCTCGGTCATGAGGTTCGCGACGCGGTAGGTGTAGTCGAGGCCGACCTGGCCGGCGACGAGGGCGCGCCGCGTCACGACCGAGTGTACGAGGAACGCGACGAGGCCGAGGTAGAGCAGCGCGATGAGCGAGGTGACGGGGTCGGCGAAGACGAGCACGCCGAGCACCGCCACGAAGGTGAAGAAGAGGCTCGGCACGCGCGCGACGGGCAGCACGAAGTTCTGCATCGACATGGCGATGCCCTGGTCGGCGATGCGGGTGACCTCGGCGACGGTGCGCTTCGAGCGCTGCTCCCAGCTCGAGTTGATGTAGGCGTGGAAGAGGCGGTCGCCGATCTCCTGCTCGTACCGCGCGAAGCGGCGCGTCGCGAACCAGTGCAGCGTCACCGCGAGCGTCGACTTCAGGATGACGAGGCCGATCGCGGTGCCGGCGAGCAGCGGCACCGAATCCTGCCCGAGCTCGCCGAGCAGCGGCACCGTGAACGAGCCGCCCGACAGCGCCGGGCCGATCACGATGGCCAGGAGGCCCATGGCGACCGCGTCGAGCGCGGTGATCGCGGTCGTGGCGATCACATAGCCGATGAAGTACCGGCGTGCGCCCGCCGGCATGATCGGCAGCAGTTCGCGAAGAGTTCTCCAGATCTCCTTCATGAGGCCCGCAGGTCGGCGTTACGCGCCCGCGCCGAGCACGGCGGTCATCGCCGTGACGATGCGCTCGATGTCGCCCTCGGCCAGCGACGGGTGCACCGGCAGCGAAAGCACCTCGGCTGCAGCCTTCTCGGTCTCGGGCAGTTCGAGGCCTGGGGCGAAGCGGGTGAGCGAGGGCAGGCGGTGGTTCGGGATCGGATAGTAGACGCCCGAGCCGATCTGATGCTCGTCGTTCAGTGCCTGGCGGATGCGGTCGCGCTCGCCGGCGTCGACGCGGATCGTGTACTGGTGGTAGACGTGCACGGCGCCCTCGGCGACCTTCGGCGTCTGCACGCCGGCGAGGCCTGCGAGGCCTGCGGTGAGCGCGGCGGCGTTGGCCTGGCGCTGCGCGGTCCACGCGTCGACCTTGGTGAGTTGCACGCGGCCGATGGCGGCGTGGATGTCGGTCATGCGCGCGTTGAAGCCGATGACTTCGTTCTCGTACTGCTTCTCCATGCCCTGGTTGCGCAGCACGCGCACGTTGCGGGCGATCTCGGCGCTGCCGCAGGTGACCATGCCGCCCTCGCCCGAGGTCATGTTCTTGGTCGGGTAGAGGCTGAACATGGCGAAGTCGCCGTAGGTGCCGACGGGGCGACCGTTCCACGAGGCGCCGTGCGCCTGCGCGGCATCCTCGTAGATCGCGAGGCCGTGCTCCTGCGCGATGGCGTCGATCTCGTCGACGAGGTACGGGTGGCCGTAGAGGTGCACGCCCATGATGCCCTTGGTGCGCGGCGTGATCGCGGCGCGCACGGCGTCGGGGGCGATGGTGAAGTAGTCGGGCTCGATGTCGACGAACACCGGCGTCGCGCCGGTGAGGGCGACCGAGTTCGCTGTGGCCGCAAAGGTGAACGACGGCACGATGACCTCGTCGCCCGCGCCGACGCCCGCGGCGAGCAGGCCGAGGTGCTGGCCGCTCGTACCCGAGTTCACGGCGGCGGTTTCGCGTCCGTTCACGAAGTGCTCGGCGAACTCGCGCTCGAAAGCGGCGACCTCGGGGCCCTGTGCGATCATCCCGGATCGCAGCACCCGGTCAACGGCGGCGCGTTCTTCGTCGCCAATAATCGGCTTCGCCGCGGGAATGAACTCGACCATGGAGGTGACCTTCTTTCGATTCGTCCGTCTGCCAGAATAGTCGTATGAGCTTCAATCCGGCCGAGCACCCCGCTGCCAGCGCCGACAATCGCGATGTTTGGGTGGTCATTCCGCTCTACAACGAGGCGACGGTCATCGCTGAAGTCATCGCGGGTCTGCTGCCGGTCTTCCCGAACGTCGTCTGCATCGACGACGGTTCGCGCGACGGTTCTGGGGCTGTGGCGCGCGCCGCGGGCGCCCGCGTGGTGTCGCATCCGATCAACCTCGGCCAGGGAGCGGCGCTGCAGACGGGCTTCGAGTACGCCCTCGAGCACGACGCGCGGTTCGTGGTCACGTTCGACGCCGATGGTCAGCACCGCGTCGTCGACGCCGAGGCGATGGTCGCGCGGGCCCGTGCCGAAGGCCTGTCGATCGTGTTCGGTTCGCGCTTCCTCGACGACCGCACGAAGCCCGGGCTCTTGAAGCGCATCGTGCTGAAGACCGCGGTGGTCGCGACGAACTGGACGACGAAGACGAAGCTCACCGACGCGCACAACGGCCTGCGTGTGATTCGCGAGGATGCACTGCGCCAGGTGAAGCTGCGTCAGGATCGCATGGCGCACGGCACCGAGATCGTGATGCAGCTGGGCCGCACGGGTCTGCCGTACGCCGAGCAGCCGGTCGAGGTGCTGTACACCGACTACTCGCGCAGCAAGGGCCAGTCGCTCTTGAATTCGATCAACATCCTCATCGAGCTGGTCATCCGGTAAGGGGGACGCCATGACTGTTTTCCAGCTGCTGCTCATCGCCGTCATCGCCATCGGTGCGATCTTCGCGTTGCGCCTGCTGTCGGGCGATCGTTCGCTCGCGGTGAAGCGCATGCTCGCGATCCTCTTCGCGGTGTGCGCGGTGCTCGCGATCCTCTTCCCGCAGCTGCTCACCTGGGTGGCGAATCTGTTCGGCATCGGCCGCGGCGCCGACCTGCTGCTCTACGTGTTCGTACTGGCGTCGCTCGTATTCGCGCTGATCTCGGTGCGCACTCGGGCCCGCCAGGATGCCCGAGTGACCGAGCTTGCCCGGTCGGTCGCGCTCATGGAGGCGCGGCTCTCGGAGCGGCAGGACGAGGGCCGGTAGGACGCCGTTCAGCCTTCTACGCGCCTACGCCGCGCATCGGCTCGCCGAGCACGGCGAGATAGCGGCGGGTCATGCGCGCCTGCACGAAGCGGGCGATCGGCCCGCCGAGGCGCGTGTACCAGCGCGCCGGCTGCGAGAACGCGGTGATGCGGAACACGACGTCGCCCGACGCGTCGAGCCGGAGTTCGAAGCGCTCCTCGCCGCGTTCCGGGTGCCCCTGCAGGGTGCCGTAGGCGAATCCGCAGAGTTCGGCGCTCCGCTCCGCCCATACGACGAGGCACGGCGCCGTGAACTTCAGCGGACCGAAACGCAGGCGCATCTCCACGCGGCTCCCGAGGCGCAGCGGCGCCTGCGACAGCTGCACCTCGGCGCCCGCGCGCCGCTGCACTTCCCCTGCGAAGAGGTCTGCGCCGGCACGCTCGAACGCCTGGCGCCCGTGCCCGATGACGCGTTCGACGCGCACATGGTGGAAGCCTGCGGGCAGATCGCCCGCGGTCGCGCCGACCTCCGAATAGGTGAGGGTGAACACGCGTCAATCGTAGGCCAGCGCTCTCTTGCGGAGCCGGAGCACCGCGGGCGGTAGAATTCTTCTCATGCATTGCCCCGCAACCCTGCGGGAGCAGAGACTACTTCGGAGGTTCTTCGCACTATGACCATCAGAATGGGCGTCATCGGGCTCGGCATGATGGGGCGCCACCACGCACGTGTGGCGCGCGAAGTAGAAGGGGTCGAACTGGTCGCCGTCGCCGACGCGATGGGCGACCCGCACGGCGTCGCGGGGTCACTGCCTCGCTTCGAGAGCGTCGCGCAGCTCATCGAACACGGCATCGATGCGGCCGTGGTCGCCGTGCCCACGCAGTTCCACGAGGCAGTCGGCCTCGAGCTCGCGGAGGCCGGCGTGCACGCGCTCATCGAGAAGCCCATCGCCGAGTCGATCGAGGCGGGCCGGCGACTGGTCGACGCGTTCGATTCGCGCGGCCTGATCGGCGCAGTCGGGCACATCGAGCGCTTCAACCCGGCGCTCGTCGAGCTGCGCAAGCGCCTCGAGAACGGCGAGCTCGGCCAGGTGCACCAGATCCACACCCGCCGCCAGGGCCCGTTTCCCGGCCGCATCGCCGACGTGGGCGTCATCAAGGATCTGGGCAGCCACGACATCGACCTGACCTCGTGGCTCGCGAAGTCGGCGTACGCCGATGTCGCCGCGCAGACCGCGTTCAAGAGCGGCCGCGACCACGAAGACATGGTGACGATCTCGGCGAAGCTCGAGAACGGCATCATCACGAACCACCTGGTGAACTGGCTGACCCCGTTCAAGGAGCGCATGACGCTCGTCACCGGCGAGCGCGGCGCCTTCGTCGCCGATACATTGAATGTCGATCTCACCTTCTTCGAGAACGGCACCTTCGACACCGAGTGGGAGGCGCTGCATAACTTCCGCGGCGTGAGCGAGGGAACGATGACCCGCTTCGCGATCGAGAAGCGCGAACCGCTGAAGGCCGAGCACGAGGCGTTCCGCGACCGCATTCTGGGCGAGCCGACCGAGGCCGTCACGCTGCAGCAGGGCCTCGACGTGCTGCGCGTGTGCGAGGCGTCGATCGAGTCGGCGAAGATCGGCCGCACGGTGCACCTGGGCGAGCCCGGTGAGTGACGGCCTGATCAGCCCGGCGGCATTCGTCGGGCCGGGCGTCGAGCTCGGCGCACGCGTCTCGATCGGCCCGGGCGCGATCGTGCTGGGCCCGTGCACCATCGGCGACGACGTATTCATCGGCGCGGGCGCCCAGATCGGCGCACCGCCCGAGATGACCGACCAGCCCCAGAACGCCGCCTGGTCGGGCGACCTCGCCCATGCGGGCGTGCGCATCGAAGCTGGCGCGGTGATCCGCGAGGGCGCCGTCATCCATCAGGGCAGCTACCGGGAGACCACCGTCGGCGCGGGCGCCTGGGTGCTGAACCGCGCCTACCTCGCGCACGACGTGCTGCTCGGGGCCGGCAGCACCGTGAGCGCGGGCGTCAGCATCGGCGGCCACTGCGTCATCGGCGCACGCGTCAACATCGGCATGAACGCTTCGATTCACCAGCGGGTGTTCATCGGTGCGGGCTGCATGGTGGGCATGGGCACGCCTCTCGCCAGGGATCTCCCCCCGTACGTGAAGGCGTTCGGCTCCCCGGCGCGCATTCATGGTCTGAACTCGATCGGCATGCAGCGGCACGGCATCGACGAGGCGCAGATCGAGGCGCTGCAGCGGGCGTATGCGCAGGGCGACCTGCTGCTCGACGGCGTCATCGAATGGTCGGGCGATTTCGCTGCCGTAGTCGCGCAGTGGCGCGAACGCGACAACCGCCGGCCCGCGGTGTACGCAGCCTGAACCCGTACCGCGCGCTGCTCCCAAATAAACTTAGAGACTACTACCGCCATCGCAAGCTCCCGACCGTGTGCCGAAAACTCGTGTTCAGGATGTTGGTGGAGCTCACCGACTTGCACTCTTCATTCAAATCGATCGCATATCGTTGAGAGCGAAGAGTCTTCGCAGCGTCCACACATGCTGCGAGGGCTCTTCTCCGTCTTTCGTCTGCAAAGTCAGCACTACCCGAGGCCTTAACGACCATGCACGTATCGAAAGAGGACGTCCTCGTAGACTCGCCGTACTCCCGCGGCGATCGGCACGCGATCCAACCCAGTGATCTCGTACCCGTACTGGCTGCGCACTCGGAGATCAAGGACGTGGGCACCGGTATGGACAGGCACCACATGAAGCTCACCCGCCCTGCGGTGGCTGACGTGACGCACCAGCGAACTCAGCGCGCCGATCGAAAGCGTTGACCCGTTTGCCAGATCTCGCACCCTGGTGGCCGTCTCCCCTGAAGCTATGGCCGCATCCAGGAACGCCATCGCCTGCCGCGCGGCGTCCGAGGCGAAGAGGTAATCCCGAATGGTGTCTAGCGGAGCGAACACGCTAATCGGCTGCTGCTTCACTGCCTGCAAACAGAGCTTCGATACCAGGCCCTGATTCTTTCGAAGATTCTGACCGGGGCCATAAAGTGTGGTGATTCTGCCTATCACGTGCGGCAACCACCCGGTAAGGCTCGCCGACACCACGGCTTCATTGTCCAACTTCCCGGCGCTGTACGCCGACGTGGCTGCCACCGGGCTCGACTCATCGTATGGTGCCCCAGGGATCCCGGCGTATACAGAAACAGACGATGCGAGAAAGAAGGCGCCGCGACTCGCAAGGGGTTCTTCCGCTGCCGTCAATCCCGCCACCGGCTCTGACACAGGCTCCATTAGCGCCTCCGCCAGAGCCTCGACAAAGTTGCGCAGTACTCGTGTCTCACATGCGAACGTCTCCGCAGGTGTGCCGATAACGCCGCTACCGGCAAGCCAGTAGATCTTCCAACGTATATATGGTGCCGCTTCACCAAGGAAACGATGCAACTGGCCCACCAACTTACTCGAGCTCAGTTCAGAATCTTCCCACGGCACTTTAGCGCCCTCGAAGAGCACCGTCGGGTACGCGTTGCCGCGTCGCCTGAGTTCAGTACTGACAGCACGGCCCAGCAAGCCACCGGCCCCGATTACCCAGACGAGCTCACCATGCATTGTTAGCTGAGGCCTGAGTTTTTGGGTGAATCATGATCAGCACCCACGTCTTTCGGCACTCCAAACCGCAAGGCAGGGTCTTCGAGCACTACAAAACTTGGCCGCCCCATTGACATCGTCGCAGCAAGGCCGAGGTACTCTGCGATGATGCCGAGTGAGCCGAGCGTGACCCCGCCGATAACCAGGGTGCACACTAGAGCTGAAGCCCACCCAGCAACGAGACCGGGGTCATGCCCCAGCAGGTACGACACCACGATCCACAGGGCGAATAGGAGCCCGGCCACGGCGCACAGACCGCCGAAGATTGACACTACTCGCAACGGCTTATTGCCGGAGGAGAGCACCAACCTCCAAAAGTGTGACAGCAGTGCGCGAATACGATAATTGTTCGCTTCGCGGCCCTCCCTGCGCATATCCACGTCGATGGTCGCCACGGCAGTCGTGATCCACCCCAGAGCAATATCCAGGTACACATCTGGCCCCGCGTATGCGGCCATAGCCCGCGCCGCATCACCAGCAATCAGACGGTACGAGTGGAAGGCAGGGGTATCGCGCGAGGTCAGCAACGGCAACACCACTCGCTTCGCGAACCATGATGCCGCGTTGCGCAGCGCCCCGTGGGGAGGCTTGTTCGCCGGCGCCCCGTACACGAGGCTCGCCCGCTCGGCATACGCCGCATCAATCATTCTCGCGATAGCTGCCGGATCATGTTGTCCATCTTCATCCATCGTGACCACCCAGTTACCTCCGGATGCACCAATACCAGCAACCGTGGCTGCATGCTGCCCGAAGTTACGAGAGAGCCACACTGGACGCACCCATTCTGGATACTGGGTCTCCAGCTGCCTGATGACGCGATCAGAAGCATCTGGCCCGTGGTCCCAGACCAGCCGCACCTCGCTGAGGGTGAATGGGCGCCCGGCTGGGGTGATCTTGCCGTCCCGGTAGGCTGCGAGCTCCGAGACCAACTGCTCGATAGTCGCTTCACCTCGATATACCGGTATGACCACGCTGACGGTCACGCGCTGAGATGTCGTGCCCGGGGCTGCGTTCACGTTCGGTTCTCCTGTACAGTTCAGCGGCATGAATAATGCCCGCTTGCCGCGTCTCGTCGGCATCAGATACTCCGAACTAACTATACTTGCCAGCTATGGTGACCAGTCGATGACCGGAAAGACCAGGCAATGCCAGAAGCTGCAGAGACCGTGCCCGAGCCGGGTCTATTCTTGAGGATCATCAAGGATCGCCGTATCGCATTCATGATCGTGGGCGGCATGAACACGGTATTGGGGACGCTTTGGTTCATTGGGTATCAGCTCGTCTTCGAGGCACTGCACGTCGGCCGATTTGACTACATTTTGAGTCTTGTCTGCGCCCAGATCACATCCGTGTTCACCTCGTTTCTTAGCCAACGGTATCTCGTGTTTCGTGTACGTGGTCGGTTCTGGGGCGATCTCGCTCGGTTTGCGCTCGTGAGCACATCGGCCTTCGGCGCGAACCTCGTGCTGCTTCCTCTGTGCGTAGAGCTATTGGGGTTGCCGAAGATTCCGGCGCAACTCGCCGTGACCGCTGTGATCGCCATCTCGAGCTACCTCGCCCACCGCGATTTTTCATTCCGGCGAAAGAGCCCCAACGACATGAAGCAGCACGATGCAACACCCCCACAACGTTCTGAAGGTGAGGCTGCCCGGTGACCCCACGTGTGTCTGTCGTCGTACCGGCGTACAACAACGCATCAACGATCTCAGAGACCCTCGACTCGATTCTCGCTCAGACCTGGCACGACTTCGAGCTGATCATTGCTGACCACTGTTCCGACGACGACACAGCTCAGATCGCGCAGGCCTATGCGTCGCAGGATCCTCGAATTACCGTGGTATCCACCCCCGCTGGCGGCGGGGCCCTCCGCAATTGGAACCGCGTGACTGATCTGGCACAGGGTGAGTTCGTCAAGCTCGTCTGCGGAGACGATTTGCTCTATCCCGAAGCGCTGCGTCAGCAGGTGGCTGCATTCGGCGTCCCCACTACGTCTGATCGTGACCTGGTCTTGGTCGCGTCAAAGCGCGATCTGATCGATGTGCGCGGCAATATTTTCGTGCGCTCGCGCGGCCTCGCTGGCTTTGTCGGGCGAGTCGACGGGCGACAGGCGCTTCGTGCGACAGTACGTTCCGGGGGCAACTTGTTTGGCGAGCCCGCGTGCGTGCTCATACGCCGTGACGCACTGCGAGAGGCCGGCGGCTGGCATGACATGCGCTATTACCTTGACCTCAGCGGCTATGCAGGTCCGCTCGCGGCCGGTGACATGGTGGCATTGCCGCAGACGCTTGCCGCGTTTCGGGTCGGAGGTGGGCAATGGTCGGTTCGTCTCGCTCGGCAGCAGGCCGAAGATGCTGTGCGATTCAATCGCCACGCACAACAGCTCGCTCCGGAGCACATCACCGACGGCGATGTACGCCGCGGGAACGTACGGGCCAGGATCTCGTCGCTGCAACGCCGCGCCGCGTACCTCGTGCTGAGCCTCCAGGGACGTTAGGGCGTCTCGGCGGTTGCCGCTCCGGGAATCTCATAGATCAAGATGGTTGGTCCGCCCAACTGACTTCCGGTGATACTGCGCACGGCGTTGACGAGTTGGCCCGGAATGTTGACGAGCTCGACGGGGTTCGAGGCGACGGCCGATGCGGCGCCTTCCCACTCTGCAACGAGCGCAAATTGATTCTGCACCGCGGTATAGAAAGCCTGCTCGTTAGCGTAACGCGCCTCAGCTTTGAATCGTTCGGACATAATGCTACTCAAAATGAGATAGTGCGGCGGGGTTTCGCCATTGACCGCGGCGACGGGCATGAGCGTACCTTCGTCCGAAAGCTCGAACTCATCGAACACTGTTCTCGAACTACCGGGCAAAAAAGGCGTGTACCCCTCATACACCGTAATTTCGGGTGTGATCCCGTGCTCATTCACGTATGCCAGCGCGGCACTGCGGCTATCTTCGCTGACGAATCGAGCAGTAGTGGCCAGCGATGTGAGCACGAGGCTCAGGCCCGCAACCCCTACCACCCCGGCGATGACGATGGTCGCGATACGACGCGAGAGCTTCACTCGGCGCAAGACTCTGGCCAGCTCAGGGATGCCGATGGCCGCGAGCAAAATCGGCGTGACATACATGGGAATGCCCCACCTATCCCAGTGCAGGGTGAGCGCGGAAATGGCCAGCCATAAGACGCCCCCCGCGAGCAGAGGGATGGCGTGCAGAGCACGCAGGCGTATCAGGCGCAGCACGCCGAAGAGGGCGCACACTGTCAGAATCAGGCCGAGACTCGTCAGCCCGTTCGTGGCGTAGAAGCCGAGTTTGCCGAAGTACCCCAGGCCATCGGCGCCGAGATGCCCCGTTGAGTTCTGGCCAGTGAGCTGCGCCTCGACGGCGGCGAAGTTCGTCAACAAGACCGGCGAGGCGATGAAGACACACACCACGAAGAGCACCGGGCTCGAGAGCGCATGCCAGAGACTGCGGCGCCAGTTGCGATCGCGTACGGCGACGGTGACGACGGATGCGGCCACGACGGCCCCCAGTAGCGCCGCCGGGTACTTCGCGGTAAACCCCCAAGCGGTGCTTGCGCAGGCCAGCACAAGCCACTTCCATCTAGGGGATTCGATGTAGCGCACACAGGCCCACACGACGAGGAACGTCACGAGCACCAGCGGCACATCGGGCGTCGCGTAATGCGCATGCTCCACAAAAGGAGGAAAGAACGCGACCATGGCAGCCGCAGTCACCGGCATCCAACGACCGAAGGTGGCGACAGCCAAATAGGCAACGGGAATGCACAGTGTGCCGAGCCCCGCAATGAGCAACCGAGACAGGGCCGTGAACAGGCCCGGATCCGATGCATACAGCGAGATTGGATCGGTGCCGTGAATCAGATGAGCGTAGGCCTCGTACAGGAGGTAACTCAGCTGAATCTCGAGATGATCAGGTCGCGAGAACTGGGTGGGCTCAAACGAGTTTCGCTTGACAAGGTCGAGTGCGCCGTCGACCACGACCCATTCGTCTGCGTGCAAGTTGAGAGGCAAACCCCATGTGATACCTGCAACGCGCAACGCCCCCCCGAGCGCAATAACGACTGTAAGCCAGAACAACGGGCGCCGAGTCAGTGACGTCGCCCCGTGACGTACTACCGCCGGTGCCACGCCTACAATCCGAGACGCTGTTTGACCTTGCGCACCACGGCGCCGGGGCCCTGACGTACGAGCAGCAGGCTGGCGCGGCGCACGTCTTCGACGATGCCGTTCTGGCCCGCGGGCCGGCGGCGCTTCTGGCGCTTCGCGCCGGCGGCGTCGACGCGCACCTCGCCGCGGCGCATGCGATCCGCCGCGTAGTGCGCATTGCCAACGAACTCGACGAGGGGCGCGAGCACATTGCCCCACTCGTATTCGCTGCGCACCTTGCCGATGGCCTTCTGCGCGGCGGCCAGCTTGCCCTTGCCGAACAGCAGGTCTTCGATCGCGGCGGCGAGCGCGTCCACGTCGCCCGCAGGCACTGCACGGCCGAGACCGCGATCGTCGACGAGCTCGGCGAAGTGGTCACCTTCGGTGACCACCATGGGCAACTCGGCCCAGAGATAGTCGAGGATACGGGTGCGGAAGCTGAAGGTGGTCTCGATGTGCGAGTGGTGGGTGCTGACTCCCAGGTCCGCCTCGGCGAGGTAGTTGCCTCGGTCCTTGTACTCGACCCACGAGCCGTTGAAGAAGACGTTCGTGTCGGCGACGCCGAGTTCCGCGGCGAGTGCACGGGAGTCGGTGACGATCTTCATCTCGGGCACACCGGGGTGCGGGTGCTTGGTGCCGAGGAAGTAGAGCTTCACCTCGGGGTGGGTCTCGACGACTTTCGCCACGGCGCGGATGAGCGCGAGCGGGTCGAACCAGTTGTAGAGCCCGCCACTCCACAGCAGCAGCTTGTCATCCTCGCCGATGCCGGGGTGAACACCCTTCAGCACCTTCTTCTCGTGCGCGGGCGGTTCGGCTTCGAGGCCGAAGGGCACGACACTGATGAGCCCGGTGAGGTCGGGGTCATCAGCGTAGTTCGCGGGGTTGATGCGACCGAGTGCCGCGAGCTGGCCGAGGTAGAAGTGGCGCTGGCGCTCGGAGGCGCAGAGGAAGTAGTCGCCGCGGGCGAGCTGCTCGTTGAGCACGGTAGTCGCGTCGGCGGTGGCGCGTGTCCACGCTTCTTCGCCCTGCGGGCGGCCCTGTTCGAGCTGCTCGAGGTGCATCGGGTCGTAGATGTCGACGACGAGCACCTTCTGCGTCTTGCGGATCGACGGGAAGAGCGCCATCGCGAGACCCTGGAAGATGATGACGTCGGCCCAGTCCTCGTGCTGCGCCATCGCTTTGTTATCGCCGGGCTTCACCGTGTCGAGTACGAAGTCCGCAGCGAGGTCCTCATGACCCTCGAGGCTCACCAGACGCACGTCGCTCTGCGGAGCGAGCGCCTCGGCCATGTGCCAGGCGCGGATCGCGGGGCCGGCCATCTTCGCACCGATGGGGTCCCCGGTGATGATCAGCACGTTGGTGCGGGCGGGTCCGTCGAGCACGTCGAAATTGTCGATGATGTTCTGGTAGCCGTGCAAGAAGTGGGCACCGGTGAAGGAAGGTGCGTTCGTCTCGAGGAACCGACGGCGCACCACGTGCTCGGCGGTCGTGCGGGATTCCTGGATCTCGCGCCGCGACTCGGTGAGCGAGGGAAGGTTCTGCACGAACTGGTCGATGGCGTAGAGCGTGGCGATCGTGTCCTTCGGGATCGCCTCGGTGAGCTCCGCGTCGGAGGACGCCTTGCGGATGTCGTAGGAGGTCGAATCGAGCTCTCCGCGGGCCACGCTGCGCCGCACCGAGAGCAGCAGTGTGGCGGCAAGGGTCTCGTCGAACTTCTCGGAGCCGAGGTTCTTGTAGAGCGTGTAGAGCGCGTTGCGCTCGAGCAGGTAGGTCTCCTTGTAGGCACCGAGCTTACTCATGCTGGCGTGGTGCTTGTGATAGGCGAGGGATCCGGGCTCGTAGGCGTAGCGGTAGCCCTTGAGGTTCAACCGCCAGCCGAGGTCGACGTCCTCGAAAAACATGAAGTAGCGCTCGTCGAAGCCGCCGAGCTCCTCGTAGACGTCGCGGCGCACGAACATCGCGGAGCCGGTACCGAAGAGCACGTCATGAGGTTCATCGGCCTGGTCGGGGATGGCGAGCCCTGTGTGGGGTTTGTAGCCCATGCCGAACCAGGTGAGCCCCGACCCGATGAAGTCGACCTTCTCGCCCTCCCAGTCGAGCACGCGGCTGGCGACGGCGCCGATGCGGGGCGACTCCTCGAAGCGGCGCACCGCCTCGCGCACCCAGCCGGCATCGGGCTTCGCGTCGTTGTTCAGGAAGGCGATGATGTCGCCCTTGCTCTTCTTGACGCCGAGGTTGCAGCCGCCGGCAAAACCGAGGTTTTTCTTCGACTTGACGAGCACGGCGTGAGGCGCAGCGGCGGCGATGCGTTCCGCACTGTCGTCGCCGGAGGCGTTCTCGACGACGACGATCTCGAGTCGGTCGTTCGGCCAGTCGAGTTCGCCGAGGTGGCGTATCGCCTCGATGGTGTCGTCGGCTCCGCGGAAGTTCACGAGGACGACCGATACCAGCGGGTTCTTGGGTTCCATACGTTCCAGAGTCCTCACACGAGTTGTACAGTCGCCGGCTGAGGCCGCCGCTCATGCCATCGTAGTCGTTCATGGATATACCATCGTCATGGACTGATCGAGGCGAGAACAGGGACGGATTCGATGACTGCAGGCAACCGGCGGCCACAGGTGCTCGTCCTCACCCCTGACACTCTGGGAGAGAAGATGGCGGGCCCGGCGATCCGCGCGTTCGAGATCGCGAAAGCTCTGCACCGGGTCGCCGAGGTCCGGCTCGTCTCGACCGTCGGCAACTCTCTGCAAGCGCAGGCCTTCCCCGTGGAGCACGCCGGCGAGCATCTTCTGCGGCAGATCGTCTCGACGAGCGATGTGATCGTGGTCCAGGGACACCTGCTCTCTCAGTTCCCCTGGATCGCGGAAGGCGACGCCATACTCGTAGCGGATATCTACGATCCAATGCAGCTCGAGATCCTGGAACATGGAAAGGAGTTCCCGCCCTTAGAGCGGATCGAGCATTCTCGGAATACCGTGGATGCGCTCTCCGCCCAGATCGAGCGCGCCGACTTCATGATCTGCGCCTCCGAAAAGCAGCGGGATCTCTGGCTGGGCCACCTGGGCGCTCTCTGCCGCATCAATCCATACACGTACGACAACGACCAGAGCCTCCGCTCCCTCATCGATGTCGTTCCGTTCGGGATCCAAGATCAGGACCCGATTCAGCGGCGCCACGCCATCAAAGGCACCGTTCCCGGGATCTCGTCCGAGGACAAAGTCATCATCTGGGGCGGCGGTGTCTACAACTGGTTCGATCCGCTCACGCTGATCCGCGCCGTCGCGCTCCTGGCTCCGCGCCGTCCCGACCTCCGACTCTTCTTCCTCGGCGTGCAGCACCCGAATCCCCACGTTCCCGCCATGCGGATGGCGGCAGATGCGATGGCACTTGCGGACGAGCTGGGTATCCGCGATCGACATGTCTTCTTCAACCAGGAATGGGTGAAGTACGAGGAACGAGCGGACTACCTGCTCGACGCCGATCTGGGTGTCAGCACGCATTTCGACCACGTGGAGACCGCCTTCAGCTTTCGCACTCGCATTCTCGACTATCTGTGGGCGGAACTCCCGATCATCAGCACTGCGGGAGACACCTTCGCCCAGGTCATCGCGGAATCCGAGCTCGGCGAGATCGTGGAGCCGGAGGACGAAGCGGCTCTCGCCGACGCGATCGAACGCGCTGTGTACGACGGGGGTCTCAACGGGCGCTACCGAGAGAACGTGCGGCGCTACCGCACGAAGATGACGTGGTCGCGGGTCCTCGCCCCGCTCGTGAGTTTCTGCGAGAACCCGCAGCACGCCCCTGACTTCGGGAAGGGGATCATCCCTCCCCGTGAGACGCACCGTGCCGAGTTGCAGCAGCGTTTGGACGAGATCGAGCACAGCACCGCCTGGAAGGCGACTGCGAACATCCGGTCGGTGCTCGGAGCGCTGAAGTCCATCGTCCGGAGACGGTAACTGCCGACGCCACGGGAAAGCCCTCCGGCAGCTCTCGGCAGCGGTCTCGCGTACGCTGGTGTAGTCAGCAGGATTCCAAGTTCAAGCGGAACGCATGAATCGCATCGAAGGGGTAGAGCAGGATGGCGAAGACGCGCACTCGCAGATGGAATTCGCTTCTCGGCATTCTCTGCGTCTGTCTCGTAGCGCTCGCAGGAGTCCAGTTCCAGTTCGTCAGCCCTGCCAATGCGGCCGGAGCCGACGCCCGGAATTTCAACGCGGGGAACATCATCTCCGACTCGCTCTTCTACGACGGCAACGCGATGACGGCGGCCGACGTGCAAACCTTCTTGAACCAGCGCGTCCCTCGCTGTACGATCGGGGATCCTGGCAGAACCGCCGGGACCCCGTGGGGGACCACGAATATTGCACAGAACTGTTTGCGCGACTACTCGATGAACACCGTGTCCAAGGCGGCGAATAACTACTGCGGTGCCTATGCTGGCCGTTCCGGGGAGAGCGCCGCCGAGATCATCGCCAAGGTGGGTCGCGCCTGCGGCATCAGCCAGCGAGTACTCCTGATCACCCTCGAGAAGGAACAGAGCCTCGTCTCGGACAGCTGGCCCACGGTGCGTCAGCTCGATGTCGCCACGGGCTACGCATGCCCGGACTCGGGGCCGAACTGGGCCGCGAATTGCAACCCCCAGTACTACGGCTTCCAGAACCAGGTCTATTATGCAGCCTGGCAACTGAAGGTCTATCGAGCGCACAGCGATCAGTACAACTACAAGCCGTTCCGGACCAACACGATCCAATGGCACCCGAATCCGGAGTGCGGGTCCTCGCAGGTCTACATCGAGAACTGGGCGACCGCCGCGCTCTACATCTACACACCGTATCGTCCGAACCAGGCCTCGCTCAACGCCCAGTGGGGCACTGGAGACAGTTGCTCGACGTACGGCAACCGTAACTTTTACATGTTCTACACCTCTTGGTTCGGTTCTACGCAGGGAATCAGCCATGCGAACCTGGATTCCGCCTCCGGTGAGTACGGCGGTATCCGCGTGAACGGGTGGGCCAGGAAGCTCACCGACCCGTCTACCGCCTACGTTTGGGCCAATGTGTACGACGCGAGCAACACACTGGTGACGAACAAGCTCATCGCCGCAAACCAACCGCTTGCGTGGTTCAACGGCCAGTTCCCGGGGTGGGGGAACAACCACGGCTTCAACGACCTGGTCTCAGCCCCGCCGGGAACATATCGTGTGGAGTTGTTCAACACGAGTGTCAACAGCGAGTTCATCGCGTCCCGGACTGTGACAGTGCCGATCGGCCAGGGACATGTGGACTCGGTCTCTCAAGCCGTGGGCGGCATCCGCGTGCAGGGATGGTCCGTCGATTTCCGGACCGGAGGCGCCGCAGACACCGTCAAGGTCGTGCTGGACGGCAAGAACCCGCCGCTCACCTACCCGGCGAACAAGCCGACTTCCTGGATCAACACACTATTCCCGGGCATGGGCAATGACCACGCGTTCGACTTCGTCGTACCCGCGTCCACGGGTAAACACACGATCTGCGTCTACGGGGCAGCTGGGTTGCTCCAGCCATGCTCCACCATCACTCTGGGTCATGCGGAACGCGGGAGTCTCGACGTCGCCGAACGAGCCGAGGGAGGGGTGCGAGTAGCGGGGTGGGCCGTGGACCTTGCTTCGGCTTCACCGTCGTCCGTAGACGTGACCGTGAACGGGGTGAAGGCGACGGTGCTCGCCGACAAGCCCGTCTCCTGGTTCGAAGCTCTCTATCCCGGCGCTGGGACCGGCCATGGCTTCGACGCGGTCGTTCCCGTCGCAGTTCCAAAGAGCGGCAACTACGAGGTCTGCATCTTCGGCAAGGTCACCGGCCAGCGTCTCAGCTGCAGGAATGCGCAGTTGCTCGGCGGTGAGAGCACATCATTCGACTCGGCCACCGCGACTGTCGGCCAGATTCGAATCACAGGCTGGTCCGCGGTCCTGGGGAAGCCCGATCCCTCGTACATCTGGGTGAACGTCGACGGCGTCGGACAGATGTACGGCGCGAACGCAAACCTTCCCTGGTTCAACAACTATGCCCCTGGCAGCGGTAACAACCACGGGTTCGACATCTCGTTCGCAGCGACGACGGGAAGGCACGAGGTCTGCGTCTACACCGCGCGTACGGGTGCGAGCGCGGGTTGTCGAGTCGTCCACGTCCCCGCACCCGCGGAACAGGGACATCTCGACGGCGTCACTCTCGATGCCGCGTCGCAAACGCTCCGGGTCTGGGGCTGGTCGCACATCGCGGGACAGCCGGCGCCCTCGTACGTCTGGATCGACGTCAACGGCTCGGGGAGACCCTACCAGGCGAACGTGGAACTCGGTTGGTTCAATTCGTTCGCACCGGGTCAGGGGAACGCTCACGGGTTCGATGTGACGCTCCCGGCGAATCGAGGAGCCAATCGAGTGTGCGTTTCGGGCATGGGAGGCCCGACGGCCTACGGCTGCCAGACCGTAACACTCCCCTAGCCCGCCGAGCATGCCAACGGACTCCGACCGGTACGAGGTCGTCGGTCAGGGGCATACCACTGCTGAGCGGACCGCTTGCAGGTAGGTCCGCCCGAATCGCTGAGTCGGCTCGAGGACGGCGCCCTCAGCCCACTCGTTCCATGCGTTGATGAAGACGACACGGTGTCCGGCAGGCCTATCCTGAAGCGCGGTCACTGCCGTTCGCAACCATCGCCGGAACGTATACGGGTTCGAGCCGAGCCAGAATGTCGGGTTGCCCTGTCGACGCGCCGTATTGTCGAAGTTCACCAGGACACCCGGGTAGCGATACCCCTCGATGCCGCCGAGAAGGGCTTCCTCCGCCTCTGCGACCATGCCGTCGTAGCGAAAGATCCCACCCGCGAAACCGGGTGCGAGTCGCAACCGAGCGTGATCGGCGCCGACCCATCGGCGGTTATGCGGCGGGAACTCCAGAGTGCCGTCAAGGCCGGCTTCCCGTACATCTCCGTCGATCCCGGCGAAGCCGGAGCCGACATCTACGGTGATGAGTTCGATGCCGGGGAGGCCGAACTCCTCAGCCCGACGGCGCCAATGCTCGATCACCCGTTCGAAATCGGGGATGTGCGAGATGCGGTACACGGCGATCAGGGGTCGCCCGTCGATGCGCATATAGCGTTCGTCGCAGATGAGGTGCCGGATGTCGTCGATGAACTGTTCCGCTGGTACGCGATCGTAGTCCTGAGCGATCAGCACGTTCGTCTCGCTGCCGTCCCACGTGCGCGTCCAGTTCTCATTCGCCCACATCAGGCAGAACGGGTGATCATCGTCCGAGGCGACCAGCTCCTCCACGGGGAGGTCCATCAACCTCTTGCCCGCGAACCAGTAGTAGTAGTACATGAAGCCCTCGAGGCCGGACTTCTTGGCGAGTTCGTACTGTCGGGGGCGAACGGAGGGGTCGCGCAGGTCGTAGTAGCCGAGATCACTCGGGAGATTGGGCTGACGGTGCCCGGGGAACACGGGTTTGGCGGCCGCGACGTTGTTCCACTCGGTGAACCCTTCGCCCCACCACGCGTTGTTCTCCGGGAAGGTGTGGAACTGCGGAAGGTAGAAAGGATACACGCGCGCCTCGGGCTCCATCGGAGACGCGGGGTCGTAGCGCCGCCAGCTCTCGCGCTCGGCTGCGTCGTTCAGATCCTGCACTTCGCGAAGAGAGAAGCCCGCCTCCTCGCACAGAATGCCGACCGCTCGCTCTATTGCGTGCGCTGTGGTGCCGTCGACCTGACCCTGCTCGTCATCAAAATCCTCGGACGACAGGTCCAGCGCCCGCAAGCCGTTGAGCAGGAACCCGCGGACCCAGTAGATCGAGCCCGAGGCGAACAGGAGCTCGCTCGGTGCGAGGTCGAGTTCCAGACGCCTCAGCAACTCTGCGGTGAGCTGCTGGTCACCTCCCCAGTGCTCCGGCCCGACCAGGCAATTCTCAGCTGTGATCAACCCGATCGACGGATCCTCGGCGAATGCCGAGAGGATATCCCGCATGCGGTCGACGTCTCCGGCGAGCTCATCGAGAAACGCATTCCTCCATTCCTCGCCTGTCCCGCCGAGCGACTCGTGAGACTCCCTCCACTCGCTCTTCTTGGTGTGCACCTTGAACACCAGGTCGTAGGGCTCGAGCAACCCCGCGTTCACCACCGAGATCATCGGCAGGATATCGCGGCCGCGGTTCGGAACATCGAGCACGCGCAGACCCCGGAGATGCCCCCCTGCCTCGGTCGGCTCGAGCGAGAGAGGCAGCCCTGACGCATTGGTCACGATCAGGTCGAAGGGCACCGGAAGCTCCGCGATACGCTCCAAGATCTCACCGACGAGTTCCTGGTAGTAGACGTGGACGAGCACCCCCACCCGAGGCACGGTCCCCTCCGCACCGACACGCTGCCACTCCGGTCGCCCGTCGTGCCGCAACTTGTCCGAGCGACGTTCCACCCAGCGCTCGTAGGAACTCGGGTGTTGCAGTGGCGGACGTTTGGCTGCCCTCACGATTGCTCCGTTTCTCGTACGTCTGAAAGTGCGCTCACCGATCGAGTGCCTCGCATCAGGCGGGCTCGAACCACTGCATCGGATCCTGCTCCCATCGCTCGCGGACCTCAGCGACGATCCGCTCACGCAGCGCGGCGGGCTGGTCCTCGCGGAGCAGTTCACGCTTCACGAACGGAAACCCGTTCCGCAGCAGGACGTCCCAGCTATCGTATGCGGGGTTGATCTGACCGCGACCGACCAGACCTACGGGAATGAAGGACTCGGCGGTCAACATCTCACGGTCGATGAGCCTCGACAGTCCGATCTCATACTCGCGGATGAGCAGATTCTTATCTCCGATCTCACGGATCGAACCCCAGAACCTGTTCAGCGGATATGCACGAAGCACACCTCGCCGGAAGCCGAGCGTGAAACTCTGGAGGTGAAGCTCCACCTGTTCGGAACAGGTCGCCGCCCAGACATCGGCGGTCGAATGTTCGAAGTGATCGATCATACGATCGATGTCGCCGAACGGGCCGACGAGGCTGTCATTCACCAGCAGCACATGCTCCCTGCCCGCGAGCTTCGGGAACTGATCGATACCGACCGCCCAGGAACCGAAGTCGTATCCCACGTTCGGACGCCACATGATGGTCGGCCGAATCGCTTCCTCGTTCGCAGGCCACTGAGCCCGGGCGCCCCCGCTCGCCGCACGGATGAGAACCACGTCGTACCCACGACCGCTCAGCGCCCGAGTCAGCTCGATGACGCTTCTGGAGAAGCGATCGGATTCGCCGTAGCTAGCGAAGAAGGCGGCCCTCGTCCCCTCGAGACCACGCGGACTCGGACTGATCGACCTGTCGGTCCGCAGAAGCGGATTCCGCAGGCGGGCAATCGTCGGCTTCACCTGATCCTCCGACGCAGCACTGAGGAGAGGAGGCGACGCGTCCTGCGCAACGGACGCGTGATTCTCCACGAAAGCGAAGAGCGCATCTCGACCAGTCGCTCACGGTTCCCGTCGTTCTCGAGTCGAAGCGCATTCAGCGTTGCGCTGAGCTGAGCATTCCTGCGTTCGAGCCCGAGGAGTCGACTCCGCATCTCGGTATACGCACGCTGCAGAGCAGCGTCATCGGAAACCGGGTCCGGTACGTCGGCCGGGGGGACATCATTCACGATCGACAGCCTTTCATCAGTGGGACGGTTCCTCCCAATGCGCGAATACCCATGGTACTCGACCGAGAAATCAGCCCCTTCTGCCGGGTAGCATCCGTCCCACCGCATGGGCGAACCGAAAAACGGTGCTCCCCCGCAACGCTTCGTTCTCGGCGCGCAGCTCCTGCATGCCCTGGAGCATCTGCGCATCGCCGTGGTCGATGCGGTCTTTTAGGCGCTGCATCTCCGCGGCGAGTGCTCGGTTCTGCGACGCAAGAGTCTGGTTGCGCGCTTGGAGCTCATCGACCAGCCGCTCCTGCTCCGCGCCGCGCTGCATCAGCTCTGCGCACCTCCACCGCAACGGGCGAGAGGGGAACTCGGAACGGGCACGGGAAACGAAGTCGACGAAGACTTCCGCTCTCCGAGCGAAGGAGTGCCGCTCCAGTACGACCGCCTGCAGTCGTGCCACGAGACTGCTGCGCTTCTCCTCGTCCTCCAAGTACAGGTCGAGAAGACGCTGCAGTTCGCTCGCGTTCTCCGCAACCGGAGTCTCCCCCAGGCCGAGTTCCTCGAGACCCTCCCTGCAATTGGTGATCACCAGCGCTCCGGTTGCCAGCGCTTCGAATAGACGGCTGTTCTGGTTTCCGAACTCGTGCGTCGAAGGCGTCATATCGTCCAGCACGACACGGCTCCGAGCATACACATCGGCGACTTCCGCGTATTCGAGCATCGGTTCTACGACGACGTCCGGACTCAACTCGAGCGGAGCACCCTCTCGGTGACCGTACCAGTGGATGCCGTCGGCAGCGCGGAGGTCGCGCAGCATCCCCAGCATCCCCCGGTCATAGCCCCAGTAGTTCATGGTCGTCGAAACCGCCAGATCACGTTCCTCTCCGGTGGAACGGAACATCTCCGTATCCGCACCGATCGGCAGCACGCCAGTGAGTCCCTCGAACGCCTCGGCGAGGTGGGTCGCCGCCGCAGAAGAAGAGGCGAGAACGCCATCGTGCTGAAGCAGTATTGGCGACGTCGCCCATTCCCGCACCCAATTGCGCGCCCAGGCGATCCTGACGATTTCCTCCCCCAAGCCAGTCAGCGGGATCCCCTGAATCATCGATACGCATACTGTGGTGCCCGCTGGCACCGCTTCCAGCCATTCATCCCGCCCTTGGAAGGCGACGCCCCAACCGAGCGCGTCCAGAGCGCGTGCAAGCCCGAGGGCGACGAACAGGTCGCCCCTGCCTTCCTCGAGGTCGACGCTGTATACCTTGAACAGAACGTTCTCGGCACGGTCATCGGCGAACGTTCCTTCGAGGAGCCGTGTGTGCGCCGAGGCGATGGTACCGCCTCGAGGAGGAGCGCTTTCGTGAGACATACCCCTCATGATGGCCGATGAGCGGCGAGCGCGCCAACACCGGGAATCTCACCAGCACGTCATCCCGGTTGGAATCTTCTCTTGACCGGCGTCTCAACGATTGAGATCCTCGAGCACATCATTGCCGCGAGCCCGGTCTGTGAAGGCTCCCTCCTCGTAGACCCGTCGCGGCCACCAGTCCACCGCCGGCACGATCGCATTCGAGAATTTCTGCGCGAGCGTCCTCACATAGGTCCCCGTGAGGTGGCTCTCATCGAGATAGGTGACGACCCCGCCCTGTGACGGTCGACACTCCCGGTCGGGGCAGATGAAGCCGTTGAGGTCGACCCAGATCACCCCGACCTCCTCGAGGGCGGCGATGTACGCGGGGTCTGTGCTGGTCTCGTAACGGAACGCACAGTCATCGCTGTCGTATCCGAAACGTGTTGCGCACTCGAACAGCGACGTCGGAATGCGAGGGTTGTCCCGCATCGCAACGAAACGGGTGCCCGGATAGGAATGCCGCGCATCGTCGATCCAGTCGACGAGATCGGGTTGGGTCATCTCGAACTCATGGTATGTCTGCGTGCCGAAAAGGACGACGAGATCGGGCTGCTGAGTAGCGATGTAGGCGGCGGCCCGATCCCAGAGATCGACGCATTCCGGCCCCACTCCTTCTCGCGACATGTAGTAGCAACCCGGCGAGACCTGGGTGCGGAATCCCCACCCAGGGTGGCGGTTCACCGCTTCCAGCAGCGCGGCATTGAACTGAGTGGAATGGGAGCTCCCGATCGCGTAGACGACACGTTCGGCTTCACCCTCGACTGCTGGAATCTCGTAGCACAGTTCGGTGAGGAACGGGTCGTCGGCCGCGCAGTCCTGGCCCGCCGAGACCCAGTCGCTCGTCACCAGGCTCACCGCAGGCAGGGGCCCCGTATCGCGCGAAGTCATGCCCGGGGCATTCGCCCCGGCTTCGGAAACGCGGAGCGCCTCGATCGCGGCCCTGTCCTGCCGGAGCTGTTGCGTCAGGCGCATCGTCCCAGCTCCCACCACGCCGACCACGAGGACGATGCTGAGGAGGATCGCGACCGGACTGCGCCATCCCGTTCTCGGAAGCCAGCGCTTCCGCGCGGGTCGGTCTCGTTTGAGCCAGGCGGCGACGGGCCGCTCGAAGCACCGGGCGATCACAAAGCTCAGCGCGCCGGACACTCCCAGAATGAGCAGCCCCTGCCACCAGTTCACCCGCTCCAGCCCGACCGCCCAGAGGAAGAGCACGAGCACCGGCCAGTGCGTGAGGTAGAGCGCATAGGTGTAGCCGCCGAGCTTGTTGAGTGCACCGTGCGCAAGGATGCGGTCCGCCCCGAAACGAGTGGGAGCCCCTGCCGATATGATCACCAGCGCCGCAGCGGAAACCGGCCATAGCGCCGCCCAGCCGGGGAAGCTGGATTCCACGGGTAGCACGAAACCGCAAGCGAGCATCGCGACGATACCGAGCCAAGACGCACAGCTTCGAACGATCCACGGTACTCGCAGCCAGGGCTGTACGAGGGCGAGAACCGAGCCGACCGCGAACTCCCACACCCGGGCGGCTGTGTCGAAATACGCATAGGCCTGATTCTGATCCGTGAGCCACACCGAGTAGGCGAACGAACCGACCGCGAGAACGGAGAACATCCCCAGCAGCATCTTCCGAACGGGGAATCCCAGGTAGCGGGCTCCCGCATCTCCGATGAGGTGGAGCAACGCGAAGAGGATGAACACCTGCCCCTGGACGGACAGCGACCAGAAGTGCTGGAACGGACTCGCAGAGGAACGGTCGGCAGCGAAGTAGTCGACCGTGGCGTCCTGCAGACGCATGTTCTCGAAGTAGAAGAGCGAGCCGAGGGCGTCCGATAGGGACCCCTGCCAGTGATTGGCAGGCAGGAAGGCGAAGACTCCGACCGTGATCAGAGCGATCGTTACGGCAGCGGCCGGAAGCAGTCGGGAGAATTTCTTGATGAGGTACGAGACGGGCCTTGTGATCGAGCCGCCCTCGCTGCGGAGGGCGAGCGACCGGGTCATGAGATAGGCGGAGACGAGGAGGAATACATCGACCCCTCCGGACACCTTTCCGAACCAGATATGAAAGGTCGCCACCATGAGCAGAGCGAGCGTCCTCAGCCCTTGAATCTCGGGGATGTACCCCGCTTTGCGATCGGCCATGCACCTGCCTCAAGCATCGTCTCGAGCGAATCAGCTTGCCAGTCTAGAACGCGGAGCACCAGGTAGCCGAACCTTGGACGATGGCCGAACTTGCTCTCGCCGAGGTCTACCTTGCCCTCGATCGCACGGATGAGAGCCGATCGGCCGGGCACTGCACTGCTCTTCATCGGCGACCGAAGGTCTCAGGACCGGTGGGGTAAAGTGTGAGGGATGCCCGGACGCTATCGCCCGGCGCGAGGCAGTGTCGGGCTGCCGTCACTGGAGGATCATGAATCAGGCTGAACGTTTCGAATCGCTGGCTCAGCAGCCGTTCTCGACGATCGGTGTCCCCGCCGACTCTGGCAAATCGCATGCCAGTTACAAGGGCTTCCTCAGCACCTCTCGGGAGATCATCCAGAATCGCAGCATGCTTGCCCTGCTCGTCAGGCGAGACATCAAGTCGCGGTATAAGGACAGCTCCCTCGGACTCATATGGACGCTGATCCGCCCGCTCACCCAGCTTGCCATCTACTTCGTCGTCGTCGGCAAGTTCCTGGGTGCAGAGCGAGGCATCCCCGACTTCGCCATCTACATCTTCACCGGACTCACTGCCTACGGCCTCTTCTCAGAGATCGTCTCGGGCGGCACCGCCTCGATCCTCGGCAATGCGGGCCTGGTCAAGAAGGTCTACGTTCCACGAGAGCTGTTCCCGTTGGCGGCCACCGGTACCGCGCTCTTCAACTTCGCCATCCAACTGGCCATCCTGATCGTCATCGTCCTAGTGACGGGCAAGTTCCACATCAGCTGGAATCTGCTCTATCTCATCCCGTCCCTGATCGTGCTCATCAGCTTCGGGCTCGCCCTCGCGCTTCTGTTCTCCGCATGGTTCGTCTACCTGCGCGACATCGGATACTTCGTCGAGATCGCAGTCATGGTGCTGATGTGGGCCTCTCCCATTCTGTACTCTTGGCAGATGGTCCACGACGTGGTCATGGGAATCGGCCTGCCGTGGCTTCTTCAGATCTACACGGCGAACCCGGTCACTCTCGCGGTGCTCGGCTTCCAGGAGTCCATCTGGGGAACCGCGGAACGAGGATTGGCACTCCCAGAGAATCTCATGACCCAGTTGTGCGTCGCTGCAGTCCTCGGCCTCCTCTGCGTGGTCGGTGCGCAACGCATCTTCGCCCGTATGCAGGGCAACTTTGCCCAGGAGCTCTAGCCGCAACATGTCACCACTTCATCAGGCCTCCGACCACGCACCGGTTGTTATCACCGCGGATCACATCAGCAAGCAGTTCGTGCTGCGTCGCGACAATTCGCTCAAGGACCGACTGCTGTCCTTCCGAACAGGCCGACAGAATCGCGAGGAATTCGTCGCCCTGGACGACGTCAGCATCGAGGTCAAGGCCGGTCACACCGTAGCCTTGATCGGCCACAACGGGTCGGGGAAGAGCACCCTGCTGAAGATCATCGGCGGCATCCTCGACCCGACATCCGGCACTATTTCACGACGCGGACGCATCGCGGCCCTTCTCGAGCTCGGCGCGGGCTTCCACCCCGATCTCAGCGGGCGCGACAACGTGTACCTCAATGCTTCGCTCCTGGGCATGAGCCGCGCGGAGACCGAGGCGGTGTTCGACGATATCGTCTCCTTCGCCGAGCTCGAGGACTTCATCGACACGCAGGTGAAGTTCTACTCGTCCGGCATGTACGTCCGCCTCGCTTTCGCCGTCGCCGTGCACACCGATCCCGATATCCTGCTCGTCGACGAAGTGCTCGCCGTCGGCGACGAGGCCTTCCAGCGCAAGTGCATGGATACGATCCGCCGTTTCCAGGCCGAGGGCCGCACGATCCTGCTCGTTACCCACAACCTCGGCCAGGTGGTCGAACTCGCAGACAGCGCCGTGCTTCTGCACCACGGCCAGCTCGTCTACGAGGGGGAGCCCCGCGAGGCGGTCGCCCAGTTCCGCGACCTTCTAGAGGAACGCAGGCTCGAGCACGAAGCAGCTCATGCTCCTACAGAAGACGCAGGGGATGGCGCGCCGGACACAGCACGCCCCCAGTTGAAGGCAGAAGTACGCGCATATGGTGATCAGCCGGACCTCGCACTGGAGCCGGGCGGGACGCTGACCGTAGAAGTCAATCTCACGGGTGAATTGGAACTCGACGACTGGGCTTGCGGCGTACAGATCGACAGCACGATGGGAAGTGCTGTTCTCGGCACCTCAACGCCCAGGCTCAACCATTCGGCTAGGCCGATCTCGGGCGCTTGTTCCCTACGTTTTGTATTCGAGGACGTGCAGCTCGGCACCGGTAAGTTCTTCGTGAACGTGTCGATCCTCTCCGCGGATCGCGTTCATCTCTTCGACTGGCTGCAGGCCTGCTCGTTCAACACACGAGCACCTGAGGTGTCAAGCGGGCTCACCTTCGCCCGCCCTTCGGTGACCTCGGTATACACAGATTCAGCATCAGAATGAGGTCGGTTCTGCCTCACCCGTCTGGCGTTACTGAAGGTCAAATGAAGCCAACGCGTCTCTGAGCAGAACCCTAGCCCGGGCATCGAAGGAATGGTCTCTGAGCACTTCTTCGGCTTTATCTCGCCTCTCCGCAGTGTTCGGCCATAGATCATCCCTGTCCAGGAGTTGAATGAGCTCCTGGAGACTACCGTAGGTACGCACCATAGGACCGAATAATTCGTCCATGCCCTGAACACGATCCGAGACTACGCACGCGCCGGAAGCCACTGCCTCGAAGAGCCTGTTGGAGATGAATCCTTCCTGCTTCATGTCCTCCCAGTGATCATTGAGAACTCTACGAGCACCACGATAGGCGGCAGGAACAGCCTCAAAGCTCAGATGGTCCGCTCGAATGTAGCGCGCCTCGACGTATTCCTCCCACCCGTGACCGTAGATTTGCAGTTGCGCTCCAACGCGCACCGCATCAAGCACCACGGGGCGTTCCACTCCTCGCGTCGTTCCGACAAAAAGAATGTCATGGGGATCGGCGGGCCCGGTAGCAGCAAACCTGTCCTGAGAAGCCGCTTGCAGCAGTGGCACCACGAACGTCCCCGTCCTCCGGCTGCGTTCACCAGCCCATTTCTCGCTTGCCGCGTATACGTGGTCCCAGCCTCGATCGATCTCCCGATCGTCCACCATCTCAGGATGGCTAATGATCCACAGCATGTTGACGGCATTCGACACCGGAGTCGGCTCGGCAAGCCCACGCAGCCACAGCACGACGTCGTCCCAGCCGCCTCCCGGCGCTTCTAGCGGAGCACCCAGTCGATCGATACGCACAGTCTGTCCAAGGCGCCGCAACGCCAATGCTAAGTCATCGGCGAACGCTACGTCTCCCCAGGCATCGCCTGCAGCCCCTTGAGGAGCACTGATCTTGACTACCCAGCGAAGTCGTCTGCGAGCGAGCCTGACTCTACGGGCAAAACGCTCACGCAGCCCCGAGCGCGCGGAGCTCATCTATGAAGCATCTCCAGGTACTTCCCGTACCCGCTCTTCACCAGCGGCACTGCGAGCTCGGCGAGTTGCACGTCATCGATCCAGCCGTTACGCCACGCGATCTCCTCGATGCAGCCCACCTTGAAACCCTGCCGATCCTCGATCACGCGCACATACTCAGATGCCTGCATCATCGACTCGAAGGTGCCCGTGTCGAGCCACGCGGTTCCGCGATCGAGAGTCTGCACCGTCAGCTTGCCCGCGTTGAGGTACTCCTCGTTGACGCTGGAGATCTCGAGCTCCCCTCGAGCGCTCGGCTCGATCGTCTTCGAGATGCGCACCACGTCGTTGTCGTAGAAGTAGAGCCCCGGCACAGCGTAGTTGCTCTTCGGCTGGGTCGGCTTCTCCTCGATCGAGATCGCGCGCATGTCCCCGTCGAACTCGACGACTCCATACGCTGTCGGATTCGCGACATGATATGCAAACACGACCGCGCCTTCGATCTCAGTGTGCTTACGCAGGCTCGTTCCAAGGCCGACACCATGAAAGATGTTGTCGCCGAGCACCAGCGCGACGCTGTCATCACCAATGAACTCCTCACCGATGATGAAGGCCTGCGCCAGCCCATCGGGCGAGGGCTGCACAGCGTACTCGAGCCTCATCCCGAGGTGCGAACCGTCGCCGAGCAGCGCTCGGAACTGGTCGTTGTACTCAGGCGTGGTGATGATCAGTACCTCGTTGATGCCTGCCATCATCAGTGTCGACAGGGGGTAGTAGACCATCGGCTTGTCGTAGATCGGCATGAGCTGCTTGGAAATGCCCTTGGTGATGGGCCACAGCCGTGTGCCGGATCCTCCGGCGAGAATGATGCCCTTCATGGGAGCACTTCCTTTCTACGATTCATGAAAATCCTAGCGACGGATTCCTCGGACACCCAGCCCATCCGGCCTCATGAGCGGCCGAGCCCTCGATACTGCCAGCCCGCAGCGCGCCATGCCTCGGGGTCGAGACAGTTCCGGGCGTCGATGATGAGCGGGCGATCAACACCGGTGCGGCGCAGCGTCTGCGCGGGTTCGAGACGCCGGTACTCTTTCCACTCAGTGAGGAGCACCACGATCTCGGCGCCGACGAGCGCCGTGTCGGTATCCGCCTCGTAGTGCAGTTCGGGATGACGCCTCCTGGCGTTCTCGATGCCCTGCGGGTCGGTCACCGTCAGCTCGGCGCCGCCTGCGCGCAGCGCCGCTGCCACGTCGAGCGCGGGTGAGTCGCGCACATCGTCGCTATCCGGCTTGAAGGTCGCGCCGAGCACGGCGATCCGGCGACCCGCGAGGGATCCCTCGCAGTGCTCCTCCACGAGCTGCACGACGCGCGCTCGTCGGCGCAGGTTGATCGCCTCGACCTCGCGCAGGAAGGCCACAGACTCTCCCACGCCGAGCTCCTCCGCTCGCGCCGCGAAGGCTCGGATGTCCTTCGGCAGGCATCCCCCACCGAATCCGACGCCCGCGTTCAGGAATCGTCGGCCGATCCTGGCGTCGTAGCCGATCGCATCGGCGAGCCTCGTCACATCCGCGCCGACCGCCTCGCTGACCTCGGCCATCGCGTTGATGAAGCTGATCTTCGTCGCGAGGAAGGCGTTTGCGGCCGCCTTCACGAGTTCCGCCGTGGCGAAGTCCGTCGCGACCTTCGGCGTCGCTGCAGCGAGCGCCTCGGCGTAGACCGCGTCGAGCAGCCTTTCGGCCGTGTCGGAGTTGCCGCCTGCGGGCAGGCCGTAGACGATGCGATCGGGGCTGAGCGTGTCTTGCACGGCGAAGCCCTCTCGCAGGAATTCGGGATTCCAGGCGAGCATCACTCCGGGCACCCGCTCCGACACCCACGACGACAGCCGCTCGGCCGTGCCGACGGGCACCGTCGACTTGCCCACGAGCAGATTCCCCGGCGAGAGGTGAGGGATCAGGGCTTCGACCGCCGAATCGACATAGCTCATGTCCGCGGAGTTGTCGTTCGCGGACTGCGGGGTGCCGACGGCGATGAAGTGCACCTCGGCGCCCGCGGCCTCGCCGATATCGGTGGAGAAGCGCAGCCTCCCCGAGGCGAGTCCCGATCGCAGGAGCTCGTCGAGCCCGGGCTCGTAGAAAGGCGTGCGCCCCTCCGAGAGCAGTGCGACCTTGCCCGCATCGACGTCGATGCCCACGACGTCGTGGCCCAGATCCGCCATCGCCGCGGCGTGCACCGCACCCAGGTAACCGCAGCCGATCACCGAAATCCTCATGACGCCCTTTCCATGCGTTCCCCGCGCCGCGCCGCGGCGACCTTCAGGCCGCCTCGCAGACGCAAGCCGAGAGTGATGGCCCAGCGCAGCGGCGCGTTCCGGAATCCCGCGTACCGCTTGCCCATGAATCGTACGGCACTCTCGGTCATCGCCCGCTCCACGACCACCGCGTGATTCTTGGTCGAGTGCGCCCCGACGTGCTCGACGGAGACGACCGGATCGTAGACGTTGGTGAAGCCCGCGAGCCCGATGCGGTAGCCGAGGTCGATGTCCTCGAAGTGCATGAAGTAGGCCTCGTCCCACCCGCCGATCCGCTCGTACACGCTCTGCTTCACCATCACAGCAGCACCGGAGAGCGACCCGGCCGACCTGCGCCGCTCGTAGTCGGAGGCCTTCTGGTAGCGCCTGGTCCAGGGATTGCCTTTCCAAACTCTACCGAAGAGGGCGTGCCCGATACCGGTGCCGAGCGATGGGATGTCGCGCGCGGAGGGATAGGTGGTGCCGTCCTCGTTCAGGAGCCTGGGTCCGATCGAACCCGCATCCACATCACCGCTCAGCGAGTCGAGAAGCGGTTCCACCGCGGGCTCGACGAACCTCAGGTCGGGGTTGCAGAAGAAGTACGCGTCGAACGGGCGGTCTGCGCTCGAGCGCATGGCCTCTATCGCGCTCACCCCGCGGTTCATGCCGGCCCCGTACCCGGGATTGTCCGGGAGGGGGAGATACAAGGCCCCGAAACGGGAGGCGAGCGCCTCGACGCTCTCGTGATCCGGCTTGTTGTCGACGACCACGACCGGAATCTCATCGCCGTGGTGCTCTCGGAGGCTGGAGAGGAACACCTCGAGCGCCTCGCCGGAGCCATAGCTCACCGTGATGACGGCCGCGCGTGCGCGAACGTCGGAGGGCACGTGCGATCGAGTCATGCACTCCATCCTAGGTCGCGCCTGCCGACCCCTCGCCCGTGAGCGAGCACCGCCGCTCCCCACCACTCAGACAGCCGAAGTAGACTGAGTGCGGCTCTTGCCTGCGGCCTCGGTCGGTGCGGCGGAGCTGCAGAACAGATGCAGAACATCAGGAGGACCGCAAGTGGCCCGCAAGATTCTCGTGACCGGCGCAGCCGGCTTCATCGGCTCCAACTTCGTGCACTATCTCGTCGCGAACACCGACGACGTGGTGACCGTGCTCGACAAGTTCACCTACGCCGGCAACGAGGCATCGCTCACCGGCCTGCCCGAGAACCGGGTCACCGTGGTGCGCGGCGACATCTGCGACGCCGAGGTCGTTGACCGGCTCGTCGCCGACAGCGACGTCGTCGTGCACTACGCGGCCGAGTCGCACAACGACAACTCGCTGCATGATCCGCGCCCCTTCCTCGACACCAACATCATCGGCACCTACACGCTGCTCGAGGCCGTGCGCCGCCACGGGAAGCGCTATCACCACATCTCCACCGACGAGGTGTACGGAGATCTCGAGCTCGACGACCCGAACCGCTTCACCGAGGCGACCCCCTACAACCCGTCGTCGCCCTACTCCTCGACCAAGGCCGGCAGCGACATGCTCGTGCGGGCCTGGGTACGCTCCTTCGGCGTGCAGGCCACCATCTCGAACTGCTCGAACAACTACGGCCCCCGCCAGCACGTGGAGAAGTTCATCCCCCGCCAGATCACGAACATCCTGGTCGGCGAGCGCCCGAAGCTCTACGGCGAGGGTCTCAACGTGCGCGACTGGATCCACGCCGACGACCACTCCTCCGCAGTGCTCCGCATCGTGGAGGCGGGCCGCATCGGCGAGACCTACCTCATCGGCGCCGACGGTGAGAAGAACAACAAAGAGGTGCTCGAGCTGATCCTCACCGGCATGGGTCAGCCGGCTGACGCCTATGACCACGTCGTCGATCGCCCGGGCCATGATCTGCGCTACGCGATCGACTCGACGAAGCTCCGCACCGAGCTCGGCTGGCAGCCCTCGTTCCCGGACTTCGAGAAGGGCCTCGCCGCGACCATCGACTGGTACCGCGAGAACGAGGCCTGGTGGCAGCCGCAGAAGGCCGCTACCGAGGCCAAGTACAAGGAGCAGGGGCAGTAGGCATGGCGGCGAAGCAGCTCTCGCTCCGCGAGACCACGATCCCCGGCCTCGTCCTCCTCGACCTGCCCGTCCACGGCGACAACCGCGGCTGGTTCAAGGAGAACTGGCAGCGCGAGAAGATGGTCGCGCTCGGTCTGCCCGACTTCGGGCCGGTGCAGAACAACATCTCGTTCAACGACAAGACCGGAGCCACCCGAGGGATCCACGCAGAGCCCTGGGACAAGTACGTCTCCGTCGCGACGGGCAAGATCTTCGGCGCCTGGGTCGATCTGCGCGAGGGGCCGAGCTTCGGCAACGTGTTCACCGCGGAACTCGATCCGTCGACCGCGATCTTCGTGCCCCGCGGCGTCGGCAACTCCTACCAGACGCTCGAAGACGACACCGCATACGTGTACCTCGTCAACGATCACTGGAGCGCCGAGGCGCAGGGCGAGTACACCTTCCTGAATCTCGAGGACGAGACTGCGGCTATCGAGTGGCCCATCCCGCTCGATCAGGCCGAGCGCTCGGAGAAGGATCTCGCTCACCCGCGCCTCGCCGACGTCGTGCCGATGAAGCCGAAGCGCACGCTCGTGCTCGGCGCGAACGGTCAGCTCGGCCGCGCGCTGCGGCAGATCATGCCCGGCGCCGAATTCGCCGGGCGCGACCGCATCGATCTCGCCTCGGACGACCCCTTCGCGGGCGTTCGCTGGGCCGACTACGACACGGTCGTCAACGCGGCGGCCTACACGCAGGTCGATGAGGCGGAGACTGAGACCGGTCGCATCGACGCGTGGGCCGCCAACGTGACGGGTGTCGCCGCGCTCGCGCGAACTGCGACAGAGCACGGACTCACCGTCGTACACGTCTCGAGCGACTACGTCTTCGACGGCACCAAGCGGCTCTACGCCGAGGATGCGGCATTCGCCCCCCTCGGCGTCTACGGCCAGACCAAGGCGGCCGGTGATGCGATCATCGCCACCGTGCCTCGGCACTACATCGTGCGCACCAGCTGGGTGATCGGCGACGGCAACAACTTCGTGCGTACCATGGCGTCCCTCGCCGAGCGCGGCATCGATCCCGCGGTCGTCAACGACCAGATCGGCCGCCTCAGCTTCACCGAGGACATCGCGGCCGGCATCGCGCACCTGCTCCGGGCGCGCCCGGCCTACGGCGTCTACAACCTCACGAACGAGGGCGCCGCGATGTCGTGGGCGGATATCGCGAAGCTCGTCTACGCGGGCACCGGTCACGACGCCGAGCGCGTCAGCGGCGTCAGCACCGAGGAGTACTTCGCGGGGAAATCGGTCGCCCCGCGCCCGCTCAACAGCACTCTCGCCCTCGACAAGATCGAGGCGACCGGCTTCACCCCGCGTGAAGCGCGGGAGGCGCTGGAAGCCTATCTCGGGGGCCTCTAGGCTCCCACCACCTGGCGCCGTCGGAATCATCGGCGGCGCCAGAGACGCGGTCCGGATGCTTCGGGTCGAAGTAGTCGGCTTCGACGGTCTCGCCCTCGCCCAGACCCCACATCGTCGTGTAGAGGTCGCTCGACCTCGACTCCACGACCTCCCGGTATTCGTCCGGGCTCAGCGCAAGGATGCTATCCGCTCGGACTTCGGTGGCGAGCGCTGAGACGCCGACTCCTGCGCGGTGATCCTGCACTTCGAATCCGAGCAAGTCCAACATCGTCGCGAACATGCTGAGCTGGTCGATGTCCTCTCGCGCGAACTCAGCGCCATCGGGGCTCCAGATACGGTTGAAGATCGGCCGGTCCTCGAGCTGCTTCAGTTCCTGATAGCTCGACTGGTCCGAGATGAACCGCTCGTGATCACCCATGACGACGACAACGGTATCGTCCAGGTAACCGCGCTGCTCGAGGTGATCCACAAAACCCGCGACCTGTTCCATCGAGCACCTCATGATCGACGTCATCCCCACGTCAGTGGTGATCGGACAGTACTCGAAGGCGTGCTCCGGGTCATGAGTATCGAGAGTTAGCATCGTGAGGTTGAAGGGCCTGCCGGATGCGTGGAGTCGATCGACCTCGTCCCTCGCATGATCCATCAGGGCGCGGTCGGAGATTCCCCAGTCCGAACGCTCCTCCTCGCCCTCCTCGAGCCAGTGATCCAGGTCGAGCACCTCATCGAAGCCGTGCGTGGTGAGGAACGTCCCTTTGGCGGCGAACGCGGCATCCGCACCTCCGAGGAAGACGTTCTCGTACCCGGCGTCCGCGAGCACGTCACCGAGACACGTGGCCCCCGGCAGATAGGTGTCGGAGTCCTCACCGATCCTGTCGAGTTCGTTCTCTCTCGCGGTCTGGATGCCGCGGAGAGGGATCCCGCACTGCGTACCGACGATTCCGGCCATCGTCCATCCGCCGCCGTCGTACTGACGGAGATTCTCGATCTGCGACCAGTCCCCGGTCGCCCGCTGGATAGGCGCCAGCGCATTCTTCTCGACGAAGCGCTCGTCACCGAACGCCTCCTCCATCGATTCCAGATAGATCAGGACCAGGTTCTTCGGGTGTTCCTGCGCCGTCGCAGCCGGAGCAACGTAGTAGGAGCTGAGCGTGAGGTCCGTGGTCAGGGAACGAACGTGTTGCACCAGACCGATCGTCTGAGCGAACAACGCGGCGCCAAGGGCCAGCACCGCGACGGAGGCGAGGCCTGCACCCCAAGAGGAGACACGTCCGGCGAGGACCGCCCGGCGCCGGGCGGCAGCCGGATCCCTGCGCAGCGCGATGAAGCTGCGCGAGCTGCTCCGCATACGACGCTGTACCACCGCCGCGATGACGGGGACCAGCGCGACGATCAGCGCTGGAATCACCAGCACCTCCCAGACGAAACCGGAGATGTAGCCCGTCTCCGCGCCAGTCGCGCCGTCTCCACCGCCCGCGGGTAGATTCGTCAGCATCTGATCGACGGAGATCATGCCGAAGGTCCGCCGAACCCAGAGTGAGGCGGCAGCCAGAATCGCTCCGACGAGCAGGAGCGCGTAGGTGGCGACGCGACCGACCTTCCTCACCCACGTCACCCACGTGCGGCGCTTGACGCGCCGGGAAGTCTCAGCCATGCTCTGATATGCCACGTGCGGCTTCGGTACTCACCGCGCCCGAACCCGCCCAGAGCCGCCGATAGAGGTCCGGTGAGCGCGACTCGACGAGCTCGGTGTACTCGGCAGGGTCCAGGTCGAGGATGCTCCCGGGCTGGGAGTCGACGAGTGCGGACACCCCGATCCCCGCACGATGGTCGGGGCGGCCGAGCCCGACGAGATCGAGGATCGTCGGATACATGCTGAGCTGATCAGCGCCCGAACGCTCGATCCTCTGCCCGTCCGGGCTCCAGATCCGATTGAATACCGGCCGGTCTTCCACATCGCGCAATGCTTGGAGCGAGATGAATCCCTCGCTCAGGAGCTTCTGGTGGTCACCCGTCACCACCACTACGGTGTCATCGAGGTAGCCCTGTTCCTCCATATGCCGGATGAAGCCGCCGACATAGTCCATCGAGCAGTGGATCACCGACTCCAGGGGATCCTCTGTCGTGACAGGACAATACTCATAGATGTGCGTGGGTTCGTGCGCGTCGACGGTCAGCATCGTGAGGTTGAAAGGCTGCCCGCTCGCGTGCAGCGCGTCCACCTCTTCCGCAGCGAGCTCCATCAGTCTGTGGTCGGACAGACCCCACCCCGAGATATCGGTTTCGCCCTGATCCTCCCAAGTGTTGAGGTCTTTCACCTCGTCGTATCCGTGAGTGTGGAAGAAATTCGCCTTCGCCGCGAACTGGGCGTCGGCCCCTCCCAGGAAGACGTTCCGGTATCCATTGGATGCGAGCACATCGCCCAAGCAGACCGCGCCCGGGAGGTATGACTCGGCCTCGGTGCCGATCCCGTTCCCCACATCGGCATCACTGATGCCGGCTCCTCGCAGGGGCACCCCGCAGCTCGTGCCGATCAGACCTGCCATGGTCCAGCCGCCACCGTCGTACTGCTGGTAATCCTCGATCGTCTGCCACCCCCGGGTCGCCTCCTGGACGGGCTCGAGCATGTTCAGCTCGAAGAGCTCCTCGTTCCCCATCTGGTCCTCGGTGGATTCCAGGAAGATGAGCACGAGGTTCTTGGGGTTCTCGGTGTTGCCCGCTACTGCAGTCCGCTGAGCCTGCAGATCAGGCGTCACGTAGTAGTCGGCCATCGTCGAGGAGGTAGAGAATGAACGCACATACCGATCGAGTCCGACCGTCTGCACGAACATGGAAGTGCCGAAAGCGCAGATCGCGATTGCGGCGAGGGGTGCCGCCCAGGCGTGCAGACGCCGCATGCGCTTGAAACCGGCCGGGCCGGTAGACGAGCTCGAACCATCGCGCTTACGCCCGCGAACGACCGCGCGGCGTCGGAACATGAGAACGAGCAGAGCTAGGCAGGCGACCGCGCCGAGCGGCGCGACGAGCCCCGTCCACACGAAACTCCCGATGTAGTCGACCGAGCCCGTGTTTTCGGCACCGGCGATATTCGTCAGCATCTGATCGACGGAGATGGCCCCGAAAGTGCGTCTGATCCAGAGCGCGGCTCCCGCGAGCACCGCGCCGACCGCCACGAGGGTCCAGCCCAGGATCGCCCATACCGTGCGGAGCACACGGCGGAGACGGCTGCGCCGAGCGCCGACAGGTTCGACAGGTTCTGCCTCCTGCGGCCGATCGTCCGTGTCCGGATCCGTCAACGCCATATGGGCGGCTCACCTCCAGTCTCGCTCGCAGCGCGCCTCTCGACCGGCGCGGAGCAACAACTTCACGAGCCTACGCGGGTGAACTGAACGTGAACCGGAAGCCGACACCGGGTGCAATCTCGCACGGCGCCCGCAGGCGCGCAGGCGCACTCGGCGTAGCCGCACCGCACGGAGCGCGAACCGCGGGAGCCTACTCCTCGGGCTGCGGCGAGGCCTGCGCCACCGCGTCCGCGACCATCTGCTGGATCTGCGCGTAATCGGGCAGCGAGGGATCGACGGTCGGCGGCACGAGCTCGACGGTGACGGGCTGGTGCTCCTTCGCCTTCGTCGCGAGGCTCGCGAAGCGCCCGAGCATCGACTCGGGGATGTCGGTCTGCACGACGCTCGCGCCGCTCTTCGCGATGTCCTGGAAGCGCAGCAGCACGTTCGCCGGCTTCATCTGCGCGAGGATCGCCCGCTGCAGCTCGCGCTGGTGCGCCATGCGGTCGTAATCGCCGTTCGCGAGCCCGTGCCGCACCCGGGCGAAGAGCAGCGCGGTCTGGCCGTCGAGGTGCTGCTCCCCCGGCTCGAGGAAGGCGTCGCCGTCGACCCACGCGCCCGTCGCCGGATCCTCGTATCCGTTGAGCGGGATCGGCTGCTCCACGTTGACGGTCACCCCGCCGAGGGCGTCGATCAGCGAGCTGAAGCCCTCCATATCGATGAGCACGTAGAACTGCACCTGCAAGCCGGTCGCACCGGTCACCGCATCCTTCGTGGCCTCGATGCCCGGCGTGGAACCCTTCGAGACCGCGTCGGCGTACATGCCCTCGTACGACGGCGACCCCGAAGCCTCGAGCTCCGTGATCATCGAGTTGAGGTTGCCCGTCGTGTAGCAGTAGTACCCGCCGCCGTCGACGACCTCGTAGTTGTTCACCTCGTCGCAGTACCCCTCGGGGTAGACGGGGGCCATGGGCGAGGTCTCGGGGAACGGCATATCGGTGAGCTCGCGCGGCAGTCCTACGATCACCGACTGGCCGGTCTTGGCATCGACGCTCACGAGCGAGATGCTGTCGGGCCGCAGCCCCTCGCGGTCGGCGCCGGGGTCGACGCCGAGCAGCAGGATGTTGTAACGGCCGTCGACCGGCTCGACCGCCGGCGCGCCCGCGAAGATGTCGAGCACGCCGCGGCTCGCCCCGATGAGCGACGACGCCCACGCCGCTCCGCCGCTCGCCACCAGCGTCAGGAGCACCGCGATCATCGCGACCGGCGCCCGCCAACCGCGCGACACCTTCACGATGCGGGTCAGCCGCAGCGTGTCGATGCCGAGCACGAGCCACAGCACCGCATAGGCGATGAGCAGCCCCTGCACTACCAGCAGCACGTACGAGTTCGCGATCACCGTGAGCGTGGCCGTCTGGAAGAGCAGCAGGCCGACGAGCGTAGCGATGAGCAGCAGCAGCGCGACCCCCGTCGCCGCGAGGCCGAAGCGGCCCAGGCGCCGGTTGCCCGCGAGCACCTGCGCACTGCCCGGGAGCAGGAATCCGAGAACCACGAGCCACCGCGCCCGCTTGTCCATCAGCGGGGCGGAGTCGGTGTCGGGGTAGCGGATGGGCCGCTCGAGATCCTGGCTCACTGACCGTACTTTATCAAAAGGCCGTCGTTAGAAGACGGTGCGCCCCTGCGAACAGGTCTGCTGATCGGCGCGCTGGCCGGTGATGTTCGACGGCAGCTCCACCGGGGCGTTCGGGTCGGCGGCCGGGGTCTCCGTCGGGGGGATCGTCGCGGGGTCGACCGGCTGACCCGTCGCGGGGTCGATAGGCCAACCCGTAGCCGGGTCGATCGGCCACCCGGTGGCCGGGTCGATCGGCAGACCGGTCTCGGGGTCGACCTGCGGCTCGGCCGAGGGATCGGCGGTCTCCGCCGTGCCATCTGCGGCGACGCCCTCGCCCACCGCGGTCACGTTGAACGGCTGGCCCGAGACGACCGCGTCGATGAGCGCCTGCGCCGAAGCGCTGTCGGGGGTGAGCCTGCCGGCCTCGTATGGATGGGTGGTCGTCGGATACTGCACGAAGTTGATGCGGCTGAGATCGATGTCCTTGACCGTGCCGGCTGCGGCCTGCATGAACGGCACGTTCGCCATGTTGTCGGAGAGCGTCATGTTCTCGACGATCGCCTTCGCGAGGCCGTAGACCTTCATAGGGTCGCCGAGGGTGTTCGAGCTCTTGAGCTGGCGCATCATCGCCGACATGAAGACCTGCTGGTTGCTGATGCGGCTCGTGTCGCCGCCGTCGCCGACGCCGTGACGGGTGCGCAGGAACTGCAGCGCCTGCCCGCCCGAGAGCGTGTTCATGCCCGCGGGCAGTTCAAGGCCGGTGTAGGGATCGTCGATGGGCTGGGTGAGGCACACCTCGACGCCGCCGATCGCGTTCGACATCTGGATGACGCCGTCGAAGGTGACCATGCCGGCGTAGGGGATCTCCATCCCCGTGAGCTCCGAGATCGTGGCCGCGACGCACGGCAGGCCGCCCACGCCGAGCGTGGTGTTGATCTGCTGCTCGCTCATCGCGGGCGTGTAGTCCGGCTCCCCGTTCGGGCCCGGGCAGCTCGGGATCGGCACCATCAGGTCGCGCGGGAAGCTGATGACGGTCGCGTTCTCGTGGTCTGCCGAGACGTGCAGCAGCAGGTTCACGTCGTTGAGCTCGCCGGTCTCCCCGTCGTCGAGGCTCTGCCCCGCGCGGGTGTCGGAGCCGACGAGCAGCACCGTGAGCGGGCCGTCGAGCGACTGCGAGCTGAGATCGACCGCGTCGACACCGGGGGCGCTGCCCCCGAGCGACACGGTGTTGACGTTCTGCGCCAGACCCCACACGGCGTACGCGACCGTGGCGACACCGCTCAGACCGACCACCAGAGCACCCGTGATGAGCACCCGCAGCGCGTTGCCCCACGAGCTCGAGCGACGCAACCTGCCGTGCCTGAATCGGCTCGACACCCCGTGCTCGCGGTTCTTGCTCATCGTCATCCGGTCCCTCGTGCCGAGCGGGCACGTCGCCCGCTCTCCCCTGCTCTCATCGGCTCGGGATCCCTTCCCGAACGCGCAAAATACGTAGACGAATCTACCCGAGCGGTCCAGGGAATGACCTGAGCACTTCGTCGGATCCCTTTCGACCTGGAAGTTCATCTCTCGCGACGCTTTCCCAGCATGACGCTCCGTAGAATGATGATGGACCGAGTATGGAATCGAGAATGGCGGGAGGATCGTGACCGCAATCACGCTCATCGCCGAGCCCTTTCCCGACTGGGAGGCGGAGCAGCACTCCGCCGCCTCGAGGGATCTGGCCGCCGCAGTCGCCGCTACCGCGCCCCGCACCTGCAGCGCCCGCTACTTGATCTCCAAGGGGGCGGAGCTCCCCACATTCACGTCTCCGCTGCTGCGCACCGAGCACCTGCCCATGCCGGCGAAATCGCTGCCGCTCGTATGGCGCGCCGGTTCGGCCGCCCGCCCGCTCGACGGCGAGTTCGTGCACGCGATCACCCCGCTCGCCCCCCTTCGCGCCCGCGAGGAGGACGACGGATCTCAGACCTCGGTGCTCGTGCCACACAGCATCGCCTGGGATGCGCCGGAGCTGCTGGGCAAGAACCTGGCCAAGCTGTACCGAACCTACGTGCGCCGCGCCGCGAAATACGCGGACGTGATCCTCACTCCCACGCAAGCGACCGCGGAGGCCCTGCAGGCGCACTACGGCGCCGACCTCCCCGTGCAGGTCTTCCCGCTCGCACCGCCCACCGAGTTCCTGGCCCCCGCTGATGCGGCGGAGCAGTCCCTCGCGCTCGGACTGCCCGAGCGCTACGCCGCGACCACTGCCGTCGCGGGCGAGCACGGGCGCCTCGAGTGGATCTTCGACGCGCTGCGCGCCGATCCCTCGCTGCCGCCGGTCGTGATCATCGAGGGCCTCGACCCGGTTCCGCCCGCGCAGCCCAAGCGGGGCGGTCCCGAGCAGTCGACCGCCGCGGGGGTTCCCGAAGACCTGCAGGGCCGCGTACTCAGCGTGAAGCCCCGCACCCTGAGCGACGTCGGCACGATCCTCTCGGGCGCCGACCTGCTGCTGCAGCCGCAGGCCTACGCAACCACCGGATACACGCTGCTCGGCGCACTCGCCGCGAACGCCCCCGTGCTGCACGCTGGGCACGCCGCGACCGCGGAACTCGTCTTCGACGCGGGAACCGCCGCCGAGGACGCCGCGGGCTTCGCAGCGGAGTTCAGCCGCATCGCACGCGAGCCCGATGAACTCGAACGGCTCCGCGTCATCGCTCGCGATCGCAGCCGCAGCTTCGGCTGGCGCAACACGGCCTGGCAGCTCTGGGAGACGCACGCCGACATCTGAGGCAGGCCCCGCTGGTCGAGCAAGCGGTGCTTCCGCCTACTCCGCGGCGATGCGCTCCTGCAGCGCGGCGTTCTTCTGCTCCACCATCTCCTCGAGCCCCTGCGCGTAGGAGTCCAGCTGCTTCGCGAGCTCGGGGTCGGAGGAGCCGAGGATGCGCGCGGCCAGCAGCCCGGCGTTCTTCGCACCGCCGATGCTGACGGTCGCGACAGGGATCCCTCCAGGCATCTGCACGATCGAGAGCAGCGAATCGAGCCCGTCGAGCTTCGCGAGCGGCACCGGTACACCGATCACCGGCAGCGTGGTCATCGACGCGACCATGCCGGGCAGATGGGCAGCGCCGCCTGCGCCCGCGATGATCACCCGCAGGCCGCGGCCGGCCGCCTCATTCGCATAGGACACCATCTTGGCGGGCGTGCGGTGCGCGCTCACCACCTCGACCTCGTGCGCGATGCCGAAATCGCGGAGCACCTGCACCGCATCGCTCATCACATCGAAGTCGCTGTCGGAGCCCATGATCACGCCGACGAGGGGGGATGCGGTTTCAGCCATGTCCCAATCGTAGCGGTCGGGGGAGGGTGCTTCGGCTCGTCATCCAGACATCCCATTCACACCGGCATCACCCGTGATTCACGCGATTCGCGAGTGATGTCGGTGCTGTTCGGTTTGGTGGCCGCGCATCGTCGCCCGCCCGTGCATCCCGTCCGAAGATGCACCCCATACGCCGACCCCGTAAACTGTCCACGTCAGATCATCGCCGATCGCGGCTGTGCCGCGTCGGGAGCGAGTGGAGAATGCCCATGGCACAGTTCGCCCAGCAGCCGCCGCCGTGGGAACAGCCCGAGAACCAGGGCCGACCGCCTGCTCAGCAGCAGTTCCCTCCGCCCCCGCCGATGCCGCAGCAGCCCGGCGCGTCTCAGATGCCTCAGCAGCCCGTCGCGCCGCCGATGCCGCCCCCTCCCCCGCAAATGCCCTCGCCGCCGATGCCCGCAGGGCAGCAACAGCAGCCGTACCAGCAACAGCAACAGCAGCACCACCAGCAGCAGCAGCCGAACTATCAGCAGCAGCCGTACCAGCAGAGCATGCCGCAGACACCGCCGATGCCGCCGATGCCCTCCGCGCCGATGCCGCCTGCGCCACCCGCACGGCAGAGCGCACCCCCGAACCCTCCGGCACCGCCGCGGGGCTTCCAGCAGCCGCTTCCACCGCAGGGCTTCCAGCAGCACCCGCAGTTCACGCAGGCGTCCCCTCCCCCGCCCCCGCAGCCTGCCCCGCAGCAACCGACGCCGCCGCAACCGCAGGGCTTCCCCGCATACCAGGTCGCTCAGCCTCTCGCACCCCCGCCCCGCCCCTCGGCCTTCTCCGGCCCCGCAGGGCAGCGTCGTGTGCAGCCCGCCCGCCCGCTGGGCGAGACGCAGCCGCCGCCCTCCGACATCCCGCTGGTGCTCCCGGGGCCTGAACTCGGCGCAGTGAGGCCCGAGCCGCTCCCCGAGGCGGCCGAACCCGGCCCCGTGCCCTCCGTCGAGCCCGCCGAGCAACCGGTGGCCGCAGCCGTACCGGAGGCGCCGTCCGCGCAGGAGATACCGCCCGCGCAGGAGGCACCTCCCGCGCAGGAGACACCTCCCGCGCAGGAAACACCGCCCGCGCCGACCGAGGCCGTGCACGCCCCGCCGCCTGCTGCTGAGAACGTCGAGCCGGCCCACCGCGAACCTGCATCCGCACCTGCCCCCGTACCGGCGCCCGCATCGGTCTCCGATCCCTACGACGACGAGGAGTTCGAAGCCACCATCGTCGTGCCCCGCGCCAAGACGGCGACGCGGTGGAAACTCATCGATCTCGACGGCACCGCCTACCCGTTGCACGCCTCGAACGTGCTCGGTCGCAGACCCGCACCCAAGGACGCACCGGAGCAGGCGCAACTCGTCTCGCTCTCCGACGCCGAGCGGGTGCTCTCGCGCACCCACGCCCTGCTCGAGGTCGACGCCGACGGACTTTGGGTCACCGACCTCGACTCCACGAACGGCACCGACCTGGTCGACGCCGACGGCGGCATGGTCGAGTGCGAACCGCGGGAACGCACCGCCGTCGCCGCGGGTTTCAGCCTCAGCCTCGGCGGCAGGCTGGTCTCGTTCGAGGGCCCGACAGACTGAGCCGCGCGGAAGCGCGGAGGATCCCTCGCGAGACGGGTTCCGCGAGGGATCCCTCGCGGAACCCGTGCCGCACCAGGCTCAGGCGAAAGCCTCCGCAGCAGCCCGCGCCTCGGCGAGCACAGCCTCGAGATCGTCGCCCGTCACCGTGACATGCCCCACCTTGCGGCCCGGCCGAGGCTGCTTGTCGTAGCTGTGCACCTTCGCGCGGGAATGCTCCGCGAGCACGGTCGTGTAACGCACCGGCATGGGGCCCTCCTCGGGCCCGCCGAGCACATTCACCATCACCGCGGCGGGCGCGGTCATCGAGGTGTCGCCGAGCGGCAGGTCGGCGACCGCGCGCAGATGCTGCTCGAACTGGCTGGTCACCGAACCCTCGATCGAGAAGTGGCCCGAGTTGTGCGGACGCATCGCCAGCTCGTTCACGAGCACGCGCCCGTCTCGTGTCTCGAACATCTCGACCGCGAGCACCCCGGTCACTCGCACGCCCTCGGCGACGGCGGCGCCGATGCGGGCTGCCTCGTCGAGGGTCTCCGGGTTCGCCACGGGAGCCGGCGCGATGACCTCCGCGCAGACGCCGTCGCGCTGGATGGTCTCGACGACCGGCCAGGTGCGGCTCTCGCCACTCGGGCGGCGCGCCACGAGCTGCGAGAGCTCGCGCACGAAATCGACGAGCTCCTCGACCAGCAGGCGGCCTCCTCGGCCGTCTTCGGCGAGCGCGGTGAACCAGTCGCGCACCTCATCGGCCTGCGACACGACGCGCACTCCCTTGCCGTCGTAGCCGCCGCGAGCGGTCTTCACGACCGCGCGACCGCCGTGCTCGTCGATGAAGCGCTGCAGCTCGGCCTCGTCGGCAACGGCGGCCCAGGCGGGCACGGGCACGCCGAGCTCTCCGAGCTTCTCGCGCATGAGGATCTTGTCCTGCGCGTACTGCAGTGCGTCGGGGCGGGGGTGCACGGCCTTGCCCCGGCGCTCGAGTTCGCGCAGGATCTCGCCCGGAACGTGCTCGTGGTCGAAGGTGACCACGTCTACCGTGTCGGCGAAGGCGTAGACCGTCTCGGGGTCGCGGTAGTCGCCGACGGCGTCAGCGGCACGGGCCGCGCTCGATCCCTCGACCTCGGCCAGCACGCTGATGCGCAGGCCCAGGTGAATCGCAGGGGGCACCATCATGCGGGCCAGCTGCCCGCCCCCGATGACGCCGATGCTGATGCTGCCGCTCTCCAGACCCATGGCTTCTATTCTGCCCTACCGGGCTCCGCCGGCTGATGAGCCTGTCGCGCCACCCGAATCAGTTGACGCTAGTCAACCATCGCGATATAGTTGACAACTGTCAACGAATCGGGCGCTCCGACATCGACATCCGGCGCCAACCCCCGGCACCCGATGCCCGCGCCCGGCAGCCGCGCGAGAGGGATCCCTCGCCCCCGCGCATCGCACACCCCGACCCGAAAGAGCCTCTATGACCTCGACCACAGCGCAGACCGCAGACGCGGGCGTGCTCACCGGCCGCGCGAAGAACCTCGCGCTCACCGGCCTCTTCCTCAGCATGGCCGTCTCCATGCTCTCGATGTCGGTCGTCGGCACCTCGATGCCGATCATCATCGCCGACATCGGCGGCAACCAGGCCGCCTTCACCTGGGTGATGACCGCGACCATGCTCGCGAGCGCCATCACGACGCCCATCTGGGGCAAGCTCGCCGACCTCACCAGCAAGAAGGTGCTGCTGCAGCTCTCGCTGATCGTGTTCGTGCTGGGCTCCGCCGCGGCGGGCCTCGCGCACGATCCCACGTGGCTCATCACCTCGCGCGTCTTCCAGGGCGTCGGCGCGGGCGGCCTCGGCGCGCTCGGCCAGATCGTGCTCGCCGAGATCATCAGCCCCCGCGAGCGCGGCAAGTACATGGGCATCATGGGCGCCATCATGGCGGTCTCGACCGTCGGCGGCCCGCTGCTCGGCGGCTGGATCACGGACGCCGCCGGCTGGCGCTGGAACTTCTACGTCTCCGTGCCGATCGCGATCGTCGCGATCGTCGTGCTGCAGCGCACGCTCCACCTGCAGACGCTCAGGCGCAAGGTGACGATCGACTACTGGGGCGCCGTGCTCATCTCGGCCGGCTTCTCGAGCCTGCTCATCTGGGTGACGCTCGGCGGCCAGGAGTTCGACTGGTGGTCGCTCCCGACGCTCGTGATGGTGGGCGGCGGGCTGCTGCTGCTCGTCATCGCCGTGATCGTCGAGCTGCGCGTCGAGGAGCCGCTGATCCCGATGCACCTGTTCAAGAACCGCACCTTCACGATGGCCGTGATCGCCTCGATCGCCGTCGGCCTCGCGATGTTCGGCACCTCGGTGTTCCTCGGCCAGTACATGCAGCTGGCCCGGGGCAAGACCCCGACCGAGTCGGGCCTGCTCACGATTCCGATGATGGCGGGCGTGCTGCTCGCCTCGACCGTCGTGGGCCAGATCATCTCGCGCACCGGCAAATGGAAGCGCTACATGGTCGCGGGCTCGTTCGTCCTGCTCGCGGGCCTCGTGATGATGGGGCAGCTGCGCTACGACACGTCGTTCTGGTATGTGGGCGTCTCGATGTTCATCCTCGGCGCCGGCGTCGGCATGTGCATGCAGAACCTCGTGCTCGTCGTGCAGAACACCGTGTCGCCGAACGAACTCGGTGTCTCGAGCTCGGCCGTCACCTTCTTCCGCACCATCGGCGGCACGGCCGGCATGTCGGCCATGGGCGCGATGCTCTCGCAGCAGGTGATCGAGTTCATCAAGGAGGGGCTGGCGGCGCTCGCCAAGACGAATCCGGCCGCGATGGCCGGAGCCGACAAGCTGTCGGGAGGCACGATCCCCAAGATCGCCGAGCTCCCTGCCCCGATCCGCACCGTCGTCGAGGACGCCTACGGCCATGGCATCGGCGATGTGTTCCTCGCTGCGTCACCGGTCGCGATCGTCGCCATCATCGCCATCATGTTCATCCCGAACATCCCGCTCAGCTCGAAGAGCGCGGCCCAGCAGCGAGCCGAGCTGCAGCGCGAGGCGGCCGCCGGCTCGGAGGCCACGGGAACCGTCACTCCGCAGTTCTTCGATGCCGCGGTCGAGGCGGCTACGGGTCAGATCCCGGTCGTCGCGGGCCGGCTGCCCGGCGAGGGATCGGCCTCGGCCGGCGAGGGGGCGGACGCGGGCGAGGGATCCGCGCGCGCGACTTCGGGGTCGAGTGCCGGCGCGGGCGAGGGATCCGCAGCCGCCGGCCGCCCGGATCCGCGCGACCCGGGTGCAGCCGGCTCCGCCGGGTCGGACCGCTAGGATCTGAGCGTGCACACGCAGAGCGACTCGTCCCCGCACCGGCCGGATGCGGGGGCGAGCGCCGCATCCGCCTCGAAGGAGGAGCAGATCTCGGCGATCATCTCCGAGTTCTCGGAGGTCTTCGCCTTCGCTCGCAGCCGCTGGACGAGTTTCGCGAATGAGATCCACCCCGATCTCAAGGGCGTCGGGATGATGGTGATGCAGCTGGTGCTGAAGAAGGGTCCCGTCACCGCGACCGGCCTCAGCCAGATGCTCGACATGGACAAGGCTCTCGTGAGCCGCCAGGTCGCGAAGTTACGCGAGCTCGGCTTCGTGGAGACGGAGCCGGCCCCCGAGGATCGACGGGTGGTACTGCTCACCGCCACACCCATGGCGGACGAGCTGATCGAGCAGCTGCGCGAGCGCTGGGCGCACCTCTACCACGAACGCTTCGGAGACTGGAGCGTCGAGGATCTCGCGCAGCTGCGCGCGGGCCTGCACCGCTTCAACTCGTCGGCGCACGACGTGCGCGTCGAGGGCCCGGCGGGGCGCTGCGCCCGCGATCACGGCGGCGGGCACGGCGGCGGAGAGGCGCGCGGCTAGGCGGGCTCGGTGCCGCGACAACGCGCCGCGCACGTACCTAATCCGACTCGAGCGGCACGAGACGCATGGCCGTGGCGCGTTCGACCGCAGCGGTGCGGCTCGTGACCCTGAGCTTGCGATAGATCCCGCGCAGGTGGAACTTCACCGTGTTCTCCGTGATGAAGCACTGCTCGGCGATGCCCGACACCGTGAGCCCGGTGGCGAGCGCGCCGAGCGTGCGCAGCTCGGCCTTCGTGAGCGGTTCGAAGGTCTCGGTGCGCAGGGTCTCGGGGAGACGGGCGACCTCGTCGACGAGGTCGATCGCCCCCGCTCCGCGCGCGGCTGCGGCGAGCTGCACGAGACGGTCGTAGGGGACCGTGCCGAGCAGCAGCCGCAGGCCGAGTCGGCGCATGACGTCTCCGGCCTCGGCGAAGCAGTCGATCGCGGTCTCCGTCTCCCCGCGCGCCCAGTGAGCCGCCGCCTCGATGAGCAGCGCCTCGACCCGCTGCCGCTGCGTGACCGCGGAGAGGGATCCGACGCGGCGCAGAGCGCCCTCGGCTTCGCCGCGGTAGAGCAGCAGCGTCGCGGAAGCCAGGGAGACATCGGGGTGCGGCAGCGGCAGCGTCTCGAGCACCCGCTCCGCCTCCGCGTAGTCGCCGAGTCGCACGCTCAGCCGCGCCGCGAACGCCGCGAGCGAGCAGCGCAGGGTGAAGGTCGACGGCATGCCGCCCTGCGCCGAGGCGCGCCGGTGCTCGATCGCCTCGAGCGCGGCGCGCGGCCCCTCGAGCACTTCGAGCGCCTGCGCCTCGGCGACGATCATCAGCGGCCAGTGCTCGAGCCTGTTCAGCACGGCGAGCCCCGGGTCGAGCGCGCCCAGGGCCTCCTCTGCGTCGCCCCGCTCGGTCGCGATCAGGGCCGCGCTCATCACCGCGTTGAACCCGCTGAACTGAGGGGCGTCGACCCCGAGAGCCGCACGCTGTTCCTCGGCCCGCCTCATGTGGTCCTCCGCAGCACGCAGATCCCCCGAGAGCGCGGTCACCAGGGTGAGCCCGTTCCACGCCCGCACCTCCTCGATGCGGTTCTCGAAGCGCGCGGCGACATCGACGGCCTGCTGATAGTTGCGCCGCCCGAGCTCCAGGTCGCCGCCGACCAGACCGGCTGCGCCGAGCGCGGAGAAGAGCAGCGGGAAGGTGAAGCGGTAGCCCGCCATGCGGGTCTCGGGCACCTGGGCGATGCGCTCCTCCGCATCGCGGCTAATGCGCAGTGCCTCAGCCCCGTCGCCGCGCATCCTCTCGGCTGCGATCAGCAGGCCGATGGCGGCGATGTTCTGCTCGTAGTTGCCCTCGCGCAGCTCGCTCCGGATCCCTGCCCGCAACCAGCGGAAGAGCTGCGCCATGCGCTGCTCAGGCACCTCGACACCCGGGCCCATGAGGAAGACGACCGCACCGGTCAGCACCGGCTGCTCGCGGAGCACATCGTCGGGAATGCGGAGCAGGCGCGGCACCACCCCGCCGTCGGGTCTCACGACCTCGAGGAAGTAGCGGGCCATCAGCCGCGAGACACCGTCGTACTCCTCAGCGTCGAGCAGCTGGATCGCGGCGGCGGCCGGATCGTCGCGGCCGAGGTCGGCCGCGTGCCGCAGGCGGATGTCGCGCATCTCGTCGCCGAGCTCCTGCAGCGCGAGCGTGCGGAGCGGCCCCGCCAGCCCGCCGTGGCAGCGATAGCGCGACGTGTACTCCCATAGGCTCTCCTGCAGCAGTCCCTGCTCGCACAGCTCGCGCACGATGCGCTCGGCGCGGTCCACCTCGCAGTCGAGCACCTCCGTCAGCACCTCGATGCTGATGTCGGGGCACAGCACCGCGGTCAGCAGCGCGCGCTTGGCCCCGGGCATCTCGATGCCCTCGAGATGCTGTCGGCCGAACACGGCGAGGGTGCGCGCGCTGTCGCGCGGCGCGATGCCCTCGGACATCTGCTGCAGCGTCGAGCGCATGATCACGGGCCACCCGTGCGAACGGCGGTGCAGCCTCGCGACATGATCCTGCTGCGAGACGCCGTAGAGGGCAGCGAGCTCCAGGCTCTCCTCCTCGGAGAACGCCAACTCGTCTCCCGAGAGCAGGGTGACGCCGATGCGGCTGCTCACGAGCGGGCCGTCGAGCGAGGTGAAGCGCCGCCCCAGCACCACGAGGTGGAGCCGGCCGCTGCGCTCGAGCAGGCGAGAGAGTGCGAGGTCGAGATCGCCCGACGTGACGTGCTGGTAGTCGTCGAGCAGCAGCACGGTGCTGCGGTCGAGCGACGAGAGGATGCGGTCGACGTCATCGCGCAGCTGAGCCTGGTCGCGGCGCCTGGCGTCGCCGCCGAGGGCTTCGTGGATGCGCTGCCAGATGAGACGCGGATCGGCGTCGCGCTCGAGCGGCCGCACCCATCGGACGCCGACCCCCGAGCCCCGCAGTCCGTCCGTCCAGTGGATGGCCGCGGTGGTCTTCCCGAACCCGGCCGGGGCCCTGAGCAGGGTCAGCGGCGACAGGTCGTCGGGCGAAGCGGCGAGGCGATCACTGATCCTGCCGCGGGGAAGCGCGAGGAAGCGCAGGACTGGTGTGCTCATCTCCTCCTCGCCCCGCCCGGTTCCCGTCGGCGTCTCCCCGTTACCGCCGACCACCGAGTCTTCTTCGTGGTGCTTCCCCACCGAGCAGTCTACCGCGGGCGCGCGGGCGAAGGCGTGCTCGCACGCGCACGGATCGGTGCGCGCCGATACGCGCGGAGCAGTGAGGCGTCTACTGCAGCCGCTTGCGGATCCAGGCCGATGCCAGGTCCACCGCGACGATCACCACGAGGATGATGATCAGGTAGGTCAGCATCTCGTCGAACTGGAAGGTCTTGATGGCCTTGTTGATGAGCAGCCCGATGCCGCCGGCGCCCACGAGCCCGAGTACGAGCGACGAGCGCACGTTCACATCGAAGCGGTAGAGCAGCAGACCGGTGAGCTGCGGCAGAACGGTAGGGATCGTCGCGTTCGCGACCACCTGCCACCGCGAGGCCCCGGCCGTGCGCAGCGCCTGCTCCGGGCCGGGGTCGACGTCCTCCATCGCCTCCGACCACAGCTTGCCCATGACGCCCGTGTTGTGGGCGATGAGCGCGAGCACGCCCGCGAAGGGGCCGAGGCCCACCGCGGTCACGAAGATGAGGGCGAACACGATGTCGGGCACGGCGCGGAAGAACGACAGGATCCCTCGCGCCACCTGGTAGACGACGGCGTTGGGACTCGTGGTGCGCGCGCCGAGCACCGCGAGCAGCAGCGCGAACGGCACGGAGATCGTGGTGCCGAGCAGGCCGATCCAGAGCGTGGTCATCGCACCGTCGATGCCCGCGCGCACCACATCGGGGCTGAGATCGGGAGGGATCGCCTCCGCCAGGAAGTTCGTCATGCCCTGAGCGCCCGTGACGAGCTTGCCCGGGGAGAACTCCGTGGCCGAGAACGCCATGAGGTGCAGCAGCACGAGCACGGCGACGATGACGGCCCACGAGCCGGCGCGATACGGGGCCCGGGGGTCGCGGGGAACGGGAAGCGCCTCGGGGGCGCGGGTGAGGGTCGTGGTCATCGGATTCCTCAGAGGTAGAGCGAGCCGAGCTCGACGTCGTCGATATCGAGCACGGAGGAGTCGAACACGAGACGGCCGCCGCGCAGGCCGATCACGCGGTCGGCGTATGCCCGGGCCAGCTGCGGCTGATGCAGCACCGCCGCGACGCCGAGGTTCTCCTCGACGGCGAGCCTGCGCAGCAGCCGCATGACGTCGTCGGCGGCTTTCGGGTCGAGCGCGGAGACCGGTTCGTCGGCCAGGATCATGCGCGGCCGCTGGCAGAGCGCGCGGGCGATCGCGACGCGCTGCTGCTGGCCGCCGGACAGGCTGCCCGCGCGATCGTGGGCGCGGTCGGCGAGGCCCACGCGGTCGAGGCACACCATCGCCTCCTCCTGCAGACTCCGGGGGAAGAGCGGAGGGATCGAACGCCAGCCGGGCAGGCGCGCGAACCCTCCGGCGCACACGTTCTGCAGCACCGTGCGGCGCTGCACCAGGTGGATCTTCTGGAACACGGTCGCCGCGGTGCGGCGCGCCTCGGCACGACGCTGCGCACTCGCCTCGCTGAGCCTGACGCCCGCGATCGTGATGTCGCCGGAGTCCGCCTCGATGAGGCCGTTCACCGCACGCAGCGTGGTCGATTTGCCCGAGCCGTTGGCCCCGAGGAACGCGACCACCTCGCCAGCGTGCACGCGCATGCTCATGTCGGAGAGCACGACGCGGTCGCCGAAGCTCTTGGAGATGGCGCGCACGTCCAGCAGCACCTCGCGGGCGGCTGCGGCATCCGCGGGAGCCTGAGCCCCGAGCAGTGTGGCGGCGCTCATCACACGTCTTCCTCGGTGAGGCCCATGGTCTCGGCCAGGTCGAAGAGCGGTCGGTAGGTCGCGTCGTCGACCTCGATGAGCGGCCCCGCGGGGTCGACGCCGAGGAAACCGCTGACCTGCTCGACGGACTCGGCGTCGAGGCTCAGCAGCGCCTCCTTCACCGCGGTCTTGAATTCCTCGGGCAGGTTCTCGCGAACGGTGATGGGATCGTTGGGGATCGGCTCCGACTCCCAGATCTGCCGGTACTCCGACTCGTCGAAGGTGCCCTCCGCCTTCGCGGTCGCGAGGGTCTGCGAGTTGATCTGCGCGGCGTCGACCGTGCCGTTGACGAGAGCCAGCAGCGCCTCGGGGTGTCCGCCCGCGTAGTCCCACTGCACGTCCCCGTCGATGCCCGCCTCGACGAGCGCCGACATCGGCAGCGCGTCGCCCGAGGTCGAACCCGGGCTGCCGAGCGCGAGCGTCTTGCCCTCGAGGTCCTCGATGGTCTGCACGGGCGAGTCCTTCGGCACCCAGATGCCGCCGGTGTAGGTGGTGGGCTTGCCCTCCGCATCGCCGAACGAGGCGAGGGCGGTGGCGCCGGCGCGCTCGTTCGCGAACACGAAGCCGAGCGGGCCGAACTGCGCGATCTCGAGCTGGTCGTTCTCCATTGCGAGCACCTCGGCCGCGTAGTCCTCGGTGATGCTCACCTCGACCGGGCAGTCGAGCTTCTCGGACAGCGCGTCGGCGAGCACCTGGTAGGCGGGCTCCAGGCGCTCCGGATCCTCGTAGGGCAGGATGCCGAAGCGGATCCTGCCGTCGGGGCACGTGGCCGAGGCCTCGCCCGAAGCGGCGTCCGCCGGCGACGAGCACGCGATGAGGCCGAGGCCGAGCAGTGCGACCGCCGAGGCGGCGATGATGGTGTTCTTCTTCACGATTCTCCTTGTGGATTCGGGGTTCGGGGACTTGGTTTCGACTCGCATGGTTTCGACTCGCTGCGCTCGCTCAACCAGCGGGAGGTACTGCGCTCGCTCGACCGGCGGCGGGGAGGGCGGCGATGGTGCGGGCGCCGAGCGCGAGACCGACGGTCATGCCGGTGCCCGTCGTCACGGAGACGGCGGTGACGCCGGGAACCGGCGACTCCCGCAGGATGCGCCGACGATCGCTCGCGGCGTAGACGCCCTGCCAGCGCTCGAGCACTTCGAGACGCCGGGCGCCGAGCAGCGCGGCCGCCTCATCGAGCAGCAGCTGCGACCAGCGCTCGTCGAGGAACGGAGGCGCGGTGTCGTGCGTCGCGTGCGAGTCGCCCACGAGCAGCGTGCCGTCGTCCTGCTGCGTGAGCATGACATTGGCGTCGATCTCGAGCAGCTCGGGTCGATCCCTCGCGAGCTCCGCCCGCAGCGCCTCGGCAGCGGGGCCCTCGAACGCGCCGTAGCGCAGCATCGAGGTGCCGGTGAGCACTGCCGGGCCGAGCCCCATAGCGTGGGGCGCGCGCACGCGCACCATCTGCAGCGCGCACTCCCGCACCCCGCCGCGCTCGGCGACCTCGGGGAAGAGACGCCCGAGCAGGTGGCCGGCGGCGACGACCACGTGGTCGGCCTCCAGCGCGCCTCGGCTCGTCACGACCTCGACGCCGCCGCGCGCGCCCGTCTCGACGGCGTGCACGGTCGTGCCGAAGCGCACCTCGCCGCGCTCGTGCGCGTCGACCCATGCCGCGATGCGGGCGACCGTCGTGCGCGGGTTCGCCGTGATGTCGTCGGGCAGGAGGGCCGCCGCTCGGGGCCGCACCGAGGGGTCGAGGCGCAGCGCGTCGCCCGTCTCGGCGCCCGACAGCAGCCGGGCGCGCTCCGGTGCGCGCCCCATTAGCTCGTGGAGTACCGCCTCCTCCGCAGCCGAGCGGGCGACGACGAGAGTGCCCGAGCGCCGGGCCTCGACCCCTGCGCGCTCGACGAGTGAGTGCCAGATGGGCAGCGACTCCTCCGCGAGTTCGCGCAACTCGCCGGCCTGCACGGAAGCGCCGACGTGACCGAAGTTGCGCACACTCGCGAGCACGGCGGCCGAGTCCTGCTCGACCACGGTGACCCGGTAGCCGGCGTCGAGCGCGGCCACGGCGTGGGCGAGGCCGACGATGCCGGCCCCGACGACCGCGATGCGCGGTGCTGATGCGATGGGTGTCATGGGACCATCGTGACGAGCGAGAAGTAGTCATAACAACTTCTCGCGACCTCGTTCGGACAGAGTTCACCGCCGTTCGCCGATGAGCCAGAAAGGCAAACGAGCGTTCACCCGATCGTCACCCGGGATCCCTCCCGACTAGTCAAGACAACTTATAGGCTGTCGGCATGACCGAGCACTCGCCCCTCCACGCGCAGCTGTACGACGAGATGGTGCGCCGCATTCGCACCGGCGAATGGCAGCAGGGGGAACGCGTGCCCAGCGAGAAGTCGCTGGTCGCCGAGTTCGGCACCTCCCGCGGCCCCGTGCGCCAGGCTCTCGCGGCGCTCCGCTCGGAGGGCATGATCGTCGGCGGCCGCGGCGCCCCTCCGCGCGTGCACCGCACCGTGCCCGCGCAGTCGTTCGACACCTTCATGTCGTTCACCGAGTGGGCGCGCGGACTCGGCTTCACCCCGGGTCAGCGCGTGATCGAGGCGGGCAGGCGCCCGGCCACCGAGGAGGTCGCCCGCGAACTGCGAGTCTCCCCCGACGCGCCCATCATCGAGATCATCCGGGTGCGCCTGCTCGACGAGAAGCCCGCCATGCTCGAACGCTCGATCTTCCCCTACGAGATCGGGCGCCGCCTGCTCACCGCCGACCTCGACGGCGGCAGCATCTACCAGGCGCTGCGCGAGACGGGCTCGCTCCCGGTGCGCGCCCGGCACGTCATCGACGCGATCGCCGCGCACCCCCTCGAGGTCGAGCAACTGCACATTCCGCAGGGCACGCCGCTGCTGCGCGTGCGCCGACTCGCCTTCGACGCATACGGGCATGTCATCGAGACCGCGGACGACCGCTACCTGCCCGACATGACGAGCTTCGTCGTCGAGAACACCGCGGCCCACCGCGTGCCGCTCACCCGTCAAGCCACCGCCTGAACCTCCGAGGAGAACCCACCCCATGATCACTCTCGCCGTATTCGACATGGCAGGTACCACCGTCGACGACGGGGGCGGCGTCTACGAGGCTCTGCGCCTCGCGGTCGAGGAGACCGGCGCGACCGTCTCCCCCGCGGACCTCCAGGCCTGGATGGGCACCGAGAAGCGCGCCGCCATCACGGCGCTCATCGAACTCGGCGGAGGCGATCCCACGCTGGCCGCGGACACGGTCGACCGCGCCTTCGATCGCTTCCTCGCGCTCCTCGACGAGATCTACACGGCCCATCCGCCCACGCCGATCGCGGGTGCGCCCGAGACGATCGCCGAGCTGCGCGCCTCCGGCGTCAAGGTCGCGCTCACGACCGGCTTCTCGGTCGATGTGGCCACCGGCATCCTCGATCGGCTCGGCTGGGTCGTCGGGGGCGGGGAGGGCGAGGGATCCCTGCAGCTCGACGCGCTCGTCTGCGGAGACGAGGTCGCGCAGGGGCGGCCGGCGCCCTACATGATCCACCGGGCGATGGAGCGCACGGGCGTTCTCGACGTCGCGGAGGTGCTGGTGGCCGGCGACACGGCTGTCGACGTACGGGCGGGAGCGCACGCAGGCGCCGCGATCACGATCGGGGTGCTCTCGGGCAAGCTCGACCGCGCGGCCTTCGCCGGGGAGCCCTTCACCGCGCTGCTCGGATCGGTCGCCGAGATCCCGGCGTTCCTCGCCGCGCACGGAGCGTAATACCCCTGCCCCCGCTGCGAGCACGCCCGTTCCGTGCGACTGCACCCGTTCGGTTCGGGTGCAGTCGCACGAATGGGGCGTAGTCGCCGCTGCGAGCGGGCGAGCGGGCAGTCGCGGCGCTCAGGCGGGGACCGGCTGCAGCGTGTCCTTGCGCATCGTCGCCGACACCATGATCGGCAGGTGGTCCGAGAGCCCGCGGTCGAGCGTGCGCACGCTCTCGATGTCGAGGCCCGACGAGGTCGCGAAGTCGAAGTGCCCGCGGAACATCTTGTAGCGGGTGTAGGTGCGCTTGTCGCTCAGGCTCAGCTCGTAGCCGTGATCCCTCATCTCGAGGTCGAGGCGCCCCTTGAACACAGGGTAGTTGTAATCGCCGACCATGAGCGCGGGCAGGCCGGGCCCGAGCTGCCGCAGCTCGCCGAGCGCGGCGTGGATCTGGTGGCGGCGCAGCGAGTTGAGCGCCGTCAGCGGGGCCGCATGGAATGACGCGATCACCAGGTCGCGCCCGGTCTCGAAGTCGTGCAGCCGGGCCCCGAGCAGGCGCTCGTGCGCCGGAGCGGCGATGCGGTCGTGCAGGGATCGCTTCAGCTGGAAGGTGTGCGCGGAGCGGGTTCCGAAGCGTTCGTCGCGCACGTACATCGCGAGGCCCAGCCGGTTGCGCTCAGTCGCGTGCACCAGGTTCAGGTGACCGAGGTGCGCGGGCAGGGCGACGGCCTCCGCCTCCTGCAGGCACAGCACATCGGCCTGGTGGGTCTCCGCGAGCGCCTCCAGCTCGCACACGGCCCGGTTCTTCCTCAGGTTGTAGCTGATGATCCGCATTCCGCGCCCCTTCCTCGGGAGGATGCCGGCGACCGCCGACAGCACCACAATACGCCGGGAACCCTGAGGGCGGGACTCGGATTCTCTCAGTCGAGGCGCAGTTCCGCGGCCGATGCGGCGAGCGCATCGCGCACCGCGGCGAGCGCCGGATGCGCGCCGCGGGAGGCCCGCGCGGCGGTGAAGATGCTGCGGTGCGGGCGGCCGGGCAGGTCGACGATGCGCAGCCGCTCCCCGGTACGCACGAGGCCGGGCAGCAGCGCCGCCGCGTTGCCGGTCTCGATGAGTCGTACGTGCGCCTGCAGGTCGGCGGTCTCGAAGCGCACGTCGGGTTCGAAGCCGGCGCTGCGGCAGGCCTGCTCCGACCAGTGCCTCGTCGCCGCACCGGGCGGTTCCATGACCCACGGCAGCTCCGCGAGATCGGCGAGCCCCGCGACGCGGTCGAAGCGCGCGTCGCCCGCGCCGAGCGGCGGGAGCGCGAGGCGGATGGGATCCCTAGCGAGCGGCACGCGATCGAGCCCCGGGAAGTGCTCGGTCGAGTGCCCCGGGTACTGCTCGGCGACGACGAGGTCGAAGCCGCGCGCCCACGTCTCGCGCAGCGCGGCGCCGGGCTCGCCCTGCACCACCTCGACGCGCAGGCCGGGGTAGCGCTCGCGCAGGCGGCTCAGCGCTCCGGGCACGAGGGAGAGCATCGCGGTCTGGAAGACGGCGAGGCGGATGGTTCCGCCCACCTCCGAACGCGCCCGGTGCAGTGCCGACTCGGCCCGCTCGAGCCCGGCGAGCAGTTTCTCGGCCTCGGCGACGAGCGCTTCGCCCGCCGCGGTGAGTTCGAGCGTGCGCCCCGTCTTGCGCAGCAGCGGCACGCCGGCCTCGCGTTCGAGGATGCCGAGCTGCTGCGACACCGCGGACGGGCTGTAGTTGAGGGCCTCGGCGACCGCTGCGACGGTGCCGCGGGCATGCAGTTCCCAGAGCAGGCGGAGGCGCTTCATCTCGAGCATGCCGCGCCCTCCTCTCGACAGGGATCCAAAACTTCAGTTCTTCTTCATCTTATTCTGCAAAAAGCGTTGCTTTACTTCATTCTTTCCCCGGCGCACACTGGGCTCATCATCTTCGCGGCACCTCGCCGACACCGACGTCACCCAGAAAGGCCTCCCGTGAGCACCAACGCCGTTCGCCCGCAAGACCTCGCAGACCAGGCCGTCGAACTCGTGCGCCGCTGGCTCCGGGAAGCCGCGGAGTTCCCGGTCGACGCCGCAGCCGCCCGCCTCGCAGGCGTGCTGCGCGACCCGCACGGCCTCGACTTCACCGTCGGCTTCGTCGACGGCGTCGTGCGCCCCGAAGACCTCGGGGCCGCGGCGAAGAAGCTGCGCGAGCTCACCCCCCTCACCCCGAAGTTCCTGCCCGCACCCATGCGGGGCGCGATCGGCATCGGCGGCGCCGTCTCGAAGCCGCTTCCCGGCGTCGTCGTGCCGATCGCCCGCCGGGTGCTGCGCGAGATGGTCAGCCACCTCATCATCGACGCGAGCGACGCGAAGCTCGGCCCCGCGATCGCGAAGATCAAGCGCGACGGGGTGCGCCTCAACATCAACCTGCTCGGCGAGGCCATCCTCGGCGAGTTCGAGGCGGAGCGACGACTGGCCGGGACGCACAAGCTGCTCGCCCGCGACGACGTCGACTACGTCTCGATCAAGGTCTCCTCGACCGTCGCCCCGCACAACCACTGGGCCTTCGACGAAGCCGTCGCCCACATCGAGCAGCAGCTCGTGCCGCTCTTCGAGCGCGCCGCTGCCGCGAGCCCGCAGAAGTTCATCAACCTCGACATGGAGGAGTACAAGGATCTCGATCTCACGATCGCGGTGTTCAAGCGCATCCTCGACCGACCCGAGTTCACCGGCCTCGAGGCCGGCATCGTGCTGCAGGCCTACCTCCCCGACGCGCTCGCCGCGATGATGGATCTGCAGGAGTGGTCGGCCGCCCGTGTCGGGCGGGGCGGCGCCCCCGTCAAGGTGCGCATCGTCAAGGGCGCGAACCTGCCCATGGAGCACGTGGACGCCGCGATCCACGGTTGGCCCGTCGCCACCTGGGGGTCGAAGCAGGCGTCGGACACGAGCTACAAGGCCGTCATCGACTACGCACTCACACCGGAGCGCGTGAAGAACGTGCGCATCGGGGTGGCGGGTCACAACCTCTTCGATGTCGCCCTCGCCTGGCTGCTCGCGAAGGCCCGCGGTGCGCAGCAGGGAGTCGAGTTCGAGATGCTGCTCGGCATGGCGACGGGGCAGGCCGAGGCCGTGAAGCGCGAGGTCGGATCCCTGCTCCTCTACACGCCCGTCGTGCACCCCGAGGAGTTCGACGTCGCGATCGCCTACCTGATCCGCCGCCTCGAGGAGGGCGCGAGCCAGGAGAACTTCATGTCGGCCGTGTTCGAGCTGAACGACGATCGGACGCTGTTCGAGCGCGAGCAGCAGCGCTTCCTCGCGTCGCTCGAAGATCTCTCTGCCATCACGGGCGACGGTTCGGTCGAGACCTACGAGGTGCCCGCCCCGAACCGGCGCCAGGACCGTCGGCGCTACGACGAGGTCGGATCCGCGGCGCGTATCGAGTCAAAGGTCGAGGCCGGCCGTCGCGGGGAGTTCGAGAACACCCCTGACACCGATCCCGATCTGCCGGGCAACCGGGAATGGGGGCGAGGGATCGCGGAGCGCATGGTCGACTCGCGGCTCGGCGTCGAGCTCGTGGCCTCGTCGCGCCTCGACTCCGAGGAGCAGGTCGACGAGGCGATCGAGCGCGGCATCGTCGCCGCCGACGTGTGGCAGGCGCTCGGCGCCGACGAGCGCGCGCGCATCCTGTATCGCGCCGGCGAGGTGCTCGAATCGCGCAGGGCCGAACTGCTCGAGGTCATGGGGTCCGAGTGCGGCAAGACGCTCGACCAGGGCGACCCCGAGGTCTCAGAGGCCGTCGACTTCGCGAACTACTACGCGATGCTCGGCCAGCAGCTCGAGCGGGTCGACGGCGCCGAATACCGCCCCGTGAAGCTCACCGCCGTGATCCCGCCGTGGAACTTCCCCGTGGCGATCCCCGCGGGCGGCGCTCTTTCGGCGCTCGCGGCCGGATCCTCCGTCATCATCAAGCCCGCCTCGAACTCCGCCCGCTCGGGCGCCGTGATGGTCGAGGCGCTGTGGGAGGCCGGGGTGCCGCGAGAGGTGCTGCAGCTCGTGCAGTTCTCCGACCGCGGGCTCGGCTCGAAGCTCGTCGCCGACCCGCGCATCGACCGGCTCATCCTCACCGGCGCCTACGAGACCGCCGTGTCGTTCCGCGAGCTGCGCCGCGACCTCCCGATCCTCGCCGAGACGAGCGGCAAGAACGCCATCATCGTCACCCCCAACGCCGACCTCGACCTCGCGGCGCGCGACGTCGCGCAGTCGGCATTCGGGCACGCCGGTCAGAAGTGCTCCGCCGCCTCGCTCGTCATCCTCGTCGGTTCCGTCGCGACCTCGCGGCGCTTCCGCGGCCAGCTGCTCGACGCCGTACGATCCCTCAAGGTCGGCACGCCCGAGCACCTCGATACCCAGATGGGCACCATCATCACCGCTCCGAGCGGCAAGCTGCTGCGCGGCCTCACCACGCTCGGACCGAGCGAGGAATGGCTCATCGAGCCGCGGCCCCTCGAGAGCGACAGCCCGCTGGCCGTCGACCGCGAGGGCGCGACGAAGCTCTGGAGCCCCGGCGTGCGCGACGGCGTGCAGCGCGGCTCCGAGTATCACCTCACTGAGTACTTCGGGCCGATCCTCGGCATCATGACCGCGGAGACCCTCGACGAGGCGATCGACATGGTGAACGAGATCGACTACGGCCTCACGAGCGGCCTGCACTCGCTCGACCGCGACGACCTCGCGCTCTGGCTGGACCGCATCCAGGCGGGCAACCTCTACGTCAACCGCGGCATCACGGGCGCCATCGTGCGCCGCCAGTCGTTCGGCGGTTGGAAGAAGTCGGCGATCGGCGCGGGCACCAAGGCGGGCGGGCCCAACTACCTGCACGGCCTCGGCGATTGGGCCGACGCGCCGGTGGCGGCCGAGCTGCGCGCACCGCGCCCCCGGGCCGCGCGCCTGTTGCAGGCGGCCCAGCAGGCCGGCGTCGCGGGTGCCGAGCTCGACTGGCTGCGCGCCGCGCTCGGCAGCGACGCGCACGCCTGGGACGACGAGTTCGGGATCGCCCGCGACGCTTCCGGGCTCGGCGTGGAGCGCAACCTGCTGCGCTACCTGCCGGTACCGGTCGTCGTGCGCATCGCCGCAGACGCGCCCGTGCACCGGGCCGTGCGCGCGATAGCCGCGGGTCTTGCCGCCGGCTCCTCCCCCATCGTGAGCACGCCCGTCGCGCTGCCGCGGCCGATCCTCGAGGCGCTCGCGGCCGAGGACGTCGACGTGCACTTCGAGGACGCGGCCGCGTGGGCCGATCGCGTGCGATCCCTCGCCGCACAGGACGGCCCGCACGCCGGAGCGCGCATCCGCGTGATCGCCGGCGACAGTCGCGAGACCGAGGTCGCAGCCGTGCACGAGACCGCGAACGGCAAGCCCGACATCGCGGTCTACGGCGGCGAGGTCGTCTCGGCCGGGCGCGTCGAGATGCTCCCCCACCTGCACGAGCAGGCCGTATCCATCACGGCGCACCGCTTCGGCACGCCGCACCACCTCTCGGAGGGACTCATCTAGGTTCGACCTCGGCGCGTGCTCCGCAGGGTGTACGACGGCACCGCGCCGAAATGTGCAAGGGTGGTACCCGTCTCCGGTTCCGCCCGTGAAGCTCCTCCCACCACCCCATAGAAAGGACGACGATGTCCAACCAAGTCTGGCTCTACATCGCTCTCGGGCTCTACTTCGCCGCGATGATCTACATCGGCTGGCACGCCTCCCGCAAGACCACCGACCACGAGGACTACATGCTCGGCGGCCGCGGCCTGCCTCCCTGGGTCGCGGCGCTCAGCGCGGGCGCATCGGACATGTCGGGCTGGCTCATCATGGGTCTTCCCGGAGCGATGTACGCGACCGGCCTGGTCGAGGCATGGATCGCGATCGGGCTGCTCATCGGCTCGTACCTCAACTGGCGCCTCGTCGCGCCCCGGCTGCGCGCCTACAGCGAGGTCTCGCGCAACTCGATCACGATCCCGAGCTTCTTCGAGAACCGGCTGCGCGATCGTACGCGGATCCTGCGCACGGCCTCCAGCATCATCATCCTCGTGTTCTTCACGCTCTATGCTTCCTCCGGCATGGTCGCGGGCGGCAAGTTCTTCGAGAGCGCCTTCGACGGCGACTACCTCGTCGGCATGCTCATCGTCACCGCGGTCACGCTCAGCTACACCCTGTTCGGCGGCTTCCTCGGGGCGTCGCTCACCGACGTCGTGCAGGGCCTCATGATGGTAGTCGCACTGATCCTCGTGCCCGTCATCGCGATCATCAACATCGGCAGCTTCTCCGAGACCGGCGAGCTGATCACCGACGTCAACCCCGCCGCGCTGTCCCTCCTCGGCGACGGCAGCCTCGCGGGCGGAGCGCTGATCCTCGCCATTCTGTCTGGCCTGGCCTGGGGCCTCGGCTACTTCGGCCAGCCGCACATCATCGTGCGCTTCATGGCGCTGCGCAGCTCCCGCGATGCGGCGAGCGCGCGCCGCATCGGCACGAGCTGGCAGTTCCTGTCGCTGCTCGGCGCCGTGAGCGCGGGCCTCATCGGCATCGCCTACTTCGAGAAGTTCGGCGGAGCGCCGTCGGATCCCGAGGTCGTCGTGCTGCTGCTCTCGCAGACTCTGCTGCACCCGCTGATCTCCGGTCTGGTGCTCGCCGCCGTACTCGCCGCGATCATGAGCACCCTGTCGAGCCAGCTGATCGTGTGCTCCTCGGCGCTCGTCGAGGACATCTACCGCGGTCTGAAGAAGGAACAGCCCAGCCAGAAGACGCTCGTGGTGCTCGGGCGCTGCGGCGTGCTGCTCATCGCGATCATCGCTGCGCTGCTGTCGATCAGCCCGAACGATTCGATCCTCGGGCTCGTCGCCTTCGCGTGGGCGGGATTCGGCGCAGCGTTCGGGCCCGTCGTGCTGCTCAGCCTCTACTGGCGCAAGCTCACCAACTGGGGCGCGCTGGCTGCGATGGTCGCGGGATCGGTGACCGTGTTCGTGTGGAAGGCGCTCGACACCGGCCTGTACGAGCTGCTGCCTGCGTTCGTGGTCGCCACCGTCGTCGCAGTGGTCGTGAGTCTTGCGACCTACCGACGCGACGAGGAGATCGAGCGCGAGTTCACCGAGACCGGGACGCTGCTGACGCAGCCCGCCGCGCAGAAGGCGTAGTCGCGCGGGCACGGCGGGATCGCCCGCCGCGCCCGCGGAGAGCAACGGCACCCTATGCGAGAGGGTCCGGCGAGTCCAGGCCCTGGTGCGGGAGCGCTTCGGGGCGCATCATGGAATCACCCGTGACGCGCCGCCCGGCGGTGCAGGTGCCGCGTCACGGGTGAAACGGTACGCCACGAGCAGAGGAGGCCCTCATGACCGTCGATCCGCAGAATCAGACGACATCCGACACCTCGGACGAGGCGGAGCGCGAGGGATCGGCCTCCGGCGATGCCACCGAGCAGGAACCGGAGAAGCCGACCGACGTCGCCGAGAAGCCGGGCACCGATCACGTCTCGCACGAGCACGAGGACGAGCTCGTCGACGAGTGGGGCAAGGAGTCGTTCCCGGGCAGCGACCCACCCGCGCACTACTGAGCGATGGGCCGGAGGGAACCCGGACCCGCCTCGGTTTCTACTCGCTCGGTCTCGACTCGATTCGCTCGCTCAACCCGAGGCTCGCTCAACAGGTGGAGAGAACGAGAGAACCCCCGGCCTCGGCCGGGGGTTCTTCGTGACTCTCCGTAGCTGAGGCGGGGCTCGATCCCGCGACCTCACGATTATGAGTCGTGCGCTCTAACCAGCTGAGCTACTCAGCCACACCGTGGCTCACAGAACCCAGAGAGTCAGAGCCCCGACGCAGGATTGAACTGCGGACCCCTTCCTTACCATGGAAGTGCTCTACCACTGAGCTATCGGGGCGAAGCCACCGCTTCGGAACAGGTTCCTTGCCGTGGCAACCGTTAGAGAATAGCACCTTTCGCATCGAGATGCGAAATCTGCTTGGCTAGACGTGGAAGGCCTCGCGTGTCGCGCAGATCGCGGCGGCAGTACGGCTTACGCAGAGCAGAGGAGAACGGGTGAACGGCCGCATCGTGGGTGTGATCGGAGTGGTGCTTGCGCTATGGATGGCGCTCGGTCGATGGGCGTTCGGTATCGGCGGATCCCTCACCCTCTGGTACCTGCCGACGATCGCCCTCACCTACTCGGCCCTGCAGCTGTGGCTGGGGCATCGCTTGCGGGTGACGAGGGATCGCGACCGCCGCATCGGACGCGCCACGGTCGTGTCGCTCGTGCTGTCCTGGGTCTGTGCGCTCGGCTTCGGCCTCACGGTGCCCGACCTGGCCCCCGGAGGTCTGGCGTCGATCATGGGGCTCTGGACGGGCTCGGCGCTCTCGACCGAGATGTCGATCGCGCTGTGCAACCCGCTCGGCATCATCGCCTTCGCGACCGCCATCGCGGCGCTGGCGTTCTCCTACGCCGACGCCCGCGATCCGCGCCCCGAGGAGGACGAATACGATGACGGGCTCGGCTCCGGTCACAGCGGAGCCGACCAAGCCGGCAGCACGGGTATGGCGCCCCACCCCCTCGCCTAGGACGCGCGGCAGCGATCAGGGCGGAAGGTACGACCGAAGCCCCGCACGGCGAAACGCCCCGCTGCTCCGGAGAGCAGGCGGGGCGTTTCGGAAGCCTCGGTGCGGGGCGGAGCCCCGGCAGCCTCAGACGACCTTGGTGACCTGATCGAACGACAGCTCGACGGGGGTCTCGCGCTCGAACAGCGAGACGAGCACGGTCAGCTTGCCTGCAGCGGGGTTGATCTCGCTGATGGTGCCAGGCAGACCCTCGAACGAGCCCGACTTGATGGTGATCGTCTCGCCGATCTCGAAGTCGATCTCGACGTTGCCCTGGGCCGCGGCGTTCGCGGCCGCCTTGCCCTTCGCGGTGGCGGCGGGCTCGAGCTCGACGGTGCTCTTGAGCATCTCGAACGCCTCGTTGAGGCGCAGCGGCACGGGATCGTTGGCGTTGCCCACGAAGCCGGTGACACCGGGCGTGTGGCGCACGACGCCCCAGGTGAGCTCGTTGAGGTTCATGCGCACGAGCACGTAGCCCGGGATGCGCACGCGGGTGACCATCTTGCGCTGGCCGTTCTTGACCTCCATGACCTCTTCCATCGGCACCTGGATCTCGTAGATGTCATCCACGGCACCCATGGTCTCGCGACGGTTCCAGAGGTTGGACTTCACCTTGCGCTCGTAGCCGGCGTAGGTGTGGATCACGAACCACTTGCCCGGGCGGCGGCGCAGGTCTTTCTTGAAGGCCTTGTAGGGATCCTCCGAGGTCTCGCCCTCGACGGCCTCCTCCTCGGCCTCCGCGTCGACGATGGCGTTCGCGGCGGCCTCGGCCTCTTCCGCGCTGTCGATGTCGAGCGCGTCGGTGACGGCGGCGTCGGCAACGGGATCGACCGACTGCGCCAGCGCGTCGAGCGCGGCGTCGAGATCGGCCTCGGGGTTGTTGCTGTTCTCGCTCGTCATGTGTATTGCCTCACTGTGCGTTCGGGGTTCGTAAGATCGGGGCTCGCTCGCCGACCGCGGTCAGCTGAGCGGAGTGCCGAAGACGAAGACCGTGAACCAGCCGAACGCCTGATCGAGCACCCACACCAGGGCCATCATGATGACGACGAAGGCGATCACCACGATGGTGAAGTTGATCAGTTCCTTGCGAGTCGGGGTGACGACCTTCTTCAGCTCGGCGAACACCTGCTGGATGAAGAGGATGATCCGACCGAACCAGCTGCGCTTGGCAGCACGATCCGCCTTGGCGCGCTCGACAAGCCCGCCGCCGCTCTCCTCGACCTCACTGCTGCTCACTCGCACGTCCTTTCATCACCCCGCCCGACGCCGGGGAGCGCCGAACAGGAACGTGGCAGGGCGGACAGGACTCGAACCTGCAACCTGCGGTTTTGGAGACCGCTGCGCTACCAATTGCGCCACCGCCCTATGGAATCCACCGCCGCAGAACCCCTGATCCCGCCGAGCCGAGAGGCTCTTACGGGCACAGAAAATTCTGGCGAAAGTCAATCACCGAGGAACACTCTACGCGATCCCGCTCCGCTTGTCGAACCGGGGCGGCGCGCCGGGCCGGCCGCAGCGGGGTCCGGCTGGAAATATGCTCTGCGAGCCCGCCCCCGTCTTGGCATACGCTTGGAGGGTGACTGAGACTCCCCGCCTTTCGAAGAAGATCGCCGCCATCGCAGAATCCGCGACCCTCAAGGTCGATGCGAAGGCGAAAGCCCTGCAGGCCGAGGGCCGCCCCGTCATCAGCTACGCCGCGGGTGAGCCCGACTTCGCGACGCCCGCTCACATCGTCGATGCGGCGCGCGCCGCACTCGACGATCCCAAGAACTTCCGGTACACCGCCGCGGCCGGTCTTCCCGAGCTGCGCGAGGCGATCGCGGCCAAGACCGCCCGCGACTCGGGCTGGGATGTCCCGGCCTCGCAGGTGATCGTCACGAACGGCGGCAAGCAGGCCGTCTACCAGTCCTTCCAGGTGCTGCTCGATCCGGGCGACGAGGTCATCGTGCCCACTCCGTACTGGACCACCTACCCCGAGGCGATCCAGCTCGCAGACGGCGTGCCCGTCGAGGTCTTCGCGGGTGCCGATCAGGGGTACAAGGTGACTGTCGAGCAGCTCGACGCCGCGCTCACGGAGCGCACCAAGGTGCTGCTGTTCGTCTCTCCGTCGAACCCTACCGGCGCCGTGTACTCACCGGAGGAGACCCGCGCGATCGGCGAGTGGGCCCAGGAGAAGGGCCTCTGGGTCATCTCCGACGAGATCTACCAGAACTTGACCTACGACGGCGTGCGCGCCACCTCGATCGTCGAGGCCGTCCCCGCCCTCCGCGACCGCACGATCCTCGTGAACGGCGTCGCGAAGACCTACGCGATGACCGGCTGGCGTCTCGGCTGGATGATCGGCCCGGCCGACATCATCAAGGGCGCGGCGAACCTCCAGTCGCACCTCACTTCGAACATCAACAACATCGCCCAGCGCGCAGGCGTAGCAGCGCTCACCGGTTCGCAGGAGCCGATCGAGGAGATGCGCCAGGCGTTCGACCGCCGCCGCAAGCTCATCGTCGCCGAGCTGAACGCTGTGCCCGGTTTCAACTGCCCCACGCCCGAGGGCGCGTTCTACGCCTACGTCGACGTCACCGCCGCCCTCGACAAGACCTACCGCGGCGTGACGCCGACCACCTCGCTCGATCTCGCCGACCTCATCCTCTCGGAAGCCGAGGTCGCGGCGGTACCCGGCGAGGCCTTCGGACCGAGCGGCTACCTGCGCTTCAGCTACGCGCTCGGCGACGAGGCGCTCCTCGAGGGCGTGCGCCGCATCCAGGCGCTGCTCTCCGAGGCCGAGTAGCCTCCGCGAGGCGGGTCAGGGATCGGCGGTCGGTCCCTGACCTCTCTCGTCCACGCCCCGACCGTCGAAGCGGCGAGGCCCCTAGAAGGCTCGCAGCACCTGGTCGAGCACGCGGTCGATCGGTTGCTCGGGGCGGAACAGCAGCCAGTCGAGGCAGGCCCCGGCGAGCGCGCCGAAGAAGGCCGCGCCCGCGATCTCGGTGATCTCGTCGCCCGCTGCGGCGTCGGCCCGCGCGGCCTCCGCGTCGCGCAGCACGTCGCGATAGCGCACGACCACCGACGAACGGGCGAGCTCCATTCCGCCTGCCCACGGCCGGTCGGTGCGGAACACCTCGGCTGCCATCAGCTTCGCGAGGTCGAGGTTGCCGCGCAGGGTCTCGAGGGTCGCGCGCGCCACGGCCCTGGGCATCCGCGAGGGGTCGCCGGCCGATCCCTCGCGAGCCCCGTCGATGGCTGCCGCGAGCGTCTCGAAACCGCTGCGCATCACCTCTTCGAAGATCGCATCCTTCGAGGCGAAGTTGTAGTAGAGGCTGCCCTTCGCGACGCCGGCCAGCTCGGCGATCTGGTCCATCGAGGCTCCGCTGATGCCGTGCCGGGCGGCGACGCGCACCGCCGCGTCCGTGATGCGCTGCTTCGTGTTGACCCGTGCCATGGTCCTATCCTCTCGTACCGGCGCCTCCGTGCCCGCAATGACGCAGTAGTGGGGCTCATCGACGTGCTTGCGCCGCCACTACTGCATCATTGCCGCGAGACGAGGTGGTTTCGACGAGCTCCGCTCGCCGGGCCGGCGGGACAGCCCGCCCGGCTGATCAGATGGCAAGGCTCGGGTGCAGGCGCTTCACCGTCCACACCTTCTGCCTGCGGGCCGCCACCGCACTGATCGCGAGAGACCCCACGAGCACACCCGCCATCACGAGCAGCGCCCCCCAGAAGCGGGCGTCGATCCCTCCGCCGATGAGCTGACGCAAGCCCTCGACGACGTAGGACGCCGGCATGAAGGGGTGCAGCGCCTGGAAGAACGCGGGCGTCGTCTCGACGGGGTAGGTGCCGCCCGACGACGACAGCATCAGCATGAGCAGCACGAGGCTCACGACGCGACCGGTGGCGGTGCCGAGCAGCGCGATGAACATCTGCTGCAGGGCCAGGAACGCGAGTGTCACGAGCAGCATGAACGCGGCCATGCCCATCCAGTGCGCCGGGCGCATGCCGATCCCGAACACGAGCACCGCCATCATGATGGCCACCTGCCCGACGCCGATGAGCGCCGCCGGCCAGAACCCGGTGAGCACCGTGCGGAAGCCCGAGACGTTCGAGGCGAGGGGCCTGTGCGGCAGGGGCCGCAGGATCAGCCAGGTGATGAGCGCCCCCACGAACGAGGCGAGCGCGATGAAGAAGGGCGCGAAGCCCTCCCCGAAGCCCTGCACCTCGTTCTCGGTGTGCTCGGCGAGCTGCACCGGCGCCGCCATCGTCTCGGAGATCTTCGCGGTCTGGCCCCGCTCGAAGCTCGGGGCCTCGGCTGCGCCGTCGGCGAGCTTCGAGGCGAAGGTGGAGGATCCCTCGCTCACCTTGCCCGCCCCCGCGGCCAGCTCGCCCGACCTCTCGCTCGCCTGCTGCGCTCCGGCGTCGAGCTTCTGCGCTCCCGCGGCGAGCGCGGGAGTCTTCGAGGCGAGTTCGTTCGCGCCGTCGGAGAGCTGCTGCGCCCCCGCCGCCAGCTCACCGGTCTTCGAGGACAGCGTCTGCGCACCGCCCGCGAGTTCTCCCGACTTCGATGCGAGGGTCGCGGAGCCGCCCTTGAGTGCGGCAAGGCCCTGCTCGAGGTTCGCGGCACCGCTCTGTGCCTCGGCGGCCTGAGCAGGCAGCCCAGCCAAGCCGTCGTTCAGCCGGGAGAGCCCGTCCGAGAGGGTCTGCGCTCCACTGCTCGCGGTCGTCAGGCCATCGGAGAGCTGCTGGGCGCCGCCCGCGAGCCCCGCGAGCGAGGCCCCCTGCTGGGCGAGCGCGGCATCGAGCTGCGCAAGGGTCATGTCGGGGTTCTCGCCGGCCAGCGCGGCGACCTGACCGAGCGCACCGGAGAGCGATGCGGCACCGCTCTGGGCGGAGGCGACACCGCCCGCGAGCTGCTGGCTGCCGGTCAGCGCGCTCTGCACGCCACCGGCGAGAGTGGGGGCCTGCGCCGCCAGCCGGTCCATCCCCTCGCGGAGCCGCGTCGAGCCCGTCTGCGCCTCGCCGAGCTTCGCGTCGAGCTGCGCGGCGCCCGAGGAGAGCTGGGTGGCGCCGTCCGACAGCCGTCCGCTGCCCTCGGCGAGCTGCGCGCTGCCGTCACGGGCGCGATCCGCACCGCTCGCGAGCCGGCCAGTGCCCTCGACGAGAGCCGGAGCCTGCGCGGCGAGCTGCGACGTGCCGTCCGCGAGTTCGCCGAGCCCGGCGGTGAGCTTCTCGCTGCCGTCGGCGACGGCCGAGGTGCCGGTTTCGAGGGTCCCCGCGGCCTTGGCCGCCGTGCGCGTGCCGTCGCTCAGCTTCTCGACGCCGACGAGCACCTGCTCGGCCGCGGTCTGGGTGGCGGTCTCGGCGACGGCATCGCGGAGCTGCACCATGGCCTGCTTGCCGAGGGTCGAGGCGAGGAAGGAGTTGTTGTCGTTGTAGACCACCTCGATCTCGCCCGCCTTCGGGTCGTCCTGCAGGCCGGCCAGCGTGCTCGAGAAGTCGCGAGGGATCGTCACCGAGAAGTAGACGTCGCCGTCGCCGACGGCCCGGGCCGCTGCGTCGGCGCCGAGCGGGCGCCACGCGAGATCCTCGCCCTCCTGCAGCTGCTCGACCACGTCGTCGCCCGCGGCGAGCATCGTGCCATCGGGCTTCTCGGCCGGTTCGTCGAGATTGACGATCGCGACGGGGAGCTTGTTCAGGTTGTCCGTCGGCGCCCAGAACGCCCAGAGGTAGAGGGCTCCGTAGATGAGCGGGATGACGAGGAGCACGACGAGCGCGATCTTGGGCAGCGCGCCCTCGCGGAACCGCTTCAGCTCGGTGCTGCGGGTGAAGAGAGACATGGGTGGTTCTTCCTGCTTCTGATGTTCTTGCGTGCGCGGCGGAGTCTCAGCCGAGCACGCCCTAGAGCTCGATGACGGCCGGCTCGCCCGCAGCCCCTGCGAGCAGCCCGATATCGCCCGGGTCGGTGGTCGCGAGTGCGATAGGGATCCCTCGCCGCGCGAGCGCTTCGAGACGGCCGGCGACCGTCGCGCGCTCGGCGGGGTCGCGGAGCGCGTCGAAGTCGTCGATCACGAGCATGTCGGGCTGCTCGATGAGCGCGAGCGCGATGCGCACGAGCATCTCGTCGGCGGGGCCGAGGTCGTGCACCGCGGTGTCGGGGCCCGGCTGCTCGAGGTGGCCGAAGGCTTCCGCGAGCAGTTCCCGGCTGAGCTGCGGCGTCATGCGCGGCGTGCGACGGTACCAGGGAAGAGCCCAGGCCAGCCGCTCGCGCAGCGTGGCGCCGAGGGTGACCGCCGGCTCGAGAGCGTCGACGGCCTCGAAGCCCGCGATGCCCGTGCGGCGACGGATCGCCGAGGGTGCGGTCTCGCCGAGGACCGCGAGGGATCCCTCCCCCGGCTTCATGCGACCCGCGATGCAGAGCAGCAGCGATGTGCGGCCGCTGCCGCGCGGGCCGAGAACGACGGTGACTGGACTGTCGCTGCGCGCGGTCAGCGGGCCGAAGACCGGCCCGCGGGGGCCGCGCACGGAGACCTGCTGCAGGTCGATGACCGGGGTTGCGCTCACGTGGGTTCCTCGCAATTCGAATTTCCTTACTGACTAGTCAGTCTAAATTGAGGTTGGGCACGCGTCAAGCCCGCCCGGACGACACGCGATCCCTTTCGGAACACCCGGGAATAAACCCGCGGCCCCCTCGTTTCATTTATATGCAAGCGCATATAATTAGGCGCAACCACAGAAACGGAGCACCCCATGGAATTCGGGATCTTCTCGGTCAGCGACGTCACCCGCGACCCGGTCAGCGGCGAGACGCCCAGCGAGGCCGAGCGCATCCGTGGCCTCGCGACCATCGCCAAGCACGCGGAGGAGGTCGGCCTCGACGTCTTCGCGATCGGCGAGCACCACAACCCGCCCTTCTTCTCGTCGAGCCCCACCACCTTCCTCGCCTACATCGCGGGCCAGACGGAGCGCCTCAAGCTGAGCACCAGCACGACGCTCATCACCACCAACGACCCCGTGCGCATCGCCGAGGAGTACGCGATGCTGCAGCACCTCTCGAACGGCCGCATGGACCTCATGCTCGGACGCGGCAACACGGCGCCCGTGTACCCCTGGTTCGGCAAGGACATCCGCAGCTCGCTGCCCCTCGCGCTCGAGAACTACAACCTGCTGCACCGGCTGTGGCGCGAGGACGTCGTCGACTACGACGGCAACTTCCGCACCCCGCTGCAGGGCTTCACCTCGACCCCCCGCCCGCTCGACGACGTGCCGCCCTTCGTGTGGCACGGCTCGATCCGCACCCCCGAGATCGCCGAGCAGGCCGCGTACTACGGCGACGGATTCTTCGCGAACCACATCTTCTGGCCGTCCGAGCACTCGCTGCGCCTCATCGACTTCTACCGCCAGCGCTTCGAGCACTACGGGCACGGCAAGGCGTCGCAGGCGATCGTCGGCCTCGGCGGGCAGACCTTCATCGCGAAGAACTCCCAGGACGCGATCGACGGCTTCCGCCCCTACTTCGACGAGGCCCCCGTCTACGGCCACGGGCCGCGCATGGAGGACTTCATGAAGCAGACGCCCCTGACCGTCGGCAGCCCGCAGGAGGTCATCGACAAGACCCTCACCTTCCGCGAGACCTTCGGCGACTACCAGCGCCAGATGTTCCTCATCGACCACGCCGGCCTGCCGACGAAGACGGTGCTCGAGCAGCTCGACCTGCTCGGCTCCGAGGTGGTGCCGGTGCTGCGCCGCGAGCTCGATGCGATGAGGGATCCGGAGGTTCCGGCCTCCGCACCCACGCACGCGCAGCTCGTACGCGACAAGTACGGCGACGCAGAGCCCCGCCAGCCGCGCCCCGGCGCGAACCGCGGCGACAACGTGACCGGCGGGTCGCCCTACCGCAACTGAGCGGGCGGACCGGATTCCGGTCCGTATTTCGGATCTGACCGCTCATTCGGATCGAACCGCCGGATTCCATCCGAAGTACGGGCGAGAGCCGAATGACGGGCGAGGGATCCCTCGCGGCAGGATCCCTCGCCCCACGATTTGTCATCGCCGCACCCGACGAGAAGAGTAGACACCATGACCACCGAACGCATCGACGTGCGACTCGCCAACGAGGCGTGGGAGTCGCTGATGACGGCGCACGCGGGCCTCACCGGACGCTTCGCCGACGAGGGCATGTGGGGCGAGGTCGGCATGCGCGAGTACGACGTGCTCTACACGCTCGCGAAGGGTGCGGCGAGGGGCGCCGAGTCCATGCGCATCTGCGAGGTGCAGAGCGGCGTGCTGCTGAGCCAGCCCGCGCTCTCGCGCATGATCGACCGGCTCGCCACCCGTGGCCTCGTCGCCCGCGAGCCCGACCCCGACGACGCCCGCGCCGTGCGGGTATCGCTGACCGAGGAGGGCGCGCGCCTGCAGCGAGAGGTCGGGCGGGCGCACGCGAAGAGCGTGGCGCGCGAGCTCGGCGCCGCTCTGACCCCCGATGAGATGAGGGATCTGCTGGCGCTCTGCACGAAACTCGCCGCCCGCGGCTGAGATGCGCAGGCTCGGCGCGAGCCGCGCGCGTCCCCCATCAGCACGACCCCGCCCGAACGGGGTCACTCGAACGAAAGAAGACCGCACCATGAACGCACCCTTCGACGGAGCCCCCGCGGCTCACGAATCCGCCCGCACCATCGCCGTGGTGAGCGCCGGCACGAGCGATCCCTCGACGAGCACCATGCTCGCCGATCGTGTCGCCGGCCGCGCCGCCGAGATCGCGGCGCAGCGCGGCATCGAGCTGCGCGTGCGCACGATCGACCTGCGATCCCTCGCGGCCGACGTCACGACCGCACTGGTCTCGCAGCACGTCTCCCCCGCACTGCAGGAGGCGAGCGACGCACTTCGCGACGCCGACGCCCTCATCGCTGCGACGCCCGTCTACAAGGCCGGTGCGAGCGGCCTCTTCACCTCGTTCTTCCAGGTGCTCGATAACGACCTGCTGATCGGCACTCCCGTAGTGCTCGCCGCGACCGCCGGAAGCGCGCGCCACGCGCTCGTGGTCGACGACCAGCTGCGCGGGCTCTTCGCCTACCTGCGCACGGTGACGGTTCCGACGTCGCTCTTCGCGTCGCCCGACGACTGGACGAGCCGTGAGCTCGGCGACCGCATCGGGCGCTCGGCGACGGAACTCGTGGCACTGATCGACGGCGGTTTCCGCGAGGCGGTGCGCGGCGAGGCGTGGGGCGCCTACCAGCACTCCTTCGGCAGCGCCGGGGGCACCGAGCTCGGCATCGAGCTCGACACCGACCTCATGCGCCTCGCGACCGGCGGGGCGTAGGCGGAGCGGAAGGATGCGACGGGGGTGAGGGATCGCGATCCCTCACCCCCGTTGCGTCCGTTCGCAAGCCCGAGAAGCCCTACGCCGCGTCGCCCGCGCCGATCGCCTCGGCCTCGCCGACAGCAGTCTCGTGCGGCGCACCGACCCGGTGCAGCAGGTGCCCAACGCAGGCGAGCACGACGATCGACACGACCAGCGAGGCCGCGCCCGTCCAGTAGGGAGCCGGGGCGCCGAGCCAGTCGGCGAGCGGACCGGCCACGGCCGGAGCGATCGCGCCGCCGATGAAACGCACGGCCGAGTAGGTGGACGAGGCGACGTTGCGCGGCAGATCGGTCGCCTCCATCACTGCCTCGGTCAGCGCCGTGTTCATGATCCCGAGCAGCAGGCCGCTCACCACGACGACCGTGACGAGCCCCGGCAGCGAGTTCACGAAGACACCGAGCAGCGCGAGGCAGACCGTGAGTCCGCCGAGCATCGCGAAGAGCACGGGCCGCAGGCCCAAGCGGCGGGTGAGCACGGGCGCGACGAGCACCGAGGTGATCGCGAGCGCGAGGCCCCAGCCGAAGAACACGAGGCCCAGCTCGTGCGCGCCGAACGCCTCGAGGCCGGCCGCCTTGGCCGCCGCCTCCATCGGGTAGGGGCTGTAGGCGAGCAGCACGAAGAAGCCGAAGTTGTAGAAGAACGCGACACCCGCGAGCGCGAGCAGCGCAGGGTTGCGAAGCGCCTTGAAGCTCGCGACGAACGAGGGTCGCTCCGCGCGCGCGGCGGCCCGCTCGGCCGCGGTCTGCTTCGGCGCGCGCAGCAGCGCGAGGATCGCGACGAGCGCGATGGCCATGAGCGCCGCAGTGCCGAAGAAGGGGCCGCGCCACGAGATGGATCCGAGGGCGCCGCCCACGAGCGGGCCGATGGCCATACCGACGCCGAGGGCGGCCTCGTAGAGCACGATCGCCTGGCGGGATCCGCCGGACGCCGCGCCGACGATGGCGGCGAGCGCCGTCGAGATGAAGAGCGCATTGCCGAGCCCCCAGCCGGCGCGGAAGCCGATGATCTCGCCGACGGCGCTCGAGCCTCCCGCCAGAGCGGCGAATACGACGATCAGCACGAGGCCCGCCACGAGCGTCCAACGGACGCCGATGAGTCCGGAGACCCAGCTCGTGAAGAACATCGCGATGCCCGTGATGAAGAGGTAGCTCGTGAAGAGCAGCATGGTCTGGCCGGCACTCGCTCCGAGTTCGTGGCTGATCGCCGGGAGGATCGGGTCGACGAGACCGATGCCCATGAACGAGATGGCGCAGGCGAAGGCGATCGCCCACACGGCGGTGGGCTGACGCAGGATCGACGGCTTTCGGGCCGGGCTCGCGGGTTCCGTCACGCGGACGGGGCCGGTCGCCGGTTGGGTGTCGGTTGCGGTGGACGTGATGACTCCTTCGATGTGTGGTCGGTCGGGGAGATGAGGGATTGGGGTGAGGGATCAGACCCGCGGGTCGTCGATCCGCTCGCTGAGCCGCTGCATGAGTTCGGCGGCGCGCGCGAGGGTGGCGCGGTCGAACTCGGAGAGCTCGGCGAGGTGGGGGCGCACCCGGTCGGCGGCGACGCGCCGATACTCGTCGAGCGCCGCGGTGCCGGCCGCGGTGACGCTCACGAGCGCGGCGCGGCCGTCTTCGGGATCGGGTCGGCGCTCGACCCATCCCTCGCCCTCCAGACGCTGCACGAGGCCCGTCATGGAGGGCTGGGCGACGCGCTGCTGAAGGGCGAGCTCGCTCACCCGCGCCGAGCCCGACTGCTCGAGCTCGGCGAGCACGCGCCAGGCGATGAGCGAGTACCCCGTGCCCGCCATGCGCCCGGCGATCCGCGAGAACCGCCCGGTGACGCGCGTCAGGTCGAGCGCAAGCACATCGATGTCCGATGCTTCGTTTACATTCTCCTCGCTCATGTCAATACACGCTATCACAGATTGCATAATGTAACTATGTAAATTGATGCGGGTGAGGGATCGCGACTCAGACCGGGAGGAACTTGCTATTGACAAGGACGCTTGCTTTTTGCAAGCTTGATGCCAACGGATCACCATCGAGTCGAAGGAGCCTCCCATGATCTTCGTCAACATCACCACCACCGACCTCGAGCGCAGCAAGGCCTTCTACACGGCGCTCGGCTGCGAGATCAACCCGATGTTCACCGATGAGAACGCGGCCTGCGTCGTCTGGGACGAGAACACCTTCTTCATGGTGCTCACCCACGAGCACTTCAAGCAGTTCACCGACAAGCAGATCGTCGACCCGCACACGAGCGCGCAGATGTCGGTGGCCTTCACCCGCGACTCGCGCGAGCACGTCGACTCGACCGTCGAGGCGGGCCTCGCCAACGGCGGCAGCGAGGCGGGTACGGCGAAGGACTACGGCTTCATGTACCAGCGCAGCCTCAACGACCCCGACGGCAACATCATCGAGTTCACCTACATGGAGCCGCAGGCCGCCGAGCAGGGCCCCGAGGCCTACGTCGACGAGCACGGCGCCGGCCCGGATCCCGTGCCCGGAAGCTGACGATGGCCGCGCGCAGCTACGGCCAGTACTGCGGAGTCACACGGGCCGTCGAGATCATCGGGGAGCGGTGGGCACTGCTCATCGTCCGCGACCTGCTCGTCGGCCCGCGCCGCTACACCGACCTCAAGCAGGGGCTGCCGCGCATCCCGACCAACGTCCTGAGCACGAGACTCAAGGAGCTGCAAGAGGGCGGGGTCGTGCGGCGCGCGCCCCTCGCCCGCTGCGGGCTCGTCTACGAGCTCACCCCCTACGGCCGGGCGCTCGAACCGATCGTGCTGGCGCTCGGCCGCTGGGGCTTCCAGACCATGGGCGATCCCGCGGAGGGCGATGCCGTCACCGCGGACTCGCTCACGATGGCGCTGCGCACCGCGTTCCGCGAGGAGCGCGCCCGCGACATCGACTTCGAGCTGCACGTCGGAGACGTCGCGCTGCGCGCTCGGGTGAGAGATCGGGCCCTGACCGTCGCGCAGCTCGCTCCCCCGGCGCCGCCCGTCGGGAGTTCCCTTCCGAGCGGCGACCCCGAGGGCGTCATCGTCGCCGGGCCCGGGATCCGCCGGCTCATCGGCGGCGAGATCACTGCGGAGGAGGCGGTCGCTCGGGATATCGCGGCCGTCGTGCGCGGCGAGCCAGCGGTGCTGAGCGCGTTCGCGGAGATGTTCCGCATCGATCCGCTCCCGGCGCTCTGAGCCGCACCCCGACCCCGGGCCTCCTCCGCTCCCGGAGCCTGCTCCGCTCCCCGAGCCCGTCGAGGGGAGCAACCGACAAAGGAGTCATCATGACCGACAACACGACCGCAGGACGCATCGTCATCGACCTCTTCACGACCCTCGACGGCGTCGCCCAGGCGCCCGGAGGCCCAGAGGAAGACCCGAGCGATAACTTCCGCTTCGGGGGCTGGCAGGCTCCGCACCCGGATGACATGGTCGGCCGCTCCGTGATGGAGGGCATCAGGAGCATGGACGCCCTGCTGCTCGGCCGACGCACCTACGACATCTTCGCGGCCTACTGGCCGGAGCAGGACGTCGAGATCGGGCGCATCTTCGATGCGATCCCTAAGTACGTCGCCTCGCGCGACCCGGGGCTCGCACCGCAGTGGACCGGCACGACGCGCATCGGCGACTCCCTCGCCGACGAGGTCGCGCGCCTGCGCGAGCGGCACCGCGAGGTGCACGTGATCGGCAGCCTGGATCTGGTGCAGACGCTCCTCGCGGAACGCCTGTTCGATGAGCTGAAGCTCTGGGTCTACCCGATCGTGCTCGGCACGGGCAAGAAGGTCTTCCCCGACGGCGCCGCGCCCGCGAACCTCCGCCTCATCGACCCGCCCGTCTCAGGCAGCGCCGGAGCGGTGCTGCTGCGCTACGCGCCGGAGCCGGGGATCCCCGAGACCGGCACGATGGATGCGGATCCCGAGGCCTGATTCCGCGAACCCGTCGGCTCCGGCCCGGGGGACGGCGAAGGCCCCGATCCCTCGCGATGAGGGATCGGGGCCTTGCGCCGTCTCCGAGCTCCGGTCGGCTACGCGCCCGTGTAGTAGCCGTCGGCGACCGTGAGCGCCTCGTCGATGATGTCGAGGCCCTTGATCAGGTCCTCCTCGCTCGTGATGAGCGGCGGCGCGATCTGCATGCGGTTGAAGTGCACGAACGGGAACAGGCCCGCGTTCTTGCACGCGGCGACCACCGCGTTCATCGGCGCGGCGGCCTCGCCCGCGGCGTTGTAGGGCACGAGGGGCTCGCGGGTCTCGCGATCGAGCACGAGCTCCATCGCCCAGAACAGGCCGCGACCGCGCACCTCGCCGACCGAGGGGTGCTTCTCCGCCATCTCGCGCAGGCGGGGCTCGACCACGCGCTCGCCGAGGTCGCGCACGCGCTCGAGGATCTTCTCGTCCTCGAAGATGTCGAAGGTCGCGACGCCGGCCGCGCACGCCAGCGGGTGGCCCGAATAGGTGAGCCCGCCCGGGAACGCCCGGTCGCCGAAGGTGTCGTGGATCGCCTCGGAGATGACCACGCCGCCGAGGGGCACGTAGCCCGAGTTGACGCCCTTCGCGAAGGTCACGAGATCGGGCGTCACGTCGAACGCCTGGTACGCGAACCACTCGCCGATGCGGCCGAAACCGACCATGACCTCGTCGCAGATCATCAGGATGCCGTACTTGTCGCACAGTGCGCGCACGCCCGCGAGGTAGCCGGGGGTCGGCACGAGCACGCCGTTGGTGCCGGTGACGGTCTCGAGGATGATCGCGGCGATCGTGTCGGGCCCCTCGAGCTGGATCGTGTGCTCGAGGTGCGCGAGCGCGCGCTCGGTCTCCTGCTCGGGGGTCTCGGAGAAGAACTCCGAGCGGTACTGGTACGGGCCGAAGAAGTGCACCACATTCGCGTCGAGCACGCCGTTGGCCCAGCGGCGCGGGTCGCCCGTCATGGTGATCGCGGTGGCGGTCGAGCCGTGGTACGAGCGGTAGCGCGCCAGCACCTTCTGGCGGCCGGTGTGGTGGCGGGCCATGCGGATCGCGTACTCGTTGGCGTCTGCGCCGCCGTTGGTGAAGAACACCGAGCGGGCACCCTCGAAGGAGTGCTCGACGATGCGCTTGGCGAGCTCGCCGCGCACGTCGTTCGCGATGGAGGGCTGGATGGTCGCGAGGCGGCCGGCCTGCTCCTGGATCGCCTTGACGAGGCCGGGGTGCTGGTGCCCCAGGTTCAGGTTCACGAGCTGCGACGAGAAGTCGAGGTACTCGTTGCCGTCGTAGTCCCAGAACCGCGCGCCCTCGCCCTTGGAAATCGGCAGCGGATCGATCTTGTTCTGCGCCGACCAGGAGTGGAAGACGTACTGGCGGTCGTTGGCGCGCACCTCGCGCTGAGCCTCGGTGTCGCCGAAGCTCTGCTCGGCGCCGTTCAGGTCGATGTAATCAGACATGCTCTCAATTCTTTTCTTCGTGGGCCGATCGGTCGTCCTGCGCGAAATCGCAGGATCCCTCATCTCGTGCGAGAGGGACCCTGCGATTCCGTTGGCTGCGCCTGGGCGCAGGATGACGCTATCGCATCAGTTGTAGCTGGGGAACCCGAGGTCGACGCGCGACTGGTCGGCATTCGGCCAGCGGGTGGTGACGACCTTCGAACGGGTGTAGAAGTTGATCGACTCGGGGCCGTAGATGTGGGCGTCGCCGAACAGCGAATCCTTCCAGCCGCCGAACGAGAAGGAGCCGACGGGCACCGGCACCGGCACATTGATGCCGACCATGCCCGCCTCGACCTCGAACTCGAACTGACGCGCGGTCGCGCCGTCGCGGGTGAAGAGGGCGGTGCCGTTGCCGTACTGGTGCTCGTTGATGAGCTTCACGCCCTCCTCGTAGCTGTCGACGCGCACGATGGCGAGCACCGGCCCGAAGATCTCCTCGAGGTAGACCTTGCTGTCGGTCTTGACGTTGTCGATGAGGCTCACACCGGTGAAGAAACCGTTGCCCTCGAAGCTGGCCTCGCGGCCGTCGACGAGCACCGTGCCGCCCTCGGCCTCGGCTCCGGCGACGTACGACTCGACGCGCTCCTTCGCCTCGCGGCTGATGAGCGGGCCCATCTCGGACGAGGGATCCGTGCCGTCGCCGATCTTGAGCGCCGCGATGCGGCTCTTGAGCTCGGGGATCAGGCGATCGGCGATGTCGCCGACGGCGACGAGCACGGAGACGGCCATGCAGCGCTCGCCGGCCGAGCCGTAGGCCGCGGAGATCGCGGCATCGGCGGTGACGGTGAGGTCGGCGTCGGGCATGACGAGCATGTGGTTCTTCGCGCCGCCGAGGGCCTGCACGCGCTTGCCGTTGGCGGAGGCGCGCTGGTAGATCGAGCGGGCGATCGGGGTCGAGCCGACGAACGAGACGGCCTTCACATCGGGGCTGTCGAGCAGCGTGTCGACCGCGACCTTGTCGCCGTGCACGACGTTGAGCACGCCGTCGGGCAGGCCGGCCTCGCGGAAGAGGTCGGCGATGAAGACGGAGGCGGAGGGATCGCGCTCGGAGGGCTTGAGCACGACCGTGTTGCCGCAGGCGATCGCCGAGCAGACCATCCACAGCGGCACCATGGCCGGGAAGTTGAACGGGGTGATCGCCGCGACGACGCCGACGGGCTGCTTCACCGAGTGCACGTCGATGCCGGTGGAGACCTGCTCGTCGCGCTCGCCCTTCAGCAGGTGCAGGAGGCCCGCCGCGAACTCGACGTTCTCGAGGCCGCGCGCGATCTCGCCGCCCGCATCCGAGAGCACCTTGCCGTGCTCGCTCGTGATGATCGCGGCGAGCTCGGGCGAGCGCTGCTTGAGCAGCTGACGCAGGTTGAAGAACACGTTGGCGCGCTTGGTCAGGCTCGTCGCGCGCCACTCGGGCAGGGCGGCCTTGGCCGCGGCGATGGCCTGTTCGACGGTCGCTGCGGAGGCGATCGAGAGCTCGTGCTGCTCCTCGCCGGTGGCCGGATTGTAGACCGGCTGCGTGCGCTCGGCATCGGTGATCTTCTCGCCGCCGATGATGTGCGGGATTCGCGCCATGTGATCTCTCTCCTCTGAATCGTGTGCTGCGCTGGGGCGTTGCGGGAGCCACACCCCGGCGCCTGTTGCGCCGGGCAGTGTGTTCGATGTCTCACCGCCGTAGATCTCAAGTGTGTCAGCGCGACTGGAGCAAAGCGACCGTCAATCCTTCTGCTATTTGCCCGAGACCCATACACTTTGTCTACATGACGACCGAGTCCCCGGAATCCGCCACGATCGCCGTCTCCGAGGCGCTCGCCCTGCCCGAGCTCGCGGCGGGCGCGCCCGAGGTGCTCGTGGGCGCCGAGCACCTCGACCGGCGCCTGCGCTGGGCGCACGTCGTCGCGGGGACCGGGGCCGCTCCCCTGCTCGACGGGGGCGAGCTGCTGCTGACCACGGGCGCCGGCTGGCCGACAGAGCCGGAGGCGCTCGCCGAACTCGCGCGCGGCCTGGTCGCGACGAACCCCGCGGCCTTCGTGTTCGAGCTCGGCGACACCTTCCCGGAGGCCCCCGCCCCGCTGCGGCGCGCGTGCGAGGCGGCGGGGGTGCCGCTCGTCGCACTGCACCGCGAGGTGCGGTTCGTGCAGATCACCCAGCGCATCCACCAGCGCCTGCTCGCGGCCCAGAGCGAGGCCCTGGTGGCCCGCTCCGAGGTGCACGCGATGCTGACCGAACTCGGGCTCAACCGCAGCCCGGTCGACTACGTCGTCGAGCGCCTCTCCGAGACCATCGGCGCACCGGTGGTGCTCGAGGATTCGGCGGGCAACGTCGTCGCGTGGTCCGGCGCCTCGGGCTCTTCGGGCACCTCGGACGAAGCGGCAGGAGGCGATGGGTCCGGTGCGGGGGTCGGTACGGCCGGACCCCTCGCGCTCAGCGCATGGGTGAGCGACGGCCGCGAGGATCCCCCGGCCCCGGGATGGGACCGCGTCGCCGTCGAGGCGCAGGGCCGCCGGTGGGGAGCACTCACCGCGCTGCCCGGCCCGCCGCACCCCGCGGGGCGGCGCACCGTGCTGGAGCTCGGGGCATTCGCTCTCGCGCTCGGCAGGCTCGCCGACCCCGACGGCACGCAATGGCTGCGACTCAGCTCGAAGCACCTCTTCGACGTGCTGCTCGGAGGCCGGTTCCGCCGCGACGAGGAGCTCGCCGTGCAGCTGTCGGCCTACGGTCTCCCCATCGAGGGACGGGTCGTGCTCGGCGCGGTGCTGAGCAGCCGGGGCGAGTTCGGCGCGCACGAGTCGCTCGAGCGGGCCATCCTCGAGACCGCGCTCCGCCGCACGGTCGCACCCGAGGGCAGGGTGATCCTCGCCCCCGAGCAGACGCTCGACGTCGAGCGCGAGCCGGGCCGGGCGCCCGCGCTGCTCGCCCTGCTCTCCTTCCCCGCGGGGGACGCGCGGGTGAGCCAGCCCGGATCCCCCGACATCGCGCACCCTCTGGCGGTGCGCCTCTCGCGCGAGCTCGACATGCTGCTGCCGTCGACCACGCCACCGGGCTGGCGGGCCCACCTCTCCCTCGGCGCGGCCGGGCACGGCCTGCGATCCCTCATCACATCGCTCGAGCGGGTGCGCGCGGCCGGCACGCTCCGACCGGTCGCGGGCGTCGGCCGGGTCACCGTGCAGCAGGCGGAGCGGCAGGCGCTCGCCTACCTCGTGCGCGGGCTGTCGGCGACGCCCGAGATGCAGGAGTTCGTGAGCGCGACGCTCGCCCCGCTGGTCGAGCACGACGAGGGCGCAGGGCCCGGGCACAGCGGCGACCTGCTGCGGGTGCTCAGCACCTATCTCGCGCACCCGACGAACCGATCCCTCGCAGCGCAGCGCGCACGGCTGTCGCGCTCGGTGTTCTATCAGCGCCTCGCGCTCATCGAGGAGCTGCTGGGGGTCGATCTCACCGACGGCGACGTCATCGCCACACTCGCGGTCGCGCTCCTCGCCCGCCGGCCGACGGACTGAGACTCAACGGGCCTAGGCGGCAGCGGCTCGGCGAGGGTTCTACTCCCAGAGGCTCTGGTAAGGGTGCCCCAGCTCGATCACGAGCCGGCGCAGCGCGGGCAGCGACAGCCCGATCACGCAGCTGGGGGCGCCCTCGATGCGCTCGATGAAGGCGCCGGCGAGCCCGTCGATCGCAAAGCCGCCCGCGAGCTCCAGCGGCTCGCCCGTCGCGACGTAGGCGGCGAGCTCGTCGTCGGGGATGTCGGCGGCGAGGGTCACGCGCGCGGTGTCGACCGCGCCGGCCGCGCCGCGCACCTCACCGCCCGTGCAGTCGACGAGCCAGTGCCCCGAGTGCAGCACCCCCGTCTCGCCGCGGTGCCGCTTCGAGCGCTCGAGCGCCACCTCCGGCAGGTGCGGTTTGCCCAGGATCTCGCCGCCGAGCAGGAACATCGAGTCTCCGCCCAGCACGAGCCCGTCGATCTCGCCCGTGCCATCCGGGCCGTGGCGGCGCACCACATCCTCGGCTTTGAGACGGCCGAGGTACTCGGTGAGCTCGGGGGCGGTGAGGGATCGCCCGAGCTCCGCCTCCCGCGCCGCGACCTCGGCCTCCTCGTCGACCTCGGGCGAGAAGCAGATCGGCTCGATGCCCGCACCGCGCAGCACGGAGAGGCGGGCGGGGGAGGTGGAGGCGAGGTACAGGCGCATGCTCCCAGCCTATTCGGCCGCTGCGCCGTCGTTCGGGCGTGGGAGCTCGTTCGGATCGGAGCGCCCGAATCGATCCGAACGAGCTGCCCGATCCGAATGAGGGATCGCATCGGGAACGGCCGGGCCGTGGTCGACGGCCTCGATCACGGCGGTGAGCTCGTCGCGGAGCGCCATCAGCCGTTCGACCGGCAATCCCAGGCGCTCGATCACGGCCGGAGGCACCGCGAGGGCTTCCTCGCGGAGCGCCGTTCCCGCCGCTGTCGGCGCGAGCGTGAAGGTGCGTTCGTCGCCTTCCACGGCGGCGCGCTCGATGAGGCCGTACTGCTCCATGCGCTTCACGATCGGAGAGAGCGTCGCGGGGTCCATGCGGAGCATCTCGGACAGCTGCCGGAAGCGCAGCGGCGCGTCTCCCCAGAGCGCGAGCATCACGAGGTACTGGGGGTGCGTGAGGCCGAGGGGTTCGAGGATCGAGCGGTAGATCCCGATCACGCTGCGGCTGGCCACAGCGAGTGCGAAGCACACCTGCCTGTCGAGCTCGAGCAGATCGTCCGGTGTCTCTTCCACTCTCCCACCCTACCTCGTTCGTGCATTAACGAAACGTGTTACGCTTTCGTTCGTGGGCAAACAAAAACGAGCGAAGCGTCACCTGTGGCACAAGACCCCCTACGACGGGGTCCCCGGCGTCTACGCCGCGATCCAGCGGTTCCTCTATCAGTTCGAGGGCCCGGCGCAGCTCGGCGACCGCGACGAGCCGGCCTACGTGGCGCCCGCCGATCCGAAGTGCCCGGTCTGCGCGCAGTCGCTGCAGCTCCACCGCTTCGATCGCGGCGGCCCGGGCAAGCCGACGCACATGAGGTGCCCGAGCGCACCCGAGCCGCTCAGGGAGTGCGGCGCCTGAGCGTCGCTGCGGCGAGCGCGAGCGCGACGAGCGAGACCCCGACGATCACGACGAGCGGCCGCCAGAGATCCCACCCCTCCTCGCCGACGGTGACCGCGTTCACCGCGTCGACCGCATAGCTCAGCGGCAGCCAGTCGGAGACGACCTGCAGCGCTTCGGGCATTCGATCCCTCGGCATCAGCAGCCCGCCCACCAGGATCTGAGGGATCACCACGAGCGGCATGAACTGCACCGCCTGGAACTCGGTGCGCGCGAACGCGCTCGCGAGCAGACCCAGCGCCGTGCCGAGCAGGGCGTCGCAGACGGCGACGAGGCCGAGCCGCCACACGGCGCCGTCGACCGAGAGCCCGCACACGAGCACCGCGTAGCTCACGGTGATCGCTGCCTGCGCGACGGCGACGAGCCCGAAGGCGAGCGCGTACCCGACGATGAAGTCGGCCTTGCCGAGCGGGGTGGTCATGAGGCGCTCGAGGGTGCCCGATCGGCGCTCGCGCAGCGTCGTCACCGACGTCACGACGAACATGAGGATGAACGGGAAGAGCGCGAGGATCGGCCCGCCCAGTTGGTCGAACACGCCGTCCTGCTCGCTGAAGAGCCACGAGAACAGGCCGACGAGCAGAGCGGGGGGCGACGAGCAGCAGCACGACCGAACGCGGGTCGTGGGCGAGCTGTCGCAGCACGCGCCCCGCGACGGCGAGCGTGCGGATCGGGCTCATGAGACGCCTCCCTCCGCGAGGGATCGCGCCGATCCCTCACCCTCATGACGGCCTCGATGGCGAGTCGCCTCCCCGGCCCGGTTCCCAGACTCGATCACCGCGAGGAAGGCGGTCTCGGGATCTCGCGCGCCGGTGGTCTCGAGCAGTTCGTCAGGAGTCGTGTCGGCGACGACCGCGCCGTCGCGCAGCAGCAGGAGTCGGTCGCAGCGCAGCGCCTCGTCCATGACGTGGCTGCTCACGATGAGAGCGGCCCCCTCGCCCGCGAGCCGCTCGAACAGATCCCACAGCTCGGCGCGCAGGACGGGGTCGAGACCCACCGTCGGCTCGTCGAGCACGATCACCTCGGGGGCGCCGAGCAGCGCCGCGGCGAGCGAGACGCGGCCTCGCTGCCCTCCGCTCAGCGACTCGACCCGCTGCCCGGCGCGGTCGCGGAGGCCGACGAGTTCGGCGACGCGCTCGGCATCGCCGCGGGGTGCCCCGAGAGCGCGGGCGAAGAAGCGCAGGTTCTGCATCACCGTCAGGTCGTCGTAGACCGATGCCGCCTGCGTGGCGTAGGCGACGCGGGTGCGAAGCTCGCGGCTGCCGGCTGGGAGACCGAGCACGCGCACCTCGCCACGTCCGCCGCGCGCGGCCTGCGCACCGACGATCGAGCGCAGGAGCGTGGTCTTGCCGCAGCCCGAGGGGCCGAGCACCCCGGTCACCTCGCCCGCGCGGATCGCGAGGTCGAGCCCGTCGAAGACGGTTCGCCTTCCCCTCCGCACGGTGAGGCCCGAGACCTCGACCGCCAATTTATTCATCATGCAATGAATTTAAGTCGCGGCGCCGGAGATGTCAATCACCGCGCTGATTCGATCGGCCGATGAGCAGCGTCGCCGACCGCCACGGGCGAGGGATCGGCCTGGATCCCGAAATCGGGGACGCAAAAGGTCGTCTCGCGCCGCCATACCGACCGTATGCGTCCCCGAATTCCCGCGCGGGGCCGAGCCCTCAGTCGAAGAGGTAGCGCTGGATGGTCGGCCCGACCCGGGCCACCAGCTCGTCGATCGGTGCGTCGGCGATCGGCTTCACACCCAGCACGTAGCGGATCATGAGCATGCCCGCGATCTGCGAGGCGACGAGCTCCGCGCGCAGTTCCGCATCGGGCACGTCGAGTCGGCGCGCGACGCGCGGCAGCAGCTCCCGCGTGAGGAACCCGATGATCAGCGGCGAACCGACCTTGCCGCCCACCGCGGTGCGCAGCAGCATGACGCCCCGGCGGCGCACGTCGTCGCGCTCGAACGACTCGAGCACGTAGCGCACGATGCGCTCGCCCACCTCGTCGCGCGGCCCGCTGAGGATGATCGGCACCACGACATCGGGTCGTAGCGGCACATCGGCCGCGTCGGCGAAGAGGTCGGCCTTCGTGCCGAAGTAGTGGTGCACGAGGGCGGAGTCGACCCCCGCACGAGCCGCGATCGAGCGGATGGTCGCCCCCTCGTAGCCCCGCTCGCCGAACTCCTCGATGGCGGCGGCGAGAATCCTCGACCGCGAATCGGTGCCGCCCTTCGGCCGCCCGCGTCCCCTCGGCTTCGTCATGGCGTCGGACCGTCCGATGCCGCAGGAGCAGGGGCGGGGGCAGTCGCGGGGGCAGTCGCGGTCGCATTCCGCGAGGGATCCGGCGATCCCTCGTCCTTCCCCGCCGCGGGCCGCGCGCGCAGCAGCCTGAGCACGGCCCAGAACCCCAACGTGCCGAGCACCGCGCCGGCCGCGTACGGGGTGAGCAGACCGATCAGGAAGTCGGGCGTCCACGACCGCACCCCGCCCCAGAAGAGACCGAAGTAGCAGAGCACGAATCCCGCGCCGGCGTGCAGCACTGCGAACGGCCCGAGCGCGGCGATGAGCAGCTCGTCGCGCAGGCGCCCGACAGCGGCCGGGCGCGACGCGTCGAGCACTCGGGCCGCGCACGCGGTGATCGCCGCCGCGATGACGCCTCCGACGGCGTAGCGGATCGCGGCGCTCGTCTCGCACGACACCGTGATCCCGCCCATGCCGACGCTGCACGAGACCAGACCGCCCTGGTTGAGCTCGAATCTGATGGCGGCCACGACGCGGTCGAGCAGCACGACGGCGACAATGACGGGCGCGACGGGCACGAGCAGTGCGGCGAAGCGCAGCAGGGCCGGGATCCCTCGCCCGCTCCGTTCATGCCTTCGTCCCACGCCCTCACCCTACCCGGCGTCGGCGGCTCGTTCGGGTGGGGCGGCCCGTTCGGAGCCGGCAGCCCGTTCGGATCAGGCAGCTCATTCGGATCGAAAGGCCCGGATCGATCCGAACGACGTACCTGATCCGAATGAGGGATCGCCCGATCCGCCGCACCACCCCGCAACCGCAGCCGCGGGCGGGACCGCGGGGTGAGAGAATGGAGCACATGTCTGCAGCCGCGAACGCCCCCCTCTCCATCGGCGACACCGTCGAACTCGACGTCACCGGCATCGCCCACGGCGGTGTGAGCGTCGCCCGCCACGAGGGGCGCGTCGTCTTCGTCGCCGACGCGATCCCCGGCGAGCGAGTGCGCGCCCGCGTCACCGACGCGAAGAAGAAGTCGTTCGCGCGCGCGGCGGTCGTCGAGGTGCTCGACGCCTCGCCCCACCGCCGCGAGCACGTCTGGGCCGAGGCGTCCGTCGATCGCGATCTCGACGACCGGGCCGGCGGCGCGGAGTTCGGGCACATCGACCTCGCACACCAGCGTGCGCTCAAGGGCGAGGTGCTCGTCGATGCGATGCAGCGCTTCGGCGGCGTCGAGCTCGCGCCCGAGGACGACGACCCCGAGAGCATGCGCGAGCTGCTGACCGAACTCGTCGAACCCACCGAGGGCGACGAGGAGCGCAACGGGCTCGGCTACCGCACCCGCGTGCGCCTGCACGTCGACCCCGAGACGGGCGCGGTGGGTCCCTACGCGGCCCGCAGCCGCCGGGTGATCTCCGTCGCCTCGCTGCCGCTCGCGACCGAGGGGATCAACCAGGTCGCTCCCCTCCACGAGCCGATGCCGGGCGTGACCACGGTCGACCTCATCGACCCCGCCGCTGACGACCCGCGCATGCTGCTCACGCTCGCAGGCGAGAAGGAGCGCGCCGGAGCGGGCGACGCGGTGCACGAGCTCGTCGAGGACCGCGGCTTCCTCGTGCGCGCCGGCGGCTTCTGGCAGGTGCACCGCGAGGCGCCCGCCGTGCTCTTCACCGCGGTGCGCGACGCCGTCTCCGACCTCGTAGCCGACGGCCGATTCGACCCCGCGGCGGGCAACCTCGACCTCTACGGCGGCGCCGGCCTGCTCGCGGCCGCGATGGCCGAGGCCGTGGGCCCCGGCCTGAAGGTGACGACGGTCGAGGCGGAGCCCGGGGCCACCGACGACGCCGCAGAGAACCTGTCCGAGCTCGTGGGCGCGCTCGCTCTCACCTCGAAGGTCGATCGGCACCTCGCAGAGCTGCTGAAGTCGGCTGCTCCCGTGAGGGATCGGCTGCGCCGCGGCACCGTGGTGCTCGACCCGCCGCGCTCGGGCGCGGGCGGCGGCGTCATGGGTCAGCTGATCGAGCTCTCCCCCGCCAACGTGGTCTACGTGGCGTGCGACCCCGTTGCGCTCGCCCGCGACACGAAGACGCTGCGCGAGGCCGGCTACGAGCTCACGGAGCTGCGGGCGTTCGACATCTTCCCGCACACGCACCACTTCGAGTCGCTGGCCGTCTTCCAGCGGGCCTAGCGAGCGCCAGCGAGTCGAAATCGAGGAACTGCCCTCGGGTTTCGACTCGCTTCGCTCGCTCAACCAGCGGGACGTGCCTGTGCTCGCCCAGTAGGCTCGGGGCGCTAAGCGCCGGAGGGCGGGGCGCTACGGCGCGACGACGTGCACCACTCCCCGCATCTCGGGGTGGATCGAGCAGTCGTACTCGTAGTCGCCCTCCTCGGTGAAGCGGTGCGTATAGGTGCCCTCGGTGACGAGCTCGCTCACAAAGCTGCCGTCAGCGGCCACGACGTCGTGCTCGGCCGGGCCGAGGAACTCCCAGCGCACCGCCTGATCGGGTGTGATCTGCACCTCGGCCGGTTCGTAGACGTTGTCGGTGACCCGCACCGTCACGACGGCCTTGACGTCTTCGTCCGAGGGCACCACGTCGGGCTTGCCCTGCGCGCAGCCGCCGAGGGCGAGCACGGCGCCGATCGCGAGCAGGGCCCCGCCGAGGAGGGCGCGGCGAGAGGAGCGATGTTGCACGTGGAACACCTTTCAGTGCTGGTGAAGCGCTCGGGCCGCGTCGGTGATGGCGCCCGTCATGGAGGGATAGACCGCGAAGGCCGAGGCCACCTGGTCGACGGTGAGGCGGTGCTCGACGGCGAGCGCGAGCGAGAAGATCAGCTCGCTCGCGCGGTGCGACACGATCACGCCGCCGATCACGGTACCCGAAGCCTTCCAGGCGAAGAGCTTCACGAAGCCGTCGGTGAAGCCGATCATCTTGGCGCGCGGGTTCACGCTGAGCGGCACCGTGTGGGTGACGTGCTGCGCGAGCTCGGTGGCCTCCTCGAGGGTGCGCTCGGTCCAGCCGACCGTCGCGATCTCGGGGTAGGTGAAGACGTTCGCCGCGACGTTGCGCAGGTCGATCGGGCGCACGAAGTCGCCGAGCGCGTGCATGATCGCCGTGCGGCCCTGCATCGCAGCGACGGATGCGAGCGGGTAGAAGTCGGTGCAGTCGCCCGCGGCGTAGATCGACGGGATGGCGGTGCGTGCGACCTTGTTCACGCGGATGTGGCCGCTCTCGGTGAGCGAGACGCCCGCCTCCTCGAGTCCGAGCCCTGCCGTGTTCGGCACCGAGCCCACGGCCATGAGGCAGTGCGATCCCTCGATCGTGCGTCCGTCCGCGAGGGTGACGAGCACGCCGTCGTCGGTGCGCACGACCGATTCGGCACGCGACTTCGACATGACCCGCATGCCGAGGCGGTTGAACTCGCGCTCGATGACCGCCGCGGCGTCGGGATCCTCACCCGGCAGCACCTGCTCGCGGCTGGAGACGAGGGTGACCTCGGCTCCCAGGGTGCGGTAGGCGTTGGCGAACTCGGCGCCCGTGACGCCCGAGCCGACGACCACGAGGTGCTCGGGGATGGCGGGCAAGTTGTAGAGCTGCTTCCAGGTGAGGATGCGCTTGCCGTCGGGCTTCGCCGTCTCGAGCTCGCGCGGGCTCGCCCCGACGGCGACGACGATCGTGTCGGCCTCGATGCGGTCGAAGTCGGTGCCGCCCGCCGCGGTCGCGACGAGCACTGCGCCGTCGCCGTCGAGGCGCCCCTCCCCCTGCACGATGCGCACGCCGGCCTCTTCGAGCGAGCGGTGCATGTCGACCGACTGCGCCCCGGCCATCGCCAGCAGGCGCTTGTTGACCGCGGCGAGGTTGACGGCGATCTCGGGGCGCACGGCCTTGCCGTCGCCGCCGGGCACGAAGGCTTGCACGCCGAGCCGGCCGGAGTCGCGCACAGCCTGCGCTCCTCCGGCGGTCGCGATGAGGCTCTTCGACGGGACGACGTCGGTGAGCACGGCCGCCCCGCCGACCCCTGTCCGCTCGATCAGGGTGACGTCGGCGCCGAGCTGCGCTCCGGCGAGCGCCGCTTCGTAACCGCCGGGTCCGCCGCCGATGACGGCGATCCGATGCTTCCGCTCATATGCTTTCGCCATGCACTCAGTCTAGTGAGGTCGAGGCGGGCGCGGTTCGGATCGGCGGCGGGCCGGTTCGCGAGGGATCCCTACGCGTGCTGCGACATCGCCTGCGTGGCGCCTGCAGCATAGTGCCGCCGCGAGATGCGGCGGTCGATGCGCCCCCAGCACTCCCGCATGACCGGCTGCTCCTCCGCCCCCATCCAGAGCTGCACGGAGCGGTCGACGTCGGAATCGACCCACAGCCACTCGTCGCACCAGGCGCGCACCGCGCGGGAGAGGCCTTCTCCCGGCTCGAGGCCGAGCGGCACGCGGTTCACCGACACGAGTTCAGGGGTCGGCAGGGATCCGACGGGCTCGTCGCTCTCGATCAGCACCTGGCCGTAGGCGCCCGCGGGGAGGGATGCGAGCCACGCCCTCAGCGCGGGCAGGTCGTCGCGCGTGCCCGCGGCGAGCGTCAGCTCACCCACGGGATCGGGGGCGACGGGATCGAAGTTCTGCACGCTCCCATATTAGGGCATCCTTACCTTCATCGGCTGAAAAATCTGAAAATGATTTCCGACACCCCTCTGCGCCGATTGCCGCATGCGGCATCCGCGACGGCATAGGATCGTTGGTCAAGTACGCCCGCGAAAGGACGCCATCGATGACGAGGACCGAATCCGCTCGCAACCCCCAGCCCGGGCGCGCACTGGGAAACCCGAACCGCAACCGCGGCCGCGGAGCCGACTCGCTCGAGCGCGACCCCGGCATGGCGGCGAGCACCTGGCGTCTGCGCAGCGACGCCTGGGAGTACCTGCGCTTCGCCGTGAAGCGCGTCGCCCTCGGCAACGACTCCGACGAGGTGCTCTCGAGCGATGGCGAGGCGTTCCGATCGCTGCGCGCGCTCGAGACGATCGAGATGTACTGGGCGGGCTTCGGGCAGCGCTACGTCCGCGGCATCCGCGAACTGCTGCAGGAGGGCGACTACCACACCGCGCTCGACCGCATCGGCCGGGTCGTGACGCGGTTGCGCGGCAGCTCGGTGTTCGACGATCAGCGCGAGGAGACGCTCGACGAGGCCGAGCGGCTCGAGTGGCAGGACGACACCGATCCCCGCCCGCGCTTCGAGGTCCTCGTCGTCGACGAGACGACCGAGGCCGACCGAGACGCCCTGCACGCCGAGGCCCTGCGTCTCCGCTCGGCCGACGACGCCTTCATCTATGACTTCATCGTCGTCCCCTCGGCCGAGGACGCGATCGCGGCCGTGCTCACCAACACGAAGATCCTCGCCTGCGTCGTGCGCCCGGGCTTCAGCGATCGCACGCGTCAACCGCTCAGCCGCGAGCTCCAGGAGACCATCGAACTCGCGCGTCACTCCGCGCGCAACCACCCCGCCTCATCGCGCAGCTCGCTCGCGTCGGTGCAGCGCGTGCTCGGCCTCGCCGACACGCTCGCGAGCCTGCGACCCGAACTCGACCTCTACCTCGTCGCCGGAGCGCACATCGAGGATCTCGCGGGCGTGCTCACCCGCCGCTTCCGCCGCGTCTTCCGCCGGGAGGACCAGCTCGAGCTGCACCTCACCCTGCTGCGACGGGTCGGCCACCTCTACGACACGCCGTTCTTCTCGGCTATCCAGTACCACGCCCGCCGCCCGGTCGGGGTGTTCCACGCGCTCCCCGTGGCCCGCGGCGGTTCGGTCGTGAACTCCCGCTGGATCAAGGATCTCGCCGACTTCTACGGGCTGAATCTGCTGCTCGCGGAGACGAGCGCGACCTCGGGCGGGCTCGACTCGCTGCTCGCCCCGACCGGCGCGATCAAGAAGGCGCAGGATCTGGCAGCGCGCGCCTTCGGCGCCAAGCACACCTTCTTCGTCACGAATGGCACTTCGACCGCGAACAAGATCGTGCACCAGGCGCTCGTCGGCCCGGGCGACGTCGTGCTCGTGGACCGCAACTGCCACAAGTCGCACCATCACTCGATGATGCTCACCGGCGGACGCCCCGCCTACCTCGAGGCCTACCCCCTCAACGACTTCGCCTTCTACGGGGCGGTGCCGCTCGACCGCATCAAGCAGATGCTGCTCGACTACCGCGCTGCGGGCCGCCTCGACGAGGTGCGCATGGTCACGCTCACCAACTGCACCTTCGACGGCATCGTCTACGACCCGGAGCGGGTCATGGCCGAGTGCCTCGCGATCAAGCCAGATCTCGTGTTCCTGTGGGATGAGGCCTGGTTCGCGTTCGCGGCGTTCCACCCCGTGACGAGGCAGCGCACCGCGATGACCTCCGCGAAGAACCTCGAGGCCCGTCTCAAGACCTCGGCGCACGCGGCCGCCCATCGAGAGCAGCAGCAGCGCCTCTGGAACGCCGACGGCACCCCGAAGGCCGACGAGGCGTGGCTCGGCGAGCAGCTGATCCCGAGCCCCGACGCCCGCATCAGGGTCTATGCGACGCACTCGACCCACAAGACCCTGACGGCGCTCCGGCAGGGATCGATGATCCACGTCTACGACCAGGACTGGGTGCGCGAGGCCGAGGAGCCGTTCCACGAGGCGTTCATGACGCACACCTCGACGTCGCCGAACTACCAGATCCTCGCCTCGCTCGACCTCGGCCGCCGCCAGGTCGAGCTCGAGGGCTTCGAGCTCGTGCAGCGCCAGCTCGATCTCGCGACGAGCCTCGCGCAGTCGGTGTCGCGGCACCCGCTGCTGCGCCGCACCTACCGGGTGCTCACCGCGACCGAACTGATCCCCGAGCAGTACCGGGGCGTCGGGCGCCCCATGCCGCTGCGCGACGGGCTCTCGAGCATGTGGAAGGCGTGGGCGAACGACGAGTTCGTGATCGACCCGAGCCGCATCACGATCGAGATCACCCGCACGGGCGTCGACGGCGACACCTTCAAGCACGAGCACCTCATGAACCGGTACGGCATCCAGGTCAACAAGACGAGCCGCAACACCGTGCTGTTCATGACCAACATCGGCACCACGCGCAGCGCGATCGCCTACCTCATCGAGGTGCTCGTGAAGCTCGCCGAGCGCTTCGAGGACGAGCAGGCGCAGCTCGACCCCGATCTCACCGCGGCCGATGCCGAGCAGCCGATGCCCCCGATGCCCGACTTCAGCCGCTTCGCGCCCGAGTACGCATCCGATGCGGGCCTCCCCGACGGCGATATGCGCACGCCCTTCTTCCTGGGGCAGAAGCGCGGCGCCGTCGAGCACGTGCGGCTCGAGGAGCTGCGCGAGCTCGTGGCGCGGGGCGAGGAGCCGGTCTCCGGCGGCTTCGTGACCCCCTACCCGCCGGGATTCCCGGTGCTCGTGCCCGGTCAGGTCATCACGGCTGAGGTGCTCGATTTCATGGCGGTGCTCGACACCCGCGAGATCCACGGTTACGACCCCCGCCGCGGCTACCGCATCCTCAAGCGCGACACGGAGAGGTGAGGGATCGGACCGGGCACTCCGACTCCTCACCCCACCACGCGATCCCTTTATGCTGTTACGCATGACAGCAGAGACTGAGCAGGATCCCAAGGCCCTCGCAGCCGAGGCGGCAGCGGCCATCGCAGAACTCACGGGGGTGGAGCGCCACGACATCGCGCTCACGCTCGGCAGCGGCTGGGGCAAGGCGGCAGACGTGATCGGCGAGACCGTCGCCACCGTGCCCGCCGAGCAGGTGCCCGGCTTCCACGCCTCGGGCGTGCCCGGCCACTCGGGCACGCTGCGCTCGATCCGTCTCGCCGACGGCCGCCACGCCCTCGTCATCGGGGCGCGCACCCACTTCTACGAGGGCCGCGGCGTGCGGGCCGTGGTGCACGGCGTGCGCACGGCGGCCGCGACGGGCGCGAAGATCATGGTGCTCACGAACGGTGCGGGCGGCGTGAACCCGGCGTTCAAGCCGGGCTACCCCGTGCTCATCAGCGATCACATCAACCTCACGGCAGCCTCGCCGCTCGAGGGCGCCACGTTCGTCGACCTCACCGACCTCTACTCGCCGCGGCTGCGCGCGATCGCACGCGAGGTCGATCCCTCGCTGAACGAGGGCGTCTACACCCAGTTCACCGGCCCCCACTACGAGACCCCGGCTGAGGTGCGCTACGCGGGCATCATCGGCGGCGACATCGTGGGCATGTCGACCTCGCTCGAGGCGATCGCCGCGCGCGAGGCGGGCATGGAGATCCTCGGGTTCTCCCTGATCACGAACCTGGCCGCCGGCATCCAGGAGACTCCGCTGAGCCACGCGGAGGTGCTCGAGGCCGGCCGCGACGCGGAGCCCAGGCTCGCGGCGCTGCTCAAGGAGCTGGTGGTCAAGCTGTAGCGACGGCCGCTGGACGAGGGAGGCGAGGGATCGACAGGGATCCCTCGCCCCCTTTTCTCTGCACCGACGCGGGCGCGCGACCATAACGGCCGATCGCGCCCGGCGCAACGGGGTGCCGCTCGCCCGAGCGACGCGCTTCACTGGAATCGTCCACTGAACGACGAGCCCGAGGAGGCCCCCATGACTCATCTCAACGGCAAGCGCGTAGCGATCCTCGCGACGAACGGCTTCGAGGATTCGGAGTTGAGCGAGCCGCTCTCGGCGGTGCGCGAGCACGGCGCCGAGGCGGAGGTAGTCTCGACGAACACCGGCACGATCCGCGGCGAGAACGGCCACGAGGCGGTGGTCGCCCGCGCGACGTCGGACGCGCGGGCGAGCGACTACGACGCCCTCGTGCTGCCCGGCGGCGTCGGCAACGGCGACCGGATCCGCATGGACGAGCACGCGGTGGCCTTCGTGCGGGGTTTCTTCGAGCAGCACAAGCCCGTCGGCGCCATCTGCCACGGCGGCTGGATCCTCGCCGACGCCGACGTGCTGCGCGGGCGCACCGTCACCTCCTACCCGAGCCTCCGCACCGACCTGCGCAACGCGGGAGCGACGTGGGTCGACGAGGAGGTCGTCGTCGACCAGGGCCTGGTCACGAGCCGAACGCCCGACGATCTGCCCGCGTTCAACGCCAAGCTCGTCGAGGAGATCGCCGAAGGGAAGCACACCGGCCAGACGGCCTGAGCGGGGTCGCCGACCGAGCGGCTAGGTGTACCCGGTCAGGAGGTTGGTAGCAGCGACGGGCTTGTGAAACAGGAGAACCTCCGGGCTTAGTGGAGATGTCTAACGTCTTCACCCATTCCCGGAGGTTCTCGTGACCCACCGTAACGCCCGTCTGACTCCTGCTGGTAGGCGATTGATCATTCAACGTCATCAGCAGGGCTGGAAACAATCCCATATCGCTGCCGCGATGGGTATCTCGCGC
>NZ_JAGDYL010000016.1 GCF_017565705.1 Leucobacter ruminantium
CAATGGTCGGCTCGAACACCTCCGTGGCTCCGCGCTGGGGTTCCGGAACCTGACCCACTACATTGCGCGGTCGTTGCTCGAAGCCGGCGGATTCAGACCGCTCCTACACCCTCAATTCCGATGAGCCCGTTTGATCTCCGCGCTCGGGCGGTAGCGCTCCACTGAGAGCACCGCTCCTCTGGCGTCGACCGAGACCATCTCCCAGTGCTTCGCATTCGCTGCGAGTTCGCGCGCGGTCACCGTGTCGATCGGTCCGTAGCCCGCGAGCATCGCCGGTTCGGATCGACTGCGAGACGTTGCCGAAGGCGGCGGTGCGGGGGGAAGCGGTGCAGGGGGAGGCACTGGGGAAAGCGGTGCTGGGGATGACGGTGTTGGGGATGGCCGTGCCTGCGAACGTTGCGCCGACCTGGCGGGTTGGGCTGCCGAGGGCGGTTGCGCTGGGCCAGGCGGCACCGATACGGCGGGAGGAACCGCCTGCCCGGGAAGCACCATCGTCGCAGGCACGATCACCTGCACTCGAGCCTGGATCTCATCTCGCGGCGCGACACCCGATCCCGGCGTTGCGCCGTCAACATCCGAGAGCTCGTGGACGCGCTCCTGCCCGTCTGCCGCGGCTGATCTGCCGAGCACAGATGTTCCGCTCAGAAGGAGACCGCAGAGAAGATCCGCCCGGATCTCGTCGCGAGTGAGCCCGCTGCGATGCTCGCGCGAGATCCGTCGGCTCATGGCGGTGAGCCGCTGCTTGATGGCGTGGGCCTCCACAGCGGGGAGATGGGCGATGAGGTCGCTCATGCCATCCTCTCCGTCGACGACCACCACGCTGCGGCGTCTGCGTGCTTCTGCGTGGCGTTCGTCGATCGAGACCTCGGCGTGCGCCTCTGCGAGTCTGCGAGCGGCGGGGCGAAGACGGCCCGGCGTCTCCTCGATCGCGATTGCGAGCACGGCAGACTCGTAGTCGGCCCGACGCAAGACCGCGTCGGCGTCGTCGGTGCCTCCGACGACGGTGCCCGCATCGACGATGACTGAGGCGTGCCGTTCGGAGATCGATCCCTCGCGAAATGCCTCCAAAGTGCGCGGATAGGAGTACGTGAGGGAGTGAGCGAGGTTCAACTGCCGCTCGGTGACGTACTCGCTCTGGTGCAGGGCGGCGGCTATCTCGGAACGGATCGAGCGGTAGGCCAGCTCGGACGATGCGTCGTTCGGCGCACTGGCGGAGGTGCGGCGGGTCTCCTCGCCCGCGATGTCCATCGCCGCGGCGAGCAGCCGCAGGCGTTCGGCCTCGGCCTCGCGGATGCGTTGCTCCACGCGCTCGAGCCCCTCGAGGACTGCAGTCAGCGCGAGTGTGTAGGGGCTCTCGGAGGTGAAGGTGATGGACATGCGGATATTGCATCAGTGACCTCGGACATCGAGGGCATCGAAAGCCGGGTCAGCGATCCAAAGATTCGGGGCCGGCTTTGGTGAGAGAGCTACAAACGACCTGAGGATGCGGTCGCGGTAGTCGGAGAAGAGGCGACGCGATATTCCATACCGGGCCTGCCCATGTTGCGTTGGCGAACCGGGCCTGCCCGTGTCGCGCTGGCGAAGGATCACGCGTCTGCGCGTCTCGCGCCGCACTCACGAGAATGTCGGCGGTCGCTCCTAGACTCGGAAACGACAGTAACCGCACGCACCGATACCCCGCCGCCACCGCACGCACCGATGAGAGGGAGACCACGATGCCGAACACCGAGAGCGCAACCGCCGCAGACGAGCACTCGACCCGCGGCTCGTACGTGACGAGCGGTTCCGAGTTCACCCGCGACACCAACTACATCGAGGATCGCATCGTCGCCGATCCCGAGGCGGTCAGGGCGCTCCCGGCGCCTCCCGCGTCGAAGATCGGTTCGCTCGGCTACGGTCTGAGCGAGGGCGCGCAGGCCTGGCCGGTCGAGCCCGGCCGCTACCGTCTGGTCGCCGCGAACGCCTGCCCCTGGGCCAATCGCACGGTGATCGTGCGCCGCCTGCTCGGCCTGGAAGACGCGATCTCGCTCGGCCGCCCCGGACCCACCCACGACGCGCGATCGTGGACCTTCGACCTCGATCCCGACGGAAGGGATCCGGTGCTCGGCACGGAGCGCCTGCAGGAGAACTACTTCAAGCGCTTCCCCGGCTACCCGCGAGGGATCACCGTGCCGGCGATCGTCGATATCCCGAGCGGGGGAGTCGTGACGAACGACTACCCCCAGATCACGCTCGACTTCTCCACGCAGTGGCGCGAGTTCCACCGCGAGGGGGCACCCGATCTGCTCCCGGAGGGGGAGCTCGAGGAGATGTGGCCGGTCATCGAGCGCATCTTCACGGAGGTCAACAACGGCGTCTACCGCTGCGGCTTCGCGGGCAGCCAGGAATCCTACGACGCCGCCTACGCGAGGCTCTGGGAGGCGCTCGACTGGTTGGAGGAGCGGCTCGCGACGCGCCGCTACCTCATGGGCGGCACCATCACGGAGGCCGACGTGCGTCTGTTCACGACCCTCGCCCGCTTCGACCCCGTCTACCACGGGCACTTCAAGACCAACCGCAACAAGCTCGCCGAGATGGAGCATCTCTGGGCCTACGCGAGGGATCTCTTCCAGACGCCGGGCTTCGGCGACACGATCGACTTCGTGCAGATCAAACAGCACTACTACATCACGCACGAGGATGTGAACCCGACCCGCATCGTGCCGGCAGGCCCGGAGCTCGGAGACTGGCTGGATCCGCACGGACGCGATCGCCTCGGCGGATCCCCGTTCGGCGATGGCACCCCGCCCGAGCCCGTGCGGGAGCACGAGCGCATCGCGGCGGGGCACAACCCGCTCTATCCGGCGAACTGAATCCGCCCGTCTCCCGAGCTCGCCCCGCCCCCTGAAACGGTCGAACGGGGCGGGGCGCTCAGCGCGTATCCTCGTCCACCCAGTCCATCGACTTCTCCACGGCCTTGCGCCACTGGCGCAGCAGGCGATCCCTCTCGGACGCGTCGAGAGTCGGCTCCCAGCGGGCGTCCTCCCGCCAGTTCGCGCGCAACTCGTCGAGACCGGACCAGAAGCCGACTGCGAGCCCCGCGGCATACGCGGCGCCCAGCGCGGTCGTCTCAGCGACCCTCGGGCGCACGACGGGCACGCCGAGCACGTCGGCCTGGAACTGCATGAGCGCGCCGTTCGCGACCATGCCGCCGTCCACGCGCAGCTCGGCGAGAGGCACGCCGCCCGCGGCGGTGACGTCGGCGTTGACCGCGTCGAGCACGTCCCGCGTCTGATAGGCCACGGCCTCGAGCGCCGCGCGGGCGATGTGATTGCGGTTCGAGTAGCGGGTCAGCCCCACGATCGCGCCGCGCGCATCGGGCCGCCAATAGGGCGCGAAGAGCCCGGAGAAGGCGGGTACGACGTACACGCCGCCGTTGTCCTCGACCCGCCGCGCGAGCTCCTCGACCTGCGGAGCCGACTCGATGATCCCGAGCTGATCCCTCAGCCACTGGATGAGGGATCCGGTCACCGCGATCGATCCCTCGAGGGCGTAGTGCACCGGTCCGTCGCCGAGCTTGTAGCCGACGGTCGTCAGCAGGCCGTTCGTCGACCGCACGATCTCGGTGCCGGTCTGGAAGATCAGGAAGCAGCCCGTGCCATAGGTGTTCTTCGACTCGCCGGCGTCGAACGCCGCCTGACCGAAGGTCGCGGCCTGCTGATCGCCGAGGATGCCCGCGATCGGGGTCTCCCGCAGCAGCGAGGAGCTCTCGGCCGTGCCGTACACCTCGGACGACGACCTGATCTCCGGCAGCATCGAGCGGGGCACGCCGAACACCTCGAGGATGTCGTCGCGCCACTCGAGCGTCTCGAGATCCATGAACATGGTGCGCGAGGCGTTCGTGACATCGGTGACGTGCACGCCGCCGTCGACGCCGCCCGTGAGGTTCCAGAGCACCCAGCAGTCCGTCGTGCCGAAGAGCAGATCGCCGGCCTCCGCCGCCTCGCGCGCGCCCTCGACGTTCTCGAGGATCCAAGCGATCTTGGTGCCCGAGAAGTAGGTCGCGAGGGGAAGGCCCACGACCTCCTTGAACCGCTCGATGCCGCCGTCGGCGGCGAGACGATCCACGATGCCCTGCGTGCGGGTGTCCTGCCACACGATGGCGTTGTACACGGGCTCGCCCGTGCGTCGGTTCCACACGACCGCGGTCTCGCGCTGGTTGGTGATGCCCGCCGCCGCGATATCGTGCCGCGTGAGATCGGCGCGTGCGAGCGCCACTCCGATGACCTCCTGCACGTTCTGCCAGATCTCGAGCGGGTCGTGCTCGACCCAGCCGGCCCGCGGCATGATCTGCTCATGCTCCTTCTGGCCGACGGAGACGATGGCGCCCGTCCGGTCGAAGACGATCGCACGCGTGGACGTCGTGCCCTGGTCGATCGCGATCACGTGCTCGCTCATGGTGTTGGGGCTCCTTCGCTCCGGATCGTGGGATCGGCGACCGCGCGCCGAGGGGTCAGGCGACGGGCGCGAGCCCTGGGCCGTCGAGGTCGACGCGGTGCGCCTCGCGCAGGATGCGCGCCGTGCGCTCGACCTCGCGCGCCCGATCCTCGTCGCTCCACCCGAGCGCCGGCGCGATCGCGGCAGCCGTCTCCTCGAGTGTCTCACGTGTCACGCCGCCGACGAAGGCGATCGACGTGCGTCGCAGCAGCAGGTCGTCGAGGTGCAGCACGCCCTCCGAGCTCGCGAGGTGCGCGAGCTCCTCGACGGAGTAACCGGGGGCCGAGGCGAGCTCCGTCGGCTGGGCGGGCAGCGCCGCGAGCACGTCTTCGGCCTTCGTGCCGTAGCGCTCGAGCAGCCGCTCGACGAGCTCGGGGGAGTGCCCGCGGGAGCGCTTCGAGACCCAGATGCGCCGCGCGGCGCGATCCTTCGGGAAGCCGGCGCCGCCGCCGATGACGGTGCCTCGCGTGCCGACGCTGCGGCGCACCCCGAGCAGTTTCAGGGTCTCGTCGCCGAGGTGCTCTGCCAGCGCCCGGAAGGTCGTCCACTTGCCTCCCACGAGGCTCAGCGTGCGCACATCGCCGATCCACCCCTGCTCGATGCGGTAGTCGCGCGACACGAAGCCCGGGGCCGTGTCATCCTGACGCGGCAGTGGCCGGATGCCCGAGAAGGAGTACACGATCTGGGAGCGGTCGACCGAGATCGAGGGGAAGACGTGAGGGATCAGGTCGAAGAAGTAGTCCACCTCCTCATCGGTGCAGACCGACGGATCCCTCGGATCGACCTTGATGTCGGTGGTGCCGACCATCACCCGATCCTTGAGCGGGTAGATGAGCACGATGCGACCGTCGGAGTGCTCGAAGAACATCTCCCTTCCGGCCGTCGCCTCGAGCAGCTCGGGGTGGTCGAGCACGATGTGCGAACCCTTCGTGCCGCCCATGTAGCGGGTCGGATGACCCAGCGCCTCGTTGGTGAGGTCGGTCCACGGCCCGCTCGTGTTGACGACGACGCGTGCGGTGAAGGGGAACTCATCGCCCGTCTCCTCGTCGCGCAACAGCACCGATCCCTCGCTGAAGCCTGCCGCCGAAACGTAGTTCGCGGCCCTGGCCCGTTCGCCGCCGGCCGCCAGACCGTCGGCGAGCACGTCGAGGGCGAGACGCTCGGGATCGTGCATCGAGGCGTCGAAGTAGGTCGCCGTGTACTTGATGTTCGGGTTGAGTCTGGGCAGTTCGCGCAGCGACCGCTGACGGCTTCGGAAGCGATGGCGCGGCACGCGCCCGCCGCCCCGCGAGAAGGTGTCGTAGATCACGAGACCGAGCTTGATGAGCAGCGCGCCGCGCTCGTTGGGCTTGCCGCGGCCGTGCGAGACCAGCAGGCGGAAGGGGGCGGTGAGCACGCCCGAGAAGGTCTTGAAGATAGGGATCGTGGTCTGCAGCGGCCTCACGTAGTGCGGTGCGTTCTTGAGTAGCCGGTTGCGCTCCTGCACGGCCTCCCGCACCAGGCGGAACTCGCCGTTCTCGAGGTAGCGGATGCCGCCGTGCACCATGTGGCTCGACGCCGACGAGGCGCCGGAGACGAAGTCGGCCCGATCGACCAGCGCGACGTCGACGCCCTGCAGCGCGAGCTCGCGGAACGTGGCGATCCCGTTGATGCCTGCACCGACGATGAGCACGTCCGCGCTCGGCCGATCCCTCAGGGATGCGACGGCGCTGCTGCGGGTCGAAGAAGGCTGCTGGGTCACGGGTTTCCTCTTCTCTCGGGGGGCGCGCCCCGTCCCGGCGCGCCCCACGCGGATGCGACCTCCCCAGACAGTCAGATGAGGGAGGGGTTGCAAAC
>NZ_JAGDYL010000017.1 GCF_017565705.1 Leucobacter ruminantium
TTCTGGCGGGGGGGTCTGGGTTTTCCTCCTGGGGGGGGGGGCCCCCCCCTCGGGGCCCCCCCCCTCTCGGATGCTCCGTCCCCAGACTGTCAGATCTGGAAGGGTTTGCAAGCTTGCTGCACATATGTGCAAGATTGGGGCAAGGAATCCGTACCCGTGGGGCCGCCGCGCCGCTGGGCCGCCGCGCGACCGGGGCAGCAAGCCGGGCGACAGCACGACAGGAGGTGCGAGTATGGCGATCTCGCCGGAGAGCCGCGCGCAGGCCGCGCTGGGCGCAGCGCAGGCCTACTACCTGCAGCACCGCACCATGGAGGCGATCGCGCGCGAGATGCGCATCTCGCGCTCCTCGGTCTCGCGCCTACTCAGCTTCGCGCGCGAGAGCGGACTCGTCGAGATCACCCTGCACTCGCCGCAGATCGCCCGCAGCCGACTCGAGGAGGCACTCGCCGACCGCTTCGGCATCTCCGTGCGGGTGGCGCAGGCGCCTGTTCGCGCTTCCGAGGCCGAACGCCTCGAGCGCACCGCGCAGCTCGCGGCCGGTGCGCTCGCCGCGGCCGTGCGCCCCGAGCTGACGATCGGCATCGCCTGGGGTGCGACGCTGTCGGCCCTCGTGCGACACCTGCCGAGCAAACCCACGCACGACACCCACGTCGTGCAGATGAACGGGGCGATGAACCCGCAGACCTCCGGGCTCTCCTACGCGGGCGAACTGCTCGACCGCTTCGGAGCCGCCTTCCAGGCCTCCCTGCACCAGTTCCCGGTACCCGCCATCTTCGACGATCCGGCGACGAAGCGCGCGATGTGGCGCGAGCGCTCCGTACGCAGCGTGCTCGACATCCAGGCGCGTGTCGGGCTGTTCGTGTTCGGACTCGGCGCGCCCGGTTCCGATATGCCCTCGCACGTCTACACGGGCGGCTATCTCGACGGCGACGACGTCGTCGAGCTCGAGCGGGCCGGCGTGGTCGGCGACTGCGCCACCGTCTTCTACCGCGAGGACGGCACCGACGACGGCATCGAGCTGAACACGCGCTCGAGCGGGCCGTCGCTCGACGCGATCCGCACGATCCCTCATCGCCTCTGCATCGCATCCGGGCGCTCGAAGCGTGAGAGCCTGCTCGGCGCGCTCGCGGCGGGGCTCATCACCGAACTCGTGCTCGACGAATCGTTGGCGCGCGAGGTTCTCAGGGGTGCGCCGCGCGCCCGGTCAGGTGAGTGACGGAGGTTCGTGGTGCAATGGATGCATGACCGGCCGGCAGCGCGAGACAGCCTCGATCCTGCACGTCGACATGGACTCGTTCTTCGTGTCCGTCGAACTGCTCGACCGGCCCGAGCTGCGAGGGCTGCCGGTCGCCGCCGCGCACGACACGCCGCGCTCGGTCGTATCGAGCGCCAGCTACGAGGCGCGCCGCTTCGGAGTGCGCTCGGCCATGCCCGTGGGGCGTGCGAAGCAGCTGTGTCCGCAGCTCGTGCTCGTGCCTCCCACCTTCGAGAAGTACCGGCGGGCGTCGAAGCAGGTGATGCAGATCTTCGGCGAGTTCACCCCGCTCGTCGAACCGCTGAGCATCGATGAGGCGTTCCTCGACGTCGCCGGTTCGGTGCGGCTCTTCGGGCCCCCGGCGGAGATCGCGCGGCAGCTGCGCGAGCGGGTGAGGGATCGCACCGGCCTCCCAGCGTCGGTCGGCCTCGCCGGCACGAAATTCGTCGCGAAGCTCGCCTCGCAGCGCGCGAAGCCCGACGGCGTGCTCGAGATCCCTCCGGAACGCACCCTCGACTTCCTGCACCCGCTGCCGATCGAGGCCATGTGGGGCGTCGGCCGCGCCACGGCTCAGGCACTGAAGTCGCGTGCGATCCACACCGTCGCCGAGCTGGCGCGCGAACCGCTGCCGACGCTCGAGCGGATCGTGGGCGGCGCCTCGGCGCGACGACTGCACGAACTCGCGAACGGCCGCGACGCCCGGAGCGTCGAGACGACCCGGGTCGAGAAGAGCATCGGCCACGAGGAGACCTTCGCGCACGACGAAACCGATGCCGTCGTGCTGGAGCGCGAGCTGCTGCGGCTCGCGACCCGCACGGGGGAGCGTCTGCGATCCGCAGGCGCCGAGGCGCGCACCGTGTCGATTAAGGTGCGCTGGTCGAGCTTCGAGACGGTGACCCGCTCGCGCACCCTCCCCGAGGCGACGAACTCGACCCACCGCATCTACCGCACCGCCCGCGAGTTGTTCGCCGGGCTCGGTGCCGCGGGACGACCCGTGCGCCTCATCGGCGTGCGCGCCGAGCAGCTGGTCGCCGAGGGCAGCGACACCGCCGCACTGTGGAGCGACGACGACGGATGGCGCGCCGTCGACCAGGCCGTCGACGAGGTGCGCGGTCGTTTCGGCTCGGCAGGCGTCACCTCGGCGAGTCTGCTCACGGATCGCGGCCCCGTCGTCGATCCGCGCTCGCTGCAGCCGCCGGTGTGAGCGTGCACCGCCCGACTCGATTCCGGGAGGGATCCGCGGGCGGGGCGCATCCGCGTTACATTGGCATCGAGCACTCACGATCCCTTTCGGAAGGCGGCGACATGACGAACCTCGATCGGCACCCGAGCCTCTCGCTGCTCGGCCCCGGCCGGCCGTGCACGGCCGTCGAGACGCTCGAGCCGCGCGCCGTGCCCCTCGGCGGGCTGCGGGCGATGACGGTGCACCGGACGCTGCCGCAGCGGCGCAGATCGCTCGTCGGCGCCTGGTGCTTCCTAGACCACTACGGGCCCGACGACGTCTCGCTCACGGGAGGCATGCGCGTGCCGCGGCACCCGCACACCGGTCTCGCGACCGTGTCGTGGCTGTTCAGCGGTCGCATCGAGCATCTCGATTCGGGAGGCAACGCCGCCACGGTGGTGCCGGGGGAGCTGAACCTCATGATCGCCGGGCGCGGCATCACCCATCAGGAGCTCAGCGCTCCCGACACGATATCGCTCCACGGGGTGCAGCTCTGGTATGCGCTGCCCGAGGAGACCCGGTTCAGCGAGAACCGATTCGAGCACTACGCGCCCGAGCCGGTCCACCTGCCCGGCGTCACCGCGCGGGTGTTCATCGGCGAGCTGCTGGGATCGGTCTCGCCCGTCGACACCCGCACCCCTCCGCTGCTGGGCGCAGAACTGCACCTGGAGCCGGGGGCGGAGGCCAGGCTCGACGTGCGGCGCGACTTCGAGCACGCGGTGCTGGCCGAGAGCGCGGAGGTCGCCGTCAACGGCGTTCCCGTCGCGCACCGATCCCTCGCCTACGTGCCCCCTGGCGCGGATGCGCTCGAGATATCGGCGGGGGAAGCCGGCGCTCGGGTGCTGCTGCTCGGCGGGGTTCCGCTCGGCGAGCGGATCGTGATGTGGTGGAACTTCGTCGGCCGCGACCATGACGAGATCGTCGAGTACCGCAGCCGTTACCAGGCCGAGCTCGGCTTCGAAGCCGAGCGACCGGAGGATGCAGGCAAGCCGCGCCTGTTCGGCGACTTCCCCGACGGGCAGCCGGCGGCGCTTCCCGCACCGCCGCTGCCGATCTCGCGGTTGGTGCCCAGGCGGTGAGTGCGGGCCGGTTCGGCGGCGGTTTCGACTCGCTCCGCTCGCCGGGCCGGCGGGCGGGCTGATTCGGCCGCCCCGCCACCCGCGCAGAAAAAGAACATCGGCCCCGACTCGAGAGTCGGGGCCGATGCATCGGGGTGGACAACGGGACTTGAACCCGCGACCACCGGCACCACAAGCCGGTGCTCTACCAACTGAGCTATGCCCACCATGCGACCTCACCGCTCGGGCGAGGCAACCCTACGATCATAGCCCATACTCGAGGCGCTTCGCACACTCGCCCGAACCCCGCGCACGCCGCGGGTCTCCCATCCCACTCCACGGCGCTCCCCGCTAGGCTGGACGCATGCTCGAGATCTCGCACGAGGAGTTCGAGTCGATGGTGTCGGACGGCCTCGATTCGCTGCACGACGACATGCTCGAACAGCTCGACAACGTCATCTTCCTGGTCGAGGACCGGCCCGACGACGGCAGCGACATCCTCGGCGTCTACGAGGGGTTCTCGCTCGCCGAGCGCAACATCTACGGCTACGGCGAGGAGCCAGACCGCATCATCCTGTTCCGCGAGAACCTGCTCGAGCACTGCGCCGACCGCGACGAGCTCGCCGCTGAGATCCGCATCACCCTCGTGCACGAGATCGCCCATTTCTACGGGATCACCGAGGAGCGCATCCACGAACTCGGGTGGGGCTGATGGTCGCGGTCGAGATCCGGTCCGAGGCGCGCGGCGCCGAGCTGAGCGAGACCGCCCCCGAGTCGCCGTGGCAGACGGTGGTGTGGGACGACCCCGTGAACCTCATGTCGTACGTCTCCTTCGTGTTCCAGAAGCACTTCGGCTTCACACCCGAGCGGGCCGAGGAGCTGATGCTGCAGGTGCACCACCGGGGGAGCGCCGTGGTCGCCGAGGGCGGGCGCGAAGCGATGGAGATGCACGTCGAGGCGATGCACGACTACGGGCTGTGGGCCACCGTGCGGAAGGCGGGCGACGGATGATGGTGGTGCAGCCGCCCGAGGGCGGCCTGCGGATGGTGCTGCAGCACGACGAGGCGGCGATGCTGAATCAGCTCGTGACGCAGCTCGTGCAGCTGCTGCAGAGCCACAGCTCGACCGCGCTCGATCCAGACCCGCTGTTCGCGAGCCTCGAGGTCGGCGGCTCCGACGCGAAGCCCGAGGACCCCGCGCTCGCCCGGCTCTTCCCCGACGCCTACGAGGGCGACGACGAGTCGGGCCGCTTCCGCCAGGTGACCGAGCAGGGCATCCTGAACCGCAAGCTGCAGGACGCGCTCGAGGTGACCTCGGCGCTCGGCCTCGGGGGCGATCCCTTCTCGGAGGCCGATGTGGAGGTCGAACTGCCGTCCGCCGCGCTCCCCGCGTGGGCCCGCACGCTGACGGCGCTGCGGCTCGCGATCGCGGCCCGCATCGGGCTCGAGCACGAGTCGGACCACGCGCGCCTGGAGGCCGACGAGGAGACACGCGGAACGGTGCTCGTGTTCGACTGGCTCGCCGCGATCCTCGACACGGTGATGCGGGTGCAGCTGGCCGATCTCGACCGCGAGCGAGCGGAAGGCGAAGGATCCGGAGGGCCCGGCGACGAGCCCGGCCGAGGCGGCGAGGGATCCTGACGCGCCTGCGCCTCACGTGGCCGCGGCGACGAGCCGGGCCTAGGGGCGAGGGATCCTAACGCGACCCTGGCGCGCTGGCGGTGTCATCCCACCGCGGCGACGACCGCCTCGATCACCGCCGGATCGCCGAGCACTCGGAAGTGCCCGGCCGTCTCGACGGGGATGTTCACGGCTCCGGCGAGGTGGGAACCGCTCGGGATGTGCGGGTCGAAGCGCGGGTAGATCGAGGTGATCCTGCCGTTCACCTCCGGGTGGGCGTCGAGTGCGAGGATGACGGCGTCGTCGGGGCGGAAGGCCCGCATCGCGGGGTGCGGCACGAGCCGCGCGAGACTCGAACCCGCGAACGGTGTCGCGACCGCCACGAGCCGGTCGATGCGGTCACGCGTGCGGTCCTCTACGCGGCCCCGGGCATCGCCGAGCAGGAGGTGCTTGCCGATGAGCCCGCCCTTGCTGTGCGCCACGAGCACCGTGCTCCGCAGGTCGAACCGCTCGAGATAGGCCTCGGCGAGCGCCGATGCCTGCGGCACCGAGACCGTGTTTCGGCGCAGCTCGGGCAGTGCATGCACGGGGTGGCCGAGCGCGTTCAGGCGCTCGGCGATGCGGCGCATCATGGTCCAGTTCTCGAGCACGCCGGGCAGCAGGAGCACGGGGGCGAGGTCGCCGTGCGCGAAGCGCGGAGGCAGGCGGGGGAACGCGATGCCCCTGCCGATCTCGCGTAGCGCCCACCCGTAGTCGGCTCCGCGGTGCCAGGTGCGGCGCAGTGCGCGCCCCGCTCGATCCCTCGCCCGCATGTCTCGAGCATAGGGCCGGTGCCGAGGGATCGGCCAGGGCAGGCGCGGGATCGCCGCTGCTACGGGGAGCCGCGCCGTGCAGGCAGTGCCAGCACCACGAGCGAGGCGGTGATCGCGGCGACGCCGCACCAGCCCGACAGCGTCAGGCGCTCTCCGACGATCACGACCGCGAGCACGGCGGCGATCGCCGGTTCTGCGAGTGTCAGGGTCGTGGCCGTGCTCGGTGGAACGCGTGTGAGGCCATAGCCGAACAGCACGTACCCGAGGAACATGGGTACGACGGCCATATAGACCGCGACCGCGAACGCGCCTGGGCTCGAGATGAGCGGTGCCCCCGTCGCGACGAGCACCGGGAGCAGCAGCGCGCCGCCGATCCCGAACACCGAACCCATCGCCGAGGCGCGCGAGACGCCGCTCGTGATGAGGCGGTAGGCCGCCCGGGAGTAGAGGGCGTAGGTGAAACCCGCGACGGTGCCGAGCAGGATGCCGAGCGCGGAGGCGGAACCGGCCCCGGTCGCCTCGGTCGCGCTCAGCAGGGCGCAGCCGGCGATGCCCAGCGCGGCGGCGAGCAGCCACTGCCCGCTCAGCCTGGTGCCGTCGAGGGTGCGCTCGAGCACCCCGGAGAAGATCGGCGCCGTACCGAGGGAGACGACCGTGCCGACCGCGACCCCCGCCAGATGCATTGAGCTGTAGAAGGCGAGCGGGTAGACGGCCACCGCGAGGGATCCCGCGGCGATCACCGCCGGGTGCGATCGCAGCGCCCGTCGCTCGCGGAACAGGGAGCGCGCCGCCACCGCGGCCTGCAGCAGACCGCCGACACCGAGCGCAGCCGCGCCGATCGCGAGCGGGCCCGCGGAGGGCGCGAACGTGGCCGCGGTGCCGGTGGTGCCCCAGAGTGCGGCGGCGACCAGGATCGCGAGGAAGGGCAGCGCGGGCCGCGGCAGCTGAGACGTACGGGGCGTCGGCGTCATCGAGCCTCGGCTCCGGGGCCGTGCTCGGAGCGCTCGATGTGTTCCTCACCTGCTGCGTGGGCGCTGCGGGTCGCTCCGTGTTGCGCGTGTGCGGCGTGTTCTGCCGGCTCGGCGTGTTCTGCGTGCACGGTGCATGCCTCGCCCGCCGCGTGCGCCAGCATGTCGGCGGCGATGGCGCGTGCGCGCAGCAGCCGCTCCTCGTGCTCCTCGAGCCCGGCGCGCGCGACGGCCCCCTCCAGCAGGTAGCTGAGCTGTTCCGCGAGCGCCGCAGCCGTCGCCCGGGGTGTGCCCTCGCCGAGCGCATCGGAGACGCGGGTGCGCAGGAGCGCCTCGACCTCCTCCTTCTGGCGGCGAACGAGTGCCCGCGCCGGGTCGCCAGCGGGGAACTCGGCCGCGGCGTTCAGCTGACCGCAGCCGCGGAATCCGTCGCCGATGTCGGGCCGGGCGTGGTCGAGGTAGGCGTCGAAGACGGCGAGCACCCGTCCCTCGGGCGAGCGGGCGAGCTCGTCGCGCGCTGCGAGCAGGTCGAGCCATTCGGAGTGGCGCTCGGCGAGGTAGACGAGCACGAGCTCGCCCTTCGACGCGAAATTGTTGTAGAGGCTGGCCTTGGCGACCCCCGCATCGGCGATGATGCGGTCGATCCCGGTCGCGTTGACGCCGTCGGTGTAGAAGCGGTGGGCCGCCGCGTCGAGCAGGCGCTCGCGCGCGCTCGGCGTGCGGTTTCCGTTTCGTGTGCTCGGTCGCACAGGGCTCCTCCGATCGTGTTCCGTGGGTGAGGTGTGGCCGGTGGTGGGTGAGGGGGTATGGGCAGTGCGAGCCTTGACGAGTCCCCGAGGCCCGCCCGCTGATCCCGATCTCAATGCTGCTGCTGATACCAATGTCGGTGCCGCCGATCCCACTGTCGGTGCCACCGTTCTCAATATAGACAGACCGGTCTGTTTGGTCAAATGAGGTGAGGTGCCCTGCATGATCCATGGCTCGGAAGCATGCCGATCTCGACCTTGATGGATCCCCACCGCTCGAATGTTCGAAGAGCGATACGGCGGCTCTATGTGAGTGGTATTGGGTGGGGTATCGCTCGCCCCATCTGCTTGTGGCCCCTAATTGTCTACAGGTACCATTGGTCTGTAGACGATTAGGAGGTGAAAATGGGGGAACTCACAGTGCCTGCGTTCACCCTTGCCGATGCACGCGCTGCCGGTATCGGCAAGGATCGCATCTACGATCTCCTGCAACGCGGTGATCTGGAACGTATCGCCCGCGGCGTCTTCGTGCGCCCCGGTGTTCTCGACCCGTCGCTCGTGACCCTCGCAGCCGCCACCGCCGTGCATCAGACGGCGACGCTGTGCCTGACGAGTGCCCTGGTTCACCACGACTTGAGCGATGCGATCCCGTTCAGTGCGGATATCGCGCTTCCACGAGGCACTCGCCACCCCGCGGGTTTCGACCACGCCTCATGGCATTCGTTCGATCCGGAAACCTTCGAGATCGGGCGGGAACTGAGCGACATCGGAGGGATGAGCGTGGCGATCTACTCCGCTGAGCGCACGATCATCGATTCATTCCGGCTCATGCACCGCGAAGGAAGCGACGTGGCGCACCAAGCGCTCCGACGCTGGCTCCGAGGGCGCGGCAACTCGCCTGCGACGCTTCTGAGAACAGCCAGGTCGTTCCCAACCGTTGCCCCGCGGCTTCGACTCTCCTTGGAGGCACTGTTGTGACCCCGGCCCCCAGGCGAGACACCCCGGCCGGCCGCGCCTACAACGATCTTCGTAATCTCGCCAAGCGTCATCGCCGAGATCCCGCGGAGTATTTCACCCTCTATGCACTCGAAGGGTTCCTCGAGCGTCTTGCCGTATCCGTGCGTGCGGATGACTTCGTGCTCAAGGGCGGGGTGTTGATGGCAGCCTTCGCCACTCGGCGCCCCACGCGAGACATCGACCTCGCCGCATCGGGCTTCGGCAATGACGTCGCTGAGGTCGAGCGACGGGTGCGTGAAGTTATCGCGCCGCCACTCGAAGACGGCTTGGAGTTCGACGCGGAGTCCGTGGCGGGTGAACCGATTCGAGACGAAGCCGACTATTCCGGCGTGCGAGTCAAGATCACCGCCGAGCTGGCTCCGGCCCGCATCGCACTGCACGTCGATGTGAACTTCGGCGACCCGATCTGGCCAGCCCCCACCACCGCGGAGCTCCCCAGGCTGCTGGGTGGCACGCTGCGGCTGAACGGGTACCCCGATCACATGGTGATCGCAGAGAAGATCGTCACCGCGATCGATCGTGGCGAAGCGAACACCCGCTGGCGAGACTTCGTCGACATCGCAGCGATCGCGGGAACACGCGCCATCTCAGCGGACGATCTGCGCGAAGCGATCCGCATAGTTGCGAACCATCGAAGCGTGGAACTCGAATCGCTCGCACAGCGACTCGGACACATGCCCCAACTCGCCCAGGCGAAGTGGGCGACCTGGCGGCGGAAACAACGACTGACCGAGACCACTCCCGTCGCCTTCGCCGAAGTCCTCGACGCATGCGTCGCGTTCGCCGATCCGATCCTCACCGAATCGACGCTCGGCGGCAGGTGGAACCCTGCCGACCGTGCGTGGGGCATTTGACAGGGCTCATCGAGCTTCCAAGGCGTCGGATCAGGGACCGCACCGGTCGCCACACAGTCGAAGCGGCCAATCCGTCTGCCTGGGGACGAGGCGACGAAGCACGAAGGCCGAAACCGATCCGATGGCCGACGCCATAGAAAGGATCAGGCTGCGGAAGGGCGGCCCGGACCGCTCGCTCATCGGCGCCGTCGTGCTCTGGGGAGTACGATGCGTCTGTGATGCGAGCAGGGGATCGGCGGATGCACGGGGCAGGCGCATGAGCGCCGCACGCAGGGCATCGCGCGTGCGAGCGGCACGTCTCGCCGACGCGGGGCTCGTCGCGCTCGGGGGAGCGTGCGGCACTCTGGCCCGCTATCTGCTCGACGCCGCGATCGGCGACCGCTGGGGCATCCCGCTCGGCATCCTCGCGATCAACGTCGCAGGCGCCTACTTGCTCGGCCTGCTCGCCGAAGGGCTCGCGCCCGGAGGTTCGGACCGCTGGCGAGCCACGCGCCTGCTGCTCGGAACGGGCGTGCTCGGCGGCTTCACCACCTACAGCGCTCTCGCTGTCGGGAGCGCCGAGCTGCTGCTCGGCGGCACAAGCGGAAGCCCCGTCGACCCGGGTCTCGCCGTGGGCTACGGTCTCGCGACGATCGCGCTCGGCGGTCTCGCGAGCTGGCTGGGAATCCTCACCGCACAGGCGTTGCGCAGGGGCCGGCCAGCGCGTGCGACCCGGGGGAGCGCCGCATGAGCCCCGCGATGCTTGCCCTCTGGATCGCCGCTGCCGGAGGTGTCGGAGCGGCCGCGCGCTACCTCGTCGACACGAGTCTGCCCCGCCGCTTTAGAGCGCGCTTCCCGTGGGGCATCGCGATCATCAACCTCACGGGCTCGTTCGCCCTCGGAGTGCTCACCGGCCTCGCACTCGAACACCCTGTCGCGGGCATCGCCTCGGTCGGGTTCCTCGGCGGTTACACGACGTTCAGCACCGCGAGTCTCGATACGGTGCAGCTGCTGCGCGAGCGGCGCACGCTGGCGGCGCTCGCGAACGGTCCGGGCGTGCTCGCGGCCTCCGTCGCGCTGGCCGTGCTGGGAATCGCGGTCGTGCGGGGCTAGGGGAGGGATCCGCGGAGAACGCGCACCGGGGTCAGCGCACGCGGTGCGCTTCGAAGCGCATGCTCGGCGAGGCGTAGGCCTCCTGCGACTCCACGAGCAGCAGTTCCCGACTGCCCGAGGCGAGGGTGCGCTCGAGCAGTTCGAACACGCTCGATGCGGTGCGCGCGAGCGCTCCGGCGGCGTCGCCCGAGCGCCGGAGGTGAGCGGTGAAGAGCGCGGCGGTGACGTCTCCCGATCCGTTGACCTTGAACGGCAGATGCGGGGTCTGCACGATCCACGCTCCGTCGTCGGTAGCCGCGAGCATCTCGATGGTCTGCTCGGGGCGGTCGGGGCGCTCGACGCTCGTCACCAGAACGGTGCGCGGTCCGAGCTCGCGCGCGCGGTCGACCGCGTCGAGGGTCGACTCGAGCGTGTCCGGCGAAGTGCCCGTGATGAAGCCGAGCTCGAACTGGTTCGGCGTGATGAGATCGGCGTTCGGCACCACGCGGTCGCGGATGAGATCCTGCACCTCGGGCGCGACGTGACAGCCAGACTTCGCGTTGCCGAGCACGGGATCGCAGGCGTAGATCGCGTCAGGGCTGTGCCGCTTCACCCGTGCGACGGCGTCGAGGATCGCGTCGCCGATGCTGTCGCCGCCCTGGTAGCCCGAGAGCACGGCGTCGACGTTCTCGAGCCCGCCGCGCTCCTCGATGCCCGTCACGATATCGCGGACGTCGTCGCCGGAGAGCATCGGCCCGCGCCAGGAGCCGTATCCGGTGTGGTTCGAGAAGCACACCGTGTACACGGGCATGACCTCGACGCCGATGCGCTGCAGCGGGAACACCGCCGCCGAGTTGCCGACGTGACCGTACGAGACCGAGGACTGGATCGAGAGGATACGCATGATCCGATCCTGCCACTGGACCAAGAGATGGACCACTCGTAACCCGTACGGATGGACCACTCCTGAGTGCGGGGAAGGGAAGGCCCGGTGAGGGATCAGGTGAGGGATCAGCCGTCGGTATGAAATCTGCCGAAGATATGTCGCAGCCGGCCGAATCGGGCATATCTTTTGAATATCCCATATCTTCGGCAGCGGTAGGCGTCTCCGCTGGTTGAGCGAGTGAGGAACGAACGAGTCGAAACCTCGGAGTTCTTGATTTCGACTCGCTGGCGCTCGCTCAATCAGCGGGGGCGCTCAGATCGCACGATCGGGCGTCAGGATCCCTCGCGGGTCGAGCGCCGCCTTGATGGAGCGCTGCACCTCCATCGCCACGGGGTCGAGCTGCCACGGGAGCTCGTGCCGCTTGAGCGAGCCGATGCCGTGCTCGCCCGTGATCGTGCCTCCGAGCGAGAGCGCGAGGCGCGTGATCTCGTCGATGACCCGCTCCGCGGAAGCCGTGCCGTCGGGCCCGCTGGGTGCCTCGACCGTGCAGTGCAGATTGCCGTCGCCGGCGTGCGCGACGCTCGAGACGCGGAGGCCGAGCCTGCACGAGATCTCGCCGATGCCGTGGAAGACCTCGGCGAGTGCTGCGACGGGCACGCCCACATCGCAGCTGATCTTGAGGCCGCGGGCGTTGAGCGCGGGGTTCGACAGCCGGCGGGCCTCGAGCAGCGCGTCCGTTTCCGAGATCTCCGTGTCGACGGCACCGAAGGCGGCGCAGGTCGCGACGATCGCCGACGCCCGCTCCGCGGCGTCGAGCCCGACGGTCTGGCCGACCAGCATGGCCCCACCGGGGATCGTGAGGCCGCTCGGCCGGAACGACTCGATGATCTCCACGCTCAGCGCGTCCATGAGCTCCAGCACCTCGGGCGTCGCCGGTCCGTTCACGATCGCGGTGACCGCGCGCCCCGCGTCCTCGACCCGGTCGAAGGCGGCGCGGAACGTCCGAGGTGCGCCGGGTGGCACCGGCTTCAGCCGCACGAGAGCGGAGGTGATCACCCCGAGCGTGCCCTCCGAGCCGACGAAGAGGCTCGTCAGGTCGTAGCCGACCACGTTCTTGCGGGTACGCGCGCCCGTGCGCATGACGCGTCCGTCGGCGAGCACGACCTCGAGGCCCGCGACCGAGTCGCGCGTGACGCCGTGGGACACGCAGCGCAGTCCGCCCGCGTTGGTCGCGATGTTGCCGCCGACGGTGCAACTGCGGGCGCTCGCGGGGTCGGGAGGGAAGAAGAGCCCGTGCTCGCGGCAGGCGGCGTCGAGGTCGGCGGTCACGACGCCCGCCTCCACCTCGGCGAGGCGGTTGGACGCGTCGACGCGCAGCACGCGGTTCATCCGCTCGAGCGACACGACGAGGCCGCCCGCGTAGGCGTTCGCGCCACCGGTGAGGCCGGTCCCCGCCCCTCGCACGCTCACGGGGGTGCGGTTCGCGTGGGCCCATGCGAGCGCGGCCGAGACGTCGGCCGTCGACTCGGCGAGTACGAGGCCGAGCGCCTCGCCCGCGGGCTGCGCGCGGGAGGAGTCCCGGGAGTAGGGAGCGATCAGTTCGGGATCCCTCACGAAGCGCTCGCCGAGCCGCCGGCTGAGCTCCGCCGTGTTCCTCCCCACCCGGTGACCGTGCGGTTCGTTCGAACGATGCATGCCGTCCTCCTGCCGTACCCGAGGCGCTGCCGCCGCGGGGATCTCCGCGTCTCACACTAGCGACCGCGCCCCTGCGGACGATCGAAGAGCCTCGGCGGGAGGCGTCCGAATGCACAACACACAGAAAACAAATGTTGGAATATCTTTACTTGTTGGTGATTGTGTGCGATTCTGGTGCCGGACGGCAGCATCGCTCCCGTCACTGGATCGAGACGCAGGAGACCGGCCATGTACGCGGCAGAACGACAGCAGCGCATTCTCGCCGCTGCGCGCGCCCACGGACGGGTCGAGGTCAGCCCCCTCTCCGATGAGTTCGGCGTCACCACCGAGACCATCCGCCGAGATCTCTCCGCACTCGAACGCCGCGGGCTGCTGCGCCGCGTGCACGGCGGTGCGATCCCCGAGGATCTGCTCGAGCCCGAACCTGGCATCGAGGAGCGCGTGGGGCGCAGGGCCGAGGCGAAGCGGAGGATCGCGAAGCGCGCCCTCGAAGTCATTCCCGAGGGCGGCACCGTGCTGCTCGACGCCGGTACCACGACGCTCGCCATCGCCCAGGTGCTGCCCGCGGACGCCTCGCTCACCGTCGTCACCAACAGCCTCATGATCGGAGCCGCGCTCGCGGCCAGGCCGGGGATCTCGCTGCTGCAGATCGGCGGTCGCGTGCGCCCGGTCACCGGCGCGGCCGTCGGACCGTGGGCCTGCGGCGAGCTCGCGTCGCTCACGGTCGATGTCGGCTTCATGGGCTGCAACGGATTCGACGCCGCTCACGGGCTCACGACACCGGACCAGGACGAGGCGGCGACCAAGCGGGCCATGCTGCTCGCCTCGCGCACGACCGTGCTCGTCTCCGACGCCAGCAAGGCCGGGAGGGTCCACCTGCACCGCTTCGCCGCAATCGAGGAGATCGACATGGTAGTGACCGATGCCCAGCTCGCCGAGGAGATCGCGGAGCCGATCCGCGCGGCCGGCCCCGACGTGGTGATCGCATGATCACCACGCTCACCCCGAACCCGAGCGTCGACCGCGCGATCGTCGTCGACGACCTGCGGCGCGGCGAGGTGCTGCGCGCCTCCTCATCCCGCGTCGACGCGGGCGGAAAAGGCGTGAACGTGAGCCGCGCGCTCGCCTCGATGGGGGGAGAGACCGTCGTGGTGCTGCCCTCGGGCGGGCCGGAGGGCGCGTTGCTCGAGACGCTGCTCGACGGGGCGGACGTGCCTCGTCGCACCGTTGCGATCGACGGCTCGGTGCGCATGAACATCAGCGTGCTCGAGCCCGACGGCACGACGACCAAGCTCAACGAGCCGGGGCCGCGGCTCTCCGCGGCCGATGCCGACGCACTGCTCGAGGCCGCGCTCGAGGGGACGGGCGAGGGATCCTGGGTCGCCGGCTGCGGCAGTCTCCCGCCGGGTGCCCCCGACGACCTCTACGCTCGGCTCATCGCCCGTGCCCGCGAGCGCGGAGCCCGCGTCGCGATCGACTCCTCGGGAGCGCCCTATGTCGCGGCCGTCGCGGCCGGGCCCACACTGATCAAGCCCAACCGCGAGGAGCTCGCCGAGCTCGTCGGCCGGGAGCTCGACACCCTCGGAGCCGTGATCGACTGCGCGCGCGAGCTCGTGGCGACCGGCATCGAGCTGGTTGCGGTGAGCCTCGGCCGCGACGGCGCCGTGCTCGTCACCGCCGACGAGACCGTGCATGCCCGAGCGATCGTCACCGACCCGGTCTCGACCGTCGGCGCCGGCGACTGCATGCTCGCCGGGCTGCTCTTCGGCCTCAGTCGGCGCGATACCGAGGGCGGATCCCTCGCAGACGCCCTCGCCGAGGGGGTCGCCTGGGGAGCCGCGGCCGTCCGCCTGCCGGGCACCGAGGTGCCGAAACCCGCCGACCTCGACGCCGTGCCAGTCACGGTCGACCCCGACCCCGACCGCGCCATGCCGCTCGACGACTGACCCGATTCAACCGGCCGCGGCGCCGCCGCGCGAAGCAAGACCCCACGAAAGGACCCGACATGCCACTCATCGACGACGAGCAGGTGGTGCTCGACCTCACCGGCGCAGACCGGCACGAGGCGACCCGCAAGCTCGCGGAGCGCCTCGCCGCCACCGGCAGGTGCACCGACCTCGACCTCTTCCTGAACGACGTACGCGAGCGCGAGACCAAGATGGCTACCGGCCTGCCCGGAGGCATCGGCATCCCGCACGCCCGCAGCGCCGCGATCACCGAGCCCTCGCTCGTGTTCGGCCGCATCGCAGACGGCATCGACTGGGGCGCCAAGGACGGCCCCGCGCACCTCGTCTTCCTCATCGCGGCGCCCGCCGACGGCGGCGACGCCCACATGCAGGTGCTGCCGCAGCTCGCCCGCGCGCTGATGCGCGAAGACTTCCGCGCGGCGCTGACCGAGGCGTCGACCCCCGCTGAGGTCGTGGCGATCGTCGGCGAGCACGTGCAGCTCGCCGAAGCGGCGAAGCCCGTGCCGGAGCCCGAGGCGGCGAAGCCCGCCGAAGCCGCGCCCTCGGCGGCGCAGGCGGATCCCGCACCAGAGGCGGCGCCCGCGGATCCCTCGCCCGCAACCGGCGACGCCTCGGCCGAAGCGCCCGCGGCGGCCGGAGGCCTGCGACTCGTCGGCGTGACCTCGTGCCCCACCGGCATCGCGCACACCTACATGGCTGCCGAGGCGCTGGAGAACGCCGCGAAGGCAGCCGGCCACACCATGCTGGTCGAGACGCAGGGCTCGGCGGGATCGACCCCGCTGACCGCGCAGCAGATCGCCGAGGCCGATGCCGTGATCTTCGCCCACGACCTCGAGGTCAAGGAGCGCGGCCGCTTCGCAGGCAAGCCGACCGTCGACGTCGGGGTGAAGAAGGCGGTCTCGGACGCGCCCGAGCTCATCGCCCGAGCCGAGCGGCTCGCCGCGCAGTGGGCGGCCGATCCCTCGCGCGCCGAGGCGGCGGCCATCGAGACCGAGCCCGCATCCGAGGCCGAGTCCAAGGTCGGCGTCGGCACCAAGCTGCGGCAGTGGCTCATGACCGGCGTCTCTTACATGATCCCGTTCGTGGCCGCGGGCGGCATCCTCATCGCGCTGTCGTTCATGTTCGCGCAGATCGCGCTCGGAGACGAGGGCGCCATCGAGGTCGTGAAGTACGGCCTCGCGGGCGACGACCAGTACAACCTCATGAACCACTTCAGCCCGCTGAGCCTCACCTCGTGGGCCGGCCTGCTGTTCGTCATGGGGTCGACCACCTTCGGGTTCCTCGTGCCGATCCTCTCCGGCTACATCGCCTTCGCCATCGCGGATCGCCCCGGCCTCGTGCCCGGCATCGCGGGCGGCGCGATCGCCGTCGCCATGAACGCGGGCTTCCTCGGCGGCCTCGTCACCGGCCTGCTCGCGGGCTTCGTCGCCCGCTGGATCGCGAGCTGGAAGGTGCACAAGGGCGTGCGCGGCGTCATGCCCGTCGTCGTGATCCCGCTGCTGTCGACCTTCATCACCGCGGGTCTCTTCATCACCCTGCTCGGTCGCCCCGTCGTCTGGCTCATGGAGGCCATGAACGCGGGCCTCAACGGCCTCACCGGCGGCGGCGTGCTCGTGCTCGGGCTGATCCTCGGCGGCATGATGGGCTTCGACCTCGGTGGTCCCGTGAACAAGGTGGCCTACGGCTTCGCCACCGCCGGCCTCTCGGCCGCGGCCGGCGTGAGCGACGCCCCGCAGCTCAAGATCATGGCGGCCGTCATGGCCGCGGGCATGGTCGCACCGCTCGCCCTCGCGCTCGCCACCGCCGTGCGCCCCAAGCTCTTCTCGCCGATCGAGCGCGAGAACGGCAAGGCCGCGTGGCTGCTCGGCGCCTCGTTCATCTCCGAGGGCGCGATCCCGTTCGCCGCGGCCGACCCGATCCGCGTGCTCGTGTCGTCGATCATCGGCTCGGCGGTCACCGGCGGCCTCGCGATGTGGTTCGGCACGACGCTGATGGCGCCCCACGGCGGCATCTGGGTGCTGCCGCTCATCGGCCAGCCGCTGCTCTTCCTCGTCGCCCTCATCGCGGGCGTCGTCGTGATGGCCCTCATCGTCATCGCGCTGAAGTCGCTGGCGCAGCGCCGCGCGCTGGCCGCCGAAGCCGAGACCATCGCCCCCGACGCGGCAGTCGCCGCGCACTAGGATTCTGAGACAACCCCCAAGAAGGAGACACCCATGGCTACTCGTACCGTCACCATCGCTTCCTCGGTCGGCCTGCACGCCCGCCCCGCCTCGCTGTTCGTCGAGGCCGTGGGCGAGTCGGGGCTCGACGTGCTCATCGCCCGCCCGGGCGAGGAGGGCGTGGATGCGGGCAGCATCCTCGGCGTCATGGCGCTCGGCGCCAAGCACGGGGAAGAGGTCGAGCTGACCGCCGAGGGCGACGGCGCCGACGCCGTGCTCGACCGCCTGGTCGAGCTGCTCGCCACGGATCTGGACGCCTGATGCGCACGGCCGGCGAGGCGACCGACGGCCCGGCGATCGGGTCGGAGGCGGAATCGCGGCTGCACGGCATCGGTGTGAGCCCGGGCACCGCCTACGGGCCGGTCGTGCAGGTCGCCGCGCCGGTCGAGCCTCCGCAGAACGAGGCGCCCGCCGCTGATCCGGCGCAGGCCGCCGAGCAGGCCGTCGCGGCCTTCATGCGGGTCGCAGGGGCGCTCGACGCCAAGGCGATCCACGTCGACGCGACCGCGCGCGATGTGCTCAAGGCGACCGCGATGATCGCGCGCGACCGGGCGTTGCACCGCGCCGTCGCGAAGCACCTCGCGGCGGGTCAGGGCCCGGCGACCTCGATCGTGCTCGCAGTCGACGACTTCGCGGCGCAGTTCGAGGCGCTCGGCGGCTACTTCGCCGAGCGCGTGACCGATCTGCGCGACGTCGGATCCCGCGCGATCGCCGAGGTGCTGGGCCTTCCGGTGCCGGGTGTTCCCGACTTCTCCGAGCCGAGTGTGATCGTCGCCGAAGACCTCGCCCCGGCCGAGACCGCGACGCTCGACCGTTCGCTCGTGCTCGGGATCATCACCCGCGCGGGCGGACGTACGAGCCATACCGCGATCCTCGCGGCCCAGATGGGCATCCCGGCCGTCGTGCAGGTGCAGGGGGCAACGGGGATCCCTGTCGGCACCCCCGTGTCGCTCGATGGCGACAGCGGCGAGGTCGTGCTCGACCCCGACCCCGCAGCTGTCGAGGCGCAGCGCGAGCGCCGGGAACGGCTCGCCGCGGCGCTCTCGGCGCTCTCGGGTGCGGGACGCACCCGCGACGGCCACAGCGTCGCGCTGCTCGCCAACATCGGCGGCATCGAGGACGCGGAGCTCGCCGGGCCGCAGGATCTCGAGGGTGTCGGGCTCTTCCGCACCGAGTTCGTGTTCCTCTCGTCGGAGACGGCGCCGACCGTCGAGGAGCAGACCGAGATCTACCGCCGCGTGCTCGCACCCTTCGGCGATCGCCGAGTCGTCGTGCGCACGCTCGACGCGGGTGCGGACAAGCCGCTCGCCTTCGCCGACCTCGGGCCGGAGGAGAATCCGGCGCTCGGACGCAGGGGGCTCCGGCTGTCGCAGGCCCGCCCGGAACTGCTCGACGCGCAGCTCGAGGCGCTCGCCAACGCGGCCCGGGCCACCGGCGCCGACGTGCGCGTCATGGCGCCGATGGTCGCGACGACGGGAGAGGCGCGCTGGTTCGCGGAGCGCGTGGTCGCGGCCGGCCTGCCCAAGTCGGGTGTGATGATCGAGGTGCCCGCGGCGGCGCTGCGCGCGGAGCAGGTGCTGGGGGAGGTCGACTTCGGCAGCCTCGGCACCAACGACCTGGCGCAGTACACGATGGCCGCAGATCGCATGGAGGGCGAGCTCTCGTCGCTGCTCGATCCGTGGCAGCCGGCCGTGCTCGACGTCATCGCGGCCGCTGCGCGCGGAGCCAAGGCTGCAGGCAAGCCTCTGGGCGTCTGCGGCGAATCGGCGGGCGACCCGCTGCTCGCCCTCGTGCTCGCCGGGCTCGGGATCACGAGTCTCTCGATGGCTCCGAGCAAGGTGCCTTTCGTGCGTCTCGCGCTCGCGCACCACGACCTCGCCGATTGCGAGAGGCTCGCGGACCTGGCGCTCGCCGCTTCGTCGGCGGAGGCCGCTCGGCAGGCCGTGCTGAGCGGGGCCGCAGCGGAACTCGTCCAACTGCTGTGAGCCGGCTGCCGTAGCCGGCTGCCGAGAGCTGTGAAGGGCTCGGATCCTGGGGGATCCGAGCCCTTCCGGCGTTCCGTGTGCGTAATGACGGAAGGACGCTAGCGCCTGTGCCGCTCAGGAGGGGGAGGGGGCCTGGACTGTGGGTGTGAGCTGGACACGCCACGTGGGAGGATGAGGGGATGGAGGAGGATCAGAGCGCAGACGGACAGGGATCCGGGCGCTACGCGCCCAGCCCATCCGGCGACCTGCACCTCGGCAATCTGCGCACCGCGTTGCTCGCCTGGCTCTTCGCCCGGTCGAGCGGTCGGCGCTTCCTCATGCGCATCGAGGATCTCGACCGGGCGCGCGACGCCGGGGCGGGGGCGCGGCAGCTCGAGGACCTCGTGCGGCTCGGCATCGACTGGGACGGCGATCCGGTGCTGCAGAGCGACCGCGGCGCCGATCACAAGGCGGCGATCGCCCGACTCGCGGAGGCGGGCCTCGTCTACGAGTGCAGCTGCACGAGGCGCGACATCCTCGCCGCGCCGAGCGCGCCCCACGCGCCTCCCGGCGCCTACCCGGGCACCTGCCGCGAGCTGAGCGAGACCGAGCGCGCGGCCGCCCGCGAGCGCATCGCTCCCCGCGAACCCGCGCTGCGGCTCCGCGCGCCGGAAGGGGTGACGCAGCTCGCGTTCGATGACCTGCTGCTCGGGCCCACCGTGGGCGACATCGACGACTTCGTGCTGCGCCGCGGCGACGGCACCGTCGCCTACAACCTCGCCGTCGTCGTCGACGACGCCGCCATGGGTGTCGACCAGATCGTGCGGGGAGACGATCTCGCACCGTCGACGCCGCGCCAGATCCTGCTGCAGCGGCTGCTCGGCGTCCCATCGCCGCCCGAGGTCGAGTACGCGCACGTCCCGCTCGTGCTGGGGCCGACGGGCGCGAGGCTCGCGAAGCGCGACGGCGCGGTCACACTCTCCGAGCTGAGGGATCGCGGCGTCTCCGACGCCGAGGTGCTGAGCACGCTCGCCTCGTCACTCGGGCTCGCGGGGGCGGGAGAGCGCGTCACCGTCGAGCGATTGCTCGAGCGCTTCGATCCCGCCGCGCTGCCCCGGGAGCCGTGGGTCTGGGGCGGCGGGTCCGCTGATTGATGCGGTTTCGACTCGGCTGCGCCTCGCTCAACCGGCGGTGGCGCCCGACCCGCTGTTGGGGCGAGCGGATGCCCCACCCGCTGATTGAGCGAGCGGAGCGAGTCGAAATCCGACCTACTTCTTCAGCGCGCGGATGATGCGGGCGAGCACGCGACCTGCGACCCACACGAAGGGGATGCCGACGGCCACGAGCGCGATCAGGTTCGGCTCGAATCGGGTGAAGCCGTCGCGGGTGACGTAGGCGCCCACGGGAATGGAGATGCCGCCTCCGCCTCCGCCGGATCCCTCGCCCTGCGCCTGATCCATGCCCGCATCGCCCTCACCTGCGCCGAAGCCGTAGGAGGTGCATGCCACGGGAATGATGGTCGTTCCGTCGACCTCGATCGGATCGCCGAAGGCGGAGTGGACGCCGACCTTCGTCACGGTGTCTGCGAGGTGCTTCGTCAGTTCAGCCATGCTCCCCACCCTAGCCGCTCGGGCTATTCCTCGACAGCCCCGTAGCGGCCGCGGCGCGGACTCGAGGGCTGCGGGCGCTTGGGCTCGATGTCGTCGCCGGAGGAGACGTGCTTGATGCGGCGGATCACCCAGGGCACGAGGTGCTCCTTCGCCCACACGACGTCCTCCCTGCGGGCCTCGCGCCAGCTGCGCATCGGCAGCGGGGGCGGGTCGAGCGGGGTGAGATCGTTCGGCACGTTCAGCGCCTTGAGCGCCGCGCGCGCGATGGTGTGGTGCCCGAGCGCGTTGAGGTGGAGGCGGTCTCCCGCCCAGTAGCGGCCGTCCTGCAACTCCTCGATGGCCCACTGGTCGACGACGATGCAGTCGTGCCGCTGCGCCACCTTGCGCACGTTCTCGTTGTAGATCGCGACCTTGCCGCGGATGGAGCGGAAGACGGGCTGGAAGTTCGTGTCGACGCCGGTGAACAGCATGATCGTCGCACCGCCCTCCGAGAGGCGCTCCACGATGCGCTCGAGCTGGGCGGCCACCTCGTCGGGGTCGGTGCCGGGGCGGATCACGTCGTTGCCGCCAGCGCACAGGCTGATCAGGTCGGGCCGCAGCTCGAGCGCCGCCTCGACCTGCTCCTCCGCGATCTGGCGGATCAGCTTGCCGCGCACAGCCAGGTTCGCGTAGGCGAACTCCTCGCTGTGCTCGGCGAGCACCTCGGCGAAGCGGTCGGCCCAGCCGCGCAGCCCGCCCGGGCTGTCGGCGTCGGGGTCGCCCACGCCCTCGGTGAACGAATCGCCCAGTGCGACGAATCGCGACCAGGGGAGCTCGATCGCCTCTGCCATGTTCCCGCCCTTCTCATCGGTGACCCGTGACGGCCGGTCGCCCGGTGGCGCCCGCTGTCGGCGTCACCGGCTAGTCTAGAGCGTCGTGACAGATTCGGACCCCGGCCTTCATCTCCCAGGAACGAGTGCCGCCGAACATCTGCCCCCCGCCTATCCCGAGCGCGCCGCCCACGGCACGGCCCCGCGCCTGCGCGCCTGGCAGGAGGAGGCGATCCGGCTCTATCTCGACGAGAACCCGCGCGACTTCCTCGCCTCGGCGACCCCCGGTGCGGGCAAGACGACCTTCGCCCTCAGGCTCGCCGCGATCCTGCGCTCGAACCGCACCGTGTCGCAGATCATCGTCGTCGCCCCGACCGAGCATCTGAAGACGCAGTGGGCCGATGCCGCCGCGCGCGCCGGCATCAGGCTCAACCCCAACTACTCCAACGGCGATGGCCTCGGCTACGGCAGGCACTTCCACGGCGTCGCGGTCACCTACGCGCAGATCGCGATGAAGCCCGTGCAGCACCGCCTGCTCACCGAGAGCGCGGACACCCTCGTGATCCTCGACGAGGTGCACCACGGCGGCGACGCGCTCAGCTGGGGCGACGCCATCCGAGAAGCGTACGGCAGCGCCAAACGCCGCCTCTCGCTCACGGGCACGCCGTTCCGCTCCGACGACGCCCCGATCCCGTTCGTGCAATACGCACCGCAGGGCGACGGCTCGCGCGTCTCCCTCACCGACTACGACTACGGTTACGGGCGCGCGCTCGCCGACGGCATCGTGCGCCCCGTGATCTTCATGGTCTACGCGGGCAAGATGCGCTGGCAGACCTCGGCCGGAGAGGAGATGGAGGCGGCCCTCGGGGAGGGCAACACCAAGGACATCACCTCGCAGGCCTGGCGCACGGCGCTCGATCCCTCGGGAGAGTGGATCGCGAAGGTGCTGCGAGCGGCGGATCGCAGGCTGAGCGAGGTGCGGCAGCAGATCCCCGACGCGGGCGGCCTCGTCATCGCCACCGACCACGCGGCCGCGAAATCGTATGCGAAGCAACTGCGCGAGATCACGGGGGAGGAGGTCGCGCTGATCCTCTCGGACGACAGCACGGCCTCCGAGCAGATCGACGAGTTCTCGATGGGTGCGAAGAAGACGCTGCGCTGGATGGTGGCGGTGCGCATGGTGTCCGAGGGCGTCGACGTGCCCCGTCTCGCCGTGGGCGTGTACGCGACGAGCTCGTCGACCCCCCTGTTCTTCGCGCAGGCGATCGGCCGCTTCGTGCGCTCCCGCCGCCGCGGCGAGGTCGCCTCCGTGTTCATCCCGAACGTGCCCGCCCTCATGCAGCTCGCCGCCGAGCTCGAGAAGGAGCGCAACCACGTGCTCGAGGGGCCGAAGAGCGCCGAGGAGATGTGGGACGCCGAGGCCGCGCTCATGGCCGAGGCCGAGCGCGAGGATAGAGCCTCCAACGAGCTCGAGGAGGCCGAGTTCAAGTACCAGGCCCTCGCCTCCGACGCGCACTTCGATCGCGCCGTGTTCGACGGCGCCGAGTTCGGCGGCTACGCGGAGGTGGAGAGCGAGGAAGAGCTCGACTTCCTCGGTTTCCCCGGCCTGCTCGAACCGCAGGAGGTGAAGGCCCTGCTGCAGCAGCGGCAGGCGCGGCAGGCCAGGCGCAGCGCGACCAGACAGGGCCTGCTCGAGCACCCGCCGGAGCGGGCGGAAGCACCCGAGGCGCTGCACCGCACGCTCGGCGAGCAGCGCAAACTGCTGAACTCGCTCGTCGGCATGTACTCCAAGGTCTCGGGAGAGCCGCACAAGGACATCCACACCGAGCTGCGCCGCGTGTGCGGCGGGCCGGCCGTGGCCCAGGCCTCCGTCACCCAGCTGCAGAAGCGCATCGACCTCCTGCGACGACGCCTGCGGCCGTAGGAGCGCTCCGATCCGTCGCCGGGACCGGTATCTAGACTGTCACCGTGGCGAAGAAGAAGCAGGGCGAGGGATCCACCCCGGCGACGGCGGCGCTGACGAAGGCGGGGATCCCTTTCGAGATACGCGCCTATGCGCACGACCCGCACGAGACGGATTTCGGGGGAGAGGCCGCCGCGGCGCTCGGGGTCGAACCCGAGCGCGTGTTCAAGACGCTGCTCGCGGAGGTCGACGGTGAGCTCGTCTTCGGCATCGTGCCGGTCGCGGGCAGGCTCGACCTCAAGGCGCTCGCCGCAGCCCTCGGCGGGAAGCGCGCCGTCATGGCCGATCCCGCGGTCGCAGAGCGCAAGACCGGTTACGTGGTCGGCGGTATCAGCCCCCTCGGTCAGCGCGCGCGGCTGCGCACGGTGCTCGACTCGTCCGCCGAGGGTTTCACCACCGTGCTCGTGTCGGGCGGTCGGCGCGGTCTCGATATCGAGCTGGCTCCTGCCGACCTGGTCCGGGCGACCGGGGCGCTTCTCGCCCCGATCGGGCGCGCAGGATGATGCCGGGGCCGCGCTGTGAGCGGCCTCTCGCGGAAGGGGTCGCGTTCGGGGGATATTCGGCCGTTAATACCCCCGAATGCGCCCCCTCGCGTGAGCCGAGGGTCGCTCCTGAGGATGAAGCGCACCCCGAGCCCGGTGCGACGCGCCCGGCGAATCGGCCGCGATTCGTGCGGTGGCGGGATCCGTGCTAACTTATTCTCTGTTCGGCCGATGAAGGTCCGGATGGTTCGCGCGGGTGGCGGAATTGGCAGACGCGCTAGCTTGAGGTGCTAGTGCCCGTATTAGGGCGTGGGGGTTCAAGTCCCCCCTCGCGCACGCGAATCGAATGGCCCCCGACCGGGTAGTGATACCGAGGTCGGGGGCTGTTCTGTTTCCCGGAAGTGCTCCGCCGCCATGCTGCTGCGTTCACGCTCCGCGGGCACAGCGGTGCGGGCGACCTCGATACGACGAAGGGAGAACCCGATGGCGCATAGGGATCTGCCGGGACTGCGGAGGGCGAAGACCTCCGACCACGCGGTGATCGTGGAGTGCATCGCGCGATGGTGGACCGACTCGCGCAGCCCGGAGCGGGCTCGTGAGCTGTCGCGGCTGCTTCCGAGACTGTTCCTGCAGTTCTTCTCGCAGACGAGCCTGGTGCTCGAGGATGACACGGGCATCCGAGCCTTCCTCGTGGGTCTCTACGCCGCGGACGACGACAGGGAGGCCTACATCCACTTCGTCGGGGTGGATCCCGAGCTCCGCGGCCGGGGCTTCGCACGCCACTTGTACGGGAGGTTCTTGCGGGAGGCGGCGGAGGCCGGGCGCCGCGAGGTGCGTGCGATCACCTCCCCGGGCAATAGCGGGTCGATCGCCTTCCACTGTGCGATGGGCTTCGAGTTCGAGGGCGGTGACCGGGTGGTGAACGGAGTTCCGGTGCATTCCGACTACGACGGGCCCGGCGAGGATCGCGTGTGCTTCCGGAGGGCGATCGCCCCCGCTGGTTGAGCGAGGCGCAGCCGAGTCGGAACCCTCGGGGGGCCTTGGTTTCGACTCGCTTCGCGGTTGCTGAGCGAGCGGAGCGAGTCGAAGTGCGCTCAACCAGCGGAGGGAAGCTCGCTCGACCAGCGGAGGGGCCCGACCGGCGGGGCGGCGGGGTAGCCTGGCGGGAGACGTCCGTCGAGAACCGCGCTGGAGGCCGCATGTCCGCACCTTTCTGGAGCTCCGAACCCGACGAGCTGCTGCGCGTCGGCCCTGATTTCCGGCTGCGGAGCGTCGACCCGGGTTCGAAACCCGGCACCGACGCCGACCGTGAGGCCGGCCGCGCAGAGCTGGCGCGCGCCTCCGAAGAGTTGCGCGAGCTGCAGCAGAAGCTGTTCGCGCAGAGCCGCACGGGGGCGAGGGATCGTCTGCTCGTCGTGCTGCAGGCCATGGACGCCGCGGGCAAGGGCGGCATCGTCAATCACGTCTTCGGAGCGTTGGAGCCCTACGGGCTGGCGCTCGCGGCGTTCAAAGCGCCCTCGGCGGAGGAGCGCGAGCACGACTTCCTGTGGCGGGTGGAGCCCCGCGTGCCCGGGCCCGGCGTGATCGGGGTGTTCGACCGCTCGCACTACGAGGATGTCATCGTGCAGCGGGTGCGATCCCTCGCCCCGCCCGAGGAGATCGAACGGCGCTACGAGGCGATCGCCGAGTTCGAGCGTCGCATCGCCGACGACGGGGTGCGGATCGTGAAGATCATGCTGCACATCTCCCCGGAGGAGCAGGCCGAACGGCTGCTCGCGAGGCTCGACGAGCCAGAGAAGCACTGGAAGTACGATCCGGGCGACGTCGATGAGAGGCTGCGCTGGGCGGAGTACATGGAGGCGTTCCAGGCCGCCATCGACCGCACGAACGCGCCGCACGCCCCCTGGTTCGTGGTCCCGGCGGACGCCAAGTGGTACGCGCGGGTCGCGGTGCAGCGGATCGTGCTGTCCGAGCTGCACGGGATCGATCCGCGCTGGCCCGCGGGCGACTTCGACCCCGAGGAGCAGCGGTCTCGGGTGGAGCGCACCCTCGATCTGCGGTGGCCGTGAACGGCCCGAATACCCGATACGAACAGGGTGGGGTGGTATCGTTCCTCGTTGGCGACGGTGCGTTCGTGACGCCATCAGCGCGTCCGCGCCATCGCAGACATTGACCGTCACCGAAACGGATTCGAATGAACACGACCTCCCCGATGCGCTCGGGCACGCCGGCCGCGCGACCGGAACGAGATGCGGGTGCACGCACGGGCACGGGCCGCGCGCACGCCAAGGCGATTCTCTTCGGCGAGCACGCGGTGGTCTACGGGGCCCCCGCCGTCGCGGTGCCGCTCTGCCAGCTCGAGGTCGAGGCCGAGGTCCGTACCTTCCACGGGGCGGAGACGCGCATCGAGAGCGAGCTCTTCGCGGGAACGCTCCAGGCCATGCCCGAGCGCCTGCAGCCCGTCGCGACCGCGGCGCGCGCATCGCTCGCGGAGGCCGGCCTCGGCTCGGCGGCCGTGCAGCTGCGCATCCGCAGCGCCGTACCGCACGGCCGCGGGCTCGGCTCGAGCGCGGCGGTCGCCGCGGCGGTCGCGCGGGCCACGGCTGATTTCGCCGGCCGCGAGTTCGACACCGAGCAGCTCTACGGCATCGTGCAGCAGGCCGAGCGCGTCGCGCACGGCAACCCGAGCGGCATCGACGCTCGGGCCGTCGCGGCCCGCGGCCCGATCCGCTTCCAATCCGGCAGCACCGCCGAGCTGCCGATCGGAGCGCCGCTGACCTTCGTGATCGCCGACTCCGGCGTCTCCGGCTCGACCGCCGAGGCCGTGGCCGGGGTGCGCGAGCTCCGCGCCGCAGAGCCCGCCCGGATCGACCGCGCCATCTCGCGCCTGTCCGACCTCGCCGAGGGCGCCACGCTCGATCTCGGCCTGGGCGACCGCGCCGCCCTCGGCGCCCGCATGCGCGAGGCGCACGAACTGCTGGGCCGGATCGGCGTCAGCACGACCGCCCTCGACGCGCTCGTCGACGCCGCGTGCGCCGCCGGTGCGGCGGGCGCCAAGCTCACCGGCAGCGGCCTCGGCGGCTGCGTTCTCGCGCTCGTCGACTCCGAGGAGCAGGCGGAGCGCATCGCGCTCACGCTGCGCGCCGCCGGTGCGCAGCGCACCTGGACGACCACGGTGCCCGTCGCATGACCGCCGCGACCGCGCGCGCCTTCCCGAACATCGCGCTCGTCAAGTACTGGGGGAAGCGCGACGAGGAGCTGATCCTGCCGGTCGCGGGCAGCCTCTCGCTCACTCTCGACATCCTGCCGACCACCACGACCGTGTCGCTCGCGCCCGAGGCCGAAGCGGATCGCTTCGAGCTGAACGGCCGGGAGGCGACGGGGGAGTCGCTGCGCAGGGTCGCCGCCTTCCTCGACCTCGTGCGATCCCTCGCGGGCTCGCAGACCCCCGCGTTCGTCCGCTCCCGCAACGAGGCGCCGACCGGTGCCGGGCTCGCCTCCTCCGCCTCGGGCTTCGCGGCCCTCGCGACGGCAGCGGCCGCGGCCTACGGTCTGGACCTCGACGCAAGGGGGCTGAGCCGGCTCGCCCGCCGCGGCTCGGGCTCGGCGTCGCGCTCCATCGTGCCGGGCGTCGCCGTGTGGCATGCCGGCGACGGCGACGAGACCTCGTTCGCCGAGGCGGTCGCCGCGCCCGAGATGCACATGGTGATCGTCACGGTCGACGCGGGGGAGAAGCCCGTCTCCAGCCGCGTCGCCATGCGCCGCACCGCGCTCACCTCGCCGTTCGCCGAGGCATGGCCGCGCACCACCGAGGAGAGCCTCGCCGAGATGATCTCGGCGTGCGAGGCCGGCGACTTCACGCGCATCGGCCGCATCACCGAGACGCACGCGCTCCGCATGCACGCGCTGATCCAGTCGGCCGATCCGCCCATCCGCTACCTCACGCCGCGCAGCGTGGCGGTGTTCGACGCCGTCGCCGAGCTGCGCGAGCGCGGCGTCGAGGCCTACGCCACGGCGGACGCGGGCCCGAACGTCGTGGTGCTCGTGCAGTCCGCCGATGCCGAGGCCGTCGCGGCGCGCATGGAGGAGTTCGGTCGGGTGCAGATCGCGAAGCCCGGCCCGGGCGTCGAGCTGCTGGAGGGCGACGCATCGCCCGAGGGCGATCCCTCGTGATCGAGGTCCGTTCACCGGGCAAGCTCTACATCGCCGGCGAGTACGCCGTGGTGGAGCCGGGCGAGCCCGCCGTGCTCGTGGCGGTCGATCGCTGCCTCACCGCGCGGCTGTCCGAGAGCACCGATGCCGGGCAGGTCCGCTCGGCGGGGGAGCAGCACGAGACCGTCTCCTGGACCCGCGAGGGGCGAGGGATCGCGGCCCGCGGCGCTCGCGGCGGCATCGAAGTCTCCGAGGACTACGCGATCGCCGCGATCGCCGCGGTCGAGGATCTGCGGCTGGAACGGGGGCTGCCGCCCCGATACTTCGACATCAACATCACGAGCGACCTCGCAGACGCGAGCGGTCGGAAGTTCGGCCTCGGCTCGTCGGCAGCCGTGACCGCGGCCGTCGTGTCGGCGCTCGACGAGTTCTACGATCTGGGTCTGAACCTCGTGGAGCGCTTCAAGCTCGCGATGCTGGCCTCCGCCGAGGTGTCGCCGCGCGGTTCCGGGGGCGACCTCGCAGCGAGCGTCTTCGGCGGGTGGATCCGCTACTCCTCGCCCGACCGCGAGGCACTGCGCCGGCACCGCGCGACGCGCGGCGTTGCGGCGACTCTCGCGTCGACCGAGGCGTGGGCCGGCTGCGGCGCGAAGCGGCTGCGACCGCCCACCGGATTGCAACTGCTCGTCGGCTGGACCGGATCGCCCGCCTCGACCGAGAACCTCGTCGAGCGCTCGCGCCGATCCGGCTCGACCGCGCCGTCCCGCGAGTTCCTCGCCGAGAGCCGCGCCTGCGTCGACGCGCTCGAAGCCTCCTCGGAGCGCGGCGACGTCGGCGCGCTCGACGCGATCCGCAGAGCGCGTCGCCTGCTGCGGCGATTCGGCGCCGAGTCGGGGGTCGAGGTCGAGACCGAGCAGCTGCGCGAACTGTGCGACGCGGCCGAGCGCCACGGCGCCGCAGGCAAGCCGTCGGGCGCGGGAGGCGGAGACTGCGGTATCGTGCTGGCACCGGAAGAACCCGCGCCGACCGGCATCCTGCGCGAGTGGGAGGCGCACGACATCCGGCGGCTCGACCTGTCGGTCCATCCGCCGCTGGGAGGCATCGATGACTTCTGAACGCGCGGCAGCGCCTGGCGCCTCGGTGCGCGCGGCGCGCAAGGACGATCACGTGCGCCTCGCCCTGCAGCAGCGCGAGGGCCGTTCCGCCCGCAACGAGTTCGACGATCTCGAGTTCCTGCACCACGCCCTCGACGGCGTGGACGCCGAGCGCGTCGACCTCTCGGTGCGCGTCGGAGAGTGGAGCTGGGCCACGCCGTTCTACGTCAACGGAATGACCGGCGGCACCGACCTCACCGAGCGGATCAACCGCCAGCTCGCCATCGCGGCGCGCGAGACCGGCATGCCCATGGCCTGCGGGTCCATGAGCATTGCCATCGACGATCCCTCGACCGCCCGCAGCTTCGCGGTGATCCGCGAGGAGAATCCGTCGGGCTTCGTCATGGCGAACCTCGGAGCGGGGCGCAGCGCGGACGATGCGTTGCGCGCGGTCGAGCTTCTGCAGGCGAACGCCCTGCAGCTCCACGTCAACCCCGTGCAGGAGACCGCGATGCCCGAGGGATCGCGCGACTTCTCGGGCTGGCTCGTCGGTCTCGAACGCATCGTCGAGGCGTCCCCGGTGCCGGTCGTCGCGAAGGAGGTCGGCTTCGGCCTCAGCCGTCGCACGCTGGAGAAGCTGCGCGGCATCGGTGTGCGGGTCGCCGATGTGAGCGGGACCGGCGGCACCGACTTCCTCGGCATCGAGAACTCCCGCGCCACGGCCGCCGATGACTTCTCGATGCTCACCGGCTTCGGCCAGTCCGCGCTCGCCTGTCTGCTCGACGCTCCCGCCGACGGGCCTGCGCTGCTCGCCTCGGGCGGAGTGCGCCACCCCTACGACGTGGTGAAGGCCCTCGCCGCCGGTGCCAGAGGGGTGGGTGTCGCGGGCGCGTTCCTGCAGACCGTGATGGACGGCGACGCCGAGGCGCTCGTGACGCTCGTGCGCGGCTGGCTGACGCAGACGCGCGCGCTCTTCGCACTGCTCGGGGCCGAGAACGCCGAGCAGCTGGCCTCCACCGATCTGATCCTGCGCGGCCGCCTCGGGGAGTTCTGCCGTCTGCGAGGCATCGACCCGGCCGAATTCTCCCGCCGCTCGGAGCGGCGCCCCGCGTGAACGCCACGATGACCCGAATCCCCGCTCAGCCCACCAGGAGGAAGCAGTGAACGATCCCGGAACGTTCAGCACCGAGGTGCCCACCCGCTGGGTCGGCCCGCTGCGCATCAGCGGCGACGCGATCGCGAAGGGAGAGCCCTACGCCGAGGTATCGGTGCCGCTCGCGACCTACGAGACGCCGCTGTGGCCCTCCGTCGGGCGCGGTGCGAGCATCTCCCGAGAGCTCGACGCGGGCATCCGCACCGTCGTCGTCGACGAGCGCATGACCCGCTCCTCGCTTTTCGTCGCCGACAGCGCGATCGGAGCCGAGGCGGCGGCCCGCGCCATCCGGGAGCGGCTGTCCGAGCTGGAACAGCTCGTGGCGGCCGATAGCAGGCACGCGAGGCTCATCGAGGTCCACCCCGAGATCGTGGGCAACCTGCTCTTCGTGCGCTTCGCCTTCACCACGGGCGACGCCTCGGGCCACAACATGGCGACCAAGGCGGCCGAGGCGCTCATGGAGCGCATCCTGTCGTGGGGGCTGGGCCTCGACTACGGCTCGATCTCGGGCAACTACTGCTCCGACAAGAAGGCGACCGCGGTCAACGGCATCCTCGGCCGAGGCCGCAGCGTCGTGGCCGAGATGCTGATCCCTCACGAGGTCGTCGGTCGGCGCCTGCGCACCACCGCGCAGCAGATGGCCGACATCGTCGTGCGCAAGAACCTCGTGGGCAGCACGATCGCCGGCGCCCTGCGCTCGGCGAACGCGCACTACGCGAACATGCTGCTCGCCTTCTACCTCGCCACGGGCCAGGATGCGGCCAACATCGTCGAGGGCTCCCAGGGCATCACCTACGCGGAGGCGCGCGAGGAGGGCCTCTACTTCTCGTGCACCCTGCCGCACCTGATCGTCGGCACGGTCGGCAACGGCAAGCACCTCGCCCACGTCGACGCCGCCCTCGAACGGCTCGGCTGCCGCGAGGAGCGCGAGCCGGGCGCGAACGCCAGGCGGCTCGCCGTGCTCATGGCGGCGACCGTGCTCTGCGGCGAGCTCTCACTGCTCGCCGCCCAGACCAACCCGGGCGAGCTCATGCAGACCCACCTGCTCATGGAACGGAAAGGACGCCAGAGCGCATGACGCGGATCGGCATTCACGACCTCGAACTCGCAACCGCACACCACGTGCTCGATCTCGATCGGCTCGCGGAGTCGAACGGCATCGACCCGAACAAGTTCCGGCTCGGCCTCGGCCAGGACGAGATGAGCGTGCCGGCGCCCGACGAGGACATCGTCACGATGGGTGCGTCGGCCGCGCTGCCGATCATCGAACGCAACGGGATGGACGGCATCCGCACGCTGCTGTTCGCCACCGAGTCGGGCGTCGACCAGTCGAAGGCGGCGGGCGTCTCGGTGCAGCGCCTGGTGGGCCTGCCGCCGCAGGTGCGCGTAGTCGAGTTCAAGCAGGCCTGCTACGGCGGCACAGCCGCCCTGCAGGCCGCGGTGGGCATCGTCAGCCGCTTCCCGGAGGAGCGGGTGCTCGTCATCGCGAGCGACGTCGCGCGCTACGAGCTCGACAGCCCCGGCGAACCCACCCAGGGCGCCGGCGCCGTCGCGATGCTCGTCTCGGCCGATCCCTCGCTGCTCGAGATCGAGCCGGCCGCAGGCCTCTTCACCGACGAGGTCGACGACTTCTGGCGGCCCAACGACTCGTCGACCGCGGTCGTCGACGGTGCGCTCTCGGTGACCGCCTACCTCGACGCCCTCGCGGGCTCGTGGGACGACCTGCAGTCGCGGGGCGGCCCCGGCATCGCCGACATCGACCGGATCCTCTACCACCAGCCCTTCACCAAGATGGCGAAGAAGGCCCAGGCGCACCTCGCGCAGCACACCGGCGCCGCGCTGAGCACGGCCCTCACCGAGGGGGAGGCGGCGGAAGCCGAGGGGCGGGACACGGGGCTCGCCGCGAGCTCGCTGTACAACCGCCGGCTCGGCAACTCCTACACGGCGTCGGTCTACGCGGCTCTCGCCGCCCTGCTCGACCACGACTCCGAGCTGGAGGGACGCCGAATCGGCCTGTTCAGCTACGGTTCGGGCAGCGTGAGCGAATTCATCACGGGGATCGTGCAGCCGGGATACGAGACCCGCGGGCACGCGGACCGCGTGTCGCGCGCGCTCGATGCGCGCGTGCCGCTCGACGTGCCCGCGTACCGCGAGCTGCACTCGACGGTCTACCCGAGCGCCGTGGACGTCGAGACGCCGCGCGTCACGAACGCACCATTCCGCTTCGCGGGGATCTCGGGCAGGGCGCGTCGCTACGAGCGGACGGTGTAGGCGCCGAGCGCGCCTCTCCTCCCGCTGATTGAGCGAGCGGAGCGAGTCGAAATCGAGGGCCCGACGCCCCGGGTTTCGACTCGGCTGCGCCTCGCTCAACCAGCGGGTCGGCGCAGCTACAGGTTGAGGCGCTTCGCGAGTTCGTGGCGCATCTCGGCGCCGCGGACCAGCTCGAGGATCAGCAGCATCAGGCTGAGCACCCCGCAGATGGCCGAGGGCAACGGGTGCGTGACCCAGCCGAGCACGAGAAACACGATCGGCACGAGGCCGAGCGTCACGGCGAGCACGCTGTAGACCACGTGCTCGCCGGCCTCGATGCGCATCAGCTGCACCGTGATGAAGAGCGCGATGATCGCCGATGCGCAGACGATCGGCACGGCGTAGGTCAGCGACCAGGCGTGCCAGCCCGTCAGGTAGTCCCAGTAGCTGCACACCAGTCCGACGAGCACCACCAGGGAGACCGTGCCCTTGGCCGGGTTGCGGCGCTGGCGCACCGCCATGAGCACCACGAGCCACATCGAGGCGATGCCCAGCCAGACGAATCGCAGCGCACCGATGCCGCTCGGGTCGGCGCGGAAGAACAGCTGAGCGGCGAACGAGCCGAGGATGAGCGCGAGGGACGCGGCGAACAGCGCGCGCAGCACCCTGCGACGCGAGAATCTCAGCGGCGCGGCGGGCAGCGGACTCGGCGAGGGATCGCCCGCGAGCTTGGCCGCGCAGAGCGGGCATCGCGACCACGCGCCCTCGACGTCGACCGCGCAGGCCGTGCAGCGCCTCATGCCCGCACCCCGATCGGGTCGCCCGAGTCGGCGCCTGACTCGGCGAGCTCCTCCTCCGTGACGCGCGCTGCGACGACGGTCACGGGGATGCCGTGCGCGGTGAGCACGCGCGCGAACTCCCGCACGTGGTCGGTCTCGACGAAGGGGGAGGTGAAGCTGATCGCGAGCATGCCCGCGTGCGACATCGCGCAGAACTGGGGGCGCACGGCGGAGACGTGGAACAGCATGCGGCCGACTCGGGGCTCCGCCTCGGCCGGCAGCGTCACCCGGCCGAGGTTCGAGATCGCGACGGTGAGGCCCCGGTTGTTGACCCGATTGATGAGGTTCAGCAGTACGTCCTTGAGCGGCCGCGGCACGATCCGCAGCGCCGGCATGCGTTCGAACCGCACGAGTCGGCGGAGCCTGCGCTCGAGCGCCTCGGGGCCGGCCTTCGGCCTGAACTGCCGCTCCAGGTTCCGGGCGACCGATCCGATGTCGTCGGGCCCCCGGCCGTAGACGTGTTCGATGCGCACGGTCGCGAAGAAGTTGCGCGCCGAGGTCGAGGGGAAGAACTGGCGCAGGTTGACCGGCACGGATGCCGCGAACGAGCGGGAGGCGGCGCGTCCGGAGGAGGTGCGCCGGATCGACTCGAAGAACACGGCGGTCAGATAGGCGGTCGGGGAGACGCCCTCGGCCCTGGCGAGCGCGAGCACCGGGTCGGCGGGAGCTGTGAGCTCGACGAGCCGCGGCCGGTTGTCCGGGGTGCGGGTGCCGCGCACGCGGTGCACCCGTCCGCGCGGGGTCCGAGTTCGTCGAACGGTGGGCGGGACCGTCGGCTGAGCGGTCGTCGGGGCGCTCTGCTCGGGGCTCTCGCCGGTGGACGCGTCGGAGGCCCCAACGCCCTCCGCGGCGGTCCCAGCGGCGGCTCCGCGCGGTCGACCGCGGAAGTGGAGGGCGAAGCCGTCGATCTCGAGTTCGTGCAGCGGGCCGGGATCGGTCACCGGATCGGTGACGGGCTCCGGGAGTTCGGCAAGGGGACGCACGCGGGGCCCCTTCCCGGACGTCCCTTCCTCGCTCCGCTCCTCCCCGTCAGGCGCCGGGTGGCGCAGCCGCACGTACTCCGTCACGAGATCGGAGACGAACCAGAGCGCGCCCGTGCCGTCGGAGAGCGCGTGGAAGATCTCGAGCGCGATGCGACGGCGGTGATGCAGCACCCGGAACAGCAGGGTGCGCCGATCGGGACGGTAGATCGGCGCGCACGTGGGCAGCGTCTCGGACTCCACGACCGGCCGCAGATCGCTCGCCTGCAGGTAGTACCAGAACACGCCGCGGCGCAGCACCGAGTGGTACAGCGGATAGCGATCGTACACGGTCTCGAGCGCCCGCTGCAGCAGTTCCGCATCCACCTCGTGATCCATCTCGGCGCTGATGCGGAAGACCTTCGGGTCGACCTCGCTGCGCGCGGCGAGGAAGATGTTGGACGCGTTGTCGAGGCGCGCCCATGCTCTGCGGCTCACGAGGCCCCCGGATCCCTCGTCGCCCTGGGAGCGGTCGCCGAGCCCGAGGATCCCTCGTCGAGAAAGGCGTTGATCACCTCGTACGCCTCGCGCAGCGAGCGCGAGAAGCGGGGGAGCGCGATGAAGCCGTGCAGCGCGCCCGGCACGCGGTGCACCCGCACGTCGTTGCCCGATCGCTCGAGCGCCCCGCCGTAGGCCTCGCCCTCGTCGCGCAGCAGATCGAGTTCGGCGGTGATCAGCAGCGTGCGCGGCTGCCCCGTCAGATCCTCCGCCAGCAGCGGAGCGACCAGGGGGCTGCGCCTCAGCTCGGGGTCGGGCACGTACAGGTCGAAGTAGTCCTGCACCTCGGTGTTGGTGAGCCGGTAGTCGTCTCCGTGGTTGCGCACCGAGGGGAACGGCGAGGTACGGGGATCGTGATCCCAGTGCGCCACCGGATAGAGCAGGATCTGCCGCGACGGGCCCGGGAGGCCGCGTTCGCGCCGCAGCAGCGAGACCACGGCGGCGAGGTTGGCCCCTGCCGAATCACCGACGAGCACGATGCGATCCGGGTGCTCGGCGCCGACGCGCCGGGGCTCGTCCAGCAGCGTCGCGGCGACGTCGAGGCAGTCCTCGAGCCCTGCCGGGAACGGGTGTTCGGGAGCCAGGCGGTAGTCGACCGAGGCCACGACGCAGCCGGTGAGGTCGGCCATCGTGGTGCATGCCGGGCTGTAGCTCTCGATGTCGCCGGTCACCCAGCCGCCGCCGTGGAAGAACACGAGCACGTCGTCGCGCCGCCGTTCGCGGGGCTCGAAGACGCGAACGGGGATCGACTCGCCGCTCGTACGGGAGACGAGGGTGCGGTCGAGCGCGCGGAACCGCGGCACCGCGGGCAGCGCGGCGAGTCGCTGGAGTCGGCGCACCTTCTCGTAGTCCTCGCGCATGTTCACACGAGGGGCCGCGAAGAGGCGGAGGAAGGGGCGCAGCAGGCGGGTCGACGGCGAGCGACGCTCGGGCTCGGCCTGATCCATGTCCCCAGCATAGGGGCAGGATGCCGTGCCCCCGCTCGGAGAGCGCGCCCTACACTTGGGGCATGGACGCCGACGTCATCATCGTGGGGGCCGGACTCTCCGGTCTCGTCGCAGCGCGGGAGACGCACCGCGCCGGGTTGCGCACCGTGGTCATCGACCAGGAGGGGCCGCAGGATCTCGGCGGGCAGGCCTGGTGGTCGTTCGGCGGGCTCTTCCTCGTCGACTCGCCCGAGCAGCGGCGTCTCGGCGTGCGCGATTCCTTCGAACTGGCGTGGCAGGACTGGCGGGGCAGCGCTGGGTGGGACCGGCTCGACGGCGAGCACCCGGAAGACGAGTGGGCGGAGCGCTGGGGCCGCGCCTACGTCGAGTTCGCGGCGGGCGAGAAGCGCGCGTGGATCCGCGAGGCGGGCATCGAACTCACGCCCGTCGTCGGCTGGGCGGAGCGCGGCGACCTGACCGCCGGCGGGCACGGCAACTCCGTGCCCCGCTTCCACGTGCCATGGGGCACGGGCACCGGAGTGGTCGGCCCGTTCATCGCAGCTGCGCAGGAGGCTGCGGCGGGCGCACGCACGCGGATCCTGCATCGCCACCGCTGCGACGGCATCGTGGTCGAGAACGGCCGGGCGGTCGGGGTGCGCGGCAGCGTGCTCGCGCCCGACGCGAACGCCCGCGGCGCGGTGTCGTCGCGCGAATCGGTCGGAGACTTCGAGCTGCGGGCCGGGGCCGTCATCGTGGCGAGCGGAGGGATCGGCGGCGATCACGAGCTGGTGCGGCGCTTCTGGCCCGACCGTCTCGGCACCCCGCCGCGCAGCATGGTCACGGGCGTGCCGGCCTATGTCGACGGCCGCATGCTCGGAATCGCCGAGCAGGCGGGGGCCCGCCTCGTCAACCGGGACCGCATGTGGCACTACACGGAGGGCGTGCGCAACTGGAACCCCGTCTGGCCGGGGCACGCGATCCGCATTCTGCCCGGGCCCTCGCCGCTGTGGCTCGACGCGCTGGGCCGGCGCCTGCCCCCGCCCGGCCTGCCCGGTCACGACACGCTCGGCACGCTGCGCATGCTGCGCACCGTTCCAGGACTCGCGGAGCACGACCACTCCTGGTTCATCGTCACGAGCCGCATCGCGGCCAAGGAGTTCGCGCTGTCGGGATCCGAGCAGAACCCCGATATCACCGGCCGCGACCGCAAGCTGCTGCTCAAGGCCAGGCTCGGCCGCGGCGCACCCGGGCCGGTGCGCGCGTTCATCGACCGCGGGGCCGACTTCGTGACGGCCGGGAGCGTTCCCGAGCTCGTCGCGAAGATGAACGGGCTGACCGCCGAGCCGCTGCTCTCGGCCGACGCCGTCGAGCGGGTGATCCGGGAGCGCGACGCCGAGATCCGCAACCCGTTCTCGAAGGACGCGCAGGTGATGAGCATCCGCAACTCGCGGCGCTACCTCGGAGACCGCCTCACCCGCACAACGGCGCCGCACCGGCTCCTCGATCCCGCGGCGGGGCCGCTCGTGGCCGTGCGACTGCACGTGCTCACGCGCAAGACCCTGGGCGGCATCCAGACCGACCTCTCGTCGCGGGTGCTCGGTGCATCGGGCGAGCCGATCCCCGGTCTCTACGCCGCGGGCGAGGCGGCCGGTTTCGGCGGGGGCGGCGTGCACGGGTACAACGCGCTCGAGGGAACCTTTCTCGGCGGTTGCCTGTTCTCGGGCCGCGCGGCCGGAAGAGCCGCGGCGGGCGCCGCGGGCGGATAGGCCCGGCTACAGCCAGCCCTTGTCGGCGGCGATGCGCGCCGCCTGGGCGCGATTGACCGCGCCGGTCTTGCCGATGGCCGACGAGAGGTGGTTGCGCACCGTGCCGGGCGAGAGGAAGACCTCGGCGGCGATCTCGGCGGCCGTGCGCCCCTCGCCCGCGAGGCGCAGCACCTGCTGCTCGCGCTCGGTGAGCGGATTGGCGCCCTCGAAGAGCGACGCCTCGGCGAGCGCGGGGTCGACCACGCGCATGCCCGCGTGCACCCGCCGCACGGCGTCGGCGAGCTGTTCGGGAGGGGCGTCCTTCACGATGAAGCCGCCGGCGCCCGCGTCGAGCGCGGCCCGCAGATAGCCCGGTCTGGCGAAGGTCGTGACGATGAGCACGCGCGTCGCCGCGTGCGCCGCGAGCACGGCGCGGGTCGCGGCGATGCCGTCCACGCCGGGCATCTGGATGTCCATGAGGCACACGTCGGGGCGCAGCTGCGCGGCCCGCTCGGCCGCTTCGGCGCCGTCTCCGGCGTAGCCCGCGACCGAGAGGTCGGGTTCGAGCTCGAGCAGTGCGCCGAGCGCACCGCGCACGAGGGCCTGGTCGTCGACGATCAGGAGGCGGATCGGCCCGCGCTCCGGTCCGTTCCCGGCCGATCCTTCACCGTCCGCTGCCGTCACCATGTGAGACTCACTCTCGTTCCCCGCGCTCCGCCTGTGGGGGATCCCTCGTGCTCCGCCGCGGGGGGTCCCTCGCCCTCCGCTTCCGCGGATCCCTCGCCGCCTGCGCCCGAATGCGCTCCGCCCCGCACCGGCTCGACGCGCAGCACCGCGCCCGCCGCCGAGGCCCGCTCGGCCATGCCGCGCAGCCCGTGGCCCCGCGAGGCCGCGCCGAGCCCGACGCCCGCGCCGTCGTCCTCCACCACGACCGTGCCCGGCTCGACGGCGATGCGCACGCGGCCCGCGCCCGAGTGCCGCAGGATGTTGGTCGTCGCCTCGCGCAGAACCCACGCGGCTGGGATCGACTGGGCGGGGGAGAGGGATCCCGCGTCGCCGGCGATCTCGACCGCGATCCCGCCCGATTCGAGCACCTCGCGGCTCGCGCGCAACTGCTCGGCCATGCCCGAGGAGCGCAGGCCCGTCACCGTCGCGCGCACCCCCGCGATCGCCTCGCCCGTGAGGCGCGCGATCTCCTCGAGCTCGGCGCGCGCCGCGGCAGGATCCCTCTCGATGAGGCGCATCGCGAGCTCGGCCTTCAGTTTCACGATCGTGAGCGAGTGCCCGAGCAGGTCGTGCACGTCGCGGGCGACCGCCTCGCGCTCCTCGCTCGTCGCGAGCTCCATGCGCAGTTCGTCCTCCGCCTGCGAGCGGTCGAGCAGCCATGTGGTCACGGTGTTCACCGCCGCCATCATGGCGACGATCGCGAGCAGCGTCCAGGGAGGGGTCTCACGGGCGGCGAGGTCGACGGCCACCTCCAGCACGATGATCGCGAGGGCCGCTCCCGTCGCGACCCAGTGCCAGACCCGGGCGAAGTTGTACGATGCGAACGACATCAGGAACGGGAGAAAGCTCGTCGCCTCCCAGCCGATCGCCGGCACCGTCGCCGCGGCGCAGAGCAGCGCCACGGCGTAGAGCCGGGCTGCCGAGCGAGACGGCTGCGCCCAACCCGCGCGCATGCCGACGATGAAGCCGACCAGGTAGCTCGCTGCGAAGCATGCGAGGCCGGCCCAGCCGAGCGCGAGCAGCACGAGCGGTGCGCGCGAGGCGACGAGGGCGTTCGCGGGGAAGAACAGGAACACCATCCAGACCGCGGCCATGAGCCAGCCGTAGCGCTCCCATGTGCCCTGCGTCAGGTCCGCTCTCGCCATGCCACGAGCCTAGCGACGCTGCCGCGAGCGCAGCACCCCGAAGCGGGTGATCGCGGCGAACACGAGCGCCCACGCCAGAACGTTCAGCAGCAGAGCCCAGAGAGGATCGCTCCCGCCCGCGAGGAGCGCGCCCTCGGTGATCGGCCAGCGCGCGAGCGCCACGTAGCCGTACATCGGGGTGAAGTGGGCGATGTCGAGCATCACGCCCTCGAGCGGCATGAACACGTTGCCGAAGAAGCCGAAGAAGGTGATCGAGATCGAGGCGAGCGCCGCCGCGGAGTCGGAGTTGAAGGCCAGTCCGACGCCGAGGCCGAAGAGCCCGAACATGAAGCCGCCCGCCAGGATGAGTCCCGCGACCGCGAACCAGCGCCACAGCCCGTCGGCCGCGGCCCCCGTGCAGGCGCCGACCGCGAACACGGCGGCCGTCGAGATCGCGGAGAAGCAGACCGCCGTGACCACCTTCACGAGCGCGTAGCCCGCGATCGTGAGCGGGGTCATCGCGATCTGCCTGCCCCAGCCCTGGCCGACCTCCGACGCCGCGAGCGAGCACATCGACGTCATCGCCGTCGCGGTGCCGAAGGCGGCCATCGACGCCATCACGTAGAAGGCGACGTTGCCGTTGCCCGCGCTCTCATCGGCGTATTCGGCGTTCGCGCCGAAGAGCAGGTACATCGCGATCGGCATCGCGAGCGTGAAGGCGAGCGTATAGGGGTTGCGCAGCTGGCGCTTGATCTCGACGATGAAGAAGGGCATGGAGAAGAGCACGGTTCAGTCCTCCGTCAGCGCGGTGAAAGCGGTTTCGAGCGAGGGGGCCGCGATCTCGAGATCGCGCGCTCCGATTTCGAGCAGCAGTGCGGCCAGGGCGTCGGAGTCGGTCGTGCGCACGCGGAGCCTCGCGCCGTCGAGCGCGACGCCGGAGGTGGGGAGACCGGCGAGGGGCGCCGTGCCGCGCAGCCGCTGGAGCACGGCCTCCGGGTCGGGGCCCGGCAGGGTCGCGGTGACGGTGCGCCCGCCGAGCGACGCCCTGAGCTCCCCGGTGTCGCCGTCTGCGACGACGCGCCCGTGGTTCATGACCACGGTGCGCCGGGCGAACTGCTCCGCCTCCTCGAGGTAGTGGGTCGCGAAGACGACGGTGCGGCCGCCGCGCGCCTCCTCGTGCATGACCTCCCAGAAGCGCCGTCGCGCCGTCACGTCCATGCCGGTCGTCGGCTCGTCGAGCACGAGCACGTCGGGGTCGGGCAGCAGCGCGAGCGCGAACTTGATGCGCTGCTGCTCGCCGCCCGAGCACTTGCTCACCTTGCGCCGTGCGATCGGCGCGAGGCCGGTGCGCTCCATGACGGGCGCCACCCGGCTCGTCGCGCCGTGGAAACCTGCGATCACCGCGACCGTCTCGCCCACGGTCAGGTCGGCGAGCAGGCCGCCGGTCTGCAGGAGCGCCGACAGTCGGCCCGACGCGACCGCCCGCCGCGGAGGGAGTCCGAGCACGCGCACCTCGCCCGCGTCGGGCTCGCTCAGGCCGAGCAGCATGTCGAGTGTCGTGGTCTTGCCCGCTCCGTTCGGGCCGAGCAGTGCGACGACCTCCCCGCGCGCGACGACGAGATCGACGCCGTCGACCGCGCGCACGCGCCGCTCCCCGCTGCCGAAGCCGCGCGCGAGGCCGGTGATCTCGACCGCGGGGGCGCGGTCGGGTTCGGGCGAGGGATCGGGTGCGCTGCGCCCGTGTCGTGTCAGTGCGTCCATGCTCCCAGCCTCCCGCTGCGGTGGTGCGCGGCGCAGGAGGGGAGTGTCACGGCGTCGGCGTGACGTTTGTCACGGGTCGCGGGCGTCCTCGGGAAGTGCAGCTCAGCCGCGGCCGCCGCGGTCTCGTCGCGACGAAATGCCTCTACACTGAGGAATCCTTATGGAAACCACACTGCACCGTAGGCTGGGCGTGCCCGGCATCGTCTTCATGGTGATCGCCGCTGCGGCGCCCATCACCGTCGTCGCGGCGAATTTCCCGATCATCATCAGCGTCTCCGGATCGCTCGGCGCGCCGCTGATGATCCTCGCCGCAACGGTCATCCTGCTGCTCTTCTCGGTCGGCTACGCGTGGATGACGCCGCGCGTGCCCGACGCCGGCGCCTTCTACTCCTACGTGCATCGCGGTCTCGGCCGTCGCGCCGGGCTCGGCACCGCCGCGATCGCGCTGCTCTGCTACCTGCTGCTAACCGTGTCCATGACGTGCTATCTCGGCGTGCAGGCGGGCAACCTGTTGGAGCTCTGGACCGGGGCGCAGGCCCCGTGGTGGTCGATCTCAGCCCTCATGATCGTGATCGTCGGGCTGCTCGGGTACCGCGACATCGAACTCTCGGCGAAGGTGCTCGGCATCGTACTCGTGCTCGAGGTCGTCGCGGTGATCGCGATCGACCTCGGTGTTCTGGCCTCCGGTCGTGAGCTCACCGCGGCGCCCTTCGACCCGACCGAGGCGCTGTCCGGAGCGCCGGGGCTCGGCCTCCTCTTCGCGTTCCTCGGCTTCTTCGGCTTCGAAGCGACCGCTGTCTTCCGCAACGAGGCCCGCGACCCTGAACGCACCGTGCCGCGAGCCACCTACATCGCGGTGGTCTCGGTCGGCGCGCTCTACCTCGTATCGTCCTGGCTGATCATCGCGGGGCTGGGAGGGGAGCAGGCCATCACGACGTCGACGGAGCACCCGGACCGGGCGGTGATCGCGCTGGCCGGCGAGGTGATCGCCCCGATCGCGGCCGACATCGTGCAGGTGCTCGTGGTGACGAGCATGTTCGCGTGCATGCTGGCCTTCCACAACATCGTCGCGCGCTACCTCTTCACTCTCGGACAACGCGGAGTGCTGCCGAAGCGGCTCTCCGACGTCCACCCCAAGCACCGCGCGCCGTCGCGGGCCTCGCTGTGGGTCAGCGGTCTGACCGCATCGGTCGTGCTGGTCTCCGCCGCGATCGGCCTCGACCCGGTGCTGCAGATCTATACCTGGTACTCGGGAGCCGGCGCGGTCGGCGTGATCTGGATGATGGCTTTGACGAGCCTCGCGGTGCTCTCCTTCGGGGTGAAGCGCCGCGGTCGCCCGGGGGAGGCCCCGTCCGCTTGGGTGGTGTCGGCATCGGTGCTCGGCGGGATCGGTCTACTCCTCGTGCTCGGGATCTCGCTGTGGAACCTCCCGTTCCTGGTCGGAGGCACCGTGCCCGCGATCGTCTGGGGCGCGGTGCTGCTGGGGGTCTTCGCCGGGGGTCTCCTCCTGCCGCGACGAGACGGTGCTGCGGCGGAACAGGCTCCGGCGGTGCCCGAGCCTGCGCAGCGCTGATACTCCTCGCGCGGGCTACGCCTCGCCGCGCATGCGGAGCGCGCGGAAGCAGACCGCGTGCGGCGCGCCCGCGGCGGAGCCCATCTCGCGCAGCATCTCCGGGATGAACTCCGCAGGGGCCGGATGCCACGGCAGATCGGCGAGATACGCCTCGTGGGCGGTGAGCGACGCCACCGCTCGCCGCACCGACGCCTCGCCGATCGCCACGGCGTGTGTCGGCTCCGACCCCGTCAGCAGCAACCAGGTCGTGCCCCACGGGGCGAGGTCCTCGTCGCGCAGCAGTTCCGGGAAGACCCACCGATTGTCGGCGTCTCGCACCGCGTCGATGGCCGCGAGGCCGGCGGCGCGGTGGTCGGCGTGGTCGACGCCCCAGCCCACGAAGAGCTCGCCCGACCCCGTGACGACGGCATCCGGCCTGAAGCGCCGGATCTCCCGGGCGATCGCGCGTCGCAGCTCGAGGCCGTACTCGAGCACGCCGTCGGTGAACTCGAGAATGGTGAGGTGCTCGACGCCGACCTCGGAGCACGCGCGGCGCTGCTCCTCGGCTCGGAGCGGCCCGGCCTCCTCCGGCGGGCGCTGCATGCCGGCCTCACCCGAGGTGAGCAGCAGATAGCCGACCTCGATGCCTCGGGCCGTCCACTCGGCGACGGCCGCGGAGGTGCCGTACTCCGGATCGTCGGGGTGGGCGACGACTACGAGCACCCGACGGATGCCCGTCTCGTCGAACGCGGGGAGCGATGCGGGGGAGTCGTGTCGAGCGTCCATGCCGCCCACCCTACGCCGCGGCTGCCGGAGGCGTAAGGGGTTGCGGGCTCGGGCGCCGCTCGCTCGATCAGCGGGGAGGCTGGGGCTCGCCGTCGATGAACGGGGCGTAGCGCTCGCCCATGCGCCGCGCGATCTCGGCGGTGACGGTCTTATCGGGCCCGGGCGCCTCGAGCATCACGGTCTCGCGGAAGTAGGCGAGTTCCTGGATCGACTCGGCGATGTCGGCGAGCGCGCGGTGCCCGCCCCGCTTCTCGGGCGCGTTGAAGTAGGCGGGCACGTACCAGCGCCGCGCGAGCTCCTTGATCGTGGAGACGTCGATGCTGCGGTAGTGCAGGCGCTCCTCGAGCACCGGCATGTACTTCGCGATGAAGCGGCGGTCCATGCCGATCGTGTTGCCCGCGACGAGCGGGCGGCGGCCGGGGCCGACGAAGCGGTTCACGTAATCGAGCACCTGGCGCTCAGCCTCCTCCACGGAGACGCCGGCCTCGATGCGGGGCAGCAGCCCGGAGCCGGCGTGCATCGAGCGCACGAAGTCGTTCATCTGCTCCAGCGCGTCGGGGCCGGGGTTGATGACGACCTCGAAGCCGGGGTCGAGCGGGGTGAGGTCGAAGTCGGTGACGATCACCGCGATCTCGCAGAGCCCGTCGCGGTCCACGTCGAGTCCGGTCATCTCGCAGTCGATCCAGACGATCTGCTCGGCGGGGGTGTTCGACACGGTCGCTCCTCGGTGCTGGTCCTGGTGCTCGGGCGCGAGGGATCCCTCGCCGTGGCACGGGGTCGATGCCGCGCGCAACCCACCCAGTCTACCCGGCGGCCCGGATGCCCTAGGCTTTTCGGCATGACTGTGCTCCCCATCACGATCTGCGGCGAACCGGTGCTGCATCGACCAGCCGAACCCGTCACCGAGTTCGACGCCGAACTGCGCACCCTCGTCGACGACATGTTCGAGACCTGCGAGCAGGCCCCGGGCGTGGGGCTCGCCGCACCCCAGGTCGGGGTCGGCAAGCGCCTCTTCGTGTGGATGTACGACGACCAGGACGAGGCGCCCGCCCGCGGCGTCGCGATCAACCCCGTGCTGTGGATCTCGCCGCCCGAGCCGGGTCTGCCCGGCGAGGACGAGATCGAGGGGTGCCTCTCGTTCCCCGGGGAGCGCTTCGCCCTGCGCCGTTCGCCCCGCGCGCTGCTGCGCGCGCAGAACATCGACGGCGAGTCTTTCGAGTTCGAGGCGAGCGGCTGGTTCGCGCGCATCATGCAGCACGAGTACGACCACCTCGAAGGCCTCCTCTACGTCGACCGCCTCGTGCATCCCGAGAACAAGGGGGCGCAGAAGGCGAAGCGCAAGAACGGTTGGGGACGGCCCGGTCTCACCTGGCTTCCGGGGGTCGACGACCTCGAGGGGTAGGGATCCCTCGCCGAATCACGGCGCCGCCGGGCGGCGGAGGTCCGAGACGAACAGCCACGCCGTCGCCGCGACCGCGAGGAGAACGGCCGTGGTACCGAACGCCCAGCCGAACCCGGCGGCGTCGAGGATCGCGCCCGCGATGAGCGGGCCGAGCACCCCGCCGAGGTCGCTCATCATCGAGTAGGCCGCGACGACGTTGCCGCCGCGCCGCTGTGCGAGCACGTCGGCGAGCACGGCCTGCTGGCCGGGGTTCACGAGTGCCGAGCCGGCCCCGGCCGCGACCATGATCGCGATCGCGACCCACATCGACGGCGACACCGGGAACACGAGGTAGCTCGCCACGAGCACCGCCATGCCCGTCACCAGCAGCGGCTTGCGGCCCACGGTGTCGGTCCAGCGCCCCGCCGGGAAGATCAGCAGCGCGTTGCCCGCTGCGTAACCCGCGAGCACCCAGGCGGCCGCAGCGGCGTCGCCGTCGAAGGCCACGGCGACGAAGATCGGGATGATCGAGACGCGCACGCCGAAGGACGCCCACCCGAACGCGAACACCGACACCAGCAGCGCGCGGTACTGCGGCACGCGCAGCGCTTCGCCGAGCACCACGGACTCTGGCTGCGCCGATCCCTCGACCGGGCCGGCCGCGAACGCCGAACGCCGCAGCGCGACCGCGACGACCGCGGCTGCGGCGAGCAGGGTGAAGAAGTAGAACACGAACGGGGCGCGCAGGCCGAAGGCTGCGACCACTCCGCCGAGCACCGGGCCGAGCAGCCCGCCGAGCAGGAACCCGGCGGCGTTGAGACTCGCCACCCGGCCCCGGGCGTCGGGCGGGCTGACCTTCGCGAGCAGCGCGGTCGCGGAGACCGTGAACATCGCGGAGCCGACGCCTCCAGCGCCGCGCAGCACGAGGAACTGCGCGTAGTCGGCCGCGAAGGCGGCTGCGCCCGTGGAGAGCGCCACGATCAGGATGCCGGTCGCGTAGGTGCGGCGCTCGCCCATGCGCGACACCGCCCACCCAGCGAACGGGGCGGTGACGAGCCGCATCAGCGCGAAAGCGCTCACGATCGCGGAGGCCGCGAACTTCGAGACGCCGAACTCCAACGCGAACTGAGGGATCGCGGGGGCGACGACGCCGTAGCCGAGCGCGACCGCGAAGGCGCCCGCGACGAGAGCCCAGACCTCGAACGGCAGGGGAGTGCGAGGGGAACGGGCCACCCTGCGATCCTAGCCGCAGAGCGGGAAACAGGCGGTGCCGAAGGGGGTCGCGGCGGCCGCTCGACTTGCAACACCGCACAGAAGCCGAAAGGGTGGAAAGGTCACGAAGAGCGCCGACAGAACGGACCATCGCCCATGAGTGCACCCGAACCGCCCGCCCAGAACCCCGCCGATCCGGTGGTGCCCGATCCCTCGCCCCTGCTTCCCGACTACTCGAGCCTGCCGGAGTCGGTGCACCTGCCGCGCGCGGTGCAGATCGAGGAGCAGGACACCGACGATCAGATCACGGCGAAGCTGCGCAGGCACGGAGTGCGCATCGGGAGAGGCATGATCTCCCCGCGGGTGTTCTGGCCCGCGCTCATCGTCATCCTGCTCGTCGTGGCGTTCGCGATCCTGCTCCCCGACGCCGCCGGCAGCGTGTTCACCAGCATCCAGACGTGGATCGTCGGGCACCTCGGCTGGTACTACATGCTCATCGTCGGCGCGTTCATCATGGTAGCGGCGGGCATCGCGTTCTCCCGTCTCGGGCGCATCAGACTCGGTCGAGACGAGGACCGGCCCGAGTTCGGCGTGCTGTCGTGGTTCGCGATGCTGTTCGCCGCGGGCATGGGCATCGGCCTCGTCTTCTACGGCGTGGGCGAGCCGCTCACCTACGCCACCGTGCAGCCGAAGCCGGGATGGGAGGGCGACCAGGCCGAGCTCGCCGGGCTCGCGATGGCGCAGACCTTCGTGCACTGGGGACTGCACCCGTGGGCGATCTACGCCATCATCGGCCTCTCCATCGCCTACGCGATCCACCGGCGCGGCCGTCCCGTGTCGATCCGCTGGGCGCTCGAACCGCTCTTCGGCGAGCGGGTGAAGGGATGGGTGGGCGACGTCATCGATGTGCTCGCCATCTTCGGCACCGTGTTCGGCGTCGCGACGTCGCTCGGCCTCGGCGTGCAGCAGATCTCCGCGGGCATGGCCGAGATCGGCATCGTCGACCGCCCGAGCAACACCCTGCTCGTCGTGCTGATCATCGTCATCACCCTCATCGCCATGCTCTCCGTGGTCAGCGGCATCGGAGCCGGCATGAAGTGGCTCTCGAACATCAACCTCTCGATGGCGGCAGCGCTGCTCATCAGTGTGCTGCTGCTCGGCCCGACGCTCTTCCTGCTGCGGAACCTGACGGAGTCGATCGGCTTCTACCTGGCGAACGTGCTCCAGATGACCTTCGACATCGGTGCCTACCGGCGCGGGGAGGCGACGAGCTGGTTCTCCGACTGGACCATCTTCTACTGGGGCTGGTGGATCTCGTGGTCGCCGTTCGTCGGCATCTTCATCGCCCGCATCTCGCGCGGGCGTACCGTGCGCGAGTTCATCGCGGGCGTGATGCTCGTGCCGACGCTCGTGGGCTTCCTCTGGTTCTCCGTCATGGGCGGCGCCGGCCTCTACCGGCAGATCTTCGGAGAGGGAGACCTCGTGCAGAACGGGGCGGTGAGCGTCGAGCACGCCCTCTTCCAGGTGCTCGGCGATCTGCCGTTCGGCACGGTCTTCTCAGTGCTCGGCATCCTGCTCGTGGCGATCTTCTTCATCACGTCCTCCGACTCGGGATCCCTCGTGGTCGACATGCTTGCGTCGGGCGGACACCCGAATCCGCCCGTCTGGTCGCGGGTGCTGTGGGCCCTGCTCGAGGGTGCGGTGGCCATCGCCCTGCTGCTCGCGGGCGGTCTGCAGTCGCTGCAGGCGGCGGCCCTCGCGACGGCGCTGCCCTTCAGCATCGTGCTGCTGCTCATGAGCTGGTCGACCCTCCGCGCGTTGCGGATCGACGACAAGGTGCTCGAGCGGGCCGAGATGGAGGCGAGGCTCGAGCGCGTCACCCAGCACGTGACCGCGGAGTGGGCGAGCTCCTTCGGCACGCACCCCGAGATCGAGACCTACGTGGACGACCGGATCGACTACCGGATCTCACGTACGCGGGGTGCCTTCGAGCGACGCGGGGGGCCGCGGTCGCCGCTCGACCGCGGGAGCCGGTAGGAGCAGCCCGGATGTCCCGAGCACGGTTTCCGGCATAGTAGCCTTGGAAGCACCGCCTCCGTAGCTCAGTGGATAGAGCAACGGCCTTCTAATCCGTCGGTCGCAGGTTCGAATCCTGCCGGGGGCACCGACCCGAACTGGAGCGCATCGCGTTCGAATCGGTCGCCGTGCCGCTGCAGCGGCAGCCCGCGGAGGGCAGCGATCAGTGGAGCACCGCGCTTCCGGTGGTCGCGCGTATTCGAGCCGTTGCGCCAGAGCTGTGCGAACAGATCGCCGGTGGCCGAGTCGTGCCCCCAGACGCTCTATGCGCTGCGTCGAGCACGACGCTTTCAGCGAGACCGACGCTTCCAGGGGCTCTGAAACAGCGGGTCTCGCTGAAACATTCGGTCTCGCTGGAGCGAGGTGACGAACTCCGCCCCGCCGCTGATTCCTCCGCTTTGCTCAGTCGTTGAGCCCGGTCATCCGCATGGTGATGTTGATCCGACCGGCGTCGAGGCCGCAACCCTCCGGGGCGGTGGCGGGGTGGATCCGGGTGACCCCGTGGTAGGCGAGCCGGGAGGCCCCGCCGAACACGAACAGGTCGCCGGAACGCAGCATCAGGTCGGTATAGGGCTTGTTGCGGTTCTCGGTGTTGCCGAAGCGGAAGGTGCAGGCGTCCCCGATCGACAGCGAGACGATCGGCGCAAGCGAGTGCTCGTCCTTGTCCTGGTGCATACCCATGCGCGCATGCTCGTCGTAGTAGTTCGCGAGCGCGGTGTCCGGGGTGTAGCCCGCGACCTCGACCTCTGAGTAACCGGCCTCCTCGAGTGCGCGACGACCGAGACGTACCATCCAGTCCGGGAACGGGAGCACCCGGGCGCCGTTGACGTCGGTCGCCTCGCGTGTGTACTTGTACGGCTGCCAGTGCCAGCCGAGGCAGACGGTGCGAACCGACATCTCGTGCCCGCGGACCTTCGCGGCCCGGATCGGCACAGGACCTGCCGCCCACTCGCGGAACCTGCGCACGACCCACCTCTGCTGGTCGAGAGCGAGCCAGTCGGGCACGTGCACGGCGTCGGGGCGTGGTCGGCTGCGTTCGCGCGGTTCCGGGTCGAGGGTGAACAGGGTCGTCATGATCCGTCTCCCTCCTCCGTGGCTTTCCCCGTTACGGCGCTTCTCGTCGCCCATGCCGCCGCCTCCAGCTTCAGCAGGGTGGTCTTGGCCTCGAGCCCGCCGATGTAGCCGCCGAGGCTGCCGTCGGTGCGCAGTACGCGGTGGCAGGGCACCACGACGGGCAGCGGGTTGGTCGCGCAGGCGGTACCGACGGCGCGGACAGCCTTCGGGTTGCCGACCATCTCGGCCATCTCCTTGTAGCTGCGCGTCTGTCCGTAGCCGATGTCGGGCAGGTGCCTCTGCACGAGCCGGCGGAAGCCCTTGGACAGCGACAGGTCGAGGTCGAGGGCGAAGGTCTGCCTGCGGTGCTCGAAGTACTCGTCGAGCTCGCGGGCTGCCGTGTCGAGCTGCTTCGGGGCGCGAAGGATGCGGGGGCTGAGCTTCACGGCCAGCGACTCCAGCACCCTGTCGTGGTCCTCGTTCGCGTACGCGACGCGCACCAGACCCTTCGGGGTCGAGGCGAGCAGCAGCTCGCCGACCGGGCTGTCGACCACGCGGTAAGCGACGTCGATGAGGCCCTCTGATTCCGCCGCGGCCTCCAGCCGGCGGTGCAGCATTGCCAGCTTCCGCGCTTCCTCGGACGCTGGGTCGACGGGCGTCGGGTCGATGGGCGCCGACAGGACGGCGAGGGTGTCATCGCCGTGGAGGTCACTCATGATCTTGCTCCTTTCGCCAGCCCTGACTGGGGCCGTGCGCCCGGATAGGTTCTTCGGAGGTTCTTGACTCCGTCGGCCGACGCCCTTCGCGCCGCGTCGACGGTGCCGCCGACGATCGCCGCGATCTCGGCGTACGACATTCCGACGAGGTATCGGAAGGTGATCGCCTGCCGCTGCTTCTCAGGCAGTCGGCCCACGGTCTCCCACAGGTCTGTATCTTCTGCGCCGGGAATGCCCAGCGCGGTCGGAACTTCGGGAAGCTCCTCCACCGGCAGCGGATCTCGTTTCGCCGCCCGGTGAACGTCGATGGCCTTGCGGCGGGCGATGGTCACCAGCCACGCCTCGAGGTTCGCCGACTCCGGAAGATCCGGGTAGGCGCGCATCGCGGCGAGGAAGGTCTCCGACCAGGCGTCATCGGCGTCGTGCACCCCGAGGAGTGCGCGGCACACCCGCAGCACGGTGGTGCCGTGCAGCTCCACGACGGTCTCGAACGGTTGTTTCATGCTCATCCCATTGAATACGGTTCCGGCGGATCTTTCGTGAGATCCGGCTAGAACGACCGTCCGGCGCTCGCCTGGGCGGTCCCCACCAGCGTGTGTCGCGTGTTCATCGATCTTCCTCTCTCCGTCATCATGGAGACGCGTCCGACGCCGAGAACGTGAGATGTTCGCCGAATCTTTCTGCGACGTTCGGCGGGGGCGGTCCCGAACGGTCGGTCGCGGAGGCCGCCTATCTCTTCCTGTTCCAGAAGCCGCTCCTCTTGAAGGAGGCGACGATTCTCACGGCGAGGGATCTCGACGGTCCGCACGGGGTGCCAAGTCCGCACGGGGCGCTTCGATCGTGGAGGGTGCGGTCACCGCGTCCAGCGTCGCAGCCCGTCGGTAGTGTTCGTCGGAGTATCACCGGGAGCGAGCAAGCCGCTGGAATCGATCGGATCACCGGGAGACGGCGCCTCGGCGGGAAGCTCGCGCTGGATCTCGCGGATCTCAGATGCGCGTGCGGCCTCCGGGTGGAAGGCCTGATCGAATACGCTGATCATCCCCGAGAGCATCGATCCCTCGCGCCTTCTGCGCCGACGGTCACGAACTCCGACGGTCCAGAGCAGGCCGACCACGGCGATGATGACGCCGAGGGTGATCATCTCGTTCGTCGTCATGCGGCCTCCCTGCTGCCTCGTACCCGACCCTACCTCGCGAGAGCGATGAGGAGGTCAGAGACCTCGGCGGAGTGCTCGAACAGCGCGGGCGCCGGGTGATCGTTCCCTAGAATCTGAGGATATGGGAACCCAACCGGCCGACATCGAAACCGTCCGAACCCGGATCGATGACCTTGATCGCCGCATCGTGGAGCTCGTCGCCGAGCGCCAGACCTGGGTGGAGGTGGCCGGCCGTTTGAAGCAGAACGAGCGGGCCGTGCGAGCACCCGCGAGAGTCGAACAGGTCGTCGAGAAGGTGCGCGCGCTCGCCGAGCAGAGCGGCGCGTCTCCCGCGGTCGTGGAGCGGACCTATCGAGCGATGATCGCCGCCTTCATCGATCTCGAGCTCCATACCCACCGCTCCACGCGCAGCTGAAGCGCCGCCGCGGCTCGCCACTCGGAGCCTCCGATCGGAACTCGAGAGACGCTGAGCTACTCGCTCCTGCGGATGAGCACGCGCGCGAGGACCTGGCATGCAAGCGCGGCGGGAATCAGCAGCGCGGCTCCGGCGAGGTAGTCTCTCGTGCGGAGAGGGCGCCCCGAGTCACGAATCTCTCGGCGAGCCGACTCCGCGCCGGGCAGCATGACGGGCAGTGCCGTCGCGACGCCTGCGGTGTAGCTGCGCTGCAACAGCGAGGCCAGAAGATGCGTCGCGACGTGCGCGTGGAGTCCGGCGACCGTCGCACGGTACAACCGCGAGCGAACCTCCGACGTTCTCCCGCGACGGCAGGCGAATGCGGCCAGAACACCCATGAGCCCGACGGCCAGCCAAGACTGGCGCTGATCGAGGCGAAGGGCTTCGATCCCTGTCGTGTCGGCCAGAGAGCCGCACGTTCCCGGGAAGGCGATCGCCTCTTCCACGTCGTGTACCGCCCACGCGAGGAAGAGGTGTGCGGGGCCGCGAGGGTTCATGCCCTCAACGCTACCAATGGCGATGAGACCCGTGAGATCCGGCTCTTCGCCCCGGCATCGCTCCGCTGCGTTCACCGGAGCGAGGGATTTCGGTCCGGCTGCATCGATGAACCGGGCGGGGCCGAGTCAGTCGGCCAGTGAGTAGAAGTCGCCGACCGCGTCGAGGTAGCGGATCACGACGGCGAGCCGTTCCGGGAGGTCGTGGTTCCGCTTTCAGATACGAAACTGCTTCATTTCGAAATATATCGGGCGGGATGCTCGACCGCAATACCGTCGAACTGGTGCTATCCGTTGAAGCAGACTTACTCGTCCAGGCTTCCAGGGACGTCGGCGCCTCGCTTGCGCAGGACGGCACGCAGAACCGGTTCGTAGACGGCTGCCAGGGCCGCGACCAGCACCGCGGCTGCGAGCGTCAGGCCGACGCGTTGCAGGTCGACGGCGAGGACGTTCTGCTCGGTCGAGCTCAACAGCACGATCGCCGTCGTCAGCGCGAAGGCGTAGCCGGCGTAGCTCGCTCCGGTGGCGTAGAGGCCGAGCGCGACGAGCATGGCGGTCCCTCCGAGGGCGACTTGGACGCCATGGGCGGGTGCGAGGAGCGCGATCCCTGCGGCGAGCAGGCCGCCCAGCATCGTGCCGAACGAGCGGGCGAGGAGCCGTTGCCGGGTATCGGCGAGTCCGGGCTTCACGATGACGAGGATCGACAGCAGCGCCCAGCCCGCGAGCGAACCGGGCAGCCAGGTCGCGGCGACGAATGCGACTCCGCCCAGCAACACGGCGAGCGCCGCGCCGTAGAGTCGCGCGGACAGCGGGTCGACAGCTGCGATCGCGAATCGGGGGAACCTGGCGCCTGCCAGCGCGGCAAGGGCGACGGCCCAGAGGCCGCCGAGGGCGGCGAGAAGCGCCGGGGTCAGGATCTGCCCGGCCCCGTGGGAGGTCCAGTCGAAGCCGGGAACCCCGAATCTGGCCGCGATGAGCAAGGTCGCGGGCCACGCACTCGCCTGCACCGCGGCCGGGTGCCACCCTCTCCGTGCGCATGCCCCGATCACCACGCCGGTCACCGCCATCAGCGCTGCGGCAGCGAGGGGCCACGGGGCCGCTAAGCCGGCCAGTGCGATGAGTGCGGTGCTGCCGGTGACCGCGCTCAGGCCGACGGGGCGGCCGTAGAGCGAGCCGACGATGCCCACGGCGGTCCCCGCAAGCACATGGGACAGTCCCGAGGCGAGCGGCGTAAGAGCGATGGCCAGCGCCGGAATGCCGCTGACGACGAGGAGAAGCAGCGGTGCCATTGCAGCACGCGCTATCGACCTGCGATCCCTCACCGGAACCTCCCTGACGCTCTCTGTCGCGGTACGTACACCAATCCTCGCACCGCAGACAGCTTCGGAGTGCGGGTTGTCGCGCGCGTGAAAGGGATGGTGCTCATGTGAGGCGGGCAGGGCGTCGAACGCTCGCAGGGAGAAGCGCGGCCGACACCGAAGCCGCGGCTTTCGGCGGCAACCGGAGCCTGGCGGATCCACCGATATCATGACGCTGTGACCGTTTCGAAACGAGGCGACCGCAGCGTCGCAGCCTGGTTCGAAGAGCACTCGGACCATCCCGATCTCCCGGTGCTCCTCGCTCTTTGCGATCGCATCGATCGTGTCGACCCCCGGCTGATCTGCGAGATCAAGTGGAACGCGCCCAGCTACGCCATCGTCGACCACTTCGCCACCACCGGGTTGGTGCCGAAGGGCGGAGTGCGATTGGTGCTCCACTGCGGGGCGGTCAAGCGGGAGACGCCGCTGCGACTGCGGGGAGGGATCCCTGACACGAGCGGTCTGCTCGATTGGCGGGGTCACGATCGGGCCACCGCGACCTTTCGCACCGTGGCCGAGGTCGACGTTGCCGGCGAAGCGCTCGAAGCGATCATCGGGGAGTGGATCCTCCTGACGCAGACCTGAGGTGGAGGGCGACCGCATATCGGCGGTCGCCCGAACAGAGGGTCGATGAGGGCACCCGCCGTTGATATCCTGTGCCCATGAGCGTCCCGACCTTGGATGAGCTCATCGAGCTCGAGCACGAAGGCTGGCGATCGCTCTGCGAATCGCGAGGCGGCACCTTCTACGGCGACCTGATGACTCCGGACGCCGTGTTCATCCTGGTCAACGGCGCGATCATGAGCCGTGACGAGATCGCCGCGTCGCTCGACGGTGCTCCGGGTTGGGACTCCTACGAGATCGCAGACGCGCGTGTGATCGAGCTCGAGCCGAACGCGGCCGCCCTGGCGTACCGGGCCACGGCGACGCGAGCGGATCTTTCGGATCCCTTCGTCGCGCTCATGTCGAGCGTCTACCGCCGCCTCGACGATCGGCTGCGGCTTGCGCTCTATCAGCAGACGACCGTCACCCACTGACACGCATCCGGGGTGCCGGGCGGAACAACCATGCGGATTTTGCGGGAGAAGTCAGGTAAGGCTAACCTGCATCTTGGTTCATCTGATGTTTGTGTCGAGTGAGGATACGCAGTGGTCTCGATTTCTCTGAAGCGCGGTGCTGCCCTGGCCGCCGCCGTTCTCTCGCTCGCGGCGCTGACCGGATGCGGGGCGTCCGAGGTTGTCGAGCCCGAGCGGACCGCGGCGGCGGGGGAGGGCGCGACCGAGTACCCCCTCACGCTCGAGAACTGCGGGCGTGAGGTCACGATCGATCAGGCGCCGCAGCGCGTCGTATCGCTCGACCAGAACTCGACCGAGATCCTGCTCTCCCTCGGTCTCGAGGATCGCATGGTCGGCACGGCCTCGTGGACCGACCCGGTGCTCGACTCGCTCGCGGAGGCGAATGAGCAGGTGCCGCGGCTCGCCGATAACGCACCCACCTACGAGGTGCTGCTCGACGCCGACCCCGACTTCGTGACCGCGCCCTTCGGCCGTCATTACAAGGAGGAGGGAGGCGTGGCGACGCGCGACCGTCTCTCCGAGACAGGGATCCCGTCGTATCTCGCCCCCTCCGACTGCGAGGGATCACTGATCATCAACGGGGGCGGGACCCGCACGAAGCCCCTGACCCTCGACTCCCTGTACCAGGAGATCCGCGAGCTCGCCACGATCTTCGATGTGCAGGACCGGGGAGAACAGCTCGTCGCGGATCTCGAGGCGCGCACCGACGCGGCGCTCGAGGATGTCGATCTCGGAGGCAGCACGGTCGCGTTCTGGTTCGCCGACACCCGCACCGCCTACATCGCCGGCGGGCTCGGTGCGCCCGCGCTGCTCGCCGATCTCACCGGCATGGAGAACGTCTTCGCCGACGTCGACGACGAGTGGCCGGCGACGGGATGGGAGACGCTCGTGGAGCGCGACCCGCAGATCCTCGTGCTCGGCGACCTCCAGCGCGACCGCTTCCCGGGCGACCGCCTCGACGACAAGATCGCGTTCCTGCAGAGCGATCCCCTCACCAGCACGCTCGGCGCGGTGCAGAACGAGTGCTTCATCGACCTGCACGGGGCTGAAATGAACCCCTCGATCCGCTACGTGGACGGCCTCGAGAAGATCCAGGCCTGGGCGCGCGACGCCGGAGATTGCGCCGACGGTGATCGCTGAGCCGACCCGGGCGCGTCTCGACCGGGGGAGCGCCCCCGCCTCGCGCGCCCCGGCCTCCCGTACGTTGCTCGCCTCGATGCTCGTCTTCGCGGGCATCGTCGTCTTCCTCGCGTCGGTGGGCGTCGCGATGACGCTCGGGCCCGCCGATGTCTCGCTCGTGAACGTGCGCGATATCGTCTCGAACCACTTGGGGCTCACCGAGATTCCGGTGCGGGTCTCGGAGGACGCGATCGTCTGGCAGGAGCGCCTGCCCCGCGCGCTCGTCGCGGCAGCCTGCGGCGCCGGGCTCGGGCTGTGCGGCGCGATCCTGCAGTCGCTGCTGCGCAACCCGCTCGCGGATCCGTTCATCCTCGGCGTCTCCTCGGCGGCCTCGACGGGCGCGGTCGTGGTGGGCGTCCTCGGCCTCGGGGGCAGCGCACTCGGCCTCTCGGGCGGGGCGTTCGTCGGTGCACTGCTGGCCTTCGGCCTCGTGCTGCTGCTCGCCCGCTTCGCCGATGGGGGCACGGGAGGGATCGTGCTCGCGGGCGTCGCCAGCACGCAGCTGTTCTCCGCGCTCACCTCGCTCGTGATCTTCGCCTTCGCCGACTCGGATGAGACGCGCGGCGTCATGTTCTGGCTGCTCGGATCGCTCGAGGGCATGCGCTGGGACGACGTGGGGCTCACCGTCGCGGTCACCCTCGTGGGCGCCGTCATCGCGATGCTCTCCACCCGCTCGCTCGACGCGTTCGCCTTCGGCGACGAGGTGGCGGCTTCACTGGGTGTGCACGTCGCCCGCACTCGCACGGTGCTGCTCGTGCTGACCGCGCTGCTCACCGCGTCGCTGGTCAGCGTGGTGGGAGCGGTGGGCTTCGTCGGCCTCGTGCTGCCGCACGCGGCGCGACTGCTGTTCGGTGAGCGTCACGCGCGCGTCATCCCGGCGACCGTGGTGATCGGCGCCATCTTCATGGTGTGGGTCGACGCCGTGTCGCGCGTCGCCTTCGGGCCCACGCCGCTGCCGGTCGGCGTCGGCACCGCGCTCATCGGCGTGCCGGTGTTCGTGCTGCTGCTCGTGCGACGGAGGGCGGCCGCATGACCCTCAGCGCGGAACGCGTCTCCTGGCGCCGCGGCGGATCCCTCGTCGTCGACGAGGTCGAGCTCACCCCGCAGCCGGGTGAGACAGTGGGGCTGCTCGGTCCCAACGGCTCGGGCAAGTCGTCGCTGCTGCGGCTGCTGCAGGGGGTATCGCGTCCCGACTCGGGCGCAGTCACCCTCGACGGGCGCGACATCGCCTCGCTGCGTCGCAGCACCGTGGCGCGCCGCATCGCAGCCGTCACCCAGCACGCCGAGACCCACACCGACATCACCGTCTACGACGTCGTGCGGCTCGGACGCACGCCGCACCGCGGGCCGTGGGGCCAGGGATCGCCCGACGACCACCGGGCGATCCGCGAGGCCCTCGAACGGGTCGGGCTCTCCGACCGCGCCGACCGGCTCTGGCGATCCCTCTCGGGAGGCGAGCGCCAGCGCGCCCACATCGCGCGCGCCCTCGCGCAGGAGCCGCGCGAGCTGCTGCTCGACGAGCCGACCAACCACCTCGACATCAAGCACCAGCTGGATCTGCTCCACTTGATCTCGAACCTCGACGTCACCTGCGTTGTCGCGATCCACGACCTCAACCTGGCGGCGATGTTCTGCGACGAGGTGGTCGTGCTGCACGCGGGCCGCGCCGTCGCCGGCGGCCGGCCAGCCGACGTGCTCACCCCCGAACTGATCCGCGAGGTCTACGGCGTGACCGCCGAGGTCACGGCCCACCCGGTCTCGGGCCGGCCCCAGATCACCTTCACCTACTGATGCAGGGCGGGATCGGCGGGCGCTGGATCCGGTTCGTCGCGGCCTCGGCCCGCGCGGCCCCGATCCCTCAGAACTCGCGCAGATAGCAGAGCATGCGGTAGTCGGCCCCCGGCTGGATGTTGGTGAAGCCGTGCCGCTCGTAGAAGCGGCGGGTGTCAGCGTCGACTTCGTCGACGTTGATGTGCATCTCGATCGCGCCGCGGGCCAGGACCTCGGCGATCGCCCGCTCGAGCACCACCGTGCCGATGCCGCGATCGCGCAGCGCGGGGCAGACGTAGAGCTCCTCGAGCTGGGCGAGGGGCCCATCGCCGTAGGGGGTGGGCCGCAGTGTGAGGTAGGCGAACGCTACGGACTCGTCCGCGACCTCGCCGAGCACCACGAGCACGTCGTCGCGCAGCAGCAGCCGCTCGAAACGAGCGGCGAACTCCGCAGCGGAGGGGGTCGGGCTGCCGAACTCGACGTTGAAGTCGTGGAGCAGCCCTCCGACGACGGCCGCATCGGAGGCCGTGGCGATCCTGACCGAGGAGTCCGGGTTCCTGCCGTTCATGGCTTCGATCATGGCACGCCGCGTGCTGAACATCCTCGAAGGGCGAAGAAGTCGGCTGGGGCCGCGATAGCCGCCCACTTTTTCGCCCCTCGACACGGGTGGGGCGCGCGAGCGCCCCGCGGACGCCCCTCACTCGCCCCGCTCGGGCGCCTCGATCGCGCGCCGCAGCACCGGCCGGGTCGCCCCGACCCCGGTGCGGATCAGCAGCAGGCCGAGCAGCAGCACGAGGACGACCGCGGCGGTGAAGAGGGGCGCCACGACGACCGCGATGAAGACGAGGGGGAGTGTCACGGCGACCGAGGCGACGGCTGCGCCGATCACGGCGATCTTCGCCGATGTCGTGACGCGCAGGCGCCGCATCCGGTGCACTTCGGGCCGAGGCATGCCGATGCGGTCGAGCGCCACGTAGAGCTCCCGGTCCTCGAGGATCCCGGCGGTCTGCGTGATCGCCACCTGGCAGGCCACGACGACGAAGGAGACGGCGACGAGCGCGAGCAGCATGGTGCGGGCATCGGCGAAGAGGAGCAGCTGATCCCTCGTCATGATCGAGCGGCTCTCGCTCCGGCTGATGGTGTCGAGGTAGCCGAGCAGCGACCCGGCCGGGATCAGGATGAACGTCGCGAGCGCCAGGGCCGATACGCTGCGCCATGCCGCCCGCGGGTCGTCCTGAATGCCGCGGGCCGCGACGAGCCGCGAGGGATCGGAAGTTCGCGCCGCCACCAGCCGCGAAACGAGCGCCACCGCGAAGGGGCCGACGAGGCCGAGCACCGCCATGACCGCGAGCACGACCGCGGTGAGCGCGCCGAGCGCGCCGAGCATCACGATCACGCCCCAACCCGGTGACATCAACTGCGTGACGAGCACGGCTGCGCCGACCACGAAGAGTGCCAGCGCGACGCGGATCCAGCTCAGCTTCGGCGCGTCCTGCCGCATGCGCACTCCGAGCGGGGACAGCACGACGCGGCGCAACCCGAGCAGCGCACTCAGCGCCGCGATGAGCACCAGCAGCGGTGGGAGCGCCGCGGTCGCCCACCACGGCAGCCACAGCTCTCCCGGGCGCAGGGCATCGCCGTGCACGGTGAGCGGGGAGAGCGCGAACGGCAGCGCGGCCGAGACCGCGGTGCCGATGAGCACGCCGAGGGCGGCGACGACCGTGACCTCCGCGACCGCGAGGCCGCGCACCCGAGCCGGGGAGACGCCGAGCAGCCGCAGCGTCGCGAGCCGGTCGTCGCGGCTGCGAGCCGCGAGCCGCGCGGTCGCGGTGCCGAGCGTGACGAGCGGCACCGCGAGCAGGGCGACGAGCCCGAAGGCGAGCACCGGGTAGCCGATCTCATCGGTGGGCGCGTTCCAGAATGCGAGCGCGAGCATCATCACCGCGAACGCGAGCAGGGTGGTGACGGCCGACGCGAGGAGTTGGAGTGCGGTGATCGTCGTGGATCCGCGGTGGGGGCGGATCAGCAGGAGCGCGGCGTGCGGGTTCATGCGCCGGCCTCGATCCGTCCGTCGCGCAGGCGGATGATCCGGTCGCAGCGGGAGGCGACGTGGGCGTCGTGCGTGACGATCAGCAGCGCGCGATCCGCCCCGCGGCCCGCCTGGAGCAGCGCGTCCAGCACCTCGTCGGCGGTATGCGAGTCGAGCGCCCCGGTCGGCTCGTCGGCGAAGATCAGGCTCGGCCCGGCGACGAGCGCGCGGGCGATCGCCACGCGCTGGGCCTGGCCTCCGGAGAGCTGCCCGATACGACGGTCGCCGAGCCCCGCGAGCCCGAGCCGGCCGAGCTCCGCCTCCGCGCGCCCGACTGCCTTCGCCCGGCCGGCCCCGACGAGCAGGAGCGGCAGTGCGACGTTCTCGGCGGCGGTGAGCTCGGGCAGCAGCATGCCCTGTTGGAACACGAAGCCGAAGCGCCGCAGCCGGAGCCCTGACCGTGCGTCCTCCGGGAGTGCGGAGAGATCGTCGTAGCCGCTTCCATCGGGTCGGCCGAGGATCACGGTTCCGGTATCCGCGGGAAGGATGCCGGCGAGCACGTGCAGCAGGGTGGACTTGCCGGATCCGCTCGGGCCCATGATCGCCACGGCCTCGCCGGGCGCGATCACGACGTCTGCGTCGATGAGCGCCCGGGTCTGACCGAAGCGCTTGCCCGCGCCCTCGGCCCGGAGCAACCACCCCGTCGCAGGCGTCGCGGTGGTACGAGGCGAGGCGGCCGCATCGGTGCCGGATGCGTCTGGGTCGGTTGCGGGGTTCATCTCGGGTTCCCTTCGAGCGCTCGGGTGCGGGCACTCCTCACGCTAGGGATCGGCGCCGCGTCGCCGACACCACCCACGGGTCGAATCCGGCGGAGGTCTCGACGAGGGATCCCTCGCCCCGCTCAGCGGAATGCCCGCCCGATCCCTCCTCCGAGTTGCGTCAGCTGCATCCAGATCATGTACCGCATCAGCGGATGCATCAGTCGGCCGAGCGTCTTCAGGCGGCGCGGGCGATCCGGTGACCGCTCCCACGCCAGGAAGAGTCGCAGCTGCGTGCCTCCCGCGGCGGATTCCAGCTCGGCGCGCAGTCGCCGGGCGTTCGCGGCCGGTGCGTCGGGGTACGAGAACCGCCACTCGATCACCCGATCCGCATCGGTCTCGATGAGCTCGACGCGCTGCCTCACGGTCTTCGGGTTGATGCGGATCGCCTTGCCGTCGGGGCGCTGCGCGCGTGTGCGAACCGTCCATGTCGCCCCCGCTTCGGGTGTGCTCGGGGCCTTGTCGACGCCGCCGATGCTCGGCTCCCAGTCGGGCATCCGCGAGGGATCTGCCAGCAGCGCCCACACGGCCTCCGGTGTCGCGGGCACAAACGCCTCGGAGGTGCCCGATATGACGGCGGGCGTCGGGGCCTGCCCGGTCCGATGCTCGGGATAGCGCTCCGCCTCGTCGAGCCGTTCGATGACCGCGTTCGGTGTCGTGCCGAGTCTGCTCAGGATCGCCTCGATCAGGCCGCTCGGTTCGTGCACGAGCGTGCGCAGCACCGCGGCGGCGTCGCTCCGGCCATCGTTCTCGCCCGTGCGTCGGATGACCGCGAGGGCCCGTTCGCTCCAGTCGTACCCGCCGGTCTCGTGGAAGCGGATGCCTCCTGTCGGTGGGGCGTCGACCCGGACGCCGAGCGAGGCGAGTGCGGCGTCGTGCTCGGCGGCCACCGCCTCCCTGGCCGCGTCGAGCGTGATGCCCAGCCCGCGGAGCACCTGTCCGGCCGTGCCCGCGTCGATGGTCAGCGCCAGCAGCAGATGGTCGAGGTCGGCCTCGCGCTGGTCGAGGCGCGACGCCTCTTCCATCGCGGCGACCGTGAGGACGTGCGCGGTCGCGGCTGCGTCGATGAATCTGCTCATCTGCTTCTCCTCGGGATAGGGATCGTCTGGTCGATTCTCTTCGCGTACTTCTTGTGCACCGCCTGCCGGGTGACCCCGAGCGCCTCCGCGATCTCGGGCCACCCCATGCCTGCGCGCAGGGCGGCCTCGACCTGGGCGAGCTCGAGCCGGTCGGTCAGTGTGCGCAGGGCGGCGACGGCGCGCAGACCCGCCCGGGGATCGCGGGTGTCTGCGGCGACTTCAGCAACTTCGGTTGACTCCATGTTGTCAACCTACATTGCTCGATGAATGGTGTCAACTCTGGTTGCTTACCTGGGAAAGTGGATGCGGCACGCTAAGCGAGGTGAGCGAGAACCAGCGTCGCCGTGGCGAACGTCAGCATTCCGAGGCAGTTCACCCAGAACGACGCGGTGAGGAACCTCGCGCGTAGGTGCGCCGCGGCGGCGCACAGGAAGTATGCGACCACGCCCGTGCTGGCTGCGAGCCCTACGCCAGGCACTCAGATGCCGACGATGAGTCCGCTCGCCGCGAGCGTCTTGATGACGATCAACGTCCACCACCACTCGCGCGGAAAGCCCACGCCGTCGAGGCACTCGCGAATGAATCGCGGTGGCCGGAGCGATGCGAGCGCATCTCCGAGCAGCGCGGCGGCGAGTGCTGCCGACAACCACCAGGGGTCTGGAGCGAAGGTCATCGGGCCGGCTCCCGATCCTCGCAGATGGCCGAGATGAGGCGGTGCAGATCGCCGCGCAGCTCTGCGGCATCCTCCGACTCATCGCCGGTCCAGGTGAAGAGGCGGCCGATGTAGGCGAAGTAGATGCTCTCGGCGAGACTCGCGGCTCGTGTCGCGCTCAGTCCCGTTGAGCGCAGCACCCGGGAGATCTCGTTCCTGAGCGCGCCCGCGAGCTCCGTGAAGACGGTCGACTCGTGCTTGCCTGAGACCAGGATCGCCCCGTATGCGCGTGACAGTGCGGGGTGGGCGGTGAAGAGTTCGAGAAAGGGATCGAGCAGCTCGAGCAGCGCTTCGCGGACGGGCGTCGTCCCGTGTTCCGGAACCGGCCTCGACGCGTGGATCTGAGCGATCCGCTGGTCGAAGGCGGCGACCAGGAGGGCCTCCTTATCTCCGACCGACATGACGGTTCCGACGCTGACGCCGCACGCGGTTGCGATGTCGCGCACCGTCGTGGCGGCGAAACCCTTCGTGCGGAACAGCTCGTCTGCGCCGATGAGCACGTTCATGACGGTTTCTCGTCGCTGAGCTTCTCGAGAGGTCAAGGTCGATCCCTTCTAGTGAACGCGTTCAGTGAACGTGTTCATGTTACCAGGGAATCAATCGCGGGGGGTCGCCGGCATTGTGTTCTTGTGGGGGAGAGGCTGGGTTGGCCGGTGCTCGGGAGGGCTGCGCTGGGTGCCGAGAGGCAGCAGGGAGTGGCGCCGGGCGGTCGAGGGGGCGTGTCAGTCGGAGGCCGGGTATGTGACCCCGCCATCCCTCCCGACGACGGCTCCGGCAGACAGCACGGCTGGTTCGGCGCGGTCGGGGCCCAGGATATGCTCCACCTGCTCGCCAGCGGCGAGCAAGTGGTCGGCGATGATGCGTCGGTGGCAGCGCCACCATACCGCCTCCGAGCACATCACCGCCGTGCGGTACGACGCGCATATGCGGCGCAGCTCGCTTAGCGCGTCGGCGAAGCCGCGCGACAGCGCGTGGTCGGCGTAGTTGTGGAAGCTGCGGTTCTGCCACCAGGCGTTGACGTCGAACGGCACCTCTCGGCTCACCGGGCGGCGCCCGGTCAGAGCGTCCCACCTCAGCATCTCGATTCCGCGCTCCGCGAGCGCGGCCGAGAGCCGATTGGCGTCGAACCAGGGGTAGCGGGCCGAGCCGGGCAGCTTGCGCACGTCGACCAGGCGGGTGACCCCGTGCGCCTCGAGGCAGGCGAGGAACTCGCCGAGCTCCCGGTTCGAGTGCCCGACGGTGAAGCAGGGATGCGCGCCCACGGCTCAGTCGATGCGCTGCAGCGCGCTTCCGCGATGAGCGGCGATGTGCTCGGTCGTATCGCTCCGGATCTCGTACTGCGGCTCATCGGGGGAGGCACGGTGCGTGTGCCCCTTGTAATCGAAGTCTTCCGTGTGCACCGCGATGATCCGCCCCGCGACGCGGCCGGCCTCCGAGTTCCAGGTGACCTGGTCTCCGAGCGAGAACCGCTCGCTCACGACCCTGCCGCCCGCTTGGCGGCGGCCTTCGCGGCCCGCTTGGTCTCGCGCACCTTGAGGAGCGTCTCGGGTGACACGATGTCGGCGACGCTGCGGAACGATCCCTCTTCGCCGTAGGCGCCGGCGGCCTCCCGCCAGTCCTCGCCCGAGAAGCCGCACTGCTTGCCGAGCAGCGCGAGGAAGATCCGTGCCTTCTGATCGCCGAAGCCGGGCAGCGCCTTGAGGCGCTTCAGCACGGTCTTGCCGTCGGGGTCGCCCTCGGTCCAGATCGCTGCGGCCTCGCCGTGCCAGTCCTGCACGATGGCCCGGCAGAGTGTCTGCACGCGCTCGGCCATCGAGCCCGGGAAACGGTGCACGGCGGGCGACTGCTTGAATGCCGCGGCGAAGGCCTCGGGGTCGGCCTCCGCGATCGCTTCCGCTTCGACCGGCCCGAAGCGCTGCTCGATCTTCAGTGGACCGGCGAACGCGACTTCCATCGCGACCTGCTGGTCGAGCAGCATGCCGATCAGCAGTGCGAGCGGGTTGTCGGTGAGCAGGCGGTCGGCTTCGGCGTCGTCGGTGAGGTGGAGTGCCATGCGATCCAGTATCGCACTGATGCTCGCATGCGACCCGTCCCGTACAGGTGCATCTGAGGCCTTCCGGATGCCGGCCGATGCCACACAGGGATCTCGGATGCTTCAGCCCCGATAAGCGCCGGTGCAGCGGCTTCGGCCTGCGCTCACCGAGAAGAACGCGCCGCCTCGACCCGCCTCCGCAGCTCGGTGATCGAGGCCGGTTCCCTCGAGGAGAGCCTCCAGCCCGACACCGCATCGAGTGGTACGTAGCAGAAGGACTCCCTCCCGCTCCCGCGGTACGTCACGATCACCTGCATCGCACCGCCCCGACCCATACCAGGCGCGGAGAAGGTCAGGTCGACGATCGAGGCGATCGGCACCTGCGCGCGTCTCCGCCCGACGAGCAGCGCATCGCCGGCGTCGTAGACAAAAGCGGTGTAGCCGAACGATTGGAACCCGATCGCGACCGCTGCGACGGTGCCGATCGCCGCCCAGACCACTGGACCCGACGATATCCCCGACACGGAACCGGTCATCGCGCCAGCCAGCAGAATGCCGAACGACACGGCGAGCAGGCCGGCAGCGAGGCCCCGCGTGATGCAGACGAACTTGAATCCTGAGATGCGCACCGGCACATCCCGGTCGGCCGGGGTCTGCTCGCGCGCACTCAAGACACCCACGCGTCCACTCTAAGGCGGGGAGTCGGCATCACTCGAAGCGGTTGACCATCGCGAGGGCGGCCCGCTCGACGTAGTCGCGGAACGCCGCGTCGTGCATGGGCGGCAGCTCGGCCTCGTCGAGCGCGGCGTGCATGTGGTGCAGCCAGCGGTCGCGCGCGGCCGGCGTGACGGGGAACGGCGCGTGCCGCATGCGCAGCCGCGGGTGCCCGCGCTCCTCGGAGTAGGTGGTGGGCCCGCCCCAGTACTGCTCGAGGAAGGCGCGCAGTCGCCAGATCGCGCCCTCCCAATCGTCTTGCGGGTACATGAAGTTCAGCTCCGGATCCTCGCGCACGCCACGGTAGAACGCCCTCACGATGCGCTCGAAGGTCTCGGTGCCGCCGACCTGCGCCCAGAGGGTGTCGGTGACCGCTGCGCCGTTCTGCTCGGAGCGCAGTGTCAGGCGCGCGGCCGGGGGCGAGGGATCGGGTCCGCGCTGCTCGGTCACGCCGCACCTCCGGGGAATCGGGGCAGCTCCTCGGCGAGCTTGATGCCCGCCTCGTTGAAGTGCCGCATGAGCGAGGCCCGCAGCGCGCGCTGCACGGCCCACTGCGCCTCGGGGCGCGTGCGCACCGCGAGCCGCAGCGTCGCACGGTCGCCGAACGCGCTCTCGACGCCCCAGAGCTCGGGCTCGCCGGTGACCTTGCGCGCCGTGCTCGGTGACTTCAGGAGTTCGCGCGCGGCCTCGAGGGTGACCTCCTCGACCCTGTCGAGGTCGCTGTCGGCGCGCACGGTGATGTCGATGAGCGCGCGGCCCCAGCCCTGCGACGAGTTGCCAAGGGTGAGGATCTCGCCGTTGCGGACGAACCAGAGCGTGCCGTCCATCGCACGCACCTGAGTGACGCGGATCCCCACGTCCTCCACGGTGCCGCTCACCTCTCCGATGGTCACGACATCACCGACGCCGAGCTGGTCCTCGAACACCATGAAGATGCCATTGAGGATGTCCTTGACGAGATTCTGAGCGCCGAAGGCGAGGCCCGCCGCGACGATACCGGCGGAGGTGAGCAGCGCCGCGAGATTGACGCCGAGCTGGCCCAGGATCAGGATCATGGAGATCACGACGATCGTCCAGGTGATGACCACCCGCCCCACCGAGCCGAGAGTCCTCGTGCGCTGCACCGCTCGTGCGTTCACATACGGCGCCGCCTGGATCTCCGACGTCGTGTCGACGTCCTGCGCCTTCTTCACGCCCCGCACGATCTGCGTCACCGTGCGCATGAGCAGCTTCCGAAGCAGCCAGTTCAGCAGGACGGCGACGACGATGATCGCGAGGATCGTCAGCGGCACCTGATAGGTCTGCAGGAAGGTCGTGAACGCATTCGTCACGACCTCCTCCACATCCTCGACCCCTTCCATGCGGCCCACTCAGACCTCCGTTCCGGTCGTCGTCGCGGCTCGATCCGCCTCCTGCGCTCTGAGCGCGCGCTCCACGCCCGCGAGGTGCTCGATCACGAGGCGGCGCAGGGCGGCCGGGGCCTCAGGGTTCGCCTCGAGCCAGGCGCGCGTGGCCTCGGCGAGCGATTCGTTCGCGAGCGGAGAGGGATAGAAGCCGTCGATGAGCTCCTCGGCGATCGCGTAGCTGCGCGACTCCCATACGCGAGTGAGCGAGGCGAAGTACTGCTCGACGAAGGGCGCGAGCAGCTCTCGGTCGGCGGCGCGCAGGAATCCGAGGCCGGTGGCGCGGATGATGAGGTTCGAGGCGCCCGGCTCATCGAACACCGACGCCCACGCGGCCTGCTTGCCCTCCGATGTCGGCAGTGCGGCGCGCGCGTGCGCGGCCGACTGCTCGCCCGACGCGGTGCGATCCTCTGCGAGGGCCTGGGCGATCTCGTCGGCGGTCGAGCGGCCGCCGGCCGCGAGGGCGATGAGCAGTTCCCAGCCGAGATCGGTGTCGATGTCGAGGCCCTCGAGCTGCGTGCGCTCTTCCAGCAGCGCGTTGACGTCGTCGAGCTGCTGCTCGGTCGAGGCGAGCTGCGCGAACACCCTGACGAACTGGAACTGGTTGTCCGAGCCGGGGGCTGCCGCTCTCGCGAGCCGCCAGAGCCTGTCGGCGACGTCGGCGAGGGTCGACTCGCGGCGCTCGGACGCCACGTAGCTCGACGCCGCGAGCGACACCTGCTGCAGCAGCGTGCGCAGGGTCGTCGACGCCGTCTCGCGGTCGATGTGCCGCAGCACGATCTCCACGAAGCGCGAGGCGGGGAACTCTCCGTCTCGGGTCGCGTCCCAGAGCGTGCCCCAGACGAGGGATCGCGGCAGCGAGTCCTCGATGTCGCCGAGGCGCTCGGCCGCGGTCTCGAGCGAGCGCTCATCGAGGCGGATCTTCGCGTAGCTCAGGTCGTCGTCGTTGAGCAGCAGCAGCGCCGGCTGCGCGGCGCCGACGAGCTCGGGCACCTCGGTGCGGGCGCCGTCGATGTCGAGTTCGATGCGGCGCACCCGGCTGAGGGATCCCTCGCCGTCCTCGTAGAGGCCGATCGCGATGCGGTGCGGCCGCAGCGTCGGGTAGTCGGTGTGAGCGGTCTGCTCGATCGTGAAGCTCGTGTAGCGGCCCTCGTCGTCGAGCTCGAAGACGGGGCGCAGCGTGTTGACGCCGGCCGTCTCGAGCCACAGCCGCGACCACTCCGCGAGATCGCGGCCGCTCTGCGCCTCCAGCTCGACGAGCAGGTCGCGCAGCTCGGTGTTGGCGTGGTGATGCTTCGTGAAGTAGTCGTGCACCCCGCGCATGAACGGCTCGCGGCCGACCCAAGCCACCAGCTGCTTGAGCACGGACGCGCCCTTCGCGTAGGTGATGCCGTCGAAGTTGACGAGCACGTCCTCGAGGTCGCGGATCTCGGCGACGATGGGGTGCGTCGAGGGCAGCTGATCCTGCCGGTAGGCCCACGACTTCTCGGATGCGACGAAGGTGGTCCAGCACTCGGTCCACTCGGTGGCCTCGGCGACGGCGAGGGTCGACATATACTCGGCGAACGACTCGTTGAGCCACAGGTCGTTCCACCACCGCATGGTCACGAGGTCGCCGAACCACATGTGCGCGAGCTCGTGCAGGATCGTGACGACGCGGCGTTCGCGCATGGCGTCGGTGACCTGGCTGCGGAAGACGTAGGCCTCGGTGAAGGTGATCGCCCCGGCGTTCTCCATGGCTCCCGCGTTGAACTCGGGCACGAAGAGCTGATCGTACTTGTCGAAGGGGTAGGGGTAGTCGAACTGCTCCTCGAAGAAGGCGAAGCCCTCGCGGGTCTTCTCGAAGACGTAGTCGGCGTCGAGGTGCTCGGCGAGCGAGGAGCGGCAGAACACGCCGAGGGGAATGATGCGCCCGTCGCGGCTCGTGAGCTGCGACCGCTCGACATGGTAGGGCCCGGCGATGAGCGCGGTGATGTAGCTCGACATGACGGGCGTGGGCTCGAACGACCACGTGGCGAGCGCTTCGCCGTCGCGCTCGCCCGCGGGCGAGGGATCCGGCGTCGGCTGGTTGCTCACGACCTGCCAGCGGGCCGGGGCCGTGATCGAGAACGCGAACGTCGCCTTGAGATCGGGCTGCTCGAAGACCGGGAAGACGCGGCGCGAGTCGGGCACCTCGAACTGCGAGTACAGGTAGACCTCGCCGTCGGCGGGGTCCACGAAGCGGTGCAGACCCTCACCCGTGTTGGTGTAGCGCTGCGTCGACACGATCGTCAGCACGTTCTCGACTGCGAGGCCGGGAAGGGAGACGCGGGAGTCGGCGAAGTGCTGCGAGGGATCCAGCTCGGCGCCGTTCAACTCGATGCGCTCGACGGAGTCGGCGATCAGGTCGATGAAGGTCTCGGCGCCCTCGCGCCCGGCGAAGCGCACCGTCGTAAGTGCTGCGAAGGTCTCGGCCCCGGTGGCGAGGTCGAGCGCGATCTCGTAGCTGCGGGTCTTCACGACATCCGCGCGCTCCTGGGCCTCGGCGCGGGTGAGGTTCGTTCCTGGCACTGAATCTCCTTGTGGGCTGGAGGGCGGAGGCGCCGGGGCCGGCACCGTCTGAACGTGAATAGCCTATGCCTGGGAGCTATGACCCCGATGAGCGCCGGCCGGCGGCGGAGGGGCGTCGCCTAGCGCCGTTTTCGACGCTCTCGACCGATCGGAGGGAGTTCGGGAGCGGACGCCGGCATGTTCAGCGCTGCGAGGGCGGGGTGCCTCTCCAGCGCCTCGGGGCCCAGGGCGATCAGCACCGCGTAGACCGAGGCGAGGGGAGCGGCGTCTCCCGTGAGCATGAGGGGTTCGCCCACCTCGAACTGGCAGATCAGCGTACGCACGGCGGTCTCCGGGTAGATCGCGGTGATCCCCTCGAACCAGAAGGAGAGCCACCGCCCGTTCGCATGGACGAGGAAACGGCGATTGGTGATGAGCACTCTCGCGGTCTGGTGCTCTCGCCACTGCGGCGCAGCGGCGAGCGAGGCTCTCCTCGCCGAGGCGGCGTTCGCCGCCGCATTCACGGCGATGGCGGAGAGCACGAAGGCCGGGTGCCCGAAAGCGAAGGAGCTCGTCTGGGTGTACTGTACATCGGCTCCGTAATAGCGGGCGTAGCCGAGCGTGACGTCTTCGAACAGCCGCTCGCCGTTCTGGAGCACGACCTCCCAGCTCTCCCTCGCCTCCGGGACTCGCCCGTCGAGCAGCAGCTGTCGTTGTGCCCCTGCATACCGCCACCACTCGGCGGACCGCTCCTGCCGGTCGATGATGCTGCGTTCGAGCCTCGTATATCTGCCGCGAGACCGCCGCCACCTGCGAAAACAGGACCTCGCACAGGCCGCCGAGATGCACAGCATGACGAACGGCAGAGCGAACTGCACCGCGAGGGAGAGCAGCGTGAGCAGCGCCCAGGTGAGGGACTCCTCGTCGCCTCGAACCGCACGGTCGCTGAGGAAGGCGGTCAGAAACGCCAGGAGCACATAGCTTGCCAGAGCCCCGACGAGCCACAGGATCCAAGCGAGATGGCGGCGCATGCACCGATTCTAAAGGACCGGTCGGTTCGTGAGATGGCGAGGGATCGAGCCGGAAGACCTGCTGCTCGCGACGAGAAGGAACCTGGAGCGACCCCGGGAATGACCGCGGCGCGTCGACGCGAGTAGGGTTGATCCATGAGCATCGAAGCCACCGCAACGTCCCCCGCAGTCGAGTTCTACTTCGATCCGATCTGCCCCTGGTGCTGGATGACCAGCCGCTGGGTGCGCGAGGTCTCCGAGCTTCGGGGCTTCTCCGTGACCTGGAAGCCGATCAGCCTCGCGATCATCAACGAGGGGCGCGACGCCGGGAGCCACGCAGAGGGGCAGCGCCAGGGCAAGCGCATGGGACAGGTCGCTCTCGCCGTCGGCGCTGCGGCGGGCGACGACGCCGTCGGGGAGCTGTACACCGAGCTCGGCAACCGGATCCACCCGGGCGGCCGCACCGACTTCGACGAGATCATCGGCGAGGCGCTCGCCGCCGTCTCGGGGGCGCCGGCCGATGCCGCGGCTGCGGCTGACGATGCCGACGACGCGCAGCTGAGGGAGAACACCTTCCACGCGCTCGAGATCGCCGGCCCCGACGTCGGGGTGCCGATCATCTCGATCGACGGCGTCGCCTTCTTCGGCCCGGTCGTGACGCCGGCGCCGACGGGCGAGCAGGCGCTGCAGCTGTGGGACGGCATCCGCGCAGCGGCCAGCGTGCCCGGATTCTACGAGCTGAAGCGCGGACGGACCGTCGGCCCGCAGTTCTGAGTCCGAGACTTCGAGAGCCGCGCCGATACTGCGCCGCGGCGCCGGCACCGATGGGGAGCCCGGCCGCGAGGGGACGCGGCGAACGGGAGAACAGAGAGTGAGGAGGCTCGGCCGGGCACAGAGGGAGTCCGACGGGCCGAGGGAAATGAAGCACTTCTTTCCGATGAGCCGGCATCGGCTCCTCGACCGGGGCGATCTGATCCGCCGCCTCACCGCGGGCGATCCGGCGCTCGTGGTCCTCTGGGGCGGTGGCGGGTCCGGCAAGTCCGTCGTGGCGGCGCAGCTCGCCGCCGCGATGGGCGACGACGCCCCTGCGTTGTGGGTGCGCGGCGACGGGGGACGCAGGGAGGCGGAGCGCATCTGGGAGGCCGCGCTCGATGCGATGCTCGAGGCCGGGCTGGTCGCCGGGGAGGGCCGGGCGGCGCCGCGGCGTGCGGGGGACGCGCTCGGCGGAGCAGAGCGCGCCCTCGAGGCGTTCTGCGCCGATGCTCCTGACCGGATGGTGCTGGTGATCGACGGCGTCGAAGCCGGGCGGGAGGCAGGCGAGCTCCTCGGGGAGACCCTGTTGCAGGCGCTCACCGCGAAACATGGACTGCGAGTGATCCTCACGACCCGGTCGAGACCTTCTCGTCTGCTCGACCTCGACGCGCGCATGCTGGTGCCGTTGAGGGAGGCGTCTTCGGACGACCTGAGGCTCACGCCGGACGAGATGGACGAGTTGCTCTCGCAGTATCTCCCGGAGGCCTCTTCGGCTGAGCGGGAACGCCTCGGGGCGCTCATTCTGCGCGAGACGGGCGGCTGGCCCATCGCCGCTCACGCAGCCGTCGTGGAGTACGCGGCGAGCGGGCGGCCGCCCTTGGCGACGCGGCGCGAGTTCGTATCCCGCTACGTCGACCGACTGCTGCGCGAAGCCGATGAGACTCGGCATGAGGCGCTCTGCGCGACCGCGCTCTTCGACGAGATCTCCGCGCCCGTTCTCGCGGGAGTGCTCGGCCTCGAAGAGGAACGCGCCGCCGAGCTTCTCGACGGGGAGACCGAGGTGGGAGCCGGGTTCTGGGAGGAAGCAGACGGCACCCGGTGGTATCGTCACCACGACCTCATCCGCGAGGAGCTGCAGTCTCGGGCTGAGACCGAGCTCGGTGAAGGACGGATGCGGGAACTCCATCGGCGTGCGGCGCAAGAGTTCGAGCGCGCGGGGAAGCCGGTGTTCGCCATGCGCGCCGCCCTCCACGCGGAGGCCTGGGAGCTGTTGGAGACGCTGCTGCTCGAGCACGGCGTGCAGCGGGTCGACCGTCGGGCGGAGCACGTCGGATACCGGACGCTGAGCAGCGTCCCGCAGAGGGTTCGCGACCGCTATCCAGTCATCGCGGCGTTCGCCCTGATCGACGAGTACGCTTTTCCGCGCGGGCGCCTCGACGCGTTGCTGAGCGGGCTCAAAGCGCTCGCAGGCCCGAGACTCGCTGCCGAGTCTGCGAAGGCCGGCCCGCCGGGAGCTGTGGCGTCGGCACTGCGGATGGTGGCGGCGCGGCTGAGCGGCAACGAGGATCTCGCGGGCCGGATGGCCGTGCGCTTCGAAGCGGCGCTCGACCAGTTCGATGAGTCCGAGGCCCCGCAGCTGCGCAATGCCATCGCCACGGGGATCGCGCAGGCCGGGTTGACGCACCTTCACGCCGACCGCTTCGATGCCGCAGAGCGTGTGCTGGAGCGTGTCGGCCCGGGGCTCGAGGCGGGCACATCGCCGTCGAGCGCGCATGTTCTCGCACTTCGCGCTCTCGGGGCGGCCTGGCGCGGGACGATGAGCGAGGCGGGCGATGCCATCGAGCGCTGCGAGGCGCGCGAAGCGCCCCACGGATGGCACAGCTCATACGTGGGGGCGGGGTATCGCATCGCCGCCGCGTTGCTCGCCCTCGAAGCCGACGACCTCGGTCTCGCCGAGGAGCATGTCGAAGCGCTTGCCCCGCACGAGGCGACCATCGAGCATTGGCCTTATCTGACCGAGTTGCGGGCACTCATCGCGGAGCGACGCTCCGGTGCGCGAAATGCGCTCGTCGATCTCGACCGGCGGATGGACCGACGGCTGCGTCGATTCTCCGCCCTTCCCGCGCGAAAGCGCGCGCTCTCAGAGCTGCAAGCGCGCCTGCGCTGGCACGCGGGTCTCACGCTGCCTCGTGCCATGGCTCGCCAGCAGTCCCTCGTCGGAGTGTACGCGCTGCTCGCCTCCGAACGCTCAGAAGCTGCCCGCATGCTGCTGGGGACACTGCAGCAGCAGCCCGGACCGGGGGAACGGCCGCGACGGCGGGCAGAGCTGTTGCTGCTGCAGGCGGAGTCGGCGCGACTCGGGGAGGACACCGCGGCGGCGATTCGATTCGGCACACACGCGGTCGAGGTGATGTCGGAGCACGGGTTGCGGACACCCGTTCTCGCGGTCCCGGTGCCGGGCCTCACGGCGCTCACCGACCTGGTTCCCCGACTCGGACCGTTGGCGCTCGCCCGTCCTGTGCCACCGCCCGGCATCGGGGCGCTGACGAAGGCCGAGCGGCGCTCGCTCGTGGCGGTTGCCGAGCACGGGACTGTCGCGGCGGCGGCCGGTTCGCTCTTCTTGAGCAGGGAGACCGTGAAATGGCACCTCGCCCGTGTCTACAGGAAGCTCGGTGTGAGCAGCCGCACCGAGGCCATCCGGGCGGCGGCCGACGCGGGGCTGTTCCCGCAGAAAACGGGCGAGGAAGCAGGGTGAGCGGCGCGGAGTCGCGGCGCACCGCGATCCGCGCCAACGTCGGAAAGCTGCTGCTGCTCGCGGCGCTGACGCCGCCGGTGATCGGCGGTATAGCCGAGCGAGCCTCGCTTCTCGGGGATGCCGACGCGGCCGCCGGCATCGTAGCGGCGACGATCTCGACGGGTGCGGTGTGTGCGGTGATCGGGGCGCTCTGCTTCGGCTGGGCAGCCGATCACGGACCGGATCCCGTCGGCCGCAGATGGCTCTGGGTCCTGCTCGCGGTGCTCATCGGAACCGCTGGGCTGGCTATCGCGATGGTTCCGGCGCTCCCCGCTCTCGTCGGCGGGTGGGCGACCGCGCAGTTCGGATACTCCGGCGCGATGGCACTGCTCCGCACGGTGCTCGCGACCGCGGGTGCCGCGCATCGACGGAGGGGCTCCGTGGTGATGGTGCTGGGCGGGTATCTCGGGATCTTCATCCCCGTGCTGCTGCTCATCGCTCTGCCGCAGGCCGCCTGGGTCATCGGCGGGGCGTTCGCGCTGATCGGACTCGCTTACACGGCTGTGGTCGTGGCCCGTGCCCGCTGGGACCGCGGGGCGATTGCCGGACTCCGCGGTGGTGTCCCGGCTGCGCTCCCACCCGAGTCCGAGCCGCTCGGGGAGCATCGGGGACGGAGCTCCTCCGCGGCCCGCCCTATCGGGATCGGCGCGTGGAGACTGCTCCTGGTGCAGTGCCTCACCTCGATCGTGGTCGCCGCTTTCGTGAGCTATCATCCGCTCGACCTGGAGCAGCGGCTCGACCTGGGCGGGGCGGCGACGGTGCGCGCGAGCGCGCTCGTGGTCGCCGCCGCCCTCGGGGGACTCATCGCTGCCGCTCTCGCGCTCTTCGCCCGTCCCGAGCGACTGCGGAAGTCCCGAGCGCTGCTCATCGGGGCGGCGCTGCTGCTCGCGTGTTCGATCGGGCTGCGCGCGGGGTCGGGATCGCTGCCGCCGGTGGTTCTCGGGGCGCTCCTGAGCGGTGCCGCGGTCGGGGTCGCGAACTCAGTGTTGCTCGCATCGGCGCTCGAGATCGCGCCGGCGGGTCGCGCCGGGCGCTTCATCGGCGCTTTCAGCGCAGCTGGAGCGTTCGGCCAGGTGGCCGGTCCCGTAGTCGGCCTCGCTCTGATGAATGCCGCTCCGCGCGATTTCGCGCCGCTCGAGCTGCTCATGCTGTGCCTCACGGTGGCGCCCCTCGGATGGGCGATCCTGCTGCTCGTGCCGAGCCGGACGGGGGCGGACCACTCGGCAGGCGGAGAGCGCGCCGAACCTCGATAGACTGGCGTTCATGCGTATTCACGTCGCCACAGATCACGCCGGCCTCGAATTCAGTCAGCGACTGCAGCAGCACCTGAGCGAACAGGGGCACGAGGTCATCGACCACGGACCCGAGAGCTACGATGCGCTCGACGACTACCCCTCGTTCTGCATCAACGCCGCGGTCGGCGTCGCGCGCGACGAGCGCGACGGCGTCGAGGCGCTCGGCGTGGTGTTCGGCGGTTCCGGCAACGGCGAGCAGATCTCCGCGAACAAGGTCGAGGGCATCCGTGCGGCCCTCGTGTGGAACGAGTCGACCGCGACGCTCGCGCGCGAGCACAACAACGCCAACGTGATCTCGATCGGCGCCCGCCAGCACGAGGTCGAGGACGCGATCCGCTTCATCGACCTCTTCATCTCCACGCCCTTCCCGGGTGACGAGCGCCACGTGCGCCGCATCGCCCAGCTGCGGGAGTACGAGCGCACCGGCGCGATCGCGGGCAAGCAGGTCGATTCGCTGTAACCGCTCGGACGAGCGGAGAAGAGGAGGGCGTCGTGCCCGAGGGCCATTCCGTCCACCGCATCGCGCGGCAGTTCGGCGCGAACTTCGTGGGCACGGCGCCCTCGGTGACAAGCCCCCAGGGCCGCTTCGCCGCCGGCGCAGCGGTCCTGAACGGTCGCGAGATGCTCGACGCGCGCGCCGTCGGCAAGCAGATGTTCCTCGAGTTCGAGGGCGACGAGTGGCTGCGCGTGCACCTCGGCATCTACGGCGCATGGGACTTCGCGGGCGAGGTGCGGGTGGATCCCTCCATTCAGATCCACGCCACCAAGTTCGGGCGCGGCCGCCTCGGACAGACCGGCATGGCCGGCGTGGTCGACGAGGCCGCAGAGGACTCGGTGACGTCGATCGGGGCCCCGCGCCGCATGCGCATGCGCATGGCGGAGAACGACCGCGAGACCCGCGAAGAGGGCGCCTTTCCGCCCGAGCCCGTCGGGCAGGTGCGGGTGCGACTGCTCAACGAGACGGTGTGCGCCGACCTGCGAGGCCCGACCGCGTGCGAGGTTCTGACACCGGCGGAGGTCGACGCCGTGATCCAGCGGCTCGGCCCCGACCCCGCGAACGCGAACACCGAGGCCGAACGGCAGCGCTTCGTCGAGCGGGCACACAGGAAGAAGACGCCCATCGGGCTCGTGCTCATGGACCAGGCGGTGGTCGCGGGGATCGGCAACGTCTACCGCGCCGAGATGCTGTTCCGCGCGGAGCTCGACCCGCACACCCCGGCCAACACGCTCGACCGCACGGTGCTCGAGGCGCTCTGGGACGACTGGGCGCACCTGCTCGAGATCGGCATCACCGTCGGCCAGATGATCACCATCGACGGGCTCGAGGGCGAGGCCTACCGGAAGGCGCTCGAGCAGCGCGACGAGCGTCACTGGGTGTACAAGCTCGAGGGCACGCCCTGCAAACGCTGCGGAACGAACATCGTGCTGGAGGAGATGGGCAACCGCAAACTCTACTGGTGTCCGGGGTGCCAGCTGTAGGCGGAGCCTCGTTCACCCCACGCTCGCGAGCGCGAAGGGCAGCACCGACGGGGCGCCCGCCCGCAGCAGCAGGCGGGAGGCGACCGTCAGCGTCCACCGGCTGTCGACGAGATCATCGACGAGCAGGATCGGGCCAGGCGCCCGCGCAACGGTCTCGGCGAGCTGCGGCGCCAGGCTGAACCGCTCCCAGACCGATGCCAGACGGAATGCGCTGTTGCCTCCAGGTCCCGCAACGGGAATCGCAGGATCGACGTCGAGCGCGCCGAGCAGGGGCAGGCGCCCGCGCTCTGCGATGGCTGCGGCCGTGCTTGCGACGAGGCGTGGGCGCGTGAGCGAGGGCATGGCGACGACGCCGACGGGACGCTGCTCCCACGGCCAGTCGCGCAGCGTCGCGATGACCCCCTCCAGAAGACGCTCATCGATCTCGCGGTCCCCGGCGCCCGCGGCGAAGATCTCGCGCAGCGGGCCGCCCCAGCCGAGGTCGGTGAGGCGGGCGACCGCTCGACCCTCCTGCGGCCGCTCCTCGGCCGCGATCCGCCCCTTCACCGCGAGCCCGCGCCGATCCGCGCCGGTCGGCCACATGCCGCGCGGCTCGATCGGCACGCCGACGCGCTGCAGTCGGCCCGCGGCGCGCTCCGCGGCGGAGGCAGGAACCTCGGCCGGGTACCAAGGCCCCGCGCAGACGTCGCAGCGCCCGCACGGCGCAGCGCTCGGATCGTCGAGATCGCGCTGCAGCAGTTCCATGCGGCAGCGCCCGCCCCGCTCGTACTCGAGCATCGAGCGCTGCTCGGCCTCCCTCGCCGCCGCGATCCGCGCGTAGCGCTCTGCATCGTACCGCCACAGGGCGCCCGTCGCGACCCACCCGCCCGACACGCGCCGCACGGCACCGTCGACGTCGAGCACCTTGAGCAGCAGTTCGAGCGGGCTGCGCCGGATGTCGACCCGCGCCTCGAGCGCGGGCGTGGAGAGTGGCGGGTCGTCGGGGCCGCCGAGCGCCGCGAGCACCGCGGCCGCCCGCCCGGGATCAGGCATCGAGGCGGTGGCGAAGTAGCGCCAGATCGCCGCGTCCTCAGGCCCGGGCAGCAGCAGCACGTCGGCGTTCGCGGCGCCGCGCCCGGCGCGGCCCACCTGCTGGTAGTAGGCGACCGGGGAGGATGGCGCTCCCAGGTGCACGACGAAGCCCAGGTCGGGCTTGTCGAAGCCCATGCCGAGTGCGCTCGTCGCCACGAGCGCCTTCACCTCGTTCGCCTTGAGCGCGGCCTCGAGCCGCTCGCGCTCCTCGGGGTCCGTGCGCCCCGTGTAGGCGGCGACGGGATAGCCCGCGTCGCGCAGCAGCGCAGCGGTGTCTTCGGCCGCCGACACCGTCAGGGCGTAGACGATCCCACTGCCCGGCAGCTCGCCGAGGTGCGCGACGGGCCACGCCAGCCGCTCGCGGGGCGTCGGCAGCGACAGGCAGCCGAGTCGCAACGATTCGCGGGCGAGGGATCCGCGCAGCGTCAGCACGTCGCGCCCCAGCTGCTCGACCACGTCGTCGACGACGCGGGCGTTCGCCGTCGCGGTCGTCGCGAGCACGGGCACGTCGTGGTCGAGTTCGGCGAGCAGCGTCGCGATGCGCCGGTAGTCGGGGCGGAAGTCGTGGCCCCAATCGGAGATGCAGTGCGCCTCGTCGATCACGAGCAGACCCGTGCGCGCGAGCAGGCCGGGCAACTGCTGCTCGCGGAAGCGCGGGTTGTTCAAACGCTCGGGCGACACCAGCAGCACGTCGACCTCGTCCGCCGCGAGGCGCGCCTCGATCTCATACCACTCCTCCGACGTCGCCGAGTTGATGGCCGCTGCCCTGACGCCGGCGCGCTCCGCGGCCGCGACCTGATCCCTCATCAGCGCGAGCAGGGGAGAGACGAGCAGCGTCGGCCCCGCACCCCGCTGCCGCAGCAGCGCGGTCGCGACGAAGTAGACGGCGGACTTGCCCCAGCCCGTGCGCTGCACCACGAGCGCGCGGCGACGCTCGGCGACGAGCGCGCGGATCGCCTCGAACTGGCCGTCGTGGAACTCCGCGTCGGGGCGGCCCGTGAGCCGACGCAGCAGCCCGGCCGCCTCGCCGTGGAGCGCTCGCTCCGCCTCGCCGCGGACAGCCGCGTCGCGGATGGTCTGCACCTGGGGTTCCATGCTCCCGATGATGGCAGAGGCCACTGACATTCCCGTCGGCGGGCGCACTCGGCAAGATCGGTCATGCGCGTGCGCCGCGCCACGGCCAGACTGGATGCATGACCACCGACCGACGCGACCGGCTGCGCGAGCTGCTCGACGCGGTGCTCGACGAGAACCATCGCGACCTCGAAGACATGGCCGGGGGAGCGCACGCCTCCCGCTTCCACTTCGCCCGCTCGATCTCGCGCGCGGCGGGCGAGAGTCCCGTCGCGATGCGCCGACGGGTGATGCTCGAGCGCGCGGCCTGGCAGCTGCGAGGCGGCGCGAGCGTCACCGAGGCGGCCTGGGGTGCCGGCTACGACTCCGCCGAGGGCTTCAGCCGCGCCTTCGCGCGCGCGTTCGGGCACCCGCCGAGCACGCCCGCCTCGAACCACTGGCTGCCGAGCCCGAACGGGATCCACTTCCACCCGCCCACCTCCCTCTGGGTGCGTGCCGAGGAGCACTCCATGAACCCCCTCACCGAACAGCTCGTGCGGCACGACCTCGACGACACCGCCGTGCTCCTCGCCGCCGCCACGGAGCTCGACGCCGACGCGCTCGCGCGTCCCCACCTTCCGGGCAACATCGTGCTCGAGTGGGACGGCGAGGAGGCGTCGCTCGGGGCGGTGCTCGAGGCGCTCGTGCACGCGAAGGAGGTCTGGCTCGCCGCGATCGAGGGGCTCGACCTGCCGCAGCGCTCCGAGCACCCCGGCGTCGGCGAGCTGCGGGAGCGCCACGAGCGCGTCGCGGGGCGCTGGCTCGCGGCCGTGCGCGACATCGAGCAGCGGGGTGGGTGGAACGACCGCCTCGTCGACGCGCTCTGCGATCCGCCCGAGAGCTTCGTGCTCGGCTCCGTCGTCGCGCACGTCCTCACCTTCGCCGCGCATCGTCGGCAGGTGGCACGCCTCATGCTGCGCCGGGAGGGCATCCGGGTCGACGACGGGGACCCCATCATGTGGCTCCGCAGACTGCGGGGAGAGGCCGAACGGGATGAGGGATCGGCCCCGGAGCGGGAGGGCGATCCCCGTCGGCGCGCCGCTGCCGAAGCCGCTGACGCCGATCCCTCCGAACTCCGCTCACCCGCCGACGCCTACACCGACCAAGCCCACGAAGGAGCACGCCCATGAGCGTCATCTACTACACCGCGACCACCCTCGACGGCTTCCTCGCCGACCCCGACGACTCGCTCGACTGGCTGCTGCGCCAGCCGCAGGATGACGACGGCCCCGGCGACTACGAGCGCTTCATCGAAGGGATCGGTGCGCTCGTCATGGGAGCCACGACGTACGAGTGGATCCTCCGGCACCTCGGGCGGGAGTCGGAGCCCTGGCCCTACGAGATGCCCGCCTGGGTCATGACGCACCGCGACCTTCCGCTGCCGTGGCCGGACGCGGACGTCCGCTTCTCGAGCACTCCCATTCCCGAGGTTCACGCGGAGATGCTCGCCGCGGCGGGCGAGAAGGAGCTGTGGGTCGTGGGCGGCGGCGACCTCGCGGGGCAGTTCGCCGACGCGGGCCTGCTCGACGAGATCCGCACCTCGACCGCGCCGGTCGTGCTCGGGGCCGGCCGGCCTCTCCTGCCGCGCCGCCTCGACCTCGAACTGCTCCAGACCGGCCGCAACGGCGCCTTCGTCACGGCGCGCTACCGTGTCGTCGGCCGGCTGCGCGAGGACCTGGAAGGCTGAGTGAGCGAGCGCGGCGCGCCGGGATCCCTCGCCGTCCGATATCGCCTCAGAACTGTGGCATAATAGATCCTTGTGTCACACGGCGCGACGCTGCCGCGAGGGTTTCGCACAGACCGTGAATGCACACCTATTCTTCACCACACGATTTTCCGCGTTCCGACTTGCGGCGGGCGCAGAGAGAGACTGAAATGCAGAAGCTCGACCACGTCGATGCCGCGTCGCTCAAGAGCGACATCCCCGAGTTCCGCGCCGGCGACACCGTCAAGGTGCACGTGAACATCGTCGAGGGCAACCGCTCGCGCGTCCAGGTGTTCCAGGGCATCGTCATCGCCCGCCACGGCGAGGGCGTCCGCGAGACCTTCACGGTTCGCAAGATCAGCTTCCAGGTGGGTGTCGAGCGCAAGTTCCCGGTGCACTCGCCCGCGATCGACAAGATCGAGGTCGTGTCCCGCGGCGACGTGCGCCGTGCGAAGCTCTACTACCTCCGCGGCCTCACCGGCAAGAAGGCCAAGGTCAAGGAGAAGCGCGAGTTCTGACTCCGCCCGTTCCGCGGGCAGGTCCCGCCGAACCTGTGACGCTCTCAGGCTCCCCTCCGTCAGGGATGGGAGCCTGAGGTGTCTGCGGCCGCATCCGGCCGCCCGTACGAGCGCGCGTGCGCACCCCTGAGACAGGAGCTGTGATGAGTGAAGCCGGAACCCGACGGCGCGGCGGCTTCATCGCCTTCCTCCGCGACCTGGTCATCATCCTGGTCGTCGCGTTCCTGGTCTCGTTCCTGCTGAAGACCTTCCTCGTGCGCAGCTTCTACATCCCGTCGGTGTCGATGGAGCAGACGCTGAAAGTCAACGACCGCATCCTCGTCAACCAGCTCGTGCCCGGGGTCGTGCCCGTGCAGCGCGGCGATATCGTGGTCTTCAAGGATCCGGGCGGATGGCTGCACCCGAGCGGTGCTCCCACCCCGACGGGATTCGAGAAGGTGCTGCAGGCCGTCGGCCTCGCCGCCGACACGAGCAACGACTACGTGGTGAAGCGCGTCATCGGCCTCGGCGGCGACCGTGTCGTGTGCTGCGATGCCGAGGGGCGCATCATGGTCAACGGGGTGCCGCTCGACGAGCCCTACATCGTGATCCCCGAGGGCGAGTCTCGCGCATCGGCGATCGACTTCGACGTCGAGGTTCCCGAGGGATCGATCTGGGTGATGGGCGACAACCGCTATCAGAGCAAGGACTCCCGCTATAACCAGGATCAGCCGGGCAGGGGTTTCGTGCCCGAGGAGGAGATCGTCGGCCGGGCCTTCGTGCTCAACTGGCCGCTGAGCCGCTTCACCTGGCTGGGGCGGCCCGACGGCACCTTCACGGGGGTCGACCAGGCGGGTGAGTGAGTCGAAGGACCCGACCCTCGACCTCGAGCGCGAGCTGCTCGAGGCCGGTTACGCCTGCGTGATCGGTGTCGACGAGGTCGGGCGCGGCGCCATCGCCGGTCCGGTGGCGGTGGGCGTGCACGCCGTGGTCGGGGTCGGAGGAGGCTTCCCGGAGGGGCTGCGCGACTCGAAGCTGCTGAGCGAGAAGCGCCGTGAGGCGATCGCGCCGCACGTGGAGGCGTGGGGCGCGGGCGGCGTCGGCTACGCGAGCGCCGCAGAGATCGACGAGTTCGGGATCACGGCGATGCTCGGGGAGGCCGGGCGGCGGGCCCTGCTGGTGCTGCACGCGGCGGGCATCCCGGTCGAGCGCGCGGCGATCATCGTCGACGGCTCGCACGACTGGCTCACCCCGGCGCTGCGCGCTCCGCTCGACGTGCGCACCCGCGTGGGCGCCGACCGCCTGTGCGCAGGCGTCGCCGCGGCGTCGGTGCGCGCGAAGGTGGCGCGCGATGCGATCATGCGCGCCGCCCACGACGCGCACCCCGGCTATGCCTGGGCCTCCAACAAGGGCTACGGGGCCAGGGCCCACTACGACGGCATCGCCGAGTTCGGGCTGACCGAGCTGCACCGGCGCACCTGGATCGAGCGGGCTGAGAGGCCGCGCGCGATAGGCTGGTCGGGTGAACAGACCTGATCCCTCGCCCGAGGCGCCGATCGGCGTGTTCGACTCGGGCGTCGGCGGTCTCACGGTCGCCCGGGCGATCAGGGATCAGCTGCCGGGGGAGTCGATGATCTACGTCGGCGACACGGCGCGCACCCCCTACGGTCCCCGCCCGATCGCCGAGGTACGCCGCTTCGCGCTCGAGATCCTCGACGACCTCGTGGCTCAGGGCGTGAAGATGCTCGTGATCGCCTGCAACACCGCCTCTGCCGCCGTGCTGCGCGACGCGCGAGAGCGCTACGAGGTGCCCGTCGTCGAGGTGATCGGGCCCACGGTGCGCAGCGCCGCCGCGATCACCCGCAACGGCCGCGTCGGCCTCATCGGCACCGAGGGCACCATCCAGTCGCGGGCCTACGACGACCTGTTCTCGATGCGCCCGGAGATCACGCTCACCTCGGCGGCGTGCCCCCGCTTCGTCGAGCTCGTGGAGGCGGGGCGCACGAGCGGCCCCGAGGTGCTGGCGACGGCGGAGCGGTATCTCGCGCCGCTCGTGGCGCGCGATATCGACACGCTCGTGCTCGGCTGCACCCACTACCCCTTCCTGCGGGGAGCGCTCGGACAGGTCGTGGGCGCCGACGTCGCGCTCGTATCGAGCGACATCGAGACCGCGAACGAGGTGTACCGCGTGCTCACCGAGCGCGAACTCCTGCGCCCGACCGGAGCGGGGGAGCCCGTGGTGCGCTACGAGGCGACGGGTGCCGACACCCGCGGCTTCGTCGATCTCGCGCGCCGCATGCTCGGCATCGGCATCGACGCCGTCGATCGCCTGGAGACCGGCGCGATCCGCCTGCCGGGCTGACCGCGCCGCCGACCCGACCGTCGGGCGATGAACGCAGCGCGATGACCCGCCCGATGACCACCGAAAGAGGAGACGAGATGATCGACCCCACCCGCGCCGACGGGCGCACGCCCGAGCAACTGCGCCCGGTCATGATCGAACGCGGCTGGAGCGCGCAGGCCGAGGGCAGCGCTCTCATCTCGTTCGGCGCCACGCGCGTGCTCTGCACGGCATCGTTCACGCCCGGTGTGCCGCGCTGGCTGATGGGCAAGGGCACGGGCTGGGTCACTGCGGAGTACTCGATGCTGCCGCGCTCGACGAACGAGCGCATGCAGCGCGAGTCGATCAAGGGCAAGGTGGGCGGTCGCACACACGAGATCTCGCGGCTGATCGGTCGGAGCCTCCGCGCCGTCATCGACACGAAGGCGCTCGGGGAGAACACCCTCGTGCTCGACTGCGATGTGCTGCAAGCCGACGGCGGCACCAGGACGGCCTCGATCACCGGCGCCTACGTCGCGCTGGCCGACGCGATCGAGTGGGCTCGGGACGAAGGTCATATCGGCAGGAAGGCGCAGCCGCTGAAGGACAGCGTCGCCGCCGTGTCGGTCGGCATCGTCGGCGGCACGCCCATGACAGACCTCGCCTACGTCGAGGATTCGAGGGCCGAGACCGACATGAATGTGGTCGTCACGGGCTCGGGCGACTTCGTGGAGGTGCAGGGCACCGCCGAGGGCGCGCCGTTCTGCCGTGACGAGCTCGACGCGCTGCTCGACCTGGCGCTGGGCTCGGCCGCAGAGCTGCGCGAGATCCAGCGTGCGGCGCTGGGAGGCGCGCGATGACTGCGGGCGGCGGGTCGGGCCTGCAGAGCGCGGCACCGGTGCGGGTCGTGCTCGCATCGCACAACGCGCACAAGCTCGAGGAGCTGCGGCGCATCCTCGGTCCGCTGATCCCGGGAGTCGAGCTCATCGGCTATGACGGCCCGGAGCCCGTCGAGAACGGTCTGAGCTTCGAGGAGAACGCGCTCATCAAGGCGCGCGCCGCCGCGGCTCACACGGGACTGCCCGCGATCGCCGACGACTCCGGCATCGCAGTCGACGTGCTGGGAGGCAGCCCGGGCATCTTCTCGGCGCGCTGGGGAGGCCCCGCCCGCGACGACCGCGCGAACGTCGACCTGCTGCTGTGGCAGCTCACCGACGTCGCGGACGCGCACCGCGCCGGGAGCTTCGTGTGCGCAGCGGCGCTCGCGCTCCCGGACGGAGACGAGATCGCGGTGCGGGGTGTCTGGGAGGGCCGCATCCTCCGCGAGCCCCGCGGGGCGGGCGGCTTCGGCTACGACCCCGTGTTCCAGCCGACGGGGGAGACGCGCTCGGCCGCGGAGCTCACGGCCGCGGAGAAGGATGCCGCTTCGCACCGCACGCGGGCCTTCACGGCCCTCGCGCCCGAGATCCTGGCGCGCGTAGTCTGAGTTCCGAACTCCTCCGACCGCATTGACGCCCTCGAAGGGCGGGAGATCGGGCCGAGAGGAGGGAAACGCACCGGTTTTCCGCCCCTCGACGGGGTCGGGGTACGAGTCGATGAGTGATGAGCCTATGAGAACGGAGACACTGTGACGGAGCAGAACGCGGGCGGCCTGGTCCGCCCCGAGGTGTCGGAGGCCGATGCGGCCGTCATCGCCCTGGAACTCTACGGTATCGAGGCGGTGGCGAGCGAGCTCGGGAGCAACCAGGACCGCAACTTCGTGCTGCTGGAGGCCGATGGCACGCGCAGCGTGCTGCGCGTCGACAATCCCGTGTTCGGAGACTCGGCGCGCGATGCCCAGCATGCGGCGCTCGACGCCTACCGTGCCGCCGGCCTCGAGGTGCCGGCCGTGCTGCCCGGACTCGACGGCGAGCTCACCCAGCGCTGGCACGGCCTCGCCGTGCGCCGCAGCGAGTTCGCGAACGGAGCTCCGCTCGTGGACGCGGGTTACCTCGCACCCGTGGTGCTCGAGGAGTTCGGGGCCCTCGCAGCCGAATCGGTGCTCGCGCTGGCGGGGCTCTCGCACGCGGGTCTCGCCCGCGAGAACGCCTGGGACATGCGCGTGGCCTACGACGAGACGGTGCGTCTCGCACCCGCCATCGCCGATGACTCGTTGCGCGAACGGGTGCTCGCAGCCGCGCAGGAGGCCCACGAGGCGCTCGCCTCGGTCGCCGGTGCGCTGCCCGTGCAGGCGATCCACGGAGACCTCACCGACGACAACGTCATGGGGAGGCCCGGCGATGACGCGCGACTGCACCCGCGCGTGATCATCGACCTCGGCGACATCGGCTACGGCTGGCGCGTCGCGGAGCTCGCGGTCACGGCCTCGTCGATGCTGCACCACGAGCCAGGTCGGCCGCTGCGCGTGCTCGACGCGATCGGCGCCTTCCACCTGCGCGCGCCGCTGAGCCCGGCCGAGGCACGAGCCGTCTGGCCGCTGATCGTGCTGCGCGCCGCGCTGCTCGTGGCGAGCGGATGGCGGCAGCTCGAGATCGACGGCGGCAACGACTACGCGCGCGAGCGCGTGGCGGGGGAGCAGTGGATCTTCGACTCGGCGACCGATATCCCGCTCACGGTCGCGACGGAGGCCGTGCTCGCGCGGCTCGGTTTCGAGGGACGGCCGCACCGCGATGGTCTCGAGCTCGTCGCCTTGCCCTGGGCGCCCGCCGGCGTCGATCAGATGCGCGGCCTGCTGCCGGGGCTCGGCGGCCCGGTCGAGGTGCTCGATCCCGGTGTCGAGTCGGAGGCGCTCGCGTCGGGTGCCTGGCTCTCGACGGATGCGGAGAGCGGCCTCATCGCGGCGGCCATCGGTCGAGGCGCGGCCGCCGCCGTGCTGCCGTACGGGGTCTACCGCCTCACCCGAACGAGCGTCGACTCCGTCGACGCGGCGGAGACGTGGCCCGCGGATCTCGAGGCGTGGGTCGGCGCGGGAGACGCACTCGAGGTGCGCTCGCCCGTCGCGGGCACGGTGCTCGCCGTGGGGCCCAGCACGGTCGTGCTCTCGCTCGGCGGCTGGCACCTCGGCGTCAGCGGGATCCGTACCGGGGTGGTAGCCGGCCAGCAGATCGTGCCGGGCGCGCGCCTCGGGGAGCTCCCCGAGGCGGAGCGGCCTCGCCCGATCGCCGTCGGGCTCAGGCGGCCCGACGCGCTGCCGCTCACCGAGGAGGGGCTCGGGCGGGCACAGCTCGTCGAACCCGATCGGGTCCCGGCCTGGAGGCGCCTGGCGCCGGATCCCTCGCCCCTCCTGGGCCTCACCCCGACCGGGCAGCGCGACGAATCGGCCGATGAGCAGCTGCGTCGCGAGCGGATCTTCGCGAGCGCGCAGGAGCGCTACTACGAGCGGCCCATGCAGATCGAGCGCGGGTGGCGGCACCACCTCGTCGACACCACGGGGCGCAGCTACATCGACATGGTCAACAACGTCGCGGGTCTCGGGCACGGGCACCCGGGGGTGGCCGACGCGGTGAACCGTCAGATCCGCATCCTCAACACGAACTCCCGCTTCCTCTACCGCGAGCTCGCCGAGTACAGCGAGCGACTGCTCGCGAAGCTGCCGGCCGGCTCGGGGCTCGACACCGTGCTGCTCGTGAACAGCGGCTCCGAGGCCGTCGATCTGGCGCTGCGGCTCGCGCAGGCCGCGACCGGACGCAAGACCGTCGTCGCGCTGCGCGAGGCCTACCACGGTTGGACCATGGCCAGCGATGCCGTCACCACGAGCGCCTACGACAACCCCTACGCGCTCGAGAACCGACCCGACTGGATTTACGTGGCCGACGTGCCCAACCGGTTCCGCGGCACCTATCGCGGCGAGGGAACGGGCCCGGCCTACGCCGCCGATCTCGGGAACGACCTCGCGATGCTCGCGGCGGAGGGGCGCGAGGTCGCGGGCTTCATCTGCGAGTCGGTGCTCGGCAACGCGGGCGGCGTGCTGCTGCCCGACGGCTATCTCTCCGATGTCTATGCACGCGTGCGCGCCGCGGGCGGGCTGTGCATCGCCGACGAGGTGCAGGTGGGCTTCGGGCGCATGGGCTCGAGCTTCTGGGGCTTCGAGCAGTCGGGCGTCGTGCCCGACATCGTCACGATCGCGAAGCCCATGGGCAACGGCTTCCCGATCGGCGGCGTCGTCACCTCGAAGCGCGTGGCGGACGCCCTCGCCTCGCAGGGCCAGTTCTTCTCCTCGGCGGGCGGCAACCCGCTCTCGTGCCGGGTGGGGATCGCGGTGCTCGACGCGATGGAGCAGGAGGGGCTGCAGGAGAACGCGCGCGTCGTCGGCGCGCGCCTCGCCGCGGGTTTCCGGGCGCTCGCCGAGAAGCATTCGATCGTCGGCCCGGTGCACGGCGAGGGGCTCTACCTCGGCGTGGAGCTGGTGAGGGATCGCGCGACCATGGAGCCCGCGAGCGCCGAGGCGGCGGCGATCTGCGAGCGGCTGCGCGAACTCGGGGTGATCGTGCTCACGACTTCCGAGCGTTCGAACGTGCTCAAGGTGAAGCCGCCGTTGTGTCTTACTGCGCAGAGCGCCGACTTCGTCGTGGCGCAGCTCGACCGTGTGCTGAGCACCGGCTGGTAGGGCCGGGCCGGCAGGGCCGGCAATGCCCGAGAATCCCTCGCCCAGCCTCGCCCCCGCCCGGTCGTCACCGTGCATGCCCCATGCGGCATACCCGATACGCCGCCGCGGCACCAGCCCCTTCGCGAGGCCCGAGCGGCGCGGCTATGGTGATGGGATGGGAAAGAACGAGGAGAGGCAGACGAAGGAGAAGGGCGCAGCCGCCGCGCTCGTGCAACGGCTCATCGCCCGCGCGCTCGAACTCCGCATCGTGCGCGCGTACCTCCTGTACGCCGAGCATCGAGGAGCGATGCTCGCGGACAGCATCACCTACCGCGCGCTGTTCAGCGTCTTCGCCGGTGTGCTGCTCGGCTTCTCGATCGCGGCGCTCTGGCTGAGCGGCAACCCCGACGCCATGAGCGCGCTGATGGATGCGCTCGGAGCCGTCATCCCCGGCATCGGCGATCTCGTCGACCCCGCGAGCATCGACGCGCCCGTCGGGTTCAGCCTCGTGGGCGTCGTCTCGCTCGCCGGTCTCGTGGGCGCCGCGATCAGCGCCATCGGCAGCCTCCGCGCGGCGCTGCGCGTGCTCGCCGACGAGTTCACCGACGACGCGTTCTTCCTGTGGGTGCTGCTGCGCAACCTGCTCGTCGGCATCGGCTTCGGCGGACTGCTCGTCGCCGCCGCGGCCGCGAGCTTCCTCGGCTCGCTCGGCATCGGAACGGTCGCCGGGTGGTTCGGTCTCTCGGAGAGCAGCGGGGTCGCGCAGACGGCGGTGCGCGCCTTCGGCATTCTCGCGGTGTTCGCGATCGACGCGCTCGCGATCGCCCTCGTCTTCCGGTTGCTCTCGGGAGTGCGCGCGCCTGCGCGAACCCTGTGGGCCGGCGCCGTTCTCGGAGGCATCGGTCTGACGGTGCTGCAGGAGCTGTCGGGCCTCTTCGTGCGAGGCGCCACCTCGAATCCCCTGCTCGCGACCTTCGCGTCGCTCATCGCGTTGCTGCTCTGGTTCAACCTCTCGGCGCAGGTCATCCTGATCGCCTCCTGCTACATCATCACGGGGGCTGCCGAGGCCGAGGACCGGCTGAGGGCGCGCTACGGCGCGTCGACCCTGGCGCAGCGGCGCAGGCAGCGCGCCGAGGAGCGCCTGCGGGCGGCGACCGACGAACTGCGGGCTGCGCAGGAGGCGGAACGCGAGGAGCGCGAGGGGAAGGCCGAGCAGGAGAGCTGACGCTCCGCATTCGGCTTGTCGGGCGTGCGAAACAATGGGCCGAAGCGCCGGAAGTGTCGCCCGGGGGCGACTGCCGATCTCCGGTGTGCGGACCTACCATGTCACCATGACGTGCGAAACCACTCGGGTTGCATCTCACGCTTCGCCGGCTGCGGGTGAGACCGTGCGACCGGCGCGGTGGATCCTCGACGTGCTCCTGGGCATCGGCGTCACGCTCGTCGTGTCGCTGTTCATCGCGGCCGACATCCAGGGAAGCGATCCCGACGCCTGGGCCTACCTCTGGGCCGTCGGTCTGGGCGGGGTGATGCTGGTGCGCCGCCGCTATCCCGTGATCGTGCTCCTCCTGTCGGCCGGCGCCGTGATCTCCTACTATGCCGCGGGCTACCCCGCCATCGGGGTGGCGGTCCCGCTCGCCGCCGCGGTGTTCTCGGCCGCGGAGCAGGGCCGCATCGTGGCTTCGATCGTGACCGCCATCGCAGTGCTCGGCATCTCGGTCTCCTACCGCCTCGTCGAGGGGCAGGATCCATCGGTCGTCGTCGGGTACGAGCTCCCGGGCCATGCCCTGCTGCTCGCCGCCGCGATCGCGCTCGGAGACGGCGTCCGCGCTCGCCGCGAGCTGCGCAGACGGGCTGCGGAGATCGGAGAGTTGACCGCCGAGCGCTCCGCGCGGGAGGCCGAGCAGCGCGCCATGGCGGAGCGCCTGGCCATCGCCCGTGAACTGCACGACTCCGTCGGCCACGCGCTCACCGTCGTGGCGCTGCATGCGCAGACCGCCGAGGAGGCGCTGAGCTCCGGCGAGACCGTCGCCCGGGATGAATGCGAAGCCCGAGAAGCTGTGCGGGTGATCGCGACGACGACCTCCACGTCGTTCGAGGACCTGCGCCGCACCGTCGCGAGCCTCCGTCGAGAGGATCCCGGGTCGCGGACGCCTCTGCGCATCACCGACCTGGAGTCCGCGATCCTGCCGGCCAGAAGAGCCGGGCTCGAGGTCGTGACCTCGGTATCCGTGGTCTCTCCGCTCCCGCCGATGCTGGAGGCGGCGACCTACCGGATCGTGCAGGAGGCCATCACGAACGTGGTGCGTCACGCCGATGCCTCCCGGGTGGATGTCGATATCAGGGAGAATGCGGATTTCCTTCGCGTCTCGGTCGTGAACGACGGGCGCGTCTTCCCGGATCGCTCGCCGAGCACCGGTGAGGCGAAGGGCCGCGGCCTGTCCGGAATGCGCGAACGCGCGCTGCTGCTCGGGGGCACTTTCTCCGCTGGTCCCGATGGGGCCGGATTCGCCGTGCGCGCATCGATACCGCTGGAGGCGGGAGCATGACATCCGTCGTGCTCGTCGACGATCAGGATCTGGTGCGGACCGGGGTCCGCACCTTGCTCAGCCGCGACCCGTCGATCGACGTCGTCGCCGAGGCGACCGACGGGCGTCGCGGCGTCGAGGCCGTCCGCAAGTACCGTCCGGACGTGGTGCTCATGGACCTGCGGATGCCTGTCATGGACGGCATCGAGGCGACGCGTGCGATCCGCGCGGATGAGCGTCTGGTCGGCACGAACGTCGTCGTGCTGACCACCTTCGATGACGACACGGATATCGTCGACGCGATCCGCGCCGGCGCGATCGGCTACCTGCTGAAGAACACGCCGCGCGAGGAGCTGCGGGAGGCGATGTTGCGGGCCGGCAGGGGCGAGCGCCTCCTATCGCCCGCGATCGCCGAGCGGGTGATGGACATGGCCGCCGCCGGGGGAGCGGCTTCGTCTCCGGATCCGCGTCTCGCCGCGTTGAGCGGCCGCGAGCTCGAGGTGCTCGCGAGGGTCGGGCACGGCGATACCAATGACGAGATCGCGGCGGCGTTGCATCTGAGCCCTGCGACGGCGCGCACCTATGTGAGCCGCATTCTCACGAAACTCGGGGCGAGGGATCGGCCCGAGCTCATCGTCGTCGCGCACCGCTCGGGGCTCGTGACGTTCTGACGAGCGACCCGGGTCGCTCGAGCGCGACTCGAACTGTCGCTTCAGCGCGGACGAAACCGGGTGGGTGCCGCACCTACCGTAGCGGCATGACTTCCAACCGCACGTCTTCCCGGTCCTCTGTCTCCTCGCGCAACCCCCTCGGATTCCCGGTGCTCGCGCTCATCGGCCTCGCGGCCCTCGGCCTCCCCAGAGTGGTACTGCACGATCTGCACCTCATCGAGGGGGCCGCCCCGTTGAACTGGTTGCTCGCCATCGGCCCGGTCGCGATCTGGATCGTGCTCGCGGTGATCAAGAAGGTGCCGAACCCCTTCCTGAGCCTGCTGGTCGTGGGTGCGATCTTCGGCGTCATGCTCGTGGCCGCTCACCAGATCCTCTGGGACGTCGCCTTCCAGGGCGCTCCGCCCACGATCGGCAACGGCGCGGCGGCGACCCTGATCCCGCGTATCGCCGCGATCCCGGGCGGCATCTTCACCGGCACGATGATCGGGGCCATCAGCGGCCTCATCGCCTGGGGGATCCAGGCCATCGGCAGACGCGCCGCCGCGTGATATCGGCAGGTGCACCACCACGCTCCCCAGAGGTAACCCCGTCGCCCTCCGCTCTCGAATCGATTGGCCTGTCCTGATGCTCGCTGTGCTCCGCAACCCGTCCTACGCGAAGCTGTTCACCGCGCAGATCATCGCGCTGCTCGGCACGGGGCTGCTCACCGTCGCTCTGGGCCGGCTCGCATTCGAGATCGCAGGCGGAGATGCCGGTGCGGTGATGGGCGTCGCGATGGCGATCAAGATGGTCGCCTATGTCGCGGTCTCACCCGTCACCCGACGAACGCGAGTACACGCGTGCCCCGTCGCTATCTCGCGTGGCGGCACTCGATCCGGGCGATTCGTCGACTCCGAGGGCTCGTTCCATCGGCTAGGGCGTGTCTCCTATATGCGTAGCCAGGTCAGGATCGCTGCGATCACAACCCCGGCTCGATAGGTCACCGCGAGTTTGTCATAGCGCGTAGCGAGCCCTCGCCACTGCTTCATCAAATTGAAGGCCCGCTCCA
>NZ_JAGDYL010000018.1 GCF_017565705.1 Leucobacter ruminantium
TGGAGCGGGCCTTCAATTTGATGAAGCAGTGGCGAGGGCTCGCTACGCGCTATGACAAACTCGCGGTGACCTATCGAGCCGGGGTTGTGATCGCAGCGATCCTGACCTGGCTACGCATATAGGAGACACGCCCTAGTCGTCCTCCAGGGTGTAGGCACCCGAGTCGTCGGTGAACAGCGCCGTCTGCCCCGGCCTCGCCTCGCGCACGAAACCCGCGATCCAGGGGTATCGGGTGAGGAACGTATCGACCGACCACACCTCGTGGTTGGCGGCATCATCCATGTAGGCGTCGGACTCCAGGCCCGTGACCGACTGCAGCTCGCCGCCGGTGAACGTGACCCAGCGCGGCGGATGATCGGCGTGCAGCTTCGAGAGGAACACGGGCGCATTGCCGCGCAGCCCGGGGTTCGAGACCGCGTCGTCCCGCTCGACGTCCAGCAGGGCGTCGAGCGAGCCCGCGGCTTCGACCAGCGCTTCCCAGCCCTGCGCCGACACGAACGCGGCCTCCGCATCCGTGAGCAGCCGCAGGGTGCGCAGGTGACCCACGAGTGCCCCGTCGGACGCCCGCACCTCGTCGAACGCGGCGCCCCACCGCGACGGCGTCACCAGGATCGCCGAGATCCGCGTACCGCTGAGAAACGGCTCGCTGTTGCGCCACGGGGCCCCGACCGGGGGTACCCGGTGGTTCGCATGCATGTCGTCGCAGACGATCTGCATCGCGATCCGCGCCGCGCCCTCCTGCCCTTCCTGCACCTCGACGGCGAGCTCGACGCGCTCGCCCGAAGCGCTCGGCAGACGCGAGGCGCCCAGTGTCATCAGGGTGATCGGGCCGTCTTCCGGGCGCTTCTCGACCACGCGGACCGCACCGCCGATCGGGTCGACGTGCACCAGGGGCTCGACTCCGAGCGCGTCGAACACGTGTGCGGGGAAGGCCTGCTCCTCGGTCATCCCCTCAGTCTGGCAACTGGCTATCGCGGCGGCAAGAGCGGGGCGGCGCGGAATACCCTCGCCGCGCACACCGTTGCATCGGGCATGACCGCATTGCAGGCAGTGCCGGGCGCAGGCCCCGACGAACTCATCCTCGGACTCGACACCTTCGGCGACGTCACCGAGACACCGGAAGGCGGGCGCGCCTCTCACGCGCAGGTGCTGCGCGATGTCGTGGAGCAGGCGGCCCTCGCCGACCGGCTCGGCGTCGACGCGATCACCCTCGGCGAGCACCACCGCGACGACTTCGCCCTGAGCGCTCCCGAGATCGCGCTCGCCGCGATCGCCGGGCGCACCGAGCGCATCCTGCTCGGCACGGGCGTGACGGTGCTCTCGAGCGACGACCCGGTGCGCGTGTACGAGCGTTTCGCCACTCTCGACGCCGTGAGCTCTGGCCGCGCCGAGGTGATCCTGGGCCGCGGCTCCTTCACGGAGTCCTTCCCCCTCTTCGGATACCGCCTCGAAGACTACGACACCCTCTTCAGCGAGAAGCTCGACCTCTTCGCGAAGCTGCGCCACGAGGGGCCCGTCACCTGGTCGGGCCGGCACCGCAGCCCGCTCGTCGAGCAGGAGGTCTATCCGAAGACCGAGCAGGAGAGCGGCGTGCGCGCCTGGATCGGGGTGGGCGGCAGCCCGCAATCCGTGCTGCGCACGGTGCAGGTCGGCATTCCGATGATGCTCGCGATCATCGGCGGCGACCCCGCCCGCTTCGCCCCGTTCGCGCAGCTCTACCGGCAGACGCAGAGCGAACTGGGCCGTGCGCCCATGCCGCTCGGCGTGCACTCGCCGGGTCACGTGGCGGAGACCGACGAGGCCGCGAGGGATCAGCTGTGGCCGCACTTCGAGGCGAACCGCAACCGCATCGGCGCCGAGCGGGGCTGGCCCGCGACCTCCCGCGCCGAGTTCGAGCGCGAGGCCTCGGCCGGATCCCTCTACGTCGGATCGCCGGAGACCGTCGCGCAGCGCATCGCGTCGACCGTGCGCACCCTGGGCGCCGACCGCTTCGACCTCAAATACGCGAACGGCACCATGCCCCACGAGCAGCTCATGTCGAGCATCGAACTCTACGCGACGCGCGTGATCCCTCGCGTGCGCGAGCTGCTGCGCGGCTGAGGGCGGAACCCGCTCAGCGGAGGCGGGGCGCCCGCAGCACCTCGACGACGCGCAGCTCGCCGTCGAGCACCGCGGCGTCCATGAGCCGCCCCTGGGCCAGGTCTCCGACCTCGGACCAGCCGAGCGCGCGCGCGGGGTTCGCCGCCGTCATGCGGACGGCCGCCAGCAGCGCGTCCTCCGCGTCGTCGCCGTGACGCTCCGCACCCCGCACCCACGCGCGGAACAGCCCGTCCATCGTGGCCGTGCTGCCCGCGATCGTCTCACTGCCGACGAGGCGCGCGACGCCGCCCTCGACCTCCACATCGAGCGCGCCGAGCCGGTAGTCGCCGTCGCCGCAGACCGCCGCCCCCATGGCATCGGTCACGAGCATCGCGCGATCAGCGCCCGCCCGGTCGGCGGCCCAGCGCGCCAGCTCGGGGTGCAGGTGCGTCCCGTCGGCGATGAGCTCGATCGCGACGCGCGGATCCTCGAGCAGCGCGAGCACGGGCCCGGGCTCCCGGTGGTGCAGCGGCCGCATGGCGTTGAACAGGTGCGTCGCGATCGTCGCACCGGCGTCGATCGCCCTCCGCGCCGTCGCGTAGTCGGCGTCGGTGTGACCGACCGCGACCCGCACCCCCGCGGCGGTGAGTCGGGCGATCGCGTCGATGGCGCCGGGCAGCTCGGGTGCGAGCGTGACCATCGCGAGGGATCCCTCGCCCGCCTCGATCAGCGCGTCGATCTCGGAGGGACCGGGGGCGCGCAGCAGCGAGGGATCGTGCGCTCCCGCGCGGGCCGGGCTCAGCCAGGGCCCCTCCAGGTGGATGCCCCGCACCTCCCCCGCCCCGACGAGGCCCGCGAGCATGCGCACCCCCGCGAGCAGGCGCTCGGGGGTGTCGGTCACGAGGCTCGCCATGCCCGTCGTGGTGCCGCGGCCGCGGTGCGCAGCTGCGGCGAGGCGCGCGCGGTCGAGGGACCCCTCGGTGTAGTCGGCCCCGCCGCCGCCGTGCACGTGGACATCGACGAAGCCGGGCACGAGCGTCGCCTCGCCGAGGTCGCGGGTCGGTGCCGTCTCGGGCGCCCCGCTGCCGACCGCGGTGATGCGGCCGCCCTCGAACGAGACCCAGCCGGGGGCGTGCACCGCAGACCCGGTCACCACCCGCGCCGCCGTGACGGTGCCGTCGCGGGCCTCGGTGACGGCACCGGGCGGCGCCTCGGCACCGGACCCGTCCGTGGGCCCGGCTGACTCCCGGCGTGCGACCGACTCCCGGCGCACCGCACCGTCGGCGGTCACGCGCCGACCCCCGGCAGCCGCTCCTGCACGTGCTCGTGGTAGTCGGTGAGGCGCAGCTTCGACGCGGCGGCCCGGTCGATCACCACGACGGCGTCGGGGTGCAGCTGCAATGCGCTCGCCGGGCACACGCTCGCGAGCGGCCCCTCGATCATCTGCGCCACGGCGTCGGCCTTGGCCTCTCCCTGCGCCACGAGCAGCAGCCGCCGCGCCTCGAGGATCGTGCCGAGCCCCTGCGTCACGCAGTGCACCGGCACCTGTTCGGGCGAGTCGAAGAAGCGAGCGTTGTCGGCGCGGGTCTGCGGCGCCAACGTCTTGATGCGCGTGCGCGAGGCGAACGACGAGGTGGGCTCGTTGAAGCCGATGTGGCCGTTCGCCCCGATGCCGAGCAGCTGCAGATCGACGCCGCCCGCGTCGCGGATCAGGCGCTCGTACTCGGCGCATGCCGCCTCGAGGTCGCTCGCCGCGCCGTCGGGCACGTGCACGCGCGCGGGGTCGAGGCCGAGCGGCTCGGTCACCGTGCGGCGGATCACCGAGTGGTAGCTCTCGGGGTGCGCCGGGTCGAGGCCGACGTACTCGTCGAGCGCGAAGGCGCGCACGCCGGTCGTGTCGAGCTCGCCCGAGCGCACGCGCTCGGCCAGCGCCGCGTAGGTGCCGAGCGGCGAGGACCCGGTGGCGACGCCGAGCACGGCGGGGCGGGCGGGGTCGCTCGCGGCTCGCGCCCGGATCACCGCGGCGATCCGATTGGCTGCGGTGGTGGCGACGGCGTTCGCGTCGGGGACGATGGTGATCTCCACGGGATGCTCCTGGGGTGTGCGACGGGTTTCGATGGGGCGGGCGGCCGTCGGCGGGTTGCGGCTGCCGGTTTTCGGACGGGGTCAGGCGGCGGCGAGGGCGAGCGCGAGGTCGACGGCTCCGTGCACCGGGTCGCGGTCCAGCACGCGGATGTCGCCGTAGCCGCGCGACTCCAGGCGCTCGCGCACCGCGCGCTGCAGCAGCGGCTGGTGCACGAGCTGGCCTCCCGCGAGCACGACCGGGCCGGTCAGCCCGAGTCTGCCACCCGCGCTCGTGGCGAAGAAGGTGAGGTGATCCGCCGCGCCCGAGACGATGGCGCACGCCGTCGGGTCGCCGTCGTGGGCGAGTTCGAAGACGACCCGGGCCCGGGAGGCCCAGAAGCGGCGCTCGGGGTTCGCGGTGAAGTGGTCGAGCAGCTCGGCCGGACCCTGCAGGCCGCAGTCGGACGCGAGCTGCTGCGAGAGCAGATCGGCCGGTTCGCCCTGGTCGACGCGCTCGAGGGCGTGGCGCATGGCCATGCGCGTCACCCAGTAGCCGCTGCCCTCGTCGCCGAGCAGGTAGCCCCAGCCGCCGGCGCGGGCGGTGCGCCCCTGCTCGTCGCGGGCCCAGCCGACAGAGCCGGTTCCCGAGATCACGGCGATCCCCGAGCCGACTCCGGCGGTCGCGAGCAGCAGCTCGGAGTCGTGCACAACGCTCACCCGGGCTCCGGGCCGATGGATCGCGAGCAGTTCGCGGAACCGCAGGGCCGCGGGCGCGGTGTCTGCGCCCGCCACGCCCGCGATGATCGCAGCGAGCGGCGCATCGACGATGCGCTCGAAGACGCTCCTGAGCTGCCGCGCGGCCTCCTCGACGCCGACTGAGGCGGGGTTCGCGCTGCCCGCGAGCACCTCGGCGAGCACCGTCTCGCCGTCGGAGAGGATCGCGTGGGTCTTCGAGCCGCCGACGTCGAGCCCGAGTACGAGCCGCCGGGATCCCTCGCCCCCGCCTTCCCCTCGCGCGCTCAGCGCCCCGAACCGCTCGGGATCGCGGTCTTCGGCGGTCATGCGCGGCCGCCCGCGTCGCCCGTGCCGGCTCGCTCAGCGTCATTCACGCCGATGAGCCCCGTCACATCGGCCGGCCACTTGCCGCCGTTCTTCCAGTACACCGAGATGTCGTCGAGCGGGCGCCCCTTGGTCTCGGGAGCGAACTTCAGCACGAAGAGGAACGCGACGATCGCGAGACCGCCGAGGATCGCGAAGACGCCCGCCCCGCCCGTCGACTTGAGCAGCGGGAGGAAGGCGACGCCGACGATGAAGTTCGCGACGAGGTCGCTCGTGAGCATCGTGCTGGAGCCGAGCCCGCGCAGGTGCGACGGGAAGGTCTCGCCCGCGTACACCCAGACGAGCGCGCCGAATCCGAAGGTGAAGCCGACGTTGAAGAGCACGAGCCCGAGGAAGCCGAGGGCCACGAACCCGCCGTCGAGGCGCACATCGGTGGGATCCTGGCCGGCCGCTCCGAACATGAAGGTGACGACCATGATCGCGCCCGCGGCCACCATGATGCCGATGCCGGTGAGCAGCACGGGCCTGCGGCCCATGCGATCGACGAGGCTCATCGAGACGAAGACGGCGATGAGACCGATCACCTGCACGAGCGCGGGGAGGCCGAAGATCGCCATGTGATCGCCCGAGTCGAAACCCATCGCCTTGATAATCTGCGGGCTGTAGTAGACGATCGCGTTGATGCCGGTGATCTGCACGAAGAAGCCCAGCATCACCACGAAGAAGGCCGCGCGCAGGTAGGGGCGGCGCAGCATCTCCCCCAGCCCCTGCAGCACGGAGGGGCGGCCGCGGCCCTCGGCGAGCTCGGCCTCGACGACCGCGAGTTCGCGCGAGGGATCGGCCTGCGGGTCGATCTGTCCGAGCACGCGCACCGCGTCGTCGCGGCGTCCCTGCATCATGTACCAGCGCGGCGTATCGGGCGAGCGGAGCAGCATGAGCGTGATCACCAGACCGGGTACGGCGGCCGCCCCGAGCATGACGCGCCAGTTGCCCGAGGGCGCGAGGCCCCACGCGAGCAGATAGCCGAGGATGATGCCGAACACCGTCGCGACCTGGTACATCACGAGCAGGGCGCCGCGGATCTTCGTCGGAGCCGACTCGGCGACGTACATCGGTACGACGACGATCGAGATGCCGATCGCGACGCCGAGCAGCACGCGGGCGATGGCGAGCGAGGGCACGTCCCATGCGAGCCCGGAGAAGAGCGAGAACAGGGTGAACGTCGCCGCGACGAACACCATCATGAGCTTGCGCCCGTAGCGGTTCGCGAACGCGCCGCCCACGATCGCGCCGAAGATCTCGCCGAAGATCACGTACGAGGTGAGGAGGCCCTTCTCCGCCTCGGACGTGATGCCGAAGTCGGCGGAGATGAAGTCGAGCGCCCCGCCGATGTTCGAGGAATCGTAGCCGTAGATGATGCCCACGGCCGCGGCCGCAATGGCCACGAGGATTGCACCCCGCGAGGATGTGCGGAGGTCTTTCAGAATGCCCACGTCGGCACCTTTCGTCGTTCGAGGTTGTTCCGGGTCCACCACCCGATCAAAAGGACTAGACCAATTTGATGTGCTTAAGATAGGCATAGACCAATCGAGGTGTCAAGCACATGACGATCACGCCCAAGTACTACACGCAGAAACTCCGCATCCTCGAACTCATCGAGGGAGCGCAGCCGGGCGACCCGTTGCCCACGGAACGGGAGCTCGCAGAGCGGTTCGACACCTCGCGCACGACGATCCGCCAGGCGCTCACCGAACTCGTCATGGAGGGCAGGGTCGAACGAGTGCAGGGCCGCGGCACCTTCGTCGCCGATCCCCCCATCATCACGGTGCGCCAGCTCACCTCCCTCAGCGAGGATCTCGACGCGACCCGCCTCGAGAGCGACGTGCTCGGCATCGAGGAGGAGCCGGCGACGGCCGAGGTCGCCGCGGCCCTCGGGGTGCCCCCCGGCGCGACAGTCACCCGCGTCGACCGCGTGCGCCGACACGCCGGATCGCCGCTCGCCCGTGAGATCGCCAGGCTTCCGGGACGCTACCCGGAGCTGCACGAGCGGCTCGCCGAGCGCGGATCCCTCTACCGCACACTGGAAGAGGTCTACGGGATCGCCATCGCCTCGGTCGACGACGAGATCGCCACTGAACTCGCCGACCCGGCTGAAGCGGCGCTGCTCGGCATCGAGGTCGGCCTTCCCCTCCTCGTCGCGAGGCGCACGGCCCGCGCGAAGGACGGCGCCGCGGTCGAGTTCACGCGCTCCGTCTTCCGGGGGGATCGCTTCCGCTTCCGCGCGAGCGCCACGCGGGCCTGAGCGGTCGCGCGGGATCCCGGGCCTCCCCCGCCCCGCGCCGCCCGCACACAAACACACACCTCCCCGCCCGCACCGAACACGACGCTTCCAGCGAGACCGACTGTTCCGGGGGCGCTGAAATCGTCGGTCTCGCCGAAACGGTCGGTCTCGCCGAGAGAAGCGACGAAGCGCAGCCGATGGTCGCGCCGCGCATCACAGTTCGGTCACGACCGCTCCGGACAGGGAACCCGCACTTGCGAATATTTAGTTCGTAAGTTTTACTAACTCACATGACGGCCGCAACGCAGCGTCCCGGGAGCCCCTCCGGCCCTGGCTCGCGCAGGATCTCCCCCGCTCCCCGCACGAGCCCCCTCCGGGTCGGCCTGCGCGCCACCCCTGGCGACGCGAAGCAGCACAACCGCACGCTCGTGCTGCAGACCCTCTACCTCTCGGGCCCCCTCAGCCGCGCCGACATCGCCCGGGCGACCGGCCTCACCAAGGTGACCATCTCGGGCCTCGTCGCGGAGCTCATCGGCGAGGGCCTCGCCCACGAGCTCGGCCAGCAGGAGTCGCAGCGCCCCGGCAAGCCTGCGATCCTCGTCGACCTCGCCCGCGAGGCGCACGCGGCGGTGTGCATCGACCTGAGCGACCACCTGCTCCTCCGCGGAGCCGTGATCCGCCTCGACGGCGAGGTGCTCGCTCGCCGAGATGCGCCGCTCGACGGCGCAACTGGCGAAGCCGCCCTAGAGCTCGCGATCGGCCTCGCAGTCGAGCTGCAGGCGGCGAGCGCGGCGCCGCTGCTCGGCGTCGGCATCGGCACCCCCGGCGTCACCGACGACGACGGCGTCGTGCGCACCGCGCCCAACCTCGGCTGGGAGAATCTGCACCTGCGCGCCGCCGTCGAGGAGCGCACGGGCCTGCCCGTCTCGGTCGGCAACGACGCCAACGTCTCGGCGCTCGCCGAATACGGCTCGGGGCGCACGAGCGACGACTTCATCCTCATCACCATCGGCCACGGCGTCGGCTCCGGCCTCGTCATCGACGGCCGCCCCGTCAAGGGCCACCGCTTCGCGGCCGGCGAGATCGGCCAGGTCATGGTCGGCACGGATCTCGGCCTCGACGCCCCCTACTCCCGGGAGCAGGTGCTCGAGCACTGGCTCTCAGTGCCGCGGCTCAACGCGGCGCTCGACGACGCTCCGGCCGACGCGCGCGAGAGCGTCCTGCGGGAGGCCGGCAGCCGCCTGGGCGTTGCGCTCGCTCCCGTCGTCGGCGCCCTCAACCTGTCGGAGATCGTGCTCGCCGGGCCGGCCGAGCTGCTCGAGGGCACGCTCATCGACGCCGTGTCCGACATCCTGCACCGCCGCACCATGCCCGACACGCACGACGCCCTGCATCTGCGGCTCAGCACGCAGGGCGAAGACCTGGTGCTGCGCGGCGCGCTCGCGATCGTGCTGCAGGACAGGCTCGGCGTCTCATGACGGCGAGGGATCCGCGATCCCTCGCCCCATCTCACCCCATACCGCGCACCGGCAGCAGCCGGACGCACACCGAAAGGAAAACACCATGAAGAGAAAGCTCGCGGGTCTCACCGCCGCGGCCGTGGCTTCCGCTCTGCTGTTCACCGGCTGCAGCCAGGGCGGCTCGGGCGGCGGCGAGGGCGATTCGATCACGATGTGGGTCATCGGGTCCGACACCCCGAAGGAGGCGCGCGACTACCTCACCTCCGAGTTCAAGGAGCAGACGGGCGCCGACCTCAAGATCGAGGAGCAGACCTGGGGAGACATCGTCACCAAGCTCACCACTGCGCTCCCCGACGCCGAGAACACCCCCGACGTGACAGAGATCGGCAACACGCAGTCGCCGACCTTCACGAACGTGGGCGCCTTCCTCGACATCAGCGACATGTACGACGAGCTCGGCGGCGACGACCTGCTGCAGTCCTTCGTCGAGGCCGGCGCCGTCGAGGGCAAGAACTACACCCTCCCCTACTACTTCGGCTCGCGCTACGTCTTCTACCGCAAGGACGTGTGGGAGGCCGCAGGCGTTTCCACTCCTGCGACGCTCGACGAGTTCAACGCCGCGGTCGCCACGATCGCAGAGAAGAACCCCAAGGGCATCGACGGCTTCTCGGGCTTCTACCTCGGCGGTCAGGACTGGCGCGACGGCATCTCGTGGATCTTCGCGAACGGCGGCGACATCGCCGAGTTCCAGGACGGCGAGTGGAAGGCGACCCTCGACTCGCCCGAATCGCTCAAGGGCCTCGAGCAGCTGCAGCAGATCTACCGCACCGCCTCGAACGCGCCGAACGATGCGAAGGATGCGAACCAGTACCAGTTCCTGAACGACTCCGACCAGGTCAAGGACGAGGACGGCAACGTCACCGGCGACCTCTCGCTCTCCGCCGCGACCATCATGGCCCCGGGCTGGGCGCACTGGTCGATCGGCGACCTCGTCGAGCAGGACGGCGAGATGGTGCGCGAGTGGAACGACGACACCTTCGGCACCCTCGTGCTGCCCGGCAACGACGGCAAGCCCGCCCCCGTCTTCGCCGGCGGATCGAACATCGGCATCTCTGCGAAGTCGAAGAACCCCGAGCTCGCCAAGGAGCTCATGCAGATCATCTTCTCCGAGGAGTACCAGAACATCCTCGGCGAGAACGGCCTCGGCCCTGCGAACCAGAAGTACGCCCACTCCCTCGGCGACGACCAGTTCGCCCAGGCCCTCGTCGAGTCGGCCTCGAACTCGAAGCTGACCCCCGCCGCGCCCGGTTGGGCCGCGATCGAGGCGAAGAACATCATGGAGGAGTTCTTCGCGCAGATCCGCGACGCCGAGGATCTCGAGCAGCTGGCGAAGGACACCAACGCCAAGCTCGATCCGCTCCTCAACCAGAAGTGATGCGGCGGGCGGCGGATCCCTCGTCCGTCGATGAGGGATCCGCCGCCCACCCATCCTCACGAACCCACCCGAAAGGCCCGCGATGAGCACCGCTCCCGCACCTGCGCCGCCCAGGCGGCGCAGGTTCCGCATCACGCCCTACGCCCTGCTGCTGCCGGCCACCCTCATCGTGCTGCTCGCGCTCGGCTACCCGATCGTCTGGCAGCTCATCACCTCGATGCAGCACTTCGGGCTCGCGCAGCAGTTCGGCCAGCCGCCGGAGTGGGTCTGGTTCGGCAACTACATCGAGCTCTTCACCTCGAAGACGACCTGGCTGGTCGTGGGCCGCTCGGTCGCGTTCTGCCTCCTCACCGCGGGCGTCACGATGGTCGTCGGCCTCGCCCTCGCGCTGCTCATGCAGGCCGTCTCCACCGTCGCGCGCATCATCCTGCAGGTCTCGTTGCTGCTCGCGTGGGCCACCCCCGTCGTCGCGGCGATGACCATCTGGAACTGGATCTTCGACTGGCGCCGCGGCCTCGTCAACTGGGTGCTCACCAGCGTCGGCATCCCGATGCAGGGCCACAACTGGCTGCAGGATCCGCTGAGCTTCTTCGGCGTCGCGCTCGTCATCGTCGTCTGGATGAGCGTGCCGTTCGTCGCGTTCTCCATCTACGCCGGCCTCACGCAGGTGCCGGGCGAGGTGCTCGAGGCCGCGCAGATGGACGGCGCGACGCCCTGGCAGCGCCTGCGCGACATCGTGCTGCCGCTCGTCAAACCGGTGCTCGGCATCGTGATGCTGCTGCAGATCATCTGGGATCTTCGGGTCTTCGCGCAGATCAAGCTGCTGCAGGATCGCGGATCCCTCGCGAGCCAGACCGACGTTCTCGGCACCTACATCTACCAGCTCGGCGTCGGGTCGAGCGACTTCGCCATGGCCAGCGCGATGTCGATCTTCGTGCTCCTGCTCACGATCGCGCTGAGCTGGGCCTACGTCCGCAATCTGCTGAAGGAGGATGAGCAGCCGTGAGCAGCACGTCTCCCCGCACCTCGACCATGACGGCGCCACTCGGCGTCGTGAACCGTCGCGGCCGCGCGAACCCCAAGCGCATCACGAGGGCGCTGCTCGGCGCGCTGGCCGTGATCATCGCCCTGATCTGGGTGTTCCCCGTCTACTGGATGCTGAACTCGTCGCTGCTGTCGAACGCGGTGCTCGAGCGCACCACGCCGACGCTGCTGCCCCTCGGCGGATCCCTCAGGAACTTCATCTCGGTGTTCGAGGACGGCGGTTTCCTGCGTGCGCTCGGCGTGAGCCTCGCGGTCGCGGGCATCGCCGTGACCTGCTGCCTCGTCTTCGCCTTCCTCGCCTCGCTCGCCATCAGCCGCTTCCGCTTCAAGGGGCGCCGCGGCTTCGTGCTCGCCGTGCTGTTCATCCAGATGCTGCCCGCGGAGGGCATGTTTATCGCGCAGTACAAGCTGATGGACGGCATCGGTCTGCTCAACTCGGTGATCGGCGTCAGCATCATCTACATCGCGGCCGTCGTGCCCTTCACGATCTGGATGCTGCGGGGCTTCGTCGCGGGCATCCCCGCCGATCTCGAGGAGGCGGCGATGGTCGACGGGCTGAGCCGCACCCAGGCCTTCCTGCGCATCACCTTCCCGCTGCTCGCGCCGGGGCTCATCGCGAGCGGCGTGTACGCCTTCCTGCAGGCGTGGAACGAGTTCACGGTCGCGCTCGTGATCCTGCAGGACTCGGGCACCCAGACCCTCCCGCTCTGGTTGCGCGGCTTCGTGCAGCAGTCGGCCTCGCGCGCGATCGACTGGGGCGAGGTGATGGCGGCCTCGACGCTCGTCGCGGTGCCGGTGATCGTGTTCTTCATGTTCGTGCAGGGCCGCATGACGAGCGGCATGGTGAGCGGGGCGGTGAAGGGATGAGCGAGGGATCCGGGGGCGCCGCATCGCGCACCGCTCCGGCCGAGGGCGACCGGTCCGACCTCCGCCGCGAGGTCCGCGCGACGCTCATGCCGGGCTTCGTCGGCTTCGACGCGCCGGAGTGGCTGGTCGAGGCCCTCGGCGACGGCCTCGTGGCGAGCTGCGTCTACGGCGCCAATGTGAGGGATCGGGAGCAGCTCGCCCGTCTCGGCGCCGCCCTGCGCGCGGCGGGGCCCGACTCGCTCATCGCGATCGACGAGGAGGGCGGCGAGGTGACCCGCCTGCACTACCTCGAGGGCGCGCCGTATCCCGGCGCCGCGGTGCTCGGGAGGATCGACGACCCCGACTACACGGAGGAGATCGGACGCCGCGTCGGGCGCGACATCCTCGCCTCCGGCTTCAACCTGGCGCTCGCACCCGACGCCGACGTCAACAGCAACGCCGCGAACCCCGTGATCGGCACGCGCAGCTTCGGCGCCGACCCCGCGCTCGCCTCGCGGCACGTCGAGGCGTGGGTGCGCGGACTGGAGAGCACAGGGGCGGTCTCGTGCCCCAAGCACTTCCCCGGCCACGGCGACACGGCGCAGGACTCGCACCTCGCGCTGCCCGTCGTCGACGCGCCCCTCGAGGTGATCGAGCGGCGCGACCTGCCGCCCTTCCGCGCGGCGATCGCCGCCGGTGCGCGCACGATCATGACCTCGCACATCCTCCTGCCGCAGCTCGACCCCGCGGGCCCCGCGACCTTCAGCCGCGCGATCCTGCACGACCTGCTGCGCGAGCGGCTGGGCTTCGACGGCGTGATCGTCTCGGACGCGCTCGACATGGCGGGCGCGAGCGGCGAGATCGGCGTCCCCGAGGCGGCCGTGCGCGCGCTCGCGGCCGGGTGCGACCTGCTGTGCCTCGGCACCGGAACCGACGGGGATCGGTTGCACGGGATCGAGCAGCACGTGCTCGACGCCGTGCGCGAGGGGCGCCTCGATGAGGCGCGCGTGCGCGAAGCCGCGTCGCGCGTGCGCGCGCTCGCGAGCGGTGCGGCGTCCGGGGACGCGTCGCCTGTCGCGTTCGCGCCGGGGACCGCGGCCGGAACCGCCGATGCGGGGGCCGGATCCCTCGCCTCCGCCACCGCCGATGCACCGGATGCACCGGATGCCGCCATCGTGGCGCCCGCCTCGCTCGCCCGCGAGCTGGAGCGCATCGCCGCGAGCTTCGACGGAGCGGAGACCGCCAGGGCGTGGTTCGCCGACCACCCGAGCGCCTGGGTGCTGCGCATCGACGCCGAGGCCAACATGGCCGTCGGCCATGCGCCCTGGGGACCGTTCGCGGCCGCCGCGCACCCGCTGCCCGGAGGCGAGCCCGCAGCCTCGGCCTTCGCGAGGCGGCCCCTGATTCCGGTCGACGAAGCCTCGACCCCGCTCTGGCCGCTCGAGGAGCTGACCGAGCAGGGCGCCGTGGTGATCGGCCGCGACATCCACAGGCGCGCCTTCGCGCGGGAGTGCGTGGACGGGCTGCGCGCCGCGGGCGTGCCCGTGCTCTGCGTCGAGGCGGGCTGGCCGGGTACGGAGACCGGATACGCTGATCTCGCCTGCTTCGGCTCCTCCAGACTCGTCGGCAGCGCGCTCCTGGCACTGATGGAAGGCGGCACCCTGTGACCTCCCCCGCTCGCATCGGCATGGACATCGGCGGCACCAAGACCGAGGCGATCGCGCTCGACGAGCTCGGCCGGGTCGAGGCCACCGTCACCCGGCCCACCGTGAGCGGCGCGGAAGGCGTGCTCTCGACTGCCGAGGCGGCCGTCGCCGAGCTCGCCGAGCGCACGGGACGCACGGGCTTCGCATCGATCGGCGTCGGCCTGCCCGGTCAGATCGACCGGCGGTCGGGCGAGGTGCGCAACGCCTACAACATGGGCATCGACTCACTCGCGATCGGACCCGAGCTCGGCCGCCGCACCGGCATCCCAGTCTCCATCGACAACGACGTGACGGCCGCCGCGATCGGCGCCGCGCACCTCATGGAGCTGGGCGGCACGGTCGCCTACCTGAACCTCGGCACGGGGGTGGCCTCGGGCATCATCGTCGACGGCGCCCCGCTGCGCGGCAAGCTCGGCATGGCCGGCGAGATCGGACACCTCCCCATCGGACGCCTCGGACGGCCCTGCCCCTGCGGCCAGACCGGGTGCCTCGAGACCGAGGCGAGCGGTTCGGCGCTCAAGGCCTACTGGCCGGCGGGCGGGGAACACCCCGGCCGCACGCTCCTGACCGCGGCGGCCTCGGGCGATCGCGACGCCCGCCGCTGCTTCGAACTCCTCGTGCAGGGCGCCGCGAGCGCGATCCGCCTGCTCGGGCTGTCGCTCGACCCCGACTCGCTCGTGATCGGCGGCGGTCTGCGTCTGCTGGGCGCCCCACTGCGGGACGGCATCAGGGACGAGCTCGCGCGCTGGGAGGCGGAGTCGCCGTTCCTCGCGGCTCTCGAGCTGAGTCGGAGATTCCAGCTGCTGCCGGAGGGATCCCCCGCCGCAGCGGTGGGCGCCGCGCTCGCCGCAGGCTGAGGGCGCCTCTTCCGTCGGTCGAGCGAGCGCTTTCCACCGCGCCGCACCCGAGAATTCACCGGCCCGTAGCGCATGAGACTTGCGCATCCCCCACCACCCGCTAGCCTGGATCCATGAACGCACTCCGCCTCGAAGAACTCTCGGCATCGACCATCGTCGCGGTGAACGCGCTGGGCCTCAAGCCGGGCCAGGAGCAGTTCATCACGCCGGTCTCCTACGCCGCGGCCGCAGCGGTCACCCCCGCGCACTCGGCCTGGCAGCGCGTGGTGCTCGACGACGATCGCGTCGTCGGCTTCGTCCACGGCAACTTCGATCCGGACGCTCCGCAGGAGGAGTTCCGAGCCGCTCTGTGGCGCATCAACGTCGATGCGGAGGCGCAGGGCAAGGGCGTCGGCACGTTCGCGGTGAACGCGCTCATCGAGGAGGCCCGCCGCCGCGGAGTCGACCGTCTCACGGTGCTCTGGGAGCGCGGCGAGGACGGCCCCGAGGAGTTCTTCCTCCACATCGGGTTCAAGCCGGTCGGCGAGACGCCCTACGGCGAGGTCATCGGCGCGATCGACCTCTGACGAGGTTGCCCGGCCCGATCGGGTCCGGCGCGCGAGGGGTACTGGTCTCGGTATCCTCCTCGGTCCTGTTCGCCGGCGTCTACTTCTTCACTCCGTACCTCGCTCCGGCATCCGCCGAGGGGCTTTGGGGTCTGCGCTTCCTGCTCACCATTCCGTTGATCGTGCTGGTGCTGCTCTCCTCGCGCGCGTGGCCCCTGGCGTCCGCGATCGGTCGCCGCATCCGGGCCAAGCCCGCTCTGCTGCTCCCCCTCTGCGCGTCGTCGGTGCTGCTCTCGGCGCAGATCTGGCTGTTCGGCTGGGCGCCGCTGCACGGCAGAGGGTTGCAGGTGGCGCTCGGGTACTTCCTGCTGCCGCTCGTGCTCGTGGTCGTCGGACGCATCCTCTACCGCGATCGCCTCACGCGGTGGCAGTGGGTCGCCGCGGGCATCGCCGCGGCGGGCGTGGTCTTCGAGTTGTTCCGCGTCGGCGGCATCTCGTGGGAGACGCTTCTGGTGGCGGGCGCCTACCCGGTCTATTTCGTGCTGCGCCGCTCGCTCGGCACGGGACACCTGGGCGGCATGTTCTGGGATTTCGCGCTGGCCGCGCCTGCCGCCGCGTTCTTCCTGATCCGCGAGGTCGTGGCGACCCCGGCGCTCGCCGAGAACCCGACGCTCGTCTGGCTGGGCCCGCTGTACGCCGTGGTCACGGGGCTCGCCCTGGTCTGCTACCTCACCGCTTCGAAACTGCTGTCGCTCAGTCTCTTCGGGCTGCTCAGCTACCTGGAGCCGGCGCTGCTGATGGTGGCGTCGCTCGCGAACGGCGAGCAGATCACCCCGGGCGAACTCGTCATGTACGGTGCCATCTGGGTCGCGGTGCTCGTGATCCTGGTCGGTGGAGTCGTGCAGCTGGTGAGGGCCAGACGGGGGTAGAGTGCTCGCATGAGTGAAGTCTCCTGCGAGTCGCACGAGGGCCACGGCTACATCGAGCACAAGGACGAACTGCTGAAGCGCCTGCGCCGCGCCGAGGGTCAGGTGCGCGGCGTCCACCGCATGGTCGAGGAGGACGCCTACTGCATCGACATCCTCACCCAGGTCTCGGCTGCGACGAAGGCGCTCGAGCGGGTGGCGCTCGCGCTGCTCGACGATCACCTGAGCCACTGCGTCGCCCAGGCGGCCGCGGAGGGCGGCGAGGTCGCGACCGAGAAGCTCAAGGAGGCGTCGGACGCGATCGCGCGCCTGGTGCGGTAGGGATCGCACCCCCTTGCGGCAGGGCGCCCGCACGCGGCACCATGAGGTCATGAGCGAAACGACCGTAGACCTCCCCCAGCACGTCTTCACCCTCTTCGCGGTCTTCCGCCTGAGCTCGTCGCACCCCGTGGTGCTCGACGGCCGCGACGTGCCCGGCATCGTGCAGGAGCTCGAGGACGTCGTCGATGTGATCGGCGACGAGGGGGTGACGGTGCGCGGCTGGTACGACGCGAGCGGGCTGCGCTCCGACGCGGACCTCATGGTGTGGCTGCGCGGCGGCGCGGGCGAAGACCTGCAGTGGGCGCTGCGCGAGTTGCGGCGCAGCTCGCTGCTCAAGCCGCTCATCCGCACGTGGGGCGCCGTCGGCGTGCTCGACGGGTCCGAGGCGCCCGACGAGGAGGAGCCGGCGCTGTGGCTCGCGGTGCGCGCACCCGATGCGCCGCTCGAGACCCCGTCGACGCTGGAGGCCGACGATCTCTCCGGGCTCGCGCGCCTGCTGGCCGATCACCGCCTCGAGGGCAGGCACGCGGCCGGCGTCGACGCCGAGGTCTACGTCGGCCGTCTCATCGAGCCGGTCGAGATCATCGAGGTGCTGCAGTAGCGCGCCCGCGGGCCGGGCGGTCCTTCGGGCGAGGGATCCCGATCCCTCACCGGAGCGCGCGCCGCAGAGCGAGCGCGGTCCACACGAGCGAGGAGCCGAGCAGCAGCATCACGAGACCGCCGAGCACGGCCACGAAGGCCAGCGCGACCCCCGGCCAGACGAGAGCGACGACGCCCGTCAGGATCACGATGATCGCGGGGACGAGCACGGCGGCTCCCCCGCCGGCCCGCACGCCGACCGTCAGCCAGAGCGCACCGATCAGGATCACCGCGGTGCCGAACAGCGTGACGATCACGTCGGCCGTGAGCCCCGAGAACACCATCGCCAGCACGCCGCCCGCGATCAGCACGATGCCCGCCGCGACGGTTGCTCCGTTCGAACGCTGACGCACGAGCAGCGCGAGGCCGTTGGCGATGAGAGCCGACCCGAACAGCACGGCGAGCAGCCACGACGCCGCGAAGAACGGCCACAGCAGCAGCCCGCAGCCCGCGAACAGCACGAGCACCCCGACGGCGAGCGGGATCCACCACGGGAAGCGGCGCGTCGGCGCATCGCCTCCGGAGACGATCTCCCAGCTCATGCTCCCCCGATCCCTGTCGGAACGACCGCGCCCCTCGTCAGGCCTAGAGGCCCGAATAGGCGTGAAGCCCCTTGAAGAACACGTTGACGATCGTGAAGTTGAAGATCACCGCTGCGTAGGCGATGACATTGAGCCATGCCGAGCGGGTTCCGCGCCAGCCGCGCGTCGCCCGCGCATGGATGAAGCCGGCGTAGAGCACCCAGATCACGAAGGTCCACACCTCTTTCACGTCCCAGCCCCAGTAGCGGCTCCACGCGGCCTCGGCCCAGATCGAACCGGCGATCAGGGTGAAGGTCCAGAACACGAAGCCGATGATCGCGAGCCGGTAGGCGATGTCTTCGAGGCGCACCGCGCTCGGGAGCGTTGCGAGGAAGCGCAGGGCTCCCTGCTCCCCCTCGGCTGCGGCCTCGCGCTTCGTCTGCAGCAGTTGCAGGATCGACAGCCCGAACGAGAGCGTCAGGAAGCCGACCGCGAGCACGGCGACGAGGATGTGGATGACGAGCCAGTAGGAGTCGAGCGCCGGCTGCAGCGGCACGATCTCGACGTAGAAGTTGACCTTCGAGATGCCGAGGAAGAGCACCGTCATGCCCGTCACGAGCGTGCCGAGGAAGCGCAGGTCGACGAAGAACTGGACGACGAGGAAGATGAGCACGATCGCGCAGGTGGCGGTGAGCGCGAACTCGTACATGTTGGCCCACGGCACGCGACCCGCGCCGATGCCGCGCAGGATGGTCGCCGCGAGGTGGATGGCGAAGCCGAGCACGGTGAGCGAGAAGCCGATCCGCAGGGATCGCGACCGCTTCGGCTGAGGCGCCTGCTGCACCGGGGCAGTCGTCCGCGTAAGGGTCGCCACGCCGCCCGAGGCCCCGGAAGCCCCGGCCGCCAGTCGGGTCTCGTCGGCACGCGCCGATCCGGCCCGGGCAGCCCCTGCCACCGCCGCGTCGCCGCTGCGGTTGGCCAGGTCGACCGCGTAGAAGACGAACGCGATCGAATACACGATCATCGCCGAATAGAGCGCGATCGTCGAGTAGGTTTCCAGCTCACTCACCACAGTTCTTCAGGGTAACCGCTCGTCGCCGGGGGATGGCTGGGAGTATGGGGCGGCGGCAGTTGCGGCGAGGGATCCTGTCGCCCGGATCCCTCGCCCCGCGATCCCTCGCCCACCGGCCCCGATAGACTGAGGCGCATGGTGAAATCCCGCCCCGGACAGACCGGAGTCTGGCGCGAGACCGGTCTGCTGCTCGCCGAGGGCACCCGTCTCGTGCGCGCGGGCGGCGCCAGGCTCGCTGCGCTGATCCTCGCGTGCCAGTTGGTGATCCTCGGCATCGCGCTGCCCGTGATCGGTTGGCTTTACCGAGAAGCGCTCCGAGCCGCCGGCATGCACGGCCTCGACATGGGGCAGTTGCGCATCGGGCAGGGCTTCACGCTGACTGCAGCACTCATCGTGCTGATCATCGCGATCGCCTTCTGGCTGATCTCGATGCAGTTCGCGCTGCTCGTGCTGCTCCTGCGCAGGCCGGGCCTCGGGTGGAGGGATCTCGGCCGCGAGCTCGGGCGGGTGGCGCGCAGACTGCTGCGACCGGGCTCAGGCGCGCTGCTGCTCTACCTCTTCCTGCTGCTGCCGCTCACCGGCTTCGGCTTCACGTCGGTGCTCACACGCGGCATCGCGATCCCCTCGTTCATCTCGGGCGAGCTCGCGAAGAGCGTGCAGACGGGCATCGGGTTCTCGCTGTTCCTGCTGCTGCTCGTCGCGCTCAACGTGCGGCTCGCGCTCACCGTTCCCGTCTTCGTGCTGACGACGGGCGGCAGAGCGGCCAGGTCGAGCTGGCGTCTGACGCGGGGGCTGCGCGGATGGGCGCCCATCGCGCTCTCCGTCGGCACGGTGCTCGGAGTGTTCGCGACGCTCGGCACGCTGCTCGCGGTGATCGCGATCCTGCCGACCGCACTCTCCGATGCGGTCGCGCCCGGAGCGTCGCCCGTCGTCGCCGCCTACTCGCTGGGAGCGGCGCAGCTCGCGGGCCTCATGCTGAGCGGGCTCGCGACGGCGGCGGTCGCGGCCGTGCTCATCACGGCCGTGCTGCGCGGAGCGGAGCGGTTGCCGGCCGGGGTGGAGCTCGCACCATCCCCGGCGCGGGGCGAGGGACCCCGCCCGCCCCGTCGCCTCGCCGGCATCGTCACCGCGGCTGCGGTCGTCGCGGTGCTCGGCTTCGGCACGGCGGGCGTCGGCACCATGCAGCGGCTGTCGGAGTACCCCGAAACGCTCGTGCTCGCCCACCGCGGGTTCTCGGACGGCGGAGTGGAGAACACGATCGGCGGGCTCGAGGCGGCGCACGAGGCGGGCGCCGACCTCGTCGAGATGGACGTGATGCAGACGCGGGACGGCGAGTTCGTCGCCATGCACGACGCGACGCTCGGCCGCCTCGCCGGGCGAGCCGACGCCGTCAAGGATCTGACGCTCGACGAGCTCACCTCGATCACGGTGCGAGATCTGCACGGGCACGAAGACCTGATCCCCTCGCTCGCGGACTACGTGTCCCGCGCGCAGGAACTCGGGATGCCGCTGCTCATCGAGATCAAGCTCGGCGGCGGCGAGACCCCCGACCATGTGGAACGGCTCGTCGCCGAGCTGGAGCGGTTGGACGCGCTCGAGAGCAACATCTACCACTCGCTCGACGCGCCGAGCGTGGAGCGCCTGAAACTGCTGCGCCCCGACCTCACCGTCGGCTACACGATGGCGTTCGCCGCGGTCGATGCGCCCGACACCCCGGCCGACTTCATCGTGGTCGAGGAGTGGAGCGCCACCGAGCATCTGCAGGGCGCCGCGCTGGCCGCCGGGCTCGGCTTCATGACCTGGACCGTCGACGACGAGTCGGGCATGCGCGAGCACCTGCGACGTGGCACCGACGGCATCATCACGGACCATCCGGACACCGTGCTGTCGCTCCGCGACGAGATGCAGGACGAGACGGGGCTCGCAGCCGCGCTCTTCGACATCGTCGAGCGCTTCGTCACGGTCGGGTGAACCGCTCCCCCGAGCACGCCGATGGGCGAGGGATCTGCCGCCCGGAACCGCGCGGCAGGATCCCTCGCCCGCGTGGCTCAGGCCGCGAGCACCTCGTTCTCGAGGCGCGCGTAGCTCGTCTCCATGCCGTCGACCATGCCGGTCGCGAGGATCATCTCGCGGGTCGCGGCATCGGGATAGGTGATGAGCAGCGAGACGAGCGTGCCGCCCTCCACCGGGGTGAGCGTGAGCTCGTTGATCGTGACCGGGCTGTTCTCGGCGTCGGGATCCTCGGGCGTCCACATCGCCTCGGTGGTCACCGAGCGGTTCGGCGGCGAGATCTCCTCGACGACACCCGTGAAGCCGAAGCGCTGCCCATCCGCCGAGTTCTCCCAACCGCTGCGGTAGCGCTGCCCCACCTCGGTCGCGACCTCGCAGATCGGCATGGTCCAGCCGTCGGGGCCCAGCTGCCAGCGGCGCAGCAGCTCGGGGTCGTGGTGCGCGCGCCACACCTGCTCGCGGGAGCCGCGCACGATGCGGTACGTGCGGGCCTGCGTGTCGCCGATGAGCTGCAGCTCAGTGCCCCGTCCCGCCGCGAAGGAGGCGAGATCCTCGAACACGGCGTCCATCTGCCCCATCGCCTCGCGCATGCCCTCGGCCTGACCCATGGCCAGGATCTGCTCCATGTCCTCGCTCGACTCGAAGTAGCTGGTGATCGTGACCCGCGAGCCCAGGGCGGTCTCGGCGAAGTCGAGCACCATGCGTCCCTCCGGCAACTCGGTGTTCGGGGTGCCGTCGTCGTGCGCGAAGCCGTCGCGCACCTCGAAGGAAGCGGGTGCGTCGACCGCCACCCACTTCCAGTAGCCGTGGTAGCGCTCCCCCTCTGGGCCGGTCATGTAGTACTGGCTGAGGCCGCCGGGCTCGGCGTCGTGGCGCAGGAAGGTGGCGGGGTACTCGGGCGGGCCCCAGAAGCGTTCGAGCTGGCGGGGATCGACGTAGGCGTCCCAGAGCCTGCGCACGGGAACCGTGAAGTCCGCGATCACGGTCAGCGTGAGCGCTTCGGGGTCGGTGACGACTTCGGTGACGGGCATGATGTTTCCCTTCTTCGGGTGGATCTGTGGGTCTGATGCTTCGGAGATGCAGCGGCGCGGTCGGCTTCGGACTCGGGTGCGGTGCAGCGGACTGCGTCGCGGTGAGCTCGGTGTCAGGGCTCGCTCGCGAATAGAGCGTCGAGCCTGTCGATGCGGGATCGCCAGATCTGCTCGAAGCGACCGAGCAATTGCTGCGCTCTGCGGATGGTTTCCGGATTGCCTTGGATGATGCGCTCCCTCCCTCTGGCGGTGCGGGCGACGAGGTCGGCCGCCTCGAGCACGGCGACGTGCTTCTGCACGGCCGCGAACGACATGTCGTAACGCCGCGCGAGCTCCGAGATGGAGGCCTCCTCGGCAAGGGTGCGGCGCACGATGTCGCGGCGCGTGGCGTCTGCGAGCGCCCGGAAGATCCGGTTCACCTGCTCGTCGGACAGTTGCTCCTGCACATCCACGTTCTCACCCCATTCATACAACCATTTGGTTGTATGCTAGATCGCTCGCTGCGCCCGGTCAACCCCGAACGAAGAATCGGTGCACGCAGCCCGAAGGACCCGCAGCCTAGGGGGAGGTTGCGGGTCCTTGGGTCCATCCGGATGCGAATTATTCGACTGCGCCGCTTCGCCTCCTGGACAGAACCATCACCCCACCGATGCAGAGCAGAACCGCTCCGCCGAGCCCCAAGGGGAGAAGGGGCATGCCACCGGTGTTGCTCAGGCCCCGATGGGTTGGGGAAGCAGGAGCCTTGTCTCGGGTGATGGTGTTCGTGAGTTCGACCTCGACGACGGTGCCGTCGCCGATGGTGAACGTGTCTGTGCTGAACTCGGGCTGCTGCCAGGTGCCGCCCGGGACCTCGACCGCTGCGGCCTCGGTCAGCGTCACGACGGCGCCGTAGGGCAGTCCGTCGACGACGGTCGCCTCTCCATTCGCAGCCACCGTGATGGTGCCCGCTCCCGCCTCGAAGCCCTCGCCCGCCGGGTAGGAGAAGTCCACCTCGAACTCGGTGCCGTCCTCCACGAGGCCGGCGCCGTCGCCCGCGATCTGCTTCAGTACGGAGAATCCGCCGCTGTTCAGCGAGATCTCGTTCGTCGCCTCGAGCACGATCGTGGCGTCCTTCCCGATCACGAAGGTGCTCGGGCCGTCGAACACGACCGGCTGCCAGGTGCCTCCCCCGACCTTCTCGGGGGCCACCTCGACGAGGGTCACGACGGCCCCCGCGGGGAGGTCGCCGACGCTCACGGGGTCGCCGCCAGCCGTCACCGTGATGGTGCCCTCGCCAGCCTCGAAGGTGTCGCCCGCCGGGTAGGAGTACTCGAACACGTACTCGGTCCCCTCGGGGATCAGGTGGACGGCGTCGCCGGTCACGGCCTTGACGAGGCCGAAGGCGCCGACGTCGCGGCTGATCGTGTTCGTGAGCGTCACCTCGACGGTGGTGCCGTCGCCGATCGTGAACGTCTCGGGATCGAAGGCGTGCCCCTGCCAGGTGCCTCCGGGAACCGGAGCCGGGTCGAGCTCCGCGAGCGTCACCTCGGCGCCGAAGGGCAGGGCTCCGCTGGAGGCCCAGGATCCGTCCGCGGACACCTGGATCGTGCCCTCGCCCGACTGAAATCCGGTGCCCGCCGGGTAGCTGTACCCGACCGCGAACGTCGTCGCCGGGTCCACGAGCTCGGCGCCGGTGCCCTCGAGCGCCTTGCGGATCTTGAAGTCGCCGCTGCCGAGCCTGATCGGGTTGTCCAGGTCGATGGTGACGGTCTCGTTCTTGATCACCGGGAACGTCGTCTTCGAGAAGACGGGGTCGAGCCATTCGCCGCCCGTGATCGGATCGGGCGCGGCCTCGCTCAGGGTCACTTGCGCACCGGCCGGCAGCCCGTCGACGGTGACGGGATCTCCCCCGGCTATCACCTCGACCGTGCCCTCGCCGGCCTCGTAGCCGGGTCCGGCCGGGTGGCTCCAGTGCACCTGGAACGCCGTGCCCGGCGGCACGAGGTCCTTGCCGTCGCCCGAGAGCGTCTTCCGGATGCTGAACGCGCCCAAATCCTTCGTGGTCCGGTTCGTCACCTGCACGACCGCTTCGCGATCCTGCCCCACGACGAGCTTCGTCGGGGAGATCACGGGCGCGTCCCAGGTGGCGCCGGGGATCGCGACCGGGGCGATCTCGGAGAGCGTGACCTCGGCGCCCACGGGCAGCGCGTCGCTCGCGACGACGGTGCCGTCGGCCGGGAGGATCAGGGAGCCCGACCCCGCGGCCCACGTGCTCGACGCCGGGTAGCTGTAGTTCACCATGTACGTCGGGACTCCCGACAGGTCCGCCCCGTCCGGGTTCTCGACGACCTTCTTCGCCCGGATCGGCGCCTTGTCGAGGGTGGCCTCGTTCGTGAGGGTGAAGTAGGACACCTTCGCCAGGTTCCGGTTGTCGGCCGAGAAGGTGATCTCGACGGAGTCGGTCGGATCGGCACCCGGGATCGGGTCGCCCGAGGCGTCCACGGCGAGGAACTTCGGCGTGCCCCAGGTCACGTTCGCGGGGCCCGCGGGCTGCACCTCGGTGATGACGACCCGGGTGTCCTTGAAGAACTCCTGACTGAAGAACGGCTCGCCCGCGCGGATGGTCGCCGTCCCGGGAGTGCCGGGATCCGTCGGATCGGTCGTGTCGTAGGCGGTCCAGTTCAGCGTGAACTCGGGAGCGGGGTTGAACCGCGCGTCTCCCGTGAGCAGCTTCGTGACCGCGAACTTGCCGAAGTTCTTGCCGACGACGGTGCCCGAACCGGAGTAGCGCGTCGCGCTGCCCTTGACGGTCCTCGTCTCCTGACCCTCGACCGTGTACTCCGCCTCGTTCTGATAGGTCTTGGCCTTGCCCTCGTCGAGCACCTTCACGCGCCACTGGACCTGGTACACGGAACCCGTCAGACCGCGGTCGCCGGCGTTCGGCTGATCGTCGTCCAGCCCGGGGCGGGTCGTGAACGACGCGCTGAGGTTGTCGCCAGACACGGTCACCAGGTCGGCGGGCATCGTGTGCCAGACGAGATTCTCGCGGTGCGTCTGCGGGCTGCGTCGGACGCTGCCCGCCTCGCGCACGGCAGGGCCGCTGACGAGTTCGAATGCGGACGTGTCGAGCAGGTCGGTCACGGTGATGTCGAGGCCGGCCTCCATGCCGTCGGCGGGCGCCGGAACCTGCACGGTCCAGACGATCTCGTCCTCGAGGTTGTTGTAACCGCCACCCTTCCAGGCACCGGCTCCCTTGAAGTCGCAGTCCTCCGTGCACACGGCGGGGTTGGGCGTCACCGTGACGGGCGGAGCCTGCACTCCGCCGAAATCATAGGTGCGTTCGACATCCTCGGTGTTGTAGACGTTCACATTCGCCAGGAATCTGAAGGTGCCGCTGATGTCGACCGGGTGGCTCTCGACATAGGCGTCGTCGATCGTGCACACCACCTGGTTCGCGGCGACGACGCACTCGCCGGCCTCGTTGCCGTCGGCGTCGATCGCGGGAAAGCGGTCGGCGTGCCCGCTCAGTTCGTCGGGGAGCGGGACGGTGACCGTGAGCGGCGTCGACGGATTGTCCGGCGCGCTCCACGCGACGTTGATCTCCTGCCGGCTGCCGCCCGGGAACGTGTCGTTCGCGAACTCGACCGAGTCGATCGTCGCCGCAGTCGCCGCATGCGCCGCCTGCGGGAGCGCAAAAGCCCCGGCGATGAGCGCCAAGACCGAGAAGAGCACGGCGGCGGATCGCCCGGGCCTCACTTCGCCTCCCCGTCGCCGGAGTATCAACCTTTTCATGCAGCGTCCTCGCCTTCCCGTACGGATAGCTCACAGCTCTGAGCGCCCGAGATTCCAATGACCGCCAGAGCAGAAGCTCCGTAATCGCGAAACTTAGACGGCCTCTTTTATTATGCATAGAATGAACTGAAACGCCAATTTAACGAGGCCTTATGAAATTGAGTGGTGCTAGAACCTTGTGGAGTGGCAAAGCTGATTCCGGGGGAGTACTGGGCCGACTATGCGCGACGGGTCGGTACAGAGCTCCAACGCCGGCGCATCGAGCGCGGCCTGAGCCAGGAGCGGCTCGCCGCGGCTGCGGGCATCACTCGCTACACCTATCAGAAGATGGAGAAGGGCGAGTCTGCACCGGGTTCGCCCCTGAACCCAAGCTTGCGCAGCATCATGGCGGTTGCCCAGCAGCTCGATGTCACGCTCGACGAACTGCTCCCGCAGCCCTGGCCGGATCTCAGCGGACGCGGTCTGTAGCCTCGCACGGACCGTCGATGTCCGAGGTCCGCTCTACCCTGTGAGCACCGTGCACCGACATCTACCGAGGTATCGCCGTGTCTATCAGCTGGCAACACAGCGCCTGTCCCGAATGGTGCATCATCGATCATGCAGAGGGGGATCATCCCGATGACCGAGCGCACCGCGATGCGGGCCGTTCGGTCATCCTCACTCTCCGCGTGCGTGACTTCGTCGAAGAGAAGCTCGTGGAGCGCATCGTGGATCAGAACCTCATCTTGGGCCGGTGGCAACACGATGGCGATTCGCGCGTCTGGTATTTTCTCGGCACCGACGACGGCATCGAATACGAACTCAGCGAGGCCAGCCTTCGACGTCTGGTCTCCGAGCTCCAGGGTCTGCTGGAGTAGTCGCTCTCGGCCGAGTCCCGTCGCAGACAGCGCGGCGGCGGAATCGAGCGTCAGCTCGTCAAGCGGATGGCGAGGGATCCCTGTCGGTCGCGTCGACCTCGTCCGCGCGGCGCTTCGCCCACCACGAGCGGAGACCGCGCCAGATCTCGACGAGGATCGGGATGCCCGGGATGAGCACGAGCACGATGATGAAGATCTCGCTGTACTCCTGCACGAACGGGATCTGGCCGAGGAAGTAGCCGAGCAGGGTCACGCCGACGGCCCAGAGCAGTGCGCCGATCGCGTTGTAGGCGACGAAGCGGCGGTAGGTCATGTGCCCGATACCGGCCGCGGCGGGCACGAAGCCGCGGATGATGGGCAGGAAGCGCGCGATGATGATCGCCTTCGGCCCGTGCTTCTCGAAGAAGGCGTGGGTGCGCTCGACGTTCTCGGGATTGAAGAGCTTGCTCTTCGGGCGGTTGAAGAGGGCCGGACCGATCTTACGACCGATCATGAAGCCCATCTGATCGCCGAGGAACGCGAACACGAACAGCACGGAGCAGGTGATCCAGATCGGGATGTCGATGATGGGCACGCCGCCGGGGCCCGTCGCGCTGAAGAGGCCGACCGTGAACAGCAGCGAATCGCCTGGCAGGAAGGCGAGCACCACGACGCCGGTCTCGAGGAACACGAACAGGCACGCGAGGATGAGCGCCACCCAGCCGCCCGCCCGCAGCAGCGTCTCGGGGTCGAGCCAGTCGATTCCGAGCAGTGCGGGCACGGCCGTGGGCAGGTCGATCAGGTGCGCGATAGTCACCCGCCCTACGCTACCAGCCGTGTCTGAGCGGCGAGGGGCCCGCGTTCCGCTGGTTGGGCGAGCGAGGAAGGAGCGAGTCGAAACCGCAGCCTCGATTTGGACTCAGCATCGCGGAGTCGAGCCTCGCTTTCGACTCGGCTGCGCCTCGCTCAACCAGCGGGTAGCCCGGTCAGCGGGCGGACGCGCCGCGCTCCGCCATCTCCACCACGTTCTTGAGCAGCAGGGCCCGGGTCATCGGCCCGACCCCGCCCGGGTTCGGCGAGACCCAGCCGGCGACCTCTGCGACCGCGGGGTCGACGTCGCCGACGACGCGGCTCTTGCCGGTCTCGGGGTCGGTCTTGCGCGAGACGCCAACGTCAAGCACGATCGCGCCCGGCTTCACATCCTCGGCGCGCACGATGCCCTCCGCACCGGCCGCGGCCACGATGACGTCGGCGACACGCAGCTCGGCCCCCAGATCCCTCGTGCCCGTGTGCGTCAGCGTCACGGTCGCGTTCACGTCGCGCCGCGTGAGCAGCGGGCCGATCGGTCGCCCGACCGTCACACCGCGGCCGACCACCACGACGTGCTTGCCCTGCCACGAGAGCCCGTTCTGCTCCACCAGCTCGATCACGCCCCTCGGCGTGCACGGCAGCGGGCTCGTGATCTCGGTGTTCACGTTGAGCACGAGCCGCCCGAGGTTCGTGGGGTGGAGGCCGTCCGCGTCTTTGTCGGGGTCGATGCGCTCGAGGATGCGGTCGGTGTCGATGTGCTTCGGCAGCGGCAGCTGCACGATGTACCCGGTGCACTCGGGGTTCGCGTTGAGCTCGTCGAGCACCGCCTCGAGTTCCTCCTGCGTCACCGTCTCGGGCAGATCCCGGCGGATCGACGCGATGCCCACCTCGGCGCAGTCGCGGTGCTTGCCCGCGACGTACCACTGCGAGCCCGGGTCCTCTCCGACGAGGACCGTCGCGAGCCCCGGCACGATGCCGCGCTCGCGGAGCACCGCCACTCGGGCGGCGAGGTCATCCTTGATGTTGGCGGCCGCGGTGCGGCCGTCGAGTTGCTGTGCGGTCATGTCTGACTCCTCATGTGAGCAGCGGCCGAGCCTGCCGAAGGGGCGCGAGCACCGCTCGCCTCCACAGGCCCTGCGAACGGGTTTACCAGGTCTCGAGTCCGGGGTACAGGGGGAAGGCCGCGGCGAGTTCGCCCACCCTCCCTCGCAGCGCGTCGGCGTCGCCGACTCCCTGGAGGGTCTGCGCGATGATGTCGGCCACCTCGGCGAACTCATCGTCGCCGAAGCCGCGGGTCGCCAGCGCCGGCGTGCCGATGCGCAGGCCGCTCGTGACCATCGGCGGGCGCGGATCGAACGGCACCGCGTTGCGGTTCACGGTGATGCCGACCGCATGCAGCGCGTCCTCGGCCTGCTGACCGTCGAGCTGCGAGTCGCGCAGGTCGGCGAGTACGAGGTGCACATCGGTGCCGCCGGTGAGCACGTCGACGCCCGCCGCCTTCGAGGCCTCGCTCGTGAGCGCTTCGGCGAGCAGCTTCGCACCGCTCAGCGTGCGCACCTGGCGCTCCTTGAACTCGTCGGTGGCGGCGAGCTTGAAGGCGGTCGCCTTCGCCGCGATCACGTGCATGAGGGGGCCGCCCTGCTGGCCGGGGAACACATTGGAGTTGATGCGCTTCGAGATCTCGGCGTCGTTCGTGAGGATGAAGCCCGAGCGGGGGCCGCCGATCGTCTTGTGCACGGTCGAACTCACCACATGCGCGTGCGGCACCGGGTTCGGGTGGAGGCCCGCGGCGACGAGACCGGCGAAGTGCGCCATGTCGACCCACAGCGTCGCGCCCACCTCGTCGGCGATCTCGCGGAACCTCGCGAAGTCGAGCGTGCGCGGGTAGGCCGACCAGCCGGCGATGATCACCTTGGGCCGGTGCTCGAGCGCCTTCTCGCGCACGACGTCCATGTCGACGAGGAAGGTCTCGGGATCGACGCCGTACGAGGCCACGTTGTAGAGCTTGCCCGAGAAGTTGAGCCTCATGCCGTGGGTGAGATGACCGCCGTGGGCGAGTTCGAGCCCCAGGATCGTGTCGCCGGGCTCGGCGATGGCGCTGAGCACGGCCGCGTTGGCGCTCGCCCCCGAGTGTGGCTGCACGTTCGCGTACGCCGCGCCGAAGAGAGCCTTGGCGCGATCCCTCGCGAGGTCCTCGGCCACGTCGACGAACTCGCAGCCGCCGTAGTAGCGTCGCCCGGGGTAGCCCTCGGCGTACTTGTTGGTGAGCACCGAGCCCTGCGCCTCGAGCACGGCACGCGGCACGAAGTTCTCGCTCGCGATCATCTCGAGGGTGCCGCGCTGACGGCCGAGCTCCTGTTCGAGCACCGCCGCGATCTCGGGATCGACCGCCTCGAGCGGCTCGTTGAAGAAGGCTGACTGCTGTGACATGACGTACCTCTCATCTCCCTGCGCGCAGGGTCTGATCCTGCGGCCCAGGCGAGCGGCCTTGTACGAATTCGTCGCTCCCCGGTGGTCACCCACCTGCACGCCAGTCACGACGGAGAACAGTCTAGCAACCCCGACCGCTCGAAACGCCAGCGTCTGCGGCGTCCCGATCCCTCCACTACCCTTGAGTCTCGTGAACACGATCGCGACGACCGCAGACGACACCCAGTGGGTGCTGACCCTCTCCTGCATCGACGGGCCCGGTATCGTGCATGCGATCAGCGGCGCCATCGTCGCGGCCGGAGGCAACATCGCGGAGAGCCAGCAGTTCTCGAGCCACGACACGGCGCGCTTCTTCATGCGCCTGCAGATCGAGGCGGTCGCCCAACCCGAGACCTTCGAGGAGCGGTTCTCCGCCGCGCTCACCCCGGTCACCGAGCGCTACCACATGAGCTGGCGCCTCGACCGCGTCGGCCGCCCCGTGCGCACCCTGCTGCTCGCGTCGACCGCGACGCACTGCGTCAACGATCTGCTCTACCGGCAGCGCGCGGGACAACTGCCGATCGAGGTGCCGCTGATCCTCTCGAACCACGAGACCGTGCGCGACCTCGCCGAGTTCTACGGCGTCGACTTCGAGCACAGGCCGATCGCGGGCGAGGCCGACAAGGCGGCGTTCGAGGCGCGTGTGCTCGAGGCCGTCGAGCAGCACGACATCGAGCTCGTGGTGCTCGCCCGCTACATGCAGATCCTCTCTCCCGAGCTCTGCGAGGCGCTCGAGGGGCGCGCGATCAACATCCACCACTCGTTCCTGCCCGGCTTCAAGGGCGCGAACCCCTACAAGCAGGCGCACCGGCGCGGCGTGAAGCTCATCGGAGCGACCGCTCACTTCGTCACGACCGACCTCGACGAGGGGCCGATCATCGAGCAGGACGTGGTGCGCGTCGACCACTCGTACTCCTCGCGCGAGCTCGTGCAGCTCGGCCAGGACGAGGAGGCGCGCGTGCTGCGTCGAGCCGTGGGCTGGTTCGCCGAGAACCGCGTCCTCGCCGACGGCGCGCGCACCATCATCTTCCGCTGAGCTGGCGAGGGATCCTGGTTTCGACTCGCTTCGCTCGCTCAACCGGCGGAACGAGCGGGTCGGGACCACAGGCTCCGCCTCAGGCCTCGTGCACGATCCTGCCGTCGACGACGGTGAGCACGATCGGCACGGAGATCAGCTCGTCTGGCGTCGCCTCCACGGGGTCGGCGGCCCACACCGTCAGATCGGCGACCGCGCCCGCGACGATCCGGCCCCGGTCCGCGTGCCCTCGGGCCTGTGCCGGCCACAGCGTATAGGCGAGCAGCGCCTCCTCGCCCGTGAGCCGCTGCTCGGGCTCGAAGACGTGCGCCGAGGGATCCCCGGGCGTGTGCCTCCCGCGAGCCCACGCCATGCCGATGCGAGGATCGTACTGGGCGACCGGCCAGTCCGAGCCCAGCACGAGCCGGCACCCGCTCTCCAGCACGTCGCGCACGCGGTAGCCGGTCGCGGCCCTCTCGCTCCCGAGCCGGGAGGCCCAGTTGTCCTCGCCCGCCGCAGACCGCCACTGCATATGCAGCGGCTGCATCGACGCGGTGACACCGCTGCCGCGCAGCGCCTCGACGTCGGCGTCGGAGAGCACCTCGAGGTGCTCGATCGAGTGGAACGGCAGCCCCGGCCGCTCGGGCAGGTCCGCGTAGACCTCGAGCACGCGGTGCACCGCGTAGTCGCCGACCGCGTGCGTCGCGATCAGCATGCCGGCGTCGTGGTAGGCGCGCACGACCTCCGCGTAGCGCTCCCATGACGGCCAGAACGGGGCACGGCCGTCACCGCGGAGGTCGGGGGCGTGCAGCCAGGCGGTGCCGGTGTCGATCACGCCGTCGCTGAACAGCTTGATCGCGCCGCACTCCCAGAGGCGGCCGCACCGATCCCTCCCCTCGATGACGCGGGCGACATCGGCATCGGTGTCGCCCACCGCGTGCCAGTGGTGCACAGTGATGCGGTGATCGAGCTCGCCGCGCGTCTCGAGCTCGGCGAGCAGTTCGACCGTCGCGTCCTTGCCGTCCATGATGGCGCCGCCCGTCAGCCCGGCGGCCGCGAGCCTGCGGAACATGTCGCGCAGCCGGTCCCGGTCCTCCTCGTGCGTCGGGGCCGGCGCGGCGTCGAAGAGGATGCCGTAGGCCGTGGGCTCCCGCAGCTCGCCCGTCGGCACGCCGTTCTCGTCGACCACGATCTCGCTCGCGTCATCGAACTCGCGGGGGCCCGTGATGCCCGCGGCCGCGAGCGCCGGCGCGGTGCCGAGACCCGTGTGGAGGTCGTAGCACATGAGCGCGACCGGGCGGCCGGGCGCCGCGTCGGCGATGAGGTCGCCTCGCATCCCCGTCTCCTCGAAGGCCTCGTACTCGAGGTTCCAGCCGCGCAGCCACGCGCCCTCCGGCAGCCTCGCGTGCTCCGCCGCGATCGCCGAGCGCACCTGCTCGAGCGTCTCGCAGCCGCCCAGGTCGACGCCGGCCGTGACGGCCGCCGCCCAGTGCGGGTGGGTGTGGGCGTCGAAGAGGCCCGGGGTGACGGTCGCGCCCGCGACGTCGCGCACCCGGATCCCTCGCCTCTCGGCCGCGGCCCGCACCTCGGCGTCGCCGCCGAGCATCTCGATCGCGCCGTCGACGATCAGGATCGCCGTCGCCCCCGTGTCGCCCGCGTTGGTGCGCAGCTTCGCGCCCGTGATCGCGAGACTGCCGCCTGCCTGTGCCATGTTCCGCCCTTTCCGGTCGCCCGCCCTCGCCTGCGACCCCGCCATTATCCTCCACCGGCGGATCCGACCGGCAGCACGACCGCGGCCGGGCCGAATGGGCCCGACCCCTGCCGCCCTCGGTGTTCGGCCCGCTCACTCCTCCAGGTCGAGAGTCGGGGTGGGGCGAGTGAAGAAGCGGGTGATGATGAGCAGGATGACGAACCCGACGGCGAGCCACGAGAGGCCGATCACGAAGGTCTGGGCGGTCAGGCTCGTCCACAGCCAGATCGTGAGCCCGACTCCGATGAGCGGCAGCACGAGGTTGTTCAGCCAGGCAATGCCGCTGCGCTCCTTCTCGCGGATGTAGAAGTGCACCACGACCGCGAGGTTGACGAAGGAGAAGGCGAAGAGCGCGCCGAAGCTGATCATGTTCGACAGCACGGTGAGGTCGATCACGATGGCGAGCAGCGACACGGCCGACACGATCGAGATCGCGATGACCGGCGTACCGAAGCGCTTGTTGAGGTGCCCGAAGATCGAGCGGGGCAGCACGCCGTCTCGACCCATCGCGAAGAGGATGCGGGAGACCGAGGCCTGCGAGGTGAGTGCCGACCCGAGTGCGCCCGCGACGTAGCCCGCGACGAACAGCACCGACAGCCAGCCTCCGATCACACCGATGACCTGGGTGCTCGCCGTGTCGACGTTCTCGAACTCGTTCGACGGGTAGACGAGCTGGGCGACGAAGGCGAGCAGGATGAAGATGAGGCCGGCGCCGAGCGTCACGATCATGATGGCCCGCGGCACCGTGCGCTTCGCGTCCTTCGCCTCCTCCGAGAGGGTCGACACCGAATCGAAGCCGAGGAAGGAGAGCGCGAGGATCGCGGCACCGTTGAAGAGCGGGCCGGTCTGCCCGGCGGCGTCGCTGCCGTCGCCGACGAACGGGGCCATGAGGTCGACCCCGTGGCCCAGGGCGGTCGACAGTCCGAGCACGACGAACAGGACGACGAAGATCGTCTGCACCGCGATGATCACGAAGTTCGCCCTGGCCACCTGCACGATGCCGACGATGTTGAGCACCGTCACGACCGCGATCGACAGCACGATCCACACCCAGTTCGGTACCCCGGTCGCGTCATTGAGATAGAGGCCGATGACGAGGTAGTTGATCATCGGCAGGAACAGGTAGTCGAGCAGCAGCGCCCAGCCGACGAGGAAGCCGACCGCGCCGCCGAAGCTCTGCTGCGTGTAGATGTAGGCGGAGCCCGAGTAGGGCATCGCCGATGAGAGACGCGCGTACGATCGCGCCGTGAACAGCATCACCACGAGGGTGATGATGTAGGCGTCGACCAGCCTGCCGCCGGTGAGCGAGGTCACGATGCCGTAGGTCGTGAACACGGTGAGCGGCACCATGTACACGAGCCCGAACAGCACGAGCGAGGGGATGCCGAGCACTCGTTTGAAGCGGCCCTCGGTGACCGCGGCGGTCAACTCGGTTGCGGGCGGCAGCGAGGAATGCTGATCATTCATCTTTCATCCATTCCGATAGGCGCGCACATCGGTGTGCACGGGAACATTATGAACCCCCTGGGTCAGCTCCGCATATCGATCGTGTTTCGCGTGAGTTACGGCGCGAGGCCCTGCGGCCCGCGGTGCTCGGCCGCGAGCGGGCGGGCGGTCCTGTGCGCGAGCGGCGAGGGATCACCGCAGGTGCTCGACGTCGCCCGCGGCCACCGTGAGCTCGCCCCCGGTGGGCAGATCGACGATGAGGGATCCGTCCTCGGCCAGCGCTCGGGCGCGCCCGTCGAAGACCTCGCCGCCCGGCAGATGCACGCGCACCTCCGTGCCGAGTGTCAGCGACGAACGCGCGACCCGTGCCCGCACCGCCGCGGGCTGCTCGGCAGCGACTGCGGCGAGGCGCAACAGCTCGGCGGCGTAGGCGGCGATCACCTCGTCGGCGAGCCGCTGCCCCGCGGCGTCGGCCAGGGTCTCCGCACCTCCGACGTCCGCCCCCGCGGCGAGCAGGGAGGTGGCGCGCTCGGTCGGCAGTTCCCACTCGGGCAGCAGCAGATTGATACCCGTGCCCACGATCACCGAGCCGTCGAGCAGCAGCTCGCAGAGGATGCCGACGAGCTTCAGGCCGGGCCGCCCCGCCATCGCGTCCTCCTCGTCTCGCACATGCACGTCATTGGGCCACTTCAGCCCGACGCGCATCCCCGCCCCGAAATACGGTTGCAGTGCCGCGCTCATCGCGGCCCCCGCGATGAGCGGCAGCCAACCCGGGCCGAGCGCTCCCCCGAACCCGCGCACGAGCAGCGAGGCGGCGACCGCGGCGTCTGGCGGCGTGACCCAGCCGCGGTCGAGACGGCCGCGGCCCGCGGTCTGGTTCGCCGTCGCGAGCAGGGTGCCGTGCGGCAGGGATCCCTCGCCCGCGTCGACGGCGGGCCCCGCCCCCGTCGCGAGATCGCGCAGCTCCGCGTTCGTGGAGGGAGAGGTCTCGCGCCAGATGACCCGCGGCAGCAGTTCCCGGGTGCGACTCAGTTCCATGTCAGCCACGCTATCGCCCCGGAAGGGCTTCGTAGGGTTCCGACCAAGGAAATCGGAACCGATTGGAGGAGTCGTCGGGCGAGGAGCATACGCCCCGCGATAGGCTGGGCTGCGTGACTGGAGACAACGCCTCGCTCGCGACGACCGCGGGCCGCATCGCCGACCACCGCCTCAAGTATCAGGAGGCCGTGGGCGACCGCGATGCCGCAGCAGCAGCCAAGCAGCACCCCCGCGGCAAGATGACGGCCCGGGAGCGCATCGCCGCGCTCCTCGACCCGGGCTCCTTCGTCGAGTTCGACAAGTACGTGAAGCACCGCACCCACGGCTTCGGCATGGAGAACAGCCGCCCGTTCGGCGACTCCGTCGTCACCGGCGCCGGCACCATCCACGGGCGGCAGGTCGTCGTCTACTCGCAGGACTTCACCACCTTCGGCGGCTCCCTCGGCGAGGTCGCGGGCGAGAAGATCGTGAAGGCCATGGAGTTCGCGCTCAAGACGGGCGCGCCGTGCATCGGCATCCTCGACTCCGGCGGAGCGCGCATCCAGGAGGGCGTCGTCTCGCTGTCGAAGTACGCGAACATCTTCCGGCTCAACACCGCCTGCTCCGGCGTGATCCCCCAGATCTCGATCGTCATGGGTCCCTCGGCGGGCGGCGCCGTCTACTCCCCCGCGCTCACCGACTTCGTGATCATGGTCGACAAGACCAGCCACATGTTCGTCACCGGCCCCGACGTCATCAAGACCGTCACTGGCGAGGAGGTCGGTTTCGAGGAGCTCGGCGGCGCGCTCACCCACAACAAGACGAGCGGCGTCTCGCACTACCTCGCGAGCGACGAGCACGACGCGCTCGACTACGCCCGCACGCTCATCAGCTACCTCCCCGACAACAACCTCGCCGAGGCGCCGATCTACGACAGCGACACCGCGCTGCAGATCACCGACGCCGACCGCAGGCTGAACACGATCATCCCCGACAGCCCGAACCAGCCCTACGACATGAAGACCGTCATCGAGGCCATCCTCGACGGCGGCGACTTCCTCGAAGTGCAGCCGCTGTTCGCCCCGAACATCCTCATCGGCTTCGGCCGCGTCGAGGGCCGCACGGTCGGCATCGTGGCGAACCAGCCCAATCAGATGGCGGGCACGCTGAACATCGACGCGAGCGAGAAGGCCGCGCGCTTCGTGCGCTTCTGCGACGCGTTCTCGATCCCGATCCTCACCCTCGTCGACGTTCCCGGCTACCTGCCCGGCACCGACCAGGAGTTCCAGGGCGTCATCCGGCGCGGTGCGAAGCTGCTCTACGCCTACGCCGAGGCCACCGTGCCGCTCGTCACGATCATCACGCGCAAGGCGTACGGCGGGGCCTACATCGTGATGGGTTCGAAGCAGATGGGCGCCGACTTCAACATCGCCTGGCCCACCGCAGAGATCGCCGTCATGGGCGGTGCCGGCGCCGTCAACATCCTGTACCGCAAGGAGCTGGCCGCCGCCGCCGAGCGCGGTGAGGACGTCGAGGCCCTGCGCTCCGAGCTGACCGCGAAGTACACGGCCGATGTCTCCTCCCCGTTCCTCGCGGCCGAGCGCGGCGAACTCGACAACGTGCTCGAGCCCGCGGGCACCCGCCTCGCGGTCATCAAGGCACTGCGAGGCCTGCGCGGCAAGCGCGACGAGCTCCCCGCGAAGAAGCACGGGAACATCCCGCTCTAGGCGAGGGATCGCCGCCCACCGCCGCAGGCCGGGCGAGCATCGCGAGAGGATCATCATGAACGACACCGCACTGCCGCCCGACGCATCGGCGCGCGACGCCGCGCGACGCGAGGGGCTCGGCGAGCACGACGACGCCGCGCGCGGCGAGGACATCCGCTTCGAGACCCGCCGGGTCAGCGACGAGGAGCGCGCCGCGGTGATCGCGGTGCTCACGCAGGTGCGCACGGAGGAGACGCAGCGGGTGAAGCGGGTCGAGCGCCGCGACCGCGAGCCGTGGGCGCGCTCGCAGCGCGTGCCCGAGGGCATCGGCGACCTGCTGCTCGACGGCTAGGGATCGCAGCGCCGTTCGGTTAGGGATCCGTGGCTGATTCGCGATGATCGGCCCGCTCCTCAAAGCTAGTGCGCGGGCTCGAACAGTCGTCCCGTGCCGAGGGGTTCTGATCGGAAATCATCGAGCGAGCGTACAGCGACGTCGTTGAGGCTCCATGCTTCCAAGGCTGCTTCAAACGCGTCCGTGCGCCACTGCGCTTCACGCTGCGACGTGGGCGGATCGTAGATCACGTTCACGGGCACATCCGAATCAACAATCACAGTCCGTGCCGCGCCCAAGCTCATCTCAGCACCGCCGTCGCGGAGCCTCGTCAGGAAGTAGTTCGAGGCTTGCACCTGCTGCTCGAGCAGCTCGACATTGGCGATGTTGAACGCCCACACGTTCAACAGGTCATCCGTTCGATGGTCTCGACGCATGAAGTCGAACGTGCTCCGCTGTTTCCCGATGGAAGCTTTCGGCTGCACGAACAGATCCCGTCCGAGAGCGAGGTCGAACTCGAACTGCAACGTGTCACGCACCTCTGCACGCATCGAAGTCCGCGACAGCGTTCGCTGCCGCTTGACTGTTTCACGCTCGACCAGGTGCGGGAACAGCAGGGCTACGCCTTCCGCGGCAGAGGGCACCTCGATGGTGTTGGGTTCAGAGAACTGCACGGAGTTCGCCTGCCTGGTGCGCAGGTGACCAACCCATCCGCTACTGACGGGCTCGCCGTCGAACTCGATGCTGCTGTGTCGTTCAACGCGTCGCTCGAGCCATGACACCCAGGGTCTGAGTTCGTGCAGATCGGTGCCGAGCCGGCCACGGTTGCGCACCGCTCTAGTATCGAAGCGCACGGCCCAATCGCTGCCATCGCGCCCGCACAGGATGCCAATGTTGGTGAACTCGCCTCTGGCGATGTTTGGCACATACCGAATGATCCAGTATTGATAGCTCATGTTGGCACCTCCTTACGGGTATCGGCTCTGCTTGGCTGCCGCACGGAGACGATCTGCGACTCCGGGAATGCGCGCATGTAGCAGAGAAGCGACTTCGAGCAGTTCTGCGGGCGTAGTATTCCAGTCTAAAGGCACCTGACCGGTGATGGTCTGGATTGTTTCGAGGCCGAGGTACGCGACCTGAGTTGCAGCATCGTTCAATGCTCGGGCGGATGCTACTCCTGCATCGATATCGTGTTGCCAGGCCCCTGTGCCGATGCGGCGCAACGATGGGAGATCCCAGTCTGTCTCTCCTGCGAGCCAAAGGCCATGATCGAACGACCAAATGCTGTAGTCGTCCGTGGTCTGATGCAGCCATTGCGGGTCAACCCCCATGCAGAGGTCCCACATCGCCAGAATGAATGCCTGCCTCCGACGATTGTCATCTCGCTTCGAATAGGTACCCCAATCATCAGACTCGATCACATCCGGAACGTTCAATGAACCGTGCCCGATGCCCGCGTTCATCGAGCGACCGTCTGAGTAGACCAGTCCGAGAGCGCCCGGAATCTCGACGAGCACGTTGGAGGGTACCGGAGCCCCGATCGCACGACCGATCCCGTATGCGATGACCTCGGCAACGAGCGCACGCGGCCCTTGCGGACTATCGGGCGCTTTCACCCAATATTGTTGCCCGTCGGAAGCCACAGCGAGGAAGGCCTCAGAACCCGACCCGGTCTGTCGCACTCGTGTGACGAGCCGCACGCGAGGTAGAGATGACGGGGACTGCCCAAGCATAGTTCGAGACTACCGGCTCACCGGACACGGGTCAGGAGTAATGCGAGAAGAAGGTCGGCCCGTCGAAGCCGCGGCCTCATACTGCGAGGAGGCGCCGACTGCGACCCTCCCCGCTAGGCTGTCGGGCATGGGTGGGAGCGTCGAGGATGTGCAGCGGGACCTCAGCGCGCTCATGGCGCGGGAGGTGGCCCTGGAGTTCGAACCGCAGGGGCCGCTCGCCGATCGGCCGCTGCGGCGATCCTCGGTGCTGATCCTGTTCGGCGCGCTCGACCGCGTCCCGGCCCGCCGCGCATCCGAAGCGCCGCTCGAAGCCCCCGTGCCTCCCGAGCTCGATCTGCTGCTGACGCGGCGCGCCGACGGCATGCGCCACCATCCGGGGCAGATCGCCTTCCCCGGCGGCGGGGCGGAGCCCTCGGACGGCGGGGACCCCGCGCGCACGGCGCTGCGGGAGGCATGGGAGGAGACCGGCCTCGATCCGTCGGGCGTCGAGGTGCTCGGCTCGCTGCCCGAGGTGCACATCCCCGTCAGCAACAACCTCGTCACTCCGGTGATCGGCTGGTGGCGGTTGCCGAGCGAGGTCGCAGCCGACCATTCGGAGTCGGTCGACGTGTTCCGGGTTCCCGTCGCCGAGCTGCTCGACCCGGCCAGGCGAGGCACCTCGGTGCTGGAGCGGGGACCGCTGGTGCACCGGGGCGCCGCCTTCCGTCTCGACGACCGCTTCGGCGGTCACGTCGTCTGGGGGTTCACCGGCATCCTGCTCGCGACTCTCTTCGATCGGCTCGGCTGGGCGGTGCCGTGGGATCGGGAGCACACCTTCGCCGTGCAGCCGTAAGACGCCGGCAGCGCGACATCTCGCGCCGCGGCGTCCCGCGCCGAGCCGTCTCTCCCGCCCGTCAATCCTCGCCCGCGCGGTCGATGAGCCCCATGCTCCTGGCCCTCTGCACCGCCTCGTCGCGCTGGGAGACCCGCAGCTTCCGGAAGACGCTGCGCAGATGGAACTTGACCGTGTTCTGGGTGACGAACAGCACCTCGGCCGCCTCGGCGACGGTGCTCGCTCCGCGGCCGAACGCTCCGAGGGTGCGGAGTTCGGCGCGCGACAGCGCCTCGTACTGCACGCAGCGCAGGGTCTCGGGCAGTCCCTCGAGGCGCGCGATCAGCTCGCCGCCCCACGGTCGCGCCGACGCGCGCCCCGCGAGAGCGAGCAGGGCGTCGTAGGGGACCATCGTGAGAGGGCTGGTGAGGCCGTGGTCGCGCATCAGCTCGATCGCGGTCGCGAACGCCGAGTCCGCGCCTTCCGCATCGCCCCGCTGCTCGAGCGCCGCGGCGAGCAGCAGCCCCGAATCGGCGGCGAGGCGCGGCGTCGATTCGGCGCGCAGCAGCGCCCGCGCCACCTTGATCGCCCCTTCGCGGTCTCCCATCAGCAGCTTCAGCCTCGCCTGCGCCGCCACCGCGTCGGGCAGAGCTTCGGGCAGTTCCGCGAGCAGCTGCGCGGCGGAGCCGTAGTCGCCGAGCACCGCGTTCAGGTTGGCGGCGTGGATGGCCAGCACTCCCTTGAAGAAGGCGGTCGCGCGGAACGCCGCCTCGGCCTCTCGCGCACGGCGGGCGATCAGGTCGAGTGCGGCGCGGCAGCCCTCCTGCTCACGCGCAGCCGTGGCCTCCGCGATCGCCAGGATGGGCCACTGCTCGACGCGGGTGATCAGCGGCCCGAGCGCCGAGAGCCGGTCCCGCAGCTGCGCCATGCGCGCGGCCTCGATGTCGGCGAAGGCGCGCGCGGCGACGCCGTTCACCCAGCTCAGGTGCGGGCTTCTCAGGCCGGCACGGGCCTCGGTCTCCTCGGCTCGCGCGATGTGCTCGTGCACCTGCGCGATGTCGCCGCGCAGCGCGGCGACGATCGAGAGCCCGTACCAGCCGCGGATCTGCTCGCCCTCGTTGCCCTGCTGTTCGGCGCTCGCGAGCGCCCACGAGAAGCTTCTCCTGCCGAGCGCGAGATCGCCTGCGAGCACGCCCGTGAGCGCGCTGATGGCGTGGAGGATGGACAGGGAGCGCTCCAGCAGCTTGGTGGTGCGCTCAGACTCGTCGAACAGCCGCTGCTCGAGATCGCGGGCGAGCCGCAGCGACTCGCCCCCGTTGCCGCGCATCCGTTCGGCGGCGACGAGGAGGGCGAGGGAGACGATGCGCAGTTCGCTGTCGGAGCTCCTGAGCGCTTCGCGCGCCGAGCTGCGCAACAGCCCGTGCAGCGCGTCGAGCTGGTCTCCCGGGGTCTCCGGCTCCGACATCTCGAGGATCAGTCGCGAGCCGACGAGCACCGCGAAGCCCCGGATCTCGTCGAGCGGCAAGCGTCTGAGCAGCGCGAGCAGGCCGGTGTGGGAGTCGACCACTTCGAGGAAGTCGCGCGCGATCGCCCGTGAGGCCTCTTCGAAGGCGCCGAGCTCGATGAGCTGGCGCACGGCCGGGAAGGGCGCGTCGCGGGCGAGTTCTCGCGCGCTGCGCCGTTGGAGCTCCCGTGCCCGCGGATCCCCGAACTCCTGGAGCGCGCGGGAGCGCAGCGTGCTCGCGAATCCGGGGTGACCCACGAGACGGATGGTGTCGGAGTACCAGTTGCGGCTCAGCAGTCCGAGTTCGCACAGCTCGCGCACCACCTCGAGGGTCTCCGCGTAGCCGAGCTCGAGCACCTCGCTCACGAGGTCGACGCTGACGAGCTCGCAGAGCGCCGCGAGCAGCAGCACGGAGCGCCCCCGGGGGTGCACGATCCGCTGACTGTGCTGCACGACGAAGCGCGCGAGCTGGGAGTCGAGGTCGCGCTGCTCACCGCCCTCGGCCAACTGCTGCACGACGAGCCGCACGGCGACCGGCCAACCCCCGGAGGACTCGTGGAGCGCATCGACGGCGCGCGGCCCGCCGACGCCGTAGAGCGCCGCCATGGCGGCGGTCTCCTCGCGGGTGAAGGCGAGACGATCGGCGTCGATCAGTTCGAACGGCGTACGGCTCGTGACGAGCGGGCCGTCGAGAGCGGCGAAGCGGCGCGAGAGCGCCACGATGTAGAGGTGCTCGCTCAGTCCGAGCAGTTCGGCCACCTCGAGGTCGAACGACGCCTCGGTGGAGTTCTGGTAGTCGTCGATCACGAGCACGGTCGGCGCGCCCAGTCGGGAGACGGCTCGCTGCACGGCCCGTTTCGCGCCCGCCCTCCTGCCGTCCGATCCCTCGCCCGCGGGGTTCAGCGCGTCGAGCAGCGCGGCCCAGAAGGCGGACGCGCCGCTCCCCATCTCGGGCGAACGCATCCAGAGCACTTCCCGGTCGCCGAAGGCCCCGCCCCGGGCCCACTGCGCCGCGAGCACGGTCTTGCCCATGCCCGCCGGCGCGAAGATCAGCGTCAGCGGAGGAAGATCGCCCTCGGGCCCGACCGGGATCAGCCGAGATCTCTCCAGGGCTCGGAACCGGATCGCGGGTATCACCACAACACTCCCAGACTCGTACGGAGCTCGAAGCCGCGCGGCGCCTCACCCCCCGACGAAGCACCACCTCAACCGCGATCCGAGACCCTGCAGTTCCCCTGTCGAAAGGGTATCACGCGCGTCGGGCGCCGCATCGCGGCGGGGCCGCGGGGAGCCGGAGGCGTTGTCTGGAGTGAACGGGCGGGGGAAGCACCCGGGGAGATGGCCTCGCCCCGCCCGTGCGACGACCACCTCGGCTTATCGGGGATGACGCGCCGCAAGTCGATCGTCGAGCGAGTCCGGGTCGAGATAACTCGCAGCCGGACCGCTGCTTCCGACTGTAGATCCCGTAAGCGCCCGCCCCGCCGTTTCAGCCCCCGGAACCACCCTCCCCGGGCCCCAAATCCCACCCGTCGACGCGGCAGACCGTCCGTTCCGCGTGCGCTCAGCCGAGCACGGAGCCTCCGGTGAGCGCGCGGTGCGCGGTCACCGCCTGCTGATCGCTGAGAGACGCGACGTAGTCGAGCACCGCGCGCGCCCTGCCCTGTCTGCGCAGCGCGGCGTCGTCGGCGTCGCCCATCAGCAGCTCGGGCCGATCCCTCCGCACGCGGAACGCTGCGTCCGTCGCCTCCTCGACCCACTCGAGCAGGCGCCGCGGCGCCCGGACGGCGTCGTCGGTATCGGAGAGCCACGCGTCGAAGCCGAGCGCCAACTCCTCGACCACCCGCGCTCTGCCGCGCTGAGGCTGCCCGAGCTCCGGGCGCTCGAGCACGAAGTGCGCGTGCACGAACTTCAGCACCATCACCTCGTGCCAGGCGCGGCCGTCCAGACGCACGTGACCGCTGCGCACGTGCGGGTGCTCCTCGACCACGATCGAGGTGCGCAGGTGATCGATCCAGCGCCGCGTGAAGCTCGATACGGCGCGCTCGCTGTCGATGCCGCCGTCGTAGGGAGCAGCGAGCAGGGCCTCGCCCACCTCAGCGCTCACGTGACGCACCGCCGCGGTGAACGCGTCGCGGTCGGCGATCCAGCCGTCCTTGCGACGCAGGCGCCGCCACAGCAGTTCGAGCGAGCGGCCGGGCGCGCGGCGCTCGGCGGCGAGCGCCGGCTCCGGTTCGCCTGCCAGCGCGTCGGCCTCGGCGAGCCAGGCGCGGAACTCCGAGGTGACCGCCGCCTGCTGCAGCACCCCGGCCCTCGCGAAGTCGTCGAGATCGTGCACGGCGTAGGCGATGTCGTCGGCGAGGTCCATCACGCCGCACTCCACGGTCTGCCGTCCGCGCTCGATCCGAGGGAATGCGGCGAGCGCCTGCTCCATCTCCTCCGCATCGAGGGAGTAGGCCGAGAACTTCTCGGCGCCGCCGACCGCGTCGGTGCCGACGCCGCGCGGACGCTCGTCGGCGGGCAGCTCCGCCTCGGTCACCCCGACCCACGCGGCACGGGTCCAGGGATACTTCAGCGTCGCCGCGCGCGAGGCGGCGGTGAGGTTGAGGCCGGGGAAATCGCGACCGAGCGTGTCGAGCTGCGTGAGAATGCGGAAACTCTGCGCGTTGCCCTCGAAGCCCTCGGCCAGCCCCAGCCGCTCGCGCGCGACTCTGTCGAGCACTCGCTCGCCGAGGTGCCCGAACGGCGGGTGGCCGAGGTCGTGCGCGTGGGCCGCCGCCTGCGCGACGATGGTGTCGCACCCGCCGAGCCGTGCGACGACGGCGCCGACCGCGTCGTCGTGCGGGCTCTCGCCCCTCGCGAAAGCGGCGTGGCGCGCCTCGCGTCCCGCGAGCTGGGCCGCGATCACGCGCGCGACGGCGCTGACCTTGAGCGAGTGGGTGAGCCGGTTGTGCATCACGGGCCCCACGCCCGACTGCGGCACGACCTGGGTGACGTCGGAGAGCCTCCCGAAATAGGAGGAGAAGCGGATCCGCTCGAGGTCGACCCTGAACTCCTGCACCTCGCCCTCGCGCGCCTCCCAGCCGGGATCGCCGGGCGCACCGAGGTCGGTCGGTCGGTGCTGCGAGCCCACGTCCTCGACGTAGCGCCGCGCCTCACGCGCCCGCTCGGCGGCGGCGCTCCCGGCCACCGGGGATCCCTCGCCGCTCTCGACTCGCGCACTCATGCCTCCATTCATAGCAGCCGATTCGCGGGAGGCGACAGGGCGAGGGGTCGGCGCCGACGCGCGCCGCGGCTTCCCGAGTACGCTGGAGCCATGAGCGCTGCAGCGGAATCGGGCAACAGCACGCGGCCCGGGAACATCCCGGCCCTGGAACGCGCGACCGGCCGCGCCTGGGACGACTGGCTCCGATACTTCGAGGCCGAGGGAGCACGCGAGCTCACGCACGCGGATATCGCCCGCCTCGCCCGTACCCGCATGCCCGAGGGGCTCGACAACCCCGACTGGTGGGCGCAGGGCGCTGCGATCGCCTACGAGCAGCACGCGGGTCTCCGGGTGCCGGGCCAGTCCTCGTCGGGAACGTTCCGGGTGAGCGCGAGCCGCACGATGCCGCTCGACCGAGACGCCGCCATCGACGCCTGGCGCACCGCACACGGCGAGCGAGAGGCGCACCTGGGACACGCGGCGGGAGAGCCGCGTTCATCACGCACCGAGAAGCGCTCGTTCTGGCGTTTCGGGCTCGACGGAGCCGGCCGCGTCGAGGTCTCGGCGACTCCCAAGGGCGATGACCGGTGCATCCTCGCGGTGAACCACGACGGCCTGCCGAGCGGAGACCGCATCGAGGCGTGGCGCGGGCACTGGAAAGCGATGCTCGCCGAGCTGTAATTCGGACGAAGGGAGAACCATGGGTGAGCGGATCGGGATCGTCTGGAACCCGTCGAAGGTCGAAGAGGCGGAGCTGCGGGACGCGCTCAGCGTCGCGCTCGCGGAGTCGCCCGGGCACGAGGAGGCGGACTGCCTCTGGTTCGAGACCACCGTGGACGACCCCGGACAGGGGGCCGCGGCAGAGGCGCTCGAGCAGGGCTGCGACCTCGTGATCGCGGCGGGCGGCGACGGCACCGTGCGCGCGGTCGCGGAGCGGCTGGGCGAGAGCGGCGCCGCTGCGGCCGAGCTCGGGCTGGTGCCGCTCGGCACCGGCAATCTGCTAGCCCGCAACCTCGGCGTCCCCCTCGGCGACGCGCGAGCCGCCTTCGCGCTCGCACTCGCCGGAACCGCCTCCCCGCTCGACCTCGGCGAGGTGCGATCACGCACGGCCGACGGCGCGGAGGAGCGCCGCGGCTTCGTCGTGATGGTCGGCTTCGGGATCGATGCGCAGATGATCGTCGAGACCGACGACGAGCTGAAGGCCAAGGCCGGCTGGCTCGCCTACGTCGAGTCGCTCGGCCGCGCTGCATCGAGCACGGAGGTCGTCGAGGCGTCCCTGAGCCTCGACGGCGGCGATCCCTCGCCCGTCCCCGCCCACACCCTGCTGGTCGCGAACTGCGGCAGCATCCAGGGAGGGATCACTCTTCTGCCGGATGCGGCACCCGACGACGGCGAACTCGACCTGCTCGTACTGAGCGCGGACACCGCCGGCGCCTGGTTCGACACGATGAAGAACATGATGTGGGACAACGGGCTGAAGCGGCTCGTCGCAGGAGGCGGAACGGCCGAGAGCTCGGAGTCGACCACCCACCTGCGCGCACGAGAGGTGCGCGTCGAGCTGCCCGAACCGCTCGCCTTCGAGATCGACGGCGAAGACGTCGGAGAGGTCGCCGCGTTCGAGGTGCGGATCCTGCCCGGCGCGCTGCGGGTGCGCGGGTAGGGAACGAGGCGCGGCGGAAGCCGCGGGAACGGAACGAGGAGGAATACCGATGCGTGCGATCGTGATCGAATCGAAGGGCGCGGAGCCCCGGATCGTCGAGGACTCCGAGGCCGAGGAACTGCTGCGGGCGGGCGAGGGATCCGTGGAGCTCGACGTGCTCCACTCGTCGTTCAACTACAAGGACGGCCTCGCACTCGCGGGCAAGGGCATCGTGCGGTCCTGGCCCCTCATCCCCGGCATCGACGTCGTGGGGCGCGTCGCAGCCTCCGCGTCCGACGAGTGGCGCGAGGGCGACGTCGTCGTGCTGAACGGCGACGGGCTCGGCGAGACGCGCAACGGCGGCTTCGCGACGCGCGCCCGCGTGCGCCCCGACGCCCTCGTGCGGCTTCCCGAAGGGATCTCGCCCGACCGGGCAGCCGCGATCGGAACCGCCGGCTTCACCGCCATGCTCTGCGTGCTCGCCCTCGAGGACGCCGGCGTCGAGCCCGGGGCCGGCGATCTGCTCGTGACCGGCGCCGCGGGAGGCGTGGGATCGGTCGCGATCTCCCTCCTCGCCGGGCGCGGATACCGGGTCGTCGCCTCGACGGGACGCGCCGACGAGCAGGGCGACTACCTGCGGGAGCTGGGCGCCGTCGACCTCATCGACCGACGCGAGCTGTCGGAGGAGCTCGGCAAGCCCCTGCAGAGCCAGCGCTGGGCGGGCGCCGTCGACTCCGTCGGGTCGACCACGCTCGCGAACGTGCTCGCGCAGACCGGCTACGGGGGCGCCGTCGCGGCCTGCGGGCTCGCGCAGGGCGCCGACCTGCCGACGACGGTCATGCCGTTCATCCTGCGCGGCGTCACCCTGGCCGGGGCGAACTCGGTCGACGCGCCCCGAACGCTGCGGCAGCGGGCCTGGAAGGCGCTCGCAGCAGAGCTCGACCTCGCGGTGCTCGACGGCATGACCGAGACCATCGGCCTCGCCGAGACGATCCCGCACGCGGAGCGGATCCTCGCGGGCCGCGTGCGCGGTCGCACGGTCGTCGACGTGAACCGCTGATCCCTCGCCGGGACGCCCGCCACCCAGGCAGCTCCCGACCGGCTCCGAGGTTCCTCATCGATTCGCCTGCGAAGGTGGGGGCACCACCCGCCGCACGAGCCCAGGAGCCCCGCTTGCGAAAGTCTCAGAAGATCCTCGTCGCCTCCGGCGTCGGCGTGCTCGCGCTCATCGCGGTCGCCGCCATCGCGGGGCCGATCGTGTACCGCGACCTCATCGCGGCACCCGCTGCCGAAGCGCCCAGCCTCGGCGCCGACGAGAGCGTGCTCTCGCGCGACGGCGCCGCCCTCGACCCCGCCGACCTCGCCGGCGAGTGGTCGGTGGGCGAGGGATCGGAGGCGGGCTACCGGGTCGACGAGGTGCTGAACGGAACCGACGTGACGGTGACGGGGCGCACCTCCGACGTGACGGGCACCTTCACGATCGCGGATTCGGGCCGTTCGCTCGACGCGGCGAGGCTGACGGTCGACGTCGCCTCGATCGCCACCGACAACTCGTCGCGCGACGCCTACTTCCGAGATCAGGCGATGCGCGCCGACGAGTTCCCGACCGCGACCTTCGAGCTGACGACGCCCGTCGAGCTCGCCTCCGTGCCCGCGACGGGCGAGGTCGTGCAGGCGCAGGCGGTGGGCGACCTCACGATCGCGGGCGTCACCCGCTCCGTCACCGCCGACGTCTCGGTGCGCAGCGACGGCCGCGTGGCCGAGATCGCGGGGTCGATCCCGATCGTGTTCGCCGACTTCGGCGTGCAGGCGCCGAGCCTCGGCTTCGTGCAGGTCGAGCCGTCCGGCGCCGTCGAATTCCAGCTCACCGCGGAGCGCGGCCCCGCCGACTGAGCCGGCGGAGCCGATCCCTCACCCCTCGGCGAGATCCTGAGCCGACTTCGGCAGCTTGCGCACACGCGCGCGTCGGCGCCGCCGCTCCGGGATCATCGAGCGCATCTCCTCGAGCTTCCCGAAGCACAGCAGGCGATCCTCGGCCTCGAGTACCACGTGCTTGCGAGGGTTCGGGATCACCTGCACACCGCGGTGCAGGGTGAGCACGGTGATGTCGCGGTCCCAGAGCCCGAGCTCCCCGAGCGTCTTGCCCACGTGCTCCGAGCCGTGCATCGTGAGCTCCGCGACGCCGTAGCCCGTCGACACCGACAGCCGCTGTCGCACGTCGATCTCGGGGAAGTCGACCTGGTTCGCGATGTAGTCGATGATCGCACCGGCCACGTCGAGTCCCGTGGCGGCCTCGATCCCCTGCAGCCCGGGCGAGGAGTTCACCTCCATCACGAGGGGACCCTCATCGCCCTCGAGCATGTCGACACCCGCGACGCGCAGGCCCATGATCTGCGCGGAGCGCACAGCGGCCTGCTCGTATGCCGGATCCAACTGCACGGCCTCCACCGTGCCGCCGCGGTGCACGTTCGAGCGGAACTCGTCGCCCGAGGCGATGCGGCGCATCGCCGCGACCACACGGTCGCCCACGACGAGGGCGCGCACGTCGCGGCCGCGGCTCTCCGAGACGAAGCGCTGGATGAGCACGTTCTGGCGGGTCGAGTGCAGCGTCTCGATGATCGCCTCGGCGACCTTGACCTGCGGGGCGAGGATCACCCCGATGCCCTGCGTCCCCTCGAGCAGCTTGATGACGACCGGCGCGCCGCCGACGCTCTCGATCGCGGGGCGCACATCTGCGCGATTTCGCACGAACGCGGTGGCGGGCATGTCGATGTTGTGGCGGGAGAGGATCTGGATCGCGCGCAGCTTGTCGCGGGCGTTCGAGATGCCCGCGGCGGTGTTGGGGGTGTAGACATCCATCTGCTCGAACTGCCGCACGACGGCGGTACCGAAGTAGGTGATGGAGTTTCCGATGCGGGGCAGGATCGCGTCGTAGTCTCCGAGCTGCTTGCCGCGGTAGAGCAGATCCGGCTCGTCCCCCGCCAGGTCGATGGCGAAGCGCAGCGTGTTGAGCACCTTGATGCTGTGCCCGCGCTGCTCGGCCGCTGCCTGCAACCGCTGGGTCGAGTACGCCTGTGGGGCGCGCGAAAGAATCGCGAGTTTCACCGTGGAATCCTGCCAAGATAGATGCGTGACCGTACCCCACCATTCAAGCACCCTCACGGGGTGGCGTGAATGGGTGTCGCTCCCCGGGATCGGGGTTCCGTGGATCAAGGCGAAGGTGGACACCGGCGCACAGACCTCGGCGCTGCACGCGACCGGGATCGCCGAGTTCGAGCGCGACGGCGAGTCGTGGGTGCGCTTCACGGTGCACCCCTGGCAGCGGAACGACGCCGACGCCGCGCAGGTCGAACTACCGCTGCACGATCGGCGCACGGTGCGCAGCTCGTCGGGGCACGCCCAGGAGCGGCTCGTGGTGCTCACCGACCTCGAGATCGTCGGGCGGCGGATCAGCACCGAGGTGACGCTCACCGACCGCGACGAGATGGTCTTCCGCATGCTCGTCGGGCGCGAGGCGCTGCGTCAGGGCTTCGTCGTCGACTCCGCGACCTCGTTCGCGGGTGCCAAGCCGCCGCGCGAGGTGCGGAGGCGCAACCGCGGTCGGATCTAGCGCGGATCCCGCCGCGCCGGGAGTGTGACGCCGTCTTACTTGCCGGCTCGCGGGGCGCCGATGGCGCGCGAGAGCATGGGGGCATGAGCGATCACGACTGTGCCGGGGCGCCGGCCGCCGCGCCGCGCGGCATCCGGCTGAACGCCGTCGATCCGAGCGGGGTGCCGTTCACGGAGCTCGATCCCTCGCTGCTGCGCGCGCAGCGCACGAGCCTCAAGTGGACCAGATACCCGGCCGATGTGCTGCCCCTCTTCGTCGCCGAGATGGATTTCACGGTCTCTCCCGTCGTGCAGCGCGCCGTCGTCGACCGAGTGCTGGCCTCCGACACCGGCTACCTCGATGCCGCGGGCCCGCTGGCCGAGGCGTTCGCCGACTTCGCGAGGGATCGCTGGCGCTGGGAGGTGCCGCACGAGCGGGTGCACCTCGCGACCGACGTCGCCACGGGCATCGTCGAGGCGCTCCGCGTCTTCCGGCCGGGGGGCGGGCGGATCGCCCTCCCGGTGCCGGTCTATCCGAGCTTCTTCGAGATGCTCGACGAGGTGCCGTTCGAGGTCGTCGAGATCCCGCTCGCCCCGGCCCCCGCGGCGGCTGCGGCCGACGTCGGCGATCCCTCATCGATCGCACCAGCCCGCCTCGACCTCGAGGCGATCGCCCGCGCATTCGCCGATGGCATCGACGCGTTCCTGCTCTGCAACCCGCACAACCCGCACGGCACCGTGCACACGAACGATGAGCTCGCCGAGCTCGCGCGCCTCGCCGCGGCGCACGACGTGCTCGTGATCTCCGACGAGATCCACGCGCCGCTGACGCACCGGGGCTCGTCCTTCGCGCCGTTCGCGCCTCTCGCCGCGGAGGCCGGAGCTCTCGCGGTCACCGCGACCTCCGCGAGCAAGGGGTGGAACCTCGCGGGGACGAAATGCTCGGTGCTCGTCGCGGCCGACGATCGGACGAACGAGACGCTGCGCCGTCTTCCTCCCGAGGTGGCCTGCCGCGCGAGCATTCTCGGCCTGCACGCGGGCGTCGCGGCGTTCCGCGACGCCCGCGGCTGGCTCGACCGCGCCGTCGCGCAGGTCGAGGCCAACGACGCCCTGCTCGCCGATCTCGTGAGGGACCGGCTGCCCGGTGTGCGGCACACGCGCCCCGACGCCGGTTACCTCGCCTGGCTCGACTTCCGCGAGGCCGGCCTGGGCGAGCACCCGCACGCCCGCATCCTCGAGGACGCCCGCGTCGCGCTCGGCGACGGCTCGCACTTCGGGGCCGGGGGCGGAGGGCACGTGCGCCTCAACCTGGCGTGCGCGCCCGACACGATCCGCGAGGCCGTGGACCGCATAGCCGCCATCCTGCCGTCGGCACCGAAGGAGACCCCGTGACCGAGCACACCGCCGCGCCGCCCGTCTACGACTGGGACGGCTTCGGATTCGACACCCGCCAGGTGCACGCCGGCGAGTACCCCGACAGGAACAGCGGGCTCCGCATCCCGCCGATCGCGCTCTCCGCCGGCTACCTCTTCGACGACTTCGACGATCAGGTGAGCCGCTTCGACGGCAGCATCCACTGGCGCGTCGACGAGCACGCCGGGCACGACGATCCCGACGGCTTCTCCCCCAGCGAGCACGGGCCTGGTGAGGCCCGCGCGGCTCACCACCAGGGCTTCGCCCTGTCGCCCAGTGAGCATCGGCCTGGTGAGGCCGGAGCAGTTCGCGGCCGGGGCTTCGCCCCGTCCCCCAGCGAACATGCTCCCATCTACAGCCGGCAGGGAAACCCGACGAACTGGGTGGCCGAGGAGCGGCTCGCCTCGCTCGAGGGCGGCAAGGTGTCCGTCGCGGTCGCGAGCGGTCAGGCCGCGATCACGGCCGCGCTGCTCACCCTCGCGCAGCAGGGCGACCACATCGTGTCGACGGGTTCGATCTACGGCGGCACGCGCATCCTCTTCGGCCGCAGCTTCCGCCGCTTCGGGATCGACTTCGACTACGTGTGGGACGCGGACGACGACGCGGAGTGGGAGCGGGCGATCCGCCCCGAGACGAAGGCGATCTACACGGAGACCATCCCGAACCCGCGCAACGACATCACCGATCTGCGGCGCATCGCAGAGGTCGCCGCCCGCCATCACCTGCCGGTCATCGTCGACAACACCGTCGGCACACCCGCGCTCATCAGGCCCTTCGAGCACGGCGCGAACATCATCGTGCACTCGACGACCAAGTTCCTCACCGGCCACGGCGCCGCGGTCGGCGGAGCCGTGGTCGACGGCGGCAACTTCGACTGGGAGGCCGCGGAGCGCGCCGGGCGCTCCTACCCGCTCATCACGCAGTCGGCCAGGCCCGGCGTCGCCCCGATGCTCGAGCGCTTCGGCGCGGGCGCCTTCGCGCGGGCCGCGCGGGAATCGGTCGTCAACGACATCGGCCCGACGCTCTCGCCGCTGCACGGGTTCCTGCTGCATCAGGGCATGGAGACCCTGTCGCTGCGTATGGAGCGACACGTCTCATCGTCGATCAGGATCGCGGCCTGGCTCGAGGAGCAGCCCGAAGTGCTCTCGGTCGACTACGCCGGCCTCCCGTCGAACCCGCTGCACGCCCTCGCGGCGCGCGACTACGGCGCCGACGACGCCGGCTACGGCAGGACCGGATCGGTGTTCGGCGTCACGGTGCGGGGAGGGATCGACGGGGCGCGCGCCTTCGTGAACGGCCTCCGCGTGTTCTCGCGCATGACCGGCATCGGCGACACCCGCTCCATGGTGCTGCACCCCGGCACCTCCACGCACGGCTCCTTCGCGCCCGAGATCAACGAGCGGCTCGGCATCACGCCGGGCCTGCTGCGGCTGTCGATCGGGCTGGAGTCGGCCGAGGATCTGATCCGCGACCTGCGCGGGGCGCTCGACCGCGTCGCAGCAGCCGGTTGAGCGAGCGGAAACCGAGGGAGCGGCAAACCCCTACGCGAAACCCAGCGCGGCCCGGGCAGCCTCCACCGCGTCGTCGCTGGCTGCGTAGCAGTGCTCGGGGCCGGGGAAGACTCCCGAGCGCACCTCGTCGGCGTAGGCGGCGATCGCGGCGGTCGTGTCTTCGCCGATCGTGCCGTAGCGCTTCACGAACTTCGCCGCCTGCCCCTCGGTGAAACCGATGAGGTCGTGCAGCACGAGCACCTGACCGTCGGCGGGACCCGCCCCGATCCCGATGATCGGGATGCGCAGCTCATCGCGCAGCAACTCGACGATCTCGGCGGGCACTGCCTCGACGACCACGCAGAAGGCTCCGGCCTCCTGCACGGCGATCGCCTCGCGCACGACGCGCCTCGCGCTCGCGATCGTGCGACCCTGGGCGCGCAGCCCGCCGAGCGCGGTCGCCGTCTGCGGGGTGAGCCCCACGTGTCCCACCACGGGGATACCCGCCGCGACGATCGCGCGTACGCGGCTCAACTGGGGCTCTCCCCCGCCCTCGATCTTGATACCGTCGGCGCCGGCCTCCTTGACGAAGCGCACTGCGGTCGCGACGGCCTGCTCGTCGGACAGCTCGGTGGAGCCGAAGGGCACGTCGCACACCATGAACGCGGTCTCGGTGCCTCGACGCACGGCCTTGGCGAGCACCAGCAGTTCGTCGGTCGTCACCGAGACGGTGGACTCGTGGCCGAGCACCACCTGCGCGCCGGAATCCCCGACGAGCACCATGTCGACGCCGGCCCGCTCGGCGGCGCGCGCACCCGGGTAGTCGTACGCCGTCACCATGACGATCGGCTTCCGCTCGGCCTTCGACTGCATGAGTGCCGGAATCGTGATCTTGGTCATCTCGCTCATTCCCCGGCGCCGCGCGCCGTCGTTCCTCCGACGCTCAGCGTCGTGTTGTCGATGAGGCGCACGCCGCCGACACGGGCGGCGACGGCGCACAGCACCGGTTGATCGATATTCTCCACCGTTTCGAAGCCGACGGGGTCGACGAGGGCGATGTACTCGGGCTCCACCCCGCTCTCGGCGAGCGTCTCCGCGACGGCCCGCCCGACGACATCGGCGCTGCGTTCGCCGTCTGCGACGAGGCTCTCCGCGAGCGCGAGGGCGCGAGGGATCGCGGCCGCGCGCGCCCTGGCCTCGCCGTCGAGGCGCACGTTGCGACTCGAGAGCGCAAGGCCGTCGGGCTCCCGCTCGGTCGGGCAGCCGACGATGCGCACGGGCAGCCCGAGGTCCGCGACCATACGACGCACCACGACGAGCTGTTGGGCGTCCTTGCGGCCGAAGTAGGCGTTCTCGGGCATCACGGCGATGAGCAGTTTCGCGACGACGGTGGCGACCCCGTCGAAGTGCCCCGTGCCGCGCGCGGCGCCCTCCAGGGTCTCGGCGATCGTCCCCGAAACGCTCACGGTGGTGGCGAAACCCGCCGGATAGAGCTCGTCGGCGTCGGGCGCGAAGATCAGGTCGACGCCCGCGCTGGCTGCGAGCTCGGCGTCGTGCCGCTCCTGGCGCGGGTAGGCGGCGAGGTCGGCGGCCTCCTCGAACTGCTTCGGGTTCACGAAGATCGAGACGACGACGAGATCGTTCTCCTCCCGCGCCGCGCGCATGAGCGAGAGGTGGCCCTCGTGCAGGGCGCCCATGGTCGGCACGAAGCCGACCGAGGCCGCTCCCCCCGACCTGGCCCGCCCCAGTGCCTCGCGCAGAGCCGACACGGTGCGGATGATTCTCACGGCTCCTCCTTCGTCGCGGCCAACGCCGCCAGGTCCTCGGTCGCCGAGACGAGCGCGTCGAACAGCGCCAGCCGCTCGGGCATGCGCTCGCGCACGGCGTCTCGCTGCCGCTGCACCGTCGCCGCGTCGCCCCGCGCGACGGGGCCGGTGAGGGCATCGGCCGCACCGAGCTCGGCCCAGTTCTGCACGGCGGCGCGCACGAGCGGCACGAGCGCGCGGCGCGGCACGCCGGCCGTCCCCGCGAGATCGGCCGCGAACCCCTCGACGGTCACGAGGAAGTTCGACGCGATCGAGGCCGCCGCGTGATAGGCGGCACGGTCGCGACCCGCGACCCTGAACGCCTCGAGTCCGAGCAGCTCGGCGAGCCGCTCCGCGAGGGCGAGGGATCGCGGCGTCGTGCCGTCGACGGCCGCCGATGCGCCTTCGAAGCGCGCGCCGGGCCCGACCACGGTCAGCAGCGGGTGCAGCGAGAAGGCCTCGTGGGGTGCGAGCGCGTCGAGGCCGGTCGCGCCCGAGCAGTGCCCGACGAGCGGGCCGGGGCGGATCCCTCGCGCAGCCTTCGCGATCTCGGCGTCGGGAACCGCGAGCAGCACCGCGTCGCTGCCGGCTCCGTCGGTGCCGCGTCCACCGAGGGGCAGCAGCTCGACCTCACCCGCCGGCCCGCCGGCGAGCGCGGCCTCGAGCGCGGTCGCCATACGCCCGCGGCCCACGATCTGAATCCTCATACGCGAAGCTCCCGATCCCTCGCGATCTCGTCACACGCGATCATCGGGACCGCTAGATCTCCAGGCCGTACAGGTTCGGCTCGGGCACGAGCACCACGCCGAACTCCTGCCGCACGCGCTGCACCACAAAACGGCCGAGCTCCGCGACCTGCGCGGCCGTGGCGCCGCCGCGGTTGGTGATCGCGAGCGTGTGCTTCGACGAGATGGCGGCGCCGGACCCCGGCAGCCGGAAACCGCGCCCGATGCCGGAGTGCTCGATGAGCCAGGCCGCTGAGAGCTTCACCTTCGGCTCGGGGGCGGGCGGCGGTACGCGCAGGGGCAGGCCTGCTGCGATCTCCTCGAGGCTCGTCACGGCCGGTGCCGGGTCGACCTGGTCCACGGGGAAGCGCGGGGCGTGCTCGGGAAGCGTGCGCGCGAAGCGCTCGCTGACGATCGGGTTCGTGAAGAAGGAGCCGGAGCTCCAGGTGTCGTGATCCGCGGGGTCGAGCACCATGCCCTTCGAGGCCCGCAGCCGCAGCACCTCCCGGCGCACGTCCGCGAGCGGCACGCGCGCGCCGAGCTCGACGCCGAGCGCATTCGCGAGCTGCGCGTAGGCGATCGGTGCGGAGAGCACGGGCCCCTCGCCGTCGCCGTGCCTGCCGCGCCGCGATCCCTCGCCGAGCACCAGATCGATCGAGAGCACGACGCCCTCGAGGCCGCGCTTGATCGCCGAGTCGCGGTAGCTCAGCTCGAGCTCGTCCGCCGTGATCGTGCGCACCCCGCCTTCGAAGCGGTCGAGGAAGCGGATCGAGTGCAGCACGTCGGAGAGCTCGGTGCCGTAGGCGCCGATGTTCTGCACGGGGGCGGCGCCCGCGAAGCCCGGGATGCCCGAGAGCGCCTCGATGCCGGCCCAGCCGCGCTCCACGCATTCGGCCACGAGCGCGTCCCAGTCGTGGCCGGCCTGCACCCGAAGACGCACGGTGCCCGGCGCCTCCTCGCCGGTCTCGATCCGCTCGACGCCGTCGAAGTCGACGAGCAGAACCGTTCCGGGGAAGCCCTCGTCGGAGACGACGGTGTTCGAGCCCCCGCCGAGCAGCAGCCACGGCTCCTCCGCGTCCCAGAGCTCGTTCGCGCGCTCCACGAGCTCATCGGCGCTGCGCGCGACGAGCAGCCGGGCGGCGGGGCCGCCCACGCGCATCGTGGTGAGTTCGGCGAGCGGGGTCGTCGCGCTCACCTCATCGCGAGGGATCACGCGAACGCCACCGAGAGCTGGGCCTTGCCCAGCACCGTGGCGCCGTCGAAGACCACCTTCAGATCGAGACGGGCGGTGCGCTGCGCCTCGTCGAGCGCGCCGACGGTCGCGGTCACGGTGATGTCGGCTCCGTGCTCGGCGTCGACGGGGACGGGGCGGGTGAAGCGCGACTGGTAGTCGACCACGCTCCCCGCTGTGCCGAGCCAATCGGTGGCGACCGAGCCCGCGACGCCCATCGTGAGCATGCCGTGGGCGAGCACGCCCGGCAGGCCCACCGACCGGGCCACGTCGTCGCGGTAGTGGATCGGGTTGAAGTCGCCGGAGGCGCCGGCGTAGCGCACGAGGCTGTCCCGGGTGAGGTGCAGTTCGCGCTCGGCGACCACGTCGCCGACGGTCAGCTCTGCGAAGTTCGGTGCGATGCTCATGTCTGGGCTCATTCCTCTCCGCGGACCACGAGGGTCGAGATCGCCGTCACCACGTGCTCGCCCGCCGCATCCACGATCTCGCTCGAAGCCGTGACCATGGAGTGACCGCCGAGCTGCTTCACCGCGGCGATCGTGAGGGTCGCGGTCAGCTCGTCGCCCGCGACGATCGGCCTCGAATAGGTGAAGCGCTGGTCGCCGTGCACGACGCGAGAGAAGTCGACTCCGGCCTCGGGGTCGGCGAGCAGCTGCGCGAGCGTCGCCTCCTGCACGGTCACGGCGAACGTCGGTGGCGCCACCACATCGCCGTAGCCGGCGGCGCGCGCGGCCTCGGGGTCGAGGTGGAGCGGGGACTCGCTGAACACGGCGCGAGCGAACTCTCGCACCTTCTCGCGGCCCACGAGGTACGGAGCGGTCGACGGGTACACCCGTCCCTGGATCTCTGGATTCACCACGCTGACAGTCTACAGAGTGCCCCTCGGGCACGACTCCCGGTCTCCGAGCTAGCGCCCGAGCAACCCGCCCAGCAGATCGCCGAGACCGCCGCCCGAGCTGCCGGAGCCCGACTTCGCGGATCCCGACGTGCCGGAGCCGCCGCCCAGCAGTCCCCCGAGCAGATCGCCGAGGCCGCCGTCCGAGTTCGAACCGCTCCGCGAACCGCTCGAACCGCTACCGAGCAGCCCTCCGAGCAGGTCGCCGAGCACTCCGCCGACACCGGAGCCGGCGGTGCTCCCCGAGGCGCCCGAACCGCCGGAGCCGCCGAGGCGCCCGGCCAGGAACTGCATGATGATCGGCGCGAGGATCGGCAGCAGCTTCGGAATGAGGTCGGCGATCGTCGAATCCCCCGAGTGCGAGCCGAGGGCCTGGGCGACCTCGCCCTGCTTATCGCCCAGCACGTGCTTCACGATCTTCTGCCCGTCGTCGGTATCGATCGCCTGCAGATCGAGCCTGCCGCCGGGCTTCGCCGCGGGCTCGTGCTGCCGCGCCGCGCGGGCGAGGCGGTCGGCGCCGTCATCGTCGCTCGCGTTGACGGCCATGCCGCCGAGCAGACCGGGCAGCGCCTGTCGCACCGCGGCCTCGACCGTGCTCTCGTCGACCCCGAATCGCTGTGCGAGGTCGCCCACGGGCACCTGCGCGAGCAGGGTATCGATCTCGTTCTTGCCGGCCATGCGAACCTCCATCGCTCGAAGCGTCCGCGCTGCGTCGTCGCGGTGCCCCCAGAGTAGCGCCCGCGTACGACGTTCGCGGCCGCTCGCGTCTCGGGATGAAACCGGATCCCTCGCCCCTGCTGTGGCCTTCGGCAACGATCCCCCGGTAGTTTTGTGACGTATATCCAAGGCTGAGGCCCCATCCTGGAATAGGCTGTAATCCATGTCGCGCATTCGTAAAGTGCTCATCGCCAACCGCGGTGAAATCGCCGTCCGCATCATCCGCGCCGCCGCAGACAGCGGCATCGCCTCAGTCGCCGTCTACGCAGACCAGGATCGGGACGCCATGCACGCCCGGCTGGCCGACGAGGCGTACGCCCTGAACGGGTCGACGAGCGCCGAGACCTACCTCGTGGTCGACAAGATCCTCGCCGTCGCGCGCCGCGCCGGCGCCGACGCCGTGCACCCCGGCTACGGCTTCCTCGCGGAGAACGCCGACTTCGCTCGCGCCGTCATCGCGGCCGGCCTCACCTGGATCGGTCCGAGCCCCGAGGCGATCGAACGCCTGGGCGACAAGGTCTCCGCCCGCCACGTCGCCGAGAAGGTCGGTGCTCCCCTCGCCGCAGGCACGAGCGACCCGGTGAAGGACGCCGAAGAGGTGCTCGCCTTCGCAGATCAGGTCGGCCTGCCCATCGCGATCAAGGCGGCGTTCGGCGGCGGCGGCCGCGGCCTCAAGGTCGCGTACGAGCGCGACGAGGTCGCCGAACTCTTCGAGTCGGCCACGCGCGAGGCCATCGCGGCGTTCGGCCGCGGCGAGTGCTTCGTCGAGAAGTACCTCGAGAAGCCCCGTCACGTCGAGACGCAGTGCCTGGCCGACAGCCACGGCAACGTCGTCGTCATCTCGACGCGCGACTGCTCGCTGCAGCGCCGCCATCAGAAGCTCGTGGAGGAGGCGCCCGCGCCGTTCCTCACCGACGAGCAGATCGAGCGGCTCTACTCGTCGTCGAAGGCGATCCTCAAGGAGGTCGGCTACGTCGGCGCCGGCACCTGCGAGTTCCTCGTCGCGAAGGACGGCACGGTCTCGTTCCTCGAGGTGAACACCCGCCTGCAGGTCGAGCACTGCGTCTCCGAGGAGGTCACCGGCATCGACCTCGTGCGCGAGCAGTTCCGCATCGCCGAGGGCGGCGTCATCGACTACGACGACCCCGAATCGCACGGGCACTCCTTCGAGTTCCGCCTGAACGGCGAGGATCCCGGCAACGGCTTTCTTCCCGCGCCCGGCCCCGTCGCACTCTTCAAGCCGCCGCTCGGCCCCGGCGTGCGCATCGACACCGGCGTGCAGTCGGGCGACGTCATCTCGGGCTCCTTCGACTCGATGCTCGGCAAGCTCATCGTCACCGGCGCTACCCGCGAGGACGCGCTCGAGCGTTCCCGCCGCGCTCTCGACGAGTTCGAGATCCAGGGTCTGCCCACGGTGCTTCCGTTCCACCGCAAGATCGTGAGGGATCCCGCCTTCACCGCGCCCGATGGGCGCTTCGGCGTCTACACGCTGTGGATCGAGAGCGAATTCGACAACGACATCGAGCCGTGGGAGGGCGAGGTGCCCCCGATCGCGCAGGATCCGAAGCGCCAGACCGTCGTGGTCGAGGTCGACGGCCGCCGCATCGAGGTCGTCATGCCCGCCACGCTCGTGCCGCTCGTGGACCAGGAGGTCACCCGCGGGCCGGCCCCGAAGCGCGCGAAGGGCGCCGGCGTGGCCTCGGCCACCGGCGACTCCGTCGCGGCTCCCATGCAGGCCACGGTCGTGAAGCTCGCGGTCGAGGAGGGCCAGGAGGTCAAGGAGGGCGAGCTCGTGGTCGTGCTCGAGGCCATGAAGATGGAGCAGTCGATCTACGCGCACCGCGACGGCGTCGTGAAGGGCATCGACGCCCCGATCGGCCAGACCGTGCCGAGCGGGCACCTGCTGCTCAGCATCGTCGACCCCGAGTAGGGGTCCGCGCCGGCCGATCCCTCGCCCCGCACGTATCGGGGTGAACGAACACGCCGGGGGTGAAAGGACACGCCGGGAGTGCCTCCCGGAGGCTTCTCTCACCCCCGGCGTGTTCGTTCGCGAGGGAGCCGCGGACCCGGCGCGGCGGAGCGGCGAGGGATCCCTCGCGGAATAGGGATCCCTCGCGCACCGTTGCACCTGCACATGACCGCCTCCCCGCTGCCCAAGCTCTCCATCCTCGACCTCGCCACCGTGGAAGCCGGAGGCACGATCCGCGAGGCTTTCGACCACTCCCTCGAGGTCGCCCGCCTCGCCGAGCGCGGCGGCTACGAGCGCATCTGGTACGCCGAGCACCACAACATGCCGACGATCGCGTCGAGCGCGACGGCCGTGCTCATCGCCCACATCGCTGCCAACACCGAGAGCATCGGTCTGGGCGCCGGCGGCGTGATGCTGCCGAACCACTCGCCGCTCGTGATCGCGGAGCAGTTCGGCACGCTCGCCGAGCTGCACCCGGGGCGCATCCACCTGGGCCTCGGGCGCGCACCCGGCACCGACGGCGCGACCTTCCGGGCGCTGCGGCGCACCCACGAGGCCGCTGAGCGCTTCCCGAGCGACGTCATGGAACTGCAGCGTTACCTCTCCGACGAGCTGCCGCGCACGGCCGTCAACGCCTACCCGGGGCACGGCACCCGCGTGCCCCTCACGATCCTCGGCTCCAGCCTCTTCGGCGCATCGCTCGCCGCGCAGCTCGGCCTCCCGTACTCGTTCGCCTCGCACTTCGCGCCGCAGCAGCTGACGGCGGCCGTCTCGCACTACCGGGCGCACTACGTGCCGAGCGAGGCCCACCCGCAGCCCTACGTCAGTGCCGGCGTCAACGTCGTCGCCGCCGAGACGGACGAGGCTGCCGAAGCGCTCTTCGCGCGCGCCGAGCTCGCCCGCGTGCGCGCCTTCCTCTCGCGCGGGCGAGAGCGCGAGCTCACCGAGGCCGAGGCGGCGCAGCTCATGGACAGCCCGGCCGGGCTCGAGATCCGCGGCATGCTGCGCTATACCGCGATCGGCGGTCCCGAGCGGGTGCGCGCGGAACTCGCGGCGTTCGCGAAGCACGCCGACGCCGACGAGCTCGTCACCGTGCACGCGGCTCCCACTCGGGCGGAGCAGCTCGAGTCGGTGCGGCTCACCGTCGCGGGCTGAGGCGCTCCGACGCGCGCTCCCTCATTCGGTTCAGGCAGCCCATTCGGATGGGATCGGGGCGACCGGTCCGAATGAGCTGCCTGATCCGAGCGAGGGATCCAGGCCGGGGCGGGTGCAGCACGCCCTCACGAGGGCGCGCGCCCGCGCCCCTACTTGATCTCGCGGAGCGAGACCTCGAGCGTGCCGATCACGAGCCGCTCGGAGACGGCCACCTCGCGGCCGGCCTCGATGACCCGCAGCGGCTCGTCGCCATCGGCGACCGAGACGCCGTTCGTCGACTGCAGATCCTCGACCGTCCACTGGTCGCCGATGCGGCGCATGCGCAGGTGCGTCTTCGAGAGGGTGCGCGTGGGGTCGATGATCTTCAGCACGGACGCGCCGTCGGGTGCGTCGGGCTTGCGGCCGACCACGACGTCGTCGCCGACGAGCTCGTGCACCTCTCCGCCCGGCAGTTCGAGGCCCCAGCGCTTGCGGCGGGGAACGACGACCGTGCGGTCATCCTCATCGTCGTCGACGGGTGCCGCCGCGCGGGGCGCGACCGGAGTGCCGGCAGCGGCTGCGGCATCCACCCCGGCAGCCGCCCCGGCAGCCGAGGAAGCGAGAGCATCGGGCGAGGCCGGAGCAACGGGCGCGGAAGCGGTGTCGGACCGGCTGTCTGAGAAGATCGACGCCTCGGGCTCGTCGGCGTGCCCCGCGTCGGCCGGGGCAGAGGAGCTCGCCGACCCGGGCGAGGGAGTCTCCGACGGTGCCGCGACCGCCTCCGCAGCAGACGACGAGGGGGTCTGCGCTGAGACGGCCGGTGCGGGCGCCTCGGTCGCCGGCGCATCGGCCGCGGGGGCGGCGGTCGGCATTGACGGTCGCTCTGCGCCCCTCGACTCGGGCCGGGGTGCGCTCGACTCCTCGGGTCCGGGCCACGAGAAGGGACGCTGGGGCTCGACGTGGCCGAGCGGCGTCTCGGGCTGCGGGCCCGCGCCCTGGGCCGCAAGACGCTCGAACGCGTCCTCCGTGGTGTTGCTGAATCCCCACGGCGACTGCGACCCAGCACCCTGCTGAGGCGCGTGCTGCTGAGGCCCACCCTGCTGATGCATCTGCTGCTGGGCCTGCTGGGGGGCCTGCTGCGCGGGCGACTGAGACTGGGCCTGCTGCACCATCCCGGGGGCGGGCGGAACCGGAGCGATGCGCTGCTGCGACGCGGCCGGCGCCGCAGCCTGGGCGGGGGGAGCCGCCGGCACGGAGGGGACCTGCGGGACGGACGGGGCCTGAGGGGCGGCCGGCGCCTGCGAGTACGGCGCCTGATGCGCCACGGGTTGCGGCGCCACCGGCTGCGACGCCACCGGCTGCGACGCGGCGAAGCCGGGAACCGCCTGCGCGGGCACCGGCGGCATCTCGTACCCGTATCCGGGCGCGGCCTGCTGCTGCGCCGCGGGGGCGTAGCCGGGCGGGGCGTACGCCTGAGGCGACGCGGAGCGGACGGGGCCGTTGCCGGTCTCGTCGATGTGCGTGGCGAGCAGCATGGCCCACAGCGGCGGGATGAAGGCGCCGAGCACCGTGAACCCGCCGCCCTTGCCGTATTCGGTGTTGAGACGGTGGATCGCGATGACCGAGACGACGAGCACGACGATGCTCAAGCCCGGCACGAAGCCGAGCAGCACCATCCAGCCGGGCAGGCCGGCGCGACCGATGAGCTGCCACTGGTTCCAGACGGGGATCCAGCCGTGGGACGAGGGCAGGTCGATGCGCGGGAAGAGCTTCGAGAGCGCCCACAGGTACCACACGTAGAAGGCGATCCCGACGATCGACCAGATCCCGAAGATCATCACGATGGTGGAGGGGTCCATGCCCGATGCCGGAGTCCCGTTCATATTCTCTGTTCCTCTGCTTATGCGAACGCCGCTGTTTCAGCTCTACAACTCTGCCATGAATTCCGGCGTCGGCCCAGCCGGAGCAGTCATCAGGCGAAGGCGAGGCGCGCCATGAGCCAGAGCCCGCAGGCGGAGACCGCGATGGCGGCGGCGTAGCAGGCGAGCGTGACGAGTCTCGTCCGTGCGAACCGCCGCTCGAGCGAGGGCATGTCCGGCCGCACGATCGCGGGCGGCGCCTCGCCCTCGGGAGCCGGGCCGATGCGCTGCAGCACGGCGTCGGGCGCGGCAGGGCCGCCGTCCGTGGTCGTGGCCCGCGCGCCGTAGACCCGGGGGATCGTGCCGGCGTTCCGCAGCGCGGCCTGAAGGTCGCCCGTCTGTCCGTCGACCTGCGGCAGGGGTGGAGCGGGCGGCTGCGATGGGACGGGGGGCGGTGGGACCGGCGGTGCGGGAGGCGGCGGAACCGGCGGTGCGGGCGTTTCGGATCCGCGAGGGATCCCTCGCCCCGTCACCGCAGGCGCGCCTCCCGCGCCCTCGCGCCCGACCGGTTCCGAGACGCCGCCGCTCGGCTGCGCCAGCGGCCGAGCGCTCTCGGCCTCACCGCGCTCTTCGACGCGCCGCCGCGGTGCGACGCGGGTCTCGTCTGCGTCGGGAGCAGCGCCCGAGCGGGGGCGACGCGGGGCGATGCGCGTGGCATCCTCGTCGACTGCGGGCCGCCGCGGGACCACGCGCGTCGCGTCCCCGTCGTCCCGGGGGCGGCGGGGCGACACCCGCGTGGCATCGTCCTCGTCCTCTTCCTCGACGCGGCGCGCGACGACCCTCGTCGCCTCATCCTCCTCGGCGCCGGATCGGCGGGGCACGACCCGCGTCGCCTCATCCTCCTCGGAGGCGGGGCGGCGCGACGGAACCACGCGCGTCGCGTCCTCCTCCTCGCGCTGCGCCTCGTCCAGAGGCTCCTCGGGCATCGCGTTCATCCCCGCACCGGCCTCGTGACCTCGATGGTCTCCTGGGTGTCCTCGCCCTCGTCGTCCGTCTGTTCGACGACGTCGAAGGGGCCCGTTCCCGCGGAGCCCGCCGAGACCGTATCCACGACGATGACAGTGATGTTGTCGCGGCCGCCCGCCTCGCAAGCCCGGCGCACCAGTTCGTCGGCCACGGCCTCCGACCTGCCGCCGACCGTCAGCACCGCCCGGAGCTCTTCGTCGGCGAGCTCCGTCGTCAGACCGTCGGAGCAGACGAGCAGCCGGGTGCCGGTGCGCACCGGGATGAGCCAGCCGTCGTGCCGCGAGTCCTCGGAGCCGAGCGCCCTCGTGATGACGTTGCGCGGCGTCTCGGCCGCCTCGGCGCGTCCGGCCGCCGCGAGCTCGGCCTGCAGCGAGTGGTCGTCGGTGAGCTGCGAGAGGGCCGTGCCCGTGAGCTGATAGACCCGGGAGTCGCCGATGTTCAGCACGTACCAGTGCGGCGCCGCCTCGTGCTCGATGAGCACGACGCCCGTGAGCGTGCAGCCCGCGCCCCGCTCGGTACCGAAGGCGACGGTGTCGACGGCGCCGCGCGCGGCGGTGATCGCCGCATCGACATCGGCGACGCCGAGCGAGCGTCCCAGAGCGGCGAGTTCGGCGAACGCGCCGATGGCTGCGGCGCTCGCCCGGTCGCCCGCCTCATGCCCGCCCATACCGTCGGCGACGACGTAGACGGGGTGCTCGGCGATCGCCGAATCCTCGTTCACCTGCCTGCGCATGCCGACGTGCGTTCGCGCCGTCGCCTCGATCACGGGCGGCGTCGGCATTCCCGACTCCAGGCGGCCGTGCCGCCCGCCCGCGTACTGCCTGTTCATGCCGTTCCGCCTTCCGCGCGGCCGTGCCGCCTCATGAATCCGATGCCGTACGAGCGCAGCGAGTACGCGGCCCCGAGCCGAGCGCGGCGGCGCAGGGTCGCCTTCCGCTCGGCGCTATCGGCATCCGTCGCCTGCCACAGGGTGTCGGCGATCGAACCGTCGATGCCGTGCGCCGAGAATACCGCTCGATCCACCTGCGCCGCCGCCCACACGGCGGGCTTGCTGCCGATCGCCTCCGCGATCTCCGCGCGGCTCGCCCCCTCGGGAATCGCGACGCCCGCGTCGCGGGCGCGGTCGACGAGCTCTTCCCAGGCCCCGAGCGCCCGGAGCTCCGGGTCGGCCTCGGAGCGCCGCTTGCGGGAGCGCAGGCGCTTCGCGAGCGGCAGGAAGAGGAACGGCAACGCCAGCAGGGCCGCCGAGCCGAGCGACAGGCCGGCGATCCGCAGCAGCGGGCCGAGCCACGGTGCGGCGACGACCTCGGGGTCGTCCTTCGATCCCTCGGTCTGATCGCCGAGACCGACCGGCGGGTCGACCTCCTGCGCGTCGCGCTCCTCGGGAGTGGTCGGGAACTCGGGCAGCTGCTCGCCCTGCTCCAGCCGCTGCGGTGGCTGGGTGACCTGCGGGGTGACGTCGAAGGGCACCCAGGTCGCGCGGTCGCCCCGCACCTCGATCCACGCGGCCAGGTTCTCGCCCGTGCACTCGTCCTCGCAGGCGGGCACGCCCGGGACCTCCTCACCGCCGAGGCGCACCCCGACGACGACACGGGAGTCGTAGCCGAGCGCGCGCGCCACGAGCGCGGCTGCCGCCGCGAACTGCTCGTCGTCGCCGATGCCCGCGACGAGCTGAGCCGCGTTCGCCTCGGGACCGGCGGCGAGCTGCTGGGAGTTGAGCTGCGAGAAGAGCGTCTCGATGCGGGCGAGCGAGTGGCCGCCCGCGCTCGACTCGAACTTCGTGCCGTACTCCTCGCCGAGCCGCTCGATCCAGAGCCGTTCGCCCTCGCGGTCGCTCATCGAGTGGCTCAGGTAGCCGCGCTCTCTGAGCATCCCGATGAGGCCGGCGAGCCCGTCGGCGTCGGCTGCGAGGCCCTGCCGATCGATCCACTTCGCGAGCTCGGGCAGCTCGTCGAGTTCCACGAGAGGCGCCGTCGAACTCGGATCGCCGAGCTCTCCCTCGGGCACCGCAGTCTCCATCTCGGCGGTATAGGCGTCGCCGTCCGCGAGCCCGCGGACCGCGCCCTTCTCGCCGGGCACGGCGATCGCGCCACCCGTCTCGCGATTCACGTAGAACGAGTCGGAGAGCTCGGACGCCCTCGGCCCGCTGAAGACCGGGGGCTCGGCGAGCGGAGCCGTCGGCGCCCAGATGTCGGAGTAGCCCTCGCGCACCTCGACCGAGACGCGACTCGGCTTCGACGCGCGATCCCCGCTCGGGAAGCGCGTGAAACGCCCTGCCGCGTCACCGCTGACGTGGAAGTCGACACCGTCGTACTCGTCGAGCACGGCGAGCCGCAGCCGCTCGGGCAGTGCACCGTCGGCCGAGACGCCGAAGAGCGGCGAGTCGATGCCCGCGTCACGCTTCGCATTGCGATAGGAGGCGAGCGGGCTGGGCCGATCCCTCACCACCAGCTCGGGATCGATCGAGTCGCGGGGCACAGCGCGCGCGCCCGCGTCGAGCATCGGTGCGAAGAGCAGACCGGCGGCGAGCGCCGCGACGAGGATGCCCGCACCGACGGCGGCGCGCACGACGCCTCCCTTGCGCAGTTGCGGCTCGCCCTCGGTGCGACCGAGACGCAGGGCTGCGCGGCGCTCGGCACCCGCCGTCCAGACGATCCACACCGCTGCGAGCACGGCAGCCGCGAGCCACAGGCCGATCTCGCGCGGAGCCGCTATGCTCACGGGCCCCAGGTGGAGCGGTGCGCTGACGGCCGAGGCGCCGAAGACGGTGCCGAACGCGACCGGGGCGAGCATCGGCAGCGCCGCCAGCACCGGCCATCTGCCTCCCCGCAGCGCGATGAACACGACGAGCAGCGCCGTGGCGAACATGACGACGTAAGCGGGCACGAGCACCGTCTGGTAGGTGCCGACCGGCAGCGTCAGCGTGAGCAGCTGCTTCCAGCCGAGCGCGATCGCGGCCAGCCCGTCGCCGAGGCCGCGCAGCGGCCCGCTCGCGATCGACTGCGGAACCGCGACGGGCACCACTGTGAGGGCGAACACGCCGAGCACGAGGGCGGCGAAGACCGGGAAGGAGAGCCGCCAGCGCTCGCGCGCCCAGGCGAGGCCTGCGCCGAGCACGAGCGCGACGAGCGCGACGAGCCACAGCCAGCCGGTGCGGTAGATCGGCCAGGCGGCGAGCACGCCGATGGCGAGCGCGACCGCCGCCGCCGCGATGCCCCCCGCGAGGCGCACGCCGGCCCTCACAGCGCGCTCCTGATCATCATCTGCGGCAGGTCGCCCAACGCGCCTACAGTGAACATGGTGAGCGGGTCGACGCGCTGCGCGCGCGGCTCGGCGTGGAGCTCGCAGCGCACCGCGACCACGTGCACGTCGGGAGTGAACGCGACGGCCGCGCGGCGGATGCGGGTGGCGTCGACGGCTCCTCCCGTCACGATCGCGACGATCGACAGGGGCCGCCTCGAGTGCGCGAGGCCCTTCGCGAGTGCTTCGAAGGGCAGCCCCTCGGGCGCCGTCTCCAGCTCGGACCATGCGTTCAGCAGCTGCTGCGGATCGCGCGACGGCAGCTCCTCGAGACCGTCGATGCTCGGGCGCACACGACCGGGCGCCCACGCCGAGGCGACGAAGCGCTCGCGCCCCTCGCGCACGGCCTGCACCGAGATCGACGCGGCGACGCTCACCCCGAGCTCGAATTCGTCATCGCTGCGGTACTCCTCGCGCCTGGCGTCGAAGAGCACGGCGACGCGCGCGGTCTGCGACTCCTCGTACTGACGCACCATGAGGGTTCCCGTCTTCGCCGTGGACTTCCAGTGGACGTGGCGCATGGCGTCGCCCGGCGCGTACTCGCGCACCGCGTAGAAGGAGAGATCGGAGTCGGTGAGGCGGCGGCTCGACGCGCCCTCGAGATCGCGCACGAGGCCCGCGGTGTTGGGCGGGAGCTGCGCGGTGGCCGGGTGCACGTAGAGCAGGTGCCGTTCGGGCCAGGTGACCTCGCGGCGCAGCAGCGCGAGCGGGTCGCGGCGGGCGACGGTGAGCGGGCCGACGCGGATCACGCCGCGGTGCGGCGCGGGCACGACGACCTCGAGGTCGACGCTCTGGCCGGGGCCGATGAACGGGATGGTGATCTCTCGCAGCGCCTGGCCGATGGGCAGCTCGGCGACGGCGGGCAGCGCGGGTCGAGCGCCCCGGTTCTCGACGTGCAGCCGCACCTGGGCGCGGCCACCCGCGACGACGCTCTGCCTGTCGAGCACGATGCCGACGCTGTAGGCGCGGCTGCCGATGAGGAAGGGCAGCGCGACGAGCAGCATGAGAGCGCCGACCACGGCCACGAACCAGGCCTCGATCCACGAGCAGGCGATGCCGAGCGCGAAGCCGACCGCGGTGAGCACGATCACGAACCAGCCGAGCGGCGTGATCGCCTGGGTCACCGCTCGCTGCGCACGGCCCAGGCGACGACGCGTGCGGCGCAGCCAGCGGCGTGCGGCGAGGCGGCGGCGCTCGGCCGGCGCGAGCCGGTGCGTGCGCGTGCCGGTCTCCCCGAGGCGCGTGGTCGTGCCCCGGGTGCCTCTGGTTCCACGGGTGCCGCGGGTGCCGCGGGTACCGCGGGTACCGAGCGTGCCCCGTGTGCCGCGCGTGCCGGTGCGGAAGAGCCGACCGCGGGTGCTCTCGTTGCTCACGCGGTGCCGTTCTCCTGAGGGATCGGGGTGTCGAGCAGGATCTGTCCGATGACGGCCTCGGCGGTGACGCCGTCGAACTCGGCCTCGGGCTCGAGCACGAGGCGGTGGGCCAGCACCGGGGTGGCGAGCTCGCGCACGTCGTCGGGGGTGACGTAGGGTCGGCCCGCGACGAGCGCCCACGCCGAGGCCATGCGCTGCAGGCTGAGGGCGCCGCGCACGCTCGCACCCAGGCGCACCTCGGCCGCCCTGCGCGTCGACTCCACGAGTCGGGTGATGTACTCGGCGATGAGCGGGCTCACGTAGACGCTGCGCGAGAACTGCTGCAGCTGGGTGAGAGTGCCGACGTTCATCACGGCCGGCACCTCGGGCGTGACCGCGCTCTGCTGCAGGATGCGCATCATCGCGGCGTCATCGGGATAGCCGATCGAGGTCTTCACCATGAAGCGGTCGAGCTGGGCCTCGGGCAGCCGGTAGGTGCCCGCCTGCTCGACCGGGTTCTGGGTGGCGATCACGAGGAAGGGCGAGCTGACGGGGTGGGTCTGCCCGTCGACCGTGACCTGGTGCTCCTCCATCACCTCGAGCAGCGCCGACTGGGTCTTCGGGCTCGCGCGGTTGATCTCGTCGGCGAGCACGACGTTCGCGAAGATCGGGCCCGCATGGAACTCGAAGATGCCCTGCTTCTGGTCGTAGACGGTGATGCCGGTCACGTCGCCCGGCAGCAGATCGGGAGTGAACTGAATGCGCGACGAGGTGCCGTGCATCGACTTCGCGAGCGCGCGGGCCAGCGCGGTCTTGCCCGTTCCCGGCACGTCCTCGAGCAGCACGTGGCCCCCGGCGATGGTCGTGGCGAGCACCAGCTCGATCACGCGGCGCTTGCCCTGGATGGCGTGCTCCATCGCGTCTGCTGCGGTGCTCACGGCTTCGCTCGCCCAGCTCGCGCGCTCGTCGGTGAGCGGGCCGGTCGTCTCGGCCACGAGGTTCGGCTCGGGTGTCATCTGCGGTTCCTTCTCTCGGTGCGAGGAGTCTCGGTGCTGGTCGGGTCGTCTTGGGTCGGGGTGAGGGATCCCTCGCCCACGGGTCGGGGCGAACGATGCTAGGGGCAGGCGTTCACCTGTGCGGTCAGCGTCTGCAACGGCGCGTATGCTCCACTCCACGCCACGGTAAGCGTCGCATTGGGGCGATCATACGTCGGTGTCGCAGAGCCCCTGGCCGCCGGGTCGATGCGGTTCAGCAGATCGGCGGTCGTTGCGGTCGTGGCCACGCATCCCGAGAGGTCTACCGTGACCGGGCCCGGCACGTTGCCCTCGATCGCCACGGCCTCGGAGCAGACGTTGTTCTTGCACTGCGCAACCGAGTAGGTGTTGCCGGCGACCACCGGGCTCGGGAAATTGCCGCCCTGCGCCGCCCCGTTGACGTAGTACTGCAGTTGGTGGCTGTTGTCCACTCGCTCGACGGTGGGCCCAGAGGCCTGGGTATACCGCGCCTGGTTGCCGCCGACACTGGGGGTGGTGTTGATCGTCCAGCCGGCCGTGACCGTCGGCGGAGGCGGCGATCCACCAATGGGCACGTCGATCGACACCGACTGAGCATCACCCCATTCGTTCTTGGCGCACGCGGTGACGGTCGCCGCTTGATAGGTCGTCCCGGTGACTTCCTTGGTTCCTGTTGTGCCGTTCGTGCTGGGGAGACAGAAGCCGCTGGTCGTGGCGTCCCACCTCGGACTCGCGCCGCCGCGGGAATCGACCGTAACGCTCACCGTCGCTTTGTTGCTGCCCTGCGCGGACTCCACGAAGGCGACGGAGACGATCGGCCGACCGCTCACCTCAATCGTTCCGTTCGCGACGGATCCCTCGGCAGAGGCTCCGTTCGGCACCTCGTACGCGGTCTTCGGCACCACCGTGTAGCTCGCCGTGCCGACGGCGACGCCGGGAACGTCGACCTGGGTGTTGCGGCCCGACGCGGAGGTCTCGATACCGCCGACGATCACTCGGTAGCCGCTCGTGCCGTTGCCGCCCTGGATCTTCAATCGCACCGTGCCGCTGTCGGGCGACTCTGCGGAGCGCTGCTCCGGGGTGACGGTCGGGGCATCCGGAGCGCGGTAAGCCCACGCGACAGCCCCGTTCGCCGACGGATCGGAATCGCCGACGGCGTTGGTCGCCACGGCGGTGTAGGTGTGCTTCGCACCGTTCTCGAGGCCTCCGACGGTGCAGGTGAACTGACCGCCGCCGCCGGAGCAGCTCGCGCCGACGGGGCTTCCGTCGCGGAGCAGCTTCACTCCCGAAACGCCCGGGTACGAGGCCTCGCCGCTGAGCACGACGGACAGCGTCACGCTGTTCTCGGTGTAGCCGACCTGGCTGACCCCGGTCGGCGGGCGCGGCACGCCCTGCGCGTCGAGCTCGATGACGCCCTGGCCCACCCGGTTCTGCGCGTCGCGCACCGTGAAGGTCGCGGTGCACTTGCCGCCCGCGCCCTTCGCCCCGTTCGGCCAGCCGACGGAGACGCCCTCGCCCGTCGACTGGAAAGTGCCGACGGCGCAGGCGCCGCCGCTCACGGACTCGAGCGTGAGCCCGCCGCCGCTCTTGCCCCGGAAGGGATCGTATTCTCCCGGCGCTCCGATGAGCTGCGTCTGGCAGTTGGAGCCGACGGTGCAGCTCAGCTGCACGGTCGCGCCCCGCGGCGTGTCCCTGGCAGCCTCGCCGACGCGCAGTGTGAGTGGTGCCTGGCTCTCACCGGCGCCGCTCACGCTCACGACGAGCGCGTCCTGCGTGCCGGGCACCGCGTCTGCGCGAGCCTGCACGGTGAGCTGCGATCCGCCGGGAGCGACCTCGAAGGCCCCGCCCCCGCCGCTGATGCTGAACGCCAGCTTGCCGGTGTTGCCCTCGCGGCCGCCCTGCCAGCGCACCATGTCGACCAGGTTGATCGTCTCCGAGGCGCCCGGGGAGACCGTGCGCGTCAGCGTCTCGAGTTCGGCGACCGGCTCGTTCGGCACGATCTCGATCGGCACGGCGAGCTGCGTCCACGCCTTCTGCTCGGTGAGCTTGACCGAGACGACGCAGGTGTCGGTCCACGGGCCTCCCTTGCCTGCGGCGTAGCTCAGGCTCGAAGCGCCCTTGGCCGTGCAGCTCGCCTGCCCGCGCTGCGTCGTGAACGCGCCCGACTTCAGCTCGGCGCGATCCCCCGAGGCGAGGTCGACGATGTCGTCGAGCGCCGCGTCGGCCGTCTTGCCCTCCTCGACGCGGATGGGGGCGAGACCGGGTTTCAGCGTGAGCCGCAGCTCGTCGAGCGGCGGCACCACCAGGAAGCCGAACGACTCCACCTCCTCGCCCGTGACATCGGTGCCGGAGAGCCTGAAGGCCACGAGGTCGCCCTCGGCCCGGTACTTGCCCACGATGTTGCTGCCCTTGGCGCTGAAGCGGTCGGCTGCGGAGCCCCAGACCGACAGCTCGAGGGATCGCACATCGCCTCCGGCCCAGTACACCCGGTCGGTCACGACGTCGACTCCGCCGCGCTCGAGCTCGGCACGATCCCTCGCGGACAGCACGGTGTCCATGACCGTCGGAGCCTGCTGGCCGACGCGAGCGGAGGTCTGCACGACGATCAGGCCGTCGGCGGTGCTCGAGCTCTCGGAGGAGCGCACGGTGTAGCGGTAGGAGACGGTTCCGAGCTCGTCGCCGGCGCGAACGGCGATGCGCCCCTTCTTGAGCTCGGAGGTGTCGAGGCGGTCGGCGAGTTCGCGGTACTGCGGCGAGTTCTCGCCACCCGGCACGTTCGGCACCACCTCGACGATCGACAGGCGGCCGTTCGCCGGGTCGATGTCGTTGTCGAGCGGGCGCACCGACGCGGCGTCCTTCGCACCCTTCGCGAGGCGCACGTAGTCGCTGTAGGTGATCGGGGCGCCGCCGTTCGGGTCGGCCTCCGTGACGATCACGCGGAGCCGCCCCTCGGCCTCGCCGCCGAACTCGTCGCGCACCGAGTAGCCGAGCAGCACCATGCCCGGCTTCGCCTTCGTCGACGCCTCGACCTGGATCGCGGAGCTGCGAGGCGCGAGCGTCGCCGACAGCTGCGGATCCTCCGGGCTGTCGACGCCCACGAGACGCACCCTGTCGCCGTCGGGGTCGACGCCGGAGAGCGGGACGGGGAGCGATGACCGCTCCCCCGGTGCGAGGCGCACCGTCAGCGTGCGGGGCTGCGGATCGCGATTGCCCTCGCGGGGCAGCACCGTGACGCGCACCTGGGCGACGTCGCTCGCCTCCGGAGAACTCGCGCTGTAGGTCGTGTAGCTGAGGGTGTAGGTGCCGGGCTCCTTCGGGGCGAGGTAGCGCAGGGTGTTACCAGACGCGAAGGCGAGCTCGCCCTTCGCCTCCGAGCCGCTGATCTCGGGGTGCAGCACGAGCCGCTGCCCAGGGGGCGCCACATCGTTGTCGAGCACGGCGATATCCGCCACGGCGCCGGCGCGCACCGTCGCGGAGTCGGCGACCGCGATCGCACCGGCGGAGCCCGTGTCGGGCACCTGGAAGACGGTGAGCCTGCCGACGGAGACGTCTGCGCCCTCCGCGATCGACACGTCGGCGGCGCCGATGCGACCCGGTGCGCCGTCGGGCGTGCTGCCCGAGACGCGCACCTTCGCGTGCTCGACCACGTCGGCGCGCAGTTCGCCGTCGACGACGTTCGCCGAGCGCACCACGAGCGCTCGGCCGTCGGCGCCGGGTACGGCGTCGAGCACATCGACGGTCGTGTCGGCGAGCGGACGCACGAAGGCGCGCAGCGGCGGCAGGCCGAGCTTCGGCCTGGCCTCGACCGCGGTCACCCGCAGCGTGCCCGAGATCTCGGACTCGGTGCCGGTGTCGCGCGCCGTGAGCGCGATCACGGTGACGCCGGGTTCCTTGGCGCTCACCTCGACGGTGCCGGCCCCGGCGTTCACCGCGGCCGTCGCGGTGCCCGACTGCACGCTCGCGTCGACGAGGGCGTACGATCCCGAGCCGCCGACGATGCGCGACAGGGGGCGCACCGTAGTCGGCTGCCCGACCTGCGCAGTCGCCGCGACGGGGGTCATCTCGGCCTTCGCGTTGCTGCGGATCTGCACGCGCAGCTCGCGCTCCGTGCGCTCACCGCGCGAGTCGGCGACCGTCACGCGCACGGAGACATCGCCATCGGCGGCATTCGGGTCGGTGTGGCGCAGCGCGAACCGTCCGTCGGCGGTGACGAGCGCGCGCACCGGGTCCTCGACGTTCGCCGGCACCGCCGACTCGAGCATCATCGGGTCGCCCTCGGGGTCGACCCAGCCCTCGAGCAGGGGCAGCACGAGGGTGCCGCCCGGCGCGAGCTCGGGGCTCGGCCACTCGCGCTGGCATCCCTGCACGGGGCACCACTGCGGGCCGGTGTTGGCCTCGGGGTCCGCGACCGTGAGCGTCACCGTCGCGGGCTCCGAGACCAGCGCTCCGTCGGTGATGCGGTAGCTGAAGGTCGCGGAGCCGGTCGCGTCGGGCTGCGGCTGCACCACGAGCGACTGGCCGTCCGTGAGCATCGAGACCGTTCCGAACGACTCGGGCAGTCCTTCCCCCAGCCCCTCGGGAACTATGGTCAGCACGTCCTTGCGGTTCGGGTCGAAGTCGTTGAGCAGCAGGGGCAGCGGCGCCGGCTCTCCCGCACGCACACCGAAGGCGTCGGCGACGGCGACGGGGGGCTCCTGCTCGGTCACGTCGGTGACCACGACGGAGCCGTCGCGTTCCTTGGGCGGGTCGACGAGCGACCACTGCTCGACCGGGATGAGCTCGCCGTCGGGCACCGTCCACAGCATGCCGGTCTTGACCTCGGAGACGAGCGCGCTCGTGCCGCTCGTACGGATCACGGGCTCGGGGTCGCCCGGCATCTTCACATCCGGGTCCAGGTCGAGAGGGATCGCGTCGGCCTTCGAAGACCACAACCGCCCGGAGTCGGTCCCGAGCCAGGCGGCGTAGCGATCCTTGCCGATCGCGATCGGCTGGGCGGGCACGCCGCCCTCCGAGTCGACGCGCGCGGCGGAGTCGCGCTCGACCGACCACAGCCCGCCCTCGTCGGCGACGAGCACGTTCGCGCCCGCGGTCTCGGAGCTCGACGCCTGCAGCTCGGCATCGCCCTCGAGCTTCATCTCGACCGGCTCGCCGGATCCCTCGCGCCACAGCCTGCCCGATTCGGTGTCGAGCAGCACCCACTCGCCGGCGACGATCGCGAACTGCAGGCTCTCCGTCGGAGCCCCCTCGGGCACCTCGCTCGTGCCGCGCACGAACTCGCCGCGGTCGATGTCGTACCAGCGCACGGCCCGCTCGGCAGACGAGTAGAGCGCGACGAGACCGTCGGCGTCGATGGCCGCGGCATCGGCCTGGTAGGCCTGCGGCTCCTCGTCGCCCGCTTCCTCGCCCGCTTCGGCGTTCTCCTCGGCGAGCGGGTCGAGCGGCGACGGCTGACCGAGCTCGGAGGCCCCCTCCGCTCCCTCGTAGAGGCTGAGGAACACCTCCCCCTCCTCGGTGCGGAAGATCACGCCGTCCGACGACGCGACCACGTCGCGCGTGCCGTCCGGCGTGCGCATCGCCATGGGGCCCGACTGGGAGATTCCGGCCGGCTGCGCCTCGGCACCGCCGGTCTGCGCGTCGCCGGCCTCCTGCGCCTCGCCGCCCTCCGCCGAGTCCTCGACGAGGTCGGCGGGCAGGCTCGGATCGATCGCCCAGGCGCGGCCGTTGCCGTGGCTCAGCACCACGCCGTGCGACCCCGACTGCACGAGTCCCGTCGGATCCTCGACCTTGCGCACGGTGTCGATCTCGCCGGTCAGCGTGTTGACCCTCGCGTACTGTCCCGCACTGCGCACGGCCCACACCGAGGGCTCCTCGCGCGGAGTCTCCCTGGCGTCGTACCCCGCCGCGATCACCGCGATCGTCGCGATCAGTGCGAGCGAGACACCGCCCGCCGCCCAGCTGATCAACCGGCTGCGGCGGGAACTCGCGCCGCCTCGAGGCGCGGCCGGCCTGCGCCTGGCCGCCCGTGAGGCGCGCGGCGACTTCGGAGCCCGCGGATCCCTCGCCATCAGAAGCCCCCCATCAGTCCGAACACCGCTGCCGCCGCGGCGAGCACCGCGAGCGCGGAAGCCGCACCGATCAGCACCGGCTTCAGAGACGAGGAGCCCGACCTGCGCTTCGGCCCCTCATCGGCGCGCAGACGATCCGCGAGCTCGGAGCGGCGCTTCGCGCGGCCCTCCGCCTGCACGGTCGAGACGACCGGTCCGCGAACGCCGGCGACCGTCGCGGCGGGCGGCACCCACGCCGAGCCGACCACGTCGAGCGGGGTCGCATCGAAACCGTAGTGGCGCTGCAGCTGCTGCAGCGCCTCGCCGAACTCTCGCATGGAGGCGTAGCGCTGCTCCGGCCGCTGCGCGAGCGCCCGCGCGATCACCCGGTCGAAGGCCTCGTAGCCCTGCGCGCCCGGCACCGGCTTGTAGTGCGCCCGCTTGATCCGTTCGACGAGGCGCGACTCGGTCTCCTGCGAACCGACCGGCCGCGCGAACGGCGAGCGACCTGCGGCGAAGGTGTACAGCGTCGCGCCCAGCGACCAGACCTCGCTCGCGATCGTGCCGCTCGTCTGCTCGGTCACCACCTCGGGCGCCGCCCAGGGGATCGACATCGCACGGCTCGTGCCCTCGCCGCGCATCTGGCCGCGCAACGAGACGATGCCGAAGTCGGCGAGCATGGGCCTGCCCGTCGTCGCGATCAACACGTTCGACGGCTTGATGTCGCGGTGCAGCACACCCGACTGGTGCGCGGTCTCGAGCGCACCCGCGAGGCGCACCCCCGCGTCCAGCACCTCGTGCAGCGGGCTCGGGTTGCCCTTCGAGCGGTTGCGCATCGACTCCGGGCAGTATTCCATCGCGATGTACGGGCGCCCGTCCGAGGAGACGCTCGCCGCGAAGATCGACACGATCGTGGGGTGGCTCGAGAGGCGCGCCATGGCGTCAGCCTCGGCTTCGAACGCCGAGCGCGAGCTCGGCGTCGCGAGATCCTCGTCGAGCACCTTGACCGCGACCACGCGCCGCGGCATGTCCTGCTCGTACTGGTACACCTGCGCGAATCCGCCTGCTCCCAGCGGGCGCACGTAGTTGAAGCCCGAGATCCGCGGGGGGCTCACCGATGCGGGGCTAGGCACGGCGGGGCACCGGGCGGGAGTCCAGGCGGAAAGACATGGTCCAATATTACGGCACTCGCGGGTGTGCTCGGATTGCGAGATTCCCGGGAATCCGGCGAGGGATCCTGCCGCGCCGACCGCGCGTCAGGATCCCTCGCCGCGGCAGCGCCGCGCACCCTGCCTCAGTACCCGAGCCTGGCGTTGCGCAGCACGGGGAGGGCGGTCTTCGCACGCTCGACCTCGGCCCGATCGAGGTCGACCACCAGCAGGCCCTCCTCGCCGCCGAGCTCCGCGATCACGCGGCCGAAGGGGTCGGACACGAGGCTGCCGCCGACGCCCGTCGGCGCGCCCGCGACGGCGTCGACGCCAGCGCTCGCGGGATCCGCCTGATCGACCGCGACGACGAAGGCGTTGCTGTCGAGCGCGCGCGCACGGGCCAGCACCCGCCACTGATCGGCCTTGCCCTCGCCCGCGCCCCACGACGCCGAGACGAGCATCACCTCGGCACCCGCTCGCGAGAGCTCGGCGAACAGCTTGGGGAAGCGCACGTCGTAGCAGACGGCGAGGCCGAAACGGCAGCCCTCGATGTCGACCGCGACGGGCGCCTCGCCCGGCTCTACGCCCTCCGACTCCCGGTAGCCGAAGGCGTCGTAGAGGTGCACCTTCGCGTACTCCTCGCGAGTGCCGTCGGGGAGATACGCCGCGAGCAGGTTGCGCACGCGGCCGCCCTCGGCCGGTTCGAATTCGCCCGCGATCACGGCGAGCCCCGTCTCAGCGGCGAGCGCCCTCAGCGCCCCGCGCCACTCCTCGAGATGCGCATCGGCCGCGGCCGCGAGGTCGTTGCCGAAGGCGACCATCGCGGCCTCGGGGAAGACCGCGATGCGCGCCCCCTGCGCCGCCGCCTCGCGCGCCATCGCGCGCACCCTCTCGAGGTTCTCTCCGACGTCTCCGGTCGTGCAGATCTGTGCCAGTGCGAGCTTCATTCTCACGCCTCCTTCTTCCTCATTATGAAACAGATACAGTTGGATTCATGGACACGGTCAGGCGGACGAGCAGTCACAGGCGCGCATACGACTACCTGCGCTCCGACGTGCTCGTGAAGCCGGAGGTGCAGGGCACCTTCCTCAGCGAGCAGGAGGTCGCCGAGGGCGCCGGCGTCTCGCGTACTCCGGTGCGGGAGGCGCTGCGCGTGCTGAACGCGGAAGGCCTCGTCGAGCTGATCCCGAACCGCGGTGCTTTCGTACCGCGACTCACGACCAAGCAGATCCACGATCTCTTCGAGTTCCGCAAGCTGCTCGAGTGCCACGCGGCCGAGACCTGCCTCGAGAACGGCCTCGATCCCACGCCCGGCATGCTGAGCGCCCTCGAGCGCCAGTCCCAGCTCATCTCCTCCGACGATGACGACGCGGGCTTCCGCTTCATCGCCTTCGACCGCGAGTTCCACTTCCACCTCATGCAGGCGGCCGACAACGACGAGATCACCCAGACGTACGAGCGGATCGAGACCCGCCAGCGCATGGTCGGAGCCGCAGCGCTGACCCACCGCTCCCGCCGCGCGGACGTCTGCGACGAGCACCGCGCGATCGTCGACGCGCTGCGCACGGGCGACATCGACGCGGTGCGCGAGGCGATCGGTTCCCACCTGGCCATCACCGAGAACGTGCTGCGGGGCGACTCCGCCTAGCGGCCGGCAGTGCGGGAGCGTCCACGGGAGTCGCCTCAACCGCACCGCCGGCCGGCGCCGCGGGTGATGCCCGCACCGCCGACCGTCGGCACCGTCCGCACCGTCAATCGGCCGCGTGCTCCTCCGAGTAGGTCACGAGGTAGTCGAGATCCTCCTGGGGAGCCGAGTCGCGCCCGAGGCCGAGGCCGAGCAGCGTGAGCGCGCACGCGCCGGTCACGTAGAAGGCCACAGGCAGCTAGTTGGCATCGGGACCCGCGAGCAGGGTGAACATGAGCGGCGCGATCGCGCCGCCGATCACGCCCGCGAAGGTGTAGGCGAGCGACGCACCGGTGTAGCGCAGGCGAGGAGAGAACTGCTCGATCACGAAGGCGGCCTGCGGCCCGTACATGAACGAGTGGCAGGTCCCGGCCACGACCATCGCGAGCACCACGGTGCCGAAGCTGTCGGGCTGCACGACGATGAAGATCAGGTAGGCCCAGATCGCCGCGGCGATCGCCGCGATGGCGTAGAGCAGCCGTCGGTTGACGAAGTCGGAGAGCCAGCCCGCCAGCGGGATGGTGATGAGCTGCGTCGACGAGCCGATGAGCACGCCCGCGAGGATCGTGCTGCGCTCCATCCCGAGGTGGATCGTGCCGTAGGTCAGCAGGAAGACGGTGAAGAGCGCGTAGAACACGTCCGGTCCGACGCGCGACAGCGTCGCCGAGAGCAGCTGCTTGCGCTGCGACTGGAAGACCTCGTAGACCGGACGCTCCGAGCGATCCCCTCGCTCCTGCAGGATCTGGAAGATCGGGGTGTCCTCGAGCTTGAGGCGGATCCAGAGACCGAAGCCGACGAGCACGATCGAGAACAGGAAGGCGACGCGCCACCCCCATGCCTCGAAGGACTGAGCGGTCATGAGCGCGGTCAGCAGCGCGAGCGCGCCGTTGGCGAGCAGGTTGCCGGCGGGCGGGCCGACCTGGGCGGCGGAGGCCCAGAAACCGCGGCGCCTGGGGTCTCCGAACTCGCTCGAGAGCAGCACGGCGCCGCCCCACTCGCCGCCGACCGCGACGCCCTGCGCGAAGCGCAGGAGCACGAGCAGGATCGGCGCCGCGAGGCCGATGGTGTGGTAGGTCGGGAGCAGACCGATGACGAATGTCGCCACGCCGATCATGAGCAGCGTGATCACGAGAACGCGCTTGCGCCCGATGATGTCGCCGAGGCGGCCGAAGATGATGCCTCCGATCGGGCGGGAGACATAGCCCACCGCGTAGGTCGAGAACGCGGCGATGGTCGCCACGTAGGGATCCTCGGCCGGGAAGAAGAGCTCTCCCAGGATGAGGGCCGACGCCGCCGAGTAGACGGCGAAGTCGTACCACTCGAGCGACGTGCCCGAGAGCGACGCCGCGAACGCTTTGTACAGGTCCTTGCGCTTGATGCCCTGCAGCGCCTGCTCGGCCGTCTGCGTATCGACCGCCTGCGCGGCCCCTGGTTCCTGTTGATTCATGTACATGACCTCCTTGTCCTGCGAACGAGTTCAGCTTAGTATAAATTGCATACAACCCGTATACAAGATGGTTTCGAAGAGGAGTGCCATGTCATCTCAGCCCAGCAATCCGACCCTGTCGTTCGAGCTGCCGGATGGCAGCGAGGCGACCGTGACCGTGCAGCGCCTGTTCAACGCGGGCTATGCCGGTAAGAACCAGGAGGAGGTGCGGGCCCACATCGAAGAGCTCGCCGAACTCGGCGTGCCCGCTCCCACCTCCACCCCGACGCTCTTCCCGATCTCCCCCTACCTCGCGCAGCAGACCGACCGCGTCTACGTGCAGCACGGCCGCACCTCGGGCGAGGCCGAGTGGGCCCTCGTCATCGACGACGAGGGCCGCGAGCTGCTCACCGTCGCCTGCGACCACACCGACCGCGAACTCGAGACCCACGGCGTCGCCTGGTCGAAGAACGCCTCCCCCGACGTCATCGGCCGCCGCGCCTGGCTCTACTCCGATGTCGCCGACCGCCTGGACCGCGTCACACTGAGCGGCTGGGTCGGCGAGGACCGCACCGTGATCCAGAACGCCCCCGCAGACGCGCTGCTCGAGCCGTCGTACTGGCTCGAGGTGCTCGCCGAGCGCGGCGAGCGCGAGCCGGGCACCGTCCTCATCTCGGGCACGATCACCATGGACGGCGGCGTCGACCAGTTCGCCGACCGCTGGGGCGCGGCCCTCGAGGATGCCGAGCTCGGCCGCATCGAGGTCGACTACGAGGTCGTGCAGATGGCTGCGCCGATCGAATAGCTCGCACGGTCGCTGCCCACGGCCGTATCCGGGTGAGGGATCCTGCCGCGCCGACCGCGCGTCGGGATCCCTCGCCGCAGCAGCGCACCGAACCCACCGAGCACCGCGAAACGAGAGAACCCCCGCTCCCAGATGGGAGCGGGGGTTCTTCCGTCGGTCGTCTTACAGACCGGAGACGTCGAGCGGGATGCCCGGGCCGAAGGTCGTCGAGACGGCGCCCTTCTGCACGTACTTGCCCTTGGCCGACGACGGCTTCAGACGCGAGATCTCATCGAGCACCGCGGTGATGTTGTCGTTCAGCTGCTCGGCCGAGAACGAGGCCTTGCCGACGATGAAGTGCACGTTGGCGTGCTTGTCGACGCGGAACTCGATCTTGCCGCCCTTGATCTCCTCGACGGCCTTCGCCGTGTTCGGGGTCACCGTGCCGGTCTTCGGGTTCGGCATCAGGCCGCGGGGGCCGAGCACCTTGCCCAGACGACCGACCTTGCCCATGAGCTCGGGGGTCGCGACGGCCGAATCGAAATCGGTGTAGCCCGCGGCCACCTTCTCGATCAGCTCGTCGCCGCCGACCTCGTCGGCGCCCGCGGCGATGGCGGCCTCAGCGGCCGGGCCCACCGCGAACACGATGACGCGGGCGGTCTTGCCGGTGCCGTGGGGCAGGTTGACGGTGCCGCGCACCATCTGGTCGGCCTTGCGGGGATCCACGCCGAGCTTGACGGCGACCTCGACGGTCGCGTCGGTCTTGGTGGAACCGGTCTCCTTCGCCAGGGCGACGGCCTCGGCGGGAGTGTAGAACTTGTCTGCCTCGATCTTCGCGGCAGCGGCGCGGTACGCCTTCGACTTCTGTGCCATGTGTCCTACCCCTTAGCCCTCGACCGTGATGCCCATGGAACGGGCGGTGCCGGCGATGATCTTCGATGCCGCATCGATGTCGTTCGCGTTGAGATCGGCCTGCTTCTGCTCGGCGATCTGGCGAACCTGCTCGGCGGTGACCTTCGCGACCTTGACGGTGTGCGGGGTGCCGGAGCCCTTCTGGACGCCCGCGGCCTTCTTCAGCAGCTCGGCTGCCGGCGGGGTCTTGAGCACGAAGGTGAAGGAGCGATCCTCGTAGACGGTGATCTCCACCGGCACGATGTTGCCGCGCTGCGACTCGGTGGCCGCGTTGTACGCCTTGCAGAACTCCATGATGTTGACGCCGTGCTGACCCAGCGCGGGACCCACGGGGGGTGCCGGGTTGGCGGCGCCGGCTGCGATCTGAAGCTTGATCAGACCGGTAACCTTCTTGGCCTTTGCCATGATTGTTTCCTTTCGATCGAACCCGCGCGGATGCGCGTGCTCTCCCGCTCTCCCCGGCCGGTCCGAGGTGCGGTGTCCGTCTCCGCCGCGACGCCGAGAACGGCGCGCAGACGCAAACCACATTATTCTACGCGCGCGATCCCTCACTCGCAAGGCGGCGGGGCGCGGTTCGGCCCGGGGAACAGAGGAAGCCCCCGCCGAGGCGAGGGCTTCCGAACCGCTGTTCATCTGGCGGTGGGTAGGGGATTTGAACCCCTGAGACGGGGTTACCGCCTGCTTGTTTTCAAGACAAGTTCCTTCGGCCGCTCGGACAACCCACCGCCGAGAATCCTAGCAAGGGATCGGCCGAGCCGCGCGGCGCCGGGTTCCGGGGTCAGCGGATGAGATCGGGGAAGCGGTCGCGCAGCGCGGTGAAGAGACCGCCCTCCTCGACCGTTCCCGTGACCCGCCGCGCGGCGGCGCGCACCTCGGGGTCGGCCTGCCCCATCGCGACGGAGTCGCCGCTGCGGCCCGCCCAGCGCAGCATCTCGATGTCGTTGCGCCCGTCGCCCGCGGCGAAGACGCGCGAGCGGTCGATGCCGAGCCGTGCCGCGACCACCTCGAGCGCACTCGCCTTCGTCACCCCGTCGGGCGCGATGTCGAGCCACGAGGTGCTGCCTACCGCATACGACACGTGGGTGAGGCCGAGCGACTCGACGACACTCAGGAAATCCTCGAGGAGATGATCGGGCGAGACCACGACCACGCGCGAGGCCTGCACGCCGAGCAGCGCCTCGAAGGGCACCTGCTTCTGGTCCGACGGAAGCGTGCCTGCGGGGATCGGCTCCGTGTAGAGGAAACCGCCCTCCGCCAACTCGACCGCGAAGCGCGCGGTCACCAGCCGGGTGCGGATCTTCAGCAGCGCGTCGGTGGGGTCGAAGGCCTCCACGTACTCGCGCCGGTACGCCCGCGGCGCGAGCGGATCGCGCCGCAGCGTCACCGCCCCGTTGGCCGCGATGACCCACTCGGGGCGGATGCGCAGCCGCTCCACGATCGGCAGCGTCGCGTCGACCGAGCGCCCGGTCGACACGATCACCTCGTGGCCGGCCTCGTGCAGGGTGCGGATCGCGTCACCGAGCTCGACCGAGATGCGGCCGCCCTCGTAGTCGTCGCCCGCACCCAGGAAGTCGTGATCGAGCACCGTCCCGTCGAGGTCGAGCGCGATGATGTGCCGATGCTCGGCTGCGATGCGGCGGTCCATCAGAGCGGCCACTGCTCGGCACGGGTCGTCTCGGCAAGGTCCCTCAGGTCTTCCTCGGCCTGCCGCTCCTCTGCCAGGAGATCCGCGCGCACCGCCCGCGTCGCATCCGATTCGAGCACCTCGAGCCCTCCGAGGTAGGGGCGCAGCGCCTCCGGAACGACCACGCTGCCATCGGCCCGCTGATGCGTCTCGAGGATCGCGACGAGCCAGCGCGTCGTCGCGAGCGTGCCGTTCAGGGTGGCGACGGGGGCCGTCTTGCCGGTCTCCGTGCGGTAGCGGGTGGCGAGCCTGCGCGCCTGGTAGCTCGTGCAGTTCGAGGTGGAGGTGAGCTCGCGGTACGCGTCCTGCGTCGGCACCCACGCCTCGATGTCGAACTTGCGCGCCGCGCTCGAACCGAGATCGCCCGCCGCGACGTCGATCACCCGGTAGTGCAGGCCGAGCAGCTGCAGCATCTCCTCCTGCCAGGCGACGAGGCGATCGTGCTCGGCCTCGGCCTCCTCCGGCGAAGCGTAGACGAACATCTCGAGCTTGTTGAACTGGTGCACGCGCAGGATGCCTCGCGTGTCCTTGCCGTGCGATCCCGCCTCGCTGCGGTAGCACGTCGACCAGCCGGCGTAGCGGATCGGGCCGCCCGAGAGGTCGATGATCTCGTCGGCGTGATAGCCGGCGAGCGCGACCTCGCTCGTGCCCGTCAGGTAGAGATCCTGCTCGGGCAGGTGGTAGACCTCGCTCGCGTGCTCCCCCAGGAAGCCCGTGCCGCCCATGATCTCGGGCTTCACGAGCGTCGGCGTGATGAGCGGCACGAATCCGTTGCCGAGCGCCCGGTCGAGCGCCAGGTTCATGAGGGCGAGCTCGAGCCTCGCCCCGACGCCGCGGAGGAAGTAGAAGCGTGCGCCCGACACCTTCGCGCCCCGCTCCATGTCGATCGCGCCCAGCATCTCGCCGATCTCCAGGTGGTCGCGCGGCTCGAAGTCGAACTCGGGCCTCTCGCCGATCTCGCGCAGGGTGACGAAATTCTCCTCGCCTCCCGAGGGCACGCCCTCGATCACGACGTTCTCGATGCGCAGCGCGAGCTGCTCGAACTCGGCCTCCGCCTCCTTCGCGCGGGCCTCGGCCGCCTTCACGCCGGCCGCGAGCTGCTGCGCCTGAGCGATGAGCGCGGGCTTCTCGTCTTTCGACGCCGACTTCACGCGGCCGCCGAACTCCTTCTGCTCGGCGCGCAGGCTCTCGAACTCGCCGAGCGCAGACCGGCGAGCGGCGTCGGCGGCGAGCGCCTGATCGACCACCGCCTCGTCGTTTCCTCGCGCGCGCTGCGAGCGCTTGACGGCCTCTGGGTCGTTGCGGAGCAGAACAGGATCGATCACGCACCCAGCTTACCTGCGAGGCGCGGAGACGCGCCCCGCTACGCTTGAACCATGCCAGCCGACACTCTGCGCCAGCTTCCCAGCGCGGCCGTCGTGTACCAGCCGTTCAAGACGGATCTCACCGCGCTCCGGAGCGCGGTCACCGTCCAGGAGCGCACTGCCGGGTGGGCGCCGACCCGCTGGTACGAGACCGAGGAGGCCGACGCGGGGACCGCCGCCGCTCGGAGGGCCATCGCCGAGGGAGCGGGCGTGGTGATCGCGAGCGGGGGCGACGGCACCGTCCGCGCCGTGGCCGAGGCTCTGCGGGGCACCGGGATCCCTCTCGCCATCGTGCCCCAGGGAACCGGCAACCTGCTCGCCCGCAACCTGGGCATTCCGCTCAACCGGATCGAGGACCCGGTGCGCGCCGCCTTCTACGGCAGCAACCGGTCGATCGATCTCGGCGTGCTCACGATCGTGCGCGAGGACGAGTCGGAGAGCGAGCACGTCTTCCTCGTGCTCGCGGGCATGGGTCTCGACGCCCGCGCCATCTCTGCGACCCGGGCCACGCTCAAGAAGCGGCTCGGCTGGCTCGCCTACGTCGACGCCGGCGTGCGCACCATGCTCAAGGACGATCCGCTGCAGATCCACTACTCCGTCGACGGCTCCCCCGTGAAGGCTCTCTCGGTCTACACGGTGATGATCGGCAACTGCGGGCTCATGCCGGGCGGTGTGCTGCTGATTCCCGACGCGAAGGTCGACGACGGCAAGCTCGACGTCGTCGCTCTGCGCCCGCTCGGCCCGTTCTCGTGGCTGCGCATCTGGAACAAGATCGGGTGGGAGAACGGGGTGCTGCGCAAGACGAAGGCGGGTCGGCGCATCATCGACCTCGTCAACGACAGCCGCAGCGTGAACTACGTGCGCGCGACCCGCTACGCCCTATCCGTGCCGCGACCCGAGCCGATCCAGCTCGACGGCGACGACTTCGGCCTGGCGCTCGCGGCGAGCGGGCGGGTCGATCCCGGCGCCCTCACGGTGCGCGTGCTGCCCGAGTGGGACGCCCGGGTGTAGCCGCCCTCGAACTTCGCGAGACGCGGGCCCGAATTCCCCGCTCCAGCGGATGCGATCCCTCGAGCTTTCGCGAGACGCGGGCCTCTGCACGACACGCCGGCTTCTGCATGGGCGTAGAGGGGGCATGTCGTGCAGAAGCCCGCAGGTCGCGTGCGAGGGATCCTGACGCGCGTCAGTCGGCGACGCCCTCGATGACCTCGCGCAGCCAGTCGCGGGCGTCGCGGAACGCGTCGTCGTCGTGCGCGTCGCGGACCGTCGCCGCGACTCGGTCGGCGCGCGGGTACGAGCCGAGGAACACGACGCGCGGGCTGAAGCGCTTCAGTCCGAGCAGGGCGTCGGCGACGCGCTCGTCTTTCACGTGCCCCTCGGCGTCGATGACGAAGCGGTAGCGACCCATGCGGTCGCCGATGGGGCGCGAGGCGAGCAGGGTGAGGTTGACGCCGCGGGTCGCGAACTGCTCGAGCATCTCGAGGAGCGCGCCGGCGCGGTCCTCCGGCAATTCGGCGATGAGGCTCGTCTTATCGGCACCGGTGGGCTCGCCGACGGGCGCTGTGCGGCTCACGAGCACGAAGCGCGTGACGGCGTCGGGGTTCTCTGCGATGCCCTCGGCCAGCACCTCGACGTCGTAGTGCTCCTCGATCCCGGGAGGCGCGATGGCGGCATCGATGCTCTTCTCCGAGTCGAAGAGATCGGCAGCCGCCTGCACGTTCGAAGTCGCGGGCAGATGCCGGTGGCGCGGCACCTGATCGTCGAGCCAGGCGCGGCACTGTCCGTAGGCGACGGGGTGCCCCGACACCACGGCGATGTCCTCGAGCCCCGTGCCGGGCCGCGCGACGAGCACGAAGCGCACCGGGACCAGGTACTCCCCCACGATGCGCAGGCCGGGGATCGTGGCGAGCGCGTCCTGCGCGACGGTGACCCCCCCGTCGATCGAGTTCTCGATCGCGATCATCGCGGCGTCGCTGAAGCCCGTGACCACGTCGTTCAGCGCCTCGCCGAGATTGGCGACGGGGTTCCACTCCTGCCCTGCGGCCTCGGGCACCTGCTTGAGCGCGGCCTCCGTGAACGTGCCCGCCGGTCCCAGATAGGAGTAGCGGCGGGTCGGCTCTGCGTGCTCTGGCATGGGCACCAGCGTACCGCGCGGCAGGATCCCTCGCTCCCCCGGGCCCCGCCGGATCCCCGAGTGCGTCGAAGGGGACCGCTCCGCGCCCTGCGACAGGCTCGGGGAGCGGGCGCAGCCCCGGGGAAGCGGAGCAGGCCCGCGGCGCAGGCCCCGGGAGCAGGCCCGGGCCCGACGCCCCTAACCGAGCACTCGGGCGACGAGCGCCTGCGCCGCCTCCTGCACCTCGGCGAGGTGCTCGGGTCCGCGGAACGACTCGGCGTAGATCTTCATGACGTCCTCCGTGCCCGAGGGGCGCGCGGCGAACCACGCGTGCTCCGTCTGCACCTTGAGGCCGCCGATCCGCGCGCCGTTGCCGGGAGCCGAGGTGAGGATCGCGGTGATCGGATCGCCTGCGAGCTCGGTGTCGGCGACGTCCTCGGGCGAGAGGGCTCCCAGGCGGGCCTTCTGCTCGGGGTTCGCGGGCGCATCGACGCGCGCGTAGGCCGCCTCTCCGAAGCGCTCGGCGAGCTCGCGGTACCGCTCCGAGGGGGTCTGCCCGGTCACGGCCAGGATCTCGGCCGCGAGCAGCGCGAGCAGGATGCCGTCCTTGTCGGTGCTCCACGGGGTTCCGTCGAAGCGCAGGAACGACGCCCCGGCACTCTCCTCGCCGCCGAACACGACGTCGCCCGAGGCGAGGCCGGGCACGAACCACTTGAAGCCGACCGGCACCTCGAGCAGTTCGCGGCCGTGCGAGGCCACGACGCGGTCGATGAGCCCCGACGAGACGAGCGTCTTGCCGATCCCGGCGGTGACCGGCCAATCGGGGCGGTGCGAGAGCAGGTAGTCGATCGCGACCGCGAGGTAGTGGTTGGGGTTCATCAGCCCGCCGTCGCGAGTCACGATGCCGTGCCTGTCGGCGTCGGCGTCGTTGCCGGTGACGATCGGGAACAGGTCGCGATACTCATCGACGGTCGACATCACATTGCGCGATGAGGGATCCATCCGCACCTTGCCGTCCCAGTCGAGGTGCATGAAACCCCACCTGGGGTCGACGCCTGGCCCGAGCACTGTGAGGTCGAGGTCGAAGCGATCCCGGATCGCGGCCCAGTAGGCGACGCTCGATCCCCCGAGCGGGTGGGCCGCGAAGCGCACGCCCGCCTCGCGGATGGCGTCGACGTCGATCACCTCGTCGAGCGACTCGACGTAGGCGCCGAGGAAGTCGTAGCGGCCCACGGGCTCTCCGCCGAGGCCGTCCTCGCTCGCCCTGGGCACCTGAGCGACTCCCTGTTCGAGCAGTTCGTTGGCGCGGGCGGCGATCCAGTCGGTCGCGTCGGTGTCGGCCGGTCCGCCATGCGGCGGGTTGTACTTGAAGCCGCCGTCGGCCGGAGGGTTGTGGCTCGGAGTCACGACGATGCCGTCGGCGCGCTCCGGGTCGTCGGCGGCACGGTCTCGGTTGTGCGTGAGGATGGCGTGACTCACGGCCGGGGTGGGCACGAACAGCTCGTCGCCCGCCCCCGCCTTCGCCAGGACGTGCACGCCCGCCGCGGAGAGCACCTCGCGCGCAGTGTGCTCGGCCGGCGCTGAGAGCGCGTGGGTGTCGGAGCCGATGAAGAGCGGACCGCGGATCCCTTGCGACGCGCGGTACTCGGCGATGGCGGCGCTGATCGCGACGATGTGCGCCTCGTTGAACGACCCCTTGAGCGACGAGCCGCGGTGGCCCGATGTGCCGAAGACGACTCGTTGTTCGGCGATCGCCGGATCGGGGACGACCTCCGTATACGCCGCGAGCAGCGCCTCGACGTCGATCAGATCTTCTTCGCGAGCGCGCATCCCTGCCCTATCGTGCATGCCCCCAGTCTGCCAGCAACGGCGCGACCCGCGCACCTGTTTCCCGGAACCGCCGGACGCCGAGCGCGGCGGGAGCGGCGATCCCTCACCGAAGCCGACGCTTTCAGCGAGACAGACGCTTTCCGCCGCTCCGAAAGCTTCGGTCTCGCTGAAACCGACGCGCTCGGAGCGCCGGGAAGCGCCCGCGCCCGATACCGCTCGTTCACACGGCGGCGATACGCTGGGGGCATGAACGAGATCGCGACGAACCGCCGCAACGAGATCGAATGCTGGCTCACCGACATGGACGGTGTGCTCGTGCACGAACAGCGCGCCATCCCGGGCGCCGCCGAGCTCATCAACCACTGGCGCGAGAACGAGATCCCCTACCTCGTGCTCACGAACAACTCGATCTTCACGGCTCGCGATCTGAGCGCCCGCCTCGCGGCGAGCGGCATCGATGTTCCCGAGGATCGGATCTGGACGAGCGCGCTCGCGACCGCCGCGTTCCTCAAGCAGCAGAAGCCGGGCGGTTCGGCCTTCGTGATCGGCGAGGCGGGAACCCTGACGGCGCTGCACGACGCGGGATACGTCATGACCGAGTCGAACCCCGACTTCGTCGTGGTCGGCGAAACCCGCAACTACTCCTTCGAGGCGATCACGAAGGCCATCCGCCTGATCGACAAGGGTGCCCGCTTCATCTCGACGAATCCCGACGCGACCGGTCCGAGCGCCGAGGGCGCGGTGCCCGCGACGGGCGCGATCAACGCCCTCATCACGAAGGCGACGGGCAAGACGCCCTACATCGTGGGCAAGCCGAACCCGATGATGTTCCGCTCGGCCCTCAACCAGATCGGGGCCCATTCCAACAACACGGGCATGATCGGCGACCGCATGGACACCGATGTGGTCGCGGGCATGGAGGCCGGCCTGCACACGGTTCTCGTCATGACGGGCATCTCCGATCAGCGCGAGATCGAGCGCTTCCCGTTCCGCCCCGACGAGGTGCTGAGCTCGGTCGCCGATCTGCTGCCCTCGTCGGGGCGGGCCGAGTAGGGCGAGGGATCCCGGCGCGAGCCGCCTCGATTTCGACTCCCGCGTCGCTCGATCAGCGGACGACGATCGGGGTCGCTCAGTCAGCCGACGGCACAGCGATCGAGAAGGGGTAGCGCGACGACTCCGCGACGACCGCGCCGCCTCCGTGCCGGTCGCCGGTCTCGAAGTCGGGGTCGTTGGAGAGCACGACGCGTCCGCCCGCGTTGACCAGCACCGCGTCGGGGATCCCGGACAGCTCGGGCAGCAGCGCCCGTTCGAGCGACGAGACGAGCACGTCCGCGCAGGCCACCCCGCAGAAGACGCCGTCGACCGCGACCGGCATCGACGAGGTGATGGTGATCTCGTTCGAGCAGAGGTAGTCCACGAACGGGCCGGCCACGTGGCGCTCCCCCGTCGCCTCGGGCACGCGATACCACTCGAGGCGCACCAGTTCGATGGCGGCCTGCCCTGGACCGAAGGTCGAGGAGGCGAGCAGGCTGCGTTCGCTGCCCTGCCACCAGGCGAGCGGGTTGCCCTCGGAGACGAGGGCGTCGCTCGCGCAGAAGCCGGCGCCGTAGATGGGGCGCTCGGTCGCGTCGAGCACGCGGGCCGCTCCGGGCTCCACGAGCGCCGCGAGCTGCGCTCCGGTGAGGGATCCCTCCGCAACCCGCGCCCGCAGCATCGCTTCGAGCTCGGGCAGCCAGGCTTCGAGCGGCGCGAAGACGCCGTCGAAGAACGCGTCGACCCCCGCGAGCGCCTGTTCGAGCGCGGGTGCATTCGCCATGGTCTCTCGGTCCTCCCCTTCGAGGTCGTGCCGGTTCAGCTCTCGGAACGACGTGCGTCCAGTGTGGCATGGAGGTCAGAGCCGGGGGGCGCCGCGAGCAGATCCGAGCGGCAGGCCACGAGCCAACGCACCGAGGCGCGCACGGTCGCGCGCACGGTGGCCCTGGCTCGCTCGATGTCGCCGTCGCGGATCGCTTCGATCTGCGCTGCGAGCGAGTCGTGTGTCTCGGCGCGCGCCGCCGGATCGCGGTCCTGCAGCGCGAGCAGCGGGGTGAACTCGGTCTGCACGCGCACGTGCTCGTTCGTGAGCCGCACCGACTGGCTGAGGGCGGCGAGTTCGAGCTGCACCTCGGTGATGCGCCGCCGCCAGGCGTCGGCTGGCAGCTCGCGCGCGTCGGCGAGAATGCGCGCGACGACGTCGAGCTCCTCGGGCGTGGCGCGCAGGCAGGCATATTCCGCGCAGGCCGCCGAGACGACCTCGTAGTGCACGCCGAGGTCCGCGAGCGTGACGCGGGGCATCTCCATAAGGGCGCGCGCGTTGACCTCGACCACGACGCCGCGGCTGGAGCTCACGAAGCTGCCGCCGTTGCGGCCGCGTCTGGTCGCGATGAGACCGCGGTGCCGCAGCCCGCCGAGCGCCTCGCGAACGGTGACGACCGAGACGCCGAGCAGGGCGGAGAGCTCGCTTTCGCTCGGCAGGCGCTCCCCCTCGGTGAAGGCCCCCGACGAGATGGCCTGCACGAGACGGGACTCGACGAGTTCGACGCGCCCCTCCTCACCGATCGGCGCGAAGGCGGCGGTGCGCAGACGGCTCGGAGGCAGCAGGGGGAGGGATCCGCTCACGGGCGCCTCCGTTCCGTCTTCCGGGTCTGCATCGAGTCTGCCACGTCTCGCGTTCGAACTAGCTCGGAGGCCGCACGGAGGGGTCTGATGCAGGAACTGGTGACAGTTCTAGTTAGGCCGCGAGGGCCAGGTCGTTGTTCATGATGGTCTCGAACTCGATCGGCGTCAAACGGCCCAGACGGACCTGGCGACGCCTGCGGTGATAGGTCCGCTCGATCCAGGTCACGATCGCGATGCGTAGCTGTTCGCGCGTGGCCCAGGAACGTCGGTTCAGGACGTTTTTCTGCAGCAGGCTGAAGAACGATTCCATTGCCGCGTTGTCGCCGCAGGAAGCGACTCTGCCCATCGATCCGACGAGATTATGGACGGCAAGTTCGCGGCGCAGTTTCCTGCTTCGGAATTGACCGGATTCAACCGGTCGATGCAACACCGGCTTGTTGAACCAACAATAGCTGCTCGTTAAACGCCTCCGCAGGTGTCTTCCACCCCAACGACTTCCGAGGCCGAGTATTCAACGCATACGCAACG
>NZ_JAGDYL010000019.1 GCF_017565705.1 Leucobacter ruminantium
CCTCGACCACACGCCGATTGTCCTCGAACGGACGACCCTTACGTCCCTCATTCGATGGCAGCAAAGGTTCAACGCGTTCCCATTGATCGTTCGTGAACTGCGTGAACCTCGACCGGCGAACCATGATCCTCAGCCTGCCCGAACTTCACCGACTCATATAGGAGACACGCCCTAGCCCCTGCGGGCCGACGCGATATAGCCGACCACGGCCCCGGCGACGCCGAACAGCACGGGCCAGACCCAGAAGATCCCGAAGTCGAGCAGCGCTGCGACGGCCGCGGCGAGCAGCAGCAGCTCGACGAGCGCCTGCCCGAAGCGGTCGGTGCGCAGCACTGGGCGGGGCGACAGGAACAACGCCCAGATCAGCACCGACAGCACGAGGAACCCGAGACCGGTGAGCACGCCCGGGAAGGGCAGCGGCCACGCGAGGAAGCCCCACACGGTGACCGCCGCGACGGCGACCAGCTGGAACAGGCCGCGCACGAGCTGCAGGGTCGCTGCGGTGCGTGCGGACGAGGGCTGTGCGGTCACGGGGTGTTCGGAGGCGTTGGTCACCCCGACAGTCTACCCGCGACCGATCCCTCGTCTCTCATGAGACGGGCGTGGGTGGTTCAGCGCGCACCGCGAGAAGTGGTCCATTGCTTGGTGGTGAGTTAGCGTCTTCTCATAGACCAGATGGGTCTCGACATGGATCGCGGAGGAGACGGAGTCACGGTGCCGGTGGTGAGAGGGATCCGCGCGCTCGACGAGCGCGGCGATTTCGGCGCGCCCGTCGACGTCTCGTGGGCTTCGGGCCGGTTCCGCATCGGTGCGAGCGCCGAGCCCGCCCCCGGGAGCGGCATCGCGCACGGCAGCGACGAGATTGACGGCACGGGACTGTGGATGATCCCCGGCCTCGTCGACGCCCACGCGCATCTCGCGTGGCACGCCTTCGACGCGGCCGACCGCGCGCTCCTGAGCGAATCCGAGACCGCCGCCGCGACCGATGCGGCGCTCGCGCGCCTGCTCGCGGCCGGCTTCACCTCGGTGCGAGACGCGGGCGGTCTCGCGCCGTCGCACCGCCCAGGCAACCCGTCGGACGATCCGCTCTCGATCCCCCGCCTGCAGCACTCCGTCACCATGATCGACCGCTCCGCCGCAGACGCCGCGGGCGGGATCGGCCCGGCCGTCGAGGCCGCGCTCGCGGCCGGCGCGAACTGGGTGAAGCTCGTCGCGACCGCCTCGGTCGCATCGCCTCCCGGCTCGGGTCTCGACCCCGTCTTCACACCCGGCGAGGTGCGCGACGCCGTGCGCCTGGCGGAGCAGGCAGGCGCGGGCGTGATGGTGCACGCGTGGGGCGGCGCCGCGATCGACGCCGCGATCGAGGCCGGGGCGCTCAGCATCGAGCACGGCATCTTCCTGACCGACGAGCAGGCGTGCCGCGCGGCCGAGCGGGGCATGACCCTTGTGCCGACGCTGCGCATCTACCGGCTCGTGCAGCGCATGATCGGCGAGGGATCCCTCCCCGCCGCATTCCGAGCCCGCGTCGACGAGGCCGTCTCCGCGCACCCGGCGGCCGTGCTGCGCGCCAGGGACGCGGGTCTCGCGCTCGCCGTCGGCACCGACTCCGGCACCCCCGAGCAGCACGGCACGGGAGGCCGCGAGGTCGACGCGCTCGTCGCAGCGGGTCTCGCCCCGGAGGAGGCGCTCCTCGCGGCCACGCGCGGCGGGGCAGAGTTGCTCGCCCGCGTCGCGCACGCCGATGACGCCCCTTCGGGCGTCATCGCCGACGGCGCGATCGCCGACGCGGTGATCCTGCGCCGCGACCCGCGCGACCCCGGCGCGCTCGGCGACCCCGACGCGGTCGTCGCCGTCATCCTCGGGGGTCGCGTCCTTGACCCGGCCGTCCTCCGCCCGGCAGGATCCCTCGCGGAAGGGGAGGGATCCCCCTCCCGCATCGCCGCGGCACCGCACGCCGCCTTGGACCACCCCGCACCCGGAGGCGCCCAGCGCCCCGCCACCACCCGCACCCGAAAGGAACCGCAGTGACCAGCACACCCACCCCGAGGCGCAGACGCCTCGCCCTCGCGGCAGCCGCCGTGTCGGCGGCCCTCCTGCTCAGCGCCTGCTCGGGCGGCCGGACCGCCGAGCAGGCTCCCGCTGACGAGGCACCCGTCAGCGGAGGCACCCTCGTCTTCGGCCGCTCGGCCGCCGTGAACGACCTCGACCTCAACCAGCAGATCACGGCGAACAACGCCTTCGCGATCGACAAGATCTTCGAACCGCTCGTCAGCTTCGACGAGAGCGGCGAGATCGTGCCGTGGCTGGCCGAGTACTCCGAGAGCGACGATGGCACGAGCTACGTCTTCACCCTGCGCGACGGCCTGAAGTTCTCGAACGGCGAGGACGTCACGCCGGACGACGTGGTCTTCTCGCTCAATCGGCACCTGGAGGTCGAGGGGCCGCTGCCGCTCACCGCGCCCATCACCTCGATCGAGGCGACTGGAGAGCGCGAGGTGACCATCACGCTCAGCGAGCCCTACACACCCTTCCTCTCGGAGTTGTCGAGCTTCTCCAACGGCATCTTCCCCGCAGACTTCGGCGGCGCGACCGAGGAGGAGTTCTTCCAGAAGCCCGTCGGCACCGGTCCGTTCGTCGTGCAGGAGTGGGATCCCACCGGCGACCTCACCTTCGTCAAGAACGAGCACTACTGGCAGGAGGGCCGCCCCTACATCGACGAGCTCGTCTACAAGTTCGTCGCCGATGACACGCAGCTGCGTCAGCAGCTCGCCGCCGGTCAGCTCGACGCGATCGACATCGTGCCTCCCTCGAACGCGGCCGAGGTCGGCGACTCCGCCGACACCGTGCTCTCGCAGACCCCGGGCTGGTCGACCGAGCAGGTCTTCTTCAACACGCAGCGCGAGCAGTTCGCCGACCCGCACGTGCGTCGGGCCATCGCCCACGCGCTCGACCGCGAGGGAATCACGGCCGCCACGACCTTCGGCACCGCCGAGGTCGCGAACGTGCTGCTGCCGCCGAACGTCGCCTACTCGGCGAACGACGAGGGCTACGACCTCGCGTTCGACGTCGAGACGGCGAAGGACGAGCTCGCGAGGTCGCAGTACCCCGACGGCTTCGAGACGACGCTGCTGATCGCGAGCGGCAACTCGCAGCGCGCGCAGATCGCCCAGATCGTGCAGGACTCGCTCGCGAAGATCGGCATCACCGTCAAGATCGAGCAGCTCGACATCGCCACCTTCCGCGAGCGGTTCAAGGCCTACGACTACGACTTCATGCTCAACAGCGGGCAGCTCGACTCGCCCGACCCCAACGGCTTCGTCACCTTCCAGGCCGACCCCGAGGGCTTCAGCAAGTCGTACTGGACGCACTTCACCGACGACCGCGTGACCGCACTCATGCACGAGGGGCGCACGACGCCCGAGGGCGACGAGCGCGAGCGGGTCTACTTCGAGATCCAGAAGATCCTCGCCGACGAGGTGCCCTACATCCCGCTCTTCTTCCCGGCCAACCTGAAGGCGACGACCTCCGGCGTGCACGGCTTCACCGTGCTGCCGAACGGGTCGGTGCGCTTCCAGGACGCCTGGCTGAGCGCGTAGCGCGGGGCGGGCCGGGTCGATTCGGGCCGGGTCGGGTCGGGTCGGGTCGGTTCGGTTCGGTTCGGGGCGAGGGATCCCTCGCCCGGCCTCTCGCGAGTACACCCGTTCCGTCCGACTACGCCCGAACAGTACGGGCGTAGTCGGACGGAACGGGTGTGCTCACGGTGTGCTCGTGAGGCGAACGAAAGTTAGGGTGAAGCGGTGACGAAGAACACGGTGCTGCGGGTGCTCGCGGCGACGGGCCTGCTGCTCGCGCGCGTGGTACCCGTGATGCTCGGCGTGGTCGTCGCGGTGTTCTTCCTGCTGCGGCTGGTACCGGGCGACCCTGCGACGATGATCCTCGGCGACCAGGCCACGTCGCGGTCCATCGCGGATCTCCGCGGTCGGCTCGGCCTCGACCAGCCGCTGTGGGATCAGTTCACCGCCTTCGTCGCCCAGGTGCTCACCCGTTTCGACACGGGCGACTCGCTCGTCTCGGGGGCGTCGACGCGGGAGATGATCCTCGCGAAGGCGCCGGTGAGCCTCGGCATCGTGGGCCTCGCCGTGCTGCTCGCGGTGCTCATCGCGGTGCCGCTCGCGCTCGCGGCGGCCCTCCGGAAGGACGGCTGGGTCGACCACGTCATCCGCGTGCTGCCGACGATCGGCATGGGCATGCCGCTCTTCTGGATCGGCCTGCTGCTCATCATCGTGTTCGCGGTCGAGTTCGAGTGGTTCCCGGTCGGCGGTGTCGGCGAGGGACCGGGCGAGCCGCTGCGCAGCCTCTTCCTCCCGGCCCTCGCGGTGGCACTCGGCATGGCGCCGCCGCTGATCCGCTCGCTCCGCGCCCAGCTCGTCGAGGTGCTGGCGTCCGACTTCGTGACAACGCTACGCGCCGCGGGCATCCCCGAGCGCGCGGTCGTGCTGCGCCACGTGCTGCGCGGAGCCGCGCTGCCGACGCTCACGCTGCTGAGCGTGAACACCGCCTACCTGATCGGGGGCACGCTCGTGGTGGAGAAGGTGTTCGGCATCAACGGGCTGGGCACCCTGCTCTTCACCTCGATCGGCAGTCGGGACTTCCCCGTGGTGCAGGGCATCGCGCTCTACTGCGCGGTCGCGGTGGTCGCCGTGACGACGCTCGCGGGCCTGCTGTCGGCGCTGCTCGACCCGCGGTTGCGCGCGGGTTCGGGGCGGGTGAGGGATCCGCTCCCGTCCGCCGTGGCGACGACCTTCGATGCGCCGGTACACGCTCCGGGTCCCGTGACGGGAACGAACGACCCGGCGGCGGGAGACCCGCGATGAGCGCGCGCCGACCGGGCGGGCCTCCCGCGGGGATCGCCCGAGCGGCGACGCGCGCGGCACGGCCCGCGCGTCGCCGCGTCTCGCCGGCGCTCGTCGCCGGTGCGGTCCTCACCGCGCTCATCGTCGGGGCGGCGCTCCTCGCCCCGCTCGTCGCGCCCTACTCGCCGACCGAGCAGAACCTCTCCGCCGGGTTGCAGCCGCCATCCCTCGCGCACTGGTTCGGCACCGACCAGCTGGGCCGCGACATCTTCTCGCGCGTGCTGTTCGCCGCCCGCACGGACCTGCGCATCGCGCTGCTGGCCGCGATCGCACCGTTCGCGATCGGCGTGCTCGTCGGGCTCCTCTCCGGCTACTTCGGCCGGGCGCTCGGCGGATTCGTCGGGTGGGCGGTCGACCGCGTCACCGACACCGTGATCGCCTTCCCCTTCTACGTGCTCGTGATCGCGATCGCCTTCGCGGTGGGCGCGGGCGAGGGCGGAATCGTGCTGACCTTCGCGCTCGTCGGCTGGGTCGGCTACGCGCGCGTGCTGGGCGCGATGACCGCGGCACTGCGCGACGCGGACTGGGTGCTGGCAGCACGCGGGGGCGGGCTCTCGCACGTGCGGGTGCTGCTGCGCCACGTGCTGCCGAACATCCTGCCGCAGGCGGTCGTGCTGCTCGCGACCGAGATCGTGCTGATCATGGTCGCGATCGTCACCCTCGGCTATCTCTCCCTCGGCATCCAGCCGCCCACGCCCGACTGGGGCACCATGATCCTCGACGGTCAGCCCTTCATCACCTCGGCCTGGTGGCTGTCGGCGATGCCGGGCCTCGCCGTCGTGGTGACGGGCATCGCGTTCTCGCTGCTCGGGGACGGCACGGGCGACCTGCTGCGCATCGGCCGCGATCCCGCGCCGCGCCGCGCGCGCATTCCGCGCCGTGCGCGCCGCGCCACCGGTTCGGAGCCGACCGGGCTGCGGACGGGGGAGCTGCGCGTGCGCGGCCTGCGGGTCGAGAACCGCGAGGGATCGCCCCTCGTGGGCGGGCTCGACCTCGCAGTGGAACCCGGCGGTGCGCTCGGCATCGTGGGGGAGTCGGGCTCGGGGAAGAGCCTGACGCTGCGCGCCCTGCTCGGCATGATGCCGGCGGGCACCCGTGTCGCGTCGGGCGAGATCGGCGTCGGCGGTCGGGTCGGGATGGTGTTCCAGGATCCGCTGACCGCGCTCGACCCGCTCACCCGGGTGGGTGCGCAGCTGCGCGAGGCCGTCGCCGCGGCCGAACGGGATGGTGCGGACGGACGGCACGGGGCGGCCGGCCGGGGTGCCGCGGCCGGGAGGGGTGCGGCGGCCCGTGCGCGTGTCGCGGGAGCCGCCCGTCGGGGATCCCTCGCCGATCGCGCGCTCGAACTGCTGACCGCCGCGGGGCTGCCCGATCCGCAGCGCATCGCGCGCGCCTACCCGCACCAGCTCTCGGGCGGGCAGCGGCAGCGCGCGGTGATCGCGATGGCGCTCGCTGCGAACCCCGACGTGCTGCTCTGCGACGAACCCACCACCGCCCTCGACGTGACCGTGCAGCGCCAGGTGCTCGAACTGCTCGCGCGGCTGCGCCGCGAGCGGGGGCTGACGCTCGTGTTCGTGAGCCACGACCTCGCCGTCGTCGCCGAGGTCTGCGAGCGGGTGCTCGTGATGCGAGCGGGCGCTGCGGTCGAGGAGGGGCGGATGGAGGAGGTCGTGAGGGATCCTCGTGCGCCCTACACCCGGGCCCTGCTCGATGCGCTGCCCGTGCTGCCGCCGCTCGATCCCTCGCCGGCGCCGCCGTCCGCACCGGGCTCCTCGCACGCCTCGGATCCCGCCTCCGCGCCCGCGGCCACCCCCGCGCCGACCCCCGTGCACGCCCCGACTCTTGACGAGGGGTCGCGTTTGGGGGTTATCGGGGCTCCTAAACCCCCAAACGTGACCCCTCAAGGTAGGGAAGGCGGGGGCCGCGCCGGGGTACCGGTGCTCGAGGTCGACGCCGTCGACGTGCGCTACGGGCGCGCCGTTGCCGTGCGCGGTGCGACGCTCGCGGTCGCCGCGGGCGGTGCGCTGGGTCTCGTGGGGGAGTCGGGCTCCGGCAAGACGACGCTCGCCCGCGCGATCGTCGGCCAGCTGCCGGTGAGCGCGGGGAGCGTGCGGCTCGACGGCGTCCCGCTGCCGAGGCGGCGAGGCGCGATGCTGCGCCGGGCCGTGCAGCTGGTTCCGCAGGATCCCTATTCCTCCCTCAACCCCCGCATGACCGCGGGCGCGACCGTCGCCGAGCTCGCCGGAGCCGCGCGCGTGCCCGAACTGCTCGAACTGGTGCGCCTCGACGCGGGCGTCGCGGGCGCCTACCCGCACGAGCTGTCGGGCGGGCAGCGGCAGCGGGTGGCGATCGCGCGAGCGCTCGCCGCGGCCCCCCGGGTGCTCGTCGCCGACGAGCCCACGAGTGCGCTCGACGTCTCCGTGCAGGCGGAGATCGTCGAGCTGCTTCGGGAGCTGCGGCGCGAGCTGGGCCTCGCGCTCGTCTTCGTGTCGCACGACCTGGCGGTGGTGCACCGGCTGTGCGATGAGGTCGCGGTGATGCGCGACGGTCGGATCGTCGAGCACGGCGGCCCCGACTTCTTCACGTCTCCGAGCGACCCGTACAGTCGGCGGCTGCTCGACGCGGTGCCGAGGCTCGCCGGAGCCGATGTCGGACCCCCTCGGTAGACTGGGGCGGACCGAGCAGAGGAGGTGCGAGATGGACGGCATCGTGTCGTGGGTCGAGCGGCTGCTCGACGGCTCGCTCATCGCGGGCGGCGTCTTCCTCGTGATCGGCATCGCCGGTGCGCTGCTGCTGCTCGTGTCGCTGCTGCTCGACGGCATCTTCGACGCGCTCGATTTCGGCGACGGTCCGCTCAGCCTCACGACGATCGCGGCGTTCACCGCGATCTTCGGCTTCGCCGCCTTCGCCTGCGTGGGGGCGGGCATGAGCACTTCGCTCGCCTCGGTGCTCGGCGCCCTGGCCGGCCTGCTCGGCGGCGCTGCGGCGTGGTGGCTGACCAGGCTCATCCGCGGGGCGGAGTCGAACACGGCGGTGAGCGGAGACGAGCTCGTCGGCTCCGTCGGCTCGGTGGTGCTCGCCATCCCCGCGACGGGCCTCGGCGAGGTGGCGCTCGTGCGCCACGGCGAGCGCATCTCGCTCTCGGCGGTCTCCGACCGACCCATCGCCCGCGGTACCGCCGTTCGCATCGTGCAGACGGTGACCTCCACCTCGGTGCGAGTCGAGCCGGTCGAGCCCGTGGCACCCGCGCCAGAGCAGTCGCCCCCAGACCCGAACCCACCGTCCGACTGAACGGAGACTCCATGTTCCTCGCAAGCCCGGCGATAGTCGGCATCTTCGGCGCCGTCATCGCGCTCGTGCTGATCGCGCTCGTCATCATCAAGCGCTATCGCATCGCGAAGCCCGACGAGGCGATCATCGTCACGGGCGGCAAGGGCAAGGAGGTGGTCGACGCCGCGGGCAACCGGACGAGGGATCTCTCGGGGCAGAAGGTCGTGACGGGCGGCGGCGTGTTCGTCGTGCCCTTCGTGCAGAAGTCGTTCACGATCTCGCTGCGCTCGCGCCGTCTCTCGATCACCACGGAGGCGCAGACGACCGACGGCATCACGATCCAGGCGCAGGCCGTCGCGGTCGTGAAGGTCGGGGGCACGCAGGAGATGATCCGGGCGGCCGCCCAGCGATTCCTCTCGAACTCCGACGAGATCGACGAGTCGACGCAGGAGGTGCTGTCGGGTTCCCTGCGCTCGATCATCGGCGGCCTGACCGTGCTGCAGATCATCAGGGATCGCGCGGTCGTGGCGCAGAGCGTGCTCGAGGCCGCCGAGGAGGCGCTGACGAAGCAGGGCCTCGTCGTCGACACCCTGCAGATCCAGGAGATCCGCGACGGCGCCGACTACATCACGAACATCGGACGCCCCGAGGCCGCGAAGGTGCGTCAGGCCGCCGACATCGCCGAGACGAACGCCTACCAGGCGTCGCAGGAGGCGAAGATCGCGGCCGAGCAGGTGCTCGTCGATCGCAATCGTGAGCTGAAGCTGCGTCAGGCCGCCGTGCAGGTCGAGACCGACAAGGCCACCGCGCAGGCATCCGCAGCCGAACCGCTCGAGCAGGCGATCCAGCAGCAGGCCATCGTGCAGCAGCAGCAGATCACCGCCCAGAAAGAGGTCGCGCTGCGCACCGAGAAGCTGAACGCAGACGTGCGCGCGGTCGCCGAGGCCGAGGCCTACCGGGTCGAGCAGCTCGCGAAGGCGGAGGCCGCCGCCGCGATCTCCGCGGCCGAGGGCCGCGCCGCCGCGATCGAGCGCGAGGGTCTCGCGAGCCGGGCGGCGCGTATCGCGGCCGCCGAAGCGCTCGAAGCCGAGGGTCGAGCCGAGGCGGCGGCGCTGAAGGCGAAGGGCACGGCGGAGGCCGCGGCGATCGACGCCCGCGCTCGCGCGCTCGAGACCCAGTCGCAGGCCGTGCTGGCGCAGGAGCTCATCCACCTGCTGCCCGAGATCGCGAACGAGTACGCGCGGGCGATCGGCGCGATCGACAACATGACCGTCGTCACCACCGACGGCACCTCGAAGGTCGCGGGCGACGCCATGGGCAACATCAAGGGCCTGCTGGAGATGGCGAAGGACACGGTGGGCATCGACCTCGTCGGTATGCTCAACGGCGTCGTCGCCGGCGGTGCCGCGGGTGCCGCCGCCGGACGCGCATCCGCGAGGAACGAGGCGGATCCCTCGCCCGCCGCCGAATCGGCGGGGCGCGCGGTCGCCGAGGCCGCCGAGGCCGTCTCGACCGCCTCGGAGGCAGTGCGCGATGCGGAGGCCCGCGCGGATGCGGCGGCTGCGAGCGCTCAGAGCGCTGCGGGCGCGGCCGCTCAGAACGCCGCAGGGGAGTCGCAGCCGAACGCGGCAGAATAGGCGTATGCCGCACACCGATCTCGACGCGATGCTCGGGCCCCCGCCGTCCTCGTACGCGCAGCCCGAAGCCGTCGTGCTGCGGCTGCGGCGCCACGGCCGCCGACTCGTGCTGCCCGTGCTGGTGCTCATCGTCGTCGCGGCGGCGGCGGGGTTCTGGGTGGGCGCGCTGAGCGAGCCCTGGATGAACCTCGCCGCCGCTGCCGGTGCCGCACTGGCCGCGCTGCTGCTCGGCGTCGTGCCGATCCTGCTCTGGTTGACGCGGCGCGTCACCGTGACGACCCGCCGCGTCATCCTGCGCCACGGCGTCTTCGTGCGTCACCGTTCCGAGGTCGCGCTCTCGCGGGTGCGCGAGGTGCGATCGCGGCGCACGCCGGGCCAGCGGCTCTTCGGCTCCGGCAGCATCGACCTGCTCGTGGGCTCCGAGAGCATCCGCATCGAGGACGTGCCGGGAGCGGGCGTCGTGACCGACGCGCTGCAGGAACTCGTCGAGCGCAACTACGAGCACTCGACGCGGGCCTTCGGGATGCCGGGCGTGCCGGGCGCCCCCGCGGGTCTCGGCACGCCGGGCGGAGCGGGAACGCCGAGCGCGCAGGCGTTCCCCGCCGCTGCCGGCCACGACCCGACCGCGGTGTTCCCGCAGTCGGCTCTGGGCGGCCGGCCTCCGGCCGCGGATCCCTCTGCCCCCGTCTCGTTCTGGTAGGCCCCGCGCGTCTCCCTCCGGTAGACCCGGCGCGCTCGTAGGCACCGTTCGGAGACGGGCGACCGACTTGCGTCGCTCCCGGGAGCGGCCGGTTACGTCGTGCGCTCGATGAGCACGTCGATGAGCTGCGAGGCCAGCTTCACGAGCCGCTCTATCTCGCTCTCATCGCGATCGACCCACCGGAACTCGGGCTCGCCGACCGGCACGAAGTTCTCGTGGCGCTCCCACACCATGAGCGTGCGCTCGGCGCCGAGCACGTACTGCTGCCACCACACCTGCCGCAGATACTGGCGAGGGATCGAGCGCCACTCCTTGTTGGTGGTCTTGATCTCGGCGAGTTCGACGCAGCCGTCCTCGCGCAGGGCGAGCCCGTCGGGAGTGGCGAGGTGGCGCCGGTCGAACTCGGCGTGGAAGAGCGCCTGGCTCGGAGAGATCCCGTGCTCCCGCTGCACCCATGCCGCGATCTCGGGCTCCCTGGCCTTGCCGTGGTCGGTGTAGGCGTTGCCGCTGAAACGGCTGCCGAAGAGCTTCTCCCGCGCCGCCGCCTCGATGGAGCGCGGCGTCGAGAGTTTCGCGACATCGGTCGCGGTGATGCCGCGCGCCCGGGCCCGGAACCACTCGCCGCGGTCGCTGCCGTCCGTCACCATGCGGCGCAGGTAGGCGGGGGCGAGAACGGTCACCCCACCAGTCTCCCACGCCTCCGTGCCGCGCGGGCGCAGCGCGTCGCGCGTGTAGCCGATCCCTCACTGAGAGCGGAATCCGCCCGTGCGCTGCGAACCGGGCGCTCGGCGAACGCGAGCGGATCTCTTGCGGGTGCTCGGGAGCCGTGCGGAGTATTGTCTTCCTGTGAGCCGCAGATCCCGGGGCGTGCGCCCCGACTGCGCCGCAGGGGTACTGAGGTAGCCCGCTCGACTCGCGGCGGGTTCCGCGAGGCAGGACGAACGGACCGGGGACTGAACATGGACAAGCGGGGCAAGGTGCCAGCCGAGAGCGAGAAGCTCAGGGCGCTCATCGTCGACGATGAGGACTCGATCACTCAGCTCGTGTCGATGGCACTCCGCTACGAGGGGTGGAACGTCGAGACGGCCTCGAACGCGGCGGAGGCGCTGGAACGCATCAAGGAGCGCGAACCCGACGTCGCCGTGTTCGACATCATGCTGCCCGACATGGATGGCATGCAGCTGCTCTCGCGCGTGCGCAGCGGAGGTGCGCTCTTCCCGGTGCTCTTCCTGACCGCGCTCGACTCGGTGGAGGATCGGGTGAAGGGGCTCACCGCGGGCGGAGACGACTACGTGGTGAAGCCGTTCAGCCTGGAGGAGCTGATCGCGCGCCTACGCGGGCTGGTGCGACGCTCGCAGATGGCGGCCGCACTGCAGCCCGATCCCGTGCTGCGGGTCGGAGACCTCAGCCTCAACGAGGACAGCTACGAGGTGGAGCGCGCGGGCGAGCCCATCCAGGTCACCAGCACGGAGTTCGAGCTGCTGCGCTATCTGATGCGCAACCCGGGGCGCGTGCTCTCGAAGGCGCAGATCCTCGACCGCGTCTGGGCATACGACTTCTCGGGCAAGTCGACCGTCGTCGAGCTCTACATCTCCTACCTGCGCAAGAAGATCGATTCGGGCAGGGATCCCATGCTCCACACGGTGCGCGGCGCCGGCTACATGCTGAAGCCGGCGAACTGACCCGGGCGGACCGGCTCGCACGCATCAACGAAACGTGATAGAGTTTCCGACGGCCCAAGACCGCCGGTAGGGTCCGCAAGGATCCCGGAACGTCTGCGAGAGCAGAGACCTGCGCAGGTACGAACTCCTTGAGGAGCGGACTCGATCCCTCACTCTCTGAAGCTCCGTGCGTGCGCGCCGGAGCTTTTCTCGTTTCGAGAGCGAGTTCCGAGCGGCGCCGGCCCCCGTGCGACGTCCGTCGCCCGGGTTACGACAAGCTAGGGAGCGCCATGGCTACGAAGGACGCTACGGTCGCCGATCTTCAGCGCAAGTTTGAAGAGTCGGACGCCGTTCTGCTGACTGAGTACCGCGGTCTCACGGTTGCCCAGCTGCGGGATCTCCGCAACAGCATCCGCGAGCACGCGACTTACGCCGTGGCGAAGAACACGCTGACCAAGATTGCGGCCAACAACGCCGGGATCACCGCTTTCGATGACGAGCTCGCCGGTCCCTCGGCTCTCGCCTTCGTGCACGGTGACACCGTCGCGGTCGCCAAGGCCCTGCGTGACTTCGCCAAGGCCAACCCTCTTCTGGTGGTGAAGGCGGGCTACTTCGATGGCAACGCCCTGACCGCCGCCGAGGTTGGCAAGCTTGCCGATCTTGAGAGCCGCGAGGTGCTGCTGGCCAAGGCCGCAGGCGCCATGCAGGCTGCTCTCGTCGGTGCAGCTCAGCTGTTCAACGCTCTGCCCGCCAAGGCCGCACGCGGCTTCGGCGCGCTGCAGGAGAAGCAGGACGCGTAAGTTCCGACCCCGTCGGATACATACCCACAACAAGACCCGCCTGCCGTGCGCACGCACGGGGGCAGACATCAAGGAGAAACACAATGGCTAAGCTTTCGACTGAAGAGCTGCTCGAGCAGTTCAAGGAGCTCACCCTCATCGAGCTCTCGGAGTTCGTGAAGGCGTTCGAGGAGACCTTCGACGTGTCGGCTGCCGCTCCGGTCGCCGTCGCCGCTGCTCCGGCCGCCGGTGGCGCTGCCGAGGCCGTCGAGGAGAAGGACGAGTTCGACGTCGTCCTCGAGTCGGCCGGCGACAAGAAGATCCAGGTCATCAAGGTCGTGCGCGAGCTGACCGGCCTGGGCCTGGGCGAGGCGAAGGCTCTCGTCGAGGAGGCTCCGAAGAACGTGCTCGAGGGCGCGAACAAGGAGGACGCGGAGGCCGCCAAGGCCAAGCTCGAGGAGGCAGGCGCCGGCGTCAAGCTCGCCTAAGCCCTCTTCGCCCTCAGGCGATTCCCGGCGGCCCCGCGGGAGTGTTTCGACACTTTCGCGGGGCCGCCGTCGTTTTCGATGAGGAATCCCTAACGCTCGCCTTCGCCTCGGCCCGCCTCCTCCGGTCCTCTTCCTCCTTTCGCGCGATCACGGCCTCGAGACTGGTGATTCCGTCCGACATCTGCTACTGTTTCTCGGCTGCTACGATCCGTTTTCCATTCGCCATGACGCTACTGAGCCGCTTCTGCGTGCGTCCTCTCGCGAATGTCAGTGGTACGGATCAGACTGGCGCAGGACGAAAGGATCCTCGTGGCCCTCATCTCATTGACCCTTCGACACGCGAAGAAGTACTGGTGGTTCATCGCCGCGGTGCTCGTATTGCAACTGCTGTCGACGATCGCGGCGCTGTGGCTGCCGAGCCTCAACGCGCAGATCATCGACAAGGGCATCGCCCAGGGCGATACCGATTTCATCTGGCGCACGGGCGGCTTCATGCTGATCGTGTCGCTCGGCCAGGTCATCACGGCCGTGTTCGCCGTCTATTGCGGCGCGCGCGCCTCGATGGGCATCGGCCGTGATCTGCGTCGCGAGGTCTACCGCAAGGTCGACTCCCTCTCCACGCTCGAGGCGACGAGGTTCGGGGCCGGCACGCTCATCACGCGCGGCACCAACGACGTGCAGCAGATCCAGATGCTCGTGCTGATGACCTTCAACTTCATGGTCTCCGCGCCGATCATGGCGATCGGCGGCATCATCATGGCCCTGCGAGAGGATGCGGGCATGGCCTGGCTCGTGTGGGTGTCGGTCGCGGTGCTGGCGGTGATCGTCGGCCTGCTCGTCTGGCTGCTGCTGCCGCTGTTCCGCACCATGCAGGAGAAGGTCGACGCGATCAACGGCGTGCTGCGCGAGCAGATCATGGGCATCCGGGTGGTGCGGGCGTTCGTGCGCGAGAATTTCGAGAGGGATCGCTACGGCGTAGCCAACCGCGACATCACCGACGTGTCGGTGAAGGTCGGCAACATCTTCGTGCTCATGTTCCCGGTCATCATGATGGTGCTGCACTTCGCGACGGCAGCCGTGCTGTGGTTCGGCGGGCACCGGGTCGAGGCGGGCGACGTGGAGGTCGGCTCGCTGACCGCCTTCCTGCAGTATCTGCTGCAGATCCTCATGGCGGTCATGATGGGCGTGTTCATGACGATGATGATCCCGCGCGCCGTCGTCTGCGCCGAGCGCATCCGCGAACTGCTCGAGACGGAGTCGACCCTGTCCTTCCCCGAGCGGGCGACCGCCCCGACGCCGACCGAGGGCCGCATCGAGTTCGACGGAGTCACCTTCGGCTTCCCCGGTGCTGAGAAGCCCGTCATCCGCAACGCGAGCTTCGTCGCCGAGCCCGGTCGCACGACCGCGATCATCGGCTCCACCGGCTCGGGCAAGACAGTGCTGCTCAATCTCCTCCTGCGGCTCTACGATCCGCAGGAGGGGTCGATCACGATCGACGGCGTGCCGGTCTCGTCTCTCACGCGCGCTCAGCTCGCCGAGGCGGCGAGTCTCGTGCCGCAGCGGCCGTACCTGTTCTCCGGCACGATCGCGTCGAACCTCCGCTTCGGTCGCGCCGATGCGACGGACGAGGAGCTGTGGGAGGCCCTGCGCGTGGCTCAGGGCGCCGACTTCGTCCGCGAGAAGGAGCACCAGCTCGACGAGCCGGTCTCGCAGGGCGGCACGAGCGTCTCGGGTGGCCAGCGCCAGCGGCTCTCGATCGCGCGGGCGCTCGTGGCGAGGCCCCGGGTCTACCTGTTCGACGATTCCTTCTCGGCGCTCGACGTCGCGACGGACGCGAAGCTGCGCGAAGCGCTGCCCGACGCGACGGCGGGGGCGACGACGATCATCGTGGCTCAGCGAGTGTCGACCATCACCGAGGCCGATCAGATCCTCGTCGTCGAAGACGGCGAGATCGTCGGACGCGGCACCCACGACGAGTTGCTCGAGAGCAACGAGGTCTACCAGGAGATCGTGCGATCGCAGCTGGAAACGGCTGAGGCGAGTGGAGGTGCGGCCTGATGGCGCGCAAGAAGAAGCAGGACGGCGGTTCGACCGCAGGCGGCGCGGTGACCACCGCGACCGATGAGTTCGAGCTGCCCGACGACTACCAGCCCGATAACGACGACTGGTCGGGCACGCAGCCGACCAAGAAGGCGAAGCACTTCTGGCCATCGGCCAGGCGACTCTTCGGCCTGCTCGCCCCCGAGAAGCTGCTGTTCGGCTTCGTCGTCGCGCTCGTCGTGATCTCGGTCGTCCTGACCGTGATCGCACCCAAGGTTCTCGGCCAGGCGATGGATGTGATCTTCAACGGCATCATCGGCAAGCAGCTGCCCGCCGGTGTGCCGCTCGAGCAGATCATCCAGGGTGCCAGGGCCGAGGGCAACGACCAGTTCGCCGACATGCTCAGCGGCGCGAACATCGTACCCGGCGAGGGCATCGACTTCGGTCTGCTCGCCCGCCTGATCATCGCGGTGCTCGGCCTCTACCTGGTGGCCTCCTTCCTGATGTGGTGGAACGGCTACATCCTGAACCGCCTGGTGATGCGCGTCGTCTACCGTCTGCGCGAGGACATCGAGGAGAAGATCAACCGCCTGCCGCTCAGCTATTTCGACGGGCGACAGCGCGGCGACGTGCTCTCGCGGGTCACGAACGACGTGGACAACATCCAGCAGGCGCTGCAGCAGGCGCTGTCGCAGCTGGTGCAATCCGCGCTCACCGTGCTCGGCATCGCGATCATGATGTTCGCCGTGTCGTGGCAGCTGGCCCTGCTCGCGCTGATCGCGCTGCCGCTCTCGGGCATCATCGCCGGTTTCGTGGGCGTGCGCGCACAGAAGCTGTTCGTGGCGCAGTGGAAGAACACGGGCGATCTCAACGGTCACATCGAGGAGTCGTTCACCGGCCACGAGCTCGTGCGCATCTTCAACCGCGATGTGGAGATGACCGAGGAGTTCGACCGCCGCAACGAGGGCCTGTTCCAGGCCTCGTTCAAGGCGCAGGCGCTCTCCGGGACCATCATGCCCTCGATGCAGTTCGTGCAGTATCTCAGCTACGTGCTCATCGCCGTGGTCGGCGCGCTCCGCGTCACGGGCGGCCAGATGACACTGGGCGACGTGACCGCGTTCATCCAGTACTCGCGCGAGTTCTCCCAGCCCATCGGGCAGATGGCGGGCATGGCCAACATGCTGCAATCGGGTGTCGCCTCGGCGGAGCGCACCTTCGAGCTGCTCGACGCAGACGAGCAGGACCCCGACACCGCAGAGTCGTCGCTGCCCGAGCGCACCGACGGGCACGTCGAGTTCGAGCACGTCTCCTTCAGCTACGACCCCGAGTCGTCGCTGATCGAGGATCTCTCGCTCGAGGCCCGACCGGGTCACACCGTGGCGATCGTCGGCCCCACGGGCGCGGGCAAGACCACGCTCGTGAACCTCATCATGCGGTTCTACGAGCTGAACAGCGGACGCATCCTGCTCGACGGCGTCGACATCACCCGGCTGTCTCGCGCCGAACTGCGCGGACACGTCGGCATGGTGCTGCAGGACGCGTGGCTGTTCGACGGCACGATCCGGGAGAACATCCGCTACGGCCGCCTCGACGCGACCGACGACGAGATCGTGGAGGCCGCGCAGGCGACGATGGTCGACCGCTTCGTGCGCCAGCTGCCCGACGGCTACGACACCGTGATCTCCGAGAACGCGTCGTCGCTGTCGGCGGGTGAGCGGCAGCTGCTGACCATCGCGCGCGCCTTCATCGCGAACCCCTCGCTGCTGATCCTCGACGAGGCGACCTCGTCGGTCGACACCCGCACCGAGGTACTGGTGCAGCAGGCGATGCGCGCCCTGCGCGCCGACCGCACCTCATTCGTCATCGCGCACCGTCTGTCGACGATCCGCGATGCCGACACCATCCTCATGATGGAGAGCGGTCGGATCGTGGAGCAGGGCACGCACGAGGAACTGCTGGCGAAGAAGGGCGCCTATTACGCGCTCCACCAGGCACAGTTCGCGGGCGAGGACGCCGAGGAGCGCGCTGCCGAGCTGTTCGAGGAGCCCGCGACCACGGGGGTCATCCCGGTGATGGATGAGACGCCAGTGGAGGAGAGCGGCGAGGCCGAGCGGGGCGAGTGACGGTGTCGGACAGCCCCGCCTCCCAGGGGAACGGCTTCGAGCCGTTCCCCTGGCCTCCGGTCGAGCCGACGTTCTCGGCGTGGAAGGCGGCAACGTTCGGCATCGGTGCCGCCTTGGCCGGTGCCCTTCTGCTCGCACGGGATCTGGCCGAGGGGGAGCGCGTGCACGCGCTCCTCACCGGTCTCCTCTTCAGCTGTTTCTCGCTGATCGGCTTCGGCCTCATCCCGCAGCGGCGCCCGCGCGGCGCCTTCCGCTACATCAACGCGACGGTGATGACCCGCGCGGAGAGGCCGACCGCGGACTCCTGGGTGCATCTCGCGCCCACGCGCCCCGCGCGGCTGCCGCTGCTCATCGCCGGGGCGGAGGCGACGCTCGCGCTGAGCGCGCTCGTCGTCTACATCGTGCTGGTGCTGCTCGGCCTCGCCCCGCTCCTCAACGAGGATACGGGGGAGGGCGGCTACCTGCTCGCCCTCGTGCCGGTCGCCCTTCTCGCGGTCGCGAGCGGCTGGGTCACGGCGCTCATGATCGGCAGACGCATCCGCGGGGGCAGCTTCGGCACGCGGCCCAGCGGCGTCGCGCTCGGCGAGACGAGCGTGACCGTGCGCGTCCCCGGCCGAGACATCGAGATCCCCTGGACCCAGATCAAGAGCGTCACCGCGCGCCGCACCGCTGTCGGCACCGATCTTCCCGGTTCGGTGCTGCTCCCGCGCCGCCACCGGGGCGAGAACCTCGATCTCATCCGTCTCGCGCTGCTCCCGGGCGGTGAGGTGACATCGCGGGAGCAGTGGCTGGCGGCCGATGGTTACTCGGTGCCTCGCGACGCCGTCTACACAGCGCTCCGCTGGTATCACTCCCACCCCGAAGCACGGTGGGAGCTGGGCCGGGTCGAGGGGGAGCGCCGCATCGAGGGCTGGCGTCGCCGCGCCCTCGCGGCGGCACGGCCAACCGAGGCGTGATTCGAACCGCTCCTCGGCATCCGCTAGACTGGTGAGGCTCCCCACGTGGCGCTATCTCCGGGAACTCCCCCAGGTCGGAAACGAAGCAAGGGTACCGGGGCTCTGGCGGGTGCGTGGGGAGTCTTGCATTTCCGCCCCGGCGCCCCGGTGGGCGAAGCACCCCCGCTGATTGAGCGAGGCGCGTCGCCCGCCCTGCTCACTCCCAACGGAAGAACATCGCCGCGACGACCGCACCGAGCACGGCGGAGACACCGAGGCCGACGAGGTGCGCGGGCTCGACGGGCAGGCCCGCCCATGCGGCCGACAGCGCCTCCACCCCCGCACCGAACGGCAGCGCCTCGCCCACCGCGGCGAGCCACCCGGGCAGCGAGTCGCGCGACCCGAACATGCCGCCGAGGGCTCCGAGTCCGAGAAATCCGATGATCCCGATCGCCACGGCCGCGTTCGGCGTGGGAGAGGCCGAGGCGACGACCATGCCGACGCCGTACATGGCGAGCATCGTGAGCAGCAGCACGCCGAGAGCGGTCCAGGGTTGCACGGGCATCCGCGCCCCGAAGAAGATCGCTGCCACGCCGTAGGCGAGGGCGATCCCCAGCGCTGCCTGCACGAAGCTCACAGCGACCTGCGCTCCGAGCACCGCGAGCGGCGAGAGGGGCGTCGTGGCGAGCCGCCGCAGCACGCCGGTGCGCCGGTAGGTGGCGAGGAAGCTCGGCATATTGGTCACCCCGATGAGCGTCGCGACCATGACGAAGACGAGCGGCAGCACGTACAGGTCGAGCGCGCTGCGTCCGTACGCGACGATCTCGGTTCCGGCTCCCGATGCCGAGGTGAGCAGGATGAGGATCGGCAGGCCGAACGGGACCACGAGCCCCGCGGTGTCGCGCGCGGTCATCTTCGCCTCGCAGACGCACAGCCGCAGCCATGCCGCGAGGCCCGGCCGGCGCGGGGCTGCGGCCGTCCCGCCTGTCTCGGTGAAGCCCGGCGCCGGTGCGTTCGCATTCATGCTGCCTCCTCCTCTTCGGCGTGTTTGCCGGTGAGCGCGACGAAGGCCTCGTCGAGGTCGGCGGCACCGGCCTCGGCCACGAGAGCCGCGGGGGTGCCGGTCGCGAGCACGCGCCCCGCGTCGAGCAGGGCGACGCGGTCGCACAACCGTTCGACCTCCTCCATGGCGTGGCTGACGAGCAGGATCGTGGATCCCTCGTCGCGCAACTGCTCGACGGTCGCCCACATCTGCCGCCTGGACTTCGGGTCGAGGCCCGTGGTCAGCTCGTCGAGGATCACGACGCGCGGCCGCCCGGTGAGCGCGAGCGCGATCGAGAGACGCTGCTGCTGCCCGCCCGAGAGCTTGTCGAACCGCACGCTCCGTTGCTCCTCGAGCCCGACGAGTCCGACGAGCTCGGCCGCGGGTCGCGGGTGCGGGTAGAAGCTCCGGTAGAGGCCGATCAGCTCATCGACGGTGAGCGCGTCGTGCAACCTCGCATCCTGCAACTGCACGCCGAGCACCTGTCGCAGCGCCGCGCGGTCGCGCTGCGGGTCGAGCCCGAGCACGCGCACGGTGCCGCGGTCGTGCCGTCCCGCCCTGTGCAGACCGGCGATCGTCTCCACCGTCGTGGTCTTACCGGCCCCGTTCGCGCCGAGGATCCCGAAGATCTCTCCGCGCTCGACCCGCAGGCCGACGTCGTCGACTGCGATCTTCTGCCCGTACCGCTTGTGCAAACCCTCGACGACGATCGCCGGTTCCGCCTCACCGTGATTCTGATTCCCGTCCATGCCACTCACGCTAGGTCGCGGCGCGGCCGCACCGCCCGTGCCGCCGGTCACGTCGGCGAAGGTGACTTCCGGCACCTGCGCGGCGCACTCAGTCCCCGTACGCTGGAGGGTATGCGGCGCTTCAACCCCGAACTGTGGTCGGGCGCGGCGATGCTCGCGGTGATGGTGGTCGCCGCGGGCCCGGCGCTCTTCGCTTGGGCGCCGACGCGGATCCCTCATCCCCTCTGGGTGGGGTTGTTCGTCGTGATGCTCCTCGCGCTGCTGGCGGGGATCTGGGGCGTCGACGAACCGCAGCGTCTCAGCCTCCGGGTGCACGGCCCGTTCGGGGTCGCCGTGCTGGCGTCGTGGGCGCTCGTGCTGGGGGCGGGCGGTCGAGGGATCGTCGCGATCCTGCTCGTGGTGACGGTCTCGGTATGCCCCTACATCGCGCCGTTGCGCGCGGGTTGGTGGCTGATCGCGCTCAACCAGCTCGTGCTGATCGCGGCTTTCGTGCCGTGGAGGCCGCTGCCGGACCCGCCGTGGGCCGACGCCAGTGAGGTGCTCATCGAGCTCTCGATGTTCGGCGTGTTCTACCTGCTCATCCAGGCGGCTTCGCTGCTGAGCTCCGCGGCGCTGCTGCGTGAGCAGCAGGCGCGCCGCGCTCTGGCCGAGGCGCACGTCGAACTGCAGGCGGCCTCTGCGCTGCTCGCGGAGTCGACGCGCACGAATGAGCGGCTGCGCATCTCCCGGGAACTGCACGATCTGATCGGGCATCGGCTGACCGTGCTGACCCTCGAACTCGAGGCCGCGAAGCACCGGGCTCCTGCCGGGGCGGCCGCGATCCCGCACATCGAGCGCGCCGATGCGGTGGCGCGCGAGCTGCTGTCGAGCGTGCGGGCGACCGTGGGCGAGCTGCGCGGGCGGGACGGCGCGCTGCACGAGACCCTGCAGCGCGTGGTGCGCGATCTGCCCGGGCCCCGCGTGGTGCTCGAGGTCGACGAGACGCTCGAACTCGATGAGGAGCGCACCGTGCTGCTCGTGCGAGCGGTGCAGGAGATCGTCACCAACACGATCCGGCACGCGCACGCCCGGGAGCTGTGGATCGAGGCGCGCGCGACGGCGTCGGGCGTGCTGCTGCGCTCGCGCGACGACGGCCGGGGCGCTCGCGAGGTGGTGCCGGGCAATGGCCTGCGCGGCCTGCAGGAGCGCTTCGAGGCGTTCGGCGGCAGCGCGGTGTTCGAGGGCGCGGGCGGCTTCAGCGTCACGGCGCGGCTGCCGGTGGACGCGGGGGAGGCCTCCGGTGCTGGAATCCGCGAGGGATCCTCGGGTCTCGCCTCCGCAGCCTCGCCGCGACCCACGGAAGCCGGAGCGGCAGTGGATCGGGGGCTCGGGTGACCCGCGTGGTGGTCGTCGACGACCAGGCGCTCGTGCGGCAGGGGATCCGCACCCTGCTCGAGATCGCGGGAGTGGAGGTCGCGGGGGAGGCCGGCGACGGCGAGGAGGCGCTCGCCGTGATCGCCGAGACCCGCCCCGACGTGGTGCTGCTCGACCTGCGGATGCCGCATCGGGACGGCATCTGGACCCTGCGGAGGCTCAGGGATCAGGCGGCGAGGGATCCGGACCGCGACGTACCCGTGCTCGTGCTCACCACCTTCGACGACGATGCGCTCGTGCTCGACGCCCTGCACGCGGGAGCGCGCGGCTACCTGCTCAAGGACGTCACGCTCGAGCAGCTGACCCGCGCGGTCGACGCGCTCGCCGGCGGGGGCACCCTCATCGCGCCGTCGGTCACCGACCGGCTGCTGCGCGCCCTGCGCTCGGGACCCGCGCCGGCCGACGCGCGGTCGCTCCCGATCGAGCCGCTGACGGAGCGGGAGCTCGAGGTGCTGCGCCTCATGGCCGAGGGCTACAGCAACCGCGAGATCTCGGACGCCCTGTTCCTCGCCGAGGGGACGGTGAAGAACCACGTCTCGACGATTCTCGCCAAGCTCGGGGCGAGGGATCGCACGCGCGCCGTGCTGCGCGCGCTGCGCGAGGGCGTGCTCGGCTGAGCCCCAACCCTCACGGTTAAGCGGGCAGGGCCCTCACCGCTGGTTGAGCGAGCGGGGCGAGTCGAAACCCGGGCGGAGCCCAGTCCTCACGAGGTGCCGGTGGGCTGCTGCACCGACGGCAGTTCGACGCGGAAGGTCGCACCGCCGCCCGGGGTCTCGTGCACGCTGACCGTGCCGCGGTGGGCGTCGACGATCGACTTCACGATCGCGAGCCCCAGCCCCGACCCGCCTGTCTCGCGATTGCGGGAGTTGTCGGCGCGCCAGAAGCGGTCGAAGATCTTCTCCCGGATCTGCTCGGGAACCCCGTCGCCGTGGTCGACGATCTCGAACCGCGACGTCCCGGTCTCCGGCGACGAAGACACGACGATCTCGATCGGGCTCCCCGCGGGCGTGTGCCGCATCGCGTTGCCGATCAGGTTCGTCATGAGCTGCCGCACCTTGTGCTCGTCGCCGAAGACCTCCGGGGCGGTCGGGTCCTCCACGACCGACACCTCGCGGTCGGGCGCCTGCGCGCGCGCGTCGAGCGCGGCGTCGTGGGCGAGCCGGTTCAGGTCGAGCGGGGCGAGTTCGAGAGCGCGGCCCTCGTCGAGACGTGCGAGGGCGAGCAGATCCTCGACCAGCGAGGTCATGCGGATCGCCTCCTTCTCGATGCGCTCCATGGCCTGGCCGACCTGCTCCTCGTCCTGCAGCGCGCCCATGCGGTAGAGCTCGGCGTAGCCGCGCACCGATACGAGAGGCGTGCGCAGTTCATGCGAGGCGTCGCCGATGAAGCGGCGCATGCGCTCGATGGTGCGGGCACGATCCTCGAGCGAGCCGTCGAGCCGGTCGAGCATGATGTTCAGCGAGTTGCCGAGGTGTCCGACCTCCGTCTGCGGGTTCGCCACCATGATGCGCTTGGAGTAGTCGCCCCGTGCGATCTCGAGCGCGGTCTTCTCGACCTCCGCGAGCGGCAGCAGCGTCGTCGTGATGAGCAGACGAGTGAGCGCGGCGCCCAGCAGGATGACGGCGATGCCGAAGCCCGTGAAGATCGTGACGTAGTTCGCGATCACCTGGTTGATGCCCGCCGTCGACGCCGCGATCAGCAGGGTGCCGCGCGGTTGCCCGTCGGCCGTGATGGGGGCGACGACGGCGCGCCATTCGGTGCCCGACGAGCTGCGCAGCGTGATGAGCCGGTCGCCGTTCTGCAGCACCTGGTCGATGTTCAGCGCCGGCACTTCGGGCACCGATGAGTCCTGGCGACCCATCGTGTTGTCGTACTGCAACTCTCCGTCGGTATCGAGCAGCGCGACGTAGTACTGCTGGTTCGCGTAGAGCACGTCGCCGCGCTCGAGGGCGTTCGTATTGGCTCCGCGGGCGAGCGCGGGGGTCGGGTCGCTGCGAAGCTGACTGAGCGTGTTCGCCTGGTTCGCGCTCAGGATCGGCTGCAGCACCGAGAGCGTGCCGACGCCGGCGACGATCAGGCCGAGGAAGAGGATGAACACCGTGACGCCGGTGATCTTCGCCCTCAGCGAGATGTCACCCCAACGGCCGGCGAGCGAGGCCACCCTACTTGGCTTCGGTCTTGAGCATGTAGCCGAACCCGCGCTTGGTCTGGATCAGCGACTCCTCCGTCAGCGGGTCGAGCTTGCGCCGCAGGTACGAGATGTACGACTCGACGATGCCCGCGTCGCCGTTGAAGTCGTATTCCCACACGTGGTCGAGGATCTGCGCCTTCGACAGCACGCGGTTCGCATTCTGCATGAGGTAGCGCAGCAGCTTGAACTCGGTGGGGGAGAGCTCGACGGAGGTGCCCGAGACGGTCACCTCGTGCGTGTCCTGATCCATCGTGATGGGGCCGACGCTCAGCACCGAGTCCTCATCCTCCTGGATGGTGCGGCGCAGCACGGCCTTGATACGCGCGATGATCTCGTCGAGGCTGAACGGCTTCGTGACGTAGTCGTCGCCGCCGACGGTGAGGCCCTCGACCTTGTCCTCGGTCTCGTCCTTCGCGGTGAGGAAGATGATCGGGGCCGTGTAGCCCGCGGAGCGGAGGCGCTTCGTCACGCTGAAGCCGTTCATGTCGGGCAGCATGACGTCGAGCACGATCAGATCGGGCTCCTCCTCGAGCACCGCCGAGATGGTCTGGGCGCCGTTGGCGACCGCGCGCACGCCGAAGCCGGCGAACCGCAGGCTCGTGCTGAGCAGCTCGCGGATGCTGGGCTCGTCGTCGACGATGAGGATCCGGGGTCCCTTGTGCTGTGTAGTCATGCTCACAGTCTCTGACCGTTTGCTATGAACTGGCTGGAAGTGTTAAACCGCCGATTGAGCGAGCTTGCGAGTCGAAACCAGCGGAATGCGGGGCGATCCCTCACACCTCGTCGGCGTCGAGAATCGTGTACGAGTACCCCTGCTCGGCGAGGAAGCGCTGGCGGTTCTGCGCGAAATCCTGGTCCACCGTGTCGCGCGCGATCAGGGTGTAGAACGACGCCGTGATGCCGTCCGACTTGGGTCGCAGCAGGCGCCCGAGGCGCTGCGCCTCCTCCTGACGCGATCCGAACGAACCCGAGATCTGGATGGCCACCGAGGCGTCGGGCAGATCCACCGAGAAGTTCGCGACCTTGGAGACGACGAGGATGCGCTCCTCGCCGCTGCGGAACGCCTGGAACAGCCGCTCGCGCTCGTCGACCGGGGTCTGCCCGGTGATGAGCGGGCAGTCGAGTGCTTCGGCCATGGCTTCGAGCTGGTCGATGTATTGGCCGATCACGAGCACCTGCTCGTCGGGGTGCTTGTCGATGATGCGCCGGGCGATGCGCTGCTTCTCGGGAGTGGAGGAGGCGATGCGGTAGCGGTCCTGATCCTCGGCGACGGCGTAGTCCATGCGCTCCGACTCGGGCAGGGTGACGCGCACCTCGAAGCAGGCGGCCGGGGCGATGAAGCCCTGCGCTTCGATGTCCTTCCAGGCCGCGTCGTAGCGCTTCGGGCCGATGAGGCTGAACACGTCGCCCTCGCGGCCGTCCTCGCGCACGAGTGTCGCGGTGAGGCCGAGGCGGCGGCGCGCCTGCAGCTCGGCGGTCAGCTTGAACACGGGAGCGGGCAGCAGGTGCACCTCGTCGTAGACGATGACGCCCCAGTCCTGCGCGTCGAGCAGCGACAGGTGCTGGTACTCGCCCTTCCTGCGGCTCGTGAGGATCTGATAGGTCGCGATCGTGACCGGTTTGATCTCCTTCACCTGGCCGGAGTACTCGCCGATCTCCTCCTCGGTGAGGGTGGTGCGGCGGATGAGCTCGTCGCGCCACTGGCGCGCCGAGACGGCGTTGGTCACGAGGATGAGCGCCTTCGCGCCGACGGCGGCCATAGAGGCGGCCCCGACGATCGTCTTGCCCGCGCCGCACGGCAGCACCACGACACCGGAGCCGCCGCGCTGGAAGGCCTCCACGGCCTTCGCCTGGTAGTCGCGCAGGTGCCAGGCCCCCTCGCCGTCGGCGTCCCCGTCGCTCTCCGCCAGCTCGATGTCGTAGGGCTCGCCGGGGGTGTAGCCCGCGAGATCCTCCGCGGGCCAGCCGCGGGCCACGAGCTGCTGCTTGAGCTCTCCGCGGGCCCACGGCTCGACGGGGAAGGTGCGGTCGTCGATGCGGTTGCCCAGCAGCGGCGCGATCTTCTTCGCGCTCGACACCTCGCGCAGGATGGCAGGATCGTCGCAGCGCAGCACGAGCGCCCCGTCGGCGTCGCGCTCGATCGTGAGTCGACCGTAGCGGCGCATGGTGTCGGTGATCTCGCCGGCGACGCCGCTCGGCACGGGGAACTTGGCGTGGCGGTTCAGCGTGTCGAGGATCTCCTCGGCGGTGTGGCCCGCGGCGCGGGCGTTCCAGAGGCCGAGCCGCGTGATGCGGTAGGTGTGGATGTGCTCGGGTGCCCGCTCGAGCTCCGCGAAGACCGCGAGCTCGTGGCGCGCATCCTCCGCATCCGGGTGGGCGACCTCCAGGAGGACGGTGTGGTCGCTCTGCACGATGAGGGGGCCGAGAGTCATAACGATCGAGTTTACCCGCGTCGCCCGTGCATCGGCGGGCGCGCCCCGGGATCCCTCGCCCGACCCGCACGAAGCCCGACAGCCGGACGAGGATCTACTCGACCGCGGTGATCGTGCTGATCGGCAGGGTGCGCTCGACGCCGGCGCCGGGATCGGTCGCGCGCAGTCGGCCCGCGTCGAGCGAAGTGGGCAGCAGCGTGAATACGTGCGTGCGCCCCTGCGCCGACGCGGTGACGCGCACCGTGCTGCGATCCCTGATCGCCAGCTCCAGGCGTCGTGCGAAGCCCCCGGCGCCGGGCTCCGAACGCACGGCGGAGTGCACCCGGTCGACGAGCTGCGCGAGCTCGTCGGGCAACTCGGTCGTGCGCGGCTCCGGCGCGGGGTTCACGAGCGGGGAGTCCGCAGCACCTTCGAACGAAGCCGTGTAGCGGGCGTCGCCGAGTGCGGCGAAGACGTGGTCGGCGCGCAGGCGGGAGTAGAGGGCCGACGGCTCCTCGCCCTGGGCGAGCTGCAGGTGGTGCAGTGCGCGGTCGACGAGCAGCGTCTCGCGCAGCTCGGGGCGGCTGATGTCGAGGCGGGTGCGGCCCTCGTCGCCGGAGTGCTCGCGCACGACGATGCCGCGGATGCGCTCGGCGATGGAGGCGAGCATGTAGTCGAGCGGCTGGGGGATGCCGGTGAGCGACAGTCGCTCGAAGGCGCTCCGCGCTCCCGCGGCGTCGAAGCCCCGTTCGAGGGCCGCGGCGATCGAGGCCTCGGTGATGCGGCGCGTCGAGGCGATGCCCGTCTGCTCCGGCACGGTGAGGGCGGCAAGGGCGGCCTCGTCCGACGGCGCGAGCGGCCCGGGCACGACGACGCTCAGGTCGGGTTGGATGTAGACGCCTGCGACGGGGGCCGGCATGTCGCGCTCCGCGATCGCGCGGGCGGCGTCGAGGTCATCCGCGAGCAGGGCGCGGCCGGCCTCGCCGAGCGCCCCGTCCACCGCGAGGCCCAGGTGCTCGGCGATGCGGCCGAAGCGTCGGGCGGCCGCCTCGGTGCTCGCGGGCAGCAGCGGGTAGCGGTCGCGGAGCGCGGCGAGGGATCCCTCGAGGTCACGCTCTTCCAACAGTCGTCGCAGCTGCGGCGGCATCGCGGCCACCGCGGCGGCACCGAGCGCCACCCACCGGTCCGGGGCCCCGAGCTCGAGCCAGTCGGCGGTCGCGGGAGACCACGAGAGCAGGGTGAGCTGCGCGGCGGGCACCAGCAGCCGGGCGTCGAGCAGGGCCTGCACCGCGTCGCCCGTGCGGTCGACGTCGATGCGGGTCGCCTCGGCGAGCGACTTCACGGTCGCGACGGCGACCGTGCCCGTGCGGTTCAGCCGCCCGGGCTGCGTGCGCAGCGCGCGCAGCACCTCGGCCGCGGTTCCGAGCGCCGTGAGCGCGGCGACGTACCAGGACGCGGTGTCGGTCGTGCCGGGCGGCTCGGATACGTGGTCATTGCGGAGGGAGTCGGGGGAGAGGCCGACTCGGTCGAGGCTCGCGGTGAGGGCGGCGGCGACCTCGGGGAGGGGCGCGGCGGATCCCTCGTCCCATCCCAGCAGTCCGAGCCCGAGCAGCCGGTCCCGCACCTCTTCCGCAGCCGTCTCGGGTTGCAGCAGTGCGGCCAGATCGTCGCGCTCGAGCGGGGCGATCGCCCGCTCGACGGAATCCGCGCGCAGCAGTTCGCTCGCGAGGCCGATCGGATCGGTGATGCCCGAGATCGCCTGCGGCCGCCTGCGCTCCACGACCGCGGCGAGGGTGCCGCGATCCATCGCGGCGAGTGCCGCAGCGAGGGCGAGGGTGCCGCTCATGCTCAGCGCTCGGCGGCGTTCCGCTTGAATTCCGCGCGCCGCCTCCGCTGGCTCACGACGAGCAGGACGATCAGCAGCGCGAAGCCGAGCGGCAGACCGAACAGCGACAGGCCGTAGACGACCGGCCACATGCCCGAGGCGAGCATCTCGCGATCGATCATGCCGATGATGAGGGTGGCGAAGAACGAGAGCAGCGCCGCCCCGATGATGGTGACGGTGGCGTATGCGAGGATCCGCTCGAGGATCGACGGCGTGCTGGATTCTTGCGACATCCCGGCCATTTTACCCGCTCTTCTCCGAGAACGCCCTCGCGGCCCCGGCCGGTAGGATCGAAGGGTGCGCGGGGAGCTCTGCGCGAAGACTGCGGGCGGCCCCGAGGCCGCGACCGAGATGGAGAGGGACGAGGCATGCCGAACGGCAAGGTCAGGTTCTACGACGAGGACAAGGGCTTTGGTTTCATCCAGGGCGATGACGGGCAGCAGGTGTACCTGCACGCATCGGTGGTGCCTACGGGCGCCGATGTGCAGGCGGGCACGCGGCTGGAGTACAGCGTCGCGGACGGGCGCCGCGGCCCGCAGGCGCTGTCGGTGCGCGTGCTCGAGACGCCGCGTCTCGCCAAGCGCAACCGCAAGTCGGCCGACGAGATGGCGATCATCATCGAGGATCTCGTGAAGCTGCTCGACGGCCTGGGCGGTCGACTCAAGAGCGGGCAGTACCCCGAGCGCTCGCAGTCGCGCAAGGTCGCGACCATGCTGCGCCGCGTGGCGGACGACTTCGATGTCTGAGGCGCGCGAGGCTCCCGCCGAGGCCGAAACGGTCGAGCCCACCACCGAGCCGGGGCTCTCGGAGACCCGGGGCGGGGCGAGGGATCCTGAAACCGAGGCCGCGCCCGCCGCTGATCCCGTGCTTGCCGCTGATCCCGTGCTCCTTGCGGCCCGCGCCCAGGCGCGCGCCGCGCTCGCCGAGATCACCGACGAGCCGAGCATCGGGGCCGACGAGGGGCACGAGGTGCACGAAGCCCACGTGCTCACCCTCTACTTCGAGTGCCGTCTCGCCGGGTACCCCGGCTGGCGCTGGGCCGCGACGCTCGCGCGCGTGGACGAGGAGTCGCCGGTGAACGTGCTCGAGGTCGAGCTGCTGCCCGGGCCCGGAGCCGTCGTGGCCCCCGAGTGGGTGCCGTGGTCGGTGCGTCTCGCCCAGTACCGGGAGACGCAGGCGAGACAGGCCGCCGACGAGGCTGCGGAGGCCGAGGCAGCCGCGGCCGAGCTCGAGGAGGAGGACGGGGTGGATCCCGACGAGGATCTGCTGACGAACGACTTCAGCGACTTCGACGACGAGATCGATGGAGTGGAGCTCGACGGCGAGGACGACGAGGAAGACGATTCCGACGAGAAGTCCGATGACTTCGACGACGACGACGAGGGCGATGACGGCCCCGACGGCTTCGAAGGGTTCTCCGCCGAGCGCTGAGTGCGGAGCGCGTCATTCCGCGGATCCTCATGAATACGTAATTCCCCCGGATCCCTAGCCGTCCGATTCTTCATAGGCTCGCCGCAGCACTCGGGGGAGCGCTGATTCGGACACTTGTGGCCGGCGACGACCTCTCCCATGTCTGGGATCGAGGTTGTGATGCTTTCGAGTTCTTCTCTCGGGGGAAAGAAGACCGGGCGGTCGCGTAGGCCCGGGGACGGGCGCGGCCGGAAGCGGCGCGCCGTCGCTCTCGCGGCGGTCGTCACGGCGGGCGGGCTCGTACTGGGATGCGCGGCCCCGGCGCTCGCCCTGGCCGACGCCGACCCGGCACCGGTCGAGGTAGCGCCGACGACTCCGCCGCCCGAGCAGACCGGCGAGCCGGGCGGCACGGACCCTGGTAATGCCGAGCCGGGCGGCACGGACTCGCCCGGGGCGACGCCGAACGCACCGATGCCGAGCCAGGAGCCCACCGTGGAACCGCCTCCCGCGGAGGAGCCGGGCGGAGCCGAGGCCCCGCACGAGGTCCAGGTGCCGCCGATCTTCGCAGCGCCGAAGACCGCCGAGAAGCAGTCCGTCACGGGTCTCGCGGGCCCGGTGGTCGCGCTGGGCCCGGTCGGATCGCAGCAGACCGGTGGCTACCAGATCCTGAAGGACAACAGCAATCCCGCGACCTGGAGCTGGAAGGATCCCGCGACCATCGCCCAGGCTTCTGAGATCACGGCCGGAACCTTCAGCTCGAACATCGTCGGAACGGACCTGGTGATCAAGTTCGTCCGACCGAACGCGACGGGCAGCAACTCCTTCGCATTCGAGTACACGAACGCCCCTGAACGGTGGGGGCCGGCGGGCGCGACGACTCTGGCGGTGCCGCAACCGGACCGCAGCCAGGGCGGCCAGGTCATCTTCATCGAGCAGCAGGGCAGCGCCAACCCGGTGGTGACCTACTGCACGTACCCGCAGAACGGCTACGTGACGAGCCTGAACTCGCCCTCGTGCGTCACGCTCGCCGGGGTGATCGTCTCCATCGGTACCACGGTGGAGCTCAAGATCCCGCTGAGCACGATCAACCAGGGATCGCCGGGTTGCCCGCCGACCATGGGGACGACGGCCTACCTGCGCTCGTTCAACAACGCCAGCGCACCCAGCTCCAACCTGGGCATCTGGGCCGCTCCCATCGCCTTCGAACCTCCGTCGACGTGCGCCACGCTGACGCTGACGAAGCAGGTCTCCCTGCAGTACGCGGCCACCGGAACCGGATCGGCGCCCACCGACTGGACGCTGACGGCCACCGGGCAGGGGCCGGTGGCCGGCCAGACGGTGACCGGAAACGGGACCGTCACGCGCAGCGACGTGAAGGCAGGCACCTACCTGCTCTCCGAGAGCAGCAACCCGGGGTTCGCACTGAAGACCGACTGGGCCTGCACCGACATCACCGACCCGGCGAATCCGACGGCGGTCGCCCTGACGAACGGCAACTCCCTCGCCCTCGCCGAGAAGAGGAAGGTCTCCTGCGTCATCGTGAACACTGACAAGCCCGGTGCGGTCACGTGGGCGAAGACCGACGACCAGACCTCGGCGACGCTGCTCGGGGGGTCCGAGTGGACGGTCACCGCCTCGCCGGGTGGGATCGGGGTCGGCGCCGTGATCGTCGACTGCACGGCGGCCGTGTGCGCGCCCGGGGTTCTCAAGGATCAGGATCCGGCGGCGGGCAAGTTCGCGTTGGCGGGGCTCCCCTGGGGAGCGTACGTGCTGACGGAGACGAAAGCACCCGAGGGGCATGCGCTCACGACACCCGCGAAGACCGTGTCCTTCACCGTCGACGCGGGCAACGCGGGAACCACGATCGCGGGACCGACGGTCGTGAACCCGCGCAAGCCCGGAGCCGTGAAGTGGTCGAAGGTCGATGACCAGACGCCAGCAGCCCCGCTCGGAGGGTCGGAATGGACCATTGTCGGCCCCGGAAGCCCCGAACCGGGCACGACGATCGTCGACTGCACGGCGGCCGTCTGCGCGGCGGGCCCGTTCAAGGACATCGACCCGACCGCGGGCGGATTCGAACTCGCAGGCCTCGCATGGGGCGCCTACACGGTGACCGAGACGAAGGCCCCGGCCGGGCACTCGTTCGCCGACCCGAAATCGTTCACCTTCACCGTCGATCAGACGAACGCGGGGACCACCATCGACGCGGGTGCGCGGGTGAACCCTCGGCTCCTCGGCGAGGTGGCATGGACGAAGGTCGATGAGGGTGGCGGTCTTCTCACCGGTTCGGAGTGGACGCTCACGGGTCCCGGCGTCCCGGCCGACACCGTGGTCGTCGACTGCGCGGAGTCGCCCTGCACGGCAGGCGACTTCCTGGACCAGGATCCCGGCGGAGGCGAGTTTCGACTCGCGGGTCTGGGCTGGGGCGACTACACGTTGCAGGAGAGCAGGGCCCCCGCGGGTTACCACGCCTCGCCCGCTGTGCACCCCTTCACGATCGATGCCGAGCACCTCGCCGTCGAACTCGACCCCGTGGTGAACACCCGCATCGACGGGCCGGAGCTTCCGATGAGCGGCGGGATCGGTCGAGACCTCTTCACCGCGCTGGGGCTCGGCGTGCTGGTGCTCGGGGCGGGCACCACGGGTGCCATCGCGATCCGCAACCACCGCCGTAAGGGGGCCTGACCGACCACCCGGAGGAAGCAGGCGGGGCGGGCCTCAGGCCTCGACGAATCAAGCATCGAACACACAGAAGACACCCCGAGGGTCGCTGACGAACCGCGGGGGCGGGAGAGAAACAGGGTAGTGAAATGAACTCGAAGAGCAGGGCGATGCGACGCATCGCAGCCGGAGTCGGGGCCGTCGCCCTGGCGCTGGTGGGCGTCGGCACATTCAGCACGGCGGCCTTCGCGGACGTCGGGCCCGACCAGCCAGGCGCACCCGCCGAGGGCACGCTGACCATCAACAAGTACGCGGGCGCGCCGCTCGGCGAGGGGGAGACCCTGGAGGATCGCGACACGCTGGACGGCGTCGAGTTCACCGTGACCCCTGTCGGGCGGCTGGACAACGGCGACTGCGTGGCGATCGACCTGACAGATGCGGCCGACTGGGACGGACTCGGCGACCTGTTCGCCTCCGCGCCCGCCGCGCCGACCGCCCCCTTCTGCCTCCTCACGGCCGACGCCGTGTCGGACGTGACCGCGGGCGGCACGGTCGACTTCACCCTCGACGTCGGGGTCTATTTCGCGCAGGAGACCGACCCGGGCGAGAACCACATCGTGTCGAAGGTGCCCGACTTCTACGTGTCGATTCCGACCTCTGAAGGCGACGGCGGCGAAGGCTGGAACTACGACGTGGTCGCCGACCCGAAGAACCAGATCATGAACGAGCCGACGAAGACGATCGCGGAGATGCCCGATGGGCTGACCATCGGCTCCGGCGTGACCTGGACGCTGACGGTCCCGGTGCCGACGCTCAACAATGAGGAGACCTTCACCACGGCCTCCGTCTCCGATGTTCTCGATCCGCGCCTGAGCTACGCCTCCTCGAGCCTGACGCTCGACGGCGCACCGCTCTCCGAAGGACCGGGCGGCGACTACACGGTCGACCCGAACGGGGTGACGTGGACGTTCACCGCCGCCGGCCGGGCGAAGCTCGACGCAGCGATGGGCAAGAGCCTGTCGATCGAGCTGGTCACGACGGTCGACGAGGTCGGGGACGGCAGCATCCCGAACGACGAGTACTCGAGCACCTTCAACGGCACCACGGTTCCCGGCGAGCAGATCCCCTACACCTACTGGGGTCAGCTGTCGATCTCCAAGCACGACGATTCGAAGCCCGCCAAACCGCTCGCGGGCGCCGAATTCCAGGTGTTCGCGGAGCCGCAGGCCGGTTGCCCCGCCACCGCTCCGGCGACGGGCGCGGTTGCGACCGGCACCTCGAACGGCAGCGGCACCGTGGTCTGGGAGGACGTCGATCCGAACACGGTGCTCGGGCTGTGGGTGGCCAACAGCCCCAACGGTCCGCTGGCCGATCCGTCGAAGGACTACTGCGTGTACGAGACCGTGGTGCCCGCCGGGCATACGGCCACGGCCGTCAGCAACCCCGTGACGATCACCCCGGGCGAGGACGGCGTCTTCGAACTCGACGTCGTGAACAAGAAGAAGGACGGCCCGGACCTGCCGCTCACCGGTGCGGCCGGCACGCTCGCCATGACGATCGGCGGCCTGGCGATCATCGCAGCGGGAGCCGGAGCGATCCTCGTCGCCCGTCGCCGCCAAACGGGCGATCCCGCCGACTGAGCGCAGACCGGCTGATCGAGCGAGGCGAGTCGGCCAGGCCCGCTGATTGAGCCGGCGTTCGCTCGACCGGAGATCCTGTGCGAGATGCGGTTGCACCCGAGGAGGGGGCGAAACGGATGCAGACATCGACTCGGAGCCGGGAGGCGACCCGTGCCAGGCGCATGCGCCCGCCGCCCGCGGCGAGATGGCGCTTCCCGCCCGCGCAGGCGATCGCCTGCCTGCTGATCCTGCTCGGCGTCTGCGTGCTCCTCTATCCCCAGACCGCCTCGTGGTTCGCGCAGCGGGAGCAGTCCCGCGCCACGGAATCAGCGCAGGAGCGGTTGGAGGCTCCCCCCGCCGACGACCCCGGCTATCGGGCCGAGCAGATCGAACTCGCACGCGAATACAACGACGCCCTGTCGAGCGGTGCGCTGCTGAAAGCGAACACGCCCGTCGCAACGGGCGAGGGAGATCTCGCGAAGGGATCCCCCGCCTACGACGAACTGCTCGACCCCACGGGGACGGGCTTCATGGGGCGGCTGCAGTACCCATCGCTCGGTATCGACCTTCCCATCTACCACGGCACCGCCGACAAGACGCTGCGCAAGGGCGTGGGGCACTTGGAGGGGACATCGCTGCCCGTCGGCGGCGCCGGCACGCGCGCCGTGCTCACGGCCCACCGCGGCCTGCCCGAATCGACGCTCTTCACCCACCTCGATCGGGCCGAGGTGGGCGACACATTCACGATCTCGGTGCTCGACGAAGTGCTCACCTACCGGATCTTCGAGAAGCAGGTGGTCGATCCGGCGGACACCGAGGAGATCCTCGCGGACCCCGATCGCGATCTCGTCACCCTCGTGACCTGCACGCCCCTCGGCATCAACAGCCACCGCATCCTCGTCACGGCCGAACGCGTCACGCCGACGCCTCCCTCGGACATCCGTGCCGCCGCGACGCACCCCGACCTCCCCGGCTTCCCCTGGTGGGCCGTCGGCGTCGGCGTCGCGGCGACGCTGCTCACCGCCTACGTCGCGTGGGCCGGGCGGGCCCGCCACACGGGCTCCGTTCAGCCCAGGCGTTCGAGCACGTAGTCGAGGCAGCCGGTGAGAGCGCGCACGTCGTCGGGGTCGATCGCGGTGAAGGTCGCGATGCGCAGCTGGTTGCGCCCGAGCTTGCGGTAGGGCTCGGTGTCGACGATGCCGCTCGCGCGCAGCGCCTGCGAGATCGCCGCGGCGTCGATCGACTCGTCGAAGTCGATCGTCACGACCACCTGCGAGCGATGATCGGGGTTCGAGACGAACGGCGTCGCCACCTCGCTCCGCTCGGCCCAGTCGTAGAGCACCCCGGACGACTCCGCGGTGCGGGCCGCCGCCCACGACAGGCCGCCCTGCCCGTTGATCCAGCGCACCTGCTCGTCCATCATGGCGATCGTGGCGAGCGCGGGCGTGTTCAGGGTCTGGTTCTTGCGGGAGTTCTCGATCGCGCCCGCGAGGTTCAGCGTCTCGGGGATGTAGCGGTCGCCCGCAGTGAGGCGTTCGATGCGCTCGATGGCCGCGGGTGAGACGAGCGCGAACCACAGGCCGCCGTCGGAGGCGAAGTTCTTCTGCGGCGAGAAGTAGTAGACGTCGACCTCGCCCGCGTCGAAGTCGATGCCGCCCGCGCTGCTCGTCGCATCGACGACGGTGAGAGATCCCTCATCGCCCGAGACGCGTCGCACAGGGGCCATCACGCCCGTCGAGGTCTCGTTCTGAGGGAACGCGTAGACGTCGACGCCGGCGATCGACGCCGGCTCGGAGCGCGAACCGGGGTCGGCCGAGCGCACGTCGGGCTGCTCGAGGAAGGGGGCCGCCCCCGCCGCCTTAGCGAACTTCGAGCCGAACTCGCCGAACGCCAGGTGCTGGCTGCGCTGGGCGATCAGAGAATGCGTCGCCGAATCCCAGAACGTCGTCGCCCCGCCGTTGGCGAGAAGCACCTCGTAGCCCTCGGGAGCGCGGAACAGCTCGGAGAGGCCTTCGCGCACGCTGCCGACCAGGTTCTTCACCGGAGCCTGCCTGTGCGAGGTTCCGAGCACCGACGGTTGCAGCGACGCGAGGAAGTCGAGTTGTTCGCCGCGCACTTTCGAGGGTCCGCAGCCGAATCGGCCGTCTGCGGGCAGGAGCTCGGAGGGGATGGTGATGTCAGCCATGCGCCGATTCTATCGGTGGCCTCCGACGTTCCCCGCGTAGGGGCGACCTCCGCGTTGCCGGTAGGCTGGGGATGGACACGCGTGTGAGGAGGACCCGATTGGCCGACCTGATCGACACCACCGAGATGTATCTCCGCACGATCCTCGAGCTCGAGGAGGAGGGGATCGTCCCCCTCCGCGCGCGCATCTCGGAGCGGCTCGGGCACTCCGGCCCCACCGTCTCGCAGACCGTGGGTCGCATGGAGCGCGACGGTCTCGTCGTCGTCACCGATGACCGTCGTCTCGAACTGACGGGGGAGGGCCGCACCAAGGCGATCCACGTGATGCGCAAGCACCGGCTCGCCGAGCGTCTGCTCGCCGACGTGATCGGTCTCGAGTGGGAGTACGTGCACGACGAGGCGTGCCGCTGGGAGCACGTGATGAGCGAGCGCGTCGAGCGCAAGCTCCTCGACATCCTCGACCGCCCAGTCGAATCGCCCTACGGAAACCCGATCCCCGGGCTCGCCGAGCTCGGCGGCGCTCGCACGGGCTCCTTCCAGAGCGGTGTCATCGCGCTCACCGAGCTGCTCTCCGAGCCCGACGTCAGCGTCACCGCCCGAATCCGGCGTCTCGCCGAGCCAGTGCAGGTCGATCCCTCGCTGCTCGGCCAGTTCGTCGCCGCCGGCATCAAGCCAGGCGCCACAGCTTCCTTCGTTCGCCGGGGCGACATCGTCCACGTCGAGGCGGAGGGAACCCGCGAAGCGCTCGACCTTCCGAGCGAGATCGCCTCGCACATATTCGTTTCGCCATAGGGCAGAGCCCGCAGGCGAGCCTCACAAGGGTCACCGCGAAACACACACCCAGCTGGAGTTGATAGACCGAGGAGTCGAACCTTGTCCCTGCCCACCCCCGAGGCGCATCTTCGCGCCGTAGCCGACACCGTCGAACACCGCAGCACCGGAGAGCCCGAGTTCCTGCAGGCCGTGCGCGAGGTGCTCGACACGTTGACGCCCGTGCTCGCAGAGCACCCCGAGTACATCGAGGCAGGCATCCTCGACCGGATCGTCGAGCCCGAGCGCCAGCTCATCTTCCGCGTTCCGTGGACCGACGACAACAACCGCGTGCAGGTCAACCGGGGCTTCCGCGTGCAGTTCAACTCGGCGCTCGGCCCCTACAAGGGCGGCCTGCGCTTCCACCCGTCGGTGAACCTCTCCGTCATCAAGTTCCTGGGCTTCGAGCAGATCTTCAAGAACGCGCTCACCTCGCAGCGCATCGGCGGCGGCAAGGGCGGCTCCGACTTCGACCCGAGCGGCAAGAGCGACGCCGAGGTCATGCGGTTCTGCCAGAGCTTCATGACCGAGCTGGTGCACCACATCGGCGAGCACACCGACATCCCCGCGGGAGACATCGGCGTCGGCGCGCGCGAGATCGGCTTCCTCTTCGGGCAGTACCGCCGCATCACCCAGCGCTACGAGGCCGGTGTGCTCACCGGCAAGGGTGTGGGCTGGGGCGGAGCCGAGGTGCGCACCGAGGCCACAGGCTACGGCGCCGTGTTCTTCGCCGACGAGATGCTGATCCGCGCCGGCGAGGGCATCGAGGGCCGCCGGGCCGTCGTCTCGGGCTCGGGCAACGTCGCCACCTACGCGATCGAGAAGATCGAGCAGCTCGGTGGCAAGGCCATCACCGCCTCGGATTCGAGCGGCTACGTCGTCGATGAGCAGGGCATCGATGTGGACCTCCTCAAGCGCATCAAGGAGGTCGAGCGCGCCCGCATCTCGGAGTACGCGGAGCGGCGCCCCGGAGCCCGCTTCGTCGAGGGCGGTCGTGTCTGGGACGTGCGCGGAGAGCTCGCCTTCCCGTGCGCGACGCAGAACGAGCTGAACGCCGACGACGCCAGGAAGCTGATCGCGAACGGCGTGCGCGCCGTGGCGGAGGGCGCGAACATGCCGACCACGCCCGAAGCGGTGGAGCTGTTCCAGGAGGCAGGCGTGCTGTTCGCGCCGGGCAAGGCCGCGAACGCGGGCGGCGTCGCGACCTCGGCGCTCGAGATGAGCCAGAACGCGGCCCGCTCCCGCTGGGACCGCGACAAGAGCGAGTCGCGCCTGCACGACATCATGCGCGACGTGCACGCGGCGACCTACGCGGCGTCGGAGCGCTACGGCCGCCCGGGCGACTACGTGCTGGGCGCCAACTCGGCGGCCTTCGTGACCGTCGCGCAGGCGATGCTGGAGCAGGGCGTCATCTGATCCACCGCTCGGGCGCGCAGGGCCCCGACCCCCGATCGAGGGGTCGGGGCCCTGCGTCTTCCGGGCCTTCAAAGAACGGACGAACTCGCTCGACATCGAGAGAAACGCTGTGCTCAAACGGGCCGGCGATCCGCGAAAACACGCCAAGTTTCAAGTGAGGTTGAAGCTTTCGTGACCTCGGCGTGACATTATCGTGATCTTCGGTTACCCTTGAACGGTCGCGGCTCGCCAGAGCCGTTCCTCTGGTACGGAGATCGTTCAACGTAAGGCAGAAGAAACTCGTGACTCATACCCCCAGCAACGCAGTAGCGCTCGCCGCCCCGGCGACGAAGCAGTCCTTCTCGAAGGGCAAGCGCGTCGCCCAGATGGCAGGAGCCGCAGCGCTCAGCTTCGGCATGATCGGCACGTTCGCTCTGCCCGCATACGCGACCAGCTCCGAGGTCGATCCCTCGATGATCGACGGCTTCGCCAACGTGCAGAACCTCGAGGCTCCGGCCGTCGAAGACGCCGTCGTGCCGCTCAACGCGCCGACCGGTCAGGTCGATGAGGCCGTCGTCGCGGCCGAGCGCAAGGCCGAGGCAGAGGAGGCGGCCAAGAAGGCTGCGGCCGACGCAGCTGCCGCGGGCGGTAACGGAACCGCCGCCAAGGGCTACTCGGGCGCCGACGTCCCCGCGGGCGCCGGCGCGCAGGGCATCGTGAACGCCGCACTCGCTCAGCTCGGTGTGATGCAGGACTGCACGGCGCTCGTCGAGAAGTCGCTGCGCGCCATCGGCGTTCCGGCGGGCGACCTCGGCACGCAGGTCGGTGAGTACACCGCCCTCGGCGGTGCGCTGGTCACGAGCGGTGACTACGCTCCCGGCGACATCCTCATCTGGTCGGGACGCCACGTGGCGGTCTACATCGGCAACGGCCAGGCGGTGCACGGTGGCTACGGCGGCAACCAGACCGTCGTCGCGGGCGCGTTCATCGACGGCGCCCCCAGCGGCGTCGTGCGCTTCGGCTGAGTCGACTCGGTCGCACAGACTTCGAACGGGCGGGGCTTCGGCTCCGCCCGTTCTGTCATCTGCGGGCTGCTAGACTCGCAGAGGCCCCGAACAGTGGCCGCGCCTTGGTAGCTCAGTGGATAGAGCACCGCTCTCCTAAAGCGGGTGTCGGAGGTTCGATTCCTCTCCAGGGCACCAACCAGTCAAGCCGCCTACTCGCCTAGAAAACATTGGCGAGTAGGCGGCTTCTCTGTTGCCCCAGGGATGGTGTTTGCCCACATTTTGCCCACAGGTGTGGCGGGGGTTGCCTGTCTCGCCGCTGCTACGGCGAGAGCACCGCGGGTAGGCTCTGTGTCATGCTGACTGCCACTATCCGCAAGGTCGAGACCGTCACGATTGAGGTGTCGGGTGAAGGCCTCCCGGAGGTGAGGGAAAAGCTCGCAGAGAAGTGCCCGGAGGGTTTCGAGCTCATCCACGCTCCTGTCACGATGCAGAAGGGCTCAACCGCGATCACCGCGACCGCGACATATGCGCGCCGCGACGGCCTACGAGAGATCACCGGCAGAACCGTAGAAGAACTCCGCGCCGCCGTCCCGGACGGATGGCAGATGCTCTACTACCTGCACGACTGACCGTGCCTGACCTGATCCTCGGCGGCCCCTGCCCCGCGTGCGGACGGGGCACGCTCGTGTGGTGGGAGGCGTGGTGGGAGTGCTCACGCTGCGACCAGGCCGTACTCCCGGCGGCCGAGATTGTCAGAGGCGAGGCGTACCATCTCGCGCATGCCACGCCAGTACGGACCTATCATCCAGATCGAGACCGACACGTGGATCGTGATGCGTGAGGTGCTGAGCTCACCGAAGGGCATCATCCACAGAGTCACCGACGTCTCCGGGGCCGAGCGCTTCCTCCTGATGCGCTGGACCGCCGCCCCGGCCGACCGTCGTCTCGTGGGGATCTACGAAACCATCGAAGCAGCGGCTCAGGCAGTGCCCGGGCCAACGACACGCGTCCCCGGCCCGCCAGGTGGTTCTCCCGCAGATGCAGCCGCCGACATGCGCCGGCGGGGCGTGACCGGTACCGGCTTCCCCGGGTAACTCCTCGAAGCGCTAGTCACAGGCTTCGCACGGACGTACGATGCAGGCATGTGCGCGACCTACGGCCTAACCCCATCCGGTGAGAAGATCATGCTGCCCGGCGGCCTCGAACCCTACTCCGAGAAAGTCGACGACCACGTCGTGGCGGAGTGGATGCGGACACGTGGCGGCACAGCGAAGATCACCGGGAAGAACGCCCTGAACATGAACCCGATCATCCGCGCCGGCGACGACGGTGTGGAGGTGCTGCTGGCGTGGTGGTGGCTCTGGCTCGACTCATCAGGGCCCGTGAAGTTCAGTGCGTTCAACTCGCGTGACGACAAGCTGCTGCGCTCCTGGCGCAAGCCATTCCAGCACCGCGCGCTCTTGCCAGCGTCCTGGTATATCGAGAAGAAGGGGCGTTTCCGCCTCCCCGGCGAGGAGGTCTTCGGGATCGCGGCCGTCACATCAACCGTCACCCGCGACGACGGGACCGACCTCGTCACCTACTCCATGGTCACCCGCGACGCACCCACCGGCAGCGAAGCCGCCGACTACTGGGGACGCATGCCACTCGTGCTCCCCACCGACATGCACGACGAGTGGCTGGACCCCGAGCGACCCGGCGATGCCGACCTCGTGGCCGAGGTGCAGCACGCGTCAGAGGAGCTCTCGAATTCCCTGACGACCGCGTGATTGTCGCTGGGGCTCCGCAAACGATGCCCCAGCGACAAGGGAGATACTTACGTTGCGAGTTCCATATCGCACGCAAAGCGATGGATCTGCCAAATCCTCACGATCGCGGTGAGGAGGTTCTGGACGAACCGTGCGGCGACCATCCACCGCGACTGCTTCTTGGGCGGTCCGCTGAGCAGCGGCACCTCCGTGTTGGCGACGTACATCCTGGGGTCCAATCTCCGCGCACTTAAGGGAATGCCGTGTCCGTGCACATAGGCTGCGCGGCTGTTGTACTCTCGGAGGACGGACCTTCAAAACCGTTCTTCGAGTCGGACTCGACTCGAGGGAGACGCCCCTTCACATCCGGTGCAGGGGCGTTTTCTCTCGGTGCCGCTGGATTGCGGACCATCGCTCTCTCTCAATCCAGTAATACCTCATCCGCCCCTACGAAAATACAGCGATGTAGTTCGTTGCCGTGGGTGTGACCTGACCTGTGAATATCGTTTCGCGTGATCACGCCTCTTCGGACACTTATCCACAGCCAATCTGCGTGGATTTATCCACAGGGATGCGAAGGTGACTTATCCACAGGAAGCATGAAGAACGCCCCCGCACCCAAGCTCACAGGAACAGGGGTGCGGGGGCGCAATGCGTATGGAAAATGGAAAGCGGCACTTTCCATTCGTTTTCTTTCGGTCAGGTGCGGGGAACGTTCGGGAGGGTGACCACGAGGCCGAACGCGGACGAGAGCAGCGTGACCGCGGCCGTGACGAACGCGACCGCACGGGTCGGGATGTCGGTCCCCGCGGCGAGTTCGGGGAAGAACGCGAACAGCAGCGTCGCGAGGCCCGCCGCAAGGCTCACGAGGTACAGGGCGACGCCAACACGGCGGCGCACCGCAGGATCGGGGATCACCACGTTCGGGGTGATCTCTTCAGGTGCAGCATGGGTCATGGCTTCTCCTTGCGAGGGTTGAGGGTCTGCTCGATGTCGGTGACGCGCTCAGACAGTTCGCTGTCGCCGTCCTCCATGAGCTTCTGCAGACCGGCGATCTGCTCAGACTGGGTGTCGAGCTTCGCCGACTGATCGGCTAGCTCTTCGGCCTGCCGGATCTGCTCAGCCTCCACACGGCGTAGCGCGTCGTTCATGGAGGTTCCGGTGTTGGGGCGCACCTCGTGGTGGATCTCGTCGAGGAGGCGCATCTTCGCGGGCAGATCCGCAAGCGCGTCGATCGTCGCGACGAACCGGCGCACGAGCGGCCATACTTTCACGATGAGGATGATGAGCGCGACGACCGCGCCCACCAGGAGCACAAGCTGAACTGCCGTGAGATCGCCGAGCAGTCGCGCGAGCTGATCTTCTGTCATTCGCGCCTTCTTCCGTAGAGCAGGTGCCCGACACCGAGCACGATGCTGGCGGCGATGAGTGCGAGGCCGAGACCGCAGAGGATGATCGCGGCGGCGCTCACGAGTGGCGACGCTTCAGGTCGTCCCAGAACGACTGCACCACCTTCATGGCGTTGCCGCGCTGGGAGGCGAGCTGGTTGGCGGAGTCCTGCCCGGTGAACTCGATCCACGACCCCTTCACGCCGGGGGTGAGGATCGCGTAGCGGACGGTGCCGGAGTCGGCGCAGTAGATGTACATGGAGTCTCCTTCGATGTTGCGGCGGCGCACGAGGCTCGCCAGCTTCTGGGATGCGGTGAGGGACGGTGACCGCGACGCGTCGACGCCACCAGTGGCGAGCGCCTTAGGGCGCAGGTAGCCGATCACGCCGGAGACGACGAGGTCGGCGATCTGAACGGCGCCCGGGTTCTGGGTGAGGCAGCGCAGCATCCGGCCGCCGTGGGTGACATCGAGCACGGTCGCGACGTGGGAGAGCGGGTACCAGGCGGATCCGTACTCCCAGAACGCCACGTCCCCAGCGCGGGGGCTGGCGTTGGCGGGGAGGATGTCGAACCAGCGGTCGAGGCCGCTCCTCGCGGCGTTGTGGTAGACGTTGCACGCCCACCCCGAATGCGGGGCTGCACCGCCGGCGTTGGTGTACGTCGGACCCGTCGGTACGCCGAGAAAGGTGGTCGCGTAGTGGGACCACTGATCCCAGCACTGCGCACCGAAACTCCGGTCGACGTCGATGTACCGGCCGCGCACCGATGCGATGTAGGCGGCGAGATTCGGAGTCGCCATCGGCGACCACCTCCTAGAAATGAGTGAGCCCCGCTTACTCGGCGGGGCTGGTTAGACACGGAACTCGAAGTTCCATACGGCGCGGGCGTTCGCAGCGGGTGCGGACCACAGGATCAGGCTCCCGGCAGTGGTGATCTGCCCGAAGCCGATGAACGCGCCGCCACCCTGCGAGACCGCGCACGGCCCCTCCCACGCGCCGGCCGGGCGGAACAGCGTCGGGAGCTTCCCGAGCTCGACACCGGTTTCCAACACGGATCCTCCGTTGCGGCGGATCGCGATCGCGCCGCGCACGAACCCGTCCGTTCGGCGCTGCACCCACGACGACGTCGTGTCGAGCGTGTACCCCGAACGCACGGTCACCGCTGACAGCAGCATCGCCACCTCGGTTGGCACCTCGTACGTGCCGATCCGGACCCGAGTTACTGCAAGGTTCGATTCGGTACCGTCCGAATACAGCTGCCCGATGATGCCGCCTGCGAGGTTGGTGACGTTGACCGAAGCTCCCGTCATCTCGGCGCGCAGTCCCGTCTCTTGGGTGGCGAACCGTCCGTTGAGGTAGTTGTCCTCCCCGTCGAGACGTCCCGTGCGGGCTCCGATCGTGGAGAACAGCTCGAAGCCACCCTCTTCGGTCAGCCGCCATCCCTTCTGGGGCTGCACTTTCGCGAACAGCGCCGACGTCATGCTGAGCTGGAACCACGCACGACGGATGATCTCCGGGTCGGCGATCGCGCCGTCGTTCCAGTTCGCCGGGGTGTACCCGTAGGGCAGCTCCCGCTCCTCGGCGCTCGCGGTCCACGTGCTGTCGAGCACGCCGTTGTCGTAGACACGGGCGTAGCTGCCGATGTCGAGAAGGCGTTCTGCGCCACCTCCGGCGGCGGTGTAGGTCGCCCTCACCCGGAACCGAACATTGCCGGTGAACGTGGCATCCCACCAGTCATTGACCTGGCCCGCACGCTTCTCGGTATCCGTCACAGCCCGGCTCCACAGCACCGCCGAGGTCGCCGCGTTAATGACCTCGATGTACAGCGATACGAGATCAAGCTGCGTCGACTGAATCGGGGTGAATCCGATGCGTGCGTTCCACCGCTCACCGGAGGCGACCGCGAACGTGCCCGAGTTCGTCAGATACGTAGTCTTCGCGGTGCCAGCCGTCGGCGTGAACCCAGGCGTCTTCCACGTCGGATCGAACTTCCCGGCACCGATGTACGGGGACGGTGCCGTCGGAAACGCGTACCAGTTATTCATGCTACGGTTGGCTGGCACCCACCCGAAGTTTGAGAACAGGATGGTGCCGGTTCCCCGGGTCCCGGTCTTCAGGTTCAGACGTGCCGTGCCGTTACCCTGATGCCACCGATTAATTGTGAGCGTGTCGGTGACTTTCCACGGGTACGACTGAGACCAGGTGATCGTATCAACATGCGTTTTCGGTGCGTCACCGAGATGCCCCGACGCGACCCACGCTGTGTTGATGCCCGACTGGAATGTCGGATCGTTGAGGACGTTGGAGCCCGAGCCGAGCTTGTCGGACGACGCGATCACCGGGGCCTCGATATAGCCGCCGTAGAACTGCATCGCGTGGACCTCGAGGCCGTTGAGCACGCCGACTGCGAGCTTCGGCGTCGTGATCGTCCCGTCCTTGAGCTGGATCGCACCGTCCTCGCCCGGGATCAGGATCTCGTCCGCGAGGTACTGGGCGTGCACCCACTGGGTGCCGTTCCAGACGCGCACTTCGCGCGGGGTGCCCTCGACTTCCACTACCCACTCCGCGCCGACTTCCCAGCCACTCTCGGGGGGTGTGGGCTCGGTCTCGGAGTAGGTGCGGACTCGGCCGAGCACGGTGCGCTCCACGGAGGCCGCGGCCTCGAGCGCCGCATCGGCATCGGCCTGCGCCTGCACCGCGCGAGTGTGCGCCGACTCTGCGGTCTCCATCGTGAGCGCCTTCTCCGTGCCCGTCGGCCGGTTTGCCTCACGACTGCTGCGGCGCACAGCCCGAATCGCATCAGCGATCGCTTCTTCCTGTCGTCGGTACCTGACCGCCACGCGGTCCTCCCTTCCTACACGAGCGTGATCTGCGCCCACCCCGGATCAGACGACTTCCGGCCTACAGAGAGGACACGCACCGGATAGTCGCCATCGGGGAGATCCCAGTGCCTCCGAGCGGACAGCACACCCTGGTCGCCATGCCGGACGCCGTAGGCGACGTGAGCGCGCACTTCGAAGCTGATCCGATCCGGACGGCCACCGAGAGCTCCGTCGGCCCACTTCTGCAGCGTCGATTGAACCGCCACCGTGGAGTGCGACGAATCCCACAATTCGGCCCGCGGATACCCCTGAGCGAGGGGGCCATGATCCTGCCCGCGCGCGAACATCACCGAGTCATCATCCTTGCCGCCCGAGAACACCGAGTCAGTGATGAGCGGGGTCGGGTCCGGGTCACGTTCATATCCGCGAACATCGGGTTGTGCGCCGCCGAGGTTCCACACCCACTCCGACTGACCCGATACGATCCGGCTCGCGTCCGTACCCGTGACGAGATGTACGCTGATGCGGTCGAGCTCATCGCAGACGGTCTGAAAGTCGTACTCGACACCGTCTGACAGGTCTGCCAACTGATCGAGCGCCTCGAGCAGTTGCTTACCCTCGACTGCCTGATATCGATTCCGCTCGTGCACGCCGGCACGGTCGGGCTCGTAGACGATCGGGAGATCTCCGCCCGGCCACTTCGTGGACTCCTGCACCAGGCGCTTCATGATCGTCCCGTAGGAGAGCCCTTCGAGAGCGTGGTCGTAGGCGCCGGTCGGTTTGCGGTCGGCACCGATGAGCGGCCATCCCGGGTAGAGGCGGACTTGTCGCCACTCCAGCAGGCGCTCCCACCCCCGGCACGTCACCTTGTAGGTGTGGCGTCCGTCGGGGTCCTCCTGCGGCGCGGGCGACACGATCGGTCCCGCCGCGGCGACCCTGCGGACGCCCTCCACGGACTCGTCGATCAGGGCGATCGAGTGCCGGTCCCTGGTGAGGAGATCGCGCAGGTCCAGCGACTTCGATCGCTTCGTGTACGCCGGGACCGTGACACTCAGCTTGTCCGGTGCGAGAATCCCGGTGTCGTAGTCCCAGGCGGTCGTTTCGAGGTCGATGATGGGGTTGCCGGTGCGCGTCTCATACAGCAGGGCACGCATCACAGCACCGCGAGATAGCGGGTATGGAACGATAACTTGCGGTTCCCGGCGGGCGGGTTCCAGACGTAGATGCCGCCGTTCGCGCGGACCTCTCCGAACACGGGGCCGGCGGCGCCGCCCTGAGAGGCGCCGCCGACGAACTCGGTGGTCGCGGCCGGCCGGAACCCCAGCGGCATCGTCGCGATCCACAGGTTCGTTCCCATCGCGGCGGGCGAGATCAGCTCGACGTAGACGTCGACCATGCCCGACGGATCACGCTCGATGCGCGTCTGCGCCGAGACGGTCACCCCGGCAGCAACGGTCGTGATCTTCCCCTGCACGCGATCGGCGAACTGGTACTCTTTCGTCACCCGGTCCGGGAGCACCATCCCGTCGCCCGCGTTGACGCGAACCTTCAGCACCTTCGCGAGCGTCCCAACAGGCGGCTCCACGGGGGATGCTGCCGGGGTGCCGCGCACCACCGAGAGCTCGGCTGCGATCGGATCCCAGCACACCAGATCGAGACGGGCCTGCCCCGCCGGAATGTTGCCCGTCGCGGGGAGGATATCCAGTTGCTCAGCAGCCGATACCCCCGATAGCTGCAGCGCGCCCGCGACCTGGTGGGCGTAGATGAACGGGCCGACCTCGACCTTCCACGACGCCGGCACCGCGGTGGCAGCAGGGCCTGGGCTCATCATCCCCACCCTGGGCTGCCCGGATGCTTCCCGCACCACGAGCCCCGACAGGGCAAGGCCGACGTTCGCGGCGTCGATGTCGTCCGCGTTGCGCGGGAACGGCTTGAACGTGGTCATCTCACCACACCCCAATCTGATATTCGACGGTCATCACCAGATCCGGCGATGGCCCAGATGCCACGAAGAAGAACTCCGCCGTCCCGCCGGCAGGGATCTCGTGCCAGTCACGGCGCACCGCATAGCGAGTCACGTCAGCCCCGTTCAGCCAGACGCGCCGATCCCTGTTGTCGATCACGAGTTCCCCGCTGAACGAGCCGACTTCGACACGGCGCGGGCCACCATGCACGACGAGCGCCGATGCAGCACCCACCACCCGCACCACAGGGAAGACAGGAGCAGTGCCCTCGTTCACGATCAGCACTGACGGCTGGATCGACGTCCCGAAGTTCCACGGGAACGCCTTTGGGAGACGGAGCCCGCCCTCGCGCACCGGGAGCCCAACAGGCCCCAGAGCCACGGGATCCCGGTATCGGATCGGATCCGGCGCGATCAGGTCCAACGCGAACGGCACCCGCGGCCGATTCCATGCCTCCGCGGGTGTGGCCATCTCCACCTCGACCATCCGTGTCCACTCACCCGTGGAATCGCAGACGCGCAGTTCGACCGTCCGCCCACCGATGGCAGCCTCGAGCTCATCGAGCATGAGCGCCGCATCGTAGGCGGTCGCCCCGATAGCGGCTCCGCGCAGCTCCATCGAGCGGCCCTCGCGGAGCACAACCTCGCGAGCGTAATCTCCGTTTCCGTCCGGAATCGCGTCACTCTCACCCCGCGCGCCGGGCAGGCCGCGCCACCCAATCAGGCGCGACAACATCAGTCCCGAGAACGGGTCCGGCCCGGCGGGGGCGCCATGCAGACGCACCCCGCCGAGCTCAGCCCAGCTATATAGCTCCAAGGATCTCCTCCACTCCTCGACCGATCGCACGTCCGACGCGGCGCGGATCCCGCTCGAGCATCTTCACCGCGACGGGCGCCTGCACCGTCACACCCCCGAGGCCAGCCGCTCCGCCGCCGCGCTTGGCGCTCACTGCGTCGAACGTGACGTCCATGGCAGCGGCAACTCTCGCGCGAAGTGCTCGCTCCTGGCCACTGGGGAACGCGCTGACTACTTGATCTGCGAGGCGCTCGCTCGACGCTCCTACCTTCGTACGCTGGCTGTCCAGCCCGAGGACGAGGCCTTCGCCGGTCCACACGCCGAGCTGTCGGAACACCTTCGACGGGGAAGCGATCCCGAGGAACGACTTCACCCTGTCGACCATGGAGCTACCGAGATTCTCGACAGCACGTATCGCGCTCGACACCATCTCGTTCACACCGTTGATGAGACCTTGAACGATATCCCGGCCAACGGAGTACAGCCACGAGCCTGCACCGCTCAGAGCGGAGAGGATTTGACCGGGCAGACCAGCTACGAAACTCACTGCCGTGTTGACACCTGACTGGAAGGCGCCGGCGACGCTCTGCCAGATCGACCGCGCGGCACCGAGAAATTGGTCGAGCCCCTGACGCGCCAGATCCATGTTGCCCGTGATCAGGCCAACGATGAACTGCAGCGCGCCGCCGAGCGCGAGGCCGATCTGCGCCCAGATATCCGCGAAGAACTGGCGAACGGACTCGAGCCCGAGTTGCACCTCGACCCACTTCTCCGACAGCCACGCGACCACCGGGCCGACCGTTTCCGTGACCACAGCCGAGAAATCGTTGAACCAGATGATCAGGTTCGAGATCGCGTCGAGCACTGACCCCGACGATCCGGAGATCCCGGCCAGCTCCTCCGCGGTTTCGGAGAGCGTGGAGTCGCCGGACAGCCACCCCAGCAGGGCCCCGACCTGCTCGCCCCACACGCCCCACGCGTCCGCCACGTCCATGAGAAACGGGGTGATCGTCTCGAGCGCGTCGACGATGATCGGGAGCACGTCGGTGCCCATCTCGATCAGTTTCGGCAGATTCTCCGCGACAGCATTCGCAAGCTCGATCAGGGACGGTGCGGCCTCCTTCACCGCATCGCCGAGTTCAGGACCGACCTGGTCGATAACCTCGTTCAGTACGGGCACGAGCTCGTCGTTCGCGATCTTCGCGAGCTCCGTCAGTGTCGGCATGAGCGACGTGCCGAGCTTCGCCTGCGCGTTCTCCCACTCTGCGGTGAGGCGCTGCTGCTGACCTGCGAGCGTGTCCGACTCGCGGGCGAAAGTGCCAGAGGCGTCCGCGGTTTGCTCGTAGATCATCGCGAGCGTCTCGTTGGCCTCGGCCGCCTTTAGTGCGTCGCCCTCAAGCTCGCTCAGGCCCTTCGCAGCGAGACGAGCGTTGATGTCCGCCTGCTTGATCGAGACGCCGTAGCGCTCGATTGGGTCTCGCTCCCCGCGCAGCGCTGACGACAGGGCGTCGACAGCATCAGAGGTTGGTCCTCCGAACTGGGCGGAGAGGTCAGCACCGAGCGAGATGAGATTGCCGGTCTGCGCGACGACGTCGGACATGGGGAGACCCATGTTCTTGAGCTGCGCCCCGACGACAGTCGCGAACTCCTGGTACTTGACCTGCGAGAGGCCCACCGACTGGGCCGACTCGGCCGACCACGCCTTGATGGTCTCCGCGTTCTCCTTGAAGATCGCGTCGACGGCGCCCATCGACTGCTCAAGACTCGACGCGGCGCTGACCGACTCCTGAACATAGGAGATGACCGAAGAGACAGCCGTGTCGATGACGTTGCTGATCATCGACCCGATACCGAGCGCCGCAACGGCGGCAAGGATCGCGGGGGCGGCCTTACCGATTCCGGCAGCGATGCCACCCGAGAACTTCTTACCCCCGGAATCGCCGACAGAGCCGAGTTCAGTCCCTGCCCGGTCCGCAGATCGGGTGAGGTCTCCGAAGCCGCCCTGCGCGTCGTTGGCGGCGTTCTCGACCTGCTTCAACTCGCGCTCTGCCTTGTCGGTCGCTTCCGCGAGCCGATCCTGTGCAGAGCTGAGCTTGTCCGTTGCGGACTTCGTGTCCTCCTGCCTGGCCGCGAGAGTGCGCTGCGCCGCCTGCAGCCGCTCCTCGGCACGAACCACCTGCGACGAGTCGGCCGCGTACTTCTTGCGGGTCTCCGCGAGCTGCGCCTCCGCAACACGCACCTTGCCGGCCGCGTCCTGCTCCTTGAGGCGCGCCTGCGACACCTCGCGGGCAGCCTTCGCGACATCCGAGCGCATGCTCTTCGTGAGCTGCTCGACCGTCTTCTTCGTCTCCCCGCCGAATGCGGAGTGAAAGCCCTTGCCCGAGTCAGTGCCGGCCTTGGTGCCGGCCGACGCGAACCCCTTCTCAAAGGCGCCCTTGGCCTCCTTCGTGGCGGAATCCACCTCGGAGGTGACCGCGCGTCGGAACCCCTTGATCGTGGGGACGATTGCGACTTCGCCAACACCGACCTGAGTAGCCATCGCGCGGTCTCCTCTCAGTCGTCGAGTGGGAACGGGGCGGTCGCGCGCGCATACTCGACGAGGTCGTCGCGCTCCTCTGGGGTCACGTCAGCGTTGGCGGCCTCGCGCTCCGGGAACGGGCCCGGCAGTTCGACGGCGTCAACGCCTTCCGGGCGATAGAGATTGATCACGCGCTGGGCGTGCAAGATCGACGCGATCTCCCCGTAGGTGGTCGGGGCGGACATGCCGTGGAGCGCTGACCAGTAGTGCGAACCCGGATGGTTGCCGAGCTCGTCGATCAGGTCGATTGCCTCCGGCCAGGGGATGCCTTCCCCGATGGAGGAGAGGGGCACCCCGAACTCGTGCCGGAAATCGAATGTGAGCTCGGCGCGATAGGTCTTTACCGTCGCGGCGAGCGACGCAATTTTCCCAGCGACACCTGTGTGCGCTGCTTCCACGCACGGAAGAACAGGAGCGAGACGGCGATCGCGTCGGCCATATCGATGCCCTTGAGCGTCTCCACGAGGTCGGCGTCGCCGATGATCTCGAGCAGCACGAGGAGCTGGTCGAGCTCGTCGGCGTCTGCAGTGGTTCGGGCCTTCAGATCCTGAATCTGGTTGTACGAGAGCTTGAGCGGGAGCCGGAGCTCTCCGGGGTCGTCGAGGCGCACGATCAGCGTCGACCCTGCGATGAAGCAGGGGAAGCGGTCGTCGCTGTCGTCCTCGACGACAGGGATCTCGTACTGGTCGACGTCGAGGAGCTCGTCCTCGGTGGCCTCGGCTGTCTCGTCGATGATTTCGGGTGCGGGGTTCTCAGTCATGATGGGGTTCCTCTGGTTGGTGGGTGGTGGTGGGTTGGGGAGTAGCCGGGGCAGCGCACCCACCGAGCGCTGCCCCGGGGCCTGTTACGGAGTGACCGGCACCGGCGGGATGATCCACTGCCGGTAGTGCTTCATGCCGAGCTGCGAGGCGCGGTCGACCTTGAAGGTCACGGCCTGGCCCTGCACGCTGCCGCGCTCGGACTTGTCGAGCTTCACGGTCTGGACGCCGACGTTCGGCATCAGGCGACGTCGAATCCAGCCCGACTTGAAGACCTCGTGAGAGAAGAGGCCGACGCGCTTCCCATTCGATGCCTCCTCGATGTCGGTCGACCCGAACGAGTCCGGCGCGACGCCGTAGAGGAGTTCCTGGTTCTTCGCCTTGTGCTCGGCGAGGGTCGTAGCGATCGACACGTTCGCGAGGCCGGTGGGCTCGCTGTAGCCTTCCTGCCAGAACTCGATCGCGTCGCCGTTCGCCTCGCCGGTCCAGTCGAAACCGCCGTCCTGCTTGATGAGTCCGACCTTCGACCATGCGGGGTCCAGGACGAGGCTGAGGCTCGCGCCCTCCTCAGGGGTGAGGATGGATGCGAGCGGGAGCGGCGCCCACGCGAGAAACCCGGTTACCGGAATCCCGATGAGACCGATGTCGTTGCCTTCGGCATCTGCTGCCATGGTTCTTCTCCTTCAATGAGAAAGCCCCCGGCAGCGCCAGGGGCAACGGATGAATGGTGGTGGGTCTAGAGCGGTTGCGAGACGACTGCGAGCGAGCACGTCATGTACCGCTGCTCGTAGGCCGAGTCCTCCTCGACCGGGTATGGTCCGTGAAAGTCGAGCACCGCGGCAACAGGGTTCCCCGGCTCCACTCGCGGCGTGGCCTTCACGATTGCTTTCACGAGCTTCGCGAGACGGATCGCCGGGCCCGGGTTGTCCTGAGAGCCCGCGAGGCACACAATCCCGACTCCGGCGTCGCCGAGACTGAGGTCGATGTCGTTGATGCCGTCGTCTCGGACGATCACCTGCCAAGCCGGGGGAGTAGCGGCGGGGCTCGCCGCTGGCGGCGTCCACCGACGGTTCGAGACGTGCCCGCGAGCGGCCGGGAACTCGGCGCCTGCGAGCGCTGCAATCCGAGTCCGAATCTCGCCCGTGAGGAAGAGTTCGACATCCGGGTCGAGTAGTTCACCGGCCACGACGCGACCCCCGTAAGGCACGAGCGAGGTTCCCCGTCTTGGACTCGACGATCAGAGACTTCGGATCGGTCGCCTGCACTAGGCCGATGTACCGCTCCTGCATCTTGCTCGTCTCCTTGATCCCGTTCTTGTAGTCGCCTTCACCGACTGGGGCTGTGGCGCGAGCACGGGCTGCGACCCGTCCACGCGTCTCATCCACAATGGGTCGGGCTGCGACCTTCACGAGCCAGTCGTAGAAGCTGTCGTTGTGCTGCATCAACCACTCACTCTCGTCAGCGGGATCTCCCGGATCGGCTGCCACCCCGTCCACGGGTTGACGTCGGCGGTCGGCATCCCGTCGATCTGATAGGTGACGCCCTGCGCGCGGATCCGATCCTGCGCCTGCACGTCCGCATGCGGGTCGTCCAGATACAGGCTCTTCTCCTCGAGCAGCTCGTTCCGTGCGGCATCGCGACGCGCTGACGTCGACGACGACGCAACGTAGGCGCCCTCGAGGTCGAGCTCGTCCGGGTCGTCCCAGTCGCCGAGTGTCACCGTCCCCGAGTAGGGGTCCAGCACCTCGGCGCGGCGGAGGCGCACGACCTGCTCACCATTCGGGAAGCTCATCGGGCACCTCCGGACGGTATCGGTTACCGAAACGCTGCGCGTCGGGGGCGGGCGTCCGATGAGACCGGATCGACCCAGCCCCGATGACGTCGTCGAGCTGTTCGAGCTCCTCAGGCAGGAACCAGGCCGACAGCAGGAAGCGCGGGTCACGCTTGATCGACGCGGGTCCGACCCGCTCCTCAATCGCTCCACCGCGGGGACGCTCGAGGCGTCGGATGATCGCGTCCGCTGCGGCCGATACGAACACCGGCTCGAGTTCAGCCGTGATTGCGTCGCCGTAGCGAGCGTTCAGCAGCGGACCGAGCACGGTGATCCACGCGTCCACCTTCGTGCTCTGGTCAGTCCGGAGCGTCGGGAGGAACGGATCCAGCTTCGCTCTTGTGAGGTCCATGATGTCCGTCCCTCCCGTCTGCTACTCGGCGGCCGCGATCTGCGGCTCGTGCGTGGCGGGCTCGCCGTCGGCGGGCTCCTCCTCGGGAGACGTGGCGGCTTCGATGGCGGCGAGGATCTCGTCCTTCTTCGAGGCAGAGCCGAGGTCGATGTCGTGCTCAGCGGCGTATGACTTGAGCTCGTCCACCTTCCACGACTTCGACGGGGCGGTTACCTCTTCGGCGGGCTCGCCGTCGGCGGGCTCCCAACCGAGCGCGAGGTACCCCTCGGCGATGTTCTCCGGCACGTCCACGACGCGCCCCTGCGGGTGCTGAAGCTTCACGGTGTTCTCCTCTCTCAGGCGGTCGGGGTAACGGCGGCGACCGGGTTCGCCGAGGTTCCGTTCGCGGTGATGGTGTTGCCCAGCGCGTAGGCATAGCGAGCCTTGAAGCGCAGGGCGACCATGTCGCGCTCGGCGAGGTTGATCGTCGAGGCGCCGTTCGTGATCGTGGCCTGGTCGAGGAACTTCACCGCGATGTCCTGACGGAGGCCGATCTTCACGCGCGAGCGGTCGGCGACGATTGCGGTCGCCTGCGCCGCATCCCACGCCCCGTTCTTCACGAACGACGCGTCGAGGCCTGCGATCTGGTCCGAGAACGAGCCGTTGTCGCCGAGAGTGCGGGACAGTACCGCGGTACCATCCGTCGCACGGAGGTTCGCGAGGCGGAAACGCAGGCCCGACGCCGACAGGACCGTGGTCGGATCCGCGCCAGAGTCGGCGACGGCACCCGCGGCCTGGAAGATGGACCCTGCGAGGTCGTCCTCGCCCGGCGTCGCGGAGATCTGAAACACGTTGCCCGCGGCGACCGCGGCCGGCAGGAGCGCCGGATCGGTCCACGTCGCAGGCTTGTTCGTGCCGAAGATCACGGCCTGGTCGAGTACCTTGCCGATCGCCTGCCCACCGAGCTGCGTGATCGCCTGCAGGCCGTCCTCGGTCATGTCCTCGAGCACGTCCTCATGGACGGGGATGATCACAGCGATCTCCTCGACCACGAACTTCTTGTTGCCCCAAGTGGCCTCGCTCGTGGGCTTGATGCCGGTCGCGTCCGGGAGCTCCGACACCCATGACGCCGCCGGGAGCGCGGTGAGAACGGGTGCGTTCGTGGTCTTCGTGCCGAGAGGCACGGTCCCGAACGCCTGGATCGCCGCCGAGCCCTCGTTCGAGCTCGCGGCGTCGAGGAACACATTCGAGTACTCCTCCTGGATGAGGGTCGCAACGTCGTTGCGCGAGATATCAGCCATGAAATGGCCCCTTTCAATGCGAAAAGCCGCCCAAAGGACGGCTCAGATGATGATGATGGTGAGGTTCAGGAGGACTTCCGCGCAGCCCCGAGCTGCCGCAGAGCAGCCGCGGCACGGCCCTTCTTCGGCTCCGACTCCTGCCGCTCGCCCGGCTTCGGACGAGGACGCGTCGCGGGACGAGCGCTTCCGGCCTTCACGAGATACGGCTTGTCGAACGCGAGCTTCTCCACGGCGGCCTTGATCGCCTCGGTGTCGGGCTCGTCGTCCTTCACGGGCAGCTTCTCGGCGTCGATGACGGCGAGCGCGTCCGAGGGGTCGTTGAACCCGAGCGTCGCGGCGATTGCCTTGACCTCGGTGGACACGAGCTTCGAGAGGAACCGCTGCGCGACCGCGCTCTCGGTGTCGGCCTTCGTCTTGTCGAGCGCCTTCTGGTGCTCGTCCTTCTGAGACTCGAGGTACGCGTCGTGCTCGGCGGCCTTCTTCTTGAGGTCGTCGTAGTCGGCGAACTTCGAGCGCTCGCGTGCGAGACGCGACTCGACGATGCGGTCGAGGTCTGCCTGCGTTGCCGGGGGCGTGTAATCCGACTTGCCGCCATCGGCCGGCTCGGTGCCGGTCGGGTTCTCGTTCGCGGGCTGGTTCTCGAGCGACATGATGGGTAGTTCTCCTTCGCCGGCATGTTCGAGCAGGTGCCGTTTCCTGCGTCCCCGCGGGTGCGGGTGGGGTCATTCAGGGAGCCGCAGCGCCACCGGCGTGGCACCGGTGAACTGCAGCCCGGGGAGGCCGACGCGCTGTGCCGCATCGCCCGGCGAGACGCCGGCGCGGATGAGCGAGCCGAGAGCGTCGGCCTGGTCTTTCGTGGCGCCGGTCAGCTCACTGGCTGGCTGGCTGGCTGGCTGGCTGGCTGGGCGAGGATGCCTCAAGCGCGAGCCTCGCCCGACGATCCAACGCGATCCCCGCCGACTCAAGCGCGTCCTGCCGCGACCACCCCGGAAGCATCTGGAACAGGCGTCCGAGATCCGCGCCGACGACGTCGAGCTTCGAGATCGCATCAGACACCTGCGCGAGCGACCACGACTGCACGTTCGCCCACGACACCGCATCCGTCAACGCGCTCGCCGCCGCGTCGTCGCCGAGGATCCTTGCTCCAGTGCGCAGCGCGAGCTCGTAGCCCTCGCCGAGCGCCGCTCGCCGGTCGCCGATGTTCCGGTGATACCCGGACTCCGCCGCCGCGATGCCTTCCGCGGACATGTTGACCACCGCGCCGAGCAGGTAGTGCGGCGGCACCTGCAGCACCGCGGCGAGATGCTTCACGTGCGCTTCGAGCGCCGCGACCATCTTCGTGGGATCCGCGGCCTCGAAGGTGCCGAACCTGACGGCCTCGCCTTCCGCGCCGGGGGCATGGATGAGCGAATCGACCGCGACACGGACCTCACCGAGGGTTCCGCCGGCGCCCCACTTCTGCGGGAATGCGCCGTAACGCTGGATCATCTGCAGCGCGAACGTGGCGTCCACGATGCGCTTGTAGATCGGGATCCCCGGCTCTACTGACGACAGCGGCTCACCTTCGGATGCGAGCGTGTTCGAGATCCGCACAACCGGCGTGAAGCCGAGATTGTGAGGGGACTCATCCACGTTCTGCGGGCGTGCGGGCGACCCGTCGAATCGGTACGAGGCCTCGCCGTCGAAGGCGTACCACTGGGACTCCCAGAACTTCGGCCCCGACTTCGTCGCCCCGATCCGGTACAGCACGAACTCGGGGAACTCATCCCACGGGTCCGTGTAGATCGCGTAGGTGTTGTGCGCGCTCATCGGCCGCATCACCACGCCGCCATCAGCGGCCGGGAGCAGCATCAGGAAGCTCTTACCGAGCCCCACCGCTTCCTTCGTGGAGACGCCCTGACGGCCGTCCATGCCGTTCGCGCGCCACACGCGCGCCCAGACGTCCTCGTTCTCGTAGCCGTTGATAATGCAGCCCTGCGCGATTGCGTCGCGCGAGAACCCAAGCCAGGGGCCGCCGGACTTGTTCAGCAGATCCCGATACTCGGCGTCCGCGCCCTCCGGCATCCACGTCTTCAGCACCTTCCCGTCGATGTGACGCTGCAGCAGGCGGAGGCGCATCCACTCCTGGCGGGCATCCTTCATCGCCTCGGCGCACTTCTCACCGAGCTCGACATCATTGAGCATCAGGCGTACCCCCTCACCACGGCTGGCTCCCGCTTCGGGGAGGCTTCGGACTTGATCACGCCCCACACCGCCCACGTGACGGACTGAGCGTGCGAGATTGGTTTCGTCGGATCGGACGGCTCCCACGTGAACCCGGCCCGCCCGATCGCGCGAGTCGTGGCGAGTTCGAGCGACTTCGTCACCTCGACCTGATCTCGGTGCAACACCAAGCCGTCGTTCGACAGCTCGATAAAGATCGAGTGCGCCGCGGCGATCTCGTCGAGAGCCATCGGGAGGTACTTCACGCCGACGCGGTCAAGATCCGAGAGGATCATCGCCGCATTCTTCGGATCGACGACAACGAGCGCGTTCCCGAGCTCGGCCTTCAACGCCTTCACCTCGTCGGCCACCCACCGCACCTTGCGGTCCGTCTTGTGGTGCTCGACCGCGATGTGATCCTCGTCGAACCGGATTGCCTTCGAGATCGTCGCGTAACCGCCGCCGCGGCCGAGCGCGATGGCGATGACTCCGCCGTCGCCCTGCACTGGGTAGTCGCCGGCGACGCGCTTCCATACCGCGAGGTCGAGTTCCGACAGCCTTTCGGCTTCTTCCTCGCGGCGGTTCGGCCAGATCGAGAACCGGAGCCGCTTCACCGCTTCCGGGTCGAGCCGCGAGATCTCGTCCTCGATGGTCTCCCGGGTGAGGCCGGGGCGCAGGCCGAGTCCGGGGTTCCCGGCGCGCCACACCTGCGGGTCGCGGATGTTGATCTTCGCCGCGACGTCGGGATCGTGCGAGCCTTTCGGATTGAACTCAGCCCACCCGGTGCGGGGATCAGTGCCGGACCGGCCGCGGTCGCGCACGCCCTCCCAGTACTCGGCGTTGTTGAGCTCATCGGGCACGGTTCCGGTGAAGAGCACCTGCGTGTTGTCCACCGCCGACATCGTCGGCAGCAGCGCATCCATAGCGGCCTGCGGCGTCTCCTGCGCCTCATCGACGACGAGCACGTCGACCGTGAAACCGACACCCGCGTTCCGCGAGCGCGCCATGAACATCAGCCGGTTCCCGTTCGCAAGCTCGAAGCCTCGCCACTGGTTGTTGTCCTTGATGCCGCGCTCGCCGCCGAGCAGCTCACCCATCAGCAGCGGAGAGGCCGTGATGACACGCTTCAAGCGCCGGAACGCCTCGACCGCGGTCTTCACCTCGTGCGCGGAGTGCAGGATCGTCTTCGGCTCCCCGTCGGCCTTCGGCCACAGGAAGAGGTGCGCAAGCTCGTACGGCAGGATGATGTTCCCCTTGCCGTTCTGCCGGCTGACGAGCACCCCGAACTCGGTGCACACCCACCGCTCGGAACCATCGATCGAGAGGATCGCGTCGAGCGTGAGCTCCTGCCACGGATCCTCACGCAGACCGGCCACGGCAGCGAGGTCGAGGGCCTCGCCGACGCGTGAGCCGGCGCGCTCAGGGATGCGGAGGAGGCTAGGCTCCTGCAGCCCGAGCAGCTTCCCGCTTCTCCCGCTCTGCTCTGGCAGCAGCAAGCTGGTCGCCAAGGGTGACTCCCTTCGTCGACTGCCCGTTGCCCTGGATCTCCGCGATCTCGCGCAGAATCTCCCGCTGCTCCCGCATCTGCAGATACGCACGCGCCGGATCCGACACCTTCAACGCCGCCACGAGCTCGCGCGACTGCTCGAGCATGTCCCGCAGCGTCTCCAACCGAGAGACGTGCCCCTCATCGGTGCGGGGAACCGGAGGAACTGCAGCGGCGGCCTTCGCTGCCTCGCGCTCCACCTGCTTCTCACGACGCGACTCGGCCGAATGTGACCGATCCCGCGAGTTCTGGCGCTTCGCATCCCGGCAGGCGTCACAGACGGGCGTCTTCTCCCTAAGATGGCGCCGATACGCCGCGTACGTCCCGCACGGAGCCTTCGGACGCGCCATATCGCACCCCCTCAGATCAATTCGCACCCCTCAGCAATCCGCACGGGGGGATTTTCGCCACGGCCGAGCGGGAGACTGGCAGCACGTCGGGGCTCGGGGTGTACCCCCGGGGTCGGTAGAGTGACCGCATGAGTGATGCTCTTGTTCTCGACGTGGTGCTGGCGGGTGTTGCTGCCCTGAGCGCTGGGTTTGCTGCGTGGCAGGCTTACGAGGCTCGTAGGAGCCGGGTCGAGGCGCGGTCAGCGGCTGAGGACTCGACCAGGATGGTTGCTGCGCTGGAAGCTCAGGCCGTCGCGCAGCAGGAACTGGTGAAGCAAGGGGCGACTGGGGATTGGTCACCGCTCGAACATCGTGATGGTGATCTGTACGTGACCATGAACACCTCGGGGCGTGGGCTGCGTGTCTTTCAAATCGTTGCTGAGCCTGAGGCTGCGAGCAGCCTTGTTCGGTCTCGTGCTGAGCTTCCGGTGCTCGTGCCGAACGGCGGGCAGTTGCAACTCTTGATCTCGCGTAGGTTCGGGCTTTCGGTGGAGAGCGTGAAGCTGACGTGGGTCACTGGGAAGACCGAGATCGGCGAGATCGTTTTCTATCTCTAGGCGACGCGGTCGTGGTCGACGTGCATGCCGCAGGGCGCGGTGTGCTCGAGCATCTGGTCGTAGTCGGGGTGGTCGAGTGCTGCGGGTGTGGCGTAGACGGGGCCGGTCCAGCCGCGTGCTGAATCCTTCGAGCGTGGGGTGACGATGATGCTGTTGCGCCAGCCGCGGGACAGTTCGTACTCCTTGGCGTCGCGCATGCTGACGGCGATGATGATCGTGGTCACGATGCCTCAGCTTCGATGCGTTGCCGCTTGCGTTCGATGACGACGTGGGCGATGTGTCGGTAACCGGACTGCAGCTTCTGTTCGCGCCTGTGTCGGCGCAACCTTGCTCGCGTTCTGAGGTACGCGGAGTGGAGCACAGGATGGTTTCGGGTTCGGTCGAGGATCCAGAAGTGGAGTCGCTTGCGCTTCATGATGCCTCCCATATCTCGACGGCCGCGGCTTCGCCCTTGTCTCGATTGCACTTCCGATGGAACGGGTGTAGGTCTTGCTTCACGAGGTGCCCGCCGTTAGCGAGCGCGGTCGGGTGGTCGGCGGTGAAACTCATCGGGTCCGTGTATGGGAGCGTGGTGTCGATGGGGTCACCGCAGCCGTAGTCGCTGCCCCATCCGCAGGGCAGGTTCTCTCGTGCGGTGCGGCGCTTGAGTGCGGCTTGCTTGCGGCGGTAGGCGCGGTGGCCGGGGCCGTTGCGTATCTGCTGCGTGCCCACGGTCACCTCCGGGAACGACTGAGCCCCGAGGCCGTGAAGGCTTCGGGGCTCAGATGATGAGGATGCTGGCAGGTCGTTAGAACCCGGTGATCTCCTTGAACCGGACCTCTGCGATTTCTCCGTTGGTGTCGAGGCAGTGAGCTTCGAACTTCCACTTGCCGTTGGCGTCGATCGTGTTCGTGTTCGCAAGGCATGTGCCGAGGTTTGCGCCAGCAGCATCGTACGAATCGAACGTGATCTGGACGTAATTCGTGATCGCCTTGTCGCTGTTGTTGGACACATAGCCGCTTACGACAGTCGAGAACCCGTACTCGTCAGGCGCGACAGTCCATCCCTCGTCGAGAGTGAGGCGCTCCTTGGGCTCCGGCTGAGGCTCTTCCGCTGGCGTAGGCTCTGCCGCCGGTTCAGATGCTCCGGCTTCGCTCGGTTCGCTGGCCTGAGAGGAGGCCGCTTCCTTCGCCACGGAATCGACCGCTGCGCCGAGACCAGCCGTCGTGAAGCAGGAGGCAACCAGCGCCAAAGCGGCGAGGATCAGGCCCGTCAGCGCGAATGCCTTCGACTGCCTCTTCACGAGTGCGATGATTCCGAACACCACGCCGGTCAAGCCGAGGATGATGCCCAGAACCGGCACCAGCCCAAGCAAGAATGCGACGATTCCGACCACGAGGGCGGTGATCGCGAGCCCCTTCGGAGCGGACGGCGGCTGCGGGGGAGCGTACTGCGGTTGAGGTGGTGCGTAGGTGGGCTGGACGTTGGTCGGCTGTTCGCCGGTTGGTGTGCTCATGAGGAGATCATGGCAGACGGTCGTTGTCTATGTGGGCCACAGACGTGCTTCCGTGATGATTTGGTTATCCGACGGTGTGCGTGGGCTTTGGGCGCCCTTGCCCGACGCACACCGCGGGGCGGAAGGAATGAGAAAGGGCCGGTGCTTTCGCTGCCGGCCCACTTGCTCATCACTAACTCTGAGGGGTGACTTTAGTATCGGTCAATACTTCGTGTCTGTCGGCGTGTCGCCAGTGATTCTGCGCATCTTCCACTGGTGCGGGGGCCACGCCTTGAGGTTCTTCCGGTACCAGGCGTACAAGGTGACCTCGTGGACGATCTTTCGTCCGCGGTTGTCGGTGCGCATCGGCATGCCCTTGCGGTGCCAGCGCTGGAGGGCTCGCTTCGAGCGGCCGACCCGTGCGGCGGCGTCGCGGTAGGTCAGCCACTCGTCGCTCATAGTTCGGGGTAGTCCTTCCATGGCCAGGAGTCTCGGCAGGAATCGCACCGCATGGTGGGCTCCTGTGCTGAGATCTCGTAGGTGGGGTAGATGGTGCGCTCGCCGCATGTGGGGCACGGGCGAGGCCGGTACGCCCGGAACTGGGGTTCAGCGCGCGGGTATCTGCGTCGCATGTCGCGGATGAGGTCGATGAGGTGGTCCGGGGCGTCGTGGAGGGTCGGGTCGTGGGCGATCTGGTGAGTGCACGCCTCCAGCCAGCGCACGACCTCCCCGGCGAGCGTGAACGCCTCCGAGGGTGTGCAGACGGGCAGGCCTTGGGGTTCGTCTCGGCCGCGCCACATGCGCTCGCGGAGGGCTCGGGGTGAGGCGCCGCCGATCTTCTCCGCGACCTCCCGGCCGAAGATGATCAGGATGGCGTAGAGTTCGTCGGCGTCGTCGGCGGGATCCACCCGATAAGGGAGCCGGGTCTTCTCGGATCCTCCTGTGACGCGCACCGCCTCCATGTCCTGTGCCCCGACGGTGTTCTCGGCGAGCTCCCGCATGTGGAGGAGTTGGAACGGTGCCTGGCGGACATGCCACTGGAAGCTCTCGCTCCATGTGCGCTCAGTCTGCATGGGGCGCACCCCTTTCGAGTACTGGGATATAGTCCGTTGAATGACCAACGGAGAGCTCGCGATCTTGGTGCTTCTCGCCCTCTGCGTGGCGACGGTACTTCTGAGGCGATTGACCCTCTTTGTGAATGCGCGAGCTTTCAAAGTTGTCCCGCCATTTAGGAGTAGCTTTGGTCACCGAGCAGGTGTCCCTCTGCTCGCCTTCTCCATATTGGTTGCGGCGGTCTCGATCATCGGCTCGATCGCGTTTCCATTCCCGGGGCTCTGGGGGCCGACGGTGCTCGTGTTCTCCGTGATCTGGACGATAAACCGAAGAGCGCTCATTCGATATCTGCCGTGGTTCGCACCCGTTGAGATCGCACTCGAACGGGGCGACCGAATCGTACTTCTCGGTGGCGCCGCAGGCACTCTGATCGCCTACGTCCTCACATTGCCTCGATGAAGCACTCATCGCCCACCACCTCGCAGTCGGCCTTCCACTTCGGCTTCACAGATCGCTTGAGCAACGAACACCTCGCTCGACTCGTTGCCTTCCCACCGGTCGAGCGCTCTGTTGATCACCTCGGCGACCTTCTCGGGGTCGAGTTTCGCCTCATCCACCACGGGCGCAGCGACAAGAGCGTCGGCAAACCGAGTCATGCGATCCGCCTCTTCGCGCGCCACGACCGCGCCTGGGCTGTTCTCCGTGAGACTCGCGAGCAGGGTCATGTGGTCAGCGCGGTCCCGCGCCTCGGCGATCAGCTTCTCGCGGTCGGGGGACGGAGTAACTGCTACCGTTACCTGGTGACTGCACCCCTCCTCTTCTGGACCATCTTCACGGCTGCCGCGATCATCACCGCCGGCGTGACCGCTGTCGTCGCCTACCGGAAGAGCCGACGCGACCGGTAGCTCGTCCTGCGGGGCGACACCAGCAGCACGCGCGGCTACGAGAAGCAGATCACGCGCCTGCTCTCGCATCCCTTCGCGGTACTCCACATCCCGGTCACCTGTGAGTGATCCGCCGAGCTGCGCGTTCGTTGGCCAGGAGTCACCCTCATCGAGGCAAGCGAGTTCACGGGCCACGGCTTCGATCTGCTCCTCGGTGGGGTCGCCCCCGAGCAGACCAGCAGCACGGAACATCTCCGCGATGGTGCGCGCTTCGTGCGAGTCTGCGCGCCACGATGTGCCGTCGTGCGTATCTCCGCTCCACAGCGCGTTCAGCGCGTCGGCGGCGACCTGTTCAGGTGTGGTCGTCATGGTCTTGCCTTTCGGTAGTCTGTGCCCATGGAAGAGACACGGGATAAACGCGGCCTCGTCCTGGGATCCGTCGTGTGCGTGCTCGCGGCATTCGGGCTCGTCATCACGCTCATGCCGCGCACTGACCCACAGCAGTGGGGCGCAATCATCGTGGTCGGAGTGCTCGGACCGATCGGCGGGATCACCCTCGCGTCTCTCGCGGGGGTAGCTCTTCGCCGGGCCGTCGAGAAGCCTGCCAGGATCACTGCACGGGTCGGGATCGGGCTCTCCATCGCGGGCATCATTTCCGCGCTGTCACTCTGGACCCTCTGAGCGTCACCCATCGGTCTCGCCTCCTACCGGCAGCGGCTCCCACGGGGCAGCTTGACGGCGAACCCCTTCGCACCATCCCTCCTGCATCTCGACGAGTGCTCGCACGTCCGCCTCATCAGCTCCGATGTCGGTGATCGGTTGACCCGGTGTCTGTATCCAGCGCACCGCGTACTCCCACTCCCACTCGGGTGCAGCAGCACCGAGCACTGGGAACGCGGCCAGAATCGCGTCGGCCACGTCCATGAAATCGGTCCCGTCGAGTTCCTCAAGCAGGTCTGCCAGCCGTTCCCGCGCGTCTCCGTCCGGTACCGTGAGCGCCGAGAGAGCATCAGCGAGACGACGCGGCAAGCACGGCCACTCGTCACCACACCACTCACAAAAGGTCCCGCATTCGGGGCACCCAGCCGCGAAGTTCGTGTGACGGGGATTCCCGCAGCGCACGATCTCGACGTGCTTCTCGGCTTCCGCGATCAGGACTCGGGTCTTCTCACCGGTCATGGTCGTTCTCCTCTCCGAGAATGGCGCGAGCGATGGCGAGCGAATGCTGCACAATCTCCGCGGCCTGCTCGCCGTACATCGGCACGTAGAAAAGGCTCTGCGCGAACCGCAGGGTGTCGAGCATCGGCTCGACCGTGCGAGACAGGGCGACGATCAGTTCCGCGTCGGCGAGCGTAGGCGGCCAATCATCCGTCGTCTTGAGCACGTTCAGGTCGTGGCCGTACATCTGACCGAAGTACCCATCGACAGGACCCGGAATCGGGTTGGGCGCTGCGAGCGTCCGACCCGACTTGCCGTAGTCATACCAGCGCCACTTCCCAGGCTCCCCAGTCGCCTCGTCTCGTAGTGTTTCGAGCTTGCTGATCGCACGCTCCAGAATCTCGATAGCGGTCACGACTGAACATCCTCGATACCGAGAGCCGCAGCGATGTCGGGGCGGAGCGCTTCGGTCCCGGACTCGAAGAGGAGCGAGCGGCCCTGGTTGAGGTCGTACTCGACTTCGTGGCGGTGGAGCGCGATGAGGTTCTGGATGCGCTGCTGCTCCACCAGAGCTTCAAGAGCATCCGCAATCCGCTCATGCGGATCAGGCGGCAGCGTCATGAGGCGGCCGTGATCGGACCACGGGATGTCGTCTTCCGCGGCGTGGTCCGTTCGTTCATTCGTCATGGTCTTCTCCTTCAAGGTCAGTACGGGAAACATCGAAGCGCTCGAGGGCGTCGTACTGGGTCTCGGTCAGTGGTCGGGTGGGATCGTCAGGGACGACCGGGGGATGCAGGGGCGGGGCGGTCATGCGAGCGTTCCGAGGTCGAACAGCGGCTCTTGCAGGTGGGGGAAATCGGTGTCGTGGATCGCGGCGTTCTGCGCGGCGAGTTCCTGGTGATGCGTCTCGGGGCCCCGCCGACCACACACCTCGCACACGTTCACGAACAGTTCCTCGTGCACTCGGACGACAGAGCTCATCGGGCGCCTGCTTCCCGCGCCTCGGCCACGGCTTCGTCGGCTCGGTGTGCGGCGTGGCAGTCCGCACAGGTGGCGTCGCTGATCGGCACGATGCGTGCTGACCGGCGGCCGCAATAGGCGGCGGTGGTCGCAATTCCCTGGAAGCAGGTGCGCTCACTGGGCTTCGTCGAGACGTTCACAGCACGACCTCCCCGTCATCGGTAACGATCACGCCATGCGTCAGGCGCAGACCACGCTCGGCCATGTCCTCAGCGATGAGCGTGTCCACCCGCTCGGCGGCGTACATCAGCTCGGTCGCGAGGTCGCGCGCCTGCGACACGGTGTACCTCATGCGCTTCTTCTCCTGGCGGAGTTCGATGCGGTACTCGTCATCGACCTCGACGGATGCGAGCTCGATGGTGATGTTCTCCTGGATAGCCATGGTGTTCTCCTCAGAAGGGCTGTTCGTTGTCGAAGCCGGACGCGCCCTGCGCGCCCGACTGAGCGCCCTGCGCCCACGGGTTGGTGTCCGAGTAGCCGCCGCCCTCGGTGCTGCCGTAGGAGGGCTGCTGGCCGTTCCCGGTCTTCGCGTACCCACCACCCGCGGGGCCGGACCCGGCGCGGGACACGGCCGCGGTGGCGAAGCGGAGCGAGGGCCCGACCTCTTCCACCTCGAGGTCGAGGGACGTGCGCTGCTCCCCGTTCTTGTCCGTGTACGAGCGCTGCGACAGACGTCCCGTGACGATGACGCGCATGCCCTTCGTGAGCGACGCGGCGATGTTGTCCGCGTACTCTCCGTAGGCCCGGCAGCCGAGCCACAGCGGCTCGCCGTCGGACCAGTCGCCGGTCTGACGGTCGCGCACGCGCGGCGTCGAGGCGATCCGGAAGGTCACCCACGGCTTGCCCGCCTGCGACACGCGCGGCTCGGGGTCGGCAACGAGGTTGCCGACGACAGTCACAATCGGTTCTCCGGCCATGATCTATACCTCTCCCGCCTCGATCAGAGGCGTGTTCTCTTCTGTCTTCTGCACGATGCGGGCATACTCGCCCTCGAAGCGCAGCGTGCGTTCCCCGGTCGTGCCTTGCCGGTTCTTCGGGACGATGAACTCGATGTCCGTCGTCATGTGGCTCTTCCCGTTGATGCGCTTCTCCGGGCGGTGTAGGAGCACGATCGCATCGGCGGCGTGCTCGAGCGCCGCAGTCCCACGCAGATCGGTCACCACGGGGCGGGGCGACTTCCTCCCGGTCGAGTCGCGGTTGAGCTGCTCGAGCAGCACAACCGCACAGTCGAGGTCCTTCGCGAGCGCCTTCGCGTCGTTCGCCCACCCCTCGAGGTCCTGCGACCTCGACCGAGACCCCGCCGGCGACTTCACGAGACCGAGATAGTCGACGACGAGCAGCCGCAGATCCCCCTTCCGATGCAGGGCGCGGGCGAACCCCGTGACGTCCTCCCACGAAGCTCCCGCCCGGTCGTACACCTCGAGCGGGAGGCCTCCGATGGCGGATTCCGCCTCCTTCACCGCGAGCCATCCGCGCTCGGTGAGCTGGTGATGCTGCAGCGCCGACTGGTGGATGCCTTGCATCATCGACGCGAGCCGCTTCCACAGGTCCTTCTCGGTCATCTCGAGCGAGACATACCCGACCCTGCCGCCCGTCTCCGCGACGTGCTGCGCGAGCTGCAGCCCGAAGATGCTCTTACCGCCTCCCGAGCGGCCGGCGACGGTGTACATGGCGCCCGGCTTGATGCCGCCGATGATCGCGTTCAGCGACGGCCACGGCGTCGGCGTGTGCGGCACCTGCTCCCGCATCTCCATGATCACGTCGGCACCGACCTGCCCGATCGGACGCGACTGCCGGAGTGTTCCACCCCGGAGGTCGGACAGGATGCCGGACGCCTTCTCGATGATGTCTCCGCCCGCGTCGTCACCTGACGCAGCGAGTTCGCGGATCGCGTCCGCGGCCTCGGCGAGCTTCCTGCGCTCACCGTGACGGCGGACGATATCGGCGTACTGCATGGCCTGGTATCCGTAGGCGCCGACGCCGTCGACTTCGTGCGCATACTCCACGGGCACCTCGTGGGCGCGGCCGACCTGCACCAGCCAGTCGTTGACCGAAACCGGTGACGGCAGCCGAGACAGGTCTGCGACGGCGCACACCGCCTCGTAGAGCGTGGCGTTGCGGGGGACTGCGAAGTCCGAGGTGCGGACGATCTGTCGCACCTCCCACACCCGGGCGGGATCCGCGAAGATCGAGCCGAGGAGGTACTGCTCGGTCATGGGGTCGTACTGCATGTCCATCACAGGCCCTCCTCGATCTGCTCGATGATGTCTCCGGGGGTGATCCACCGGTGCCGGTTCGGCCCGTTGAAGTACGCGACGACTGCACGCTTCGCGTCCTCGATCGCGATCCGTTGGGGGCCGAGCGCGTCGATCCATGCCTGCGCCTCGAATTCGCCACGGACGCGGTGGTCGAACGCCGCGATGTAGGCGAGCAGGTTGAACGCGTCCTGCTTCGACGCGATCCGCTGCCTCCGATCCGGCGCCTCCTCCGGGGTCGGAGCGAGTTCAAGCGCGGCGCGGTCGTAGTCGCCGGCCGTGATGCCGCGCGCCGCCCGCTCCGCGAACGTCAGCCCGTCATGTGGAGAGCTCACGAGGACCACCCCCGCTCTGCATCTGCCGGGCCCGGTCCGCCATGATCTCCACGGCTGTGCGCCCGCCGCCTCGAGGGGGGAGAGGCCCGTTCTCCCAAGCCTCCGCGTTCAACCATGACGCCGGGTACTTCGTGTACGCCTGCTCCCGGTTCGGGTCAGCCCGATACGCGACCGCCGCAGAGATGAGCACCTCGGCGCTGGTCTTCTTGAGTGCGGCCTTGTAGGCGGTTCGAGCGCGGCCCTTGTCCTTCTTGAGGGGGTACGCCTTCCACCAGTCCTCGAAGGAGTGCGCATCATGCGCATGCGCATCTGCGCACTTATCTACCTCAGAACTATCTACCTCTATAGAAAGGAACGAATGCACGCTGGTGCCGGTAACCTCGGCACCCTGTGCCGGAAACCCCTCACCCTTTCCGGCACAGGGTGCCGGGAACTCCTGCGCATCCAGAGGGCGGTCCATCAGCCGGTAACCATCCGGAAGTCGACCGCCTGCCTTGGAGCCGCGCTTCACCCGCTCGACGACTCCGAGCGCTTCGAGTTCGGCGAGTGCATCACGCACCTTCCGTTCCGAGCAGCGGGCCTCCTCTGCGAGAGTCGCCTGCGATGGGTAGTTCCCTCGGAGACCGGCTCGAGTCGCGAGGGAACCGAACACCATCACGGCGTACAGCGACACTCGCTCGTGCTCGCGGAACATCCACGTGGGGATCGCGGCGAATCCTTCTGCCATCTCTCTCAACTCCTTCCTGTGTTCGTGATGCCGCCGGGCATCTCGTGATTGATCTCTGACATCCACCGGTCCCAGTCGTCCCCGTAGATGTCGCGCATCATCTCCGCGGCCTCCTCCGGGGTGATACGCATCGCGTCCCCGGTCTCCAAGAGGACCGCCCACCCGCGCTGCCACCGGTAGTAGACGGGCACTGACGAGGGGTCTTTCACCCACTTGCGGACCTTCCACCCGTACGCGAGCGCCATGACCTGTAGATCCCGCTCGCACCGCTCGTTGATCTCCGCGGAGAGAGTGAGCGAGTCCGTGATCGAGGGGCGGATCTTCGACCCACCCATCCCGACCGCACGCCGATGCTGATGCGTCAGTGCATCCGACCTGCCGGTGGCGGCGCAGCGGTGCTTGTCCCGCGCGTACATCTGCGACCGGACCTTCGCTGTCGGCCGCGTCATGAGAACACCACCGACTTCGTCACCCGGAACTCATGCACCCCGGACCACACGACCCGGTTGATCGAGTGCAGCGACTCCAGCACGAGCATCCCCGTACGCGGATCCCGCTCCTCGACCCGGTAGGGTCGGGTCTCGTCATCGACACGGACGACGTCGCCGACGTGGATCTCCTGCAGCATCACGACTCGGGCTCCTCGTTGACGATCTCGGCGTCGATGATGGTTTCGCGCAGGTCACGGATCAGGTCACAGAGGTACTCGTCGACCGACGCTGCCTCCACCGGGCCAGAACCGATCCGATCGCGGTAACGCTGCACCGTGGCGATCGCCCGCTCCGTGGGTGCGAAGTCCCCGTCGAGATAGGCGCCGATCACGCTCGCGTCTGCGAGTACATCGCTCACCGGCACCTGCGTCTCCGCGACCCTGAGCGCCCAAACCAGGGCGTCTTCGCGCGTCCACGGCGCCCGCCCGGCGACGGGCTTCTTGTTCGTATCCATGTCCTTCATGCCCTCCTCGGGTTGCTCGCCAACTGGTATGTGGCGAGCACCAATTTCGATTGCGTCTGCAGCGACGACTTCCGCGAATCGACCAGATCCGCGAGGCCCTTCGCGTAGCGGTAGGCGATCTGCGCCGCGGCTTCCTCGGCGCGCTCCTGCTCGGTCGCGAGATCCACCGCAGCGGTCCGCTCGGCCGCGTTCTTGCCCTCCACGGTGGCCTGAGCCTTCGACCGCGCCCGCAGCAGCACCTCGGCGGCGTCCCCACGCACCCGGTCGGCCTCCTTCACGATCCACAGCGCCTTGTTCGCGACCGAGTCGACGAGCTCGAGCTGGTGGATGATCTCGTCAGGGGTGCGGATGGTGCCCGGGGCGGGCGGCTCGATCGCGATCTCCTTCCGCATCTTCGCCACCCACCCCTCGACCTCCGCGGCGGTGTGCGGTTCGGCGTTCACGCCTCACCTCGTGCTTCGACCTCAGCCTTGGCCTGGCGCAGGACGTGATCGAGGGTCATGTCCTCCACGAGCACCTGCCTGAGCAGCCCGGCCTCCTTCGCCTCGCCGTGGAGGGTGCGCAGCATGTTGACCGCGACGACCGAGTCCTCGGTGGAGAGGCACTGCTGGATGCGATCCACCCATGCCGCCGCGTCGAACGGTGCTTCCTCCACGACCTCGGCGTCGACCGGATCCTCCACGTCAGGAGTCGGTGCCTGCCGGGGTGCGGGCTGCGGGGCGCGCTGCGCCGCCTTGGTGCTGCTCGCCTGGTCCATCTCTTCCGAGCTGTACAGGCCGGAGAGGTCCTGCGGGAACGCCTTCCGGAGCGCGAGCATCTCCGCGCACTTCGCGAGCATCAGCGCGGGCATCTTCTGCCACATCGGCCCACCGGCCGAGTACGCCTTGAACGTCGCCACCGCAACCAGCGGCTCACGGAACGATCGACGGTACACCCCGACCCGGGCGGCGGCTGGCGGTTTCGTATCGTCGAGCCACACGTCGACCCACGTCACACCGTCAGCGGTCCACTGCGCCGCGGTCTGCCCCTCGTACTCGCCGGAGCGCTCGGCGACGAGGCGGGCGCCGTCGATGCTGATCTGGATGCCCCACTTCCCGCCGCGCTGGATCGCGTAGATCTGTCGGGCGATCGGGTCGAGACCGGTGCGCTGGCAGTGCGCGAGGAACGCCTCGACCGTCGCGCGCGGGGCGAGCTGCTTGTTCGCTGCGGGGCCGGTTACGAGGCCGGCGGCTTCGACGAGCGCGGCCTCCTGCGGCGTCCACGCGTTCGGATCCCCGGTGGTGGGGAGTGCGAGTGCGGTACTCATGACTTCGTTCCTTTCCCGGCGGTGATGGTGGCCCGCGCCGGCTTGCCCTTCGTCACCGTCGTGACCGTCTTCGTGTGCTGGTTCGCCAGCTCGTCCCATGCGGCCTGCAGCTTCTCGACGCGGGCCTTCGCCCGAGCGAGCTGCTGCGCCTCCTTCGGGTGCGCCGCCTCTGCCGCCTCGAGGTCGACGACCTCCTCCTCGATCTCCTCGTCCGGCGTTCCGGGCGTGATCGTGACGCGGGCGAGCGGGGACTCCTGCGAGATGCCCCGCTCGATCGCGGCCCGATACGAGGCCTCCTTGAGCGCCTTGCCCTCCTTCTCCGCGGCGAGACCACGGAGGTAGTTCACGGCGTTCGTGTCCTGTTCCTCGTCGATCACCGGCGCCTCGTCGGCGTCCATCGCGGCGAGGACCAGATCGGCGACCTCGACCAGCTGCGCGATCATCTCCTCGTCGCGCGGGAACCACTCGCGGGATCGCGGGCCCGGACGGAAGTTTCCCGGCTCGCCGAGTCGCACCTCGCCGTTCAGCCAGCAGCCGATCGCGCCGGTCACGTGGCAGAGCCACATCATCTGCCACTCGTAGCCGGATGCGGCGAGCGCAGCGGATCCCTTCGGCTTCGGCGAACCCCATGTCTTGATCTCGTCGAGCACGAGGTTCCCGTCGAAGTCCACCGAGATCCCGTCGGGGGAGGCGAGGTAGCGGCTGTTGCTCGCCGCATGGAAGACGCGAGTCTCCGGAGCGACACCGAACCCGGCGAGGTCGGCGGCGATGATCGGCTCCCGGAGGTTGCCCCACTCCGTGAAGGCGTTCCCCGTGAACGGATCGCCCTCGCGTTTCTTGCGTACGAGGTCGGCGATCGCGAGGTCGCGGTTCGGCGCGGTCATGATCTTCGCGAGCTCGGTCGCGGTGACGCCCTGGCGCCGCTCGGCGAGCCACGCCTCCCTGTCCTGGTCCGAAGCGCCAGCGCGCGCTTCCAGATCGAGCAGCGCGGGCACTGGGTCGAGATCCGTGAATGCAACGCTCACTCGGGCTCACCACCCTCGACGGCCGTGAGCGTCGGCTGCTCGACGTCCTCGATCGGGAGCGGCTCGTTCCCGGTCCGCTTCGAGTACGCGTCGGCGAGCATCTTTCGCGCGGCCTGTGCATCCTCGCCCTCGACGGGCTCGATGTGCTTGATCATCACCGACGCGAACCGTGGCTTCCCGGTCTCATCGACGAGACGGTGGCGGGTCATCACGACGACCGCGACGATGTCCTGCGGGTCGCCTCCGCGCAGGAACTCGTCCTCGTGCTGCTGCATCCCGTCGAGCTCCTCGGCGGGACGCTTTGCTGCGAATCTCAGAGTCATTTCTCATTCCTTCTCTCGGTAGACGCTCACGCGAGCGCCCGGGTTGGGGCCGTAGACCTTGCGGCCCGGCCACCGGACCATCTGCGCGTCGTCTCGCCACACACCGGCATCGGTGATGCCGTCGCACAGCGCGCGCAGAAGCTTGTCCCCATCCGGCTTCACGGACGGGTGCGAGCGCTTCACGCTCTTGGGGCGCTCGAAGACGAACTCGTGCACGAGCACGAGCGGGCCCTCGAACGGTTCGGCGATGCCGGCCGCGACCATCGCGGCCTTCGCCGCGGCGGTGACCTGCCGACGCCAGGGGCGCAGCTTCTTGGCGTTCGCGTCGACCGCGCGCCCGTTGAACACGGTCTTCGAGCCCTGGGGGATCGGCACGCCTGCGACGGTGAAGCTCAGCAGCAGCTCGCTCATGACGTCACCTGCTGCCAGAGGGCCCGGAGTCGTGCCACCCAGCCACCACGACGCACAGGGCGACGATCCAGAGGCAGAGGATCCCGACCGCTTGCAGGAGGAGTGGGAGGTACCACAGGAGCCCGGTGAGCGCTGCGGAGGCTGTGATGCCCGCGAGCAGGCACAGGCACCGCCATGTCGCAGTCAGCGGTCCAGTCACGCGACGCATTCACTGCTCGCCCCGCTTCTGCTGCTCAGCGTGCGCGATCCTGCGCTCTTCCTCGCAGTTCGGGCACCCGCACGGCCCCCGCAACCCGAGAGCGTCGAGGATCGACTGGCCGAGCGGGGACTCCGGGTCCACCTCCATGGCACCCGCCAGCCGGGGCCCGCGAGTCTTCATGCGGTCGAGGTCAGCCTCGATCACCGACGTGACCTCGGTGAGCATCTTCGCGAGCTCACGCTCACGCTTCCTGCGCCGCACCTCTTGACGGACCGTGAGCGTGAGCGACAGGCCCGCAGCGACCGCGTAGACAGCCGTCGCGGTGACGAGGCCGACGACGAGCGCGGCTTCAAGGGTGGGGTTCATGATGGGTTCCTTCCGGGAAACTGGGTGCACTGATGGAAGCCCTCCCCAGCGAGGGCGCAAGATTGGTTCGAGTGCTGGGAGAAGAGCGGTCTTAGGAAGCTCGGCCGACGTGACGAGTCGATTCGACCCAGTCGTCGATCTCCGACTGCTCGTAGATCACGGTTTTCTGCGAAGGCTTCCGCCAGTCGGGGCGCAGGCCCTTCTTCCGCCTATCCGAGAGGATCTCGACGGTAAGGCCCGGGACTCGCTCACAGACCATCTCGGGAGAGAGCCAGACGGGCTCGCGCCTGGACTTCGATTTGCCCGCGGGCAGAGCCGAAACGACGGCACTCATGCTGCGGTCCCACCCAGATCGAGCTGATCCAGCGGTGCGTACTTCTCGATGAAGTACTGCTGCCCCTTCCCGGTGACCTTCGGGGTCTTCGTGAGCAGCACATGCCCGTCGGGATGCTGCCGGGTGGACTCCTTGATCTCGAACAGGCCGAGCTCCATCGACTTCTGCGTCGGCATGTTCCAGTCCGACCCGCGACGCCGGATCAAGTACCCGTCCGTGCGGAGCTTCTCGAACAGGCGGTTAGCACCGAACGGGGCGCCGTTCGCGCGGAGGATCTTCGCGAGGTCCCCGACGAGGATCGTCGACGGCGACGCGGCGACGGCTTCGGCGAAGTGCACCTTCGGGGCGTCGGCCGTGATCTTCGCCTCGAGCTGCTCGACTCGGCGTGCGGTGATCGCGAGCGCCTGGTGCACGATCTCGTCTTCCGAGAGCGCCACCTGCGTGCCGTACGAGCCCGTCTTGCGGATCTGGGGGAGTACCTCTGAGGTGATCCACCGGCGGAACGCGGCGGCTTCGGGCTTGTCGGAGCGGATCACGACCTCGTACATCCCCGCCTCCGAGACGATGGTCATCGACTGGCGGCCTCCAGGGGTATCCGCCTGATGGATACCCTTCATCTCGTGATCGAGACGAGCCGCGGCATTGCCGACGTTCCTGATCTCGAGCACACGGCAGAGGTCGGCGAGCACGAACCACGGCTCGTTGTCGATCAGGACGACGCGCACGTCGCGCCCATCGAAGGCGAACGGTACGATCTGATTGGACATTGGTTTACTCATTTCTGGTGTCTTGCCCGCTGTTACCGCAGCGGGCATCTTTCGTCGAGCGGGGATAACCTGAGATGACCTTCAGCAACTGGATCTCTCTGGCGGCAATCGCGTTCTCCGCGGTCGCTCTCGTCGTTTCGATTGCTTCTGATCGACGCGCCGCCCAGAAGCATGGGTTCGACATCGAAAGCACTTGGCACGCCGAGGTTGAGGTCGAACACGAGGCCAAACGGGTGGCCATCCGATTCATATGCAAGGGTCCGCAGCAGATTCGACGCGCCTGGGTGAAGACCGGTCCACTACTAATGGGCGTTCGCACTCTCCCCATCTCGTATCTGACAGAAGGGTACGAAGTGACCGACGGCGATTTCATCCATCTCGACCTGCCGTTGCAAAGCGACATCGCCGACCTCATTCCCGACACGATCGAGATCGAATGGCTTTACGCGATGCGGAAGTGGCCTCGCGCATGGGCCCGACTACGTCGTCTCTCAGCGCCCGAGGGATACGCCGAGCCTCTTCACTTCCACAACGTGGTGATGCGCGACGTGAAGCGCGCCGTAGCGAATGAGCTGAAACAATCAAGCTGATCAGAGCGAGTATGAGCGCTGAAGTATCGAGCCAGTTCACGCTCCCACCGCCTCACGCTGCTCAGCCGGCTGGGGCGCGCGGAGACTGGGCACCTCCACCACGTCGAAGGCTTCCCCGAGCCCGAGCCCGAAGGCCTCGGCCACGCCAGCCATGAACGCAGCGGAGGGGGTCGCCCCCTTGTCGATGCGACGCAGCGTTACGCGATCAACTCCGATCATCCGCGCCTGCACTTCCTCGGTCGGGATGTGTCGTGATTCGCGGAGTCGCTTCAGTAGCCCCTCCTTGATCCGAATCGTTGCCGACATTTCAACTCCTTTCGTGATGCGTTTTTGCCTTGCGATGAGGAGAGTCTGCCACATTTTTCGGCAAAAGTGTGGAGAAAGTGCCACATAACTACATCCATGTAATGCAGTTCCGCGAAATCATGCGGCAGTTCCGCTTGCAAATGATGCAAAGATGCATCAAGATTGGGGTGTGAATAGAGACGCTTCGGACCTCCTCCTTGCAGCCACCGGCGAGCGAAGCATTCGTGCGGTCGCTCTGCGCGCGGGCTTCGACCCAAGTACGCTCACTCGTCAGGTGAAATCCGGAATCAAGGCCGAAACGGTGATCGACGTCGCTCGCGCCTACGGACTGCCTCCTGTGATGACACTCGTGCGATTCGGTTTTCTGACCGAGGCCGAAGCGCACGAGGCAGCGAGCGACAGTGCACTCGCAGGCGCATCCGACGAGCGGCTTGCTCAAGAGATTCTTGACAGAGTTCGAAGCCAGAACGCCTCCGCGGCGCTTACAGAACCTCTCAGTGGCCAGGGTCCAGTTGATGAGAATGTCGGCGGTAAGCCCGAGGATGAGATTCCCCACATCGGAGCTGTCGACGTCGAAGCTCTCCGACGAAGCGGGGTAGCCCTCGCCGCTGACGAGCGAGACGGAATCGAAGAAGAACAAGAGCAATCCCAGGAACTGCCGTAGGAGGCACCATGCAGAGAGTGATCGCGGAGGCTGACCGACAGGGCGCACGCCTCGCGTTTGCCGCCCTCCCTCCACCCATGCGAGCGATGTACCTCGACGACCAGGACCTCATCCTCGTCAGCGATCGCCTCGACCCAATCCAGATCGCCGAGTCAGCAGCGCACGAACTCGGACACCGGAAGAATGGCGACCGATGCAGCTCGCCCGAAGCCGAAGAACGAGCATGGATCTACGCCGCCAAGGTCCTCATCCAGCTCGAACCGTACATGCGCGCCGAGCTCGAGGACCCGCACCCTCTGGCCATCGCCCACAAGCTGAACACGACCCGGCGCATGGTCGAGCTCTACCAGCAGCACCACCTGCAAACTCAAGCGCTCGCAGCGCCCCGCAACATCTTCGGCGAGTACGAAGACGACGGGAACGACGCCGACAACTACTCCGCACACAGCCTGCAAACCCGGCGCCGAACGACCTGCGGACTGATCGCCTAGACCACCCAGAAACAGAAAAGCCCCCGAACCGCGGATCCGTAGCCACACAGAAACCCGCGGCCCGGGGGCCAGAACACGATCCACCAGAAAGGTGAACCGATGCGAACAACGATAGTCGAGCCTGCCCGAAAGCGGGCCCGCTGATGGCCACGATCAAGCCCTACGACACCGCGGCCGGGAAAAGGTACCGGGTGCGCTACAGGAAGCCCGACGGCGCCCAGACGGACAAGCGCGGCTTCAAGACGAAGCGTGAGGCGGAGCTCTTCCTCGCATCAACGACGATCTCGAAGGCCACAGGGGACTACATCGACCCGCAGGCCGGGCGCACCACGGTCAGAGCACTCGGCGAGACGTGGCTCGCCGGGCAGACGCACCTCAAACCATCCTCCGCTGCCGCGTTCGCAGGGTCATGGCGCACACACGTCGAACCTCAGTGGGGGGAACGCCAGGTCGCATCGATCACCTACTCCGAGATCCAGGCGTGGGTGTCGGAACTCACCGCGGGTATCCCCGATGTCAAGGAGGGGGAGTGGGTGCGCAAGCCGAAGAGCGCTACGACAGTGCACCGCGCTCATAGCGTGCTCTCCGCGGTGCTCGATGCGGCCGCACGCGACCGCCTCATCGCGTCGAACCCCGCCCGAGGAGTGAAGCTGCCACGTAAGGTAGGCCGACGCCACGCATACCTCACTCACGCGCAGGTCGCCCACCTCGCCCGCGAAGCCAAAGAGCACGCCCTGCTTGTCAACCTGCTCGCTTACACCGGTCTTCGATGGGGAGAAGCGACCGCACTGCACGTCTCCGACATCGACCAGATGCGGAAGCGCCTGCGCGTCTCTCGCAACGCCGTAACCGTGGCAGGGAAGATCATCCCTGGCACACCAAAGACGCACCGCGCCCGGACTGTGCCTGTCCCAGCCTTCCTCCTCGCTGACCTGCTCGAACAAATCGAAGGACGCGGGCCCGACGCGCTCGTCATCGGCGATGGAGTGACGCATCAGTCGGCGCCGGCGGCGGGCCGTAACTGGTTCTCCGGCGCCGTGAAGCGATGCCGAGCGATCGACAGTACTTTCCCGGTCATCACGCCGCATGACCTTCGCCACACAGTAGTGCCCCGTAAAGTGGTGTAGCGCACGGTGGCCAGCACGTCGTAGAACGTGGACGCGGTCACCGTGTGATCCTTCGAGGAATCTCCTACAACCCACTCGAAAGGCATCAACACGATGACCGCT
>NZ_JAGDYL010000020.1 GCF_017565705.1 Leucobacter ruminantium
CATTCAGCCTCATGAAGCAGTGGCGCGGACTCGCGACACGCTACGACAAACTCGCGGTCACGTACCGTGCAGGGGTCGTGATCGCAGCGATCCTGACCTGGCTACGTATATAGGAGACACGCCCTAGCGACTTCCTCACGAATTTCATCTGCGTGTTCCTCACTTGCTTCTTCAACCTCAGAAGCGGTCAGCTCGGGCAGTTCATGCGCGGTGTAATCCAGATCCGGGAGCCTCAACGGGCTGGGCATCGGTGCAGTAGGCACAATCGCTTTGACCTTCAAGAAGCTGTCGAGCAACTGAGGGTCGAGTTTGATCTTGGGGAAGTTCTTTGCGAACTGTGATACCCAGGAAGAGGTATCGTAGGCCGCGAGCACTGGACGAAAGTCAATCTGCGGGATATCGATCTGCGACATGATTTTCGCAGTATCGACGCCGGGTGCAAATCTGCTCGTATCGATTGGGGGGAGGTGTTTACTGAAGTCGAAGCCCGGCATAAGCTTCGATAGGTCAGGCTTCGGCATTGAATCGATGATCGGCTTAAGAATATCGCGCGCTACCCCTTCAAGAGGTTTCATCATCTCCGCAGCAACTTGGTTCGCCTTGTCATACAGCGGGTGTTCTGGGTCTTTAGCGATCTTACGCAGTTCCCCCAGCCGCATGGACCACAGTTCATCTAACTCAGGGTCACCCGTGAGCTTACGGTGCTGCGCCTCGCCGTCGAGGGTCTCCTCACCTGTCTCTTCTGGTTCACTGTCGCGCTGCTCGTCGCCCACGGGTTCGTCGATCATGTGCCGCTTTCTGTCATCCGGGCATTGTTGTGTTCGAAGAGCAGCGCGAGACGTTCATCATTGGAGCGAAGTAGCGATGCGGCACCGAATGCTTTGTCAACGGCGCGGTCGAGCGCGGTGTGTGCATCGAGTAAGTTCGCGGGCATGGCCGCGGGGTCGTAGAGGTCTGCGAGCGTCGCATCACGGTAGGATTCGCGGGCTTCGAATATCTGGTCGATCCGGTCGGTGAGCTGCTGCCGGGCACGCTCGTCGAACTCGGGCCAGGGGATCGGGAAGTAGGCAAGCCCCGGCGCCAGAGAGTAGCGAGATTCGAGGCGTCCGGCGAAGGTTTCGACCCAAGCCATGAACATGGAGGATTGCAAGAGTGCGGCGTGCCAGGGTTTCGCGTCGGGAAAAATAATGAGCTTGTTGCCCGCGATCACGTCGCTGTCGAAAAAGGTGCCGGGTATCCATCGCCGGTTCTCTGACGAGACCTCGGGCAGCGCGAAATACGGGCCTTTGGGCTGCCGGTTCTGCGTGAAGAGTGCAGGCTTCGCCGCATATTCCTGCACCGATGCGGTAGGCGATTTCAGACGCGCTTCGGCTACTTGATCGAGACGGTTCTTGATGAACGGGTGACGCAGGTGCTGGGGCTGTGCGTCGCCGAGCCACAGGCACCAACGCCGGGGTGATCCCTGCAGCATGTCGCGGGCCTGCACGAACTGCCTCACGTAGGGGGCAACCTCGGGAATCTGCACGGCTTCGCACATCTGTGCTTCATCGAGCAGCAGGTGACCGCCGTCGGTTGGTTGCGACCCCTTGTGCGCATTCGGCATTCCCTCAACAAGCGGCTTGCTGAGCTTCACGGGCACATTGTTCGGACCGTCGAAGAGGTAGAAGTTCAGTCGTTCGGGTACCGTCTCGATAGGCTGCCCGGTGATGCTGGGGTAGCTGAACAATCGTCTGCGCTTGTTCGGGCGCTTCGCGCTTGAGAACCCGACGATCACGCAGTGCACGGCTGCCGCGCCGGGCGCTTCGCTTGTCCATTTGAAGGTGCGGTGCCCGAAGTCTACTTCGCAACCGAGACGTTCGAGAAGCGGCACCATCGTACGGGCTTGCTCGCCCTGCGTGATCGAGTTCGTAGACACGAACGCCACACGAGACAGTGGCCGCTTCGCAATTAGGTCGGCGGCTTTTGCGTACCAGCACGCCACGTAATCGAGTCTGCCGGTGCGCAGCCCTTTCGCCTCGTTGATGGGGGTGAACACTTGCCGGTTGTCGGCCTGCTGTACCTTGTTCATCCACGACATGCCGATGAACGGCGGGTTGCCCATAACGATGGTGGAATCTGAAGCGGGCACTACCTCGTTCCAGTCCATCCGCAGCGCGTTGCCGACATGGATTACTGAGATGGTGTCGAGCGGCAGCGTATCGGGAGCCTTGCCGAGCGCGAGCTCCATCTGCATATTGGCCTGGTGGTCGACGAGTCGCAGCGCTGTCGCGGCGATCCGAGCGGGCCATTCTTCGACTTCGATCCCGGCCATGTGCTCGAGCTTCACGGCAAGGTCATCGCGTTCGAAGAACAACGGAATCTGCGAGGTATCACCGAGTTCTTGCAAGCGCAGCAAGATGCGAAGTTCGAGGGCGCGAAGGTCGCGGTAGGCGACCACGAGGAAGTTGCCACAACCGCACGCAGGGTCGAGCAACCGCAAATTTGCAAGCTCGGCACGAAGTTTCTTGAGCATCTTCGTGTCGTGCTGCGCTGCGGTGAATCGCTCGGTCAGTTCGTCGAAGAATAGTGGGTCGATGGTCTTTCGAATGTTGGTTTCGGTGGTGTAGTGCTCTCCCAGTTCCCTCCGCGCCTGGGGGCTTTTCACGGCTTGGAAGAGCGAGCCGAAGATTGCGGGGCTGATGCTCGACCAGTTGAACGCGCACGCGGCAAGCATCTTGTCGCGCATCACTCGGTCGAAGGACGGGATCGACAGAGGCTCTGAGAAGATACCGCCGTTGACGTAGGGGAATCTCGCGAGCAGTTCGTCAAGAGTTGAAGCGCGGCGCTCTCGCGGCTGGTTCATCACCTGAAACAGCATTGTGAGTTGTGCACCGAGGTCTGTGCCGTCACTCGTGGTGCGCATCTCGATGAACTCGGTGAATAGGTCGCGCTCCCAGATGCCGGAGTCATCGGCGTAGAGCGAGAAGAGCACGCGCACGAGGAAGATCGAAGCCTCATGATCGTCGTACCCTGAACCTTCAAGAGATTCGTAGAGTTCGGCCATGATCTTGGCCGCTTTGATTGACGCCGCTTCTTGTTCGCCTGATCCGAACGTACGTGTCTCATACCCGGCGAGAAACGCCAGCGATTCGGTGTGCTTGGGGAGTTCGTCAAGCGAGAACTCGACCGTGTCGGCTCCCTTGGGCGCGAGCAGGTCGAGCAAGCGGAACCGCTTGAAATCGCTGGTGAGCACGTAGCGCGGCTGTTCGGTATCGGGCAGGTCATCAACATAATCAAGAGCCTGGATCTCCGCGAGTCCGAGGTTCTTGCCTGCGCTCTTCATCTCGATCAGCAGCAGACCGGGAACCAGGGCGTCGATGTAGCCTTGCCCGCCGGTCGATGTACGCTGCGCCCGCTTCTCGTACAGGGCTGCACGGGTCTCGGTGATGCCAAATGCCGCGAGCAGGTCACGCACGAAGCTCTGCGCCTCTTGCCTCTCGTCACCAGAGCTGTCTCTCCACTCGATCGCGAACTCGGCGCACCGGGAACGAAGTTCGTTCAACGAGAGGGGTTTAGTCATGCCCTCATTATCTCGGAGACCTCAGACACTCTGCTTAGTCGATGACGCCTTCATCGAACTCTGGCCCTTCTTCATACATGTGCCATTTCCCTTCTACTTGCAGCGGTTTGGCACGCCATCGCTGAAGCGTTGTGAGTCCCACGCCGGTGACGTTCTTGATCTCTTGATGCGTTACAGAACGCTCCTGTAATGCTTCATCGATAAGTGTGCGCTGCAGCTTTTCGAGTTGATGGAGTGATTCTGAAATTTGTTCTAGCGCGCGTCGGATGTAGGCACCTGGTGCTTCTTGATACAGAACTTCCGGCAACTCGACCGCCGCAGAAATAGGGGGTTGCGCTTTCGGCAAGTCAGCCTGCACGGCGCCAAATGCGCCGCCTTTGATCGTCTTCCATCGCTCTTCCATGAGCCCAGAATACCCGAACTACATCCACACAAATGCGCGAACAACCCACTCGGTTTGACATCGCACCCGAACAGGCCATATAGTCGACCCAACAGCCCACTTGGGTTGTGTAACCAACCGAAAGGATTGCCATGTTGGCAGTGGATCTCGTCAGGGAAAGAGTCGGCGCATTGAATGCCGCGCCGAAGATGAAGACCGACCGTGAAACCGGTGTCGAAGTCCAGGCCGTTGACCGCGAGACCGGTATCGCACAGTGGACGGTTCAGGCACTTCACAGCCCCAAGGAGGGCAAGGCAACGCTCCTGAACGTGACTGTCACTTCGGAGTTTGAGCCGGAGATTCAGCCGATGGTCACCGGCTTCGCCTCGCTCGAAGTCGACATGTACACGATCAAGGAGAACGGCGTCATCAAGGGCGCGGGTCTTTGGTTCCGCGGAGAACTCGACACCCAAGGAGTGGATCAGTGAGCGCGGCACAGAACAGCGATTGGCAGAAGCTTGCCGCGAGCTGGAAGGCCGAAGCAGAGCAGGTCTACACCCTGAACAAGGACATCGTGGCCCTGTTGAACGAAGGGCGCGCAGACCTGCAGGCCCTGGCACAAGCGATGGAACAGGGGGCCCTCGGAAATGACCCCACGGTACTCGCGGGTGTGGCTTCGATGTTCAGCTCACTGCACGGGGAACTCGATCAGGTGTGTTCACAGTACCGGAACGCAGTCCGGCACGACTGGCTCGAAGGCCAGACGCTCACCCCCACGCAATTCGGTCGGTGGGCACGCGCCGCGACCTGCTCCGCGTGGCTGCTGGATCTGATCAACGCGATCGAGTCGCGCATTCCAGCGCATCGGGCTGAGCCTCGGCCATTCCCTGGGAAGCTCGACCTTCGCTGATGCCCTCCACCGATGAGGCTTTGGTGCGTATCCTGCTCGGCCTGATGACCACCAGAGAGTTGGAAGCCCTCAAGGCCGACATCACGGCCCGACGGTCTTCCCAGACTGAAAACCAATAGCGGCCGAACCAGGACGAGAGGCCGAGAGGCTGCACCAGCCTACCGCTGAGGATCCCTGCAGTCTCCTCGGCCTCTCCTCTGCTTCCATGCGGAACGCACCCCGAAACCCACCACGACCGCGCCGATGGAAACGCACACTTTCGGAAGGTGATCTCAGTATGAATAGCGCTGCGGAACGACCTCGCTACATGACCCCCGATGATGTTGCCGACTTGATCCCCGGTATGAGCCGGGGGCTACTCGCCAAGCTTCGTTTTCAGGGTGACGGGCCGAAGTTTCTGAAGCCCACTCCGCGCACGGTGCTCTACCGCGAACGTGATGTTGTCGCATGGATCGAGGCATCAGAACAAACTTCCACAGCAGACAGACGCTAGACAAGAAGGATTCCCGGCCATGGGCAGCGTCCACTCCTACACCACTGCGAAAGGCGAGAAGCGCTACCGCATCGCCTACCGTCGACCGGACAACAAGCAGACCAACGAACGCGGCTTCAAACGCAAGCGGGATGCCGAGCTACGGCTTGCCGAGGTCGAGATCTCGAAGATCCGTGGCGAATTCGTGAATCATAGAGACGGCAATGTCACGCTTGACATGCTCGGTAGTGACTGGCTGAACACCAAGAAGGCGGTGGTGAAGCCGTCGAGTTTCCTCTCCTTCTCGACGGCTTGGAAAGTTCACGTTCAGCCGAAGTGGGGCGCTCGGAAGGTCGCCAGCATACGGCACAGTGAGGTTCAAGCGTGGGTCTCCGAGCTCACTACGGCGAAGTCGGCGACCGTGGTTCTACGTGCTCACGGCATCCTCGCATCGATCCTCGACGCAGCAGTACGGGATCAGCGCATCGTCAAGAACGTAGCCCGTGGCATCTCGCTTCCAAAGAAGAAGGCGAAGGGTAAGCCGTACCTGACACATGCCCAGGTCGAGCAGTTAGCAGCGGTTGCGTCAAAACCGACGATCGTGCGGTTCCTCGCATACACAGGGCTGCGCTGGGGCGAAATGGCGGGGTTGCACGTGGAACACGTGGACACCAAGAAGCGGCGCGTGAACATCAGGCAAAACGCCGTGACAGTAGGCAGCAAGATCGAGGTCGGCACGCCGAAAACACATGAAGCTCGCACGGTTCCCTACCCTGCATTCCTCGACGAGGAAATTGCCGCACTCATCAAGGGCAAGGGCGCGCGAAACATACTCTTCGGTGATGGAGAGCACTACATGCCCCTTCCCCGCACCAAATCGGGATGGTTCAGCCGTGCCGTCGAGCGCTGCATTGCCGCCGACACGGAGCGAGCCGACAAAGCTGTGAAGCGCGGCGAGGTTCCTCCGCCGATCGTGCCGCGAGTCACCCCGCACGATCTGCGACATACGGCTGCATCGCTCGCGATCAGTGCTGGTGCGAACGTGAAGGCCGTGCAGCGGATGCTCGGACACGCCTCGGCCGCGATGACACTCGACACATACGCTGATCTGTTCGATGACGACCTCGACGACGTGGCTGCCGCCCTGGATCGCGCTCGAAGCAATGTTGTCAATCCGTTGTCAGGAGCAGACGATGAAAAATGAAGAAGCCCCCAACTTCGTTGATATTTCGCGGAAGTTGAGGGCTTCTAGGTGGTGGATCCTGGGAGAATCGAACTCCCGACATCCTGCTTGCAAACCGGGTGGTTGGCACCTGTCACCCCACTTCGTGGTGAGGTGTCGGCATAATGCCGATCTGCCACAACTGCGACCGCTTCATCAGGTCGCACGGCATCGCACGGCATCGCGCCATGCACCGTGATCGCAAGGAGCGGGTAACCATCACGCTCGCGAACGGGACGTGGGTCTGGGACTACACCGAGCGGTCGGGCGAGGATGACGAGTGAGCGCGTTGTGCTCCCCTGATCAGGCATTCCGGCGCGCCGCGAACGGGCACGCGGGAGACGCGCCAACCGCTTTCGAGCGCGCTCAGGCGCGTTGGCAGCCTGCCGAGATGGAAACCAACCTCATTGCCGAGTTCGGCGTCTATCAGCGCTCCCAGTCCATCGCAGAGACCACGATCCGCAACCGTGCATGGCTGCTGCACGGGTTCCGCAAGCACTCGGGAAAGCCCCTCATACAGGCCGGTCTGCCCGAGCTACGCGCGTACCTCGCGCGGGAGGGCGTGAAGCCCGGAACGCGCCGCACCGAGCGCGGCGCACTCCAAGCGTTCTATCGCTGGTTGCTCGAAGACGGCTACATCACCGAGGATCCCACGGTGAAACTCAAACCCGTGCGCGTGCCGCGCGCGACCGCGCGACCGTTCAAGCGCTGGCAGATCGAGGCCATGCTCGCGAGCGGGGCCTACTACCGAACGCGCGTCATGATCCTGATGGGGCACCTCCAGGGCCTCCGCGTCTCGCAGATCGCGCGCGTGCGCGGCGACGACGTAGACCGCGAAGCGATGATGCTGCGCACGGTCACCAAGGGCGGCAAGGTACGGCACGTACCCCTACACCCGCTCATCGCGGAGATCTCCCACCAAATGCCCGCGATAGGCTGGTGGTTCCCCGCTCGCGACGGCAGCGACAACCCGATTCAAGGGGCTAGCGTCACCGACCTCATCACCAAGGCGAAGCGGCGCGCCGGGATCACAGACCCGACACTGACCCCGCACTCGCTGCGGCACGCCTACGGCTGCGAGCTATCCGACGCAGAGGTCGATATTCGCGTGATCCAAGAGCTGCTACTGCACGAGCAGCTATCAACCACACAGCTCTATACGCGCGTCTCCGAGCGTCGCAAGCAGGCCGCTATCGCGCAACTCCAGCCGGTCGCGGTGCCGCTGCGGTCGGGGCGGCGGGCCGCGTAGCGTTGTAGGAACCCCTGCGCGATGCCGGCAGCCGGCGGCAGGGGTTCCTACAAAATCACTCTGCGGCGTGATCGCCGCGAGGATGCTCGGCGGGTTCGTGCGGGTGGTGCGTGTTGCCGGCCGCGAGACCGCCGACGCCGAGATAGCCGGCGCCCGTCGCGATCATGGCGGGATCCGCGTGGATCATGCCCCAGACGATCAGTACGGCGCCAATCAGGGCGGTCAGCAGGTAGACGAAGATACGGGCCTGGCTCCAGGTCATGGGGTTTCCTTTCGGGGGCGGGATGGGAACAGGTCGTCGAGGTAGTCGGGGGGATCCACGGGCGTGCCGCCGAGGCGATACACCTGGTCGATGAGGGCGCGCACGTAGCCCCAGAGCACGCGCTCGCGCACCTCAGCGGCGTCGAGCTCGGCGCGTGCTTCTGCGAGCTGTCGGCCGTGGCGGGCCTGCGTTGCGGTGAGGTACGCGAGGAGGGGTCCGACGATGCCGACCACGAGGGCGATCAGGGCGGCGTCTGGCATCAGCGGCACTCCCCCGGCCTGCCGTGGCAGCGATAGCCGGCCTGAGCCTTCGGGCAGACTCCGGCGCGGTGCCGGATCCAGCCCCACCACGTGAAGTGGGGAGGGCGCCGGCTCATCGGAGGTAGCCGTTCACGATCGCGATTTCTGCGGGGTACATGCAGTCGCCGGGCTTATCCGTGATGAAGCGCCGCAAGAGCTTCACGTGGTCGGGGTGCTGTACGTGCTTGATCCCGGCGCCGGGGCCGGCGTCGAAGTAGACCTTGTCGGTAGTGCTCCTCCCGCCGTCGAGGGTTTCTTTCAGGTTGAGCAGGCGGTACGGCATGGCCGGTCCTTTCTGTGGTGTCGCGGTGAGATAGGGGACGGGGTTGACGAACTGCCCGCCGGGTAGCAGCAATTCGAAATGAAGGTGGTCGCCAGTTGCGGCGCCGGTGCGGCCTACGTACCCGATGACCTGGCCGGCGCGTACCTCGTCGCCGAGGCGCACGGCGTAGCTCGAGAGATGTGCGTACCTGGTGGATAGGTTCGCGGCGCCGATCTGGAGCATGTTCCCGCCGGCCGGAGAGCCGTCGCGCATGGTGTCCCACCAGACTTTGTTGACGCGGCCGGCGTGCGCGGCGTAGACCGGTGTGCCGGCTGGTGCGGCCCAGTCCTGCCCGGTGTGGAGCTGGGGGCCGACGACGCCCGGGATAGCAGCGCGCCATCCGAATGCATCGGTGCGCTTGCCAGTCGGGCAGGGGTGAACGAGAGCGATAGACATGCGGGCCTCCTAGGCGGCTTGGTAGTTGGTCGCGAAGCGCAGGACGCGGTTTGCGGCGAGACTGCCGATGCTCCATACGCGTATCCACCCGTTGGTTTGGATCTGGGCGGTATGGAAGCCTGGACTACCGCCCTGGGTGACGGCGCCGGGGCGCTCGACAGTGGACTCCGGCCGCCAGCCGACAGGGAGCTGCACAAGGTCGCCGCCGTTCGGGAAATCGGTGTTGGTCGAGCGGCCGATGTCGACCTCGCCCGTAACGAATCCCTCGTAGTTGCGGAACAGCTTGAAGCCGGCGCCCACGCTCGCGGCATTGGAGGTGATCAGATCCGCCGGCGGGAGGGCGACACTCGCGCCCGCGACGGGATACCATCCGGCCGTGGCCTTGCCATGTGGGTTGCTGGCGCTCTTCGCTGCCCAGTACCTCTCGATGCTGTCGGTGTCGGTTCGGATCGCGAGCGGGCCGCGCGCCTGTAGCGCGAGCTGCGCGGCCGTCGTCGTCGGGGTGCCGAAGTACGAGTTTCGCGCTGCCGCCGTGGGGCAGACGCGAATGTCGGGGTTCGATGTGCCGGGAATGCTCGCCGCGATGAGCGCCGACTCGACCGACAGCGCCAGCGCCTCGGTATGGGCTGGAAAGTCTTTCGGCTTGTCGGCTCCCTCCGGGTACTTGATGTTGAAGCGGGGCGTGGATTTCATGATGCTCCTTGAGTAATCAGCGACCAGTCGTTGTAGGTGATATCGGGCGACCACGAGTCATAGGTCGCCGTCGTGTTCGTGACGAGCTGCGCGTATGTCAGGTCGCTCGGCGCGCTGTTCACGGTGGGCGCGAACTTGAGCTGATGGCGCCAGCCCTGGCGGTAGGTGAGTGTGCCGCCGATGATCTGGCCGTAGTTCTCAATGCCGATCTCTGCGAGCGCCGGCGCGGCGGTGACGATCACCGGCCGGTCCTGGAGCCGGTAGGGGCCGGCGTAGAGCAGTGCGTCGGCGATCGTCTGCCCGACAGCGGCGCCGGATCGCTCCCAGTCGAAAATGACCTCGGGGAGCGAGGGCCGGCGGTTCAGCTTCGCGATCATCGCGGCCGTGGCATCGAGGTGCTGCTCGACGGTCTGGTTGGTGTTGTAGTCGTACCGGAATATCTGCCCGGTCGATATCGTCTCGCTGCCGTTATGCATGTAGATGCGGCGGCGATAGGCCTTCACGTCTGCGGCAGCCGGCACGGCGCGCTCTACAGATTCCAGACTCATGGAGGGGATCTTGGTGCCGGTCTGGTATCCGGCGTTATCCCACCAGTAGATCTCATCTACGATGTGCGTGACTTCGTACTCAACCTTGCCGATGTCTGCGATGGCGTCGGTCGATAGCTCGAGTCCGTCGTCCGAGGGGAGTTCAAGGTGGTCGGCGTGTATGAGCATCGCTGATGACCCGGCGAGGGGCGCGAGCGCGAGCAGACCGGCTGAGTAGACCAGGCGCACGCCAGGCGATGCTGTCGTTGGGGTGGCCGGGTATATCGTGTCGTTTTCGTGGCGGTAGCAGGGCTCGGCTAGCACGGTTGTGCCGGCAACCTCTCGGAGTAGCTGCCAGGCGTTCGCACGGTCGGTATGCACTCGATAGCCGTAGGTCGGTACGCTGCCGACATTCAGGTTCCACACACCAGAAATGCGGCCGGCGGCGATCAGTTCGTCAATGACGGAGTGGTACATTGCTGCCGCACCCCAGTAGGTGGTGCCGTTGCGCTTGTACGATCCGAAGAACGGGAACTGCGAGCGCGAGCGGAGGCACGAATTCCAGGCGTTGAGTACTCGCTTATCCAGATCCGTCGAGCCGGCCGAAACAGGCAGGGGCGCGGGAGTCGGAATGAACGCACGGATCGGGGCGGTTGGGTCGTGCGCTGTGACTGTAACAAGCCAGTAGCGCACGTTCTCCTGGCGCTCCTCGTCCCACAGGTAGAGTTCCTTCCATCGGGTCGAGGTGATGCGGCCGCGGTAGAGGGTGCCGAGGTCGGTGGCGACAGTGACCGGCATTCCCTGCATGTAGCTCGCGAGCATCGTCCCGCCTGTGCGGTAGATCATCTCCAGCTTCAGTACCGCCGGCGGCACCTCTTCATAGAGCGAGTCGCGACCCCAGACGATCGTTACGCCGTCGAGGATTGTCTCGCCGGCGGCGATCGACCATCCGGGGTCAACCGCCTGGTCGTTGATCGTGATTACTGGTTCGTGGGCTGCCACCTGGCACCTCCAGCTCGCACGGTGCCAGACGCGGCGCCGAGGTCGGACAGGATCTTTCGGATCTGACGGCCGACCGCCTCGGCGTCTAGGGCGCCGGTCACGGTCACGTCGTACTGGTTGATCACCTGCGGCGAGCCGGCGGCGCCGAGGGCCGGCGCGGTGAGCGCGGCGGGCAGCGCCGGCGGCGCGTTGAATGCTCGCAGGGCGAACGTCTGCGCGAGCTGCGGGCCGGTATCGCCGGCGAGCACGTAAGCCGATGCGGAGCCGCGATCGAGGCCCCAGTCGACGTTGGAGAGTCCGTCGGTCATACCGAAGAACTGGCCTAACCAGTTGATCGCGTCAATGATCCAGTTGATAAGATCCTCGATCCAGCCGACCATGCTCGCGAGCGCATCGGCCCAGATGACCTTGACTTCCTCCCAGTTGGTGCCGATGAGGATGATGAAGCCGATGAGGGCGGCGATCGCGATGATGATCAGTCCGATTGGGTTCGCCGACATCGCCGCGTTCCAGATGACCTGTGCGGCTGCGGCGACCTCGGCCGCGGTGCGGTAGGCCTTGACGCCGAGCACGAGGGCGGCGAGCACGGCCACGAAGCCGCCGACGATGAGCACGAGCGGGACAAGGATCTCGCTGTTCTGCGAGAAGCCCTCGGCGAGGCCGGCAAGCAGGTTCGCGCCCTCGGCGACGAGCGGGAGCAGCGCCGTACCGAGGTCGGCGGCGGCGTCCTTCCAGAGCGCCGCCGCGACCTGAGACGACACGGCCGCGGTGTCCATCTCAGAGGCGAACTGACCGTGCGCGTGTCCGGTCTGCTCGGCGAGCAGTGCGAGCGTGGCGTGCGCCTCGGCCGTGGTCTTCGCCTGACCCTCCAGACCGTCTAGTCCCATCTCGGCGACTTTCGCGTCGACGGCAGCCTGCTTGATCGTGACGCCGTAGCGTTCGATCGGGTCCCGCTCGCCGCGCATCAGCGCCGACAAGGCTGACACGGCCTCGGAGGTCGACCCGTTGAACACGGCCGCGAGGTCTGCGCCCATGGTGATCAGCTCGTCAGTCTGGCCTACGAGGTCGGCCTCGTCGATGCCCAGGTTCTTCATCTGAGCGCCGAGGACGGCGGCGAGCTGCTGGTACTCAGACTGGGCGAGGCCGACGCGGCGGGCGGCGCCGTCTGCGAGCTGTCCGATTTCCTCGGCGTGCTGGCCGAACACGGCAGCCATGGCACCGCCGGACTGCTGGAGGTCGGACGCGGCGGAGACGGCGCCGGCGCCGGCGGCGGTGATCGCGGCGAGCGTGACGCCCGCCGCGACCGAGGCAGTGTTGAGCGATGACTCGAACTCGCGTGCCGCCTGTTCCGTGCTCTTAAAGCCGGCGGCGGCGTCCTTCCCGTCCGAGATGATCCGAACCGAGAGGATCGCGGTTTTACTTGCCATGGCTCTTCCTTGCTTCGTTCATCTCTTCCAGGACGGCGGCGACAGTGGCGACAGTGGCGTCGTCGGCGTCGAGCAGCCAGGGGGCCGGCTGACCGGCAGCGATCGCGAGGGCGATTAGATACCGGCTGCGGGAGCCGGCTGGGTAGGGTCCGCTTCGATGCCGGCCTGTCGCTTGACCTCGGCTGCGGTCAGGCGCCGGCCGTCCTCGTCGGAGAGGTAGACCTCCAGGCATCGTTCGTTGAACAGCTCGAACGGTTCATCTCGGGCGGGGCCTGCGAGCGCGAGAGCGTGCCACGCGATGATGGTGAGCCACAGCGTCGGCGCTTCCTTCTGGCCGGGCCAGTCCTTCTGAGAGCGAAGCAAGTCGTACTTGACCTGGTTCCGGTTGTCGGTCTTGACGGTGATCTGCTGCTGTTCGTCGCCGTTCTGGAGGGTGACGGTAACGACGGGTGATGCGATCATGGTGTGGTTCCTTCGATCTTGTTGAGCGCGTCCTGGAGAGCTTTCTCGTAGGGCGCGCGCCATTGGGGTTCTGATTCCTGAGCGGCGAGCGACAGGAAGAGTGCGGGCTTGATGCCGCGGGCGAACCACCCCCAGTGAATGGGGTTGGCGTATGCGACGCCGGCTTTACGGTTGTTGCCGGCGCGGACGATCGCGGCGGTCTTGGTGGCGCCGGGGCGGATCGTCTCGGCGAGCTTGCCGGAGCGCTGCGGGACGCGGCCGCGAGCGACAGGGGCGACGATGTTCGCCGCCTGCCGATTCGCATCCTTAAGGTCCGAGAGGTCGTCGCCGGCCGAGCGGAGGGTCGCGCGGAGCTTCCGCGCGCCCTCCACCTTGAACGCCTGGCCGGCGGCGCCGTACTCGACCATCAGACCGCTTCGAACACAGGCGGGTCTACGAGGTCGAACTCGACCTGCTTCTCGGGCTTCTCGCCGGCCTTGCCGCCGATTGCGATCGGTTCGACAACGAGCGTTCCGGTGATCGCCTTGCCGGCGGAGCTGTTCGGCACGTAGTTGAACGGCACCTCCTGGCCGCGGTGTTCCCAGAGCCATTCGCTGCGGGAGTCCTGGGCGCCGAAGTCGTTCAGGAACTCGCACTGGAGCTTGACCGATTCGGTTCGGGCGCCGGGCACGTTCTTACCGGAGAGCACGCGGCGCGGCTTCTCCTTGTCGACGGACGGGATCAGCTCAGCACTCACGCACTGGTCCGAGAAGTCGGTGAGAGCGGAAGGGGCGCCGATGGTGAGGGTTCCGGGGCCAATCTCGATGACGTTGACGGCCATGTCTACTCCTTGGTGTATTCGATGGTGGTGGGGATGCGGAACGCGGGTAGCGCGCCGCTCGGGAACTCGACCACGGCGTCAGTCTCGACCTTCCCTGTCGGGGTGATCACGGTGAGGGCGATGCCGAGCATCCCGTCGAGTTGCGAGATCGCGGTGTGCTCGGCCTGGTCCTCGGCGATCAGGTCGACGGCCACGTCGAGGCGCGCGGCCCCGCCGAGGGTGAGCGGTTCGTATCCGGTCGCGTGGACCCACGCGCCGGGCACCTGGAGCCCGCCGACCGTGTGAGACGCGGCGAGGCCGGCACCGGCGAGCTTGTCGACCACGTGGGCGAGCGCGTCGGGGATCCCGGCAGCCACGGCGCTCACCCGACCCGGGGGCGGGCGAACCGACCCACTTCGAGCAGTTGCTCGATCTGGATGTCGGTCGCCCGCCGGTGCACGTTCGCGTTGCCGAACGGGTCGGTCGTGCCGGGGTTCGCCTTGTCGCGGTAGAGGCCGGCGGCGAGGCGAAGGGCGCCGAGCTGGTAGTCGGCCGGCCACGCCTCCAGAGCCCCGTGATGCCGGACCACGTATGCGATCGCGGCAGCCTTGGCGAGCGCCAGGGCCTCGGCGTCGATCGCGGCGCCCGGCGTGTCACCTCCGACCGAGCGTCGGAGGTCCGCGTCCTTGATCAGCTCAGCCATTGCCGCCGGCGCCGATCTGCATCTTCACGTTAGCGCGCGCGTCGTTGATGAGCAGCGCGTCGTAGCCGAACAGGCCGAGGTCGATTCCGCCCTTGGGAAGGTCGATCGCGTTGACTCGGATCGGGGGCTGCTTCTCGAACCACGTCGCGGCGCGCTTGTCGAACGCGCTGATCTGGCCCGGGGCGAGGTCGGGGTGAGTGCGGATATTGAGGTCTGCGACGGTCGCGGACTGGTTGCGGAGCGACACGCCGGTCGCGTTCGCGAGCCAGAACGGCACCTCCGCCTGGGTCAGCTCCGAGTACTCCTCGAACAGGTCGGGCGCGATGAAAATCGCGTCGAGGCTCGCTCCGATCGCGGCGAAGCCGGCGCCGAGCTTCGACAGGCCCTTGAGCAGCGTCGGCTGCGAGGGCATCTCGAACGCGCCGGCGAGAAGCTGCTCGGCCGCGTAGCTCTCGGAGTCCTGCTTGTAGTCGGCGACGGCCGCACGCCAGAAGGCCTCCAGGAAGCCGGCTTCGCCGAGGTCGATGAAGATTCGGTCGATGTCCCAGCCGCCGGCGCTGCGGTGCACAGCCGCTTCGATGGGCTTGGTCTTGGGCTTGTTCGAGGGAACGGCGGTCTTGTTGCCCTCGTAGTCCTGCACGTCGGGCTTGACGTCCCACGCCCAGCCCTTGATCTTGGATCCGGTCTGGAGGGGCTGCGGGGTGCCGAGTGCGTCGATCATGCGGCGGTCGGTGCGGTCGGCCTGCCACAGCTCGCCGCGCCAGTCTTCGCGGATGAAGCCTTCGCCGGCGTCGTCGGCGGGGATCGTGTCCTGGAGCGCCAGGCGCACGGCGGCGCGGTCGTCGCGGGCGATCGCGGCCGACACGTCCTGCGCGAGCTGACGGAGGGACACGGGCCGGGGCGCGGTGTGCGCGAGCTGCGCGGCCGCGGGGACCGGCTGCGGGGTGCCGGCGAGTTCGCCGGGCCGCTCGGCCGGCGGCGCCGCTGCGGGAGTGGCCGGCGCGGTGGGGGCCGGGTTCGGGAGGGCGGCGAGCTGGGCGTCGTGCTCGGCCTGGGTGATCGTGCCGGCGGCGAGGGCGGCGGCGAGCTGTTCACGGTTCATCGGGTTACCTTTCGGGGTGGGGGTGGTTTCGAATGCGAGGGAAGCGGAGATGCCGGCGCCGGCGAACGCGGGGCAGGCGACGAGGCTGACCTCGTGGAACGTGGCCCGGGTGACGACGATGTTGTCGTCATCATCGAAGTGGTACTCCTCGACGGTGAAGCCGATGGAGAGGCCGTCGCGAAGGCCGTTGCGGGCTTCTTCGAGGGCGCGGTCGCTGTTCTCGCCGGCGGGGAGATAGAACTCAGCGTCGCGGCGGTCGTCGGACACGGCGGTGAGGAAGCCGACGGGGTCGTGGTCGTCGTGGTCGCGGAGCAGCTTGGTTCGCTTCAGCGGCTCGCGCGGGTTGAGGGAGCCGGCGGCGATGATCAGGCCTCGGCGGTCGTCGGTGGGCCGGTCGAACTCTACGATCGTGCCGCGGAGGGTCCGGTCGTCGCCTGCGGCGAGGGTGACGGTTCCGTGGGCGGTGAGCTTCACTGCTGCTGCTCCTTCTGCTGGGTGGGTGTCTCGGGGGCGGCGGTTTCCCAGCCTTCCCAGTCGGCGATTTGCTGGTTCGTGACGAAGCCGTGCTGCTTGCCGAGCGCATACGTGTCGAACCGGGTCTTCATGTCGGGCTTGGTCAGCTCGTCAAACTGGAACTTGACGGTCGTCCCGTGTGGGGTGACGTCGTCCATCGAGAGGCGCTCCTCGATCACGGTCGTGTAGGACGATAGGAACTGGTCGATCAGCTCCTGATTCTTGGAGTGCCGGTTCTGGTAGGTGAGGCTGGCGCCCTCGAGCGGGATGTCGGCTGCCCAGGCGGGGAGGTTCGCATGTCGGGCGAGTTCCAGGTCGATGCGCTTACGGCCGTCGATGAGAAGGTTCTCGGGCTGGGTGCCGTGCACCTGGAGCTTCACCTCTTTCGAGGTGTACGCGACGCCGTGCTTGCGACGGGCGGCGCGGTAGCGCTCGATGAGCTTGTCGATCTGTTCGTCGGTGATCGTGGTTCCCTCGTTGTGAAGCTCGACGGCCGGGACCGGGTTCTCCTCGGCGAGGGCGGCGACGCGGTTGAGGACGAGAGCGCGGCGAATGGTGTCGGACGCCTCGGCGAGCAGGCCGCCGTCGAGGCCGTCGAAGCGGAGCGTGTCGGCGGGGTTGACGGGCTTACCCTTGACGGCGATGAGCTGGCCCTTGTCGTCCGTTTCGGCGTCGCCGTGCGGTACGGGCGTGAGTCGGTGCGGGAAACCGTAGCTGTTGCGCTCGGTCACGAGGGTGTAGGCGCAGGGGTAGAGGTACAGCTCGGTTGCGATCCATCCGATCGTGTTCGACCTCGGCACCGAGGGGTCGGGCTGCACGATGATGTTGGGCTGGTTCTTGTGTCGGGCGCCGCTGCTGTCGAACGCGACGAGCGGGAGACGGGCGAGCGGTCCGACGAGCTGGCGCCGGCCTTTCGCGAGGACGGCGAGGCGGAGCGCGCGCGAGGCCGATACAGGGATCATGGACACGTCGCCGTAGAGTGCCGCCGCGGTGACCTCTTCGAGGATTCCGTCCTCAGCCCACGGCGATCGGATATCGGACGAGAAGCCGAGGGCCTGCCCGATGCGCTGCATGATTCCCATGACTGCAAGGCTCAGGGCAGGCCCCCCACGGTCGGCGAATCAGCGGCGCGTCGCGGCGGCGTTCCGGGCGCGTCGGCGCCATTCCCGGCGGGCGTGCGCGGCCTCTTGGGTGCCGGGGTGAGTGCGGTTCTCGTGCGCGACGGCGCTGTCGTGAGCGGCGGCGAGGTCGTCGGCGAACGCGTGCCAGACGGCGCAGTCCTGGCAGAACAGAATGATCGAGCTTGCGCTCTGGTCGATGGTGATTCGGGCCACGGGCCTAGTCCTCTCCGAGGTAGATGTAAGGGGTTCCGAGCGGGTCGTCGCGGTGGTCGTATGCCCAGAGCGCGACCGCGACGGCGATGAGCGCGGCGATTGGCCCGGTCGAGTGCGCGCGGGAGAATCGCCACGAGTCGCCAGACGGTCGCAGAACGGCGTGCATGACTGCCTGGGTGAAGGCGTCCGATCCGTCGTAGCGGAACGTCTGGTCGTCGCGCATGGCGGTGAGGAGCGCGATACAGGCGGTGCCGAAGTCGCGGGCGCCCGTCGTGTATACGTCGATGCCGTCTCGAACGAGTTGATCGGTGATCGCGCGGGTTTCGCCGCCGTCGTCGGCGGCGATCACGGCGGGCTCCAGCTCGGCGATCTGCTTGAGCAGCGGCACCAGCCAGACGGTGCCCGGTGCGGAGTGGATGATGTGGGCCTGTGGGTTGCCGGCGGCGTCGCGCCAGACGCCGTAGACGGTTGCGGCGGTGCCGCCGGCGGCGACCTCGTAGCCGACGGCAATGTCTTTCCATGCGGGCGGATCGTCCCACGTCGTGACGAGGGTTCGGAGCGCTTCGGCTTCCACGATTGCGTTGACGGTTTCGGTCAGGCGGTTCATGTAGCCGCGCACGTACTCGCCGTAGGACAGCGAGGTCGAGGCGTCGGCGATGGTTTGCTCGCCAATTGTGTTGCCGAGCGCGGGGTGAAACTCCCACCAGGTGGCGGGGTCGAAGGGGTCGGCGCCGTCGGGCATCGACCACTCGAAGTACGCGACGCCCGGAGCGCCGGCGCGGCCGGCTTCGACCTCGGCGTTCATGAAGTCCGAGTCGCTGGTGCCCATGGTGGAGACGAGCCAGATTTGTGTGAGGCCCTGGAGCGTCGCCATTGCCGGCACCACGGCGCCCATGAGCGCTTCGCCGAGCACGCGGTCGTACTTCCAGAACTCGTCGTAGTCAACCATGAGCGGTGTCTCGCCGTGGAGCGCTGACGGGAGGGGCGAGAACCGGGTGAGGATCGACCCGTTGCCGATGCACGCCAGGCCCTCGGAGCCGGCAGAGAACCGCGGCTTGAACAGGGGCGCGATCGGCGATTCGACCACGCGGCCGATCATGTCGCGCATTCGCTTGCCGGCATCCTGCCCGGTCTGCGCGGTCGCGAATAGCTTGGCGTTGGGGCGGGTCATCATCCGGTGAACGCGAACCGGTGACATGAGGGTCGTCTTGCCCGACTGCCTCGGCACGGTGACGATGACCTTGTGATACCGGTAGCCGCGCCGGCCGAGGTGCCGGTCGCCTTCGGACTCGCCGGGGCCGATGATGCGGTACTCGGTCGCGCGGTCTACAACGAGTTGCTGCCAGGGCATCAGCTCGAAGCCGAGCAGCTTCGCGGTGCGCGCTATCTCGGCGCCCTCGCTGTGGTAGCTGTGGTCGCGCTCGGGGGCGTAGCGGGGTGCCGGCGCGTAGTCGAAGCTCACCGCGTGGTCTCTTCCTCGGCTTCTGCGAGGATCGCGCGCACGGCGGCCTCGAACGTGTCGCCGGTCGCGGCCTCGGGCATCGGCAGCATCTCGAACACTTCTTTGAGTGCTCGGGAGAGGTTCGCCTGCCCTGATGCGGCGCCCTTGCCCTCCAGGCGGTCGATCTGGCGGGCGGTGACGATCGCGAGGGCGACTTGGCCGGCGTGGTGGTCTTGGATATAGCCCATCTCTCGCAACTTATCGATCTGTTTCGCGGTTTCCGTCTCGACATATCCGGGTTCGGAGTTGTCTCGGGCGGGTGGCTCGAAACCGGGGAGCATCGGCGTATTTTCTGACATGGTTTCTTGTCTCGGTTCCGGGTTCTGATCTGGCTTTTTTTGTGTGTGGTTGGGGAGAAATGGACGGGCTGGCGCGGGGCTCCCTAGGTGTCGGTCGTCTTAAAAAACGCGAGGCCGGACTCGATCTTGACTTCGACATCGCGGTTACCTCGTGACGAGTTGCACGAGAGGTGAGCGGGTCGGCCGTTCGTGATGTCGTAGAGGTCGCCGCCCTTCGAGCGGGGCACGATGTGGTCGGCGGTGTCGGCTCCGTCGAGTCCGCATAGTCGACAGATCGTGCCGTAGGTTTCCAGCACCTCGGCCGTGTAGGCCTGAGCCCGGCGCCCTCCCCACTCAGCCACGCCTACCCCACACGATGCGGACCACAGCGAGCAGGCCGGCACCGAGCACGATGCACGAGCCGAGCCCGGTGTCGGTCAGCAGGGTCAGCATGTGGTCGCCCTCTGCTCGCGTGCGGCAGCGCGGCGACGGTGCTGCACGTCTGCGTGGCGACGGTGCTGCACGTCTGCGCGGGTGCCGTGTCGGATGAGCGCGATCATGTCACCCGACACGGGGTACTCGCCCAGTCGGCCCAGCATCGCGTGCATCTCCACCAGCATCTCGGGGTCCTCGTGGGCGTGGATCACCGCGCAGAGGTCGGCGTGGGCGGCGTAGGCGCTCATCCGACGCGCCTGTCGCGTGCGCGGCGCGGGATGGTCGCGCCTGCGGGCTTGGCCTCGGCGAGCATGTCGGCGTAGCGCGGGTGCAAGCGCGCCTTGCGCGTGGCGTACACTGGGGCGACGCGTCCGCGTGCGCCGAGCATGGAGCGCGGTGTGACGGCCACGTGTGGCCAGTGCCCGTGCTTGTCGGCGTAGGCTCGGGCGTCGGTCTGATCCACGGCGATGATGATGTCAACGGCGCGGGCCTGAGTGCGCTTGGTCATGCGGGTTCTCCCAGGGTGTAGATATCGGTGATGGTGTCGGGCTCGTGGTCGAGCAGGCCGTAAGCCTCCTCTGGGCTGACCTGGTCTCGGAACTCACAGTCGGGGGTGTAGCGGTGCGGGCCGAGGTCTCGGCACCCGCCACAGCGACCCGTGGCGCGCTCCTCGGCGGCGAGCTTCGCGGCCTTGGCCTTGTGTCGGCTGCTGCGGCTCGCGTGCACCTCGGCCATGAGTTCGGCGTCGAGGTCGGCCCAGAGCACGCGGGCGAGCTGCACGGCCTCGGCGTGTGAGGGTGCGATGCCGGCGGCGCCGATGCCGGCTGAGGTGTCCTCGTCGTCGTAGGCGGTGACGCCGGCGCTCCAGCCTGGCGCGAGGTTGCCGGCGACGCGGATGCGCTGCACGTGGGCGTGGAGCTTGAGAGTCATCGGGGTGCCTTTCGTCGGTACTCTGTGGGGATGGAGAACATTCCCCCGGTATTGGTTCTGTCGATCACGTTCGGTCTGTTCGGCTCGATCGTGAGTTTCTGGATTCTGTGGGCGGTGATTCGTGGGGCGGTGCTGTCGGCTCTGCGGAAGCACTCGGAGGAGCAGCGGGGCTCGGGATACCGGGGCTAGACGTTCATGGCGTCGATGCCGCAGTAGAGGCAGACTGTGGCGCGAGCGGGGATCATGTGGCCGTGATCGTCGCGGCGGGATCGCTCACAGTGCGTGGCTTCGAGCCATGCAACTTCGGCGTCCTCGGTGGGGGTGCGGTCGCGGCGGGGTTCGTTGATCGAGCGGCGGGGGCTTGCGGTTCGGATTGCTTCGCGGGCGAGCTTCTGCGCTCGGGCGATGCTGCCGTAGCGGCTGTTGGTGCTCATCGGGGGCGGCTCCTTTCGTGCTGCTCGATGGTGGGAGGGGTGAGGGCAGGGGGCGAGAGTTTGGCCCCCTCCTAGCCGCGAAAATGCGGCTCTGGAGGGCGCGTGCTGCTCGACGGAGCCGAGAGGGTCGGTTGGTCGGTCGCACGGCACGCCCATTGCGGGCGTCAGTGACGGGCCCCTCGCAGGGGGCGGCTGCTGGGTGCGTGCTCGGTCGGTCCTGCCATGAACGAGCGCCTGCGAGGTCGGTTCTAGCGACTTGGTGCGCGGTAGCTTCCCGCGTGTCTCCCATGGGTGGCCTGGGTAGCGTCGGCGTGTTCAGTTATCCCCGATCCGGTCGGGTGGCGGGCGTGCGATGGGTCGGCGCGTCACTGGTCGGCCTCCGAGGGTTCGACGGGTGCGGCCAGGCGCTCGACCTCGGCGCGCACGTAGCGGCGATGCGTGCCGCCCGGCTTGCTCACAGTCAGCTCGCCGCGATCAGCAAGACGGGCGAGCCACGTCGGGGTAAGGCCGCTGATAGCCGACGCCTCCCCCGGCGTCAGCGTCTCCGCTTCCGTCGTGTTTGGTTCATTCCGTTTTGCCATGGTTCGAGATACTACATGGCATTTCGTTTGGAATCGACCAGGGTGTTTTGTTTGTTGCGTTTAGTCTTGGATATCGCTAGCCTGGCATCATGAGTACAGCTTGGATCGCAGAGGACAGCGCCACCTCGCTCGATGAGGTCGTCGGGGAACGCGTGCACACCCTGTTGTGGCGCGGGAAGATATCGCAGACGACGTTCGCTAAGAAGCTCGGCCTCACGCAGCCCGGGCTCTCCAAGAAGCTGCGCGGCGAGCGGGGCTGGAGCCTAGAGGAAATCGCTTACACTGCCGACGCATTCGGCGTGTCGTTCGACTGGCTGTTCGGGAAAACAGAAGATCCCCGTCCGGTGGGACCGAGCGGGGATCGTATTGAGGTTGTGGATCCTGGGAGAATCGAACTCCCGACATCCTGCTTGCAAAGCAGGCGCTCTACCAACTGAGCTAAGGACCCGGAGCGCGACCCGAGGGTGCTGCGCAACAGCATCAAGCTTAGGGATCGACCCCCTCGAGCGCAAATCCCGCTTCAGAGGGATCCGGGTGCGGCCGCGCCACGCCGCACCGCGCCGGCGCCGCTCGTCGACGGCACCGCCGACAGCACCACGACCGACTGCGCCAGCACGCGGTAGCCGCCCTCGACCAGGCCCTCGTCCTGCGGCCTCGCGGAGTCGATCTCCAGGCGCCAGACGGGCGCGCGCAGCCCGGATCCCTCACCGGCCTCCCCCGGCATCGCCACGTCGACGTCGCCGCCGACGTTCACGATCACGAACACGGCCCCGTCGATCGCCTCGCCCCGCGGGTCGCCCGCGGCCCCCCGCAGCTCGACGGCGATGAGGCAGCCGTGCGGGTCCTGCCAGTCCTCGGCCGTGGGCTCCTCGCCGTCCGCGCGCCGCCACACGACATCGCGCAGCCCGTCCGCACGTTCCCGGCCGTGCAGGAAGGTGCGCTGCCGCAGCACGGGCAGTCGCCTCCGCACATCCACGAGCCTCCGCACGAAATCGCGCAGCCCGTCGTCGCGCGCCGACCAGTCGACCCAGCCGACCTTGTTGTCCTGCGCGTAGGCGTTGTTGTTGCCGCCCTGGCCGTTGCCGATCTCGTCGCCGGCGAGCAGCATCGGCACGCCCTGCGACACCATGAGGGTCGCGAGCATGCCGCGCGCCCGTCGCGCCCTCGCCGAGACGACGCCCTCGTCGTCGCTCGGACCCTCGACCCCGAGGTTGTCCGAGAGGTTGTCGTCGTGCCCGTCGCGGTTGTCCTCGAGATTCGCCTCGTTGTGCTTCTCCGAGTACGACACGAGATCGGCGAGCGTGAACCCGTCGTGCGCCGTGATGAAGTTCACGGAGGCCGTAGCGCTGCGCCCCGCGTGCTCGAACAGATGCGCGGAGCCGAGCAACCGCGCGCCGAGATCGCCCTGCCAGCGCGGATGACCGCGCCACGCGCGGCGCACCCCGTCGCGGAAGCGGTCGTTCCACTCCGACCACGGGTGCGGGAAGCGGCCCAGCTGGTACCCTCCGGGCCCGAGATCCCACGGCTCCGCGATGAGCTTGAGCCCGCCGAGCACCGGATCCTGCTGCACCGCCTGGAAGAAGGCGCCGAACGGATCGAAGCCGCGGTCAGTCCGCCCCACAGCGGCGGCGAGGTCGAAGCGGAAGCCGTCGATCCCGTAGCGCTCGGCCCAGTGCCGCAGGCTGTCGAGCACGAGGCGCAGCACCATCGGCCGTTCGACGGCCGCCGTGTTGCCCGTGCCCGTGTCGTTGACGTAGTGCCGCCCGTCGTCGAGCAGACGGTAGTAGCCGGTGTTGTGGAGGCCCCGCAGCGAGAGCGTGGGCCCGAGCTCGTCGCCCTCGCCCGTGTGGTTGTAGACGACGTCGACGATCACTTCGATGCCCGCCGCGTGCAGCGTGTGCACGAGGTGCCGCAGTTCGGCGTCGGCGTCCTCACGCGCGTAGCGCGGCTCGGGCGCGAACCAGGCCACGGGCTGGTAGCCCCAGTAGTTCGTGAGCCCCTTCTCCACGAGGTACTGGTCGTCGAAGAAGGCCTGCAGCGGCAGCAGCTCGACCGCAGTGACCCCGAGCGACACGAGGTGCTCGACGATCGCCGGGTGCGCCATGCCGGCGTAAGTGCCGCGCAGCTCATCGGGCACATCGGGGTGCGTCGCCGTCAGCCCCTTCAGGTGCGCCTCGTAGATCACGAGATCGGCCAGCTCGTGCCCGGGCCTGTTCGATGAGGGATCGGGCCCGTCGGCCGCACCCGTGACGACGCCCTTCGGCACGACGGATGCGCTGTCGCGGCGGTCGAGCGCGAGATCGTCGTCCGGCCCGGCCGCGTATCCCGCCATGAGCGGATCCCAGCGCAGCGGGCGGTCGAGGGATGGGGCGTAGGGGTCGACGAGCAGCTTGCTCCGGTTGAAGCGGCGGCCCGTTCCCGGATCGTTCGGACCGTCGGCGCGCAGCCCGTACCGGGCACCGACGGAGACGCCGGGCACGCGCGCGTGCCACACCTCGCCGTCGCGATACGGGAGGGGGATCCGCTCCTCCGATCCCTCGTCGTCGAAGAGGCAGAATTCCACGAGCGTCGCCTCCGGCGCCCACACGGCCACGTTGACGCCGTCGCCGGCGGGATCACCGCCGGCAGCGCCGTCCGCAGCATCACCCGCAGCCCCGCCGCATACGGTCACGCCGAGCGGCCAGGAGCGCCCCGGCGTGACGGGGCGCTCGGCAGCGCCGCTCATCGAGCGAGCTCGGCGAACAGATCGGCATAGCGGGCGGCCGAGGTGCCCCAGTCGACGGAGGCGCGCATGGCCTGCGCGCGCAGCCGCCTCCAGGCGGCCTCGTCGCGGAAGAGATCGAGCGCGCGGCCGAGGGCGAAGCCGAGCCCGCCCGCGTCGATGGTGCCGCCGAGGGCCGCGTCGCCGAAGGTGAAGCCCGTCGCCGTGCCGTCTGCGAGGTTCTCGGGCCGCGCGTCGGTCACGGTGTCGCGCAGTCCCCCGGTCGCCGCGACGACGGGCACCGCCCCGTAACGCAGACCGTACAGCTGCGTCAGCCCGCACGGTTCGAAGCGCGACGGCACGAGCACCAGATCGCCGCCCGCGTACATGCGGTGGCTGAGCGGCTCGTCGTACCCGATGCGCACGCCGACCGACTCCGGGTACCGTGCGGCGAGCTCACCGAGGCCGTACTCGTAACCCGGGTCGCCCGAGCCCAGCACCGCGACGGCGCCGCCCGCCTCGACGAAGCGGGGCAGCGCCTCGAGCAGCAGGTCGACGCCCTTCTGGTGCGTGAGACGTGTCACGACCACGGCGAGCGGCCCCGACGACTCCGCGAGCGAGAACTCCTCGAACAGGGCGCGCCGGTTGCGGGCCTTACCCGACGGGTCGGCGGCCGAGTAGGGCGCGATGTGCGGATCCCTCTCGGGATCCCACACCCCGGTATCGATGCCGTTGATGATGCCCAGCAGCTCCCCGCGGTCGCGGCGGGCTGCGACGACGCCCTCGAGTCCGAAGCCGAACTCCGGCCTCCCCAGCTCCTGCGCGTAGCTCGGACTCACCGTCGACAGCCTCGTCGAGTGCACCATGCCCGCCTTCAGCGCGCTGACGAGCCCATGGTATTCGAGCGCGTCGGGATGGAAATCCCAGGCCGGCAAGCGCAGCCGGTCGAGCTGGTCGGGGCCGAACACGCCCTGGAAGGCGATGTTGTGGATCGTGAGCACCGTCGGGACCGACGATCCCGCGTACTTCAGATACGACGGCACGAGCCCCGCCTGCCAGTCGTGCGCGTGCACGACGTCGGGGCGCCAGCGGTCGCTCGTCCCCTCGATCGCGATGCGGGCGCCGACCCACGACAGCGCGGCGAAGCGGACGTGGTTGTCGTGGTGATCGTGCCCGTCGACGCTGTAGGGCCCGCCCGGCCTGTCGAAGAGGTGCGGGGCGTCGAGCAGCAGCAGATCGAGGTCTCCGAGCCGACCCGAGCGCACCGAGGCGGGCCCGCCGAAGAGATCCGGGTCGCTCCAGACCCGACGCGACGCGCCGACCCGCTCGAGCAGCCCCGGATACGCTGGCAGCAGCACGCGCGACCCCCACCCCAGCGGCTCGAGCGCGGCGGGCAGCGCGCCCACGACGTCGGCGAGCCCGCCCGTCTTCACGAGCGGGGCGCACTCCGATGCGACGGACAGCACGCGGTTCTGGCGGGGTGCCATGATCGGTTCCTTCCTGGGTTCTTCACTGCGATGAGGGATCGCCTGCGCGGTACGAGCCACCGTCCCGATGGCCCGCACCGCTCACTGCGGCCCGCCTCACTCCAGCGCGGCCGCCCGCCGATCCAGCATCGGCTGCGTGATCAGCACGATACCGTTCGCCGTGCGGCGGAACCACTTCTCGTCCTCCTCGGGGTCCTGGCCCACGACCAGCCCCTCGGGGATGCGCACGCGGTTGTCGAGCACGCACCGACTCAGATCGGCGCCGCGCGCGATGTCGACGTAGGGCAGTGCGACGACGTGATCCAGAGACGCATAGGAGTGAACCCGGCCGCCTGTGAACAGCAGCGAGTTGTGCACCTCGGCACCGCTGACGATGCAGTTGCCCGCGACGAGCGACTGGATGGCCTGACCGCGCCGCCCCTCGTCGTCGTGGATGAACTTCGCAGGCGGCACCAGCTCTGCGTAGGTCCAGATCGGCCAGGCGTTGTCGTACATGTCGAGCGTCGGCACGAACTCGGTGAGGTCGATGTTGGCCTGCCAGAACGAGTCGATCGTGCCCACATCGCGCCAGTAGGGCTCGGTCTCGAGGCCGCTCATGACGCACGACTCGCTGAAGCGGTGCGCGTAGGCGCTGCCCTTCTTCACGATCGCGGGGATGAGGTCGTGACCGAAGTCGTGGCTCGAACTCGTGTCCTCGGCATCGGCGAGCAGCAGCTCGCGCAGGAACGCCCAGTCGAAGACGTAGATGCCCATCGACGCCAGCGCCATATCGGGATCGTCGGGCATACCGGGCGGGTCGGCGGGCTTCTCGAGGAAGTCGACGATGCGGCCGTGCTCGTTGACGTCCATCACGCCGAAGCCCGACGCCTCCTCGCGCGGCACGGTCAGGCAGCCCACCGTGACATCGGCGTCCGTCTCGACGTGCTGCCGCAGCATGATCTCGTAGTCCATCTTGTAGACGTGGTCGCCCGCGAGGATGATCACGTACTTCACGTCGTAGTCGTCGACGATGTCGATGTTCTGCGTCACGGCGTCGGCGGTGCCCAGGTACCACTTGTTCTCGGCCACGCGCTGACTGGCGGGCAGGATGTCGAGGTACTCGTTGCGCTCGGCGCGGAAGAAGTTCCAGCCGCGCTGCATGTGCCTGATCAACGAGTGCGCCTTGTACTGCGTCGCGACGGCCATCTTGCGGATGCCCGAGTTGAGCGCGTTCGAGAGCGGGAAATCGATGATCCTCGACTTTCCCCCGAAGTGCACCGCGGGTTTCGCTCGGCGGTCGGTGAGCTCCTCGAGTCGGCTGCCGCGGCCGCCGGCCAGCACGAACGCCATGGCCTGGCTCGTCAACCGGAGCGGGGCGCCGGTGGGGTGGTCTGAAATAGGACGGGTGTTCATGACCGTTCCTCCACGAAATAGATGGCTGACAGAGGGGGGAGAGTGAGCATGGCCGATTGCGCTTCGGAGCCCGCGGGGATCGCCTCGGTCTCGATCGCGCCCGTGTTGCCCCGGTCGCCGCCCGCGTAGGCGGCGGAGTCGGTGTTGAGCGCCTCGATCCACCGGCCCGCGACCGGGAAGCCCACGCGGTAGCCCGTGCGCTCGACCGGCGTGAGGTTGAGCACGACCACGACGTGCGGATCGTCGGGATCGCCGCGGCGGATCCAGGCGAAGACCTGGTCGTCGACCGCATCGACGAGCAGCCACTGGAACCCGCGGCCGTGCGCGTCGTTCCGGTGCAGGGCCGGCTGTTCCCGGTAGAGCGCGTTGAGATCGCGCACGAGGTTCTGCACGCCGGCGTGGCCAGGATCCCTCAGCACCGCCCAATCGAGCTCGGCGCTGTAGTTCCACTCCGCGGGCTGCCCGAACTCCTGCCCCATGAACAGCAGCTTCTTGCCCGGATATCCCCACATGTAGCCGTAGAAGGCCTTGAGGTTGCCGAGCTTGTCTGCGTGGCTGCCCGGCATGCGGCCGTACATCGACCCCTTGCCGTGCACGACCTCGTCGTGGCTGATCGGCAGCATGAAGTTCTCGGAGAAGGCGTAGGTGATGCCGAAGGTGAGCTGGTTGTGGTGGTGCTTCCGGTAGATCGGGTCCTTGCCGAAGTAGCTCAGCGAGTCGTTCATCCAGCCGAGGTTCCACTTGTAGCCGAAGCCGAGGCCGTGCGCGTCGACGCTGCGCGTGACCCCCGGGAAGGTCGTCGACTCCTCCGCGATCATCGCCACGCCCGGGTGCTCGCCGTAGGCGGCCACATTGGTCTCGCGCAGGAACGCGATCGCCTCGTAGTTCTCGCGGCCGCCGTCCTTGTTCGGGATCCACTCCCCCTCGCGGCGCGAGTAGTCGCGGTGGATCATCGAGGCGACGGCGTCGACCCGCAGACCGTCGAGGTGGTACTCGTCGAGCCAGTAGAGGGCGTTCGCGACGAGGTATCCGCGCACCTCGGGGCGACCGTAGTTGAAGATCAGCGTGTTCCAGTCGGGGTGGAAGCCCTCTCGCCGGTCGCGGTGCTCGTAGAGGGCCGTGCCGTCGAATCGGCCGAGGCCGTGCGCGTCGGTCGGGAAGTGGCCGGGCACCCAGTCGGCGATGACGCCGAGCCCGCGGGCATGCGCGGCGTCGACGAACGCCGCGAACTCCCCCGGCGTGCCGTAGCGGATCGTCGGCGCGAAGAGCCCGATCGGCTGGTAGCCCCACGAACCGTCGAAAGGGTGCTCGCTGATCGGCAGCACCTCGATGTGGGTGAAGCCGAGATCGGCGGCGTAGTCGACGAGCTCCGTGGCCAGCTCGAGGTACGACAGGGGCCGGCTGCCCGTCTCGGTGTCCGCGGCGACCCGACGCCACGAGCCGAGGTGCACCTCGTAGACGCTCATCGGCGCGTCGACCGCGTTCACCGCGCGCCTGGCGTCCATCCACGCGGCGTCGCGCCACTCGTGCGTGCCCAGTCTGCGAACCACCGAGCCGTTGGCCGGCGGGTGCTCGCTGCCGAAACCCACGGGATCCGCCTTCAGCGGCAACCTGGCGCCGTGACGGCCGAGCACGCTGTACTTGTAGACGGTCCCCTCTTCGAGCCCGGGCACGAAGAGCTCCCACACGCCTGTGGCCCCCCGCGCGCGCATCGGGTGCGCGGTCTCGTTCCAGGCGTTGAAATCGCCGACGACCGACACGCGCTCGGCGTGGGGCGCCCACACTGCGAAGTGCACGCCCGCCACGCCCTCGTGCTCGATCAGGTGCGCTCCGAGCGCCTGCCACAGGCGGTGGTGCGTGCCCTCGCCGATGAGATACTCATCGATCTCGCCGAGCACTGGGCCGAAGCGATAGGGATCCTCCCGCACCTCGTCGCCGCCCCCCGGCCAGTCGATGCGCAGCCGGTAGTAGGGCAGCAGCGGCCCCGTGAAGACCCCGGAGCACGCCGGATGCGCGTCGAGCTCGACCTCGTCGGTGCCGTTGACGGCCCACACGCGCTCGGCCCCCGGCACGTGGACGACGAGATGCCGGCCATCGCCCGTGGGCCCGAGCGCCGCGAAGGGATCGGGGTGCACGCCCTCGGCGAGCAGTCGGGCGTCCGCAGCGTCGAGTATCTGGGGTCGCGCGTGTCCGCCTGCCATCTCGACTCCTTCGTCAACAGCTTGATCCCTATCCAACCACGCTTCGGTGCCTCCGAGATCCACTTCGGGTGCGCGAGGGGTCGGCAGCGCCCCAGAACGCGGTGAGCGGAGCTCTACAGCGCGGGTTCGATGTCCCAGATCTCGCGCATGTACTCGCGCACGGAGCGGTCCGACGAGAAGTAGCCCATGCGCGCGATGTTGAGCACCGCCATGCGCTGCCAGCGCCCGGAATCGCCGTAGGCGCGGTCCACCTCGGTCTGCGCGGCGTCGTAGGAATCGAAGTCGGAAGCGACGAGGAACCAGTCGCTGTTCCACAGCATGTCGACGAGGCCGCCGTAGCGGTGCGGCTCATCGGGGCTGAACGTGCCCTCGGCAATCGCCTGCAGCACGTCCCGCAGCGCCTGACTGCGCTCGATCGCAGCCCGGGCGTGGCCCGGCTCGGCCCGGCGCGCCGCCACCTCTTCGGTGGTCATGCCGAAGAGGAAGAAGTTGTCCGCGCCGACGTGCTCGCGGATCTCTACGTTCGCGCCGTCGAGCGTACCGATCGTGAGCGCGCCGTTCAGTGCGAACTTCATGTTGCCCGTACCAGAGGCCTCCATGCCGGCCGTGGAGATCTGCTCGGAGAGATCGGCGGCCGGGATCAGCTTCTCGGCCATCGATACGCCGTAGTTCGGCGGGAAGACGACGCGCAGCAGGTCGCGCGTGTCCGGATCGTTGTTGACGATCTGGCTCACGTCGTTGATGAGACGGATGATGTCTTTCGCCGTGTGGTAGCTGGGCGCGGCCTTGCCGCCGAAGATCTTCACCCTGGGCACCCAGCCGGCGCCGGGATCCCTCTTGATCCGCTGGTAGCGGGCGATGGTCCAGAGGATGTTCAGCAGCTGGCGCTTGTACTCGTGCAAGCGCTTCACCTGCACGTCGAAGAGCGCATCCGTGGGCACGCCGAGGCCGTGCTCGCCCATGACCCAGCCGGCGAACGCCTCCTTCGCTCGGTGCTTGGCGCGGCCGAAGGCGTCGAGGAACGATGGATCGTCGGCGTGGGCCTCGAGGCCGCGCAGGCGCTCGAGGTCGGTCTCCCAGCCCTCGCCGACGGTGTCGGTGATCAGACGGGCGAGTTCGGGGTTGGCGAGCTTCAGCCACCTGCGCGGCGTGACGCCGTTGGTGATATTGACGATGCGATCGGGGTGCAGCTCGTCGTGCACGGGGAAGAGTTCCTTGCGCACGAGCTCCGAGTGCAGCGCGGAGACGCCGTTGACGCGGTGGCTGGTAGCGAAGGCGAGATCCCCCATGTTGACCTGGTCGCCGCTGATGAGCCGCACAGGATCGGGCCGCGATCCCTGCAGCTCGACGAACTGCGTGTCGAGCCGCTCGATGATCTGGAGGTGGCGCGGCAGCACCTGACGCATGAGACCCACCGTCCACCGCTCGAGCGCCTCGGGCAGCAGCGTGTGGTTCGTGTACCCGAGCACCCGCGTCGCCACGTCGACCGCGGCGTCGAAGCCGAAGCCGTGCTCGTCGACGAGCAGACGGATCAGCTCGGGGCCCGCGATCGCCGGGTGCGTGTCGTTCATCTGGATCGCGACGTACTCGGGCAGTCGGCTCAGGTCGTCGTGGGCGGCGAGGTACCGGCGCAGGATGTCCTGGACGGAGGCGGAGGTCAGGAAGTACTCCTGCGAGAGACGCAGCTGCTTGCCGCCCTCGGTCGTGTCGTTCGGGTAGAGCACCCGGCTGAGGCTGCGCGCGAGCGCCTCGGGCTCGGAAGCCGCCGCGAACTCGCCGGCGTTGAAGCGGCCGAGATCGAAGAGATCGGCGTTGGGCATCGCCGACCACAGGCGCAGCGTGTTGGCCCAGCGCCCACCGTAGCCGACCACCGGGGTGTCGTGGGCGGCGGCCAGCACCTGGGAGCCCGGACGCCAGCGCTGCACGCCGTCCTCCTCGACGAGTTCGCCGCCGAAGCCCACGTGATACGCCGACTCGGTGCGCGTGAAGTCCCACGGCGTGCCCTCGGCCAGCCAGTTCTCCGGCGTCTCGACCTGGCGCCCGTGATCGAAGCTCTGCTTGAAGAGCCCGTGCTCGTAGCGCAGACCGTAGCCGTAGCCCGGGCAGCCGACGGTGGCCATCGACTCCAGGTAGCAGGCGGCCAGGCGGCCGAGGCCGCCGTTGCCAAGCGCGGCGTCGGGCTCCCCCTCGGCGATGTCGGCGAAGCTGAGGCCGAAGCCGTCGAGCACCTCCGCGACCACGTCGCGCAGGCCGAGGTTGATCGTCATGTCCTCGAGCAGACGGCCGATCAGGAACTCCATCGACAGGTAGTAGACGCGCTTGCGATCCTCGGCCCAGGTGCGGCGCGTCGAGTTGAACCAGGGATTCACCGCGCGATCGCGGATCGCGTGCGACAGCGCCATGCGCCAGTCGAACTTCGAGGCATGCTCGGGGCTCTTGCCGACCGTGTACTGCAGGTGGTTGAGCAGCGACCACCTGAAGTGCTCCGGCGTGGGCTCGGGAAGCGAAAGATCATCGCTGCGAATGCCGGTGACGGCGAAGCTCTCGGACATGTGACTCCCGGTGGTGTTCTGATAACGGGTCGCGCCCCGCAGATCCCCCATCTTAGGGGCTGCAGGAACGATTCAGCTTTTTGTCGCGGCTCAGGGCGCCGGCACGAGCCACGCCGCGCAGTCGACGGGCAGGCGCCGCTCCGCGGTGTTGTCGCCCGCTCGGTCATCGACCGCCGCTCCGGCATCGCCCGCTGCGTCCGCGGGGCTCTCCGTCCCCTCATCGCTCATGAGAAGCACCTGCGATCCCTCGGGGATCGTCCACTCGCTCGTGCCGAGGTTGAGCACGACCCGCGTGACCCCGGCGTCGGCCGTGATGTCGAGAGCCACGAGTTCGTCTCCGAGGTCGAGGAACGACAGGGATCCCTCGCCCAGACCGCGCTCGCGCCGCAGCGCCAGCAGCGCGCGGTAGAGCTCGAGAGTGGAGCCGCGCTCCCCCAGCTGCCGGTCGACCGCGAGCTCGCCGAAGACGTCGGGTTGGGGCAGCCACGCCTCCCCGGTGTCGTTGAAGCCGTAGGCCGGCGCTGCCGCGCGCCACGGCAGCGGCACGCGGCAGCCGTCGCGCCCGAGCCGCTCGCCGCCCGTGCGGCGGAAGGTGGGATCCTGGCGCGCATCGGCCGGCAGGTCGATCACCTCGGGCAGGCCGAGCTCCTCGCCCTGGTAGAGGTAGGCGCTGCCAGGCAGAGCCAGCATCAGCGCGGACGCCGCCCGCGCCCTGCGGATCCCCGCGACGGGGTCGGGGGTGATGTCGCCCGAGCCGAGCTGCGTCTCCATCTGATCGGGCGGCAGGCCCAAGCGGGTCGCGTGGCGGATGACATCGTGGTTCGAGAGCACCCAGGTGGTCGGGGCGCCCACCGAAGCTGCCGTCTCGAGCGACTCCGCGATGCGCGCGCGCAGCTCAGCCGCGTCCCACCGCGAGCCGAGGAAGGCGAAGTTGAACGCCTGATGGAACTCGTCGGGCCGCACGTAGCGAGCCAGCCGCTCGAGCGGCTGCACCCACGCCTCCGCGACCATCGCGCGGTCGCCCGGATAGCTCTCGATCAGCTCGCGCCACGAGCGGTAGATCTCGTGCACACCGTTCTGATCCCAGTAGGGCGCCGTGCAGGTCGGCACCCCCTCCGCCTGCAGTTCGCTGCGCGAGAGCGGAGAGTCGGGCAGCCCATCGGCCTTCATCAGGCCGTGCGCCACATCGACGCGGAAGCCATCGACCCCGCGATCGAGCCAGAAGCGCAGGATGTCGAGGAACGCCTCGCGCACCTCTGTGTTGCGCCAGTCGAGATCGGGCTGCCTCGAGTCGAAGAGGTGCAGATACCACTGCTCGCCCGGCGAGTGCGCCGTCTCGGGCGTGCGCGACCAGGCCGCGCCGCCGAACTCGGAGGGCCAGTTGTTCGGCAGGCGTTCCGGGTCATCCGGGTCGATGTCGCGGAAGACGTACCAGCCTCGCTCTGGAGAACCGGGAGGCGCGGCGAGAGCGCGCTGGAACCAGGCGTGTTCGTCGCTCGTGTGGTTCGGCACGACGTCGACGATGACCCGCATGCCGAGCTCGTGGGCGCGGGCGATCAGCTCGTCGGCGGCATCGAGATCGCCGAAGAGCGGGTCGACGCCGCAGTAGTCGGCCACGTCATAACCCGCGTCGGCCTGCGGCGACGGGTAGAACGGCGAGATCCAGACCGCGTCGACGCCGAGGTCGCGCAGATAGGGCAAGCGCGAGGTGATGCCGGGCAGGTCGCCCACGCCGTCTCCGTTCGCGTCGGCGAAGGAGCGGGGGTAGATCTGGTAGATCACCGCGCTGCGCCACCAATCGGGGAGGGTGTCCGCCTGATGCTGCATCGACTCTGAGTGCGCCATGGCTCAATTATGGCCCGCACCTCGGACATCCCTGAAAACAAGCGAAGGCAGACGATCCGCATCGTCTGCCTTCGTGGTGGTGGGGCTACCAGGACTTGAACCTGGGACCTCTTCATTATCAGTGAAGCGCTCTAACCGCCTGAGCTATAGCCCCTTGACCAGAAAATGACTCTACCCGATGCGCGGTGAAAACTGAAATCCGCACCGCGCATCGGGCGAGTTCATCGACTAGTTGCTGGTGAACCCGAGCTGGAATCCGCCGAGCACGCGGACCAGCAGGTTGTAGACGAGGGACCCCACCGCGCCCAGCGCCGTGCCGATGATGATGTTGAGGATGCCCACGACGACCGCGAAACCGAGCACCTGCGGGAAGCCGATGATGTTCATCAGGCTGTTCTCGTCGCCCACGATGTCCATGAACAGCGCATCGACCTGGCCGAAGACGCCCGTCGTCTGCAGCACGGTGTAGATGAGGAGCGTCGAGACCACACTGACGATCGCGAGGCAGATCGAGACCAGGAAGGAGAACTTCACCGCCGACCAGAAGTCGATGTACACCAGCTTCAGGCGGACCTGCTTCGCGGGCGCCTTCTTGCGGGTCTTCTTTGCCAACTTGTCGGCGACAGTGTTACTCATTCACGTCTTCCTTGTTCTCTGCGGGAACGGACTCCCCGGTCTCGGACTCCTCGTCTTCGAGCCCGCGTTCCGAATTTCGCGCGATGCCAATGATACGGTCCCGCTCTGGGAATCGCGCAAACACGACGCCCATGGTGTTGCGTCCCTTGGCCGGCACCTCGGCCACGCGGGATCGGACCACCTTGCCGCTCGCCAGCACTGCGAGCACCTCGTCGCTCTCGTCGACGATGAGACCGCCGACCAGATCACCGCGGTTCTCGTCGAGCTTCGCGACCTTGATGCCGTAGCCGCCGCGCTGCTGCACGCGGTACTCGTCGACCGCGGTGCGCTTGGCGTAGCCGCCCTCCGTGACGACGAACACGAAGCCGCTCTCCTCGCTGATCCGGGAGGCGGAGAGCAGAGCGTCGCCCTCGCGGAAGTTCATGCCGCGCACGCCGCTCGTGGAGCGACCCATGGGCCGGAGCGCCTGATCGGAGGCTGTGAAGCGCACCGACATGCCGTGCCGCGACACGAGCAGCACGTCGTCGCTCGCCTCGGCGATGAGCGCCGAGACGAGCTCGTCGCCCTCGCGCAGCTTGATCGCGATGATGCCGCCGGTTCGGTTGGTGTCGTACTCGGCGAGCGCGGTCTTCTTCACGAGTCCGTCGCGGGTGGCGAGCACCAGGAACCAGCCCTCGGCGAAGTCGCGCACGTCGAGGATCTGGGTGACCGTCTCGTCGGGCGCGAGCGCCAGCAGGTTCGCGAGGTGCTGCCCCTTCGAGTCGCGGCCGCCCTCGGGGATCTCGTAGGTCTTCGCACGGTAGACGCGGCCCGTGTTCGTGAAGAACAGCAGCCAGTGGTGCGTCGTCGTCACGAAGAAGTGCTCCACGATGTCGTCGGCGCGCAGCTGGGCCCCCTTGACGCCCTTGCCACCGCGATGCTGCGAGCGGTAGTTGTCGATGCGGGTGCGCTTGACGTAGCCGCCGCGCGTCACCGTGACCACCATCTCCTCTTCGGGGATGAGATCCTCCATCGACATGTCTCCGTCGAAGCCGTGCAGGATCGTGGTGCGGCGCTCGTCGCCGTACTTGTGCACGAGCTCGCCGAGCTCCTCGATCACGATCGCGCGCTGCTCGGTCGGAGACGCGAGGATCCCCTCGTACTCCTTGATCTGCGCCTCGAGCTTCGCGGCGAGATCGAGGATCTTCTGCCGCTCGAGCGCTGCGAGCCGGCGCAGCTGCAGTCCCAGGATCGCGTCGGCCTGGATCTGATCCACATCGAGCAGGGTCATGAGGCCCTCGCGGGCCTCCTCCACCGTCGGCGAGCGACGGATGAGCGCGATGACCTCATCGAGCGCGTCGAGCGCCTTCAGGTAGCCGCGCTGGATGTGGGCCTCCGCCTCCGCCTTCTTCAGGCGGAACTCGGTCCGGCGCACGATGACCTCGATCTGGTGCTTCGACCAGGCCGTGATGAAGCCGTCGAGTGCGAGCGTGCGGGGAACCCCGTCCACGATCGCCAGCATGTTCGCGCCGAAGTTCTCCTGCAGCTGCGTGTGCTTGTAGAGGTTGTTGAGCACGACCTTCGCGATCGCATCACGCTTCAGCACGATCACGAGGCGCTGGCCGGTGCGGCCGCTCGTCTCGTCTCGGATATCCGCGATGCCCTGGACCTTGTTGTCCTTGACCAGATCCGCGATCTTGACGGCGAGGTTGTCGGGGTTCACCTGGTAGGGCAGCTCGGTGACCACGAGGCAGGTGCGCCCCTGGATGTCCTCGATGTTCACCACGGCTCGCATCGTGATCGAGCCGCGCCCGGTGCGGTAGGCCTCTCGGATCCCCTTCGTGCCGAGGATCTGCGCGCCCGTCGGGAAGTCGGGGCCCTTCACCCGCTCCATGAGCGCTTCGAGCAGCTCCTCCCGGCTCGCATCCGGGTGCTCGAGGTGCCAGATGGCGGCCTCGGACACCTCGCGCAGGTTGTGCGGGGGGATGTTCGTGGCCATGCCGACGGCGATACCGACGGAGCCGTTGACGAGCAGGTTCGGGAACCGCGCCGTGAGCACGGTCGGCTCCTGCGTGCGGCCGTCGTAGTTGTCCTGGAAGTCGACGGTCTCCTCGTCGATGTCGCGCACCATCTCCATGGCGAGCTGCGACATCTTCGTCTCGGTGTATCGGTGCGCGGCCGCACCGTCGTTGCCCGGCGAGCCGAAGTTGCCCTGCCCGAGCGCGAGCGGGTAGCGCATCGCCCACGGCTGCACGAGGCGCACGAGCGAATCGTAGACCGCGCCGTCGCCGTGCGGATGGAACTGGCCCATCACGTCGCCGATCACGCGCGTGCACTTCGAGAATGACTTGTCTGGGCGGTAGCCGCCGTCGTACATCGTGTAGATCACACGACGGTGCACCGGCTTCAGGCCGTCGCGCACGTCCGGCAGCGCACGTCCCACGATCACGCTCATCGCGTAGTCGAGGTACGAGCGCTGCATCTCCAGCTGCAGGTCGACCTGGTCGATCTTGCCGTGGTTGGTCTCGCCCTCCGCGGCCTGTTCGAGCTCTTCGGGGGTGGTGTTCTCAGATGTCAAGGAAACGCACGTCCTTCGCGTTCTGCTGGATGAAGCCTCGGCGGGCCTCGACGTCCTCGCCCATCAGGGTGGCGAAGATCTCGTCTGCGGCTGCGGCATCGTCCATCGTGATCTGCCGCAGGGTTCGGGTCTCGGGGCTCATCGTGGTCTCCCACAGCTCCTCGTAGTTCATCTCGCCGAGACCCTTGTAGCGCTGCACGCCGCTCTCCTTCTGGAGGCGTCGGCCCTTCTCCGCGCCGAGCGCCAGCAGGGCGTCGCGCTCGGCGTCGCTGTAGGCGTAGTCGTGCTCGGCGTTGACCCACTTGATGCGGTACAGCGGCGGCTGAGCGAGGTAGACGTAGCCGAGATCGATCAGCGGCCTCATGTAGCGGAAGAGCAGCGTGAGCAGCAGCGTGGTGATGTGCTGACCGTCGACATCGGCGTCGGCCATGAGCACGATCTTGTGATACCGCGCCTTCTCGGGATCGAACTCCTCACCGATGCCCGCACCGAACGCGGTGATCATGGCCTGCACCTCGGCGTTGCCGAGCGCACGATCGAGGCGGGCCTTCTCCACGTTCAGGATCTTGCCGCGCAGCGGCAGAATCGCCTGCGTCTCCGGGTTGCGCCCCTGCACCGCGGATCCGCCCGCGGAGTCGCCCTCCACGATGAAGATCTCGGAGACCGACGGATCCTTCGACGAGCAGTCCTTGAGCTTTCCGGGCATGCCGCCCGACTCGAGCAGGCCCTTGCGGCGCGCGGTCTCGCGCGCCTTGCGAGCCGCGAGTCGGGCCGTCGCGGCCTGGATCGCCTTGCGGATGATGTCCTTGGCGGCGGCGGGATTGCGCTCGAACCAGTCCCCCAGCTGATCGCCGACGACCTTCTGCACGAAGGCCTTCGCCTCGGTGTTGCCGAGCTTGGTCTTCGTCTGCCCCTCGAACTGGGGCTCACCGAGCTTGACCGAGATGACTGCGGTCAGACCCTCGCGCACATCGTCGCCGGAGAGGTTGTCGTCCTTGTCGCGGAGGATGTTCTTCTCGCGGGCGTAGCGGTTGACGAGCGTGGTGAGCGCCGCTCGGAAGCCTTCCTCGTGCGTGCCGCCCTCGTGCGTGTTGATGGTGTTCGCGTAGGTGTGCACGCTCTCTGTGTAGGCCGTGGTCCACTGCATCGCGATCTCCGCGGAGATCTTGCGCTCGGTGTCCTCGAGCTCGAATGAGATGATCTCATCGTGCACCAGCTCCGCGCGCTTCGCCGAGTTGAGGTAGTGGACGTAGTCCTCGATGCCCTTCTCGTACAGGAACTCGTCGTGCGGAGCCGAGGGCGCGACGAGTTCGCCCTCTTCGTTCTCCACGGGCTCCTGCGGGCGCAGGTCGGTGAGCGCGATCCTGAGGCCCTTGTTGAGGAAGGCCATCTGCTGGAAGCGGGTGCGCAGCGTCTGGTAGTCGAATTCGACGGTCTCGAAGATGTCGGCGCTCGGCCAGAAGGTGATGGTGGTGCCGGTCTCATCGGTGGGCTCCCCCTGCGCGAGCGGAGCGTCGGGAACGCTGTTCGTGAAGGACATGTTCCACGTGAAACCTTCGCGCTTCACCTCGACCTCGAAACGAGTCGAGAGCGCGTTCACGACGGAGGAACCTACGCCGTGGAGGCCGCCCGAGACGGCGTACCCGCCACCGCCGAACTTACCGCCGGCATGCAGCACGGTGAGCACGACCTCGACGGTGGACTTCGAAGGATCGGACGAGTGCGGAGCGACAGGGATCCCTCGCCCGTTGTCGACGACTCGCACACCGCCGTCCTCGAGAATGGTCACGTCGATCGTGTCGCAGTACCCGGCCAGCGCCTCGTCGACGGAGTTGTCGACGATCTCGTAGACGAGGTGGTGAAGCCCTCGGGGGCCGGTGGAGCCGATGTACATGCCAGGCCGTTTGCGTACCGCCTCGAGCCCTTCGAGCACCTGGATCGCGTCGGCGCCGTAGTCTTCTCCGGCCGTGGCCTGTTCCGCACTCATGCTGTGATTGGTCCCCTTCTGGGCTTCTCAGAGCGTTTCTCTGCCCCGGATAACTCCGCACACCAGCTTATCAATTCCAGGCCCGGAAAGGCCTGATATCGGGCCTCTGGAGAGCATTTCGGCGTAGGGATCGTCCCCCGCGAGAGATGAACAGCACTTCCGAGGTTCCGGGAGACCTCGATCGCACCTCTCTCCGCCGGCGCTGCGAGCGCACTTCACTTCTCACTTCCGGCGGCCCGGCGAACGGACCCCACATCCGCCGGTTGAGCGAGCGAAGCGAGTCGAAACCAGGAACCCTCGCTCGACTCCCTCGATTCCGCCCCTCGATTTCGACACGCTTCGCTCGCTCAATCAGCGAAAAGAGACCTCAGTCGGCGGGAGGAGACCTCTGCATCCTCAGCCGAACTTGCCGATCAGAATTTTCCCAGATGAGAACTTAAAAACGCAGGTGCACGGCGCGAAATGGCGATTCTCCCGGCTGAGGCACAACTCTGCTCGGACGCGGACCGGCGAGTTCACCGCAGAATGCGTTTGAGAGAACGATTTTCATCGCTCTGCACGCTGAGGACGATCGGGGACCGTCAGCCGTAGGTGTCCCGAGGACCGCGGCCTGGCACCGAACGGGGCCCGTGCCTCCAACTCGGCGCCCCCGGCGCCAGAAAACGCAGATCGCGAATTCCGGAATCCGGGTACTCCTTCAGCACCCGGGTGAGCATTTCGGCGCGTAGACGTCGAAGCTCGGTCGCCCAAGTCGTGGAATCGCACTGCACCTGAAGCACCCCGTTGCTCACACCGATCACCCGGGTATGCTCGGCGGTGGCCTCGCCCGCGAAGTCCGGCCACTCTACGATGAGTCGCGCCTGGTCGAGTTCGCTGTCCCAGCCGAACTGCCGAGTCATCGTCGTGATGACATCGGAGAGGGCCTTCGGATCCCTCCCGGATCCGAAGGGAGCAGTGACCTCACCGTCTTCGCCGCGTATGCGCCTGGCACGGACGGGCCGCCCTCGCCAGGTCGACTTCGCACGGAGATAGGCTGCCGCGGCGAAGCCGACATCGACTCCCGACATCACTCCTCCCCCGCTCCTTCGACGATGTCATCCGTATCGAAAGTGTCATCTGTGCCGAGAGAATCACTTTCATCCATGATCCTGCCGGCCTCGATGAGTGTCCGATTCCACTCGACCGAGTCGGGGACATCTTCCTCCACAGCGGCGGTGACGATCACCTGCTCGAATCCACTGACGGCCGACATCAAGCGCTCTCTTCTTCCCCGATCGAGTTCGGCGAACACGTCGTCGAGAACGATCACGGGATCGCCGGCTGGAGACTCCTCGCGCAGGATGTTCGCGAGTGCCATCTTGAGTGACAGGGCGAACGACCACGATTCGCCGTGACTCGCATACCCCTTCACAGGAAGCGCGTTGAGGCCGAGCAGCAGATCATCACGATGCGGCCCGATGAGCGTCACCCCGCGATCGATCTCTCGCGAACGAACCTCCTCGAGCGCCCGCCTGAAGTGCTCCATCAGTGTTTCACGTGAAACCTCGGCCAACTCCGACACGCCATCCGTTTCACGTGAAACATCCGTCTCGGAATAAACCGACTCGGAGATTCCCAGATCAGGGCGGTGATCCTGACCCACGAGCGCTTCATAGTCCGTGCGAAGTGCCGGAGTGAGATCTCTCACGAGTTCGCGTCTCGCCAGCATGATCTGCGAGCCATGCGTCACCAACTGGTCATCCCAGACCTCGAGCGCTGCGCCGAGCGACCGCACGCCGCTCTTCCGGGCCGACTTGAGGAGAGCCGTGCGTTGACGCACCACGCGCTCGTAATCGCTCAGCGTGCCTGCCGCAATCGGGTGACGAACGATGAGCGAGTCGTCGAGGAACCGGCGGCGACCCGCAGGATCTCCTCTGACGATGCCCAGGTCTTCCGGGACGAAGGCCACAGACGCGAACCAGCGCATCAGTTCTCTCGGGCGTACGGGGTTTCGGTTCACAGACGCGCGATTCTGGCGATCCCTGTTGATCTGGATCTCGAGCAGCACGCTGCGGCCCGAGGCCTCCACACGCATCCGAGCACTCGCCTGATCGGCGCCGGCACGAATCAACGCTGCGTCGCCGCTGACACGATGGGAACGCAGCGTCGAGAAGTAGCCGATCGCCTCGACGAGGTTGGTCTTGCCCTGTCCATTTCGACCGATGATCAGGTTCGGCCCCTCGCACAGCGCGAGCTCCGCGGTGGGATAGTTCCTGAAATCGGTGAGGGAAAGATGCGCGACCCGCATCGTCGCCCCTAGCGCAACAGCAGGTTGGGCTGCAGCAGGTAGCGGAAGCTCGCTTCGTCCGCCTCATCCTTGCTGCGCTGGCTCGTGATCAGGACCGGTCCGGGCTTGCCCGGATTGTCCGTGCGGGTGAAGGCGATGCGCGCGAACTCCGAATGCGTCGAACGCAGTCCGTCGAGCAGGAACTGCGGCTTCAACGAGACCACCATCTCCTCACCGACAAGATGTGCATCGACCGTTTCCACCGCCTGTGCAGACTCGGTGCCGGCGGCCTCGAGCGTCACCGTTCCCTCGGAGAAGGAGAAGCGCAGGGCCGCCTCGCGCTCGAGCACGAGCCCGACTCGTCCGACGGCTTCCACGAGCTCCGCCGTGTTCACGACGGCGTAGTTGTCGACGCTTTCCGGGAAGAGGCGCCCGACGGGCGGATAATTGCCCTTGATCAGGAGAGAGGTCACCGTCTTGGATCCACCGGTGAACGCCACGAGCTCACGATCCTCGTCCTTGACGATCGAGATCTGCACCTGGCCGTCACCCGAGAAAGTCTTGCCCACCTCCGTGACGATCTTCGAAGGCACGAGAGCGCTCAGCGCGCGCTGATCCGTCTGGTTCTCCCAGTCGATGCCGCGCGTCGCCACGCGATAGCGGTCGGTCGCGGTCAGCGTCAGCGAGTTCTCATCGACCTCGAACTGCACACCGGTGATGACCGGGGTGACGTCGTCCTTCGAAGCTGCGAGGGAGACCTGCCCGATAGCTTCTGCGAACACGTCGGCGGGAACCGAGCCCGACACCGTGTCGACTCGAGGGATTTGGGGGAACTCCTCCACGGGCATCGCGGGCAGGCTGAAGGAGGCCGATCCGCACCGGACCTCGACCCGCGTCTCCGCAAGCGATACCTCGACATCGGAGTGGGGCAGCCGCTGAGCGATCTCGCTGAGCAGGCGGCCGGAAACGAGGGCTCGACCCTCCTCCGCGACCGAGGCGGTCACCGAGGTGCGTGCCGAGACTTCGTAGTCGAACGACGATACCGTGAGCTGGTCGCCTTCAGCCACGATCAAGGCGCCGCTGAGCAGGGGCTGCGTGGGGCGCTGAGGAAGCAGCTTCACCGCGAAGGACACGGCGTCGCTGAATACGTCGCGGTTGACGGTGAATCGCATCAGTTCCTCCCATACGTACGCGCAACGACATGAACCGCGTACCGGCCTCACAATCTTTGCATACTCGGGGAGATGGGGCATCCGGGGTTGTGATGTCGATGAGGACCGACGGGGTTCGGTGCGATGCGGAGCGCGTTATCGAGTGACCGAAGAGAGAAGAAATTCTGTTAACAGTGTTAACGGCTGTGGAGAATGTGGATAACCTCCGACAGGCGTTTCACCATAACGGAACTACAAAGATGTGAGTTGTTGGCGAGCGGTGGATGAGCCGCGATCCGCGTGAATACGGGGAAGTCGGAGCCGGGTGCCTCCTCCACAGGCTCCTCCGATCAATCCACAAATTTATGCGAGTTATCCCGAGTTATCCACAGGCCCCGGTGGATTGTGGATGGATATCGGCTCGGAGACGCGGAATCATGCCGGACTTCGCCGGTCGGAAAGTTGTGAGAGCGCGTGCACTTATGCCGGGTGCTCGAATGCGCGTCCGGAGCCGCTGTCGGCGAGTCGGGAGAGCCGACCCGGAGCAGACGCCCTAGGGCGTGTCTCGCAAATCCTCGCCTGCTGCGCGCGCCCGTTCGGGGCGCCTCGCTGCGTTGTCGTCGTCAGATTTACATCCAGCAAACCGTCCTCCTCCGCCTTGCGAGGCACCCCGCCCAGGCGCTGCTCGCAACGGCAACGATTTACGAGACACGCCCTAGCGCGAGCCCTGCTTGATGCGCGTCGTGAGCTCGGTGACCTGGTTGTAGATGGATCGCCGCTCGGCGATCAACTGGGTGATCTTCTTGTGCGCGTACATCACCGTGGTGTGATCGCGCCCGCCGAAGAGCTGACCGATCTTGGGAAGCGAGAGCGGGGTCAGCTCGCGGCAGAGATACATCGCGATCTGCCTGGCCGTCGCGATCTGCTGTGCGCGGGAGGGGCCGTAGAGCTCATCGACCGACAGATCGAAGTACTCGGCGGTGCGGCTGATGATGTCCGAGGGCTGCACCTCGTTGTCGGCGTCGAGCGTGATGAGATCCTTCAGCACCGTGTGCACGAGCTGCATGTCGATGCGCTGCTGATTGAGGCTGGCATAGGCGGTGACCCGGATCAGCGTTCCCTCGAGCTCGCGGATGTTCGACGTGAACTTGCTCGCGATGAACTCGAGGATGCTGTGGTCGATCTCCAGGCCCTCGCGCTGCGCCTTCTTGCGCAGGATCGCGATGCGGGTCTCGAGGTCGGGGACCTGGATATCGGTCAGCAGCCCCCACTCGAAGCGGGAGAGCATGCGCTCCTCGAAGCCGCGCAGCTGCTTGGGCTGCACGTCGCTCGTGATCACGACCTGCTTGTTGTGGTCGTGCAGCGTGTTGAAGGTGTGGAAGAACGCCTCCTGCGTCTCGACCTTGTCCTGCAGGAACTGGATGTCGTCGACGAGGAGGATGTCGACGCTGCGATAGCGGGCGTGGAATGCCGCACCCTGGTTGTTCGCGATCGAGTTGATGAAGTCGTTGGTGAAATCCTCGGAGCTCACATAGCGCACCCGCACGTCGGGGAAGAGCTCGCGGGCGTAGTGGCCGATCGCGTGGAGCAGGTGGGTCTTGCCCAGACCCGAGTCGCCGTAGATGAACAGCGGATTGTAGGCGCGAGCCGGCGCCTCTGCCACGGCCACCGCGGCCGCGTGGGCGAAGCGGTTCGACTGGCCGATGACAAAACTGTCGAAGCGGTACTTCTCGTTGAGTCGGCTGTCCACGCGCTCTTCGGCCCCGTGACGCGAGCGGGGCTCGTCGAGCGGGCGAAGATACTCCCCCCGCGTCGGCGCGGAGCCGCCAGTGCTGGACGGCGAAGCAGCAGATGCGGCGGGAGGAATATCCGCAGCGGGCGGGGTTTCGGGCTCCGCATCGAGTACCGGATGCGCGTCCTCATCCACCAGAACGATGAAGCTCTCGATGCCCGCCGCCTCGGGAACACCGGCGAGCGCCGTCATGATGGCGGGGCGCAGCCGGGTCTCCAGAAGCTTCAGGGTGAACTCGAGCGGCACCGCGAGGTAGAGGGTGCCGGCGGCGACGCCGCGCGGTACGGCAAGGCCGAGGTGCGCGCCGAGCGTGCGGCCCACGGCGGGGTCTTCCATCACGGCCTGAGTCACCTTGACCCAGACTTCCTGTACCTCGTCCTCAGTCATCCGCTCACTCTTGTCTCAGCGGGAGCCGAATCAGACTATCCGCAGGGTTATCCACAGCTCGTAGGCGCGCGAACCCCGTGTTCGCAAGGGATCCGGCTCGAGCGCGAGGGGCTTCGGATCACGTTAGTCACAGATTTGTCCACAGGCAAGTCGTCGTGACATCATCGCCGGAGCGACGCACCCGGCCGACGGTCCCCCGCTCGGCGCCGCACGACAACTTTGACGACCGTGAGAATCTCGCGTAGAGTAAATACCTTGTATGGGCGACATATGCCTGGTGCTCTGCGCCGGTGCAAGCCGCGGACGAGCGCACAGCGCGATTCCTGAGCCCCGAGCGTCCTGCAGATCCGACTTCCTCGTCGCCACGAGCCTCGGGGATCTGTTCCATAAGTCACGGAGTCTTTCATGAGCAAGCGTACTTTCCAGCCCAACAACCGCCGCCGCGCCAAGGTCCACGGCTTCCGCGCCCGCATGCGCACCCGCGCCGGCCGCGCGATCGTCTCCGCTCGCCGCGGCAAGGGCCGTTCGAAGCTCACGGCGTAAGCCCGATTCCCCGCGGTCATGCCTGCGTGGCAGCACCGGGTCACCCGGGGAGACGATTACCGGCGCACAGTGCGAACCGGCAGCCGCGTGGGTGGTGCATACTGCATCGTCCACGCGGTTTTGCGTTCCCCCGGCGAACCGGCTCGCTTCGGCTTCATCGTCTCGAAGGCCGTGGGCGGTGCCGTCGTGCGCAATCTGGTCAGGAGGCGGCTGAAGACGATCGTCGAACGCCGACTCGCCGCGGGCTTCGCTGGTTATGACGTCGTCATCCGCGCACTGCCGGCGAGCGCCGACGCCCCGTTCTCGGAGTTGGAGCGCGAGGTGGGCCGATCCCTCACCCGCGTGATCGAGCGGGTCGGCCGCGCAGACGGCGCGGACCCCGACCGGGAGCGACGACCGGTATGAGCCGGACTCTGCTCGAGATCTGGCTGCTGCCGAGGAACCTGGCGATCGGCATCATGCACCTCTACCGCCGTCTGATCTCGCCGCTCTACGGCCAGGTCTGCAGATACCATCCATCCTGTTCCAGGTATTCTCTTGAGGCGTACCAGCAACGCGGATTCCTCGTCGGGCTCGCCCTGACCGTCTGGCGTCTGCTGCGATGCAACCCCTTCACTCCGGGCGGCATCGACGACGTGCCCCCAGGGCTGCGTCCGATCTTCACCATCAACTCCCGCGGCTTCGTCCGCCCCCAAGACCGAAAGGCCTAACCCGGTGCAATTCTTCGAGACCATACTCTGGCCGCTGCGCTGGCTCGTCGAGCTGGTGCTGTGGGCTTGGCACTGGCTGTTCACCGCGATCGGGATGGATCCCGCATCCGGCGTGACGTGGGTGCTCTCCATCATCGGCCTCGTCGTCGTCGTGCGCTCGGCGCTCATCCCGGTGACGGTGCGCCAGATCAAGTCGCAGCGGCGCATGATGGATCTGGCCCCTGAGATGAAGAAGATCCAGGACAAGTACAAGGGCAAGAAGGACCAGTTCTCGCGCGAGGCCATGAGCCGCGAGACGATGGCCCTGTACAAGAAGCACGGGACCAACCCGTTCGCCTCGTGCCTGCCGATCCTCATCCAGATGCCCGTGTTCTTCTCCCTGTTCTACGTGCTGCGGCACGCAGCGGAGAAGACGACCGGCATCGGCTTCATGGATGCTCGGCTCACCGAGAGCTTCAACGCCGCGTCCATCTTCGGCGCTCCCCTGAAGATGACCTTCACCCAGGGCTGGGAGTCGGGCAACTGGATGGTCGTGACGCTGCTCGGCACGATCATGGTCCTGATGATCGCCTCGCAGTTCTTCACCCAGCTGCAGATCATGTCGAAGAACGTCTCCGACGAGACGAAGCAGTCGTCGATGTACCGCCAGCAGAAGATCATGCTGTACATCATCCCCTTCGCCTTCCTCTTCTCGGGCGTCGCATTCCCCCTCGCTCTCAACATCTACTGGTTCACCTCGAACCTGTGGACCATGGGCCAGCAGTACATCGTGATCCGCAACATGCCTACCCCGGGCAGCGACGCCTGGCGAGCACGCCAGGCGCGGCTGAAGGCCAAGGGTAAGCTGAGCGATGACGAGAAGCAGGCCGACGATGCGGGCAAGGGATCCACCTCGCCGCAGGGGCAGCGCCAGCAGCCGATGAGCGCGAAGCGCGCCAAGAAGAAGAAGTGAGAGCACTGTGAGCACTGATCGCGCAGCCGCTGCCGAGCCGACCGAGCTGAGCCTGCAGGATCTCGAGGCCGATGGCGACCTCGCGGCCGACTACATCGAGGCACTGCTCGACATCGCCGACCTCGACGGCGACATCGACATCGACGTCGCGGGCGGCCGCGCCTACGTCTCGGTGACCGGCGGCGATGAGGAGCTCGACCGCATCGCGACCCCCGACACCGTGCAGGCGCTGCAAGACCTCACCCGCCTCGCCGTGCAGGCGAAGACGGGCCGCTTCACCCGCCTCGTGATCGACATCGGCGGCTCGCGCGATGCCCGTGCGGCGGAGCTCAGCAGCATGGTCGACGCCGCCGTCGCGCAGATCGCGGCCGGCCGCGAGGAGGTCGAGCTCGAGCCGATGTCGTCGTACGAGCGCAAGCTGGTGCACGACGAGGTCGCCGAGCGCGGCTACTTCTCGGAGTCGAGGGGCGAGGGCCGCAGCCGTCGTCTCATCATCAGCCGAGGCTGATGCCGTCGTGGTCGTTTCACGTGAAACGACCCCCGCGCAACGCGTCGCCGTTCGGCGGCCGTGAGGAGGATCCCTGTGGAGCAGCAAGCGCTGATCGAGGCCGAGCCTGTCGCCGCGGCCGAGCTGGCCGGCGATCGCATCGGGGTGCTGCGCGATTTCGCGAGGGATCTCGGCGAGCGCGGCGAGGAACTCGGTCTCATCGGGCCCCTCGAACCGCCCCGGCTCTGGACGCGGCACCTGCTGAACTCCGCGGTGCTCGCCCCGCTGGTCGAGAGCGGCGCTCGGGTCGCCGACATCGGCACCGGAGGCGGCATGCCCGGTCTGGTGCTCGCCATCGTGCGACCCGATGCCCGATTCCTGCTCATCGAGCCGATGGAGCGCAGGTGCGCCTGGCTGAATTCTCAGATCGAACGACTCGGCCTCGAGAACGTCGAGGTGCGCCGCGGCAGAGCCGAGGAGTTCCACGGGGCGTTCGAGGTCGACCAGGTCACGGCGCGCGCGGTGACCGCGCTGCGCAAGCTCGTACCGCTCACCGCTCCCCTGCTGCGCGACGGCGGGGAGATGCTCTTCCTCAAGGGCACCTCGGTCGAGGAGGAGATCCGCACCGCCGAGAAGGCGCTGCGCAAGCATCGCGTGCGCGACGTCGCGGTCGAGGAGCTCGGAGCCGGACTGCTGGCCGAGACCACGCGCGTATTTCGGGCTAGGGTAGGGAGCCATGGCTGAAGTGGAAAGCTCCCTCGTAGGCGACCACCTCGTCGACAAGGTGCGGCGCCGACGGCGGCTCGCCGAACTGGTCTCTCCGCTGCCCTCCGAGACCCGCATCATCACCGTCTCGAATCAGAAGGGCGGCGTCGGCAAGACCACCACGACGGTGAACCTCGCCTCAGCCCTCGCTCGACGGGGAGCCCGCGTGCTCGTCATCGACCTCGACCCGCAGGGCAACGCCTCGACAGCCCTCGGCGTGCCCCACCGACCGGAGGTCACCAGTGTCTACGACGTGCTGCTCGGAGACAGCAGCCTGCATGACGCGCTGCAGCCGACGACCGATCACGAGAACCTCAGCTGCGTTCCCTCGACGATCAACCTCGCGGGGGCCGAGATCGAACTGGTCTCGCTCGTCGCGCGCGAGCAGCGCCTGCGCACCGCCATCGAGGCCTTCCTGAGCGAATCGGAAGAGCGCTTCCACTACATCTTCATCGATTGCCCGCCGTCGCTGGGGCTGCTCACCGTCAACGCCTTCGTCGCGGCGAGCGAGGTGCTCATCCCCATCCAGTGCGAGTACTACGCACTCGAGGGACTGAGCCAGCTGCTCGGCAACATCCAGCTCATCCAGAAGCACCTGAACCCCGTGCTGCGGGTCTCGACCATCGTGCTGACCATGTACGACGCGCGTACCAACCTGGCGCAGGAGGTGGCGGGCGAGGTGCGCTCGCATTTCCCGTCGGAGGTGCTGAACGCCGTGATCCCCCGTTCGGTGCGGATCTCGGAGGCGCCCAGCTACGGCCAGACCGTGCACGCCTACGACGGGGGCTCGATCGGTGCGATCGCCTACCTCGAGGCCGCCGCGGAGATCGCGGAGCGCGGGGCCGCGAGCGAGACTCAGAAGAACGAAGGAGCATAGGAACGATGGCGACGAAGAAGCGAAGCGGGCTCGGCCGCGGTATCGGCGCGCTGATCCCCCAGGCTCCCGTCACCGGCGAGCGGCCGGTCGACGTGTTCTTCCCGGCGGCCGGTGCGGCCGCGGCGGCGGTCGAGGCGAAGGACGCGGACGGCAGCGCTGCCGTAGACTCCCCGGCGGATGCCGAGCAGTCGCTCCAGGAGGTGCCCGGCGCTCGTCTCACCCGGCTCGAGGTCGCCGACATCGTGCCGAACCGCTCGCAGCCGCGTACCGAGTTCGACGAGGAGGCTCTCGAAGAGCTCACTCACAGCGTGCGCGAGTTCGGCGTCTTCCAGCCCATCGTGGTGCGCGAGATCGAGAACGCCCCTGTCGAGGGCCCGCACTACGAGCTGATCATGGGCGAGCGCCGTCTCCGCGCCTCGAAGCGCGCCGGCCTCGACACGATCCCCGCGATCGTCCGCTCCACCGCCGACGAGCACATGCTGCGCGACGCGCTGCTCGAGAACCTGCACCGCGCGCAGCTCAACCCGCTCGAAGAGGCCTCGGCCTATCAGCAGCTGCTCTCCGACTTCGGGATCACGCAGGAGCAGCTCGCCGAGCGCATCGGCCGCTCGCGGCCGCAGATCTCCAACACGATCCGACTGCTGAAGCTACCCGAGCCGGTGCAGGCCCGGGTAGCGGCGGGCGTCCTCTCCGCGGGTCACGCCCGCGCCGTGCTCGCGCTCGACGGCGACAGCGAGGCGATGCAGAAGCTCGCCGACAAGATCGTCAACGAGGGACTCTCGGTGCGCGCCGCAGAGGCGGTCGCGGCTGAGACACCGAAGCGACGTCTGCCGAAGCCGCGCGCGGGCGGCGTGCAGGCGCAGCTCGGCGAGATCGCCGAGCGCCTCGGGGATCGCTTCGACACCCGGGTCTCGGTGAAGCTCGGCGCCAAGAAGGGGCAGATCATCCTCGACTTCGCGACGATCGCCGATCTCAAGCGCATCCTCTCGGAGCTCGGAGACCCCGGCTTCAGCTGATCCGCCGGCCGGTTTCATCCGCGCATCCGCGCGGGTTCCGCAGGCCTCTCGTGCGAGGGATCCCTCACGGCGGTGTCAGCATGATGTCGTGTGCGGGTGAGGCGACTGTGATTGACTGGGCGTATGAGTGAGGAACCGCGCATCGTCTCGGCCGCGCGAGAAGTCGCCGCCGACGCCGCCGCGATCTTCGAGCTGATCGCCGACCCCGCGCGACAGCCCGAGTGGGACGGCAACGACAATCTTGCGGAGGCCGACATCGGTCAGCGCGTGCGGGCCGTCGGCGATGTATTCGTGATGCACAACGTGAGCGGCAAGGTGATCGAGAATCGCGTCGTCGAGTTCGAGGAGGGGCGGCTGATCGCCTGGCTCCCGGCGATCCAGGGCGAGCCTCCGATGGGGCAGCTCTGGCGCTGGGAGCTCGAGCCGGCGGGTGAGGGGCGAACGCTCGTGCGTCACACTTACGACTGGACCGGCCTGCACGATCCCGAGCGCTTCGAACGGGCCCGCTCGTTCACCGTGGAGGGGCTGAGCCGTTCGATCGAGCGGCTCGCGGTGATCGCGGAGGCGCTCTGAGCGACGCGCACAGCGATGACCCGAGGGATCCCTGCCCGGGGAGCGGGTGATTTCCACGCAGACGCGGTGGCGTCGGCGTGGACCGCGAGAAATCGCTGACGCGATTTCTTCTCTGCGATCCACGCGCCTCGCTCAATCCGCGGGAGGCGGCCTCTCCCCCGCCCCCGAGCCGAAACGTCGGTACGGGGCAGGGCTGACACGGCGAAGCGGGCCGCGGTTTCCGCCGGGATCCCTTTTGCGACCGTCCCACCACTGAGAGTCGCCCGTTCGGCAATCCGAGAGCATGAAAAACGGCGGGTGCGGATTCCGCACCCGCCGTGGGAGCGAACTGTTCAGATGATGCCGGTGAGCTCGTTCTCGAGCATCGCCTTCGGCATGGCGCCGATGATCTCGCGCACCTCTTCGCCGTTCTTGAAGACCTTCATCGCGGGGATGGAGGTGATGCGGTAGCGCGCGGCGAGGTTCGGATTCTCGTCGACGTTGAGCTTGGCGATGACGAGCTTGCCCTCCTGCTCGGCGGCGATCTGGTCGAGCACCGGAGCGACGGCGCGGCAGGGCCCGCACCAGGCGGCCCAGAAGTCGACGAGCACGGGCACGTCGCTCTGCAGCACTGCGGTGTCGAACGACTGCTCGTCGACGATGATGGGTTCGGTCATGATTCTTCTCCTTCGAGTCCGCGCATCGAGCCTGCCGAGATGAGCGGGTGGGTTCCCCTCGACAGGCTCGGGGAACGGGCGGTTCAGCGGGTGGACGCGGCGAGCTGCTGCGACGCGTGGGCCGGCAGCGGCGTCTCCTCGGCGGATTCGAGCGCGGCGATGTAGTGCTCGGCGTCGAGGGCGGCGACCGTTCCGGAGGCGGCCGCGGTGACCGCCTGGCGGTAGTTGGGGTCGATGACGTCTCCCGCGGCGAAGACGCCGGGTGCCGAGGTGCGCGAGGAGCGGCCCTCGACGGCGATGGTGCCCTCGGCCGTGAGATCGAGCTTGCCGTGCACGAGGTGGGTGCGCGGATCGTTGCCGATCGCGATGAAGAGGCCGTCGAGTGCGAGTTCGCGCTCCGAGGCGTCCACGGTGTCGCGCAGCGTGACGCCGCTGATCTCGGTCTCGCCGTGGATCGCGGCGATGCTCGAGTTCCAGATGAACTCGATCTTCGGGTTGTCGAAGGCGCGCTGCTGCATGATCTTCGACGCCTTGAGCTCGTCGCGGCGGTGGATCACGTAGACCTTGTCGGCGAAGCGCGTGAGGAAGGTGGCCTCCTCCATGGCGGAGTCGCCGCCGCCGACGACGGCGATCGTCTTCTCGCGGAAGAAGAAGCCGTCGCAGGTGGCGCACCACGAGACGCCGTGTCCCGAGAGACGATCCTCGTCGGCGAGCCCGAGCTTGCGGTAGGCGGAGCCCGTCGCGTATATGACCGTCCGGGCCTCGTGCACGGTACCGTCGCTCGTTGTGACGCGCTTCACGTCGCCCGAGAAGTCGACCTCCGTGACGTCGTCGTACACGACCTCGGTGCCGAAGCGCTCGGCCTGCTCCTGCATCTTCTGCATGAGTTCGGGTCCCTGGATCCCTTCGGGGAAGCCGGGGAAGTTCTCGACCTCGGTGGTGTTCATGAGCTCGCCGCCGATGTTCACCGAGCTGGCGAACAGGACCGGCTTCAGGTTCGCGCGTGCGGCATAGATCGCCGCGGTGAAACCGGCGGGGCCGGAGCCGATGATGATGATCTGGTGCATGAAGCTCCTCGGGCGGGATGGTGGGGTGCGGGGTCGTCGAGGGATCCGCGACAACCGGTACAACCCATCCTAGGCGCGCACTATTCCGCGGCGGCGGGGTCGGCATCGGGCGGGGTGCCGGTGTTCGCCGAGGCCGCGGTGCGGCGGCCCCGGATGCTCCGCAGCGTGCCGAAGACGAGGAGCAGGGCCGCGGCGGCGCCGAGTACCGACAGGGCGATGGTCTCGAACCCGCTGCGGATGGTGAGGGTGAGCGTGCCGACGTAGGCGACGTGCGAGCCGGAGGTGTCCGTGACCTTGATGTTGAGCCCGGACTCTCCCGACGAGACGCGGCTGCGCACGGGCACGAGCACGCGCGAGTTGCCCTCGGCGGGCACGACGACACGGGGGAAGCCGCGCTTGCTGACGCTGAGGGCCGCGGAGGAGGGATCCGCGCGCACGTCGACCAGCGCGTCGAAGGGCAGCGAGTTGTGCAGCTGCACGGGCACCTGGGTCGATGCGCCGACGAGCTGGGTGCTCCCGGTGCTCAGCGCGCGCACGCCGAGGCGCAGCTCCTCGTCGCGCTTCGAGAACTGCCGGGCCGCCGCTTCGAAGCCCGAGTCGGGCTCGGCGTAGTGGGTGGCGAAGAGATCGAGCAGGCGGGCGCGCTGGTAGCCGGCGAGCTGCTCGGGGTGCTCGAGCACGGCGCCGACCTCGACGACGTCGGCCTCGCGTCCGGCGGCGCTGCGCAGTTGCTCGCGACGCTCCTCGAGGGGGGCGGCGGCTCGCAGGGACGCGGTGCCCTCCTGCTGGTCGGCGGCGGGCGTCGCGACGACCCAGTCGTATGAGATGAGCCGTTCGACGATCGCCGCGGTGTTGTCGGAGTCGGCCACGGCGCCGCGGTCGAGTGCGAGTACACGACCTGGCGTTCCGCTCGGAGCCGCGAGGGCGAGACGCGCCGTCGCCTCGGCGAAGCCGGCCTGACGCACGGTCTCGCTCTCGTCGGAGAGCGCCGTGCGGACGGCGTCTCCGAGCGCGGCGTCGGAGACGAGGGCTCGCTGGCCGCCGCCGAGCGCCGCCCTCGGGCCTCCCGAATGCGTCACGTTGGAGGAGTCGAGCACCGTCTCCGAGATGCCGTTGCTCTGCAGCAGGTCGAGCGTGGCTCGATCCACCTGTCCGTCGGCGGGCCACGCCACGGATTCGTCCTGCTGCGGCCAGGCGAGGAGCTCCTCCAGCGAGGGAGGCACGGGTTCGGTCTCGACGCCGTCGATATTCTCGGACGGGAAGGATCCCTGCGCGGTGATGTAGTCGAGGTTCACCGGCTGCAGCAGCTTGGGGTAGCCGAGTGCGGCCTGTGCGGCCGGGTCGGCGTCGGCGAACTGGAGCAGGAAGCTGGGCAGCTGGCTCGACTCGAGCCGCTCGAGGAAGCGGCGGGCCTGCAGAGGAGCCTCATCACCGTATCCGCGGATGGCGGCGATGATCCTGGGGTCGATCGCGAGTGTCGCCCGAGCGGCCGTCGCGGCGTCGAGGAGCGCGTCGAAGCGCGGCGCCGCCTCGTCCAGCTGCTTGCGGCTCGGCATCGCGCGCAGCTCGGTCGGCAGCACGATCGGCACGATCGTCGTGAGCCGGGTGCGAGCCTCGCCGACACCCTTCCAGACGACGGTCGTCTCCGCGCTCAGCGGGGTGATGGTCTGCCTGCGGTCGGACCTCTCGGGAGTCAGCGTCGCCCGCACCCTGTAGACGCCCGGCTTCGCCTCGGCGAGCGGCAGCTCGTCCCGCCGCACGGTCACGGAGACGGTCTGCGCGGAGGCGGTGGCCGTCTCGCCGACCTCCGCCTCGGAGACGAGCACGCCTCGCTCCGGGAAGGGCTCGTCGAGAGCCTCCTCGCCGTCGAGGGGCTGCGGGGCGATCTCGAGGCGCAGCCGGCCCCCGGCGAAGGCGGTCTCGCCGGGGTTGTCCACCTGCGCGGCGAAGCCGTAGCCGTCTTCGGTCTCGTCGAGCACCGGTTCGGTGGGTGCGATGGTCAGGCTCGGGGCGGAGGCATCTCCCTCCGTCTCCGTCTCGGCCGCTGCTCCGGTCGCACCGGTACCGGCGAGCAGCCCGCCGAACAGCCCCAGTGTCAGCGCGGCGGAGATCCAGGCGCGCCCGGAACGGCGGGAGCGGAGCGGGGACGGCATGGATTCAGTCTAGGCAGTAGCCTCCTGAGCGCGCTGCGAGGAGCGGGCCGCGGAGCGCACCGGCCGCGATACTCTTGAGGGATGCGCCCCATCGCCGAATCCATGGACGCCCTGCGCGCGATCGCCGACTCCGCACCCGTGGCCGAGCTCGCCTCGGCGTTCGCCGAACGCGGTCATGAGTTCGCTCTCGTCGGCGGACCGGTGCGCGACGCGCTGCTCGGCAGGCCCGTCACCGATCTCGACTTCACGACCTCGGCGCGGCCCGACGAGACGCGCGCGATCCTCGATTCCCTGACGAAGAACGTGTGGGAAGTGGGCCGCGACTTCGGCACCATCGCCGCCCGGGTGCACGGCGAGACGGTCGAGATCACGACCTACCGGGCCGAGATCTACCGCGATGACTCGCGCAAACCGGACGTCAGCTTCGGCGACACGATCGAGGGCGATCTGGTGCGCCGCGACTTCACGATCAACGCGCTCGCCCTCATGCTGCCCGAGCTGCGCCTCGTCGACGTGGGCACCGCCTCGGAGAGCGGCTTCGGCGGTCTCGAGGATCTGCTGGCGGGCCGCATCCGCACCCCCGGCTCCCCCGAGGCTTCGTTCACCGACGACCCGCTCCGCATGCTGCGAGCCGCGCGCTTCGCCGCGCAGCTCGGCTTCGAGGTGGCGCCCGAGACCCGGTCGGCCATGGCGGAGTTCGCCGAGCGGCTCGACATCATCTCGGCCGAGCGCATCCGCGACGAGTTCGTCAAGCTGCTCACGACCGACGACCCGGTGCCTGGCATCCGCCTGCTCGTCGATACCGGGCTCGCCGACCGCTTCCTGCCCGAGCTCACCGCCCTCGTCGCCACGCAGGACGATCACGGCAGGCACAAGGACGTCTACGAGCACAGCCTCACCGTGCTGCGCCAGGCGATCGAGCTGGAAGCGGCGCGAGGCCACGATCCCTCACCCGACATCGTGCTCAGGATCGCCGCGCTGCTGCACGACATCGGCAAGCCGGCCACGCGCCGCTTCGAGCGCGGCGGCGTCACCTTCCACCACCACGATGTCGTCGGCGCGAAGCTCGCGAAGAAGCGGCTGCGCGAACTCCGCTTCGACAACGACACGGTGAAGCGGGCGGCCCGCCTCATCGAATTGCACCTGCGCTTCTTCGGGTACAGCGACCAGCAGTGGACCGACTCGGCCGTGCGCCGATACGTGCGCGACGCGGGCGGCGAGCTCGAACAGCTGCACATCCTGACCCGCGCCGACGTGACGACGCGCAACCGTCGCAAGGCGGAGCGGCTCGAGCACGCCTACGACGACATCGAGCGGCGCATCGCCGAGCTCGCCGAGGCCGAGGAACTCGCCGCGGTGCGGCCCGAACTGGACGGCGAGCGGATCATGGAGATCCTCGGCATCCCGCCGGGACCCCTGGTGGGGCGGGCCTACAAGCACCTGCTCGAGGTGCGCCTCGACGAGGGGCCGATCGGCGAGGAGGCCGCCGAGGCGCGGTTGCGCGCCTGGTTCGCCGAGCAGGCTTGACCGGTGCCGATCGCGACCGTCGCCTCTCCCCCGTACATTCGGACGAGGACGTTGTTTCGGATGGATTCGGGCGAAGCGATCCGAATGATCGGTGAGATCCGAAGTATGGAACCGAGGTGGAGGGTGTGATGAGCGCGCAGATGAAGGATCCTCGGGAATGGTTCGACGGCCGTGCACGGATCATGTTCGTGCACGCGCACCCCGACGATGAGACCATATGCACCGGCGGCACGCTCGCGGCCCTGGCCGAGGCCGGCATGGAGCCGCTGCTCGTCACGCTCACCCGCGGCGAGCGGGGCGAGGTGGTCGCGGGCCCGCTCGAGGCGCTCGCGGGCGCCCACGGCCTCGCGGTCGTGCGGCAGAACGAGCTGAAGACGGCGCTCGGCATGCTCGGCGTCGAGCGCCACGCCTTCCTCGGCGTTCCCCCGGCGCGCGCCGAGGGGCTGCCCCCGACGATCTACGAGGACTCGGGCATGGAGTGGGGCGCGGACGGCCGCGCCGTCGCCGCGCCGGACGCGAGCGATGAGGCGCTCACGAGCGCGCCCGCGGTCGAGCCGCTGAACGATCTGCTCGCGGCCGCATACCTCGCGGGAGCGCAGGGCGTCGTGAGCTACGACGACGGCGGAGGCTACGGCCATCCCGACCACCGGCTTGCGCACCGCCTCGCGCGGGCGGTCGCGCACGCGCTCGAGGTGCCGTTCTGGGAGATCGCGAGGGATCCCTCCCCCGCCGCCGAGGTGCACGACGTCGAGGCGTGGCTCGACCGCAAGACGGCGGCGCTGCGCGCTCACGCGACCCAGCTCACGGTGGACGGCGACGATATCGTGCACGTCGGCGGGCAGCGCGAGCCGATCGGCCGGAGCGAGGTCTTCCTCCGCGCGTAGCGGGAGATCCCTCATCGACGGTCCGGGATCCCTCACCGCGCGCCGCGGAATCTCCCGAGCGCCCCGCCCTGGAAGATGATAGGCTGTACAGGTTGTCTGTGTTCCACGCGATTCGCGAGGTCCGCAGGCACGATGCACAAACACCCTCCTGCCGCAGAAATCCTGCGGCCGTGAAGTCCGAAGGAGGTGGGTCAGTAATGCATACGTACGAACTCATGGTGATCCTCGATCCGGGTATCGACGAGCGCACCGTGGCCCCCAGCATGGACAAGTTCCTCGGCGTCATCCGCAACGCGGGCGGCGAGATCGAGAACGTCGACATCTGGGGCAAGCGCCGTCTCGCATACGAGATCAAGAAGCAGTCCGAGGGCATCTACGTGGTGGTCAACTTCACCGCGAGCCCCGAGGCGACCGCCGAGCTCGACCGTCAGCTGGGTCTCTCCGAGGCCGTGCTGCGCACCAAGGTGCTCCGCGCCGACGAACTCATCGCCCAGCGCGCCGCCCAGTCGAAGCGCGATCAGGCCAAGGCCGCTCGCGCAGCCGCGAAGGTCGGCGCCTAGCTCATGGCCGGCGAGCCGCTGATCACCGTCGTCGGCAACCTCGTTGCCGACCCCGAGCCGCGCGTGTCGCAGGCGGGCAAGCCGTGGGTGACCTTCCGGATCGCCTCGACGCCGCGCGTGCGCGACCGTCAGACCGGCGACTGGTCCGACGGCGAGCCGCTGTGGCTCGGCTGCCGGGCCTACGGAGAGTACGCGGACAACATCGCCGCGTCGCTCACGAAGGGCATGCGCGTCATTGTGCAGGGTCGCCTCACGCAGCGCAGCTACACCGATAACCAGGGGCAGCAGCGCACCTCCCTCGACCTCGAGGTCGAGGAGGTCGGACCGTCGCTCCGCTTCGCCACCGCTCAGGTGACGCGCGGCCAGGGGCGCGGCCAGGTGGGCGGCTTCGGCGGGTCGAACAACCAGCCGCAGGGCCAGAGCAGCTGGGGCCGCTCCGGCGGCAACGGCGGCCAGCAGGACAACCCCTGGACCGATTCGGGCCAGGGCGGATCCGGCGGCTTCGGCGGCGGTTTCGACGACGAGCAGCCCTTCTAGACCACTTCTTCTCCCGGGCCGCGAGCCCGGAACGCATCACGAAAGAGACCAATCATGGCAGGCAAGTCCAGCGGCGCAGGCCGCAAGCCGGGTCGGGGTAAGAACGCAAAGACCCTCGCACCCGCGAAGAAGCAGACCGTCGGCGTCATCGACTACAAGGATGTCGCGACGCTGCGCAAGTTCATCTCCGAGCGCGGCAAGATCCGCGCCCGCCGCATCACCGGCGTGTCCGTCCAGGAGCAGCGACTCATCGCGAAGGCCGTCAAGAACGCCCGCGAGATGGCCCTCCTCCCCTACGCCGGCTCCGGCCGCTGAGCCGCGAAGGAGTTACATCATGGCGAAGGTTATTCTGACCAACGAGGTCCAGGGCCTCGGTTCCGCCGGTGACGTCGTCGACGTCAAGACCGGTTACGCGCGCAACTACCTCGTGCCCCAGGGCTACGCGGTGCACTGGACCCGCGGTGGCGAGGCCCAGGTCGCACAGCTCCGCGCGGCGCGCGAGGCCCGTGCGCTCGCCTCGGTCGAGGACGCGCAGGCGCTCAAGGCCAAGCTCCAGGAGGGCAAGATCCGCCTGCAGGCGAAGACCGGCACCGGTGGCCGCCTCTTCGGCTCGGTGAAGCCCGCGGCCGTCGCAGCCGCCGTGTCCGAGGCCGGCATCGGCGAGATCGACAAGCGCAAGATCACCGTGCCGTCGATCAAGACGACCGGCGAGTACAAGGTCGTCGCGCACCTGCACGAGGGCGTCGACGCCGAGATCACCCTGCAGGTCATCTCGCAGCGCTGATCGCCGAACGGCATCCCCGAAGCGGGGCGGAGGGTCTTCCCTCCGCCCCGCTTCTGCGTGTGACGGGCATGCGGACGACCGGTGAACGGGGCTTTTCGGGCCTGTGGAAACTGTGACCCGAACAGGCCTTCGAATCGCGGAGAACGGGGGTGATTTGTCCACATGTCAAATCGGATGAATACACTCAACTTCAGGTTGAGAGTTGAATAACTTCAGGCCTGTGGATTATGAAAACACCTGATCATAAGCTATAAAAACCGTGGAGCGTAAAAGTTTCCCACAAGTTCTCCCCAGGCATGTGAGTAATCTCGCGCCTGAATGCGGAAGATATCCACCGAGTTATCCACAGGGTGATTCTCGGTCCGTTTGTCGGGTCGTCCGAGCTCGCCTAGCGTGAATGTCAGAGGTCCGGTGTTGACTGCATTCCACCCCTCGAACCACAGCCGTAAGGAGTGACCGAGTGTCCATCGCTCACCTGGGGATCTCGGATCCCTTCGTCGAAGAACCCGGGCGCGGGAACGAGCGCACGCCTCCGTACGACCTGCTCGCCGAGCAGAGCGCGCTCGGCGGCATGCTGCTCTCCAAAGACGCGGTCGCCGACGTCACGGGCCTGCTCAAGGGCGGCGACTTCTACGTGCCCAAGCACGAGGTGATCTACGAGGCGGTGCTGTCGCTCTACTCGCGCGGCGAACCCACCGACGTGATCACCGTGACCGATGAGCTCACGAAGACCGGCGAGCTGCAGCGCGCGGGCGGGGCCGAGTACCTCCACACGCTGACGAGCATCGTGCCCACCGCTGCCAACGCGAGCTTCTACGCGGAGATCGTCTCGGAGAAGGCGCTGCTGCGCCGCCTCGTCGAGGCGGGCACGCGCATCGTGCAGATGGGCTACGCCGGCGAGGGCGAGGCGATCGACCTCGTCAACGTCGCGCAGTCCGAGATCTACGGCGTGACCGGCGAGAGCCAGGGCGAGGACTACGTGCCCCTGCACCTCGCCGTCGACGCCGCGCTCGAGGAGATCAACAAGGCCAACGGGGCGGCCGACGGCATGCTGGGCGTTCCCACCGGCTTCAGCGAGCTCGACGCCATGACCAACGGCTTCGCCGGCGGGCAGATGATCATCATCGCCGCGCGACCCGCAATGGGAAAGTCCACGCTCGCGATGGATGTCGCGCGCAACGCCTCGGTGCACGCGAACGCCCCCACGGTGTTCTTCTCCCTCGAGATGGGGCGCGCCGAGATCGCGATGCGCCTGCTCGCCGCCGAGGCCTCGATCCCGATGCAGACGCTCCGCAAAGGCGCGCTCGACAACAGAGATTTCCAGAAGCTCGCGGCCACGCAGGCTCGCGTCGCCGAGGCACCGCTCTTCATCGACGACAGCCCGAACCTCACGCTGGTCGAGATCCGCGCGAAGTGCCGCCGCCTCAAGCAGCAGCACGGGCTCCGCATGGTCGTCATCGACTACCTCCAGCTGCTCTCGAGCGGCAAGAAGTCCGAGAGCAGGCAGCAGGAGGTCTCGGAGTTCTCGCGCGCGCTGAAGCTGCTCTCCAAGGAGCTCGACGTGCCCGTGATCGCGCTCTCCCAGTTGAACCGAGCCTCCGAGCAGCGCGCCGACAAGATGCCGGCGATCAGCGACCTCCGCGAATCGGGTTCGCTCGAGCAGGACGCCGATATGGTCATCCTGCTGCACCGCGAGGCCGTCGGCGATCGCGACAGTCCCCGTGCGGGCGAGGCCGACTTCATCCTCGCCAAGCAGCGCAACGGGCCCACGGGCACCGTCACCGTGGCGTTCCAGGGGCACTACTCGCGCTTCCAGGACATGCCCCAGGGCGTCTGAGCCTATAGGCGCATCCCGCGAGCGTAGATGCGCCGTCGGCGTGGCGAACCCCCGCTCCCGGGGGTTCGTCAAGAGGCCGCGCGGGTAGGCGTGCCGTAGCGAGGATGCGTTCGGCGTGATTCTGGCAAGGCGGAGGAGGAAGGGTTTGCTGGATGTAAATTCGACGACGATAACGCAGCCAGAATCGCGCCGAACGCACCGCAGTAGGTGCGCCTATCCGCGCGGCCTCTACGGCCGACACGATAGACTGATCTGCGGAGAAAGGGGTGTCATGGCTGCAGCGGTACCGACGGCTGCGGAGTCGACGACCCCGGAAGCGCCCGTCTCGCGCGCGGTACGCCTGGTCCGTGCGATCGCGCTGCTGCTGGGCGGCCTCGCGATCACCTTCTCCGCGACGCTGCACGAGCAACTCGGCTTCGACCTCGGCATCTCCGCTGCCGTCATCGGGGCCGTGGGCATTGCCCACCTCGTCGAGTGGGTCTCGCGGCGCGCTTCCTCCCCCAGCGCCGTGCCCCTGATCGCCGGTGCGGTGTCGGTGGCCGCCGCGGTCGCACTCCCGTTCACGGTCTCGGCGATCGGATTCGCGGTCACCGTCGCGGCGTGGGCGCTCGTCGCCGCGCTGCTCGAGTTCGTGGGCGCCGCGGTGCGCCCGGGCAGCCGACCGGACGCGACGCTGCTCGGCGCGATCGGCGTGCTGCTCGCGCTGCTCGCGCTGCTCTTCCGCGAGGATCCGGTGGCCGTCGTCGGCCTGCTCGGCGCATACGCGATCATCGCCGGCGTCTTCCTCGCGATCTCCGCCTTCGACATCCGCCGCGGCCCCGCCGCGGACCCCGCAGACTCCTCGGCAGCCGCCGGCTCCGAGCCCACCGCCCCGTAGAAAGCCCACGATGACCCAGTCTCCCGAGCCCGCCCCGCAGCACCCCGTGACTCCGTCGCGCAGGGAACGCCTGCGACCGCTCGAGCTCATCGGCTTCTCGGCCGTGCTCGGAGTCTTCTCCGGTCTCGTCGTGCTGCTCGTGACCCGCGACCTGGTGCTGGCCGCGGTCTTCTTCGGTATCGGCTTCATCGTCTCGGTCATGATGGTCGCGCTGCTCGGCCTAGGGGGCAAGCCCAGCGAGGCCGATGTGCAGGCCAGGAAGGACCTGCAGGGCCCCGCGGGCGGCGACAAGAACTGGCACTGAGCGCGAGGGTCGGTGCGGCGGCTCCGCCGTTCCGCTGATCGCTTGCGACGCACGGCTCCCGGATCCGCGTCGCAGCCGGACCGAGGGGCGCGGCCGACGGCCCCTCATCTCGTATCTGCTTCCCGACTGATCCGTGGGAGCGACCGCGCCGGGCGGAGCGCAGCCATCGAATCCGGGTCTGGCGCTCACGGCGATCCTTGTGTACCATCTCCAACAGCATTCTGTTATCGCTCACATTCACGGCGGTACCAGTCGAGGCAATCCCGGATGCGCGAATCCGTACCCCAGACATCGAGGAGGATGTCCATGCACGATCCCGCCCGACCGAAACGCCGGTCCCGCCACGGAAGACTGCGTCGGCTCGGCGCCATCGTCGCCGCGAGTGCGCTGACGCTCGGCATCGCCATTCCCGCCGCGCACGCGGAAGCACCGGCCGATACCGTCGCGAACTTCACCTTCGACGAGGCGCCGGTCGACGGCGTCTTCACCTCGGGCGACGTTCGCGCGACCGTCAGGGGAACCGCCAAGCTCGTCGAGGGGCAGGCTGGGCAGGGCACGGCGGCTCGCCTCGGATCGGGGTTCTGGCTCGACCTCGCCAAGACCGACGGGTCGCCCGTGCTCCAGGGGCTCGATGCCGTCACGCTCTCCTACGACAGCAAGCCCGAGGCAGGCAACCAGGGGTGGACCGTTTTCGCACCGCGTGAGGCGGCTGCCCAGGTCTTCCAGAGGGAGACCTATCTCGGCGTTCTCGACACCGAGTCGGCGATCACGGTCGAGCGCTACAACAACACCGGCGTCCGCAACCTCGAAGGCAACATCACGGCCACGGGCAACCGCATCGGCTGGAAGCACGTCGACCTCGTCATCGATGGCGCCACGGCGAAGCTCTACGTCAACCGGGTGCTCGTGTCGACCAACACCACGGGCGAGACGCTCACCGGCATCGTGGGCCAGGCCGGAGGGAAGCTGCAGATCGGCAAGGCCAACTGGGGCGCCGGCGAGTACTTCTCGGGACTCATCGACAACCTGACGATCACGCCGCGGGCGCTGAGCGAGGCCGAGATCATCCCGCCGAACGACGCGCTCGCACAGCAGGACGCGGCGGATCTCGCGATCGAGAACGCCGACGACATCCGCGGCAACTTCTCACTGCCGAGCAAGGGATCGCGCGGCTCGAGCATCGGGTGGGAGATCGTGAGCGGCGTCGAGCTCGCGACGCTCGAGGACGGTGTGAATGACGCAACGCGCCGCGTCGTCGTCACCCGCCCCGCTTCGGGGGCGTCTGCCGGGAGCATCGCTCTCCGCGCGACAGTCACCAACGGGTCGGCCACCGCGACGAGGGACTTCAGCCTCACGGTCACGCCGAAGCCGGCAGACGCGGGCGATCCCGAGGCCTACGTCTGGGCCTACTTCACCGGCGAGGGCGTGGGAGGCGAGAAGATCAGCCTTGCGGCCTCCAAGGGCAACAACGCGCTCGACTGGTACACGCTGAACGAGGGTGAGCCGCTATTCAGCTCGTCGCTCGGCGAGCAGGGGTTGAGGGATCCCTTCATCATCCGCTCCCACGACGGCGACAAGTTCTACATGCTCGCCACCGACCTCAAGATCGACGGCCGCGCAGGCAGCTTCATGACTGCGCAGGTCAACGGATCGCTCGGCATCGAGATCTGGGAGTCGACGAACCTCGTGAACTGGACGGCGCAGCGCCACGCGGTCGTGAACACCCCCTTCGCGGGCAACACCTGGGCTCCCGAGGCGTATTGGGACGATGAGCTGGGCACTTATGTCGTCTACTGGGCGTCGAACCTCTACGACAAGCAGAACACGACGGAACGCACCAGGCCCAACTACAACCGGATGATGTATGTCACGACCGACGACTTCATCAGCTTCTCCGAGCCGCAGGTGTGGATCGATGTCGACCGCAGGGGCCAGGACGGCTCGGGCTCGATCGACGTCACCGTGCAGAAGGTCGGCGACGCCTACGTGCGCGTCTACAAGGACGAGAACACCATGTCGCTCCGCCAGGAGCAGTCGAGCGATCTGCTCGCGACCGTCGGTGGCGCCGGCGTGAAGAACTACTCGTCGACCGTCGGTGCGTCGAGCGGCTGGTCGCAGATGGGCACCGAGATCGGCAACGGCAGCGACAACGGCTACGGCGGCACCTTCACTGGTGGTGAGGGACCCTCGCTGTTCAAGGCGAACCCCGGCGACGTCAACGGCTACCAGTACTACCTCTTCGCGGATCAACCGAGTTACCACGACGGCCCCAACCACTACGTGCCGATGGCCACCACGAACATCATGGACGCCTCCGAGTGGAAGGTCATCGGCGACGAGATGCCGAAGGCCAACTTCCCCGCGAACTCAGACGGCGGAATGCCACGTCACGGCACGATCCTCCCGGTCACGAAGGCCGAGCACGAGGCGCTGATGGCGGCCTACGCCGGTGACCTCGAGGTCGAATCCTTCGAACCGCTGACCGCGGAGACGATGGCGGGCGTCACGCCTGAGCTGCCGACGAAGGTCACGCTGCGCATGAAGAGCGGGGCGACCAAGGAGGTCGGCACCATCTGGGAGCAGCTGCCCGCCAGCGCGTTCGCCGAGGCGGGTCAGACGGTCACCGTCAAGGGCGTGGCGAAGGACGCGACCCGCTTCCCGATCGAGGTCGCGGTGACCGTCACCGAGAAGCCAGAGGCCGTGAACGGCCTGATCGCGAACTACGAGTTCACGCAGACCACCGGTGCGACCGTACCGAACAAGGGCGGCAATGCCGGACCCGCGAGAGTGCAGAACCACAGCGACGCCCAGTGGACGGGCGACTCGCTGGTGCTCACCGGGGGCGCGAAGGGCGGTCCGGGCAACTGGGTGCGCCTGCCCAACGATCTGCTCACGGGAGCGGACGCGGCGACCGTCACCACCGAGGTGAAGATCGACCCGTCCATGAAGCACCTCCACAACTTCCTCTGGAACATCGGCGCGGAGAACGATCAGGCTCACTACTTCTTCGTCGGCCTGCGCGACGACGAGGTCTTCCCGCCGCGCGCCGACATCAGGAACGGGAGCGCAGAGGCGATCGCGAGCACGAGCGGCAACATCGACTTCGACCGGTGGACGTCGATCACGGCGACCATCGACGGCGCGAGCGACAAGCTGCGGCTCTACTTCGACGGCGAGCTGGTGGCGGAGACCACGACGACGCTCGAACCGAAGGACATCGCCGACCAGACGATGAACACCATCGGTAAGTCGCCGTGGCCCGACCCGCTGTTCAAGGGCGAGATCGCCACCTTCCGGGTGTACGACCGCGCCATGGACGCCGACGAGGTGCGAGGGATCAGCGAGGATGACGCGCTGCTGCACGAGACCGAGCTGCGGGCGTTCGCCCAGCAGAAGGTCGACGGGATCGCGGTGCCGGAGGGGGACGTCGACGGCGACTACGTCGCGCTCCCGACGGCGGGAGGCCGTGTCACCTGGACGTCGAGCGAGCCCTCCGTCGTCGACACCGACGGCACCGTGACCCAGCCGGAGGCCGGCGCGCAGCCCGTCGACGTCGAGTTGACCGCGAACTATGCGTTCCGCGGCCTCACGGCCGAACGGAAGACAACGATCAGGGTGCTGCCCACGAGCGCGAGCGCCGAGGAACTGGCCGCGCTCGCCGCCGAGCGCTACGTGATCCCTCCCCTCCTGCGCTCGGGAACCGAGCTGCCCGCGGCCCCGAAGGGGATCGTCGTCACCCCCGTCTCCGCCACGGGCGGCGCATCGCTTCGCGACGGTGCGCTTGTGCTCGACGGCGGCGGGGCGGCCGACGCGCGGGTGACCGTCGAGGTCTCGCGGGCATCGGCGCCCGGCACGACCGTCAAGAAGACCTTCTCCGTGCGGGTGCTGCCCGCGCACGAGGCCCGTGACATCGCCGGATACCACCGCATGCCGACGAGCGAGTTCGAGGCGAACAACGCCGATGTCGCGCTCAGCATGCACCTCGCGGTGCAGGGCGACCCGGGCAACCTGCTGCTCAGCCCCGAGGCGTGGACCCCGCTCAACGAGAACTACGGAGTCTTCTTCCCGAAGACCTCGGAGCCGGTTCCGATGACCGGGCCGAACCCGAACACCTACACCCGCAGCCTCAAGAATCCCGCGGTGTTCCAGCTGCGCGGCGACGAGGGCTACGGTGTCGTGAGCACGCGGGTCAAGCGCGGAGGCGGCACCGACGGCACCCAGACGAGCCAGGTGCTCCTGGCGACCACGACCGACCTGCTCGACTACCGCGAGCTCGGCCTCCTCACGCTCGACGAGGCCGGGGGTGTCAACTTCCCGACCGCGGTCTACGACGCGTCGAGCGACGCCTACGTGGTGTCGTGGACGACCGACTCCGGCGCGGGTCGCCACCAGGTCTTCACCGACTTCGCGGCTGCCGTGGCGGGCACGGGCGGGGGCGCAGGCGGCGAGTCCGCCTCGGGGCGGGCCACCGGTTCGAACCGCACGACGGACCTCGTGATCGAGGACTTCGCCGCCGGCACGACCCTGACCGTCCCCGGAGCCGTCGCGCACCGTCTCGAGAACCGCCTCGGACGGATCGTGAACACGGGATACCAGGAGTTCTCCGACGTGAACCTCGACCGGGGCGGTTCGATCGACCGCGGCGCGCTGCCGCAGCGGGTGACGCTGGAGTACTCCGACGGCTCCACCGCCGCGCTTCCGATCTCCGAGTGGGACCTGAGCGGCGTCGACACGTCGAAGCCCGGCACCTACACGGCGAAGGGCACGGTCAAGCAGACGAAGTATCCGAAACCGTTCGCGGTCGAGCGCGCCGATCCCTCAGCCTTCAAGTACGACTGGAACGGCCAGACGAAGTACCTGATGATCGCGACGAACGATCTGAACGAGCGGCACGTGGACCAGTACGGCAACGCGTTCATGCCGATCAGGATCGGCGACACACTCACGGAGCTGGCCGACGTGGCGCAACCTGATCCGAGCGACCCGCACGCGGGCGAGATCCACCTGCTGAAGAAGGGCGATCTCGACGCGCAGGGCAAGGCCATGACCGGTTGCTTCTGGGCCCCCGAGTTCCACGTGATCGGAGGCAAACTGTCGATCCTCTTCATGCCCTGCTACGGCAGCAACCCCGACTACATCACGGGGCGCGCCTCCATCATGCAGCTCCAGCAGGACGAGGCGGGTAACGACCTCGATCCCGCGGAGCCGGCGAATTGGTCGACGCCGGAGTGGATCCTTCGCGCCGACGGCGTCACCAACCTGAACACGGACGTGCCTGCGGCGAACCAGATCTCGCTCGACATGACCTACTTCCAAGACGCCGCGGGCCAGTCGTACTACGCCTGGCAGTCGAACTGCTCGACGTACATAGCGACGCTCGATCCCGTACAGCCCACCCGGCTGACGAGCGATCCGGTGCGGATCGTCACTCCCGAGTACGCGTGGGACAACTCCTGCGCCGAGGGTCCGAACGTGCTCACGCGCGACGGCAAGCTGCTCATGACCTACGCGGGTTCGCAGGTGGGGTACACCTACACCACGGGCCTCGCGGTCGCGCCGACCTCGGGAGCGAACCTCCTCGATCCCGCCTCGTGGCAGAAGCTCAACTACCCGCTGCTGAAGTCGGGGCTCTTCGAGGGCGAGTGGCAGCTCGGAACCGGTCACGGCATGTGGTCGGAGGACGAGGACGGCAACATCGTGCACGTCTTCCACGCCAAGACCGACGCGGGCTTCGGCGACTACACGGTCGGGCGCGACATGTTCGTGCGTCGGGTGCACTTCGACGCCGAGGGCATGCCGGTGCTCGACATGGAGGCGGCCGAGGAGCTGGCCTCGCCGACGGTCGAACTGCGGGTCGTGGTGCGGGCGACGGGCGGCGGCGACAGCGGCTCGAGTGACAGCGGCTCGAGTGACAGTGGTGCGAGTGACAGTGGTGCGAGTGACAGCGGCGGCGGAAACGCCAACCCTCCGGGGGATTCGGGTGGCCAGGGCTCGGGCAGCGGCTCCGGCGGTGGCTCGGCTGCGGGCTCGGGAGCGGATCCGCTCGCGCGCACGGGCGGTGCCTCTCCGTGGAGCCTGATGCCGTTCGGCGTCCTGCTGGCCGCTGCGGCAGCGGGGGTGATCGCGATCGGCGCGAGCGGCACCGGCCGCCGAGGCGCATCGCGTCGCGACGGTTGAGTCGTCGCGACCGCCGCTCCGCCGCGCCCACCGCGGCGGAGCGGCGGTTGTTACCGCTATTGCGCGGTGCGATAGTGTTCTGTGACGGCCGCCGAACAGTGGCCCGCCCGGCCGAACCCGCCGGGTGACACGGCGAGGATGGCGAGGGTCGTACGCGACCGCGAAGGAGATCAGGCATGAACGATCCCGTCGATACGGGGAGCCCTCGCCCGACGATCTACGACGTCGCAAAGCGCGCGGGCGTCTCGCACATGACGGTGTCCCGTGTGCTGAACGGGCATCCGAACATCCGGGATTCCACGCGTGAACGGGTCGACTCCGCGATCAGGGATCTCGGTTATCAGCGCAGCGCGAGCGCTCGCGCGCTCGCCATGCGCAGCGCGATGCGGCTCGGCGCGCTCGTCGACAGTCCCGTCGAGTACGGGCCCAACAGCATGCTCCGCTCCTTCGAGCGGGCTGCGCGCGACGCGGGCTATTCGGTCGGCTCGTTCACGACGACGGATGAGAAGAAGCGCGGTGCCGATGCGGCGATCGAATCCCTCCTCTCGCAGGACGTCGACGGACTGTGCGTGATCGCGCCGCGCCGATCTTCGCTGAGAGTGCTCGCGAAGCGCAGGATCGGGGTGCCGACGATCCTGGTGGTCCCGGAGGTCCTGCAGGGATCCACCACCGCCTCGGTCGATCAGTACGAGGGGGCGCGGCTCGCCGTGGGGCACCTCATCGGGCTGGGGCATCGGCGCATCGCGCACCTCGCGGGTCCGGGGGACTGGCACGACGCGCGGGAGCGCGTGCGCGGCTGGCGGGACACGTTGACGGCGGCGGGGCTTGCCGCGGATACGCTGGGAGAGGGTGACTGGACCGCCGACTCCGGATACCGCTGGGCGCGATCCCTCGAGCCGGATGGGTGCACCGCGGTCTTCGCGGGGAATGACCAGATGGCACTGGGTGTGATGCACGGTCTGTCGGAGCGCGGAATCCGCGTGCCGCACGACGTGAGCGTCGTCGGCTTCGACGACATCCCGGACTCCCGGCATTATCTGCCGCCCCTGACGACCGTGCGCCAGGATTTCGCGGCCCTCGGCGCCCTGGCTGTCGGGCTGCTGCTCGACGCGCTCAGGGGGGACCCCCACGGGGGACTGACGAAGATCTCGCCCGAACTCATCGCGCGCGAGTCGACGGCGAAGGTCGGCGGGTAAGCTCGGTGTTGTTCGCGGTAACAGAATTGTAACGATGGGCGGAACTCCGGAAATCGGTCTTGCGGACACGCAGTGTTAGCGCGCACAATCGACGGAGCGCGCCGCGGACCGAGTTCTGGATCCGCGGAGCCCGCAGGCTCAGACCGTTCAGGGAAGACTCTGGATCTCAAGGAGGAGAAACGAAATGACACGTACGAAGCGCATGCTGGGAATGGCGGGTCTCGTCGCGACGAGCGCCCTGGTGCTCGGCCTCGCCGGGTGCTCCGGAGGCGGAACCGACGGCGGCGACTCGGGTGGCGACGTCACCACGATCGGCTTCGTCGCGGTCGGCCCCGAGGGCGGCTGGCGCGAGGCCAACGAGACCAATATCCAGGACACGTTCACGAAGGACGCCGGCTACGACCTCAAGTACGCACCGGCGACCAACGGCGACCAGAAGTCGCAGATCGACGCCTTCACGTCGTTCGTCGACGAGGGCGTCGACGTGATCCTGCTCTCGGCGACCGAGGCCAGCGGCTGGGAGGAGTCGCTCGAGCGCGCGCAGGAGGCCGAGATCCCCGTGATCCTCCTCGATCGCGGCATCGAGCCCGACGACACGAGCCTCTACGTCACCCGCATCGCTCCCGACAACGCGACCGTCGCCGAGGCCGTCGGCGACTGGGCCGTCGAGAACTTCCCCGACGGCGGCAAGTACATCGTGCTCGAGGGCCCGGCCGGCGTAGGCGTCGTGAACGAGCGCAACAAGGGGTGGGACCAGGCGGTCGAGGGATCGAAGCTCGAGAAGGTCGCCGCGCAGACCGCGAACTGGTCGACCGAGGAGGGCAAGAGCGTCACCGAGACGCTGCTGAAGTCGAACAACAACGACATCGACCTCATCTTCGCGCAGAACGACGAGATGGGTCTCGGCGCGGTGCAGGCGGTCGAGGAGGCCGGTCTGACCCCGGGCGTGGACGTCAAGATCGCCACGATCGACGGCACCAAGCCGGCGCTCGAAGCGCTCGCCGCGGGCAAGCTCAGCTTCGTCCACGAGTACAATCCCCTCTTCGGCGATCAGGCCGTCGAGGCCGTGCAGGCCGCGCTGGCCGGTGACGACATCGACTCCTACGTGCTCGTGCCGAGCGAGGCCTTCGATTCGCCCGAGGCGGCCGAAACCGCACTCCCGGATCGCAAGTACTGAGGTTCTCGAAGGTCCGGGCGTGCGGCTCCGATGAGCTCGCGCCCGGACCTTCTCCACACGCGCGAAGGTGCAGGAATCATGACAGAGAACGCGACGCCCAGCGTCGAGATGAGCGGGATCACCGTCGAGTTCCCCGGCGTGAAAGCGCTCGACGGGGTGAGCCTCCGGCTGTTCCCGGGCGAGGTGCACGCCCTGATGGGCGAGAACGGCGCGGGTAAGTCCACGCTGATCAAGGCGCTCACCGGGGTCTACCGGACCACGGCCGGCACGATCAGGGTGGCGGGCGAGGAGCGTCGCTTCCACGGAACCGCCGATGCGCAGGCCGCGGGCGTCGCGACCGTGTACCAGGAGGTGAACCTGGTCACGAGCCTCTCGATCGGCGAGAACGTCATGCTCGGCCACGAGAAGCGGGGCATCTTCGGCATCGACTGGTGCGCTACCCATCGCGCCGCCTCCGAGGCGCTCGAGCGCCTCGGGCTCGGCCACCTCGACACGCACAAGCAGCTGTCCTCCCTCTCCATCGCCGTGCAGCAGCTCGTCGCGATCTGCCGCGCGATGGTCATCAACGCGAGGGTGCTGATCCTCGACGAGCCCACCTCGAGCCTAGACGCGAACGAGGTCGCGGGCCTCTTCGAGGTGATGCGCAAGCTCCGCGACGAGGGCGTCGCGATCCTGTTCGTCTCCCACTTCCTCGACCAGATCTACGAGATCAGCGATCGCATGACGATCCTGCGCAACGGAGAGTTCGTCGGTGAGCACCTCACGGAAGAGCTCGACCGGCACGGGCTCATCGCCCGGATGATCGGCAAGGATCTCAGCGCGCTGAAGGAGCTCGGAGGTAACCGGCGCGTCGAGCGCCGAGATCGCACGAGCGAGGAGCCGCTGATCGATGCGAAGCAGATCGGTCGCCGCGGATCCCTCGCCCCCACGGACATCGATATCTACCGGGGAGAGGTGCTCGGCGTCGCCGGCCTGCTCGGCTCCGGTCGCACCGAGCTCGCGCGACTGCTCTCCGGAGCCGACCGCATCGAGAGCGGCGAGGTCGTGATGCACGGCGAGAAGACCGACCTCCGATCGCCCGCGAGCGGGCTCGCGCACCGCATCGCCTACTCGACGGAGAACCGCCGCGACGAGGGCATCGTCGGCGACCTCACGGTGCGCGAGAACATGATCCTCGGCCTGCAGGCGAAACGCGGCTGGGCGCGGCCCATCCCGAAGAAGGAGCAGAACGAGATCGTCGAGCGCTACATCTCGGCGCTCGGCGTGCGTCCAGCCGATCCCGACCGCCTCATCAAGAACCTGTCGGGCGGCAACCAGCAGAAGGTGCTGCTCGGTCGCTGGCTCGCGACCGACCCCGAACTGCTCATCCTCGACGAGCCCACGCGCGGCATCGACGTGGGCGCGAAGGCCGAGATCCAGGAGGCCGTTGCGGAGCTCGCCGAGCAGGGCAGATCCGTGATCTTCATCTCCTCGGAACTCGAGGAGGTCGTGCGACTCAGCGAGCGCATCGTCGTGCTCAAGGACCATCAGAAGATCGCCGAGATCGACAACGGGCCGGACGTCTCGGCCCAGACCATCGTCGACGTGATCGCCGCGGAGGACCAGGAATGAACGAGTCGACGAAACGGCCGTCGCTGCTGCGCCTCGTGCGCCGGCCGATGTTCTGGGGCGCGGTCGCCATCGCGGCGCTGCTCCTACTCAACCTCATCAAGGATCCCGCCTATCTCGCGATCTCGGTGAACCCCTCCAACGGGCACCTGGTCGGCAACCTCATCGACATCCTGAGGGCCTCCGCGCCGATCCTCATGATCGCGCTGGGCATGGCCCTCGTCATCGCGACGGGCGGCATCGATCTCTCCGTCGGCTCGGTCATGGCGGTCGCCGGCGCGACCGCCATGGAGTTCCTGAAGTCGGCGGGAGGCGACCCCGGATCCGCGTTCGCGGCCCTCGGCCTCTCGCTCGGCGTCGCGGCCCTGCTCGGGCTCGTCAACGGCGCGCTCGTGGCGTTCGTCGGGCTGCAGCCGTTCATCAGCACGCTCGTGATGATGCTCGCCGGACGCGGCCTCGCGAAGGTCGTCACGGGCGGCCAGAACACGAACGCCGAGAACGGGATGTTCCGCTGGATCGCCAACGGCTACGTGCTCGGCATCCCCGTCGTGTTCCTGCTCGCGATCGCGGTCGTCATCGTCGTCGGCTTGGTGGTGCGCCGCAGCGCGCTCGGCCTCATGGTCGAGGCCATCGGCATCAATCCGAAGGCGAGCCGCATGGCGGGAGTTCGTCCGCGAGGGATCCTGCTCACCGTCTACACGCTGAGCGGTCTGCTCGCCGGCGTCGCCGGGGTGTTCGCGGTGTCGACGGTGATGACGGTCGACGTGTCGCGCACCGGCTACCAGATGGAGCTCGACGCGATCCTCGCCGTCGTCATCGGAGGCACCGCGCTCACGGGAGGCAAGTTCTCGATCAACGGCGCCGTCATCGGCGCCCTGCTGATCGCCACGCTCAACAAGACGGTGCTGTTCCTCGGCATCTCCTCCTCCGCGACCCCGGCCTTCAAGGCCATCGTGATCGTGGTGCTCTGCCTCGTGCAGTCGGAGAAGGTGAGGGCCCGGTTCAGCCGTCGCAGGAATCGAGGAGCCGAATCGGGGCCCATGCCGCAGACCGCGCTGCTGAAACTCGGCGCAGAGGGAAAGGGGGCGGGCGCATGAGCGGCACCGCGCAGGCGACTACCGCGGCGACGGGAACGGGCGGCCTCGCGAGGACCTGGTCCTCCTTCCACCGCGCCATCACCACGAATCTCGCGATCCTCCCCACGATCGCCTCCATCGTGATCTTCGTCGCGATGATCGTGTTCGGCGAGATCGCCTACGGGCGCATCGTGCAGGTCAGCACGCTCTCGAACCTGCTCATCAACAACGCCCACCTCATCGTGCTCGCCGTCGGCCTCACCTTCGTGATCCTTACGGGCGGCATCGACCTGTCGGTCGGCTCGATCGTGGCGATCTCGAGCCTCATCGGCGTCAAGCTCGCCCAGGCGGGCTGGCCCCCGGCGCTCGCGATCCTCGCGATGGTGCTCATCGGCAGCGTCTTCGGCCTCATCTCAGGGATCCTGATCCAGCGCTTCGACGTGCAGCCGTTCATCGCGACGCTCGCCACGATGTTCCTCGGCCGAGGGCTCGCCTCGCTGCTCAGCACGCAGCCCGAGCGGCTGCCCGAGGAGTCGGGCGTGCTGTGGTTCGCGACCAAGTGGAAGGTCATCGACGGCCCCAAGGTCAACGATCTCATCGTCACCCCGGGCCTGCTGCTCGCGATCGTCGTCGTGCTCATCGCCCTGTTCGTGCTGCATCGCACCCGCACCGGGCGCACGGTCTACGCGATCGGCGGTTCGGAGGGTTCGGCCCGCCTGATGGGCCTGCCCGTGGATCGCACGAAGCTCTACGTCTACATCGTCAGCGGCACGCTCGCCGGTGTCGCCGCCGTGATCTACACGGCTCGTCTCGGCACGGCGCAGAACATCACCGGCATCGGCTGGGAGCTCGACGCGATCGCCGCCACCGTCATCGGCGGCACGCTGCTCACCGGCGGCTTCGGCTACGTGCTCGGCTCCGTCATCGGTGCCCTCGTGCTCGGTCTCATGACCGTGCTCATCACCCGCGACGGCAGCATCCCGCCCGAGATGACCACCATCATCACCGGAGGAATCCTGCTCGTCTTCGTGCTGCTGCAGCGGGCCGTCACCAGAGCCAGGCACTAGGAGGCACCTCATGGACGATCAGCGATTCACCCCCGAGATCGAGGCCGGCATCTCGCGACTGCGCGAGGAGGTTGCGGTGCTGCATGGCGAGTTGGTGCGGTACGGGCTGGTGGTGTGGACGGGCGGGAATGTGTCTGGTCGGGTGCCGGGGGCTGATCTGTTCGTGATCAAGCCGTCGGGAGTGTCGTATGACGAGCTGGGGCCGGAGGATATGATCCTGTGCGATCTGGACGGGAATGTGGTCCCGGGCACTCCGGGGAGTGAGCGGAGTCCGTCGTCGGATACCGCGGCGCACGCGTACGTGTACCGGAACATGCCCGAGGTGGGTGGTGTGGTGCATACGCATTCGACGTTCGCGGTGGCATGGGCGGCGCGGGGTGAAGAGATCCCGTGCGTGATCACGGGGATGGCGGATGAGTTCGGGGGGCCGATCCCGGTGGGTCCGTTCGCGGTGATCGGGGATGATTCGATCGGGCGGGGGATCGTGGAGACGTTGCGGGGGCATCGTTCGCGGG
>NZ_JAGDYL010000021.1 GCF_017565705.1 Leucobacter ruminantium
GCGCGAGATACCCATCGCGGCAGCGATATGGGATTGTTTCCAGCCCTGCTGATGACGTTGAATGATCAATCGCCTACCAGCAGGAGTCAGACGGGCGTTACGGTGGGTCACGAGAACCTCCGGGAATAGGTGAAGACGTTAGACATCTCCACTAAGCCCGGAGGTTCTCCTGTTTCACAAGCCCGTCGCTGCTACCAACCTCCTGACCGGGTACAACTAGCCCCAGTCGGAGAACGGCGCCGATGCCCCGGCCGTCGCACCGCGGTCGGCGGCGAGGGATCGCAGCTCGCCCAGCCGCTCCTCCGCGACGAATACGACGCCGCGCCCTCCGAAGACGCCTGCCACGAGCTCCGTCCGCTGCAGAACTGCGGCGCGCGCGAGCGGCACGAGAGCGGAGCGCTCGACCACGACAGCGCGGAAGACCCCCTCCCCCAGCATGGCCGCCACGTCGCACGGATCGCCCGCGCCCAGCGCCCGCTCGAGCGCGCGGTTCCAGTCGCCCTGCCGCGCCGCCAGTCGCAGCAGCGCGCGATCGGCCTCGACCTCGACGAGGCGCTTGACGTGCACCAGCACCATCGCGCTCAGCGGCCGCTCCGGGTGCTCGGCGATCTCGAGCTCCAGGTCGAGGTCGCCGTTCCGCGCGAGACCGTGGCGGCGCACCCTCAGCGGCGGCGGGGCCGCCTCCCCGGAATCGACCTCCGGCTCAGACCGTCCCGGCGTCGCCCGCCCGGGCGTCGCGGCCTCGGCCGTCAGCAGGCGCCTCCCGCTCGCCCGATCGATCACCGCGACACCGGCGCCGAGCAGTTCGGCGACACCGAGCAGCAGATCCTGAGGGTGCTCCACCGAGGCGGTCAGCCCGTACAGCTTCGCGAGCGTCAGCACATCGGCGGCGCGCAGGCTGTCGGAGGCGGCGGCGACGTGACGGGTGATCGCCGACCACGGCACCTCCGCGTCGGTGCGCAGCAGCGGGAAGTCCAAACGCTCGGCCTCGCGCAGCATGTCGTCGCTCAGCTCGGCCCCTCCGCCGCGCACGCCGATGCTCGCGCCCGCGATGCCCGCCTCCACGAGCCTTCGCACGAACCCCACCTGGGCCTCCGGGTCGCGAGGCACGCAGAATCCTACGGTCAGCAGCAGCTCGGCAGGCCCGAGCCACTGCCAGGGCTCCTCGAGCTCGCAGCTGTGCGCCCACACCACGCGGCGACCCAGGCCGCCCGCGCCGGCGAGCACCTCGGTTCGCAACGTGTCGATCGCAGCGATCTCGCCGACGGTCAGTCCCGCATCGGCCATGAGTATCGCGCTCCCTCCCGGCTGCCGGTGCTCCCTCGTGCCGCCTCGAACCCAATGTAGCGCCGGCCGCGCTCCGCACGACCCGGCGCGCCCTCGCCGCGGTTCCGGTCACGAGAGCGGGAGCGAGCACCGGCGTCGGGATCCCTCGCCGCTCCTCGAGCCCGGAACCGGGTAGCCTTGGCGGCATGAGCGGGAGGGATCGCAGCTACGAACGCGGCGGCGTCAAGATGGCCTTCACCGATACCCCGGGGCCCGACACGCAGACCTTCGTGCTCGTGCACGGCATCGGCATGGGTCGCGTGGTCTACGCGGAGGTCGGCGAGGTGCTCGCTCGGAGGGGCCGCGTGCTGGCCCTCGACCTTCCCGGCTTCGGCGACTCTCCCGAGCCGGGTTCGGCCGCGACACTCGAGGAGACCGCGGAGGTCGTCGCCCGATTCGTCCGCGACGAGGCGCACGGACCCGCCGTGCTCGTGGGTCACTCGATGGGCACGCAGATCGTGTCCGAGGTCGCCCTGCACCACCCCGAGCTCGTCGAGGCGCTCGTGCTCATCGCGCCCACCGTCAACCGCTACGAGCGCACAGCGGCCAGGCAGGCGATGCGGATGGCGCAGGACGTCGCGGGCGACGGACCCAAGGTGCTGCTCTTGGGCATGTGGGAGTACGCGAAGACCAGCCCGATCTGGTTCCTGAACAAGCTGCGCTTCATGCTGCGCCACCGACTCGAGCGCATCTGCCCCGGGATCGACACCCCGACGCTCGTGCTGCGCGGCGAGACCGACCGGGTGTGCCCGCGCCGCTGGGTCTCGGAGGTCGCCGAGGCGCTTCCGCGCTCCGAGATGCGCGAGATCCCCGGCCGCGGCCACGAGGCGATCATCAAGAGCCCGGAACCCGTGGCGTCGATGATCCTCGACTTCATCGACGGCGAGGGATCGGTGCGCTCGCGCTGATCCCTCGGCGGAGACCCTTCGCCGCACCGCTCATCGCGGGCCCTCGCGCAGAGACCGCTTACGGGCTTGACGATCCCTCGCCGGCGCCGCGACCCCTCACCCGCTCCGCGCTCCCGGCCCGCCGATCGTGTCAGCTCTTGTTCTCCGACGTGACGCGGACTCCGGCGACGATAGGTGCGACCCGTCCCTCCGGGGCCTCGGTCTTCCGGTCCTGAGCGGGGAAGACCACCTTCTGCACGATGATGATGAGGCTCGCGGCGATAGGGATCGCGACCAGTGCGCCGAGCACGCCGCCCAACGCGCCGCCCGCGACCGCCGCGATCACCACCAGAGCGCCCGGAACCGCCACCGCGCGACTCATGATGCGAGGGCTCAGAACATATGCCTCGATCTGCATGTACACGAGATAGTAGATCGCGGCGATGAGGGCGGTGGTCGGGGACTCGATTAGGCAGGCGAGGGAGATGACGATCGAGGCCGACAGGGTTCCGACGAGCGGGATGAGCGAACCGATGAAGGCGATGAGGGCGAGCAGCGCCGGGAGCGGAGCCCGGATGATGCTCAGCATGATCAGGCTCAGCACGCCGTTGATGAGGGCCAGACTCATCTGGCCGATCACGTATCGGCCGACGGCCCCCGAGACGTCCTCCAGCAGTTCCCGGAAGCGTGGGCGCTGATACGCCGGCACGAACCGGACGGCGAGGCGCTTCATGCCTCGCAGCGACCCCATGAAGTAGAGGGTGAGGATGAGCACGATCGTGATGCCCGTGACACCCCCGGCGATGCCGGCGCCCACGGCCACCAGCCCACCGCCGATCTGGCCGATATTGCTCGGATCCTGCAGGAACTTCAGCGCGCTCGCGACCGCATCGTCGAAGTTGGAGCCGAACTGCGCGGTGAGCTGTCGGTACCACTCGCTCGCCATGACGTCATCGACCACCTGCGGAGCGCTCTGCACGAGGTTCGAGATCTGCTTCACCAGTACCGGCACGATCGCCAGCACGATCCCGGCGAAGGCGAGCAGCACCACGATCACCACGATGGCCACCGCCGCCGGACGCGGCAGCCTCCGCTCGATGCGGGAGACGATGGGATCGAGACCCAGCGCGAGGAAGAGGGCCACGCCGGTGTAGACGAGCACCGTGGCGAGCTGCCCGATGATCGAGCCGATGAGCAGTGCGACGAGCACGCCGAGCGCTCCGAGCAGGCCGAAGGTGAAGGGGTTGATCCTGAAGCGGTCGGGGTGGGCGTCAGGCGACCGGGTCTCCCGGATCGCCGCAGCGGAACTCTTCATGCGCATCTCACTACCTCGGCCTTTCACCCGTTGCGCCCAGTCGACCACTCGCGCGGATGCGGGTCAAGTGCTTGACGCGGGGTGCCCGGGGTGCCGTCGTGTGTGATGGGGCGTTTGCGGCTGAGCTGCTGCGCAGCGCTGGTGCGCTCGCTCGCTCGCGCTACCAGTCCTGCCGGAAGGCGAACCGGCCGTCGACGAAGACGTCGATGTATGCCGCGCCGCCGTCGATGAGCTGCTGGGCGATGAACCGCACCGAGACCATGTGCTTCTCGTGGACGCCGACCTCCAGGTCGAAGACGTTCGGCATGAGGATGCCCAGGTTTCCACCGCTGTCGATCACGACGACCCCGTCGACGCTGATCGTCACGCGGTGGCGGATCCCGGCCACGCTCACGGCGACGTCGTGCCGTTCGTGCGCGCCGACGCTGAAGGTGAAAGCCGTGGCCATGGGCTCCACTCAACCACACATCTCAATCACACATCGGAGAGCGACGCTCGAGCGCGTCCACCCCTCGGCCGCAATGACGCAGTAGTGGGGCCGAAAGACGCCCCCCTTCCCCATCTACTGCGTCATTGCCGGGAGACGAGGGTGGTTTTCGAATCGGCTTCGTCTCGCTCAACCGGCGGAGGGGCACACGACCCTCCGCAAACATGGAAAGCCCGGCCAGAAACTTGTTCTGACCGGGCTTTTTCTCCGGTGGCGGGTGAGGGATTCGAACTCGCGAGGGTACAAGAACTTGGGATGGCACTCGACCACCTGAAAACGCATGATTTCAACGATCTGCGAGGGTCAATCTGTGGATAACTGCACCGACCTACAGGCGGTTACCTGGTCGGTGCCCCATCGTTTGCCCCATGAGCAGCTCAACATCGTAGGCTGACGGCATGGCACTGAAACCACCCAACTTTCAATGGCTCGGCTTCACCGAAGAACAGATTGAGCTACTGGACTTCACTGACTTTATTGGGAACAACGGGTGGGCCCGCAACTCTCAAACCGAAGAAGTCATGCCGAATCACCTCAATGACTGCGCAGAGGCCAATCTAGGTATCGACAGAATCGTTGAGGCTATGAAAGCTATCGGCTACACGAGAGATGATCTGCACATGCTTAGAAGGTGGGAATCTAAACGCACCACGGGCAAGTTCGGAAAATAGAAATCTCGCTCAGCGAGCCGACCACGCTGGATTCGGGAACTGAAAAAAACGAGATTTCCGCACGCATATCCGTGTTTGTTAGCCCCGTCGGTCCTTGGTGGGGTGCGAGGGGAAGTCCCCCCGGTGGTGTCAGCCGAGGGCGCCGGGCCGCGTACTATGCTCCCGCTCTACTTAAGGTCGCTAGCGAGCACGGCGCGCGCGGCTAGCTCGAGCTCCAGGATCGCTTGGGTGAAGTCGTCCTGTTTCCTCTCGACATACGCGACCCTTGCGGCTGCGAGATGAAGTTCTTCTTCGCGCGCGTTCAGCTCAGCTTCTAACTCTTCGCTCGCGAATGCCAGCTCATCATCGAGCTGCTCTAGCGCGCTTGATATTCTCTCGTCTCTGATCGTGATTTGTGCGCGTGAAATATTGCTCGCGGCTTCACGCTGGAATGTCCAGAGTTCCTTCATCGGCTCGCTGTCGATTCGCTCCTTCACAAACTCTCGAACCTGCTCGCGTGGTAGCTGGGCGATGATGCGTAGATACGCGAACTGCATTTGAGAATACCGCTTGAGCGCGGTGAGGGTTTGAGCGAGCAGTTCGACTTGTTCTTGACGGCGCTGCTCGGCTCTTTCGTTCTCGGCTTTGCTCTTGTCAGCGCGAGTGGTGACAACGGGGCCAGCCACTGCACCTATCACCGTCGCCACCATTCCGATAATGGCTACAACACCTGTCTCCGTCATTCCTTGATCATATGGTGCAGGCAGACTGAAGGCCCGCCGCTCAGGAGGGAAGCAACGGGCCTTCGGGGTCTATGTGGTTAGTCCTCGTCAACAGTCGGTGCGGTGACGGTGAACTTGCCGACGCGGTTGGGGCGGACGAGGTTCCAGCCGATGCGCCAGGTTGCGCGGAGCGCTACTCCGTCGGTGGTGAAGTAGGCGGACTCGTCGGTGGCGACGTTCACCGGGCCGACGGCAGAGGCTACTGCTGACTGGTCGACGACGAGGCCACTGTTCGCGGTGAGCGCGTTGGACACAGTGACGGGCAGGTCGAGGAGCATCTTCTGGGCGTCGTTAGTGCCTGCGCCGAGGATGGTGAGTTCGGAACCGGTGGCGGTCTTGAACTTGCGCAGCGACGCCCATGCGAGCGGGTCGAGGATGATCCCGGTGGGAGTGCCGCCATTGGATTCCAGCTGGGCCAGGAGGTCAACGAGAGCGTCGAGATTGCCGTCTACCGCTCCACCGTTCTCGATGCCACTGATGTTGAGGATACCGGCAGGGGGTGCGACTGCGGGGCTCACGGGTGCAGTCTGGGTGAGGAAGGCCTGGTCTGCCTTCTTCATGATCGCGCGCTGCACGGACTGGGAAAGCTCGCCTGCGGTGCCGTCCTGCCGGTACTGCTCGTTGCTGATGCGCACGAGCTGGGTGACCTTCGCCGTGTAGACGAGCACCTCGTCAAGACCGGGGTCAGCCTCGGGGATCTCTGCGCCTTCGGCGGTGAACTGGGCGGTGTCGTCGGTGACGTATGCGACACGCAGCGCGGGGGCGTCTCCCTCGATCACGCCGCCGATGGTCGAGTGCTGAAGGATCAGCGCGTCAGGCACCGCGTCCGCGGGATTGAAGATGTTCTTGTCCGGCGCCCATGCCTTCGAGCTGTTGAGCGTGGTCTGAGTTGCAGCCATGATGTCTGCCTTTCCGGTGGCCGGAGAAATAGTAAAGGCCACCAAACGAAATCGAGTAGATTTTCGCCGGTGGCCTCGGGCCTTCCCGGTTGCCCTGCGAGGGCGTGCGGTGAGGTGGTGCTGGTCACGGACCGGGGCAGAACCTCTTCTACGATTCTACCCCAGTCCACTGACATTTGCTCGCTACTTGCGGGGCTTGAACGCGTTGGTGAACTTCGGCCCGACCTCGGGCTCGTCGTAGGGGTTGCTGCCACCGCGGAGCTTGGCGCGGGGCTGCATACTGCGCAGTTCTTCGCCGGCCTTGTGGAACATGTAGGGCTTCGCCTCGTACAGCTCCTCGAAGAACGCCTTCACCGCGTTCGTGTCGATGGTGAGCCCCGTGAATGCTGCGCTGGGGAGGGTCACGTCAGCGAGCGCTGCGGGGTGGAGCTTGAGGGTTCCGTCTGCGCTGCTGATGGTGTGCTTATCGAGGTCGCGCGCGAGGAGCATTCGGCGGGCCTGATCGAGTTCATTACGTAGCTGATCGCGTTCGGTTTCGGTGGCGCGGAGCTGTCGCCGGTACTTCGCGGCCTCGCTGCTTGCGCGAGTGGGTGTGCTCTCGCTCTCCGCATTCTCCTGATCGTGGCCCTGATCTTCCGGGATGTGATCGTCTGCCTGCTCGGTTCCTGCGGGCGTAGCCTGCTGGGCTTCCTCGTAGCGGTCCTGGATCTGCTCCTTCGCCTCATCAATGGTCATGCCCTCGGGGGCGTTTGTCGTGTTCTCAACTGCTGCACTCATGGTCAGAGTCCTTTCCTGATTTGTTCTTCTTGCTGGCGTCCGAAATCTGCGAGCAAGTCTTCGATATGCGCACCGGTTTCGGTGCAGTACGCCTCGAGGGTGGCCCCGAGGTAGGTGAGGGTGATGCCGAGCACGTCGAGGAGGAACGCGCCACGGACTTCTGCCGGTTGTTCGAGCACTGCGTCTCGGACAAGGCAGAGCGTGTTCTGTGGGGTGTCGATCGTGTCGGAGGTGATCGCGGCCAACGCTGCACGCGCCACCGCTTCTCGGTAGTCGGGGGTCATGGGTTGGCCCTCCTGTTCTGTGTCGAGAGCCGCTTGCGGCAGGTATCGGAGCAAGTGATCGCGTGTGGCCGCTTGCCCTCAAGGGAGCCCCCGCATACCGCGCAGACCCGTGATTCAGAGGGGTCAGGGCTGACAATTGCGGGGAGGGCTGACGATTTCGTCAGGGCTGTTTTGTCAGTGCTGAGATCCGCATGATTCCGCGGAGAATCAGGCCTGATAGGGAGGGCTGACGATTTCGTCAGGGCTGACTGCACTGCGAGCCTGTACCGGGTCCGGTCCTGCCCTTGGTACTGGTCGGCCGCGACCTCGATTGCGCCGCTCTCGACCAGCTCGGTCACGGCGACCTCGAAGTGCTCGCGCAGCTTCGCGGTGATCTTCGGGCGCAGCGCGCCAGAGCCTATCCACTCGTCGCCGAGCTTCGAAACGATGCGTTCCTTACACTTCGCGACGAGGTGGTCATCGGTCTTCACGACGGCTTCGGCTCGCAGTTCGGCCCGCTGCGCGTTCGCTTGCCGAGATACCGCCGTGAGCGCGTCTACGCATTTCTGTCTGGTCTGGTCTGAGTGCTGCATGATGACGCCAGCGAGTTCCCAGTCCTCGTCGTTCACGTCTCCCCGCATTTCGAGAAGTGCAAGGGCGGCCGCAACTTTCAGTCGCGATAGGAGTGCGTGACCGTCGAGTGCGTGCCCGTCACCTCGGAGCCGCTGCACTTGAGCCCGCTCAATGGCGGTCCAAGCGGTGTCACACACCTGCATCCCCCGCATCCCCGACTCCGAGTTCGGGATGACACTAGGTGCCGGGTTCTCCCACCGGATCCGGGCAGGCGGTGCCGGTGCCCGATCTGGGGCGTCGGGGTCCTCGGTTGAAAACCAAACAAACCTCTGCGGGGTGCCGCCCGCGGCGTCGTCGAGGATCGCAGCGGACCTCGCAGGCTGCACGCCCACTATGAGCGCCGCACGATAGCTGTGCGCCTCAACAGGAAGAGAGGTCGCACGGTCTCGGTTTTGAAAGCCAAGGCGCTCACCTGACCACATCTTCCTTAGCTCTGGCATGAGCGAGGATCCGGCACGCGAACCGAGCGCGGACAAGGTATCTACCTCGGCGACCTCGAACAGCACGCCGTCGGTGTGATGCACGATCTCGGTGCCGTCTTCGCCCTTGACCCGTTCGACAAACGCTGCGCTGATGCCCTCGCCTGAACCGAGGGTGCGGTGGTCGGCGCGGACGAGCCTGTCTCCCCTAAAATCGAGAAGATCTGCCGCGGCCGCAATTGATGCGCCCTTCCCTCCTCCGCTGATCCCGACCAGGCTCACGAAGAGGTTGCAGGATCCTCTACCCCCGACAATCGCTGGGAGCGACACCTTGGGGTCCACTCTGGCAATTACCATCGCCAGGACGGCGCCCAGCGTGCTCCACGGTGACACTCTGCGGGCTCGCGCTTGTTGGTGGATCGCTACGAGGTGTTCCCGAACGCTCCAAAACTGTTCTGCTGTCATGCTGCCTCCTTCCAGGCAGTCCTCCCCGAGTCGCTAAAGAATTGCTCGTCCTCGGTCTGGAAATATTCGTCGAGGCGGCGCTGGTATTCCTCGCGCCGATCCTTCGGTGAGTACGCGGCGAGATAGGCCCGATCAAGCTGGCGCTCGTACTCGCGGGCCTGTTCTGCCGCGTAGGCCATGCCCTCGGCCCAGCCGATCGAGATGAACTGCTGCACCGCGAGGGGTAACTGCCAGATCGACAGTTCCCCTCGCTGCACGGCGTCGGCCCACTGGTCGAGATGACGCTCAGCCACCTCGGAGATCGTGAGCTTGCTCATGGCGGGCTTCAGAGCGCTGCCTCGAACGCAGGGCTGCCGGGCTCAGTGTGACGTTCGAGCTTGACTCCGTTGAGCTCGTCGCAGCGGGCCTGCATTCGTTCGAACGCTTCCGCGAGTGCTCGCGCCTGCACGACACCATCATGAGCATCAGCCAGATCGTCGGCATCAGCCCACGCAGTCCACCCTTCATCGAGGAGATGCGCGTGCACGACGAAGCCATCGCCCTCGACTTTCTGCAACCGGCACGGATGGAACTGTTCACCGTTGGTCCACTCGTGCTCGTCCTCAACGCACTCGTCGATCGTGCACGGCCGCATGTCTGGCTCGTTCTCGAACACGATCTCGAGCTTGTAGCCGAGCGCCCGCGTGATGCTCGCCACGTCGACGACGGTGAACTTGCATTCCGTACCAGCGAGTTGCCGGACGAGACGCGCATATGGGATCCCCGAGAGGACCGAGAGCGAGCGCATGCTCAGCGACGACTCAGTAGTGAGCCGTTGCAGATTGCGTTGCACGAGCTCCGGGGTAACCACTGCACCACTCACACCGACACCTCCTCGACGCCGTATTCCTCACCCATGAACACCAGCTGCGCTTGCAAGCTCGCGATCAGGTCGCGCGCCTCAGCGGGATCGAGGTAGATGGCCTCCCCGTAGCGACCGGGGAAGTTCAGCACGAGATCGTGACGGCCGAGCCATTCCGAGTAACCGATGCGGGTGATGACGGTGCTGCCGCCGTGGTTTACGGTGCTCTTCATCGTCGTGTCGAACTCGTCGGTCTGGCCGTTGACGGTGGCCTCCGGTACGATGGTGGTCATCGGATCTCCTTCGTAGTGGTTGGTGCTTCGGTTCTTGATTGCCCCGGTTGCCGCCGGGGCTTTCTTCATTCGGTTAGTCATTTGCGGGCTCCATCTCCCCAAAGAGCGCAAGGAACTTTGCGCGCGGGATGACGATGCGGCGACCAAGCTTGATCGCGGGAATCGTGCCGTCTTCGATGCCGACCGTCACGGTTCGCGGATCGACGCCGAGCGCGGCCGCAGCCTCCTTTCTGGTGATCGTCAGCGCCTTGGATGCGCGCAGACTGGCGAGAGTGTCGACCTCCTGGATAGTGGTGGACATGATGCCCCCTCCCTGTTTCTAATTCCGGGATCCTGTGCCCGTATTTGAGAAGCTACACGCCATCACTTGCCGTGTCAAGTTCCGGGATGTATGTTTCTAGTTATGGAACAGAAACGAAAGCGTGGCACGGGTCCCGGGCCATCAAGCCGGCACGTTGCCGCAAACCTCCGCACCCTCCGCAAGAATCTGGGTATTGACCTGCGGGAGCTATCAAGACGGCTCGGTGTCCTCGGTCGCCCGATTTCAGCTTCTGGCCTTAGCCGAATAGAGAATGAGGAGCGTCGCGTAGATGCCGACGATCTCTTTGCGCTGTCGCTAGCGCTTGAGGCGATGCCCTCGGAGGTACTCGCGCCCACCCCCGACACTGAGGTTCCCACTGCGGTGCCAAGCATTTACCTATGGGAAGAGGTGCGAGCTTGGATCGGCGGAGAGACAAAACTCACCCCTGGCGATTTGTGGCTCTACTGGGAGCGACAGGAGGATGATTTGAAGCGCAAACTACTCAGTGCGCAAGGCACCATTGAAGCAATGGACGGCGGACGGCGAAATAGTAGAAACCGGCACGTCTACGAGAAGCAGGTAGCAACAATTCAGGGCAGGCTCGACCTGGTTCATGATCGGCAGGCGCTCTATGATTCTCTCGATCTGGCGGACTCGCAGTATCAACTCGCAGAAGACCTCGCCAATGATGAAGCAGGTTGAGAAGCGTTCGCGCCGCCGCGGGAAAGGTTCGTTGCAGTCCTACACCACAAAGGCCGGCCTGCGGTGGCGGTTTCAACTCTGGATCCCGATCGACCCTGAGCAGCCAGAGCTCGGTGAGAAGAAGTACAGCCGAGGTGGCTTCGCAACGAGCGACGAGGCCGATGACGCGATGCAGGAGGCGATCCTCAAGCGCAAGAACGACGAGAAATTCCATGGCGTGACACCGACCCTCGCGGAGTACGGTGCTGACTGGCTCGACGCGCTCACGCTCGAGCCGTCCACGATGAAGGGCTACCGCCGGCAGTTCAACAACTACCTGGTGCCGCACCTCGGCGCGAAGCCACTCGACAAGATCACCGGCCCTGCGGTCGGCAAGCTCTACAAGCTGCTGCGCGAGCGCGGCGGGAAGGACGGCGCACCACTCTCCGCAAACACGGTAAACAAGACCTCGATCACGCTTGCAGCGATCCTCGACGCAGCGATGGAAGACGGCTTCATCGTGAAGAACCCCGCCAGGCTCAAGAAGATCGTGAAGGCACCCACCGGCCGCGACATTCGGGCCGAGCGCGAGGAGATGGTGACCTGGACCGCCGAGCAGCTCAAGGCGTTCATCGAGTGGGATCGCGACGTGTACGAGGACGAGCTGTTCCCGCTCTGGTTCACGTTGGCGCGCACCGGCATGCGCCGCGGTGAAGCGCTCGCGCTGCAGTGGCGGGATCTCGACTTCAAGTCCGGTCGCATCTCGATCCGGCGCGCAGCCGACAGCGCTACTCGCGGGCGCACGAAGGTGCCGAAGTCGGGCGGTGCTCGCGTGATCGACGCCGATGCGCAGCTCATGACCACGCTCAAGACCCTGAAGTCGACCCGCGGCGGGATCGCTCTCGACCTGGCCCGACCGACCGCGTTCATTTTCGGCCACGATGACGGCCGGCTACGTGACCCGGTGCTCATCAGCAACCGGTGGATCCGCCGCATGGCGGCCGCGAACAAGGCGCTGCCGGATCTCCCCCGGATCCCGCTGCACGCGCTCCGCCACACTCACGCGACTCTGCTGCTGCAGCTCGGCGAGTCGCCGAAGGTGGTGCAGGAGCGCCTCGGGCACGCCTCCATCTCGATCACGATGGACATCTACAGCCACGTCAACCCGACGATGCAGCGGGCCGCCGCCGACCGGTTCGCAGCGCTGCTCGAGTAGGGCTTGCCCCATATTTCGCCCCATAGGCATGAAAATAGCCCCTGACTTTGGAGCTTCCACTCCTGGTCAGGGGCTATTTTCTTGCTGTGGCGGGTGAGGGATTCGAACCCCCGTAGGCAGTGCCAGCTGATTTACAGTCAGCCCCCTTTGGCCGCTCGGGTAACCCGCCGTCGGCCGTGCGAGCACGACCAGGAATCAACTGTAGCGTTTCGGCCGCGCGAAGGGAAATCGGGGCCGCGAGGCGAACGCACCGGCCGCACAACGCGCGCCGAACGCACCGCGCCAGACGTACACCGCCCACCGCCGAACACCCACCGCGCACCGCCGAACGTACACCGCGCACCGAGCACCGCGCACCGAACGCACCGCGCAAACAACCGACGCTCCCCGGCTACCCCTCGAGCAGCTCGTCGAGGCCCGGCACGGGGGTCGCGAGGCCGTGCCGGTGCGCGCGCGCCGAGATCGACTGCTCGCGCAGCAGCGTGAGCAGCTCGACGGGGCCGGCCATCGTCACGGGCTCGGCCCAGAGCGCCACCCGGTGGAGCCCGCCCAGCCACTCGGCCGCGCGCACCCGGTCTCCGCCGATGAGCCTGATGCGGGCCGCGGGTGCGCCGCCGGCCGCGGCTGGCCCGGAGACGGCGAGGCGCTCCACCCAGTCGCCGTCGCGTTCGAGCGACACCTCGACGCCGAGCGTGGAGAGGTACGCCGAGACTGCGGACGGCAGCACCTCGCCCGTCGAGACCGCAATCGGTGCCCTGACGAGCAGAGCGGCCGCGAGCACGCGCACGAGCTGGGCGATCGACCCTCCTTCCGCGAGCCTGATATGCGTGGGCACGGGCTCGTAGCGCAGCACGTCGCGCTCGACGCCGAGGCCGAGCTCGTCGCGCAGCACGCCGAACGAGGTGCGCCAGGTGAGCGCATCGGCGAGCGCGGCCCTGCGCACGTGGTCGAAGTGCTCGTAGTCGAGTGCGGGCTGCGCCGATTCGATGAGCAGGCGCACCTCGGGTTCGAGGCCGCGCAGGTGCAGGGTCTCGCTGCGGGTGCCCTTCCGCGGGCTCCACGAGCCGAGCGTGAGGAGCCGGTTCGGGCCGCCGCTGAGCGCGGGGAGCCCCACGACGGCGTCGTTCCATCCGCCGCCCGGCTGCCGTTCGATGCGGGTGCGGGTGGTCGGCCGGTTGATGGAGAGCGCAGCGGCCTCGACACCGCCGAGCCAGTCGAGCACCTCGACGGGATCGTAGGATTGCAGGCCGGCGACGGCACCGCCCGCGTTCTGCAGCTGGATCGCCTCGTGCAGCGTGTGGGCGTGCACCAGACCGAGAACGGGCACGCCGACCGCATCGGCCCAGAAGGTCGATGATGCCGAGACCCCCGCGCGCACGCCAGGGCTCCACAGCAGCCCCTCCTCGTCGAGGCGCTCCGGCCTCACGAGCCACTCCTCGCCGCGGCCGAGCTCGGTGAGAGCTCGGAGCCCGGCCGCCGACGGCGGTGCGGGGAGCGGCCCTACGTCGAAGCTCAGCGGATCGGCTCCGCCCGGCCGGGACGTGTCGCCGACGCGGAGATGGCGCACGGCGTCGGCGAGGCCGTCGCGGAAGCGGCGGGAGCGCGCGGCGCTGCCGAGCAGGATCGCCGCGTGCACCGAGCGCGGGTGCGCGCCCGCCGCCGCGAACGCCGAGGCGACGATGTCGTCGATGGCCGCGTCGAAGTCGGCCGACGGAGCGACGAGGATCGCGCCTGGCGCCGGGAGGCAGCCCTCGATGCGCAGGTCGGGGCGGTGCTTTGCGAGTTCCCGGGCGAGCGCGCGGTCGCCGAGCACCACGGCCCGGTCGATTCCCGGCGCTGCACCGAGCACGGGCAGTGTTCCCGCCGCTGCGACGGGTTCGAGCCGCACGGTGCCGGCCGGCAGCCCGCCGATCTCCCACTCCTCGAGCAGCGCCCGCGCCGATGCCGCAACGCGCTGCGGAGCCGTCCAGAGCACGCCGCTGCCCGCTGCGAGCGCCGCGAGCACCGCCTCGACCTGCACCGACAGCGGCACGGCGGCGTCGGCGGCGACGAGCGCGAGCCCTTCGGCGACGAAGGTGGCTCCGCGCACGGCGGCGAGCCGTTCGGCGAGCTGGCCGGAGTAGCGGGCGGCGTCGACGATGTCGTCGACCTCGCGGTCGAGCTCGGCCACGGGGGCCCCCGTGTCGCGGGCCAGGCTCTGCAGCATGCGGTCGCGGGCGGCGACGGTGGCGAGGGCGAGTCGGCGCAGGCGGGCGGCGCGTTGGGCCGGGGGCTGCTCGGCCCAGGCCTCCCCTGCCGCGCGTGCTCGCTCGGCGGCTGCGACCGGATCCAGGTCGGCCTCGGAGAGCGCGATGGTGGGATTCTCGGCGTCGATCTCGGCGGCCTCGGCGGCGGCGCGGCGCAACAGGCTGCGCGCCCACTCGCGGTTCTGCGGCAGGCTGGCGTCGGTCTCGGGCTCGTTCGCGAAGCCAGAGGGCGTGACGACGGGGATGGCCCGGGGCGGGGCGAGCTCGGTGAGGCGCAGCTCTCCGGTGGAGCCGCGGGTGAGGCCGAGCACGGCGGCCGTGAGGCCGCCGGTGTCGAAGCGGGCGGGCTCGTCGGGGGCGCGGTAGAAGAGGGCGCTGTCGCGCTCGCTGGGGTCCCACTCGCGGGCGCGCAGCTGGGTGCGGTGCGGTCCGGGCGGCGGCTCCGCGGCGGCCTCGGCCGCCGCGAGGAACCGCTCGCGATCGGCGGCCTCGAGGTCGGGCGAGGGATCCCCGTCGCTCCCCTCCCCGTCTTCCGGGGAGGGATCCACCCCGCCGCCGTGCACCGCGGCCTCCAGGCGCGCGACGTCCGAGGCGGGGTCGGCGGCCTCTGCCGCGAAGCCGAGAAGCACGCCGAGTGCGCCCGAGAACTCCTGCGGGGCGACCACGGGGAGTGCGACGCGCACCTCCGGCGCCTCGCCGACGAGGAGTTCGGCGAGGCCGGGCCCGACGCCGCTGCGCAGCTGCACGCTGAAGAGCTCGGCGCTGCCGAGGCGCTCGGCGAGCTCGACGGAGGCGGCCAGCACCCGCACGTCCTCGGTGGCGATGACGGGTCGCAGTGTGGCGGCGCGGCCGGGGTGCAGCGCGAGTTCGGCGAGCCGCAGCAGCTGCGCCGTGGCCTGCCGACGGTCCTCGATCACCGGCACGGCGAGGCCGCTGTGGATCGAGGCGATTCGCTCGGGGCCCGCCGCGCGACCGATGCCGATCACCACCTCGGACGGCGCACCTCCGTCGGCGATACGGCGCTGAGCCCAGCGGCTGAGCGCCGCGTAGTGGTCGCGCGACTCGGGCAGCTCGGCGAGGAGGCGGACGCCGACGCGGGCGCGGTCGAGCGAGGGATCGGCGAGCGCGCGCACCACCAGGCCGGGCACGAGGCGCGCCCACCGCACGCTGCTCGGGGCGATGACGACGGTCGTGCCGTGATCCCTGGCCGCTTCGAGCACCGGGCGCAGCGCTGCCGAGGCGCGCGCCAGGTCATCGTCGGCCGACCAGTCGGTGCCGCCGGGCGCGAGCCGGGCGGGATCGACGGCGAGGTGCTTGACGAGCGGATGCGCGGCGAGCCCCGCGAGCCGGGCCGCCTCGGCCGCCGCACCCGTCGGGCCGTGCACCGCGTCGCCCGTCGGCTCGACGACGGGCACGATCCCCGCCTCCCCGTGCCTGCGCAGCACCTCGGCGAGCCCGGAGAGACGGCCGGGCTTCTCGGCATCGGTCGGCAGCTTTGTGGCGAGCACAAGGTGCGACACGCGATCCCTCAGCCACTTCCGCGCGACGGGCATCACCGCCCACGGCAGACCCATCGACACCGCGCCGCCCGCGCGCATCGCGATGCGGTCGCGCGCAGGCATCGAGGCCGGCATCTCCTGCGCCATCTCGCGCAGGCCGAGCGCCGAGGTGATCGCATCGTCGGTGCCCGCGACGAGCTCGATGAGGCGACGCGTGAATTCGAAGCTCTCTGGATCGCGGCTCAGGCCGGCGAGCAGATCCTCACCGCTCCCCCCGTCGCGGAGCGCGGCGAGCCAGGCCGTCGCGCGCGCCTCCGCCGCGTGCGCCACGTCGCCCCAGACGATGCTTCCGTCATCTGCCATGTGCCCCACTGTATTGGGGGTGTCGGACAAACCCGTGGAAGGCGCTCCGGCCTCCCCCGGCAACTCGGAGGTTCAGGAGCTGGGAGCACCGGGGTGGCGCGCCTACGCCGACGCGAAGAGCTCGCGCACCGCGCGCTTGTCGACCTTGAGGTTCTGGGTGAGCGGCATCTCCTCGCGCACGAGGAACCTGACGGGCAGCTGATACCGCGCGAGGGTTTCCGAGAGCTGCTCGACGATGCGCTGATGCGACGGCGCCCCGCCCGGGCCGGGCACGATCAGTGCGACCGGAACCTCGCCGTAGAGCTCGTCCGGAGCGCCGACGACGGCCGCATCGGCGATGCCGTCGATGCGGCGCAGCGCCTCCTCGACGTCGATGCACCACACCTTCTCGCCGCCCCTGTTGATCATGTCCTTCGTGCGGTCGACGAGGAAGACGTAGTCGTCGTCGCCGATGTAGCCGACGTCGCCGGTGTCGAGCCAGCCGTCCTCGGTGAGCGACGGCGTCTCGATCCCGTCGTAGCGGCGCAGCAGGTTCGCCCCGCGCAGCCACAGCGCGCCGGGCTCCCCGCGCTCGACCTCGCGGCCCGCCTCGTCGCGCACCTGCAGTTGCAGTCCGGGAATGGGCCGCCCGGAGGAGCCGCAGTGCACGCTCGTCGCGGCGTCGGCCGGGAAGATCAGGGCGGGCGAGCTCGTCTCGGTCAGCCCGTAGACCGTGCGGAACTCCATGCGGGGCAGCCAGGCGTGCAGCTCGCGGATGCGCGAGACGGGCATGTGGGCGGCGCCGCATGCCATCATGCGCAGCGCGGGCAGGGGCGGGTGATCACGGCGCGCGGCCGCGTCCAGCAGCAGCGCGTACACGGTGGGCGAGGCGTGCACGAAGGTGATGCGCTCCTGCTCCAGCGTGCGCAGCAGCCGATCGGCGTCGAAGCGGCGATGCAGGTGCAACGCGCCGCCCACGTGCACGAAGAGCCCGAGCAGGGCGACGAGCCCGGTCACGTAGGCGATGGGCACGGGGAGCACGCTCGAATCGCCGGGCCCGATGCCGAGCACGTGCCGGTAGGCGGCGATCGCGTGCCCCACGCCGCGGTTGGTGAGCAGCACGCCCTTGCTCACGGAGGTGGTGCCCGAGGTGTACATCAGCAGGCAGTCGGCATCGGGGTCGGCCTGCCGCGGCGGGGTAGGGATCGCCCCGCAGCCCCAGCCGCCGAAGCCGTAGCCGTCATCCCGGTTCTCGGACCACAGCAGCTCGGCCGTCGAATCGCCCACGCCGTCCCAGTCGCGGAAGCGCTCCTCGGCGATGATCAGCTCCGGCTCGGCGAGGTCGAGGAGCGCGCGCATCTCCGGGGCGCGGTGCTTCGTGGGCACCGGCACCGCGACACCGCCGCAGCGGTTCACGGCGTAGAGCGCCACGGCGAACTCGATCGAGGTGTCGAGCAGCAGCGCCACCCTGGTGCCGGGGCGCACCCTGCGCTCCAGGCATGTGGCCGCCTGGTCCACGAGCATCCGCAGCTGTGAGAAGGTCGCCGTGCGACCGTCGTCTGCGATGAGCGCGACGGAGTCGGGCGCTCGCACGGCGCTCGCGACCAGCGACGTGTACAGGCTCGTGGGCGCGTCCTCGTAGACGACGAGCTCGTGCCCGCGCACGTTCGCCGTGGTCAGCCCGGCGGTCACCGGCGCGTCCCAGAGCTCCTCACCGCGCAGCATGGTGCGCTCCTTCCCCCGCAGCGGTGTCGGCGAACGACCCGTTCGCCAGCCTGCACGCCATCGCCACCGCGCGCTCGAGGTTGTCGGCGCCGCTCCGCAGAGCCTCGTCGAGAGTCGTCACGCCGCGCACGATGGGCACGATCGCGACGACCCCGGGCGGCGGGCTCGCCTCGACCTCGGCGTCGATGCGCCCGGCGAACACGACCGTCGGCACCCCGGCGGCGAGCGCGCGCTCCGCCACCCGCACGGGTACCTTGCCCGAGAGCGACTGCGCATCGAGGCTGCCCTCGCCGGTGAACACGACCGTCGCGCCGGCCAGTCGCTCGTCGAGACCGATGAGGTCCATGACGGTCGTCGCACCCGATTCCATGCGCCCCCGGCAGAAGGCGAGGAACGCCGCCCCGAGACCGCCCGCGGCGCCGGCGCCCGAAACGTCACGCACGCGACGGCCAGTCTCGCCCTCCACGACGTCGGCCCAGCGGCCGAGCGCCGCGTCGAGGCGGGCGACATCGTCGGGGCGGGCGCCCTTCTGAGGTCCGAACACGGCGCTCGCGCCGTTCGGGCCGAGCAGGGGGTTGCTCACGTCGCCCGCGATGCGCACCTCGACCCGGGCGAGGCGCGGGTCGATCCCGGCCAGGTCGACGGCGGCGAGGCCCGCGAGCGCGGCGCCGCCGTCGGGCAGCTCCGCTCCCGCGGCGTCGAGGAAGCGGGCGCCGAGCGCGGCCATCATGCCGGCGCCCGCATCGTTCGTCGCGCTGCCGCCGAGACCGATGAGCAGCGTCTCCGCCCCGCGATCGAGCGCCGCGAGCACGAGCTCCCCCACCCCGCGGGTGGACGTGGCGCCCGCGTCACGCTCCTCGGGAGCGATCATTTCGAGCCCGCAGGCGTGCGCGACCTCGATGACGGCGAGCGAGCGCTCGGGCACGTAGGCGAATCGCCCCATGATCGGACGCCCGAGCGCGTCGTGGCAGGGTGCTTCGACCACGGTGCCGCCGAGGGCGTCGACGAGCACGTCTCCCGTTCCCTCGCCGCCGTCGGCCATGGGGGTCAGCACGATCTCGGCGTCGGAATGCACGCGGCGGATCCCTCGCGCCATCGCCGCGGCGGCTTCCTTCGCCGTCATGGACTCCTTGAACGAGTCGGGTGCGCAGATGAACAGCATCGTTTCTCCTCAGCGGGGGCGGAACGAGACCCTGGGCCCCGTCCCGCGTCTGTCGACCAGGTTAGAGGTCGCGCGGGGAGGCGCACATCCTCGCGACGGCACGCTTCCCCGCGCGGCCTCTCAGTTCTTCGCGACCGCCGTCTCGCGCCCGGATCCCTTCAGGCCGAGCGCCAGGAGCGCACCGCACACCGCGAGCCCGATGATGAACCACAGGCCGGCGAGCGGGTTGCCCGTCGCGGTCTCGAGCGAGCCCATGATGGTCGGGCCGAGGAAGCCGCCGAAGAGGCCGACCGTGTTGATCAGCGCGATGCCCGCCGCGACCGCCATGCCGCTGAGCCGGCGCCCGGGGAAGGTGAACAGCATCGACTGGATGACGAAGAACCAGAACGCGGCCAGCACGAAGCCGATCACGGCGAGCAGCAGGTTGTGGCCCGAGAGCACCGAGATGAGCAGGCCGGCCGCGACCGCGACGAGGCCGCCGGAGACGAGCGCCTTCTGCCGACCGATGGTCGTGCCGAGACGCGGCATCAGCACCGATCCGATCGCCGCGGAGATCCACGGGATCGCGGTGATGAGGCCCACGGTGAGGGGCGCCATGTCGGGGTCGAAGCCCGCGATCATCGACGGGAGGAAGTAGCTCAGCGAGTACACGGCCACCTGGTGCGTGAAGTAGACGGCGATGACGAGCCACAGGATCCTGTCCTTCGCGACGGGCAGCAGGGCCCGGAAGCCGTGCGCCTGCGCGCCCTTGCCGTCGTCCTCCGCGGCGAGCTGCTCCTCGAGCAGCTGCTTGTCCTCGTCGCTCAGCCACTTCGCCTGGCGGGGGCGATCGGGCAGCTTGAACCAGACCCAGAACGCCAGGAGCACCGCGGGCAGTCCCTCGATGATGAACATCCACTGCCAGCCGTGCAGTCCGCCGAGGCCGTCGAGCTGCAGCAGGGCGCCGCCCAGGGGCGCGCCGATGATGTTCGCGAGCGACACGCCCAGCAGGAAGAGCCCGATGGCGCGGGCGCGGTCGGCGCGCGGGAACCAGTAGGTGATGTAGAGGATCATGCCCGGGTAGAGGCCCGCCTCGGCGGCGCCGAGCAGCACGCGCAGGATGTAGAACGACCACTCGTTCCAGACGACCGCCATGAGCATGGAGAGCACGCCCCAGGTGATCATGATGCGCGCGATCCAGAAGCGCGCGCCGAGCTTGTGCATCAGCAGGTTCGAGGGCACCTCGAGCAGGGAGTAGGCGAAGAAGAACAGGCCAGCGCCGAGGCCGTAGGCCGCCGCGGTGAGCCCGATGTCGACCTCGAGGGCGCTCTTCGCCATGCCGATGTTCGTGCGGTCGATGAAGGCGATGATGTAGATCACGATCATCAGCGGCATGAGCCGCGCGAAGTTCGTCTTGGTGATCCGCGCCAGGCGGGATCGATTCTGCGGGTCGGCGATGGGGCCGACCGCTGTCAGTTCGGACACTGGGTTTCCTTTCGTCGCTTACAACGGTGTAAGAGGTTTTCGGGCGCACCGATCACCGGTGGGGTCGGGATCCCTCACTGGCGAGGGATCCGGCCGGAGCGATTCCCGAGGGATCGGCTCCGATGCGGTGCGCGTCGGGTCAGACCGCCCGGATGATCGCGGCGACGGCCTGTCCGCCGCCGATGCACATCGTGACGAGACCGTTCTCGAGGCCGCGGGCGCGCAGGTTCTTGGCGGTGCGCAGGGTGAGGATCGCTCCGGTCGCGCCGATCGGGTGGCCCCAGGCGATGGCGCCGCCGAGGGGGTTGGTGCGCTCGGGGTCGAGACCGGCGTCGCGGATCACGGCGACGGCCTGCGAGGCGAAGGCCTCGTTGAGCTCGACCCAGTCGAGGTCAGAGACGGCCATGCCGTTGCGCTCGAGGATGCGGTCGATCGCGATCTTCGGGGCGTAGCCCATCACCTCGGGCTCGAGGCCTACCTTGACGAAGTCGACGAACTCGGCGAGCGGCGCGAGCCCGCGGCGCTCCGCCTCGGCTGCCGTCGTCACGACGAGCGCGGCGCCCGCGTCGTTGATGCCCGAGCTGTTGCCCGCGGTCACGCTGCCGTCCTTCGCGAAGGCGGGGCGCATCTTCGCGAGCGACTCGGCGGTGACGCCCGCGCGGGGGTGCTCGTCGCGGTCGACGACGGTGTCGCCCCTGCGACCCTGGATCGTGAGCGGCGCGATCTCGGCGTCGACCGCCCCGGCCTCGAGCGCCGCCTGCGCGCGCCGCTGCGACTCGGCGGCGTAGGCGTCCTGCTCCTCGCGGCTCACACCGTAGCGCTCCGCGACGCGCTCGGCGGTGACGCCCATCGGGTAGTCGCCCCACGGGTCGGTGACCAGCGAGAGCGTGCCGTCGACGAGGCGGTGGTGGCCCAGCCGGTACCCGTTGCGCGCCTCGAAGTCCATGAACGGCTGGCGCGACATGTTCTCGCTGCCGCCGGCGATGGCGATGGCGGAGTCGCCGGTGCGCAGCTCGTGCGCCGCGCTCGCTACGGCCTGGAGGCCCGAGCCGCAGAGCCGGTTGACGGCCATCGCCGTCGACGAGGTGCGCGCGCCAGCGGCCAGGGCGATGCGCCTGGCGATGAAGGCGTCGCCGCCGACCTGGCCGACGCAGCCGATCACGAACTCGTCGACCTCGTCCGGCGCGATCCCCGCGCGCTCGCAGGCCGCGCGCACGGCGTGCGCCCCCAGTTCGTGGTTGGGGACCCCGGCGAGGGATCCTCCGAAGCTGCCGGTCGCGGTGCGTGCGCCGTCGACGATCACGATGCGTTGCGAATCTGTCATCTGTCTCTCCTGGATGGTTGCCGGGCCGCGGCCCGGGAAGGCGTGTGGGGCTACGAGCGCAGCGCGAAACCGATGCGGTCGACGGCCTCGCGGGCGGCGTCCGTGTCGTCGACCTCGACGACGTGCCAGCCGTCCTCGAGGTACTGCAGCAGGAAGTGCTCGCTCGCGAGGTAGACCGGCTTGCCGCGCGAGATCGACCGGCTGGCGCTGAAGGTGACCTGGTCGACGCGCTCGACGAACTTGGGGTGGCGGCCCGAGGCGATCATGAGGAAGCACACGGCCTTGGCGCCGTCGGTGATGTCCATGAAACCGCCGCAGCCAACAGCCCTGCCGCCGAGCAGCGAGACGTTGATGTCGCCCGAGGGATCGACCTGCCCTGTCCCCATGAAGGTGATGTCGACGCCGCCGCCGTTGTAGAAGTCCATCTGCTGCGGGTGGCCGATGATCGCCTGGGGGTGGATCGCCGCGCCGAAGTCGACGATGCCGAGAGGGATCCCTCCGTAGGTGCCCGACTCGACGGTGAGGTGCACCTGGTCGAGCTTGCCGGTGCGAGAGAGGGCGCGTCCGATGGTGTCGGCCGGGATGCCGGTACCGACGTTGATGACGTCTCCGGTCTTCACGAGCTGCACGCCGCGCATGCCGACGGCGACGCGGTTCTCGTCCATCTCCTGCGCCTCGAAGGCCCGTCCCACATTCTCGGGGGTGACGTAGCCCGAGAGCAGATCGTCGCTGAAGCTCGGGAAGGAGTGCGTCTGACGGTGGAAGCGCTCCGGGTCGCTCGTGACGACGGCGTAGTCGACGAGCGGCGCGGGGACCGTGACGTCGCGGGCGCGGATCTCGCCCGGCTCCACGACCGCCTTGACCTGGGCGATCACGATGCCGCCGCTGTTGTGCACGGCCTGCGCGATGGCGAGCGCGTCGAGCCCCGACACCTCCTCGCGGTGGGTGAGGTTGCCGTTGCGGTCGATCACGGCACCTCGGATGATCGCGACGTCGAGGGAGAAGGGCTTGTAGCGGAGGTACTCCTCGCCGTCGAGCTCGATGAGCTCCACGTACTCGTCGGGAGCGATGCTCGCGCGCGCCGAGTCGTTGAAGCGGCCGCCGTCGACCCGGGGGTCGACGTAGGTGCCGATGCCGACGGTCGAGAGCTGGCCGGGCCGCTTCGCCGCGATCGTGCGGTAGAGCGTGGAGAGCTGTCCCTGCGGCAGGCAGACGCACTCGGCGCGATCCTGCCCGAGCAGCTCGCCCATCTTCGGTGTGAGCCCCCAGTGCGAGCCGATCACGCGCTTCACAAGACCCTCGTGCGCGAGGCGCGACATGCCCGCCTCGCGGTCCGACTGGCCCGCGGCCTGCACCCAGGTCAGCTGCCGCGGCGAGCCGGTCTCGAGGAACGACTCCTCGATCTTCGCGAGCACCTCGTCGGCGACGCCCATCATGGTCATGCCGTCGCTCACGCAGGTCGCACCGTCGCGGATGAGGCCGACCGCCTCCTCCGCGGTGATGATGCGGGTCACAGCTTGTACCCCCCGCCGATGTTGATGACCTCGCCCGTGACGTACGAGGAGTCGTCGGAGGAGAGGAAGGCGACGACGTTCGCCACGTCCTCGGGCTGGCCCGCGCGCTGCATGGGGATCTTCTCGAGCTGCGCCGCGAACAGGTGCTCGGGCATGCCCCGCGTCATGTCGGTCTCGATGAAGCCGGGGCACACCGCGTTCGCGGTCACGCCGGAGCGGGCCAGCTCCTTCGAGATGGAACGGGTGAGGCCCACCACGCCGGCCTTCGCCGCAGCGTAGTTCGTCTGGCCGATGTTGCCCATCCACGAGGCCGAGGAGACGTTGACGATGCGGCCGTAGCCGTTCGCGCGCATGTGCGTGCCGACGGCGCGGCAGGTGTAGAAGACGGCGGAGAGGTCGACGGAGATCACCGCGTCCCACTCGTCATCGGTCATCTTCCACAGCATCGCGTCGCGGTTGATGCCCGCGTTGTTCACGAGGATGTCGATCCTCCCCGCCCGCTCGACGATGTCGGCGATCGCGGCGTCGACCGCCGGGCGATCGGAGACGTCCAGGCGCATCCCGAAGCTCTCGTTGCCGGCCTCAACCGCAACCGCCTCGGCCGCCTCGAGGTTCATGTCGATCACGGCGACGCGGGCGCCGCGCTCCGCGAGGCGCAGCGCGATCCCTCGCCCGATGCCGCGCGCGGCACCCGTCACCACCGCGACCCGGTTCTCCAACGGCCTAGCCTCCGACATGTGCGTTCTCCTTTCCGATGCCGCATCCGCAGCTCTTCCCGATGTACAGACGGTGCTCGCAGAGCACCTCGCGGCGAGGACCCTGCGGGTGCGATCGCCGCTCGGTGACGCACTCCACCGCCTCGGCCGCGATGGCGCTGCGGGGCTGCACCATCGTGGTGAGGTCCACGAAGGGCGTGCGCGCGCCGGCGAGGCCGTCGAAGCCCGTGACGAGCAGGTCCTCGGGCACGCGCACCCCCGCGCGGGCGAACTCGTCGATGAGTCCGAGCGCGATCGCGTCGGTGCCGCAGATCACGGCCTCGGGCAGTTCGTCGAGGCCGAGCAGGTGCTTCGCGGCCCGAGCCCCGTCGGCCTGGTTCAGCCCGCCCGTGATGTTCCACTCGCGCCGCAGGGTGATCCCGTGCCGTTCCAGCGAGCGGCGGAAGCCGTCGCGCCGTCCCTTCGACGCCGACGACGAGACGGGGCCCGCCACCAGCGCGACGCGCTCCACGCCGTGCCCCAGCACGTGATCGGTGATCTGGGCGCCCGCGAGCGCGTCGTCGATGCCCACGAAGTCGGCGTCGACCCGGCCCATGCGCCGCGAGATCTGCACGAGCGGGATGCCCGCAGGGCGCAGCCGGCGCAGCACCTCTGCGTGGCCGAACTGCATCGCCGTGAGCAGCACGCCGCTCACATCGTGCCCGATCATGGCCTCGATCACCGCCGCGACGGCCTCGGGCTCGTCGCGGGTGTGGCTCAGGAAGACCTCGTAGCCGCGGTCGCGGGCCGCGTCGGTCACCGAGATCGCGAGCTCCGAGTAGAAGGGGTTCCCCACATCTGCCAGTACGAGGCCGAGCACCGGCCTCTTGCCGCGCGCAGCCTCGAGATCGGGGCGCGCGACGCCGTGCTCGTCTGCGGCGGCGAGGATGCGCCGACGCAGCGCCTCCGAGACCCCGGGGCGACCGCGCAGCGCGTACGAGACCGCGGCCGGGGTGACGCCCAGCATCCGCGCCAGCTCGGCCGCGGACATGCCCGCCCGCCGACTCTGAGACGTCTCGTTCATCTGTTAGCTCACCATCGCGCCGTGCCGGGGCCTGCACCGCGAAGGGGGCGGCGCCGGGATCGAATAGTCCTAGACTCCGCCACGGGCAGGGCGTTAAGCAACGTTAAGCGTTCGCCCCGGCGCCGGCCGGCGAGCGGAGTCCCACCGCCGGCCCGGCGAGCGGAGCACCCCGGCGCGAGGCCGCGCTCAGGCGAGCAGCGCGCGGTCGTCGAGCTGGGCGCCCTTGATCTTCGCGAACTCCTCGAGAAGACCGGCGACCGTGAGCTTGCGCTTCTCCTCGGCCGAGGCCTCGAAGACGATGTTGCCCTCGTGCATCATGATGAGCCGGTTGCCGAGACGCAGCGCCTGCTCCATGTTGTGCGTCACCATGAGGGTCGTGAGCCCGCCCTGGGAGACGATGCGATCGGTGAGCTCGGTGACGAGCGCGGCGCGCTGCGGATCGAGCGCGGCCGTGTGCTCGTCGAGCAGCAGGATGCTGGGGTGCGTGAAGCCCGCCATCAGCAGCGAGAGCGCCTGGCGCTGACCGCCCGAGAGCAGGCCGACCTTCGCGGTGAGGCGGTTCTCGAGGCCCAGCTCGAGCGACTTGAGCTCCTCGCGGAAGCGCTCCCGCTGCGGCTTCGTCAAAGCGAGGCCGAGGCCGCGCGGCTTGCCGCGGCGCAGCGCGAGGGCGAGGTTCTGCTCGATGGTGAGGCTCGGCGCCGTGCCGGCCATCGGGTCCTGGAACACGCGGCCGATGTACTTCGCGCGCTGGAACTCCCTGAGCCGGTTCACGCGGGTGCCGTCGATCTCGATCGAGCCGCGGTCGACGGTGTAGCGGCCCGAGATCGCGTTGAGCAGCGTCGACTTGCCCGCGCCGTTCGAGCCGATCACGGTGACGAAGTCGCCCTCCTGCATCCGCAGGCTGAGGCCCGTGAGCGCGCGGCGCTCGTTGACGGTTCCGGCGAAGAAGGTCTTCTCGATGCGGTCGATGTTGAGCATGCGGCTACCTCCCGGCGCTCTCTGCAGCGGGCTCGGCTTCCTCGGGGGTGGCGTCGTCGTAGAGCGAGGGATCCCTGCCCTCCGGATCCCTCACCTTGCCCCCGCGATCCTTCCACGCCGGAACGCGCTTCAGGAAGCCCCAGCGCGGCAGCAGCAGCGCTGCCACCACGAGCACGGCCGTGATGAGCTTCATGTCGTTGGGGTCGAGGCCCACCTGCAGCGCGAAGAAGATGATCATGCGGTAGAGCACGGCGCCGAAGACGGCGGCGAAGCTCGCGATCCAGATGAAGCGCTGGCCCAGGATCGCCTGGCCGATGATGACCGAGGCGAGTCCGACGAGGATGAGGCCGATGCCCATGCTGATGTCGGCGAAGCCCTGGTACTGGGCGACGAGCGCGCCGCAGAGCGCGACGAGGCCGTTCGACAGGGCGAGCGTGAGGATCTTCGTGCCGTCGGTGCTGACGCCGAAGCTCGCGATCATGGGGCCGTTGTCGCCCGTGGCCTGAATGGCGAGGCCGAGGTTCGTGGACAGGAACCAGTCGACCAGCAGCTTCACGACCATCACACCGGCGAAGATGATGAGCATGCTCAGCCAGGTCTTCGAGATGTCGGCCTCGGCGAGCGGGGTGAAGACCGTGTCTGCGCGCAGCAGCGGCAGATTCGACGTGCCGCTCGAGCCGGGTTTGGTCGTGCCCATGATGCGCAGGTTGATCGACCACAGCGCGATCATGGTGAGGATGCCCGCGAGCAGCCCGTCGATCCGGCCCTTCGTGTGGAGCACGCCGGTGACGGCACCCGCGACGAGGCCTGCGGCGCCGCCCGCGAGGGTCGCGAGCACGGGGTTGTGCCCGAGCGTGATCAGCGCCGCCGCGGTCGCCGCACCCGTGGTGAAGCTGCCGTCCACCGTGAGGTCTGGGAAGTTCAGCACCCGGAAGGTCAGGTAGACCCCGAGTGCCATGACCCCGTAGATGAGGCCGAGCTCGAGCGCACCGATCATGCCGTGATCCTATTCCTTATCGTGCGATGCGTCGAAGCGGGCGGCCGCGATGGCCGCCCGCCTCGACGCCGCGATGTTCCGCCGGACCGGGCTCGCGACCGGTTCGGCGAGCGAACGCCTACTCGACGACGTCGGCGCCCTCGGTGACCGAGTCGGGCAGGGTGACGCCCATGCGCTCGGCGGCCGCGGGGTTGACGGTGTTGGCGAGGGTCTTCGCGAACTCGACGGGCATCTCGGCGGGGTCGGCGCCGTCCTTCAGGATCTTGACCGCCATCTCGCCGGTCTGCTTGCCGAGCGCCTTGTAGTCGATGCCGAGCGTCGCGATCGCGCCGCCCTCGACGGTGCCCGCCTCGGCGGCGATCACGGGGATCTTCTTCTCCTCGGCGACCTGCACGAGCGCGGCGACGCCGGTCACGACCATGTTGTCGGTCGGCACGTAGATGGCGTCGACGTCGCCGAGGGCCTCGGTGGCCTGCGCGATGTCGTTCGCGGTGGTGACGGTCTGGGTGACGATCTCGATGCCCATGCCGTCGGCGACCTCGGTCGCGTTCTTCACCTGCACCTCGGAGTTCACCTCGCCCGACGCGTAGACGATTCCGACCTTCTTGGCGTCGGGCACGAGCTCCTTGATGAGGTCGAACTGGCCCTGCAGAGCATCCTCGGGAACCGCATCGCTCGTGCCGGTGACGTTGCCGCCCGGCTTCTCGTTCGACTCGACGAGCTCGGCCTCGACCGCGTCGGTGACGGCGGTGAAGAGCACCGGCTTGTCGGTGATCGCCTGCGCGGCGGCCTGGGCCGACGGGGTCGCCACGGCGAGCACGAGGTCGAGGTCGGAGGTCGAGAAGTTCTGCGCGATGGTCACCGCGTTCTGCTGCTCGCCCTGCGCGTTCTCGAGTTCGAACTCGACGTCGAGCCCGGCCTCCTCGAAAGCCTCCTGGAAGCCCTCGGTCGCCGCGTCGAGCGCGGGGTGCGGAGCGAACTGGCTGATGCCGACCTTCAGGGTCTCACCGGAGGCATCGTCGCCGCCCGAGCTGTCTGCTCCGCCCGAGCACGCGGTCAGCGTGAGCGCGGCGGCTGCGGTGATGCTCGCGAGCGCGAGGGCACGGCGGCGGAAGGGGGTCTGTCGCATGGGTATCTGGTCCTTCAGACGATGGGTGCGGAGCGGCCGTCACGGCGCAGTTCTGCGCAAGACCGCTCCGAGCATAGTAATGGGCGCGGCGCGGATTCGCGCCACAGCTGGAGAGTTCGTGACCGAGCCGTTGCCTCGGCGCCCCCGGATTGTGGAGGATGCGTGCAGGCGAGGCGGGCGGGATCCCTCGCCCCCTACGCCGCCTGACCGAACTCGCCGGTCGCCACGATGATCGCGCGGGCGATCACCGCGTCGCGCATCATGAAGCCCATGACCGCGGGCGTCGCCTGCGGGTCGACCTCGATGCGCTCGACGTCGAGCGCGTGCACCACGAACCAGTAGTGGTGCACGCCGGTGCCCTCCGGCGGCGCGGCGCCGGTGAACGCCGGCTCGCGCTTCTCGTTCGGCATCGTGATCGCGCCCGCGGGCAATGCGGCCGAGCCGAGGGCTCCCGCCCCGGCAGGCAGTTCGGTGACCGAGAGGGGGATGTTCGCGACGGCCCAGTGCCAGAAACCCGAGCCGGTCGGAGCGTCGGGGTCGAAGCAGGTGACCGCGAAGCTCTTCGTCTCCGCGGGGAAGCCCGACCAGCTGAGCTGCGGAGAGCGGTTCGCGCCGCCCGCGCTCTCGGCATAGAGCTCGGCGGGGAGCGGTTCGCCGTCCTGGATGTCGGCGCTCGTCAGAGTGAACTCCGCCACCTCCCGCATGCCCGCGTACGGATCGATCCTGCCGTGGCTCGGATGCTGCGTCATCGTTCTCCTTCTCCTTCGAAGTCGGGCCGGTGATCCCTCAAGCCTAGACGGTTCGCCTCGATATACTGGGGCGGAATCGGGCGGCACCGCGCCCGAGGAAGTGCGAGGTGGACCTTGGCCGGGACGACAGGATCCGAGCGGGCGCGCACGACCCTCGCCTTCCTCCGTCGCAAGATCACCACGGGGGAATGGCCGGTCGGCAGCCGCATCCCGATCGAGCCCGAACTCGCCGAGCAGACGGGCGTCGGGCGCTCGACCGTGCGCGAGGCCGTGCGATCCCTCGCCAGCATGGGCATGCTCGAGACCCTGCCCGGCCGCGGCACCTTCGTGCGCTCGGCGGCGCCGACGAGCACACTGCTCAACGAGTTCCTGAACGACTTCACGCTCGAGGAGATCCTCAGCTACCGCCGCGCGCTCGAGATCGAGGCCGCCCAGCAGGCCGCGCTGCACCGCTCGGAAGACGACGTGATCGCCCTCGAGGAGGCGGCAGCCGAGGAGATCGGCTGCACCCGCTGCCCCGTGCTGGGCCTCGCCGAGGGGCAGGACAACTCGGCGTTCGACAGCAAGTTCCACCGCCTCGTCTTCGACGCGGCGAAGAACCGCCTGCTCGCCTCGCTCTACGCCGGCATCAACGATCAGCTGCGCACCCCCGAGCACCGGGGGCGCCTCGCCAACGTGGCCACGGGCCATGAGATGGAGAGGGATCACGCGCGCGTGCTCGACGCGATCCGCCGTCGCGACTTCATCGACGCCGTGCACGCGATGGTCGATCACGTCGACCACGACGTCGTCATCGTCAACGATCAGCACGAGGTGGTGCCACCGCTCGTGCGCACGCCCGAGCAGCAGCAGCGCATCGATCAGGCCCGCGAGGCGGAGGACGCGCGGATCGGCTGATACCGCCCGTCCGGCCCCTTACAGCTCGCGGTCCGCGTAGATCCGCAGCGCGTCGCGCACGAAGGTCGCACCTTCGACGCCACCGTAGTTCGCGGCGAAGCGCTCGTCGGCCACGTACATCTCGGCGAGGCCGAGCACGTAGCCGGCGAGGTCTCCGCCTGCCTCGTGCGCGGGGGTTCCCGGGATGCCGCGCAGCCACTCGACGTGGCGGCGGGCCAGGTCCTGGGCGGCCTCGGACGCGGGATCGGCGCCGTCCTGCGCGGCCTCGGTCCAGTCGCGGCCCAGCCGCTCGGCGCGCTCGCGCCAGTCGGCCTGACCCTGCTCGCCGAGGCCGCGCCACCAGCCGTCGCTCTTGGCGTAGGCGTCGGCGCCCCAGCGCTGCTCGACCTCCTCGCGGTACTGCGTGTGGTCGAAACCGTCGAACATGTTCTCGGACATGAGATCCTCCTGTGGGTTCTGCTCCCCGGGGGCGGCGTGGGCACGACTCGTGCGGTCGAGCGCGGCGATGGTGCGCTCGACCGAGCCGATCTGCGCCTCGATGCGGCTGCGCTCGCGCTGCAGCAGTTCGAGGTGCGTCGCCAGCACGCGGGCCTCCGCCGCGGCCGGGTGCTCCCCGCCCGCCGCCTGCGCGTCCTGGGCGCGCAGCACCTCGCCGATCGCGTCGAGCCCGAGCCCGAGCCCGCGCAGCAGCAGCACGCGCTGCAACCGCACGAGCGCGCGGTCGTCGTAGTAGCGGTAGCCGTTGCCGCCTACGCGACTCGGGCGCACGAGCCCGATGTCGTCGTAGTGGCGCAGGGTGCGCGAGGTGGTCCCCGCCGCCCTGGCGATCTGCTGGATCGAGTACTCCACGATTCCCTCCGGATGGCCGGGACTCTCCCGGCTCGAGACCCACGCTAGAGGTTGACGTTACGTCAAGGTCAACACGGATCCCTCGCGGGAATCTGCGGCGACTCGGGGTCCCGAAACGTCCTCCGGGCCCGAAACGCGGGCTTCTGCACGAGATGAGGGTGTCTACACGGGTAAAACGGGCACATCTCGTGCAGAAGGGCGCGTCTCGCGAGCGGAGCGCAGACCAGGATCCCTACTCCATGGAGTCGAGGATCGCCGTGAGGTGTTCGAAGGTGGTGCGGGGGTTCACGATCGCGAAGCGCGTGTTCGGGCGCCCCGCGTGCGAGCTCGGTACGACGAAGGCGCGCTGCTCCTCGAGCAGCTTGGCCGACCAGCGGTCGTAGTCGCCGCGCTCCCAGCCGTCGCGCTCGAACACGACGACCGAGAGCTGCGGGTCGCGCACGAGGCGCAGACCGGGGCGGCGCTCGATCTCGGCCGCGATCTGCCTCGCCAGCTCGAGCGAGTGCGTCACCGCGTCGCGGTAGGCCGCGACGCCGTAGGTCGCGAGCGAGAACCACATCGGCAGGCCGCGGGGCCGGCGCGTGAGCTGGATGGAGTAGTCGGAGGGTGCCCAGTCATCGGTCTCCGTCAGCGTGTCGAGGTACTCGGCGTGCTGCGTGTGGGCACGGCGCGCGAGCTCGGGATCGCGGTAGATCAGCGCGCACACGTCGTAGGGCGCGAACAGCCACTTGTGCGGGTCGACGATCACCGAGTCGGCGCGCTCCACCCCCTCGAAGAACGGCCGCCCGAGCGGCGAGAGCATGGCGGTCAGGCCGTAGGCGCCGTCGATGTGCAGCCAGAAGTCGAACTCGTCCTTCAGCGCCGCAATGCCCGCGATGTCGTCGACGATGCCGAAGTTCGTGGAGCCGCCGGTCGCGACCACCGCGAAGACGCGGTCGCCGTGCTCCTCGAGTGCTGCGCGCACGGCGTCGGCGTGCAGCACGCCGTCGTCGCCGCCCGGCACGGCGATCACGTCGACGTCCATGACGCGCGCGGCCGACTTGTTCGACGAGTGCGCCTCGGCGCTGCACACCATCGCCCAGCCGCCCTCGGGGTCGCCGAGACCGCGCTCGCTGCGCGCGGCGCGGGCGCTGTCGCGGGCCGCGACGAGCGCGGAGAGGTTGCCGATGGTGCCGCCCTGCACGAACACGCCGCCCGCACCCTCGGGCAGGCCGAACTCCGAGGCGAGCCAGTCCAGCACCTCGTTCTCGGCGTGCACGGCGCCCGCGCCCTCCATCCACGAACCGCCGTAGAGCGCGCTCGACGAGACGACCAGGTCGAAGGCGATCGCGGCCTTCGACGGCGCCGACGGGATGAACGAGAGGTACTGCGGATGATCGGTCGTGATGCAGGCGGGGGCGAACACGTGCTCGAAGAGGCCGAGCGCGCGACGGGCGCCGAGCCCCTCCTCGGTGATGGTGGCACCGGCGATGCGCTTGAGCTCGGCTTCGGTGCTCGGGTGGTCGAGCGGCGTGTCGTCGGCGAGGATGCGTCGGCGCGAATAGTCGAGCACCAGATCCACGATTCCGCGCGTCTCGTCGGTGACCGAGTGCATGCGTGCGGCGGTGTTCGTCTGCGTCGTGTCGTCTGACATGGCGTTCCTTCTGATTTCGGTGGCGCGGAGACTCGAGGCCTCCTCGCTGCCAGTGTGCTCGACGCGCACGGCGTTGGCAACCCGGAACCCGCACATCCTCCCACGAGCGCATCCTCGGCTCGGAGCGCTGCGTCCGCTCCCGGCCCCTGAGCCTGTCGAAGGGGGCTCCGTCGCCCGCGTAGCATGGTCGGGTGAGCGACCCCAAGATCCTGCTGTACTACGTGTTCGCCCCGGTCGCCGACCCCGAGGCGGTGCGGCTGTGGCAGCGGGAGCTGTGCGAATCGCTGGGGCTGCGGGGGCGCATCATCGTGTCGAAGCATGGCATCAACGGCACGGTGGGCGGGGAGCTCGACGCGTGCAAGCGCTATCTCAGACGCACCCGCGAGTACGGTCCGTTCGCCGGCCTCGAAGCGAAGTGGAGCGACGGCACCGGTTTCGTCGCGACGCGACCGGAGCTGCTGAAGGGCGTCGACCGCTCGGTACCCTGGCGGCGCATCGCCGACTTCCCGAAGCTCAGCGTGAAGGCGCGCGACGAGCTCGTGGCGTTCGGCGTCCCCGACGAGCTGCGCGTCGACGAGAACGGCGTCGTCGGAGGCGGCGAGCACCTCTCCCCCGCGGCGGTGAACGAGCTCGTGGCGGAGCGGGGCGACGAGGTCGTGTTCTTCGACGGCCGCAACGCGTGGGAGGCCGAGATCGGGCGCTTCAAGAACGCGGTGGTGCCCGATGTCGAGACCACGCACGGCTTCATCGAGCAGATCGAGTCGGGCGTCTTCGACGATCTCAAGGGCCGACCCGTGGTGACCTACTGCACGGGCGGCATCCGGTGCGAGATCCTGTCGGCTGCGATGAGGGATCGGGGCTTCGAGGAGGTCTACCAGATCGACGGCGGCATCGTGCGCTACGGCGAGGCCTTCGGCAACGACGGTCTGTGGGAGGGATCGCTCGCCGTCTTCGACGGACGCGAGGCGATGGAGTTCGCCCCGGGGGCCGCGGTGCTTGGTCGCTGCGCGGTGTGCGGCGAGGGATCCTCCCGCCTCGCGAACTGCGCCGACCCCTCGTGCCGCGCGCGCTTCGTGGTGTGCGACGCGCACGTCGGCGCCCGCTGCGGGGAGTGCAGTGGGCCCTCTCCCGCTGGTTGAGCGAGGAGCGCAGCGACGAGTCGAAACCGAATCGCGGGCCTCGATTTCGACTCGGCTGCGCCTCGCTCAATCGGCGGAAGGAGGCTGCACCCGCTCGGTCAGCGGGTGGAGGCGGGGCCGGTCGAGGTGCGCATCGTGAGTTCGACGCCGCCCGTCACGTCGGTGCGCTCGAGCGTCACCTCGATGCCGACGAGCTCTGCGATATCCGAGACGTGCGTTCCGCCGCAGGGGATCTCGACTCGCCCCTCGGGCAGTTCGCACACCCAGCTGCGGCGCGCCGAGATGCCGCTCGCCTCGCGTTCGATGCGCACGGCGCCGCCCGCGGCGACCCACTCGGCGAGCCGCGCGTTCGCGCGGGCCGCGACGCCGGACGGGTCGTCGAGCGCGTCGACTGAGAAGCCCTTGCGCCGCAACGACTTGCCGATGCGGTAGACGTCGACCGAGCCGAAGGGCTCGATGCGCGAGCTCTGAATGGCCAGCGCGTCGAAGGCCGGACTGCCGAGCGGGTCCTCGCTCACCGGCTTCGACCATGCGCCTGCGAGCGCCGCGTCGAGGGCGAGCGCGGCGAGGTGGCAGGCGGTGTGCCCTGCCGAGAGGGCGGCCCGGAGCGAGGGATCCGCCCAGGCCTCGACGGTGTCTCCCACCGCGGGCGGGGGTCCGTCGACGACGTGCACCACGCAGAAGGTCCAGCCCTCCGTGCCGGTGCGCACCGGCACGTCCTCCCCGACGAACAGCCGACCGGCCGACTCGCCGTCCGCCGGCACCGCTCCCATCACGGCGCGACGGATCTCGGCGCTCTCGCCGCCGAAGCGCAGCACGCCGGCGTCCGAGGGCTGATCGGGCCAGGCCGTGTCGACGGGATGGAAGGCCGTGCGATCGAGCACCACACCGAACTCGCCGTCCGCGAGGGGCACGACGTGCGTGACGACGCCCGTCGACGACGTGGCGCCGTCGGGGTAGAGCACCTCGGTGTCGGCCCGCACCGCAGCGGAGCCGAGCTCGGTGCCGGACTGCGGACTCATGCGAGCTCCGCGCGCATCGCCGCGAGGAAGGCGTCGATGTCGTCCTCGGTCGTGTCGAAGCTGCACACCCAGCGCACCTCGTGCTTCGCCGCGTCCCAGTCGTAGAAGCGGAAGCGCTCGCGCAGCCGGTCGGCGACGCCCTCGGGCAGCGTCGCGAACACGGCGTTCGCCTCGGTCGGCTGCGTGAAGCCGACACCGGGCAGGGATCCCTCCGCGATGCCCGCCTCGACGCCGTCGCGGAGGCGGCGCGCCATGGCGTTCGCGTGCGCGGCGTTGCGCAGGAAGAGGTCGCCGTCGAGCAGCGCGAGCAGCTGCGCGGAGACGAAGCGCATCTTCGAGGCGAGCTGCATCTGGTTCTTGCGCAGGTAGATGAGGCCGGGCGCGGCGTCCGGGTTCAGCACGACGATCGCCTCGGCGCCGAGCGCGCCGTTCTTCGTGCCGCCGAACGAGAGCGCGTCGATGCCGACGTCGGTGGTGAACGCGCGCAGCGGCAGCCCCAGCGAGGCGGCGGCGTTCGACAGGCGGGCCCCGTCCATGTAGACGCGCATGCCGCGCTCGTGCGCGAAGTCGCAGATCGCCCGCAGCTCGTCGGGCGTGTAGAGGGTGCCGAGCTCGGTCGACTGGGTGAGATAGACGACGAGCGGCTGCGCACGATGCTCGTCGTTCCAGCCCCACGCCTCGGTCGCGATCAGCTCGGGGGTCAGCTTGCCGTCCGGAGTCGGCACGGGCAGCAGCTTGATGCCGGCCGACTTCTCGGGCGCGCCCCCCTCATCCACGTGGATGTGCGCGGTCGCGGCGCAGATCACCGCGCCCCACCGCGGCAGCATGGCCTGCAGGCCGACCACGTTCGCCCCGGTGCCGTTGAAGACCGGCCACACCGTGGATCCCTCGCCGAAGTGGCCCTCGACGACCTCGCCCAGCCTGGCCGTGTAGTCGTCCTCGCCGTAGGCGATCTGGTGCCCGCCGTTCGCCGTCGCGATCGCCTCGAGCACCTCCGGGTGCACTCCGGAGTAGTTGTCTGAGGCGAAGCCTCGCAGGGCGACGTCGTGCAGCTGTTCCATTCGGGTCCTCGGTGTCGTTCGGGTGGGGGTTGGTTTCGACTGGTTTCGACTCGCTTCGCTCGCTCAACCCAAGGCTCGCTCAACCCAAGGCTCGCCGGGCCGGCGGGAAGCCTCGCTCGCTCAACCGGCGGCGAGGGATCCCGTCACGTCGACGATCGTGTCGTTGACCGCGCCGGCTTCCGCACCCCACAGGTCGATGTAGGCGTCGGCGACGCGCTCCTCGAGCCCGGCCAGCGCCTTCACCCTGAAGACTACCGCGGCCGCCCTGAGCGGCTCGCCGCGATCCCTCGCGTCCTTCGCGAAACCCTGCGCGACGGCCCGCGTCCAGGCCTCGCTCGCCGCCTTCACCGCAGCGTAGTTCGCGCCGCCCGCGAGCGGGCGCGCGACGGCCGTCGACGACACGATCGCCACGCGCGCGGCCGCGGAGGCCCGCAGCCCCGCATCGAAGGCCCGGGTCACGTTGCGCAGGGCCGTGAACGAGTTCTCGAGGAAGCGGTAGTCGGCCTCGGTCTGCCCGGCGAGGCCGCCCCCGCCGCGCCAGCCGCCCACGAGGTGCAGCAGCCCGTCGACCGCGACGCCCTCCTCGCGCAGACGCTCGGCGAGCGCGAAGACGGCGGCCTCGTCGGCGAGGTCGGCGACGGCGGTGCGAGCGCCCGCCGTCGAGAGCAGTTCGAGCTTCTCCGGGCTGCGCCCGACCGCGATCACGCCGGCGCCCGAGGCGATCAGCGCCCGGGACGCGACCAGGCCGGAGGTGCTGGTCGCACCCGCGACCAGCACCGTCCGGTCTCTGAGGTCGCCGGTCACTCAGACATCCGTTCCGCGGATGCCCGTCGTCGATTCGATGACGGGCTTCATCTTCTTGTCGAGCGCCTCGAAGAACATCGACAGCGGGAACTCGTCGTCCATCACGAGGTCGGTGTAGCCCTTCGGCGGCCCGGCGAGCACCTCGCGCGGCAGGCCCTCGGCCCACACCGAGGCGGGGTTCGGCGTGACGACGCTCGAGACGAGCTCGTACGCCTTCAGCCAGTGCACGGTCTTGGGCCGGTCGATCGACTCCCAGTAGAGGTCGTCGATCGCGTCGCCGAGCTCGACGACGGCGTCGGCGACGCGGTCCCAGTCGAAGCTCAACTCGACGTCGCGCCACTCGAGCACGTGCTTCTTGTGCAGCCACGCGAAGAGCAGCTGGCCGCCCAGGCCGTCGTAGTTGCGCACCCGCGAGCCGGTGATGGCGAAGCGGAAGATGCGGTCGAAGATGACGGCGTACTGCACGAGGCCCGCGTGCTTGCGGGTCTGCTGCTCCACCTCGTTCAGCTCGTCGCCCGCCGCGACGCGAGCGTCGAGGGCGCGCTGGATCTTCACCGATTCCCGGAAGGCTGTGAGGTCGCAGCGCAGCTCTTCCAGGGAATAGAGGAAGAACGGCATGCGCTGCTTGATCATGAAGGGATCGAAGGGCAGGTCCCCGCGCATGTGCGTGCGGTCGTGGATGATGTCCCACATCACGAAGGTCTTCTCGGCGAGGTCCTGGTCCTGGAGCATCTCGGCCGCGTCATCGGGCAGCACGAGCTTCGTGATGTCGGCTGCGGCCGCGGTCACCCGGCGGTAACGGGCGGCCTCGCGATCCTGGAAGATCGCGCCCCAGGTGAAGCGAGGGATCTCGCGCATCGCGACCGTCTCGGGGAAGAGCACGGCGGAGTTCGTGTCGTATCCGGGCGTGAAGTCGATGAGTCGCAGCGAGACGAAGAGCTTGTTGCCGTAGTCGCCCGCCTCGAGCTCGGCGATGAACTCCGGCCAGATCGTCTCGACGAGCACGGCCTCGACGAAGCGGTTCGACGAGCCGTTCTGCGTGTACATCGGGAAGACGACCAGGTGGCGGATGCCATCGACGCGGTGCTGCTGGGGCTGGAACTCGACCAGGGAGTCGAGGAAGTCGGGCTCGGCGAAGTCGCTCGCCGCCCAGCGCGCGAAGTCGCGCGGCAGCGCCTCGAGGTAGGCAGCGTCGTGCGGGAAGAGCGGGGCGAGCGCCTCGATGGAGGCGACGATCGTGTCGACGAGCTCGCGGGCCTCTGCGTGATCGGCCGCCTCGGGGATCGAGCCGTCCTTGGCCTGCAGAGCCTGGATGGCGGTGGCGGCCTGCTTCAGGCGCAGCCAGGCGCCGCTGGTCTCGACCGCGCGCACGTCCTCCAGGACCTCGGGTTCTCCGATGACGGTCGGTGCGTGCTGCACTGAAGTGGACATGGAAACCTCCGATCAAGGTGTCGTGCGTAAATTTTCCGGCATTATTCAATGCTTACGGGAATTTTTACACAGTGGGAGGGTGGTGTCAACGCATACGATCTCCCCAGCATGCTGGCGCGCACGTGAACCTCACGGCCCGTCGGCTGCTAGCCTTCACCCCATGGAAGACCCCGTCGATCGGCGCCTCGCAGCGGAGGTGGCGCGCGACCCGCGCGCCACACTCTCCCAGCTCTCGGCCCGAGTGGGCCTGTCGAGCTCGGCCGTGCAGGCCCGCCTGAAGCGCCTGGAGAACAGCGGGGTCATCACCGGCTATCGCGCCGTCATCGACCCCGAAGCCGCGGGCAAGCCCCTCTCGGCCTTCATCGAGGTGACGCCGCTCGACCCCACGCAGGCCGACGAAGTGCCCGGGCTCCTCGAACACCTCAGCGCGATCGAGTCGTGCTACTCCATCGCGGGCGAGGCGAGCTACATGCTGTTCGTGCGCGTGGCCGCGCCCCGCGACCTCGAGACGCTCATCCAGAGCATTCGTCGGGCCGTGCTCGCGAACACGCGCACGACGGTCGTGCTGCAGACGTTCTACGAGCACCGACCCATGCTCGAGGCACCCGAGACCGACTGACGTACCCGTGGTCGACTGACGCACCCCGCCTATGGCGCGATAATTTCATTCTTGACTTATATAAGCAAGCACGCAAACATAGAAACATGCACGCACTCGACGTTCTCGGAGACCCGGTCCGCCGGCGCATCCTCGAGCTGGTGAGTGCGGGCGAGACGCCCGCTGGCGGCATCGCGGCCGAGATCACCGAGGAGTTCGGGATCAGCCAGCCCGCCGTGTCGCAGCACCTGCGCGTGCTGCGCGAGCACGGCTTCCTGACGGTGCGGCCCGAGGGCGCGCGTCGGCTCTACGCGGTAGACCCGCAGGGCGTGCGCGAGGCGAGCGAATGGCTCAGCCCGTTCGAGCGCTTCTGGCGCGGCCCGCTCGCCGCGCTCGGCACGGAACTCGCCCGCGGCCGCCGGGAGAGCCGACTCGCGGAGGAGGCGCGCGGGTCGCGGGAGACCGCGAGTGGCGGGGCCGACGGACGGAGGTCCGAGAGACGCGGGCACGAGAAGCGCGGCGGCGACAGCGCCGCCGTCGTCGATTTCCCGAGGAAGAAGAAGGACGAGGAGTGATCATGGTCGACGTGAACGAGCAGATCGGCAGCGTGACGCGCGAGCTGCGCGAAGAGGAGATCGACGGGCACCCGTCGCACGTGCAGACGATCTCGCAGGAGTACCCGGCGGGCATCGACGAGGTGTGGAGCGCGACCACGGAGGCCGAGCGCATCGCGCGCTGGTTCCTTCCGGTGTCGGGCGAGCTGCGGCTCGGCGGTCGCTATCAGTTCGAGGGCAACGCCGGCGGCGAGGTGCTCGCCTGCGAGCCGCCCGCCGACGGCTCGGCGGGCTACCGCGCGACCTGGGAGTTCGGCGGCGGCATCACCTGGGTCGCGGTGCGACTCACGGCGCTGGATGCCGACCGCACCCGCTTCGAGCTCGAGCACACCGCTCGCGCCGCCGACGTGCCCCCCGGCATGTGGGAGACGTTCGGCCCCGGCGCGACGGGCGTGGGCTGGGACGGAGGGCTGCTCGGCCTGGCGCTGCACCTCGGTGCGGTCGAGGGATCCCTCTCCCCCGAGCAGGCGAACGCCTGGGCGGTCACCGACGAGGGCAAGGCCTTCTACCGCGGCGCAGCAGACGGCTGGGCTGCGGCGCACGTCGCGGCGGGCTCCGACCCTGAGACCGCGGCTCGCGCCGCCGACGCCACGTACGGCTTCTACACGGGAGCGGAGCCGCAGGGCTGAGGCCGACCCCACGGCGTCGGGGGGGGGGGGGGGGGGGGGGGGGGGGGGGGGGGCGCCCCCCCCCCCCGCGCCACCAGCCGCCCGGCGGGGGGGGG
>NZ_JAGDYL010000022.1 GCF_017565705.1 Leucobacter ruminantium
CCCCCCCCCTTTGTTGTTCTCCGGGGGCGGGCGGCCGCTGGGCGGCCCCCCACCCCTCGATGCCGGTAGTGGGGCAACGACGCCCGGCGGCCCGGGCCGGCGACGGCCGACCGCGTCCTACCCGGCCGCGGTCTGCCCGAAGAACTCCCGTTCCCAGACGGCGGCGGCCTCGAAGGCGCGTCGCATGCGATCCCTGGTCGCCGGATCGGCGCGGGAGGCCGCTCGTGTGACGTACCCGATCGCGGTCTCCGTGTCGGCCGCGAACTCGGCGTTGTCGTAGGCGGCGATCCACTCGGCGTAGGGGTGATCCGAGGCCCGCGCCGAGACACCGAGCTCGCCCCGCGCGAGACGCATGCCGAGATCGGAATACACCCAGTAGCACGGCAGCACGGCAGCGATGCCCTCCTCGTAGCCCCTCGTGCCCGCGGCGAGCAGGTGGTTGACGTATCCCTCCGTCGCGGGCGAGGCCGGTACCGCTCCTGAGGCCGCCGCGTCGGCGGCCTCAGCCCCGAGCCGATCGCGGTGCAGCAGGATCTCGCCGATGATCGCGCCCTGCGAGGCCTTCGCCCAGAACGCCTGCTCCTCGGTCGTGGGCGCCAGCTCGGCGGCCCTGGCGAGCACGCGGGCGTAGGCGCGGAGGTAGATCACGTCCTGCGCGACGTAGTCGAGGAAGTCGCGGCGTGCGAGCGTGCCGTCGACGAGCCGCCGGATGAAGCCGAGCTCGTCGGTCTGACGGCGCACCTCGGCGATGCCGCTCCACCACTCCTCACGGATCTCCTCGGGCGACGGCCGTGTCTCGAGCCCGCCGCGCGCCCACAGGCCCGCGAGGTGGTTGACGGGACCGTGGCCCGATCCGACCTCGAGCACCTCCGCCGCCCGCAGGCTCTCGCTCAGCCAGGCCTTCGCCTCGGCGGCCGCGCGCACCCAGTCGCCCGCGAAGCGCGCCGCGCGGGTAGCGATGCCCGATGACAGCGAGCAGCCGGTGCCGTGCGTGTTCGAGGTCTCGATGCGCTGCCCCGCGAACTCGGCGACGGAGCCGTCCGGCAACACGAGGGCGTCGGGGGCGAGGGATCCCTCGAGGTGCCCCGACTTGGCGAGCACGCGCACACCGTGACGCCGAGCCACGCGGAGCGCCTGCTCGAGCGCGGCCTCCCACGACGTCGCGGCCGGATCACCGGCGATCGCCGCGAGCTCGGGCACGTTCGGTGTGATGAGATCGGCGAGAGGGATCAGCCGCAGCAGCGCATCGGCGGCCGCCGGATCGAGCAGCGCGTCGCCGCTCGTCGCGATCATCACGGGGTCGAGCACGACGTGCGGCGGGCGCACGCGGCGCAGCCACTCCCCCACCGCTTCGACGACCGACGCGTCGGCGAGCATGCCGATCTTCACGGCGTCGATGCGCACGTCGTCCGAGACGGCGTCGAGCTGCGCGGTGACGAACGCGGCCGGAGGGACGTGCACGCCGCGCACACCCTGCGTGTTCTGCGCCGTGAGGGCGGTGATCGCGGCCATGCCGTAGCCTCCGCCCGCGGCGATCGACTTCAGGTCGGCCTGGATGCCCGCGCCGCCCGACGGGTCGCTGCCCGCGATCGCGAGCACGTTGACGGTGCGCTCTGCGCCGCCCGGGGTCATCGGCCGACTCCGTCGCTCGCGCCGCGGCCGGCCGGTCGGGAACCGGCCTGCCCCGCGTGCCACGCGGCGAGGAACTCGCGCGCCGCGCGCTCCGGGTCGTCGGCCGCGCACAGGGCCGAGACCACCGCCAGGCCGGCGGCTCCCGCGGCGCGCAGCCCGGCGGCGTCCTCGAGACGCACTCCGCCGATCGCGACGCAGGGCACCGGCGACGACGCGGCCAGCCGGGCGAACCCGTCGACGCCGAGCGCAGGCGGGTGGTCGGGCTTCGTCGAGGTCGGCCGGATGACCCCGACGCCCAGGTGATCGACCGTGCCGCGGGGCAGACGCGCGACGGCAGCGAGGTGCTCCTCGGTGTTCGCGGTCAGACCGATGATCGCATCGGAACCGAGCGCCTCGCGGGCGCCCAGCACCGCGGTGTCGCCCTGCCCCAGGTGCACGCCGTCGACGGGGATGCCGCGATCCCTCGCTGCGAGCGCGACGTCGAGCCGGTCATTGATGACGAAGGCCGCACGCCCGTCGATCGCCGCCGCGATCTCCTCCGCCTGCCGCAGCTGCTCGTCGGCATCGGCGTGCTTGTCGCGCAGCTGCACGATGCCGACACCGCCGTCGACCGCGCGCCGCACGGTCTCCGCGACGCCGCGCGCGCCGCACAGCTCGCGGTCGGTGACCAGGTAGAGCGACAGGTCGGGCCTGCGGGAGGGCGAGGGATCGACCGCCGCTCTCACGCCGCGACCTCCTCGAAGCGGATGCGCGCCGCCGCGCGCACCTCGTCGGGCGAGACCGCCGCGAGGGCGTCGAGGAAGTGCGCGGCGAAGGTGCCGGGGCCCGAGGCGAACTCGAGCGCGCGCTCGGCCGCGACCTCGTACGCCACGTGCGCCGACACGACGGCCTCGAGCACGGAACGGTCGCCGCGAACGCCGAGGAACGCCGCGATCACCGATCCGAGCGCGCAGCCGCCTCCGGTCACCCGGGTGAGCAGCTCGTGCCCGTTCGCCACGCGGACCACCGCGGAGCCGTCGGTGATGAGGTCCTCGGGGCCCGAGACGGCGATCACCGCGCCGAAGCGCCGCGCCAGTTCGAGCGCGGCCGGTCGCGCGGACTCGGCGTCGTCCGAAGCGTCGACGCCGCGACCGCCCGCTCCGGCGCCCGCGAGCGCCAGGATCTCCGAGGCGTTGCCGCGCACCGCGGTGGGACGCGCGGCCACCAGCTCGGCGGCGAGCGCCGTGCGGATCGGCAGCACGCCGATCGCGACCGGATCGAGCACCCACGGCGTGCCGGCCTCGTTCGCACCGGCCGCGGCCTCCCGCATGGCGTCCCGCTGCTCGACGGCCGGGGTGCCGAGGTTCACGAGCAGCCCGTCGGCGGCCCCGGCGAAGAGACCGGCCTCCCCCACGATGTCGACCATCGCGGGAGCGGCGCCGAGCGCCAGCAGAACGTTGGCCGTGAAGCCGGTCACCACGTTGTTCGTGACGCTGTGCACGAGCGGACTGCGATCCCTCACCTCCGAGAGCATGACTGCGGCTGTCTCCGCGAGTTCGACGGGAACGGGGCTCGGGTCGGCGGGGCGGACGGGGTGCTGAGAATCGCTCATCGCGACATCCCTTCGCTAGTACGAACTAGATCAGGTTCGACGGGTGTGTTCTCAGCCGCTGTGCGGCACCCCGTGTCACTGCGAGCGAGTGTAGCGCACGACCGGCTCTCCGGGGTCGTGCGAGCCGCTCAGGCTCGGGCGGACTGCAGGGCGGCGCCCACGATGCCCGAGTTGCTGCGCAGCTGGGCCGGGATGATGCGGGTGCGCAACGAGAGGAGCGGCAGGAACTTCTCGGCCTTGCGGCTCACGCCGCCGCCGACGATGAAGAGATCGGGCGAGAACAGGGTCTCGACGTGGGAGAAGTAGGGCTGCAGGCGCTCCTCGGCCCAGACCCGGAACGAGAGCTCGTCGCGCTCGCGCGCGGAGGTGGCCGCCCGCCGCTCGGCTCTGAAACCGTCGAGTTCGAGGTGGCCGAGCTCCGTGTTGGGCACGAGGCGGCCGTCCACGAAGAGCGCGGAGCCGATCCCGGTGCCGAGGGTCAGCAGCAGCACGACCCCGGGCTCACCGCGACCCGCACCGAGCCGCATCTCGGCGAGGCCCGCCGCGTCGGCGTCGTTCAGGACCGTCGCCGGGCGGTCGAGACGGTCGGTGAGTCGCTCCGCGAGGTGGACGCCGATCCACGAGGTGTCGACGTTCGCCGCGGATCCGATCACGCCCTGCTTGACGATACCGGGGAAGGTGCAGCCGATGGGCCCCTCCCATCCGGCCTGGTGGACGATCCGCTCGACCGTGTCGAGCACGGCCTCCACGGTCGACGGCTGCGGGGTGGGGATGCGGATGCGCTCGCTCAGGAGCTCGCCCGTGTCGAGGTCGACGACCGCCCCCTTGATGCCTGTGCCCCCGATGTCGAGGCCGAACGCTCGGTTCATCGTGCTCCTCCCATCGGGTTCCGCGCGTGCTCGCGATGTACAGCACCGAGTCTTCCCGACCGGTGCCGCGCGCGTCAAACGGGAGATCGGGCCACTCCCGGGGCGGCTCATGCCGGAAGCGTTCGGGCTCGCGATCTAACATGCACGCTATGAACGCAATCGAAGGCGCGCTCGACCGCGTGCTCACCGTGCAGCGACCCGCCGTGCTCGCCCACCTGCGCAGCGTCCGGCTGCGCCACCCCGACTCCGATCCCGCGGCGCTCGTGCGCGCGCTCGAGTTCCGTTACCTCGCGCTCGTCACCACGACGGGCGCGGGCATCGGGGCGACCGCCGTGATCCCGTCGATCGGCACCGGCGCTGCGCTCGCGCTGTCGGGCGCCGAGACGGTCGGCTTCCTCGAGGCGACGGCGCTCTTCGCACAGTCGGTGGCGGAGGTGCACGGAACCGCGGTCGACGACCCGGACCGGGCGAGGGCCCTGGTCATGGGCCTCCTGCTCGGCCGCGAGGGATCGGACCTCGTCGCCCAGTTCGGCAGGCAGGCCGCCGGGGGTCCCGCCCGCGCGAACTACTGGGGCGAGCTCGTCGTCTCATCGCTGCCGCGCGCCGTCATGAATCCGCTCGTCGACCAGCTCAAGGCGAAGTTCATGCGCGAGTTCGCGAAGCGCGGCACCGCCTCGGTGATCGGCAAGGCGCTGCCGTTCGGCGTCGGCGCCGCGATCGGCGGCGTCGGCAACAACGTCCTCGGTCGCCGGGTGGTCAAGGCGTCGCGCCTCGCATTCGGGCCGGCTCCGCTGATCTCACCGCTCCACATCGAACCGCGGGAGGGCGCGGTGCCGTTCGAGCGCCGCGCACTCGGGGTAGCTCGGAAGGCGCTGCCCCGGAAGCGGTCGGCTGCGGAGCCGCAGACCGAGGTGTCCGCGGAGCCGGGCCTAGGCCAGCGGTGACGCCTACCAGATGCTGACGCGCTCGTCGGGGTCGAGCCACAGGCCGTCGCCCGGCTGCGTCCCGTAGGTCTCGTGGAACGGCGCGAGGTTGCGCACGATCTGGTTGCAGCGGAACTCGTTGGGCGAGTGCGGGTCGATCGTGAGCAGTCGCACCGTCTCCTCGGGCCGCGACTTCTGCTGCCACGCCGTCGCCCACGACAGGAAGAAGCGCTCGGCGCCCGTGAGGCCGTCGATGACGGGCGGCTCGGCTCCCCCGAGAGATCGCAGGTAGGCCTTCCACGCGATCTCGAGCCCCGAGAGGTCTCCGATGTTCTCGCCGATCGTGAGCTCGCCGTTGACGGTCTGGCCGTCGGCGCCCTCCGGCGACAGCGCGTTGTACTGGCCGATGAGCGCCTTCGTGCGCTGCTCGAACGCGGCGCGGTCGTCCTCGGTCCACCAGTCGGTGAGCCTGCCGTCGCCGTCGTAGCGCGATCCCTGATCGTCGAAGCCGTGGCCGATCTCGTGGCCGATCACCGCACCGATCGCGCCGAAGTTCGTCGCGGCATCCCAGGAGGCGTCGAAGAAGGGCGGCTGCAGGATCGCGGCCGGGAAGACGATCTCGTTGAAACCGGGGTTGTAGTAGGCGTTGACCGTCTGCGGGGTCATGAACCACTCGTCGCGGTCGATCGGCTTGCCGACCTTGCCCAGCTCGCGCAGGAACTCGAACTCGGCGACCCGGCGCGAGTTGCCCACGAGGTCGCCCGCGTCGACGGCGAGCGCGGAGTAGTCGCGCCACTTGACGGGATAGCCGATCTTCGGAGTGAAGCGGTCGAGCTTCTCGAGCGCGCGCTCGCGCGTCTCCGGCCCCATCCAGTCGAGCCCCTCGATCGACTCGCGGTAGGCCTCGATGAGGTGTCCGACGAGCACGTCCATCTCGGCCTTCGACTCCTCGTCGAAGTGCTGCTCGACGTAGAGGCGGCCGACGGCCTCGCCCATCGCGCCCTCCACGAAGGAGACGCCGCGGCGCCAGCGCTCGCGCTGCTCGGGCGCCCCCGTGAGCGCAGTGCCGTAGAAGTCGAAGTTGGCCCGCGAGATCTCCTGCGAGAGCAGCGCGGCCGAGCCGCGCACGATCGACCAGGCGAGCCACGCGCGCCACGACTCGAGCTCGTCGTCGACGAGCAGCTCGGCGAGACCGGCGAGCGCCTCGGGCTGCGCGGCGACGACCTCGGCGAATGCCGCCTCGGGGGCGCCCATCGCGGCGAGGTAGGCCGACCAGTCGAGCTGCGGGGTGGTCTCGCAGAGCCCCTGGAAGGTGCGCAGGTTGTAGAGCTTCTGGATGTCACGGCTCGCGACCTTGTCCCAGTGCTTCGCCGCGATCCGCTGCTCGAGATCGTAGGCGAGTGCGGAGAGGTGCGCGGCCTCGCCCTCCGCGATGCCGACGAGCTGCAGCATGCGGGCGATGTGCGCGCGGTACTGCTCGCGGATCTCGGCGAACTGCTCCTCGCGGTAGTACGACTCATCGGGCAGCCCGATGCCGCCCTGCATCACGAACACGATGTAACGGGAAGGGTCGCCCGGGTCGTTGTCGACGAACATGCCGAAGAAACCGCCGACACCCTGCCGCTCGAAGGCCGCGACGGTCGCGACCAGTTCCTCGACCGACGACACGGCGAGCGCGCGCTCGAGGTCGGCGGCGATGGGCTCGGCGCCCAGGCCGTCGACGCGCTCGGTATCCATGAAGCTCGCGTAGAGCGCCGCGACCTTGTCGGCCTCCGCCTCGGAGCCACCGGTGATCAGGCCGGGAGCGGGCGCCTCGGTGTGCGTGATGATGTCGCGCACCGCCTCCTCCGCATTCTCGGCGAGCACGGCGAAGGAGCCGTAGCGCGCCTTGTCGCCGGGGATCTCGGTGCGCTCGATCCACCTGCCGTTGACGTGCCGGAAGAGGTCGTCCTGGGGGCGGATCGCCGGGTCGAGTTCTGCGAGGTCGATGCCGGACTCGGCTGATTCCGGCGCTGCGTTGCTCATGCGCACCAGCCTACCGAGACGACCGGGGTTTCGACTCTCGCAAGCTCCTCGCTCGACCGGCGGAGGGCGCGCTCAACCGGCGGCCTCGCGGCGGGCGCGGTACAGCCGCCATCGCTCCCAGAGCCGGGCGAGCTTCTGCCGCAGCCAGCCGAGCAGCCGCCTGGCCCAGTGGAACTCGGTGCCGAGGATCGCGAGGCCGGCGAAGATCGTGAGCCATCCCGGCCCCGGCAGCACGAGCATGACCACGCCGGCCAGGATGACGAGGACGCCCAGGATCGTCACGAGCGTCTTGTACAGGCGCCGCAGCCACGGCCTGCGCTCCAGCCACGCGCGCCAGCGCTGCGTGAACGCGTGGAATGCACGGGCGAATCGGCCCGCCTTCTCCGCGTCGTCTGCGTAGGGATCCCTCATACCCTCGACAGCGTAAACGGGGCGGCTGCGCGAACGCCCAGTGCGGCGATCGCCGATCCCTCGCCGCACCGCAGGGCCGCGACCCTAGACTTGAGGCGTGATTCCTCGTTGGCGAGCAGTGGCGCAGGCGACCGGCCTCGAAGCGCCCGACGGTTCCACCCGACCCACGATCTTCGCTGAGATGACGGCGCTCGCGCAGCGCACGGGCGCCGCGAACCTCGGCCAGGGCTTCCCCGACGAGGACGGGCCGGAGTGGATCCGCGAGGCGGCGGTGCGGGCGATCCGCGACGGCGCCAACCAGTACCCTCCGGGGCGAGGGATCCCCGCGCTCCGCGCTGCGATCGCCGCGCACCAGCGGCGGCGCTACGGCATCGAGCTCGACCCCGGCACCGAGGTGCTCGTCACCGCGGGCGCGACCGAGGCGATCACCGCCGCCGTGCTCGCGCTCGCGGGCCCGGGCGACGAGGTCGCGACGATCGAGCCCTTCTACGACTCGCACGCGGCGTCGATCGCGCTCGCGGGGGCGACGCACACGACGATCCCGCTGATCCCTCGCGAGGGCGGCTTCAGGCTCGACTCGGCCGCGCTCGACGCCGTGATCGGCGAGCGGACGCGCCTCATCATCGTGAACACGCCGCACAATCCGACGGGCACCGTGCTCGAGGCCCGCGAGCTCGAGGCGATCGCCGACGCCGCCCGCCGCGCAGGGGCCGTCGTCGTGACCGACGAGGTCTACGAGCACCTCACCTTCGACGGCCTCGCGCACACGCCCATCGCGACGCTTCCGGGCATGGCCGAACGCACGATCACGATCTCGTCGGCGGGCAAGACCTTCTCGCTCACCGGTTGGAAGGTCGGGTGGGCGACGGGGCCGGCCGAGCTCATCGAGGCGATGCTCGCCGTGAAGCAGTTCCTCACCTATTCCGGAGGCGCGCCGTTCCAGCCCGCGATCGCCCGCGCGCTCGCCGACGGCGACGCCGACATCGAGGCGCTGCGCGGATCCCTCGCCCACCGCCGCGACCTGCTGCTCGACGGCCTCCGCGCCGCGGGCTTCGACGCCGTGCGCCCCGGCGGCACCTACTTCGTGTGCGCCGACGCGAGCCCGTTCCTGTCGACCGAGATGCCCGACGGGGCCGCGTTCGCACGCGCCCTGCCCGAACTGGCCGGCGTGGCCTGCGTGCCGATCTCGGCGTTCTGCCGCGAGGGATCCCCCACCGCCGCGGCCCTCGCACCCTGGGTGCGCTTCACCTTCGTGAAGGACGAGGCCACCATCCGCACCGCGATCGAGCGGCTCCGGGTGCTGGCATCGGCTGGTTGAGCAGCCGGTCGCCGCCTCACGCGAGCGCTACCCGCGTCCGCGGTAGCGTGGACGCGTGACGAGCGAGCAGGGGGCCGACAAGCAGGCGAGCGCGCCCGAGAGGGATCGTGGAGCCCGGAAACGCATCGACCGCAGCATCGCGCACCTCGCGATCCCGGCGCTCGGCGCGCTCGTGGCGGAACCGCTGTTCCTCATCGTCGACTCGTCGCTCGTGGGTCACCTCGGGGCGACACCCCTCGCCGGGCTCGCGGTCGCGGCCGCGATCCTGCAGACGGCGGTCGGCCTCATGGTGTTCCTCGCCTACTCGACCACACCGCTCGTGGCGCGTCGACGCGGGGCGGGCGACGAGCGGGGAGCCGTGCAGGCGGGTATCGACGGGCTGTGGCTCGCCCTCGGAATCGGCGTGGTGGTGGGCGCGGCGATCTGGGCCGCGAGCGGTCCCCTCGTGGCGATGTTCCACGTGGAACCCGACACCGCCCGCCAGGCGCTCGCCTATCTGACGGTGTCGTGCCTCGGCATCCCGGCGATGCTCGTCGTCTTCGCGGCGAGCGGGCTGCTGCGCGGGCTGCTCGACACGAAGACGCCGCTCGCGGTCGCCACGATCGGTTTCGCCGTGAACGCACTGCTCAACTGGTGGTTCATCTACGGGCTCGGCTTCGGCATCGCCGGCAGCGCGTGGGGAACGGTGCTCGCGCAGTGGGGCATGGTGGCCGTCTACCTCGTCGTCATCGCACGGCACGCGCGGCGGGCGGGAGCGGGGTTCCTGCCGCACCGCGAGGGCCTGGGCCACGCGGGCCGCAGCGGCGGGTGGCTCTTCATCCGCACGATCGGCCTGCGCGCCGCACTGCTGGCCACGGTGTTCGCGGCGACGAGCCACGGCACGGCGGCCACGGCGGGCTACCAGGTGGTGTTCACGATCTTCTCGACGGCTGCGTTCGCCCTCGACGCGCTCGCGATCGCGGCGCAGGCCCTCGTGGGCGAGGCGCTCGGCGCGCGCGACGCCTGGCGGGCACGAGCCGTCGTGCGCCGCACGACCTTCTGGGGCGTCGCCTGCGGCGCCGGCATCGGCCTCCTGCTCGCGGCGGCGAGTCCGGTCGTCGGTCGGGTATTCACGAGCGACCCCGCGATCCTCGCGATTCTGCCGCCGGCCGTGCTCGTGCTCGGGCTGTCGCTGCCCCTCGGCGGCTTCGTCTTCGTGCTCGACGGCGTGCTCATGGGGGCGGGTGACGCCCGCTACCTCGCGTGGACGAGCCTCCTGAATCTCGCGGCCTACCTCCCCGTGCTGTGGCTGCTCACCCGGCTCGTGCCGGGAGGCACGGCCGGCCTCGTGGCGCTCACGGCGGGATTCACGGTCGTGTTCATGGGCGTGCGCGCGCTGACACTGGGTCTGCGGGCCAGGAGCGACCGCTGGGTGCGGCTCGGGACGTAGGTGCCGGGCGAGAGATGCGAGGATAGTGGAAGGCAGCACCCCGACCAGGCTTCGCAGCAGACCTTCCCCTCGTCCACGTCACCGCAGGGTGGCACGAAGCGACCGTGGCTCCCGCTCAAGCATGTGATCGGCCTCATCGCGGTCTTCGCGTTCATCGTCGGCGGCATCGCCGGCAGCGAGATGCTCATCTCCGCGCGCTCCGGGCAGATGGACCGTGAGGCGGCCGCGCTCGCGGAGAAGAACAGCGAGGAGATCTACTCGGCCATGTCGATGGCGATGCTCGAGGGCGAGCGCGAGGCCTTCATCAAGTGGGGCGAGGGCGAGGCGAGGGATCACCTGGCGCGCATCTGGGACGAGACGAAGAAGATCGGCTGGACCGTCGGCATGGCCGACGAGGTCTTCAGCGACGAGGAGCTCTCCGGCGACGATCCCTATGATCCCCAGCGCCCGAAGGCCGACGGCATGCTCCTAGCCTTCGATCTCGGTTTCACCCAGCAGCGCTTCTCCGTCGGCGCCGACGGCCCCGAACCGGATTGCGCACCCGACAGCCTGGGATGCGGCATCCTGACGCAGAGCTTCGAGTACGACGTGACCGTCGACGGCGGCGACGACGACACCCGCTCGCACCGCATCGTCGAGATCGCACCCCGCAAGCCGATGCCGTGGGATGATCCGGCCGGGGTCTACGTCGTGCGCAGCGACAACGCCGTCGTCTTCGGCTACGCAGACGAGGCCGCGCGGGTCGACGCCGTGGCGGGAACGGCGCAGACCGCGGCGGCCGGCGTGCTGCAGACGGAGATCGCGACCTCGGGCTACGCGGACGTCCCGGGCTTCCCGGCCTTCATCACCGACGACAGCGCCCGCTATCAGGACGCGGTCTACGGCGTGGGCGAGCACCGCCTGGAGGTGGACCGCGACTGGGAGGAGAACGGCGTCGCACTGGTCTCGCCCCCGCTGGACGTCACTCACGGCGCGAGCGAGGCTGCTCGGGAGCGCGGAGTGCTACTCGAGCCGGGCATATCCGGCGGCCAGAGCGGATCCCTCGCCGCCTTCAACGGCAAGAAGGTCCAGGAGCAGGGATCCTTGGTCCTCAGGCTCGCCGCCCACGAGTTCGCGCACGCGCTGGAGATGGACGACCTTCCCGCACTCCCGCTATGAGGAGGACACGAGCGCCATCGCCTACGAGTTCGGCACCGAGGGATACGCGCGATACGTCGAGGACGTGGTGGCCTCACCGCACGACGGGATCAGGCTCACCCTGCAGCCCGAGGTGCGGGCCGCGGTCGCGGCGACGCCGAACGAAGGTCTCCAGGGCCTCGTGGGCAGCGACGCCTTCGGCGGCAGCGCCACGAGCGGCATGGCCTACTACGCCGCGGACAACTACTTCGCCTTCATGGACGAGAGCGGCGCAGACATCACCGAGGTCATGCGCAGCGCCGAATACATGCTGTTCGATCCCTATACCTGGATCGGCATGAACTATCCCCCGACCGCATCGGGCGGCGCCGTCGACGCGACACCCGATGCCTGGCGCGCCTGGAATGCGAGGTAACGGCATGAGCACCCCACCCCCGATCCGCAGCAATCACCACCGGCCGCACCAGAAGCGGGGCCGCAGCAGCACGCACCGCAGGTCGACGCGGCCGGGTTCCCGCAGGCTCCGCAGCCCGCGCAGCAGGGACACGCACCGCATCATCCGCCTGCGCCGACATACTCGCAGAGCTACGGGTACGCGCAGACGCAGGGCCCGGCACAGGTCTACGCTTCGGCGAGGCCGCCGATGGGCGGGCTCTCGGTCGCGACGCTCGTCGTCTCCTTCTTCGCGGGTCTCGTCGCCGTGGTGCTCGGCGTCTTCGCGCTGCGGCAGAACTGGGTGCGCGGCACGCGCGGCAACGGGCTCGCCTGGACGGGCATCATCATCGGCGCGGTGCTCGGCGTCGCTCAGACCGGGATCATGCTGCTGCTGTTCCGGCTGCTGTCCGCAGCAAGCGTCTAGGCGCTGGAAGCGGCGCTTCGCACGGAGTTCGCGCTCAGTCGTCCGTGCAGACGGTCCCCTCCGCAGGCAGCTCGCCCTTCAGCAGGTAGGCGGTTGCGGCCGCGTCGGCGCAACTGGATCGGTCCGAGAACGAAGCCCCGTGCCCGCTGCCCTCGAGCGTCAGCAGCGCGGCGTTGCCGAGTTCCCGCACCAGCTCCTGCGATCCCTCGTAGGGCGTCGCGTGGTCGCCGGTGATCCCGATGACGAGGATCGGGGCGGGCGATCCCGAGAACGCATCGGTCACGTCATCACCGCTGTTGGGCAGCGCGCCGCAGCTGAGGTCCATGTACGGGCGCAGTGTATCGTCGGAGATCTCGGGGCCTCCCAACAGCTCGGGAATCCCGACCTCTTCCACGTGCTCCATGAACCCGATGAGGTCGGGGTCGCTCGGGAACGAGTGGCAGCGCACGATGGCACCGTCGAGACTCACCGCCGCGCCCCCCTCGCGCATCGCCTCGGCGATGATGTCGATCTGCTCCTGCCCGCCGGCGACGGCGCTGCCCACGGTATCGAGCACGAGCGTGCGACCGACCGTCCCCTGATACAGGGAGGTGACGAGAAACCCGTAGAGCGTTTCCCCGGTCACCTCGGTGCCGTCGCTCGCGAGCATCGGCTCCTGCGTGTATTTTTCGAGTGCCGCGACAACATCGGCTTCGCTCCGCATCGGGCAGCTCGACACCTCGTACTGCGTGCCGCACCCCTCGACGAGCGCGCCGACCTGCTGCGCGATCGCGACCGACTGATCGAAAGAGGCCCTGGGGCTCGCCCAGTCCGCCGCGGATGAGCTGTCGAGCACCATGCGCCCGACCTGCTCGGGGAACAGCGTCGAGTACGTGGCGCCGAGCATCGTCCCGTACGAATAGCCGAGATAGTGCATCGCGTCGTCGCCCATGAGCGTCCGCAGCAGTTCCATGTCGCGAGCGACCTGCGAGGTGCCCATCGAGAGGGCGATCGGGTGCTCATCGGCGCAGGCGGCGAGGTTGAGCTCGTCGATGCCCGACACCGCCTCGCACTCGGCCGGGGTGCTGCGGCCGATCCCTCGCGGATCGAAACCGAGCATGTCGTACTGCTCGAGAATCGGCGCGAAGGCCTGCACCGTCGGCAGGCCGTAGGCCAAGTCGAGACCGCTCGCCCCCGGCCCGCCCGGGTTGCTCAGCAGGGTGCCGATCGGCTCTTTCTCGCCCGTCGCCGAGATGTGCACGGTCGCGAGCTCGATCGTCTCCCGATTGCCGGGATCGTTCCAGTCGAGTGGTGCCTCCACCATCGCGCACTCGTACTCGTCGGCCGCTACCCCGAGCTCGATGATGCGCGCCTCGAGCTCCTCGCTCAACCCGAACTCTTCGTCGCACTCGCCCCACTCGATCGTTTGGGCGTAGACGCCCGGGAACATCTCGGCTTGGCGCGCGCTCTCGGAATCATCGGCGGTCGCCGCGCAACCGCTCAGCAGCGCTGCTGCGGCGAGGACGGCAACCGCCCCCAGAATTCGTTTCCCCATGTCGTTCCCCTTCGAGTGCTGACGAATGGAGCAATCATGGCGCTTCCCACCGGCCCGTTGCACTCCGAGAGGCGAACCCTGCGCAATCTGCACCGACCGCGCGCGATATGCCGCTCGGTGCGCAGACAGGCATCAGCCACGCGACTCGGAGGATCCCGCTCAATCGGCGCGGCTGTTGCGCAGTTCGCGCGGGGAGAGTCCGTACATCTCGCTGAGCGCCCGCCGCAGGCTCACGATCGAGCCGAACCCGGCTCGCGCAGCGACCGCGCCGACATCGAGGCCGTCGAAGCGGGGATCCTGCAGCAACGACCGCGCCACTCGAGCGCGCTCTCTGCGAATCTCGGATGCGACCGTGCTCTCGACCTCGGCGAAAGCCTCCTGCAGGCGCCGCAACGATGAGTTGACCTCTGCCGCGAGCGCATCCGGGGTGAACCGCACGTCACCGCTGCGGTCGGCGATGAGCGAAAGGGAGCGCTGGCGCAGCACCGCTCGCGGAGTGCCGGGGGGGGGGAGGGATCGTCCCTGACGGCCCAGCACGAGCGTGCCCGCCATGTCGAGCACCTGCCGATCGACCGTGCGGCTCTCGGACTCGGAGACCGCAAGGTCGTCACCGACAGCCTGTGTCAGGAACGCGCGCATCGCGCGTTCGGGCATCGTCAGATCCGAGAAGATCCCGACGGAGTCTTCGAGCGTCGGAACATACGGCAGCAGCGCCTCCCGTGGCACGCGCGCAACGAGAAACCTCCATTCCCCCAGGAATCGCGCACGGTGCGGCAACCCGCTCGGGGCGATGAGCAACGACCCGAGCCCGGACCGCCAGGAGCCGCCTTCGAGATACTCAAACTCGCCGCGTTCGATGAAGATGATGTCGATCGTCGGCAGCCCCGGCCGCAACGGCCTGCGCTCGATCTCGGAGCCGGAGCCCCAGGCCTCGATGACGAGAATCGCACCGAACGCCCGCACACGGGCGTTGACCGCGGGAGCACCCCCGACGCCTTTGACACCGGCACGGGCGAGGTCGCCGTGCTTGTATTCGGTGAGAGAGCCCTCGGCGAGCCCCTCGAGGCGGGGCGCACTCGGCCTGCCTCGATCGCGGTCTGTCACGATGCAACGCTATCAGCGCGAAGCCCCGACCGGCCGCGAACACGACGCCGAAAGAGCCCGTGCGCGCAGAAAACGCGCAAAACGCGCCGACTCCGCAGGCCACGAGCAGACAGGCGCGGCTCCTGCCATAGCGTGCGACCATGACCACACTCGACATTCCCGCCGACGCGGCGACTCAGCAGAACAGTCGGCACGCCCGGCCATGGGCCTTCAGACGCACGTTCGGAGCGATCGCCGCGGCCTCGATCGCCATCAGCGGTCTGGCCATCGGCCCCGCAACTCCCGCGCTGGCCGCCGCGCCGCAGCCGCAGACCTTCGTCCTCACCAGCCCCGGCGGCACCGACTGGGTCGTGCCGATGGGCGTCACCGAGGTCGTCGTCGGCCTCCGCGGCGGTGACGGTGGCCAGGGCGGCGACCGCAACGGCAGCGGCGGCGCATCCTTCGCGGTGAGCGTTCCTGTGACGGCGGGCGACACGCTCACGGTGTACGCGGGCAAGAACGCGCACGGCAAGAAGGACGAGCGCGAGGGCGGAGCCGGGTACATCAACGGCGGCACCGGCGGCAAGGGCAGCCTGACCGGCGACAACGGCGGAGGCGGAGGCGGCGCGGCAGCGCTGAAGTTGAACGGCGCGCTGGTCGCGGTGGCCGGCGGAGGCGGAGGCGGAGGCGGCAGCACCAACAAGCCGAACATCAGGGGTCAGTTCGACCTCGTGAACGGCGGGAACGGCGCCTGGAGCATCGGCTCACCCAATGGATTCCGCATGACCGAGCCGACAGCGGGCGGCGGGTCGACCCCGGGCGCGGTCGGGCAGAATGCCCGCGATGATGTTTCGTTCGCCGGCTACGGCAAGCCGGGAGGAAGCGGCGGATCCGCCGGCACCGGCACCTCGGGCGGAGGCGGCGCGGGGGGCGGCGGCGGCTGGCCCGCGAGCGGAACCGGAGGCGGCGGCGGGCGCAAGTTCCAGCACTACTCCGGCGGAGGCGGCGGCGGCGCAGGCATGAGCTGGATCACCGATACCGTTGCGGGCCTGCGACTGGACCCCGCCGCGTACCGCCCCGAAGACGCGCATACCTACTACGGCCCTCTGGCCGACAGCGAGACCGTGAAGATTCTGATCCCGATGCAGACGACCACCACGGTCACCGCGCCCACCCGGGTCGAGAGCGGACAACCGATCCCTGTGCGCGTGCGCAACTCCGACACCCGCACGCCCGGCGCTCCGCTCGACGGCTACGTCACCCTCACCAACGGATCGGCCCGCGTCGACTCCCGCGGTGTGAGCGGCGACGACACCTTCGTCGTGCCCGGGCTGCCGGCCGGCACCTACACCTTCCGCGCCGAGTTCGCGCCCGCTTCGCTCGACCAGCGCGACTTCCGTGCGGAGTCGACGCGCTCCTCGGGCACGGTCACGGTCGAGGTCGTCGACCCCGCGCCGGCACCGGTGCCCGACGAACCGACCGATGTCGCGACGACGACGAGCATCGCGCTCCTCTCCGCGCCGTCGACATACGGCGACGTCACCCTGCTGCAGGCGACCGTCGCACTCGACGGACCCGCGCTCATCATGGGCCGCCCCGTGTCGTTCGAGGTCGATGGCGAGCAGGTGTTCGAGGGTCCGCTGATCTACACCGGGCAGGGCAAATTCACCACGTTGGCACCCCTGGCGCGGCTCGCCGCGGGCACTCACCAGATCATCGCCCGCTTCCCCGGCACCACCAACGGCGACCCGAGCACCGCGGACGCACTGCCATCGGCGAGCGCCCCGCTCGAAGTCACCCTTGCACAGGCGGCGACCACAACGACCATCGATTCGGCGCCCACGGCGGTTCGAGCATTCGAGACGTTCGACGTGTCGGCATCAGTGGGTACGACCGTGGCCGCACCCGGCCTCGACGGCACCGCCGTGCTGCTCGCCGATGGCTCACCGCTGGGTTACGCCGTTCTCGACACTAGCGGCAATGCGCTGTTCGATGACGTCGTCGCTCCCTTCGGCACCGGCGAGCTCACCGTCGCCTACCTCGGCGACACCGCGGGCAACTACACGCCGTCGGCATCATCCGCGCACCCGATCGCAGTGTCCGAGCTCGCGACCGCGACGACGCTGACGGCGTCCACGGCATCGATCCGCGCCGACGGCACCGTGAGCTTCGCTGCGACCGTCGCCAATACCGACCCCGTCGCCACGGAAGACCCGCGCGGCGACATCGAGATCCTGCTCGACGGTTCGCTCATCCGCACGATTCCGGCGGGCATGGACCGCGACGCCGAAGCCGACGACGGCGAAGCCCGCTTCGAGCTCGACGTATCGGGGCTGCCGCTCGGAGAGCACGGTGTCACCGCGCGATTCGTTCCCGCCGCCGGGTTCGGCTCGTCGACGAGCGATGTCGTCGGACTGCGGGTGCTCGGCATCGAGACGAGTCTCACACCCAGCGCCGACCGCCTGCGGACGACACCCGAGAAGCCGGCCTCCGTGAACCTCGTCGCCTCCGTCGCGGGCGGCGGTTCCTCGCCGTCCCTCACCGGCCTGGCCGTGCCCGCGAACCCCGGCGACCCCGTCGACGGATACGTGCAGGCCTACGTCGAGGGCAAGCCGTTCGGCGATCCCGCCATGGTCGACGCCGGAAAGGCCACGCTCGCACTCGCGGGCCTCCGCACGGGCGAGCACGAGGTCGAGCTGCGCCTCGTGCCGAGCGATGCGGCTCTGCTGGGAAGCTCGGCAACGGTCGCTGTCGAGGTCAGCGCGGCGGGCGGAGGCGCTACGGGCGGCACCGACGGTGGGCCGGGTGCGGCGGCGAAGTCGCTGTCGCGCACCGGCGGTTCGGAGCCGACGCTGCTCATCATCGGCGCCGCCGCGCTGCTCGCTCTCGGCACCGGTCTTGCCGGTTCGCAGGTGGCGCGCCGCCGCAAGAGCTGACGGCTGCCCGTGCCCACCCGGTGAGTTCGCGCGACGCGGGCGAGGGATCCCTTGCTCCCGGGCAGGGATCCCTCGCTCCCGGGTAGGGATCCCTCGCTCCCGGGCAGGGATCCCTCGCTCCCGGGTAGGGATCCCTCGCTCCCGGGCAGGGATCCCTCTCCCGCGTCGCGGGATGCTCCGCACGGAGTATCGACGACCGCACCGCTGCCCCTACACTCGATCTCGTGACAGCACGCGTTCCCTCTTCTCCCCGGGCGATCGTGAGGTGGGTGCGGGCGATGCCGGCGCTGTTCTTCGTGATCGGGCTCGGCTTCGGCTCGTGGCTGAGCCGCCTGCCCGCCGTGCGCGATCAGCTCGGCGCGAGCGCCGTCGAGATGAGCGTCTACGGTCTCTGCCTCGCGGCGGGCAGTCTGCTGGGGCTCGTCTTCTCAGGGCAGATCGTGCACCGCTTCGGGCCGAGGCGCGTGCTCTGCGTCGCGGGCTTCACCACCTTCGTCGCCCTGCCGGGGGCCGCCGCCATCGTGCTGAGCGGGGCGATCCCTCTCGGGCTCGCGGTGCTGTTCGTCTACGGCATCGCCTTCAGCATCGCCGACGTCGCCATGAACGTGAGCGGCGCGAACGCCGAGGCCGCGCTCGGCAGGCCGCGGATGCCGCTCATGCACGCAGGCTACAGCCTGGGGGCGGTGGCCGCGACCGGAGTCGGCGCCCTCGCCGAGGCGCTGAGCGTGCCCGTGCCGCTGCACTTCGCGATCGTCATGCTCGCGAGCGCCGCGGTGCTCGTCGCACTGCTGCCCGTGCTGCCCCGCGACGAGCGCACCGCTCGGCACGGGACCGACCCCTCGCCGAACACTGGCGCGATCCCCGTCATCGACTCGGCGGCGGGACAGCAGCCGGCGTTCTCGCCCGTGACGGGCTCGATCCCCGTGATCGAGCAGGGGAGCACCGCACCGCCCGCGTCTGCGGCGCATGACGCCGACGCACCCGCGCGCGGCGCTGGCACGGGTTCCGGCACCGGCACCGCAGGCCGGTACAGCCCCTGGCGCGACCCGCGCATCCTGCTGATCGGCCTCATCGCGCTCACCTTCGGCCTGTTCGAGGGCACCGCGTCGGATTGGCTGCCGCTCGCCCTCGTCGACGGGCGCGGGCTCAGCAATCAACTCGGCACCGTGATGCTCAGCGTGTTCTTCGCAGCGGTCGTCGCGGTGCGCATCATCGGCTCCTGGTTGCTCGAGCGCTTCGGGCGGGTTGCCGTGCTCCGCTGCTCGGCGGTCGTCGCCGCAGCGGGTGTCGCGATGACGATCCTCCTGCCCGGCACGGCCGGGGCCGTGTGCGGCGTCGTCGCCTGGGGCATCGGCATGAGCCTCGGCTGGCCCATCGCGATCTCTGCCGCCGCCGATCGTGCGGAGACCGCGGCCCGCTCGGTCGCAGCCGTGTCGGCCGTCGGCTACGGCGCCATGCTCATCGGGCCGCTCGCGTTCGGATTCCTCGGCGAGCACATCGGCCTGCTGAACTCGTTCTGGGCGCTGATGCCGTTCACGGTGTACACTGCGGTGGCCGCGACCATCGCGCGGACGAGGCGGTAGACTACCGCGGGTGCGAATCGTTGTTGCAGACTGCTCGGTCGACTATGCGGGCCGCCTCTCGGCGCACCTGCCGCGCGCCAAGCGCGTGCTGATGCTCAAGAACGACGGCTCGATCCTCGTGCACTCCGACGGCGGCTCGTACAAGCCCCTGAACTGGATGAGCCCGCCCTGCGCCCTGGCACCGGTCGAGCTCTCGGAGGAGCAGGCCGAGGCGGGCATCGTCGAGGCGTGGGAGGTCACCCACAAGAAGACCGCCGACAAGCTCGTGGTGTCGCTCTTCGAGATCATCCACGATTCATCGCACGACCTGGGCGTCGACCCCGGCCTCATCAAGGACGGCGTCGAGGCGCATCTCCAGGAGCTGCTGGCCGAGCAGATCGAGCTCGTCGGCGAGGGCCACACCCTCGTGCGCCGCGAGTACATGACCGCGATCGGCCCCGTCGACATCCTCGCCCGCGACGCGTCGGGCGCCTCCGTCGCCATCGAGATCAAACGCAGGGGAGGGATCGACGGCGTCGAGCAGCTGACCCGCTACCTGGAGCTCATGAATCGCGACCCGAAGCTCGCCCCCGTGCGGGGTGTCTTCGCCGCGCAGGAGATCAAGCCGCAGGCGCGCACGCTCGCCGAGGATCGCGGGATCCGCTGCCTCGTGCTCGACTACGACGCGATGCGCGGCATGGAGGATCAGAACACGCTGTTCTGATGGCTCACCGCGCCGCGGACCGCTCGCCGTGCCCGACGCCTCAGTCGTCTCAGGGCAGGACCCCGGCGATGGCTGGTCGCGGGTCGCTCCCGGCCTTGGCGCAGCAACCGGGTCGGCAAACGTCGAACCAGGGCCCGATCGGCGTGACGTTCGCGCGACGCCCCACCGGTCTGCCGACCGCGCGCTCGCGCACGAGGTCCACGAGGGCTTCGACGAAGGCGAGGTGCACGCCGGGGGTCGCCGCACGGGCGAACCACAGGCCCGCCCCCTCAGCCGTCTCGCGAGCTTCGCGGTCGAGATCCCACAGCACCTCCAGGTGATCGCTCACGAACCCGATCGGCACGACCAGCACCGCGGTCCGCGAGCGGAGGGACTCGATGGCGTCGTTGATGTCGGGTTCGAGCCACGGTGTGGACGGCGCTCCCGAGCGGGACTGGTAGACCAGCTGCCAGGAGACGCCCGGCGCGGCTTCCTCCATCACGTGCTCGGCGACCGCGCGGTGCTGCGCGGCGTATCCGCCGCCCGCTGCGCCGTCGAACATTCCCGCGCCCGACAGATCGGCGTCGGCGGAGGGGATGCTGTGCGTGGAGAACAGCACCTCGATCTCGGCGCGTGCGTGGCCGGCACGCTCGGCATCGGCGATCCCCTCCTGCACCCCCTCGATGAATGGCCGGATGAAACCGGGGTGCGAGAAGAACTGCCGCACCTTGTCGATCTGAACGGTCTGCTGCAGATCCGCCGATTCGAGTGCGTCGGCCCAGTCCTCGCGGTATTGGCGGCAGGAGGAGTACGACGAGTATGCGCTCGTCGGGATCGCGATCATCCGTCGCACCCCGTCGCGCGCCGCCTCGGCGAGCACATCGTCGAGATAGGGCGCCCAGTTGCGGTTGCCCCAGTACACGGGCAGATCGATGCCCGCCGCGGCGAGGGCCGCGGCGAGCGCGGCGCGGAGGTCGCGGTTCTGCTGGTTGATGGGGCTGACCCCGCCGAACGCTCGGTAGTGGTGGGCCACCTCTTCGAGCCGCTCGTCGGGGACCCCGCGCCCGCGGGTCACGTTCCGCAGGAAGGGCATGACGTCCTCCTGACCTTCCGGGCCGCCGAAGCCCGAGAGCAGCACTGCGTCGTAGGCGGTGGGCGCCGTGACGTGCGGAGCACCCGCCTGCGCTGCCGGCGTGGCCGACGCGACCGCGGCTCCGGCCTCCAGGTGCAGACTCGTGGCTCGGGGCGGCTTCGACTCCCGTCGAGTGGGGGGCTCGACGAGCCCGGACGCACCCGGTGTGAACGGTGCTGCCGGTGCTACGGGTTCGGCCGAACCAGCCGAGGACGGACTCGATGCGGTCATTCGCGATTCCTCATTTCTTTAGCTTGGCGAGAGTTCAACCTAGCATAAGAATGATAGAATTGCGGGGTGACGGAGAACGCATCGAGGTCGGGAAGCTCACGGCGCGCGGCCGTCGACCCCGACCTCGTCGACGTGGACGACCTGCCGGCCGCCGAGGCGGCGCAGGTCTTCGCGGTGATGGACGCCCTGGGCGAGTGGCAGAACGCAGCGCGCGCACTCGCGGCTGATTCAGCGCGCTTCATGCACCTCAACGAGACCGATATGAGCGCCATACGCATGGTCATGCGCGCACAGCGACGCGGCGAGATCGTCACCCCCCGCGACATCTCGCACGAGATCGGCATCTCGAGCGCATCCACCACCAAACTCGTCGACCGTCTCGTGGCGGGCGGCCACCTGACCCGTTCCGCACACCCGAGCGACCGACGCACGAGTTGCATCAGGGTCACGGAGTCGACGCGCCGCGTCGCGCACGACACGATCGGACGACAGCACGCGCGGCGACTCGCCGTCGCCAGGGCGCTCGCACCCGCCGAACGGGAGGCGGTTATCAGGTTCTTCGCGCAGCTGACCGAGGCCGACCGGCTGAGGGATCACCTGCGCGTCGACGGCTAGGCCCGCGGAGCGCGGAAGGCACGCAGAGCGACGCACCGCAGCCGCCCGAACCGCCGTCGGGACCGCTGGCAGACGATGAGGGCGCCCCGTAGAGGAGCGCCCTCGATGCGGCGAGATCCCGCGATGCGGTCGTCGGCCAGGGTGTCGCGGTCGATCAGCGGTTGCGGCCGCTGAGGCTGCGCAGCAGCCAGCCGATGAGAGCGAGGATCGCGAGGATGATACCGACCCACAGCAGGAAGTTGACGGCCTTGACGAGACCGCCGACGATGGCGAGCACGATCGCGACGATGATGATGAAGATGAAGATGCCGTTCATGATTCGATCATAGGAACGGGTGCCGATGGGCGGCTCCCCCTTGTGCTGCATCAGCCGGAGTGCTAGTGGTGCTCAAGGAACGAAGAGGCCGAAGCTGCGCAAGGGTCGTCAGGAACTGTGTGAAACAACTTTCCACATCTCGCAAACGTAGAAAAATTTGCGGGATTTTTTTCAACGTTTTATCGACGTGGGAATAAGCTTGCCATATGTGGCAACCCGATCGACCCTTCAACGAGTTACCCGACCCACCGATCGATCAACTCGAGACCAAGGCCGTTCTCAAAGCCACGATTGAGGCTCGCACGGCCCTCGCGTCGCTCGATCAGGCGATACGGCGGATCCCGAATCCCGCCGTGCTCGTGAGCGCGTTACCACTGCTGGAAGCGAAGGCAAGCTCCGAGATCGAGAACATCGTCACGACGACCGATGAACTGTTCAGACTCGCTTCCGACACCGAAGAGCAAGCGTCGCCAGAGACCAAAGAGACACTGCGCTATCGCTTCGCACTGTTCGCAGGGTTGCGCAGCCTTCAGAACCGCCCGCTCACATCCTCGACAGCCATGGAGGTCTGTAGCCGGATCAAGGCCCGCGAGATGCGTGTGCGCGACCTATCGGGCACCTACATCGGTAATCCGGCGACGAAAATCGCCCGCTACACTCCGCCGGAGGGCCGGTCGATCATTGAGCAAAAGCTCTCCTCATGGGAGAAATTCATCCATGGAAACCCGGACCTAGACCCGCTCGTCATCATGGCGGCGGCTCACTATCAATTCGAGGCAATCCACCCTTTCGCCGACGGCAACGGGCGCACCGGGCGCATTCTCAACATACTTCTCCTCACGGAAAGGGGCCTGCTCCGAGAACCGGTACTCTATCTCTCCCGCCACATCATCCGGAACAAGGACGAGTACTACGAACGCCTCCTGTCCGTGACCCGCGACGACGACTGGGAGGGATGGCTGCTCTTCATGCTCGAGGGAGTACGTTCCACCTCGTTCGAAACACTGCGGATCATCGATGAAATTCAGAGTCTGCAACTCACCATGCGCGAGGAGCTCCGGGACACCACAAGCGCCGGAGCGAACGCCGATCTACTCGATCTGCTATTCGAACAGCCTTACTGCCGCATCTCTATCGTGATGGAAAGGTGTGGAGTCTCTCGGCCGACCGCGTCGAAGTGGCTTCGCGAACTCGGAGATGCGGGCAAGCTACGCGACCTTCGTGTAGGCAGAGAGCGCCTGTTCATCAACCACCGCTTCCTCGAAGTGCTTTCGGCCTGAATTCCAAACCACAGCGCGTTCAGCTGGTGAGACCCCCGAGGATGATGTCGAGGCCCCGGACAAACGAGGAGTCGAGATCCGCGACCGAGCCGGCGGTGGCGGTCGCCGGGCGACCGGGTGCGGCGCCGCCGCGCGCGAGGGATCCCTCGCCCCGATCGCTCGGACCGGCCGCGTCAGAGCCGGCGATCGGGCCCAGCAGCGCCCCGAACGCCGCGGCCTGGCGGTGCGTCTGCGTCGACTGCGCGTGGCCGAAGGTGTAGAGCAAGAGGGTGCGCGCCCCGTCGGGTCCGACGAGCGCGGTGAGGCGCTGCTCGACCTCGGAGGCGCCGAGGCGGAAGGCCGCGGCGGTCGCGACGACGTCGGCCCCGTCGCGCACTGCGAGCATGGCCTCGCGCAGGGCGATGCAGAGGGATCGCGCCGCGGTCGCACCGCCGGCCGCATCCCCCGCCACCGTAGCGCCGCCCGGCCCGCCGAGGCCGCGCACGATCTCATCGGCCATGAGCGCGAGCAGGGTCTGCTTGTTGGGTACGTGGTGGTACAGCGCGCTCGGCTGCACGTCGAGCGCGGCCGCGACCCTGCGCATGGAGCAGCCCTCGAGCCCCTGCTCGTCGAGCACGCGGAGCGCGGCCGCGACGACGTCGGAGAGGCTGTTGCGCATCCCCTCACCCTAGCGCTAACCTGAACACCATTCACCAGAACACCGTTCAGGTTGAGCCTCTGCGAGGCCCACGAACTCCCCGGAGCGCGCTCCGTCCACAAGTACCAACACCAACACCAACACCAACACCAGGAGCATCGATGACCGCGCCCGCATCGCCGCACGGCCCTCGCGCCGCACGCATCGCGAAGCTCCCGCGCGTGCTCGGAGCCGCAGTCGACGATCAGACCCGCTGCGCGCACTACCGGGGCGAGACCGACATCGTGGCCATGCGGTTCAAGTGCTGCGGCCACTACTACCCGTGCTTCGCCTGCCACGAAGAGGCGGCGGGCCACGCCGCCGAGCGGTGGGACGCCTCCGACATCGACCGGCCCGCCGTGCTCTGCGGCGCGTGCCGCACCGAGCTGCGCATCGCCGACTACCTCGGAACGTCGGAGTGCCCTGCCTGCGCCGCGCGCTTCAACCCGGGATGCCGGCTGCACCATCACCTCTACTTCGCCTTCGATCCCGCATATGACGACGGGCACACCCCCACGGAGAAACGATGACCACGAACGTCCAGAAACCGCGCCGCAACCCGGCCACCGACCTCGCGCTCGTCGCGACCTTCGCCGCGTTCATCGCGGTGTGCGCGATCCTCCCCGCCATCACGATCGCGGGGCCCGTGCCGTTCACCCTGCAGACCTTCGCGATCCTGCTCACGGGCGCCGTGCTCGGCGCCCGCCGCGGTTTCCTCGCCGCCCTGCTCTACCTCGCCGTCGGCGCGATCGGCCTGCCCGTGTTCGCGGGCGGCGGGGCCGGCCTCGCACCCTTCGCGGGGCCCACCGTCGGCTACCTCGTGTCGTTCCCCTTCGCCGCCGCGGCGACCGGCTTCATCGTGGGGCGGATCCCTCGCCGCGGCATCGCCGCGACCACCGCGCTCGTGTTCCTCGCAGCACTCGGCGGCGTCGTGGTGAATCACGGACTCGGCATCCTCGGGCTCGCCTGGCGCGGCGAGATGTCGCTCGGGCAGGCGGCGCTCGTGGACATCGTCTTCGTGCCGGGCGACGTCGTGAAGGCGCTGCTCGCTGCCGTCGTCGCGACGGCGGTGCATCGGGCCTTCCCCGCGCTGCTGCCCCGGCGGGCCGGACGGGCCGGACAGACCGGACAGGCCGGGCGCACGGGGCGGGACGAGTCGAGCGCCGCTCCCGTCGCGGCCGACCGCACGTAGGATCATCCGCATGATCGAACTGCACGAGGCCGGCGTCGTCGTGTCCGCCCCCGAGGGCGACACGACGATCCTGCACCCGACCTCGCTCGCGCTCGCCGAATGCCGCATCTCGGTGATCGGCGGCAACGGTTCGGGCAAATCCACGCTCGCCCGGCTGTTCAACGGACTCATCGAACCCAGCACCGGGCGGGTGCTCGTGTCTCCGGGAGGCCGCGTCGCGGGCGGGCGCGGGTCGCGCACAGGTGCTGCGGCAGCTGCTGAGCGAGCCGGCGGCGAGGGATCGGCGGAGCGCGAGGGATCCCTCGCCCCTCCCCTCGACACCGCGCGCGACGGGGCGGCCGTGCGCCGCGCGGTCGGCTTCGTCTTCACCGACGCGAGCGCGCAGCTCATCATGCCGACCGTCGAGGAGGACGTCGCGCTCTCCCTGCGCCGCGCGCACCCGCGGAAAGCCGAACGCCTCGCCGCCGCGCGCGCGGTGCTCGAGCGCTTCGGGCTCGAGGGCCTCGCCGAGCGCAGCGTGCACACCCTGTCGGGCGGGCAGAAGCAGCTGCTCGCCATCGCGACCGTGCTCGCGACCGACCCCGCGATCCTCGTCGCCGACGAGCCGACGACCCTGCTCGACCTGCGCAACGCGCGCATGATCGGCGAACTGCTCATGTCGCTGCCGCAGCAGGTGATCGTCGTGACGCACGATCTCGAACTCGCGGCGCGCGCCGACCGCACGCTCGTGGTCGAGTCGGGCCGCGTGGTCTTCGACGGCCCCCCGGTCGAGGCGATCGCGCACTACCGCGACCGGGTGGCGCAGCCGTGAGCGCACCGAGCCCGCTCGGCGCCTACCGCCCCGGCCGCGGGCCGCTGCACCGGCTCAGGCCCGGCGCGAAGCTGCTCGGGCTCTTCGCATTCTCGACGATCGTGGTCGTCGCGCACGGCCCGCTCTCGACGGCGATCGCCCTCGCCGTCGCACTCGCGCTGACGGTGATCGCGGGGCTGCGCGGTCGAGACCTGTGGCGGGTGGCGCGCGGCTTCGCGTTCATCGCGGTGCCGCTGTTCGCATTCCAGTGGTGGCAGCGCGGCTGGGAGCGCGGCTTCGAGGTGGTCGGCGACCTGCTCGCGCTGATCCTCGCGGCGAGCGCAGTGACCGCGAGCACCGCGGCCTCCGACATGCTCGACACCGTCTCATGGGCGCTGCGGCCGCTGCGACCCCTGCGCGTCGACCCCGACCGCGTCGCGCTCGCGTTCTCGCTCGTCATCCGGTCGATCCCCAGCATCCTCGGCATCGCGCGCGAGACACGGGCCGCGGCGAAGGCGCGCGGTCTCGAAAGGGATCCCCGCGCGCTCGTCGTGCCGCTCGTGCTGCGCACCGTCGCACACGCCCAGCTGACGGGCGAGGCACTCGCGGCTCGCGGCATCGGTGAGGACTGAGGCGGAGCTCCAAGTAGGCTGGGACGCATGGCCGAGACCCCCAGCATTCCCGAGGAGATCCACGCCGACTACGCCAACGAGGGGGTGCGGACCGCGCTGCGCGCGTTCCAGGAGACGCCCGACTACGAACGCCTCGCGGCGTTCCTGAACTCGCTGCGCGAGGGCTACCTCGTGGTCGACGTGTCTGGCGCCCCCTCGAAGAAGAAGGGCACGCGCATCCGCACGATCCGCTCGACCAAGGGCCAACTCGTGCTGCCCCTCTTCACCTCGATGGACGAGCTGCGCGCCATCGTCCCAGCCGATCGGCGCGACCAGCTGCGCGGCGCCGTGATGCCCGCGCTCGAGGCGCTGGCCCTGATCGGCACCGACCGCTTCGTGGCGGCCGAGTTCGACAAGGCCTCGGCGTCGCTCGTGGTGCTGCGCAAGTACATCTCGCTCGCGGCCGGCGACGAGCCGATCACGGCCGGATCGCTCGAGGCGATGCGCTGATCCCTCGCGGCGGCGATGCGGTGGGCGCGGTGGGCCCGGGCACGCGAACGGGCCGGATCCCTCGCGGAACCCGGCCCGAAAAGCGGCAGAAGCCCTAGTCGGCGCGCTTCATCGTGAAGGCCCTGATCGCCTGAGTCGCGCCGAGCACAACCATCGAGACGCCCAGCATCAGCCACAGCACGAGCGTGCCCATCAGCGGGGAGAACATGAGCGTCAGGCCGGCGATCACGCTGATGACGCCGGCGATGATGGTCCAGGTCTTGTTCTCGCTTCGGCCGGCCAGCGAGAACGCCATGATGCCCTCGAACAACCACAGCACGCCGATCGTGATCGTGATGAACATGAGCAGCAGCGCGCCCGAGGCGAGCAGATTCGTCATCATGATCACGCCACCGGCGATGTAGAGCAGGCCGAGCAGGATGTGCCCCGTGCGCGCCCAGCCGCCCTGCGCGCTCGAGAAGATCGCAGAGCCGAGGTAGACGACGCCCGTGATGATCGCGTAGACCGACACGAGCGCGGCGGTCACTCCGGCGGCGCCCTTGAGCGACGGAGCCGGGGCGAACAGCACGAGCAGACCCAGCACGACGGCGATCAGGCCGCCGACTCCGAGCGCCACGCGCAGGCCGTCGCCGCCCTGACGCGAGGTTCCGGTTGCAGACATCGATATTCCTCCTTCGAAGGATCACTGCCGCATCGCGCGGCACCCGTCTTCATCATGCACCATCGGAGGGGTGCGGCGAGGGATCCCGCCGCATTCGTCTCCGCAACGTGATGCGCCGGCGCGGCGCGGGGTTCTAGGCTGAGGGTGGAGCGCCGCGGGGGCGCCCGACGACCGAGGAGCAGCATGGGAACGGAATCGCGACCGCCGCAGGAATCGCACGGCTCGCACGGGGAGGTGCAGCTCGAGAACGAGCACTTCCGCGTCACGAGGTGGACGATCGAGCCGGGCGGAGCGATCCCCCTGCACCGTCACGATCACGAGTACGTCGTCGTGCCGCTCGTCACCGGCACCATGCACGTCGTCGCAGCCGACGGCGGGCTCGTCGTCTCCGACCTCGTCGAGGGCGCGAGCTACACGCGGCCCGCGGGGTCCGAGCACCGGGTCGAGAACCGCGCCTCCGACTCCCCCATCGTCTTCGTGGAAGTGGAGCGGCTCTCGTGAGCGGCGTCGACGGCCGACCGGGCGAGGGATCGGCGGCGGGTCAGGCATCGGTCGCGACCGGCGAGGGATCGGCCGCAGTCGCGGTGCGCCCCATCGCAGCAGGAGACCGCGAGGCATGGGGTCGGCTCTACCGCGGCTACCGCGACTTCTACGGCAAGCCCCACGATCCCGCGATCTACGACACCGTGTGGGCCTGGCTCATGGATCCCGCGCACGAGACCCGTTGCCTCATCGCGGAGGTCGACGGCCGGGCAGTGGGGATCGGCCACTACCGCCGCTTCGCCCGGCCCATCGACGGAGGCTGCGGGCTCTACCTCGACGACCTGTTCACGGCGCCCGAGGCACGGGGCACGGGAGCCGCATCCGCGATTCTGCAGCGCCTTGAGGAGATCGGGCGGGAGGAAGGCGCGGCGCTCGTGCGCTGGATCACCGCGGAGAGCAACACGACCGCCCGCAGCCTCTACGACCGCCTCGCGACGCAGACGCCCTGGGTGACCTACGACATCCCGCTGTAGGCGCGTTGCGCCGACGGCCCCTGGGGGCCTCCGCTCGGCTGAGCTCCCCGGGCCCGTCACGGCGCGGCGTGCGCCTCGGTACACTCGGGATATGGCCATCTTCGCGGGAATCGTGCTGCTGCTGAACGCCCTCTACAACGTGATCGTCTGGCCGCGGTTCTGGAAGCGCGTCGCCTCCGACCCTCGCGCCCGCGACGAGGCGGGCAGGCCGACCCGGTTCTTCACGGTGCACGCCGTGCTGATCGGCGCGGCGCTCGTCATCGCCGCGGTGTCGGCCGTCGCCGGCATCGGCCTGCTCTTCTTCTGACTCTGGCGGCTCAGGCCAGGCGGGCCCCGCCCCGGCACCGTGGCACCGCAGCGTCCGTCCGGCGTCTTAGCACCGCCTCAGCGCCCTGATGCCGCGTCGCCCGCCCAGCGGTCGAAGCACCGCCCCAGCACCCTGAGCACCGCAGCGTCATCAGCGGCACCGCGGTGCACTCCCCGGCGTCGTGGCGCCACGGCATCAGGCTCAGACCGGCTCCTCCGCCCCCGATTCGCCTCCCTCCACGAGTACGCCCTCGGCCGCGGTCTCGTGCGGCGCGTGCCCGGACTCGATATGCGTGGCCGGGCCGAGGTGCGAGGCACCGCCCTCCTCTGCCCAGCCGTCGCCAGGCGTGTGCGCGGGGTCGGACTCGTGATCCCGCGGTCGCTGCTGCTCGTTCGTCATCGTCGACCTCCTCGCTCGGCGGCTCCGCAGCTGCGAGCCTCCATATCACCAGGGTAGTCCGCACCACCGACAGCGGGAAGGCGGCCGGACGCGGCTGCGGCACCGATCGTCGGCAGGATCCCTCACCTCATCGCCCGGGCCTATCGCACCGCGCCCGCCCGCTTCACGGCCTTTCCCCATACGATGGAGGAATGAAGCGGATCCTGACCTACGGCACCTTCGACCTTCTGCACTGGGGGCACATCCGCCTGCTCAAGCGGGCGAGGGATCTCGGCGACTACCTCGTGGTCGCCGCCTCGACCGAGGAGTTCAACGCCGGCAAGGGCAAGAAGACCTACCACGACTTCGAGACGCGCAAGAACATGCTCGAGGCCGTGCGCTACGTCGACCTCGTGATCCCCGAGGAGGCCTGGGATCAGAAGATCCGCGACGTGCAGAAGTACGAGATCGACGCCGTGGTCATGGGCGGCGACTGGGAGGGCGACGAGCGCTTCGAGATCCTGCGCCCCTACTGCGAGGTGATATACCTCGACCGCACCGAGGGCGTCTCGACCACCAAGATCAAGAGGGATCTCGGCGTCAACGCCTGAGCCGCACGGGTTCCTGCGCCGCCCGCGTCGAACACGACGCTCTCAGCGAGACCGACGCTTCCAGGGGCTCTGAAACAGTCGTTCTCGCCGAAACAGTCGGGCTCGGCGGAAAAGCAGTGAGACGACGCGCATCGAGGCGGAGCGCGCGAAACCGCTCTCAGAACCCGGGGATGTGCAGCCCGAAAGCGCTCAGCCGCGCCCCGAGTCTGCGCGCGCTGCCGATGCTGCTCCACCCCCACCGCACGACGGATTTGCGGTGGATGCCCCGCACCTCGTCTTCGCGCTCCTTCTCGTCGAGCAGCACCTGTTCGAGCGTGCGTCCGTTACGGTAGACGGGATCAGCGTACTTGATCCGGCCGTCCATCTCGGTCAAGTCCCGGGTGGTGGTGTAACGGTTGGTCCTTCGTGGTGATGGGGTCAGGCGCTGAGCTCGAGAACGGTATCGATCACCCCCTCGGCGTCGTTGTCTGTGACGAGGGTGAGGCGGCTCTTCG
>NZ_JAGDYL010000023.1 GCF_017565705.1 Leucobacter ruminantium
ACGGTTCATGGCGACGCGCACGACGTCATCACGGAACTCCTGCGGATACCTGGTTGCCATAGTGATCATCCTTCCAGGCCAGCCGAAACTAGCCATGTCGAATGTCACCTAAACGTGCAGCAGCCCCTGATGCCTTGCCGATCCGTGCACTACCCAGCTGTGAGACCGTAGGACAGCCCTAAGCGTCAACCGTTCAGCAAACGGCAGAACAGGCGAACAATGATCTCTAACGAAAAGGCACAAGAAGTCGCACGGCGACTCGGAGTAGCCAGCCACCCACCACTCGACCAGATGGCCGAGGCCATTGCTCTCTTTGCGCCGTCCGGCTGGGCGATGTGTGGGAACTGGCATCTCGCCGGGACCCTGCAAGTTCTGCAGCAAGCTGGCGCAGGTCTGACCGACGAACAGCTCGATGAAGCAATCACAGAAATGTGGAACACGGATGGCGCCGGACTTCTGAAACTCGCAGCGATTCCAATCCGGCGCTGGTCGAACGCACACAAGCCGTTCAAACAGATCCTCTGGGATCGCGTCACGCTTATAGAGAAGGCCATCGCACATCACTTTGAAGGCTCCTACGAAGCTTCGATTCCGATCCTTCTGGCACAGATCGACGGCATGAGCCGTGACCTCACGGGGCAATCGTTCTTTTCCAAAGGAAACAACGATCCCTACCTGGACGATGAGACAGTTGCCGGGATGGAGATCAATCTCCCTGTCGTTCGTGCCCTGTTCTCCGAGGACGTCCGGCCAACCGGAACGTATGGCAAGCTATCTCGACACGGGGTGTTGCACGGACGCGACCTCGGATACGCCACACGGGTGAACTCCACAAAGACAATCGTGCTCGTTGCCGCACTCGCCGAGTACCTCCCAAAGGTCGCCGACGACACAGGTGCCGGACTCCGGCGGGAACACGAAAGCCAGGTCGCTGGTTCGACTGCAACAGATGAAATCGGCCGGCTCGTTGACGACCGGCATGTTCCCGAGGTTCACCAGGTTGCCTGGGATGTCAGCAGCGCCTACTTGGATGCCGTTCTCTTCGCGCCCGGACCATTCGATGCGGCGCTCCAGGTGCAGAACGCGGCGCAGAAGCATGGCCTGGATCCTCATACGTTCACCGTCGAGACCGACGCCATCGGATGGCAGTGGTATTACACCCTCCCCTCCGCTCAAACGCTTGGATACGCAAGTCGTCCAGGCACAAGTGCGCAACGAACGGGCCCGGACATCTGGCGTTGGGATGCGTCTCGACCGCCGCGCACCTTCCCTTGGTCCGGCGAGGTCGAGTGGCGTTCTGATGACGAGTTCCCCCGATCACCGAACTGGGAACCAAAAGTCGTCCTGTGAACGGTTGTCCCATGTTACTCGGAACCGCGATTGGCTCCACTGTCTTATGGAGGCTCAGAATGTTTCAGAAGCTTGATCGCTCCTACGACACACGACGGACTTCTTCCGGCTTGAAGTGTTCAACGAAGAGCCGCCCCAGTTCTGCCCAGTCCTCAGCGGAGACCTCATCGTCCGAGTGGTGTTCCAATGCCTCTTCGACAGTCCAATCTTGAGTGAGGTAGGGCGCGCACCACTGGCTCTCGTCCCACGCCGCGATGGCCCCCTGTCGGCGTTCTGACTTGCCGAGGCCGATCCAGAACATATTGCCGGGGTCATGACCGCCGATACTCGGGAAGAACCTCGCTTCTGGCCATCGACGCCAGGCGTGGTTGAATGCGAATTCAAGCGCCATCTTCTTGCTTGTGACCGCTTCAACACCCTGAGCAAGCACTCCAAGAGCCATCCCAACGACGACAGTCTTGACTTGCTGATCTTTGATTTGCGCCACACCCAAATTCTACCGCTCACCACTGAGACGCTGTTCCTTCCAACGGGCGATCGCCTCTCGCGTCCGAGCCTTCGCGAGTAGTAGCAAGCTGATCGGGCCGACCGCGAGGAACGCGATTCCCATGACGAGGCACCACAGGAGCGGCACGCTGAACAAGGCGTTCCCGCCGTCCTCGAGAATGCCCTTGAAGATGTTCGCGATAAGGAAGTACGGCACCGCGAGAAGCATCGCGGGAATGCCCCACTTGTGGCTGTCGCGGCGGTGGACGATCCGCTGGATGAGCCGGAGCCTGGGAAGGTAGCGGCACAGAGCAGCGACCACGCTCGCGACTCCCGAGACGATGAAGCCCAACATGATGATTCCTCTCAATAGCGCACTGCTGTAGGTAGCGGCGCTATTGGAGGTGGCCCGAAGGCCCGGCCCGGAGGCGAAATGTGTCGTGCAGGTTTCTGCCGCTGCCCTTTTACTGTACGTCGGACAGCCGAGAAGCGGAACAGGCCTCGGCTCGCGCCTACAACGATCGCCCTCCCCGGCGCGTGGACGCATTCGCCGCAGCCGTCGGCCGCGCCCGCTGAGTCGTGAGTGCGCGTGCGCGCTGGAGTGCTTGTGCGGCGCGGGCCTCGTCGATCTTCTGCGCGATCCCGGAGGCTTCCGGTCCGAGCGGATCGTCATCGATGATCCCGTAGCGGTCGCGGTACGCGGCGACCGTGCGCGCATACCGCGACCAGGCCTCCTGCTTTCGCGGATCATCGGGCCGCGCCCCGAGCGCCCGCACCCACGGCGCACCTTCTGTGGCGGCTTGCTCAGCGAGAGTGGCAGCGCGTTGCTCGATGAGCTGGTGCCGCTCCGCGAGCGCCTGCCGCATATCCGACTCGGTGATCCCACCTGCGACTGGGATCAGTCCCACGATCAACCGTGGCGCCTGCGCCGTGCGTCCTCCGCTGGCGGGATGCTCGGTCGCGGTCGCGACCCGCCAGTGCAGGACGGAGGCGATGTCATCGGCATCATCGAAGCCGCGCGCTTTGACGAGGCGCGGGAAGAGCCGGCCAACGTCATGGTGATTCGCCTCTGCCCGGCGGAGCTCAGCGGCGAGGGCACCGAACGCTTCAGAGTCGAGCACTGCATCCGCCTGCGTGGTGGTGAGGCTGGATGCCCGGATGAGGGTGGCCCAGCGGTCGTGTTGGGCTTCGGTGGCGATGGTCTCATACTCGGCGGCGAGCTGCCGGATCGACCCCCACTTTTCCTGCTCCTGCTCGATCGTCTCGTGCACCGACAGCTCCGCCCCGGAATGGTTCAGCACGCCGAATAGCACGCGCCGTGCGGCTTCTTCTGGGTCTTCGACTTCGTGCGGGTGCTGGTGCGCGTCGTCCGGGGCGTCGACGGCGACGTAGGCGTAGTTCCCGTCGCGGCCGCGAGTCAGCGCGACATACAGGTTCTCCCGCGTCATCGACGGATCAGCCAACACGTGCGCCGTATCGACAGTGACACCTTGGGCGCGGTACGCGGTGACGGCGTAGCCCAGATCAAGATGCTCGGAGACGTAGGCGGCGGGCAGCACGATCGAGCCGCCGCGATCCCGGTTCGCAGGTCGGATCGTCGCGGAGCCGTCGCGCCGCACCTTAGTGATGATCCACCGGTTCCCGTTCTGCACCCACGCTGAGCCCGAGCGAAGATCCCGCCGGTTCTTCCTCGTGATGACCACATCGCCGACGGCGGCGGTCGCCCCGCCGTCGAGGGTCACTTCGCCGCGGATGGGTTTGACGATGCCTGTAAGGATGAGTTCGGTGCGGGCGCGGAGGTTGAGCGCGGTCATGGATTCTGCGGCGTCGGTGACGAGGATCGACACGACCCCGGCTTCCCGGTCTGCTCGCCATGCCTCATACGCTCGTGCGGTCATGTCCTCGGTATCGCCGCCGGTGATGCGGCCTGCGTCCTGGTAGGTGTCGATCACGTCGGTGTGGCCGAGGCGGAGCCCGAGCGACGCTCGCTTCTCCCACTCGTTCGTGAAGCGGTGGATCGTGAAGAGCTCCGGGGTGTCGTGGCGGTTGGCGGCGAGGAGCCCGAAGGCGCCGGCGGCTTCGACGGCTTGGAGCTGCGAATAGTCGCCGACCAGCAGGACTTTCGCACCACTGTCGGCGGCGAGGCTCGTGATGCGGTCAAGCGAGAGGGTTCCGGCGAGGCTCGCTTCATCGATGATGACCAGCTGCCCCGCCCGGAACTCGGCTCGGCCCATGAGGTGCAGAGTCCACCAGCGTGCGGTGTTCTCCGTCTGAATGTCGAGGTCATCAGCGAGGACTTCCGCAGCGACCACCGACGGCGCGAGCCCCACCACCGAGCCTTTGCCGTGCTGCTGTTCCCATGCATGGCGTAGTGCGTTCATGGCGGTGGTTTTCCCGGTGCCGGCCGGGCCGACGAGGAGGTCGAGCGTCCTTCCTGAGACCGCGATCTTGGTGAGGGCGTCGGCTTGGTCGGGGCCGAGCATCCTGCCTTCCCGATCCGGCGCGCTCGTGATCCGTTCGATCACCGCGAGTGGCAGCGTTGGCGCGGTCATCATCCGGGAACGATCCAGGAGCCTGGCCTCGGCCTCCAGCAGTTCGGTCGAGGAGAACAGGGCCGAGTGGCGGGGTCGGAATGCGGTTGTGCCGTCGGCGCGCTGGAACCGGGCCGGGGTCGAGGCGAGCTCGGGCGGGGTGAGTCGCAGCGAGGCACGCTCGGCGGCATCGACGACCAGACCGGTTACGGCTTCCCGATCCCGGGTCGTCGCGAACCGGTACTCCATCGTCTGCCGTGCGGCTTCCGCGGTGAGGTTCCAGCGATGCCACGTGGAACGCTTCGCGCCGACGGCCTCGACTACGTTGTGCGCGATCGCCTCGATCAGATCGAGCGGCACATCATCCGCGCGCAGCACCCGCACTTCACCTGCAGGGATCGCTTCACGCGCCCACTCGCCGGCATCACGGCCCAGCTTCTTCGTGGCACGCTTGCGCCATTCACTCGTCAGGTCGGCGAGGGATCGGACATGCTTCTCGGGCCGGGTTTCGAGGGTGGCTTGCGCGCGGAGCTTGATGACCGTAGCGGCCGACGGCTGACGGCCGTGCTTCGCGATGTAGTCGGCGATGAGGCGATCCTTCGCGGCATCGATCTGATGCGCCCGGGTAGAGAACTCGAGCACGAGTTCTTCCGGCACGGTCTTGATCGCCCAGGCGGGGTTCCGATCCCGGCCACGTTCCCGCGCTTCCCATTCGACGCCGAGGAGGCGGGTGAGGTGGTCGGCGATGATCGCCTCGTGCAGTTCGGAGAGCGCGACGGTGGCAGCGTGCATGGGGCGGCCGTCGAGCGACCGCCACTTCCCATCGAGCACCGTCCGCACCTTGTTCGACACGACAACGTGCGTGTGCAGGTGCGGGTCAGAGGCGCGGGAGTCGTAGTGGTCGTAGGCGGTCGCCGCGATCCCGAAGGCATCGACTTGCGCGACCGCGCCCCCGTCGGCGCCGGTCGATCCGATGCGGGTGGCGGCGACCTCGCGTTCCATGAACTCGATCACCTCCGCAATCGCCGCATGATGCGCGTCAGCGATCAGGGATTGCGTGCCCGCGTCTGCGACCGCCCACAGCACCGACGCCGACTTCGGCAACGAGAACGTGTAGTCGTACCCAGCGACGGCCTTCCTGGTGCCGCGGCGTCGTTCCTCGTCCTCGATTTGCGCGACGGCCTCCGCGCGGGAGGCCGGGCCGAGCTCAGCATCGAGGGCTTCGACACGGGCTTCGATGCGCTCTGCCTGGGTTGAGTAGACCGGGTAGGCGTGACCGAGCGGATCACCGGTCACGGGATCGCGGCCCATACCGATCAGGAGCTGTAGTTGCTCTTCCATCACTTCATTGCCGGTCGCGATCTGCCCGCCGGCGAGCTGCACAACTCCGGCGCCGAGCCACCGTCCGGGCGGGTTCCCGACTTCGGCGTAGTAGCGCGTGAGCGGGGTGGACAGTGAGCGGTCGCCGTCGCCGGTGACCACGGAGCGCAGGAGGTATTTATAGCCGTCGCCGGCGCTCATCACCCGCATCGAAACCGTCACAGTTGTGGCTCCCTTCCATCGTGCAATCCGGGGGTTGCGTGAGGGGTTGCAGCCTGTCTCCGCGCAACCCCGGCCAAGATCAGAACAGTGTTGGACCCGCAGGCTTCTTCGGCGTCGCGCGCCTTGGCTGGGGCGTCGGCAACCGGCGCGATTGCGTCTGCAAGTCCTGAGATTGCAGACGTTCGGCGAGCACGCGCTTCACATCGCTCCATAAGTCGGGGCGGTCATGGTGGGGGCGTCGCGTCCGCAGTCTTGGCGGAGGTCGTTGAGGAAGCGGGCGCGTCGGTCTGGGGTGGAGAGCTGGGCTTCGTAGAAGCCGTCGAGGTTGTAGTGCGCGATGAACCCGAAGTAGCCGTGATTGGAGAGCCCGTCATAGAGAGATCGGGTGAAGCGCTCGCGCGGGCAGTCGGCGGCTATGAAGCGCAGCAGTGCGTTCACGAACCGCGCCTTGCGCTCCGGTGTGCCCGACTCCCAACCCGAGGCCACGAACTGGGCTGGCTGATACCTCGGCGCTCTCGTGCTCATGGCGCGCTTCCTTCCTCCGTGGGGTCTCGATCAGGAGGAAGGTGCGCGCAGTCAGCTACAGCGCGACGAGCGGATCGGCGCGAGCAAGGTGTGACTTCTGGGGCGAACAATGCTCACTTCAAACCGCAGATGCAAGACGCGTGGAAGCTCAGGGGCGAGGCCGATGACGTGGCGGCCGGCGGTGGATTGACTGAGTTGCCGTGGTGGGCGTCGGTGGTGCTGACCGCGGGCGCTGGGCGGGTGTTCGGAATGGGTGTCGGGTGCACCTGAGAGGTGACCATCCGGCAGCACTATGCCTGCCGGGATCACCAATCACCGGGAGCCCCAATGCGAGAAGACCCCGCCACGCCCGCCGACCTCACGCCGCTGCGTGTCGGGTCGTTGTTTTCCGGCTATGGGGGCCTCGATCTCGCCGTCGAGCACGTGTTCCATGCCCGGACGGTCTGGTTCTCAGAAATCAGCGTCGTGCAGCGCGTCTTCGCCCGCCATTGGCCGGATGCCCCGAACCTCGGCGATATCACGGCTGTTGATTGGAGCGCAGTGTCGCCGGTGGATATTCTCTGCGGCGGGTTCCCCTGCCAGGACGTCTCGACCGTCGGGAAGATGGCTGGCCTCGCACCGGGCACTCGTTCCGGTCTCTGGTCGTACATGGCCGAAGCGATCGACCAGCTCCGCCCCGAGTTCGTAGTCATCGAGAACGTACGCGGCCTGCTCTCCGCAACCGCCGTTCGCGCAGCCCCGACCGCTGCAACCCCCGAAGGAGCTCCCGATGCAACCCCTGACCCTGCAACCCTTCGCGATCTGGAACCCGGCATGTGGGGTGTGGGAGACGAGTCAGGTCGACCTCTCCGGGCGCTTGGCGCCGTTCTCGGGGACTTGGCCGACCTCGGGTATGACGCGGCATGGCTCGGCCTTCCCGCTTCCGCCGTCGGTGCCCCGCATCCCAGGTTTCGTGTGTTCGTCCTCGCCCGTGCCGCTGTTCCGGACGCCGTTGGCGTCGGATTCGTCTCGCGGTGGGGAAAGCCTCGATCAGGTGCGGGCGAGGCGGGGAACGATCGCGCTCTCCCATCAGGTCATCGACCTCGTATTGAACGGGCCCTATACCTCGAATCGGCGTGTGGGCGAATCGGAGATGCTGTGGTCCCTGGTCGGGCACATCTTCGAGCTTGGGGACGATACGCTGCCGCGATCGCCAGGTGGGAGCACGTCACCGGAATGACGGCTCCGGCCCCTGCTCTGCACCGGGCAGGGCAGGGGTTACGTCCCTCGCCGGGGTTCGTGGAATGGCTCATGGGCCTCCCGCCCGGATGGGTGACGGCCCCGGTGCTGGGGTTGACGGCGAATCAGCAGCTCACAGCGCTCGGCAACGGGGTGCTTCCCCTCCATGCCGTCAGCGCGCTGAATGCCCTCGCTGCGGCGTTCCCTGGACCCCCGTCGCGGTAGGGCCTATGCGTCGTCGCGGTTGCGGGCCCGGTACTGGGTGGGGGTGATGCCGTGGTGCCTGGTAAATGCGGCGGTGGCGTGGGTGCGGCTGTGCCATCCGGCAAGCCTCGCGGCTTCTGCGATGCTGACCCCTGGGCGTTCGGTGAGGAGGGCGGCCATGCGGTAGGCGCGGGCGCGGGCGAGATAGGTGGCGGGAGGTATCCCGTAGGTGGCGGTGAACACGCGCCGCAGCTGCGACGGGGACAGGTGCACGCGGGCGGCGAGCCCTACGGTCGTCCAGCGGGCGTCGGGCTCTGCGGTGAGGAGTTCCGCGACCATGCGGGCCTCGGGTCTCGGCCCGGCACGGCGTGCCCCAAGATCGAGAGCGTGTGCGGTGGCCGGGATGCCAGGATCCGCGGGCGGGGTGGCGTGGAGGTTCCCGAGTTCGGTGATGAGAGTCCAGGACAAGCTCATCGCCTGGGCGTGGTGTTCGAGGCCGAGAGGGAGCGAGAGGGCTTCGTCGAGGCGGTCGAGGACGTCGCAGACCCGGCGAAGGACCGGCTCGGTGAGGCGGGTCTCGTGGATCGGGGCGTGGTAGATGGCGTCGAGCATGCGCTTTGCTGCGGCACGGTCTGGGAGGAGGCCGGTGTAGAGCCAGTAGAGCTCGTCGATGATGTAGCGGCGGTCGAACCCGACCCGGGTCACCTCGTACCCGGGGTCTGGGGTGATCTGGTAGCTTACGCCGGCGTCGATTGCGAGCACGTCTCCCGCGGCAAGCGGCAGTTTCCCGGCCGGGGACGCGAACTGCGCCCTCCCGGCCCGAACGAACTTGTACACGATCCTCGGGTCCTGCAAGCGCGCGGGCGCATCCATCACGGTGGTGACGATCGTGAGCGGCACACCCCGGCCTGTTGCAGGGCTGCCGCCGGTGGCGAGGAAACGGTGCGGCAAGGCTCCGTCCACCCCGGGGGCGAGAGCGGTCTCGTCCTGCGGCTGGGCGGGGTCTTGGTGCATCTCTCCGGTCTTCGTATGTCGGCGCCACCAGCGAGAACGCTGTCCTTGCGTGTGTCTGCGCGGGGAGGCGTTCCGGGGTGTTCTGAGGTTGAGGGGTGGTGCGGCTCTGGAAGCCCGGCGTCTCCCTGGGGCGGAGTCAGAGACCTCGCCTCCCCGAAAGGGGGCGGGGGTTCTCGTCTCCGTGAGGGGAGTCATCGGGGTCCAGAGCCGCACCGTGGGGTGCCGCCGAGGTGATGCCGTGTGTGGTTGTCATGACCCTGTAGGGCATCGGTGGGGGTCTCGGCGGCGGCCGTCACCTCCTCCCCGCGGCCACCGGAACCTCGGAGAAAACGCGCCTTCCCAGAGGGGTGGGGAGGGAGAGGGTGGCGCGGAAGGTTCCTGGTGTGCGGGGCGGGAGGGAAACCCGGGAAAGGGGGTGACGGGCCGGTCGCCTGCACCATCTCTGGTGCGGGCGGTCAGGTCCTGGACGCCGGCTTTAGGAACCGGGGTCCAGGGAGTCAACGGAAACAGGAGCGGAGCGAAAAAGATGCGAGCTGTTGAAGCGGGGCCTTTCGCGCGTGGTGCCGGCGGCTGGGATGGGGTGGGTTCTGGCGGCTCGCCCCGCATGCGAGACAGTGTTCCGGGGGTGGCCAGAACCCGCAACGCCACGTTCAGCCGTCAACGCCTTTCCGGGGTTCCCGCCCCCGTCTCCGACACCTTTCGCTGTCGGAGACGGGGTAGGGCCCGTGTGGTGGGCTACCCGTGTGCGGGAGTCACCGTGGCGTCTTCCTTGCGGCGCTCGCGGAGCAGGAACAGTGCCGCACCCACGAGCAGGAGACCCGCACCCAGGAGACCTGCGGCACCGAGCATCTGCCCGCCGGTGAGCGCGAGCGGCGGCTTCGGCGGGAAGGTGTTTGTGACCTTCACCGTGTTGTCCGCACCCGCAAGGTCGGTGACGATACCGTCCTCGACCCCGCCCTCGGTCGTGCCATCACTATCGGTGTACGTGACCGTCGCGCCATCGGGCACGTCCGTCTCCTTCACCTGGCAGTTCACACCCGCCGGCACGATGATCGTGCGCGATTCCCCATCCCGGAGGGTGAACTTCGCGTCCGCTTCGGGCAGCACGTAGTCGCCACGCGCAGGCGCACCGTCCTCACCGGTCCCGGTGATCGTGCACGCCAGGGTGAAGGAGTACGCGCCACCAGTGCCCGCACCTTCGACCTTCTTCGAGACCGTGAGCTGCGCGTTCTCGAACGTGTTCACCGCACTGATGGTGAGCACCTGGAGGTCTTCCGGCGTGCCGTCGGTGACGGGCACCGAGTTCTCCCACGAATCAAAATCAACCTCCGATTCCTGAGCGCTACCGGTGTTGACCTCGTCGCCGAAGCAGCGAGCATTCAGGGGCAGCACGCGCGGCGTATCGTTCTCGTCGACGAGGTACTTCGTCTGCCCGCCCTTGATCTTCACGACACCGGAGTACACATCCGAGCGAACCGTCTCGTCCTCGTCGGTGGTCTCTTCGATCTGGCAGGTCACGAGCACCTCGAACATGCGATCCTTCGCGGCCTCGACCGCGACATCGTCACCTGCGAGGGTCTTCGTCACCTGCACCGACCCGGCCGACACGAAGTTCGTCATGGAACCTGTCACCGTCCCCGACTTCTCCGCCTCCGGATCCCAGGGCACGGTCACCGTGACCGGTGTGGCAGCCTGATCGGCGGAACCGTGGTCGGTTTCGGTGATCGTGCACGACGAGTACGCCGGGAGGTTCCCGAGCACGTCGCTCGTGATCACGCTCGCACCATTCACCGGGAGGGAGATCTCCTGGTTCAGGACTTCGGTCGGGTCGACCCCGTCGAGTTCGGGATCGAAGGTGCACACCACCTGGAACTTCAGGACGTCGGTCGCTGCGAACTCGCCCGCCCCGGCACCCGTCACCTCCTTGTTGATCTGCACACCACCGAGCGGGGTGAGGCCGGCATCGATCGTGAGATCATGCGTGTCACGCCCCAGCACCACCGGATCAGAAGCCCCCGTAGCCGGGTCCGCGTTCGAATCGTTCGTGGTGTCGCCCAGATCCACCGGGTCAGACCCCGCGACCGTGTTCGCGTACCGCGTCGTGAACTCGCTCCCATCAGGCTTCGTGAACGTCACCGTGTACCCGCCCCCGTTCGAGGAACGCAACTGGTCGAAGACGTACTTCCCGTCATCACCAGTCTCGGTCGAGATATCCACCGCGTTGCCGAGATCGTCCGTGCCCGTGATCCTGACAGGAACCTCGGTCGCGGGCTGCTCATCAGCACCCTTGAACTGATCCTGCAGGCCGTTCCGGTTCAGATCCCACCACACATAGTCACCGATCGAGGACTCGATCGCGACCTCGGGACGACGAATCGGACCCACCGTGTTATCCAGACCCTCAGCGGCAGCCATCGCACGGTTGACATACACGTCACCGCCACGGTTGCCGACACCGACCATCGACAGCTCGATCTCGATCACGTCACCCGAGAGGTACGCGCCAGGACGCTGGATACGCAAGCCCGTCACCTCGGACGCGGAAGCCGGGCACCCGTTCACACCCGACACCACCGTGCCACCGGCAGGCGCATCACACCAGGTCGTCGCACCCGACGCCCCGTTCGAGGCATCCTGCGGATTCGCCGACACATTCGCACTCTTCGTGTACAGGATCCGCGTCGCCGCACCACCCTGCGTCACCGTCGCTTCAACGAACCGGAAGGTCCCGTTGAACTCGGTGCCCTGCACGCCCTGCTTCGGCAACACATCGATGATGTCCGGAGCGGTAACGCCCGACTGCTCAGACGCGGGCAGCGTGTTCGTCAAACGCACCGCCCACTTGTTGAGCTCGTTCGTGGCCTGCCCCGCACGGTTGACCTGCACCACCGGGGTGAGGGCTTCCTTCTGCAGCTTGATGCCCGCGATGTTCGCGATCTGGATCTGCGCCTGATCGCTGCGCTGCGCGAGCGTCGACGCGTCATCCTCAGCCCACACCACCACCGTGTTCGTGTACACACCGTCATTCGCCGTCGGAGACACCTCCACCGACAGAACGATCGGCTCGATCACCTGGTTCACTTCCTGATCAGGCAGCACCCACCGGATATAGGTTTCACCCGCCGCACACGCCGGACGCTCAGCGTCCGCCGGAGTCGAGCCCGGAGACACGATCGCAGGCGTCACCGACGCACTGTCATACGACTGCGACGCCGGGAGGCAGTCCTCCACCCACACATCCTTCAAAATGCCAGGCGTCAGCGCACCACTCGTCAGCGACGGAGACAACTGGTACTGCACCAGATCCCCGCCCGTCACATTCGGCGGCGTCGACGAGAACGCACCACTGTCGCCCTTGCGGACCTGTTTATCAATACGCGCCTGCGCCTGCGCCAGAATCAGACGATCACCATGCGTCCCTTGATGAGTGTCCGGGTTGTACGCGTTGGCGGACCAACTACGCGAAGTATCGTCGATGACTTCTTGCATGCTGGCGTGCTGGCCATAAAGGTACTTGACCGAGCCCCAGTTGGGCACAATTGTCCCGGTCGGTTCACTATTGGCCGCAACCCGCATACCAATCTGAAGCGCGAGCGTTGTGTTCGCGAACTGATTCTTCACCGAATCATCAACTCGAATCCTGACCCGGTTTACTCCGGGGTGAATGGTCGACCCGTCAGCAAGCGTCTGGGGGACGTTTCCTGGAACCTGCGCTGGATCGTCGTACCATGGCCCTTGATCGTCGCCACACTGCGAGTCCTGCCCCGACCCTCCGGCCACAGATCCCGAATATTGCACCTCAATCTCTGAAACCGTGTCTCCAGGCCTACTGTAATAGTTAGGCGAGATGCTTCCCTGGCTTCCTCCGGCAAGCCAAACCGCGGTCTTTCCGGGTGACGGGAGCAGCTGCAGCTGCCCTCCTTGAGCCGAATAGTCCGCTTCTCGGAGATGCAGTTTTGAGTTGTCCCAGGCGTCACAGACGACTGCAGTCACAGGGTCTTCGTAGTCCAATGCGCCGACCATTACGTTGAGTTCTGAAATCACGTTCTGCGTCGGGGCCACCGTGATACCGCCCGTGTCAACGGTCGCTCCTCCCGGAGGGCCCTCCCAGAATCCGGATCCGGGGCTGAACTCGCTAGGCGTCATATTCCCCGGTTCGCCCGGCACGCCAACGAAACGCTTCCAGAAGCTTCCCGGAGGAATCACATTGGGAGTCGTCGCGCGGTGGTCGTTCCATGTGGGCTGTTCAGTCTGCACATCAATATCAGTGAACCCGTTGACTTCAAGATCCGTGTAAGTGTTTAAGGTGTCAAGGGTAGTTCGTCCACCAGATTCCACACCGAAGGTACGGATGGTGTCTACCGGGGTCCACAGAGTCAGCATGACGGAATAGGCGTACGCCGTGTCTCCTGACGAGGGAAGGGCCAGTCCCGAACGAGTCGTTGACGGGTAGGTCTTCAGTGACCAATCAGCATTGCTAATGGTGATCTCGACTGGCTCGCCTACCGCGTTGCTTGGTGCAATGACTGTCACACCAGAATCTCGAACACTATTCGAGGTATTTCCACTCGATGCCTTCGGGCCGGGCTGCATCTGTCCCCTGACAGCATTGCCATTCTGGTACAGCGTTATACGGCTACCGTATTTGTCGAGATCAGCTTCCATATCGGCAATGTCATCGACGCCGTTGCCATCACGGTCTTGCCCCGCAGAAGCGGGATACAGGGCAGCGGGAGAGATGTCGTCCGTAAAGGTAACATCACCCACTGCCGGCATCGCGCCTTTGCCTCCTGCAGGAGCTGAGAGAAGTACCGAGTAGTCAGTCATCTTGCAGGCGCGCGAGGTATCCCAAGGACAAGCGGCATTCTGGGGGCCTTGAATGAGCCCCGTATTCTCTTCCAGCGCGGTGCCGTTCTTGCTGATGTCCCACATCAGCCTTGCGGACGCCTTCACGGACGGCAGCGGCAAGGTTGCGGCAACAGGCTCTTCCACACCGTCAGCGGTGACGGTCGCAGCGGTCAGTGGCAGGTCCTGTCCCTGGTGCGCGAGGTTCAGGACCTTCGTCGTGACGAACACCTTGTCGGTCGCGACCGACCGGTTGCCCATGTTGCAGGTCAGGGTCTGCTCCGAGAGCTCATCGATCGAGTCCGCAGTCAACGGGATCGTGGGCTCGCCCGCCGTCTCGGGCGTGAGGGACGACCCGGCCGCCTGGCAGTAGCCGGGAATCTCGGTGATCTCCATCCCCTTGGGGAACGTGACCGACCAGGTCAGGTTCGCGGCATCGTTGTTCGTCACCACGTACTCGACCTCGTACGTGACCGTGTCGTTCACACGCACGATCCCGTTGTTCGGCCCCGAATCGTTCCCGGCCGTGTCGTCGGCGTCCCATGATTCGGTGCCATCGGATGCGATGCGCACCTGCAGTGCGAGCGAGGGGAGATCCTCCGAATCGGCGAGGGGCTGCGCACCCTGCTCGCCGCCTTCACCCTCGCCGCCTTCACCCTCGCCGCTTTCGCCGCTGGTGTCGTCTCCATCGGCAGCATCGTCACCAGCCGGAGCCTCGTCAGCGTTCTCGGGCGTCCCGGTCGTGGGGGTCTCGATCCCGGTATCCGGCTCGTCCGCCCACGACACCGTCGCAGGAGCCAGGGTGAACGCCAACGCACACGTCAGCACGGAGGCAAGGAGTTTACCCCCCCCCCCCCCGCAAAGAGGGTCGTCTCGCGGGGCCTCGGCCCGGCGACTGGTTAAGTGTTTGCAAGGTGTCTCCTCATCTCTCCGTACTCACTGCAGGGCGCATGCGGCAGGCCGCCCCCTGCACGATCCGCACCCGCATCACGGGCGCGAACGAATGTCCCTTCATACATAAAGACACGCCCCAAGCGTCCCGCATTACACGTTTCGGAAAGAACTTCCGTTGTGTGCGGCCTGCAGCTTCGACACGTCGTCGTGTTGAGAAGGCTCATCATGTGGTACTCCGGCCTCAGTCTCTGAGTTTCCAGCCCGGAGTCGTATCGTCCGGAGACACCGTCTTCTCCCCGTCCGGAAGCGCCGGCCCGTCACCAGGCTGCGGGTCGGTGCCGGTACCGGGGCCGGGGTCGTCGGTTCCGGGCACATCGGCATCCGGGAACACTGTCTCGCTATCCGGCATCGTGGTGCCGGGCTGGGTGACAGCGTCGGTGGCCGGGGTCGGGGGTGCACCGGTCGCGTCTCTCGGGAACAGGGCAAACGCGCCCCCCACCAAGAGCGCAACCCCGACTACGAGAGCCACCCAGCCGGCGAGCTTCCCCACCGGCACACCCTCCACACCACCAGCAGTCTCATGACCGGCAGCACCGTGACCGGCAGCACCGTGACCGGCAGCACCGTGACCGGCAGCACCGTGGCCAGCAGCATCGTGACCGGCAGTGAGAGTCGCAGCGACCGCGGGAGTCGCGTGACCTCCGGCAAGCGCGGTGCCACTGGCGAGTCCCGCACCCGCGAGGACCGGGGCCGCCCACGCACGCAGCACCCCAGACAGGTCTCGCAACCGCGTCACCTGGGCGGTGCAGTGCACGCAACCCGTGAGATGCTGCTCGACCTTCGCAGTGGCCCGCTGCCGCAGTTCGCCGCGCACGTGCTCCGCAAGCATGCCCGCCACCTCCGCGCAACCCGGCAGGGTGTCCTCGACGTACTGCTGCAGATAGGCGGCCGCGAGCTTCCTGCGGGCCCGGTGCGCATGGACCCGGACCGCGTTCACCTGCATCCCGAGATGCTCCCCGGCAACATCCGCGGGCACCTGCTCGACATCCAGCAGCCACAGCACCCGGCGGGCGTCCTCGGGCAGCAGCGCATACGCGCGCCCGATCTGATCCTCTTCCGACAACGCCTCACTGAAATCCGGGACCGGCTCATCGAACAACTCCGCGAGCACGTCCGGGGCGACCGTAACCGTGTCGCCACCCGTGTGGCAGGTGCGGATCGCTTCGCTGCGCAGCGAGATCAGCACATACCCCAGCACCGAATCCGTAGGGCCCTTCCCGTTCGCGAGGGCCTTCAGCACCCGCGTGAAAGTTTCCTGAACAAGATCCTCCGCCACGGCACGATTCCGTGTCATCGACAGCGCTTGCGCGAGCGCCTGGTCCCGATACCGGGAATACAGGACCCCGAACGCCGCCCGCCCACTCTCGGACCGCGAATGCCCGCGCACCATGTCGCACAGAACACCATCGTCCAGGCCAGACAACTCGGGGCTCGCGGGCACCGCATGGTCGGGCAGGTGCAGCACGGCGTCGCTCATGGTCTCCGCACCTCCCCACTGTCATCCGGCGCGCTCCCGCACGGCACCATTCCATGGCAGCAGCACCCCCCTTGCGCACCGCCACGATCTGCTCTGATGATAACCCGAAGCTGTGAACCCCCTGGGTGAATGTCCGGGTGAAGAACCACCCGCCCCGCAACCCCCCAGCACCCTCCAAGGTGCAGAAAACCGCCGACTCTCAAGGCGCACGCGTGGGACTCTCCGCCGGATGTCTGGTAGACGCGCAACTTTGACTTTTGTCGATGGGTCGCTCCACGGTGGCTGCGCGGGTCCCGTATGCCGGGTGGTGCGGGAGGCCGTCGGAAGTGTGGCGTTGGGGTCAGTCTGGTGTTCGCGCATGGTGCGTCTGGCGGGCACTCCTTTCCCTCGCCGCCGCTCGCGATCCTGGCCGTGGGGGTGGTAGGCCGGGAAGTATCTGATCGGGTTCAGCGTCGAGCCTGACGGACTCGCGGCACGCGCGCCCGCCTCACGATACTGGTTCGGCGTCTCCCGGCGCACCTCACAGGTGAACGGGGGTTTCCTGCTGCACGCATCCCCCGTATGACGGGAGGAGACGGCGGCATGACTGGCACAGTTCAAGACGGCGGAGCACGTAGGGCACGCGAAGCCAAACTCGACGAAGTGCGCGAAGCGTTGAACGCGCAGGTCGAGAAGCTCGTCACGGGCGAGGACTGGAAGCGTGCGCTGTCGTTCGCGGCGAAGTTCCGGTCGCGGTCGGTGAACAACTCGTGGCTGATCTTCGCGCAGCACCAGGCCGCGTGGGAGGCCGGCCGGGTGCCGGAGCCGATGCCCACGTATGTGGCGGGGTTCCGGCAGTGGGAACAGCTTGGCCGCCGAGTCGAGAAGGGTCAGAAGGGGTACGCGATCCTCGCCCCGGTGATCGGGAAGCTCGCGTCGAAGACCCCGGCCAATCCGATGTCGTGGCGCCGACTCGCCCCGCGTGAGGCACCACTGCCGGGTGAGAAGGTGAAGTCGGAGATGGTCGGCGCGAAAGTCGCCTACGTCTTCGACATCTCCCAGACCACCGGCCCCGACGTGCCCCTGCCACCGTCGCCGCAGCTTCTTGAAGGTGAAGCTCCAGCGGGGCTTCGCGAGGGTCTGATCCGGCAAGTCGAGGCGGCGGGGTTCCAGTTCATGCCGGTGCCGCATGAGGGCATGATTCACGGCGCGAATGGCATCACGAAGTTCGATGATCGTCAGGTCGCGGTGCGGGCGAACATGGACGATGCCGCCCAGGTGAAGACCCTCGTGCACGAGCTCGCGCACGTGAAGATGCACGGCCCCGACAATGAGGAAGCGCGCCAGCATCGCGGCATCGGAGAAGTTGAGGCCGAGTCGGTCGCGCTCATGGTCGGCGCTGCGCACGGTATGGACACGAGCGCGTACACGGTCCCGTATGTGTCGGGGTGGGCGATGGCCGCCGACGGGAAGAACCCAATCCAAATCGTGCAGGCCACCGCCGAGCGCGTGCGGAAGGTCGCGGTCGAGATTCTAGATCAGCTCGACACCGTGCAGATCGGCGACGGCACCCCGCCAGGCCTCACCCGCGAAGCGCCCCAACGATCGACGGCGAAGTCGACGGGGCGCAAGCCTCCGGCCAGGTCGTCGGCCGGGAGATCATCGGCGGCGCGGCGGTCGGCCGCTCCGGTGCGGGGGTTGTGATGGATGCCGAACAACTCCTCGCCCCGGTCGCCCGCATGAGCCTCGCGGACGCCGCCCGGCACCACGTCTCGCTCGGGGTGCCGGTGTTTCCGCTGGTGCCGGGTGAGAAGCGGCCGCTCGTTGCGCACGGCTTCAAAGACGCCACTGCGGACCCGTCGCAGGTGGAGGCGTGGTGGCGGCGTTGGCCCGAGGCGAACATCGGTATCCCGACCGGCGCGGCATCGGGAGTGGAGGTTGTCGATGTCGATGTGAAGGGCGATCCGCCGCGCGGCCCCGAATCTTGGCTGAACGCCACCCGCGCGGGTTTGCTGGACGGGTGGGCGGCGCAGGTCGTCACCCCGTCGGGCGGCCTGCACGCCTACTATCCGGTAGCCGAGGTCGAGCAGCGGTCTTGGGTGTCGGGTGCGGCGCAGCTCGATTTCCGTGGCACGGCCGGGTACATCGTCGCCCCGCCGTCTCGAACCGTGATCGGCGGTGAGGTGGTCGCGTATCAGCTTCTCGACCTCGCCACCGGCGACGTGCAGCCCGTCGATGCTGGCGCGTTGCGTGAGTTTCTGGACCCGAGGCCGCAGCGTGCGTCGTGGGAGGCGCGCCCGTTCCGCGGCACCTTGGAAGAGCGCACCCAGCGGATCGCGGCGTGGTTGGAAGGGCAGGGCGAGGGCGAGCGGAATCAAGGCTTGTACTGGGCGTCGTGCCGTCTCGCGGAAAGCGGCGTCGGCCTGTCGGATGCGTTCGAGGCGCTGGGCCCCGTCGCGGAGGGGATCGGGTTGCCGCCGCGGGAGATTGAGCGCACGATCCGCTCCGCCTACCGAGGCCCCACCCCTGTCCCGTCGGCGGGTTCGTCGCGGCCGGTCGCACAGCGCGCCCCGGCGGATCGAGGGCGGGTGCTCGCATGAACGACACGACGACACGCAGGGGTGGCCGGCTCGCGGTGATGACCGCGGTCGCCGGCACGGTACTGATCGCGGCCGGGGCGTTCTGGCTCAGCTTCACCGCACTCGCAGACCTTGCGCGTCGTTCGGGGATTGCGGCGGGGCAGGCGTGGGCGTGGCCGCTGATCGTGGACGGCATTATCGTTGTCGCGACCGTCGCCGTCGTCGCGCTCGCGGGGAGCCGGGTCGCGTGGTATCCGTGGATGCTGCTGATCTGCGGGGCGGGGTTGTCGGTGACGGCGAACTCGATCCACGCGATTGTCGCAGCTGACGCCGACGTACCCGCGGTGCTCGCGGCGTGCGTTGCGGCGGTGCCGCCGTTGGTGCTGCTCGCGATCACGCACCTCACCGTGATCCTCACCCGCCGCCAACCCCACGAAGACACCACCGCTGCGAGAGAGGATGCAGCGGAGTTGCACACCAAGGTGACCGACGCTCCGGCCGCGCCGGTGGCGGTGGCGTCGCTGGAACCTGCGCTCCGGGCGCCCGTGCTGATCTCCTCGCCGGAGCCCGAGCGAGACGATCTGGCGCCGCCCGAACCAGGCGAGGTGACGGGGCGAGGCACCTGGTCGGGGCGTGAGGTCGCGGAGGTGCTGCGGGCGGGCGGCTGGTCAAACAAGAAGATCGCCCGCTACCTCGACGTGCACCCTTCGACCGTCGGCCGATGGTTTCCGCAGACCACCACGCCACCGCCTGAGCCCGAGGCTGAGCAGCCGGCGGAGGCTGGCGATGACCCTGAAGATGCGCCGGTAGAACCGGCTGCAGCAGTACCTGAGAACGAGGAGGAACCCTCATGAATCCCGAAGAACACATGCCCGATACGGCGGGAGCGCGGGCGCGTCTGCATCCCGCACTCGCGGCGGCGATGGACGCCGAACGCACCCCCACGCAAGAGGCGATGTCGGAGGCGGAGCGGTCGATGCTCGCCGTGCAGCGCGACCCCTCCCTGACCGCACGCGACCAAACCGAGCACGACAGCCCGGTGGACGTTGCGGAGGCGGAGATGCCCGCAGCCGAAGCAGCAACGGAGGCAAAGCGTCGGACGCAGGTCCGGTGGGTGCGTCCGACCGAGCTGGCGATGCAGGGCGGTGCCCGGGCGACGGGCTGGGGGCTCGATCTGCGGGCCGACCTCGCCCAGCGGCTCCGCGACGCCCGCACGGAGCGCCTGCAGGATCGTGCCGAAGGCCGTGCGGAACGGAGCGAACGGGCATCGCGGCTACCGGATCTGTTGATCGCCGGTCGCCGCCGGAATGCGCGGCGGCAGGAGCTGGCGCGTTCGGGGATGGGTCTGAGGTGATCCGTCATGCACGCAGCGACTTGCCGGTTCGCGCAGGACCTCCCAGGGCCGATGCACGCGGTGTGCACCTGCTTTCCAGGAGGTGCCACGACCATGAACCAAAACACGACAACCCCTGCTGCGCAGCCCGAAAGAGGCTCCCGGCGGGGGTTTGAGCATTCCGAAGGGCTCCGCGCCCTGCTGATCCGCCTGCACGAGGAGGGCCGGTGGGCGTGGAGGCACGACCCCGAAGTCGCCGCGCTCATGCAGTATGCCGCCGACAAGTACGCCGCGCTCGCGCGCCGCCACGGGCTCGACCCGTGGGAGGCAGCGGCCGCGGCGTTCGACGCGATGCGGACCGGCGCCGTCCGCCGCGCCGACGACCCCTGGGCGGTCATCACCCGCGCCGTGAAAGTCACCTGCATCGCCGAGGAGCGCGCGAACGGGCTGCTCTGTTCCGTGCATCAGGCGCGCAGGCCGAAGTTCTCCGCGCATCACGACGCGGAACGCTTCTCGGACAGGGAGAACCCGCTCACCGACTACCACGAGAGCTTCGCGATCCCGGCCCCGGACTACTTCGCAGAGCCCGAGACCAGTGAGACCTCGGTGCGGGTCGGGCAAGCCATCGAAGACGCCGTCGCCCTGTTCCATCTGCTCGGCTGGCCGGTCGAGGCCGCACGGGGCGGGATGGAGTACCTCGTGACGAGGCTCGCAGAGTCGGCGTCCCGCGCTCAGGCGTTCGAGTCGCTGCGCCGCGACTACCATGCCCGCGCCCTCCTCGACATCCCAGCCTCGTCGTGGCTGGCGATGCTCAGGGTGGTGCTCGGCAGCCCGGACCCGAACCAGGCGCACACGAGCGCCGCGCGGGGCGTGCTGCACCGCCTCGTCATAGGTGAACCGCTCCGCGCGCTCCTCGTCGATGACGTGGTGTTGTCGGAGGTGGTGCTGTCGGCTCCGGACGGGGGTGGGTGTCGTGGCTGCGAGTAGTCCGGGGCATATCGAGCTGGAACGCTCCCTTGATTCCATCGGCATTGGGGTGCGCCACCGCACCGACCTCGGCGACATTCCGGAGCTCGCCGATTCCATCCGCAACGAAGGTCTGCTGCAACCGATCACGATCACCCCGGACGGGATGCTGGTGTGCGGGCGGCGCCGGCTCGAAGCGTTGCGCCTGCTCGGATACCGTTCCACGAACGTGTGGGTGCGGTCGAACCTTTCCGACCGGCTCTCCCAGCTCCTCGCCGAGCAGAACGACAACGCCCTGCACAAGCCCCTCTCGTTGATCGAAGCGGAATCCCTGTATCGGGAACTCAAAGTCGTCCTCGCAGAGGACGCCGCTCGTCGGCAAGCCGCCACGAGGTTCGGCGCCGACGGCGGGATGTCGCAGGATTCTGCGGAGGCTTACGGTGGAGTCGATTCGACTCCACCGTGGAACGGTGAAGGCCGTACCCGAGAGCAGGCCGCGCTGATGGTCACCGGCAAGAAGTCCCAGAACATGCTCGAACAGCTCGGCAGGCTCAAAGACCTCGCTCACGACGAGCGCCGCCCCGCGCACATCCGCGCCCAGGCCGCAGAAGAGGTCGCCCGGATCGAGGCGGGCGGGAAAGTGCACGGCGCGCACCTCCGCATGAACACCGCCCTCTCCCTCGACGAGCTCGACCGGATCGCCGCCGACCCCGCCCAGCCCGAAACCGTGCGAGCACAAGCCGTCTCCTCGGCGGCTGAAGTGCGGGCGGCGGCCAGCCAGGAGGCGCGCACGGCGGAGCTCGCCGCACTGGCTGCCGAAGCGATCGCTCGTGTCACCGCCGAAGGCCGCGGCAAGGGGAAGAAACGTGCAGTGCCAGTAGAACGTCCGAGGCTGACGCTGGTGGTGTTGCCGCCGCGCGCGTTCGTCGCGCTCTGGGCCGACATGGACGGATGGGCGAAGAAGCACGATCCCGTCGTCCTCGCATCCGAACTCACGGCGGCGGAGTGGGAGAGCGCCGAAGCGGTGCTCGCCGAGACCGTCGCTTTCTTCGCCCTCATCCGCACCGAACGCGCCCAGGCCGCCGACACTGACACCCCGTCTGCGCACGCGATCTGACGACGGCAGCCGCGACCTCAGCTGCCCTCATTGCGGGCGCGCGGGTGCACCTTCCGAGTACCGAATCCAGCCGTTCCTCGGAAGGGACCACCGTCTCATGCGTCAGCCCACCGCACCGAAGCAGTCGTCGCGTCGCCTCCGCATCGCCCTGATCGTCGGCGGCCTCGTCCTCGCCCTGCTCGTCGGCATCGGCGTCTACGGGCTGCTGCGAGGCCCCGCCGCTCAGCACGCACCGGACACCGACAGCACGACGACGGTCCCGGAAGCTGATCGTAAACTTGCGCCCCGCGCACTATCGGAGGGCGCGGATGCCGAGCGGTTCTCTCGTTCGGTGGCAGAGCGACTGTTCGCATGGGACACCAGCCTCGGTCACGGGGTACATGAGTACATGCAAGTGATCGTCGATGTCGCTGATCGCGAGGAAGCGCCTGGCCTTGCCGGGGACCTCCGCGCCTATTTCCCAGACGATTCGGCCTGGGGCGAGCTGCGGAACTACGAGACCCGGCAATGGCTCACCATCGACACGATCACCGTCCCCGAGACCTGGCCGGAGGTCGTCGCCAACGCCCGGCCCGGCACGCTTCCGCCCGGTGCGGCCGCCTACACGATCACCGGCACCCGGCACCGCGAAGGCTCCTGGGAAGGCCAGGAAGTCGAGGATGCCAGGCCGGTGTCGTTCACGATCTTCGCCGCTTGCCCCTCAGATGGTTCCTGCCGGCTGCTGCGGCTCTCGGCCGTCGACACCCCCATGCCGTAGCTCATGGCGAAGAAACTGCTCGTCCTCCTGCTGGTGCTGTTCTGCATCGGCCCGTCGACCGCGATCGTGGGCCTGGGCGCGTTCATGGGTCCGGCAGGATTCTGCCTCAACGGCTCACTCGTGGTCGGCCCGATCCCCGACAGCCTCACCGCCACCACCGCTGACGGCACCCCGGTCACGCTCGACAAGCGGCAACTCACTCACGCGGCGACGATCATCACCACCGGGACCGGCATCCCCGGTGTCGGGCAGGCCGGCGTTCGTGTTGCGCTGATGGCCGCGCTCACCGAATCGCGGCTGCGGATGCTCGCCAACACTGGCGCCTACCCCGAGTCCGGGAACTATCCGAACGACGGTGACGCTTCAGATCACGACTCGCTGGGTCTGTTCCAGATGCGTCCCGCCGCAGGCTGGGGCACGGTCGCCGAGCTCATGAACCCGAGCTATCAGGCTCAGGCGTTCTATGGCGGGAAGGACGGACCGAACTATCCCTCGCCGCGCGGCCTGCTCGACATTCCCGGCTGGCAGTCCATGGACCCGGGAGCTGCAGCGCAGGCAGTCGAGGTCAGCGCCTATCCCGACCGCTACCGGAATTGGCAGCCCGTCGCCGATGCGATCCTCACCGCCCTCACCGCCCCCGCACTCGGCAGTAACAGCGGCAACGGGGGTGGCGGGCAGGTGCCCGTGACTTCGCGGATCGTGTTCCCGCTCCCGGAGGGCAGCTACACGAGCACCGACAGCTTCGGGTGGCGCAGCGACCCCTTCACAGGGGAGAGCGAGTTCCACTCCGGCTCGGATCTTGCCGCAGCCGACGGCACCGCGATCTTCGCCGTCGCAGATGGCCGCGTCGCGGTCGCGGAGTTCAGTGCCGGGTGGGGTGGCCTGATCGTGATCGAGCACACCGTGCAGGGTGCCCGCGTCGCCTCCTATTACGCGCATATGTGGCAGCACGGGATCTACGTCACTGGCGGCGAGACCGTGACGGCCGGGCAGCACATCGGCGATGTCGGGTCGTCGGGCCGTTCGACCGGCCCGCACCTGCACGTCGAGATCCGCCCCGGCGGGCAAGGGCAACCGCCCGTGAACGCGACCGAATGGCTCGCCCAGCACGGCGCCGTGTCGGGTGACGGCGCGACGACCGCGGCGGGGTGCCGCGCGAACTTCGGGAGCGCCGCATGAACGTGTTTCCAGACTTCGGCGCCGTCGGTGCCTCCGACGAGCTCGCCTCGGTGATCGGCGCGCTCCTCACGATCGTGCTGATCGGGGCCGTGCTCACCCTGATCGTCTCCGCGATCATCTGGGCGGTCGCCTCCTCGTCCGGGAACCCCTATGCGGCGCAGAAAGCCCGCATCGGGGTGCTCGTCGCCCTTGGCACCGCGGCGCTCGCAGGCGCCGGGGTCGCGTGGGCGAACTTCCTCCTCTCCGTCGGCGACACCCTCTGAACCTGCCGCTGCCGGGCTCTCGGGCGCACCTGCCTGGTGGACAGTCCACGTCCATACTCTGAGCGGCAAGGAGCGGCACCCTATGATCGACATCGACCCGAACAGCAGCGGGCTTCCCGGGATCGCGCAGCTGCGCGACATCGTGGGCGCCGTGATGACCGTCGGCCTCATCCTCAGCGTCTTGGCGTTGATCGTCTCCGCGATCATCTGGGGTTTCGGGGCGAACAGCAGCAACCCGCACCTCGCATCACGCGGGAAGACCGGGGTGCTCGTCTCGTGCGGTGCGGCGGTGCTGTGCGGGGCGGCGGTGACGCTCATCAACTTCTTCTGGACCGTCGGCCAGGCCGTCAACTAGCCGGCGGTGATCCAGGGTGAGTATCTGCGACATCCCCGGCATCTCCACCGTCTGCACCACGATCGGTGACGGCCCTGCCGGGCTGTTCTTCGGGTGGATCGCCTCAGCGATGGGCCTCGCCGTCTCCGCCCTGTTCCAGGGCATGTGGGAAGTGTTCTCCACCACGACCGCGGTCGACGTCACCAGCGACAGCTACGTGAAGGTCTACAACATCCTCTTCGGCATCGCCGTGTTCGTGACGCTGCTGTTCTTCTGCTTCCAGCTCATCACGGGGCTCGCGCGCCGCGACCCGTCGGCGCTCTCGCGGGCAGCGCTCGGGCTCGCGAAGTCGGTGCTGGGGTCGTTCGTGCTCATCACCTGCACCGCGCTCCTCTTGGAGATCACCGACCAGCTGTGCGTCGGCATCGTCCACGCCACCGGGCAGACCATCGAGGGCATGGGCGACCGGCTCGCGCTCCTCATCGGCGCCACCGCGGTCACCCCGCTGACTGGAGGGGCCGGGGTGCTGCTCACGATCTTCCTGACCGGGCTCATGATCGCAGCGATCTTCATCCTCTGGTTCTCCCTCCTCATCCGCAAAGCCCTGCTGCTGGTCGCTATCGTGTTCGGCCCGATCGCGCTCGCAGGCCTGACCTGGGAGGCGTCGCGCGGCTGGTTCGGGAAATGGGCGACCTTCGTCGTCGCGCTCATCGCGTCGAAGCTCGTGGTCGTGGTGATCTTCCTGATCGCCACCACCCAGGTCGCCGCCCCCATCAGCCTCGACCTGAAATCCTTGTCAGAGCCAATCGCGGGGATCGTGCTGCTGTTCGTCGCCGCGTTCGCCCCGTACCTGGCGTATAAGTTCCTCGCCTTCGTCGGGTTCGACATGTACCAGGCGGCGTCGATGGAGCAGGAGGCGAAGTCCGCGCTCAACCGGCCGATCCCGCTCCCCGCGAAACCGACCGGGCAACCCCCGAAGCAGGTGCTCGACAGTGCGGACGCGGGCAAGCCCCCGCCGCAGCCGCCCCCGCCGGCGCAGACTGCACCAGCAGGAGGCGGTGCCGCGGCAGGCAGTGCCGGTGCTGGGGCCGGGAGCGGTGCGGCAGGCGGCGGGGCTGCGGGCGGTGCCGCGGGAGGGGCGGCCGCAGCGGGGCCTGCCGCCGCGATCGTCGCGGGGGCGGTCGTCGTGAAGGAGACCGCGACCGCGGGCCCGAAGCTCGGCAACGCGATCGGAGGCGCCGCAGGCTCCCACGCCGGCAGCGCCTCCGAGCAGGCAGCCCCGCCGGCCCAGAGCACGCCGGTGCGACAGCCGCCCGCGGTCCTCCCGCCGACCACGCAGCCGGGCGGGAAGGGGTGAGTCCCGTGACAACGAATACCGCCGATACGTTCGAGTTGCAGCCGGTGCAGTTCTCCCGGCTCACCCGCCGCGGCATCCTCCTCGGCCTCTCACTCTCGCAGCTCATCGTCCTCGCGACCGCGCTCCTCATAATCGTCGCGGGCCTCTACACGAACGGCGGCGCCGGCCTCGCCTGGTCATCTCCCGCGTGGACGTCGCTCGTCGCGATCGCCTGGGTGAGCGTCGGCGGCCGGAAGCTCATTGAGTGGGCGCCCATCGTCACCCGCTGGATGCTCCGCACCCGGGCGAAGCAAACCCGCTACCGCAGGCGCGTCGTGAAGCCCCGCCCCGCCAGCACGCTCGCACTCCCCGGCGACATGGCGGCGCTCAGGGAATGGGTCGACCCGGAAACGGGGGCGGCGATGATCCACGACCCGCACGCGCAGACCCTCACCGCGGTGTGCGGGGTGCAGCACCCGGCATTCGTGCTCCTCGACCCCGCAGAGCAGCAGCGCCGCGTCACCGGCTGGGGCCGCGTGCTCGCCGCCGCCTGCCGCTCGGGCCGAATCGCCCGTATTCAGGTCATGGAGCGCACCCTCCCCGATTCCGGGTCCGGGCTCACCGAGTGGTGGCGGCAGCATGGCACCGACGACGGCTCCTGGGCGGCGACCACCTACCGGGAACTCATCGAGCGGGCAGGCCCCGCAGGCGAGCGCCACGCCACCACCGTGTCTCTGTCGATCGACATGCGCGCCGCCGCCAGGCAGATTCGTTCCGCAGGCGGCGGCATGAAGGGCGCGGCCTCTGTGCTGCGGCAGGAGATGCAGTCGTTCCAGACCGCGCTCCGCAGCGCCGAGCTGCACATGACCGGCTGGCTCACCCCGGGCGACGTCGCCTTGATCCTCCGCACCGCCTACGACCCCGCTGCGGGTCCCGCGCTGGAACGGCACGGCGAGTTGGGCCGGGATCTCGCCATTGCCGGCCCGGTCGCGGTGACCGAATCGTGGGATCGGCTGCGCTCCGACAGCGCGCACCATGCGGTGCTGTGGATCAGCGAATGGCCCCGAGCGCAGACCTTCCCCGGGTTCCTCGCCCCGCTCGTCCTCACCGGCGGTGTGCTCCGTTCCCTCTCGCTGCACTACCTCCCGGTCCGGGCGGATCAGGCGGCACGGGATCTGCGGAAGAAGAAGACCGAGATGATCGCCGACGCCGCGCAACGGCGGAAGATCGGCCAGGTCGAAGACACGCAAGCCTCCGCCGAGTACAGCGATGTCCTGCAACAGGAATCCGAGCTCACCGCCGGTCACGGCGTCCTGCGGGTCGTCGGCCTCGTCTCCGTCTCGGCACCGACCGCGAGCGAACTCGACGCTGCCGTGTCGCAGATCGAACAAGCCGCGATCCAGGCCTCCTGCGAAACAAGAAGGCTCGTCGGGCAGCAAGCCCAGGCCTTCACCGCGGCGGCGCTCCCGCTCTGCCGGCCTATCTGACCACCGCCCCTTCTTGAATGGAGTCCCGATCATGCCGACCTTCACCGATCCTGTCGCCGATGCGGCCGAGATGTCTGAGGCGATGCGCGGCCTCGCTCACGCGAGCATCGTGCTCGACCAACCCGAGCGCATGTACGGGATACTCGGCGATCTGCTCGGCGCGATCAGGTCCCTCGAACAGATACTCGGCCAGTTCGCGAGAGGCCACACCAACTCGATTGGACGTGCGGCGGATGATGCGGGGGATCGTGCCGCCGGCACCCAGGACGCGCTCACCGCAGCGGCCGAGCTCCGGCAGGCCGCCGCCCTCATCGGCCAGGCAGAGCGTCGGGTCGACGCCGGCATGGCGGCAGCCGGCCGGATCGCCTGGCAGCTCCCAGCCCAGACGAGCGAACCCGCCTCCCGACTCATCAACGTGGTGTTCCTGCAGGGCGGCGAGGCCGACCATGCGCTCGAGCTCATCGAGGCTGGCGGTGCGGATGCCGTGATCCAGGAACTCGCAGGCTACGACTTCGGCGACGAGACCGTCGATGCTGCGCTCGAGAATGGGTACGTCTACGACAAGGTGCCCGTTGCTTCGCTCGACCGTGTGGCGACGCTCGACGCTTACACCCTGGTCTACAACCATGACCATCGGCACGTCGCCCTTTACCGTGCCGAAGACAGCCTGCCCAGCCCCGTGCTGCTCGGCATCGCAGACCCCCGCCACGCCGCACCAGCCGGCACCCCCGAGCGCGACGGAGCTGCTGCGGATTCACGGCAGGCTCGACGGGAACGTCTGGGCACCCCGACGATCAACCGACAAAACTACGTGAATCACCCCACTCTGCAAGGCCTCGGACGATGAGTCACGAACCAGGCGAGGCCGAGCCCGGGCGGCTTCATACATCCGCGCTCGTCGGCCCGGAAGGGGAACTGCGCAAGCACCGCCGAGCCCGCGCGCAAGCCGCAGCCCGACTCCAAGCCGAAGCAAGAGCCGCAGCGATCGCCGCAGCCCGAGCCCAAGCAGACGAGGAACGCGAAGCTCGCCGCGCGACCCGCTATCTACCGCGGGCGGGCGAAGACGGGCCCGCAGCGTTGCGTACGCCGGGCAGGTTCCGGCTCCCGCGCCACCAGGACACCTCCGCCACGCTGTCGGGGCACTACCCGTTCCTCGCGGAAGGCGGGCTCGGCTCAGCCGGAACCTTCATCGGGCAAGACCTCTACTCGGGCGGCTCCTTCGTCTACGATCCGTGGCAGCTCTACAAGCAAGGGGTCATCACCGCCCCGAACATGATCCTCGCAGGTATCGTCGGCTCCGGGAAGTCCTCGCTCGCGAAGAGCCTCTACACGCGGGCGCTCCCGTTTGGGCGCCGCGTCTACATCCCGGGAGACCCGAAAGGCGAACATACTTCCGTCGCCCGGGCCGTCGGCGGCCGCGCAATCGTGCTCGGTCCATCGCTTCCGACTCGCCTGAACCCCTTGGACGAGGGCTACCGGGCGGCCGGCATCCCGGATGAGGACTGGGCGGCACAGGTCGCGGCCCGCCGCAGGGATCTCATCGGGGCGCTCGCGGAGACCGTGCTCGACCGCCGCCTCACGCCCGTGGAGCACACTGCGATCGACGTTGCGCTGGCCGATGCGGTGCGCTGCGCGGAAGTGCCGATCCTTCCGATGGTCGTCGACCGCATCCTCGCACCCGCGAAAGCCGACGATCCCGACGGCCGGCTCGGCGAGGACGGCCGCATGGTCGGGCACGCGCTGCGCAGGCTCGTCGCCGGCGACCTCTCCGGCATGTTCGACGGCCCCAGCACAGAGAAGTTCGATCCCACCCTCCCGATGCTCTCGCTCGACCTCTCAAGAGTGGCCGAGAACTCTGCCCTGCTTGCGGTGCTGATGACCTGCGCGGCCGCGTGGATGGAAGCCGCACTACAAGACCCCGCCGGCGGGCAACGCTTCGTCGTCTACGACGAGGCCTGGCGCCTCATGTCCTACCCCAGCCTCCTCGCCCGCATGGATGCGCAATGGCGGCTCGCCAGGCACTACGGGCTCGCGAACCTGCTGGTCTTCCACAAGCTCTCGGACCTCGAGAACGTCGGCGACCAGGGATCGCGAATGCGGGGCCTCGCCTCGTCGCTCCTCGCGAACGCCGAAACGAGGGTTGTCTATCGGCAGGAGTCCGATCAACTCGGCGTCACCGCACAAACCCTCGGCCTCACCGGCACCGAGCAATCCTTACTCCCGGGCCTCGGCATCGGGCAGGGGCTTTGGAAGATCAAAGACCGCAGCTTCGTGGCGCAGCACCAGCTCCACCCCGCCGAACTTGAGCTCTTCGACACCCGCGCGCGGATGCTTTAAAAAGCATCCGTTCTCTTTGGCATGCCTCCCGTCAGGTGATGCCAGGGAGTCCAGTAGGAAGGTGCCTGACCACTCGGAGTAGGCATTCGATGCTGTCTCGAAGGTCATCGTCGGACAGGGCGTTGTGTGGGTTCTCGGGGTGATGGATCATGTTGCGAACTGCACCCGGGAGTGTCATCGTCACTGCCTTCGCCGCGCCGGACTTCTCAAGCTTTGAGTACGGGGTATTGCGGGCCACTCCCTTCGCTTCGAGCCACCGGTCGAAATCCTCGACAAAGTACGCACCCGAATAATCCTGTAGCCGACCGATCAGCATCGTGTGGTTGATGATGGATACTTCCCGGTCGACCTCGGTCAAGTCTTCCACCGTCGCCCATCCACTATCAACCAAGTCCTGATGATGCCATCTCAGGATCATTTGCCTGTTGTCGCTGCACTCAGCCAGACATCGAAGCAGCAGAGTGAAGTCGAGATGCTCCTTGATGAAGTCTTCAAGAAGAGCCCCGTCAGCATCCCAGCCGGCGAGCCGCTCGATAACGAGGTCTCTGAAGTCGTATCCGTAGGCCTCCATGCCTGCCGGCGTGAGCGATGCGAAATCTAGGCCAGTCAGAGTATCCCGAAACTCATTGAAGGTGAGGTTCAGCTCAGCGGTGCGGTTCCAACGGGCAACAGACCTCTCGAACTTGGTCTTTGTTTCATGCAGCGAATAGCCGAGGTGACACAGCCGAAAGCGTGCCTCGTCCAGAGCGACCTGAAAGGCAGGTTTCACCTCGGTCACCTCATCGGCGTAGCGATACACAGCATTCGTGATGCTGTTCGGCGGGAACAGCCAGTGGTGGTTGGTCCAGTAGCGGTTCTTGCCGTAGTCGATGTCGATGCCGTTCAGCGACAACGAGATCATCGTGCCCATCGGCCCATTGTTTCACGCTCTCCGAGTATGCAGGCCGCTTGGACGCGTCGTTGATGAGAGCACCTGACTGTTGGCTGCCGTCATTCCTGGCGGTGGTCTTCCATCGTCCAGTCAGGAGTTCCCATGTCGAATACCGTGCTCTTTCCGCCCGGCGTATCGAGACCGCCCGACCGTGCCGCCGCCCGTGCGGCGGCGCTCTTCACGATTCTGCTCATGCTCTTCGGTGGCCTGTTCTTCAGCCCGGCTCCGGCGCAGGCGGCGACCCTCGGAGTCGGCTACGGCAACGAAGATCTCTGGCTCGGGTCGTTCTCCGCTCATGGCAGGCAGGCGTACTGCATGGACCTCGACGCTGTTCCTCCGTGGGGGAATACGCAGCACCCCGAGCTGGAGACGACCCTCGATAGTCTCACCTCGACCGAGCTGGCCCGACTCAACTACGTCATGGGCCGCTGGGGCGAGTCACAGGACCCGAATGTGACGGCTGCGGTGCAGATGTATGTGTGGGATATCGCCGATCACGGCAACTATGCCGGCCGTGGCGGGGATGCGCACTTCATCACCCGCGTACCGGCAGGCGCGCAGGGCGCCGTGCTCGCGAACTTGGCCGCGATGCGTGACGCTGCGGCAGCAAACGCGGTCGCGAATCCGTCGGTGTCGCTGTCGATCAGCATGAGCGACCAGTACAACGGTCAACTCACGGTCAGTACGAACCCGGCGTCTGCGACGGGCACGGTGACCCTCACCAACGCGACCTTCGCGAACGGTTCGTCGTCGGCTTCGCTAGGTGCGGGCACGCATCAGATCGTCGGCACCCCGCCCGAGTCTGCCCCCGATTACCAGATCACGGCTGCCATGCAGGCGCCCGCGATCGGGTACGGGGCGGGCGTCGATCTCTTCTACACGCCCGGCGAGCAGCGCATTCTCGCGGCCGCTTCCTTCGAGCCGCTGGCTGCGACCGCGAAGTCCCCGGTGATCCCGCTCGACTTCCAGCCGGTCATCGAGACGGTCGTCTCGGCGAAGTTCGTGCAGGCTGGCGACGTGTTCACCGACAAGCTCGCCGTGTCGGTGACGAAGCACTCCTGGATCAAGGTGAACGGGAAACCAGTGCCGGCGCTCGCCGAGGGCACCCTGTACGGGCCGTTCGATGCGCAGCCCGCCGAAGCGAACGCGCCTCCGCAGGGCGCGCCCGTACTCGGCACCGAGACGCTGACGCTCACGCACCCCGGCAACTACGTCTCCCCGGGCACCCTCGTCGCGCCCGAGTCGGGCTTCTACGCGTGGGTGTGGAAGATCGACAAGAGCAAGCAGGGAGAGAACGCGAAGTACCTCACCGATTCCTTTACCGACCGCTTCGGCCGGGTCGCGGAGACGTCGATCACCCCGTTCCAGCCCGAAGCGGTGTCGAAGGCGAACGGCCGGCTCGTGGAACCCGGCGACGCGGTGACGGATACGATCACGGTGTCCTCGACCAATGGGGCTTGGCTGAAGCAGAACGGCGATCTGATCCCGGTTGTGTTCGAGGGCACCACCTATCAGGTGCCCGGCACGCTGCCTCCCTTGCAGGGGTCTGAGGTTCCGGCGGGTGCGGTGCCGATCGGCACGGTGCAGGTCACCGCGACCGGGCCGGGCACCTACGAGTCACCCGAGATGATCCTCCCGGATGCGGGCTTCGTGACCTGGGTGTGGCAGGTGAAGAAGGCGTCGCAGCCCGAGTGGGTGCGCCCCTACATCGCGTCCGATTGGCAGGACGACTACGGCATCAACATCGAGTCGCACTCGGTGCGCTGGCCCCTGACGATCACCTCCGAGGTGCGCGAGTACAACGTGCACCCGGGAGGCCGCGCCTTCGACCGCATCACCGTGACCGGGTTCCCCGACAATCACCCCGACTTCGAGGGCGACGGCTACTGGGGCCCGGACGAGAAGGAGCTCACCCACACGGTCTACGGGCCGTTCAAGACCGACGCGGAGCTCACCGACGATCTCGACCTCGAGACCGCGCCGGTGCTGACGACGATCACGACCCCTGCGAAGAACGGCGTCTATGACATCGGCTACACCGATGACGATCGCATCCAGCCCGAGGAGCCCGGCTACTACGTCGTCGTGACGACGTTCGCGGGCGATGACCGGGTGCAGCCCTTCGAGAGTTCCCCGGCTGACATCTGGGAGCGGTTCTACGTTCCCGACGACAAGCAGCCGCTGTCGGTCATCACGCAGGCCACCCCGGCTGCGGGCGTCGGCGAGGAGTTCGACGATGCCGCGCTCGTGCAGGGATCGAAGATCCCCAAGGACTCTTATCTCGTGTTCCGCGCCTACGGCCCCCAATCGCCGGATGCTGAGCCGGTGTGCGAGGCCCCGTTCTTCACCTCCGAGAAGATCCCGGTCACCGAAGCTGGCATCTACCGTTCCGGGAAGACGAGCGTCGACCGGGCCGGGCACGTCTACTGGGTCGAGACCCTCTATGGGAAAGACGGCAAGGTGCTCGCCGAAGGGCGCTGCGGTGCACCGGGTGAGACCACGGTCGTGACCGACACCCCGCCGAAGACACCGCCGACGCCGGAGACGCCGAAGCTGCCGAAGCTGCCGCCTGAGCTCGCGGTCACCGGCGGGCCCGGGTTCCCGTGGCTCATCGCCGCAGGCGGCGCGGTGGCGCTTCTCGCGGCTGGGTTCACGCTGTGGTTCGGGCGCCGGCTCGCGCTCTCCCGGGAGCAGTGCGGCTACGTCAGAGAGGAGGACGAAGGTATCGAAGAACTCATGAAGAACTAGGACACCTCCCACTGAGCGGGCGGAACCGGCAGACCCTACCCCCAGGTCTTGCGGTTCCGCCCGCTTCGTCATGCCAGCCCGGTGCACCTGCCCACTGACAGCAACCAGATTCAGGAGGCGACGGTGACCGACTACACGGAAGACATGCTCGCGCGCATGACGCTCACGGCGCTCACCGACCCGGGAGACCCGATCACGGGGAAACTCGTCCAGGCCATCGGCCTCACCGAGACACTCGCACTCATCCGCGACGCAGATGCTGCGATCCCCGCCCAGGTCAACCAGTTCGAAGGAGCGCGCTGGCTACAGAAAGCTGCCGCAAGACAGAAAGACACTCTCGTAGACGACCTCGTCGCCCTCGCCGAGCGGGGCGGGCTCAGGCTGCTCACGCCCGGGCGGGCGGGCTGGCCGGCCGATCTCACCGATCTCGGGCCTTCGGCGCCGCTGGTGCTGTGGGCGAAGGGGAACCCGGAACTGCTCACCTCGTCGCTCACTTCCCGCGTGACGATCACCGGCGCACGCGCTGCCACCGCCTACGGTGTGCATCTCACCCACGAATTTGCCGAGCAACTGGCGCAGTCCCCGCGCATCCTCGTCTCCGGCGGCGCCTACGGCATCGACGCCGAAACGCACCGCGCCGCGCTCGCAGTCCGTTCAGGTTCAACGATTGCGGTGCTCGCGGGCGGCGTCGACCGTCCCTACCCGGTCGGGAACGCTTCGCTGTTCCAGCGCATCACCGACGGCGGTGGGCTGCTGATCTCTGAAGTGCCGCCCGGACTCGCCCCGAGCAAGGACCGCTTCGTGGCTCGAGCCCGCCTCATGGCTGCGCTCAGCGGGGCGACCGTGGTTCCCGAGGCCGGCCCACGTTCGGGAAGCCTGCGGGTCGCCGTCAGCGCCTTCGATCTCGGTCGCCGCGTCGGCGCGGTGCCCGGACCGATCACCTCGGCAGCATCGTCTGGATGCCACCTGCTCCTTGCGGAGGGATTCGCCGAAGTCATCACGAATGCCTGGGACGTCGAGGCGATGTCCGACCCGTCCCCGGAGGCATACCGTCTCCCGCCCGCCTATCAGCAGGCCGCCCGCCGAGCCGCACCGGACGTGAGCCGCTCGGCGGGTAGGGCCGCACTCTGATCCCCATTCCGCTCTTGGCCCTGGCGTGCTGCGCGTCAGGGTCGAGCTCTGCCCTACACCACTTACGAAGGAGATTCCCGAATGCCCAAACGCGACCGCTCGAAGCGCACCGACCCGACTGCCGTGATGGTGCGGATCGTCGTCGCAGACGACGGCACCCTGACCGTCAGCGTTGACGGGGCACCGTATCTGCCGCCCGAGTTCTCGCCGCCGTGGCGTCGTGCGTCGTTCCCCGCGATCGTCGACGCGATCAGCCAGCAGACCGGCCGCACCCTCCGCGTCGACGTGATCGAGACCGACGGCCGCACCATCACCGACTTCTACACCCCACGCACCCCCCGCAAGGCAGAACCGCAAACGTCCGCCGCCGAGTCCTCCGTTCAGGCGGCGTCCGCAGCGGAGCCAGCGCCGGCGCCGCGTCTGATGCAGTTCGCCGGGTCCGGGATGATCCCCGGAGAAGAGGTCGCGGTGGCGATCATCATCGCGCACGCCGAGTCAGGACCGGACGGCATCGCCCGCACACTGATCGACTCCCGGTATCTTGAGCATTCTCCCACCGGCGAAGCCGTGCTGCTGGGCCGCATCTCCGCAACGGTCTGCGTCGGGCAACCGCAATGAGTTCCCCGATCCGCCCGACCGGGAGTCTCGGCGACGAACTCACGAACGCCGCACTCGTCGGACTCGCCGCGCTGGCGATCCTGGCCGCGATCCTCCGGGGCGCGGGAAGCGTCACCGCGTTCCTCACCGGCTCGGCGCCGCCCACCGGAGGGATCGGTTCTGGTGCCGGAGTGCTCCTACACCCCGCCGACCCCGCCACCGCACTCGATGCGCCAGGCCTGAACCCGATCGTCTACTGGCTCGTCGCAGGCGTGCTGATCCTTACGGCCGCCGCAGCCGGCTGGTGGATATGGTCGGCGATCCGGCATCACGGCCGGCGCCAGGCGATGGACCCGTACCGCATCGCAGGAATCGCCACCCGGGCCGAAGTCGCCAGAGCCGGATCTCCGCGTGCCCTGCTCGCACGCGCAGGCAACCTGCACCCCTCTCTCGACCACCCGGAGCCGGCCGATGTGGGGTACCGCGTCGGGGCGTCGCGCGGGGTCGAGGTGTGGGCCTCGGTCGAAGACTCGATCCTACTCATCGGGCCTCCCCGAAGCGGCAAGGGGGTGCATATCGTCATCAACTCGATCCTCTCCGCCCCAGGCGCCGTGGTGACCACTTCGACGCGGCCAGACAATGCGACCGCGACCATCCGTGCACGCGAGCGCATCGGCCCAGTCGCGGTGTTCGATCCGCAAGGCCTCGCCGCAGGCATCCCAGCCGGGCTGCGCTGGTCGCCCGTCCGGGGATGCGATGCGCCGCTGACGGCGATGATCCGTGCGGCGGGTCTTGCCTCGGCTACTGGGCTCGGGAAAGGAGGCGTCGAGGGCGGTGACTTCTGGGAAGCGAAAACCCGCGTCGCGCTCCAATGCCTGCTGCACGCCGCAGCCCTCGACAGCCGGCAACCAGCCGATCTGTTCCGCTGGACGCTCGACCCTGCCGCCGCAGGCGATGCCGTCTCCATCCTCGGCACGCATCCGCGCGCTGCCGGAGGCTGGGCAGAGGCGTTGCAGGCCATGCTCGAAGCCGACCCGCGCACCAGAGACTCGATCTGGCAGGGCGTCTCACTCGCCCTCGCCGCCCTCGCCGACCCACGCGTGCTCGATGCCGTCACCCCGGACCCGGATGAGATGTTCGACCCCGAAGCGTTCCTCAAACAGAGAGGCACCCTCTACTTGCTGGCGACAGCCGCCGGAGCGAACAACAGCGCCCCGCTGGTCGCAGCGCTCATCGAAGATGTCGTGGAAGCCGCCCGCCGCATAGCCGCAAGCAGTCCCGGGGCGAGACTCGACCCACCGTTACTGCTTGCTCTCGATGAAGTGGCGAACCTCAGCCCGCTTCCCTCCCTACCGACGCTCATGGCCGAAGGAGGCGGCACCGGGATCACGACCATGCCGGTCCTGCAGTCCCTTGCGCAGGCGAGGGAGCAGTGGTCGGACAACGCGGCATCCGCGATCTGGGATGCCGCGATCGTGAAGATTATCCTCGGCGGAGCCTCCGGCAGCCGCGACCTCCAAGACCTGTCAACGCTCATCGGCGAACGAGACGAGATCACCGACTCCACGACCGTCGGCGACCACGGCTCACGATCGGCACAGCGCTCCATCCGCCGGGTGCCGATCATGCCACCCGACGCGATCCGCCGCCTCCCGTTCGGTACCGGTCTTGTGCTGCTGCGCGCGGCACCCCCGATCGTCTCACGGCTGCGTCGCTGGACCCAGCGTGCCGACGGCAAGCAACTCCTCGCGGATCGGCGCACGGTCGAAGCGCAACTCCACTACCGGGATGCCGCGACCGGTTCAGGTGCGCCGTGTGCGGATGATCCGGCAGGCACGGAGAGCGCACCTGGCCTGTAGAGATGTCGCGCAGCAAGCGCGACCGTGAAATGGGAAGGACGAAGCGATGGAACTGCGTACCAAGACGGCTCTCCCGGGTTACCTCTCCCGTGCTCCTCAGCTCAAGCGTCTCTCCGATGGGCTCGCGCTGTTCATCGGCCAGGTCGGGCAGAAGCAGTACCGAGACGAGGCAGATGGCAGTCTCACGCTCCTCGGCACGAAGTACATCAAGCTCGTCTTACTTGGCGAGAAAGCTGAGGAGGCGATCGCTGACTTCGTGGAAGGCGACGACGTGGTGGCCATCGGCGGCTTCAAGACGCGTAACTACGAGCACCGCGGGCAGAGAGTCGAGGAACGCCAGTTCCAGGCCGTCAAGCTCCTGTTCGACACCACACGCGATCGCTATCAGGTCGAACGGAAGCCACGGCGCCGCATGGATATGGCGAAGGAAACACCGCACCCTGCGGCCACGGTCGAGTTCCGGGCAGTTCAGCCCGCCTCTGCTCAGGCGCTGGGGCGGTAAGCGAGATGAACGACGCTCCTCGCGCTGAGGATAGTCTCGGCGACGGCCTTGATGCCGAACTCGAAGAAGACGACCTGTACGACCTGGTGATGGCCAGCACTGTGCTGCCGGAGCCGCCTCGACCGATCAACTGGAATCTGCTCTCGTCCGGTGACGCAGAGGCAGAATGGCTGGCACTGAACCAGTGGGTCGACCAGATCCGCCGCACCTATGGCCTGCCCGCTTCGGTGATCCCGCCCTTCTGGTACCGGCATCCCGAACTCGTGTGGGAGCTCTCCGCTCTGCATCTTCACTGGATCGCGAGCTACGACCCGGAGCAGGACGCTTCGGGTCCGATTGCCTGGCACACCGACTTCGCTCTCGCCCGCGAACGCCTCCGCGAATGGGTAGCGACCTGCGGTACCCGCATCGACCGTGACCGCCCGACCCGGCAGACCATCTGGCCAGGAGAAGCACCACAAGCGCCCATCGAGGATGAGGTGATCGCGAATCGGATGGAAGATTTCATCGCGTTCGTCGCCGCCGATGTGCAGTCGCGCCAGGACATCGAGGATGACTTCATTCGTGCCAAGCAGGCGGCTGATTGTGCCCGCGACAACGAACCAGGTTGAGCCGCTGTGGAACTCGCGTGAGGCATCCGAGTTCCTCAACGTATCCCAGGCGACGCTGTCCCGGTGGCGACGCGAACGGGAAGGCCCGCCCTTCGTGCAGGTCGGGACGATCGCGCGCTACAACCCGCCGACGGTACGTGCCTGGGTGCTGGAACGCGAGGCCCGCGATGGCTGACCCGCACAATCACCAGGTTCCCCCGATCGGCGCGAAACTCGCAACCAGCATCGAGAACCGAGGCAGGGGCTACCTCGCACGCGTCAGATGGACAGACCCGCACACGAGGAAACGCCCCAGCCGGTCTGTGTTCGTCGAAACCACGCAGCAGGCGGAAGAGTTCTTCGAACGGATGCAGCAGGCAACCGAGACTGGAACCGATGCGCTCATCACCTTCGCCGACTACGTGAAGTCGATCGGAGACCGGTGGCAGCGGGGCCTCGATCCCACCTCCACCGCTTCCTACTACGACGCAGGGCTCAGGCTCCGCGTGCTTCCCGCGCTCGGACACCTGAAAGTCAGCAAGATCACCACTGGCCTTATCGATCGCACCATCGACAGATGGGAAAGCGAGTACAGTCCCTCGACGATCAAGAACACCATCGGGCCGCTCGTGAGAGTGCTCGATGTCGCCGTGCGCGACGAAGTCATCCCGTCGAACCCTGCGAAGAACCGCTCCCGACGCACATTCCACAAAGACTCAGTCCTAGCACCAGGCTCGCTCCGTGCGTACGCGATCTCCGACCTCGAGACGCTCAACCGGCTCGCAAAGGCGTGCGCTGCGGTGCACCAGAGCTACTCGGACCATGTGATGCTCTGCGCAATGCTCGCCGCAAGAGGCTCGGAAGTCGCAGGGCTCGAAGTCGGCGACATCGACTGGAAGAACCGGATCGTGACGATCGAACGCCAGGTATACCCCGGCAAAGGCGGTCTCGTCACGAAGCAGACCAAAGGCCGAAGGGAACGCTACGTCCCCATTCTCGATCCGCTCGAACCCATCCTCATCCGCCTCTCCGCAGGCAAGAAGCCCGACGAGCCGCTGCTGCGCGGCCCCCGAGGCGGGATCCTGACCACGGCCACGGTACGCGACGCGACGAAATGGGAAGAACTCGTAGACAAGCTCGGGATGCCGGGCCTGACCAGGCACGGGCTTAGACACACCGGCGCGACCTGGCTCGCGGACGCCGGCGTGCCGCTCCACGTTCTGCAGAGAATCCTGGGTCACGCGTCAATCGAGACGACAAAGGGATATCTGCACCCCGACCACCGGCACCTGGGAGAAGCAGCGAAACTCGCCAACCGCTTCCTCGCGAACTCAGCTAAACGGAAGGAGAATGTCCAACCCACAAGACCCCAGTTATAGCGAGCAGTCACCCGATCCCTTGCTACGAAAGGGGTCGGGGCATCGCCATGCCACCGGATTTGGCCCACTAGCGGCCACTAGATGGCCCACTAGATCCTTCACCAGCAGAATCGGCGAGAGCCGCCGGACTCTCGCTCACGCCCCGCTCCGCACCGTCTGAAGCGCGCCGGAACCCACCAGAAACGAGAGAAGTCCTGACGAGAAAAGCTTCTCATCAGGACTTTTTCGTCGGGTTGACAGGATTTGAACCTGCGACCCCCTGACCCCCAGTCAGGTGCGCTACCAAGCTGCGCCACAACCCGTTGTTTAGTTATTTTGGGCTGACGAGAGGCTATTGCACTTAACCCCCAGTCAAGTGCGCTACCAAGCTGCGCCACAGCCCGTTGCCACTGCGCCTTCGCGAAGCAACCCCTCTATCTTACCCATACTCCGGGGCCGCAAATGACCACGGCGCGAAAGTCGCGCCCACTCATGCACCCGCTCTCCCGACGATGCCGTCGAGAGCGGCGGCGAGGTAGCCGTCCTCGGCGTCGTTGCCCGGGATCTCGAGGGCTCGGCGGTACGCTGCGGCGGCGCCGGGATAGTCCTCGAGCTCTTCGAGCGTCACCGCTCGCGCGATGTGGAACGGGCGGAAGCGCGCGAGCGCCGGATCATCCGCGAGACCGTCGAGCAAGCGCAGGCCGACCGCGGGCCCCCGCGCCCGCCCCAGCGCCACCGCGCGCCCCAACCGCACGACGGGTCCCGGCTCGTGCGCCTCGAGCAGCCCGTAGAGCACCGCGATCTGGTCCCAGTGGGTCTCCGTGAACGACTCCGCCTCCGCGTGCACCGCCGCGATCGCCGCCTGGATCGCGTAGGGGCCGGCACCGGGCGCGCTCGCCGCCGCTTCGGCAAGCGTGAGACCCTCCGCGATGAGCGTTCGATCCCAGAGACGGCGATCCTGCTCCGCGAGCGGCACGGGGCGCCCCTCGGGTCCGTGCACTCGCGCCGGCCGTCGCGCCTCCGTGAGCAGCAGCAACGCGAGCAGGCCGGTCGCTTCGGCAGAGGCGGCTCCCGAGCTCACGCCCGATCCAGCACCACCAGCACCAGCACCACCCCCACCACCCACCAACCGGACCAGCACCCGGGCCAACCGAATAGCCTCGGCGGTGAGGTCGTCGCGCACGTGCGCCTCCCCCGCGGAGCGCGCGAAACCCTCCGCGTACATCAGGTACATGACCCGCTGCACACCCGCCAGCCGTGCCGGCAGTTCGGCCCGCGGCGGTACGTCGAACGGCACCCCGAGGGTGCGGATGCGCTTCTTCGCCCGCACGATCCGCTGCTGCATGGTCGCGACGGGCACGAGCAGCGCGTGCGCCACCTCGGGCGTGGTCAGCCCGCCGACGAAGCGGAGCGTGAGCGCCACGCGATCCTCCGCGCTCATCACGGGGTGGGCGCACGCGAAGAACAGGCTGAGGCGATCATCGGGCACGGTGTCGATCCCGCGAGAACCCGCGCCGGAATCAGCAAGAACAGCCGGATCCCCGAGCCCCCACGCGACGGGCGCGCGCTCCTCCTCGATGCGCAGCCGGGCGAGCTTCTGCGCCAGCACGCTCTCGCGCCGCACCACATCGAGCGCCTTGCGCTTGGCCGTGGTCTTCAGCTACGCCTCGGGCGACTCCGGCACCCCCGTCTGCGGCCACGTGACCAGCGCCTGAGCCAGCGCCTCCTGGGTCATGTCCTCGGCGAGGTCGAGGTCGCCGAAGCGCCGCGCGAGCGTCGCCAGGATGCGGGCGCGGGCGTCGCGGTCGATCGCCGCGAGCGCCCGGCGCACCTCGTCCTGCGCGGCCATGTGCTCAGTCACCGGCTCGGCCCCGAGCTCAATAGGGGGCGACGGGGCGGATCTCCACGTGCCCACCGGGCGCCGAGCCGGGGCTCCTGCGCGCCCAGGCGATCGCCTCGTCGATGTCGGCCACGTCGATGATGTAGCCGCCGCCCACGAACTCCTGCACTTCGGCGAAGGGCCCGGACGACACGACCCGCTCCCCCGCGGCGTCGCTGCCCACGCTCACCGCCTGCTCCGGCCCCTCGAGCGCGAACGAGGTCACCACGACCCCGGCCGCCGTGATCTCCTGGTCGAAGGCGAAGAACTCCTCGGGGCTCGCGCCTCCCTCCTCGCCGCAGGCCGGGTCGTTCACGTGCCCATCAGCAGCAGTGCGTACTTCATGATTTCCTCCTCGGTCGTCCCGCCCTCCGCAGCGAACTGGTCGCGCAGCGAACCGATCGCGCAGCGGGCGGGTGCGGGTGCCGGGCCGATCGGTCCGACATGAAGGTGACGTACGGGATGCGCCCTAATCGACAGCACCCCCGAAAAAAATCGCGCGGGATCCGCCTACCCCTCCTGAACGTCCTCGCGCCGCGGCTCGGGCCCGAACTCGAACGCGCGCCCGCTCACCGACGTCGCCTCGACCCGCACGAACGTCGGCTTCAGCGTCGCGACGAACGGCCGCAGCGGCAGCGCCTCGGCGGCGGCCACCTCATCCTCGTTCGAGAGCACACGCGCCTCGCCGCGCAGCACCACGCTCCACCTGGCATCGCCGTCGAACTCGTCGACCTCGAACACGACATCGCCATTGATCGACAGCCCTGCGAGCTTGTTGCCCGCTGCGGTGCGGAACACGATTCCGCGCCCGTCGACCACGAAGTTGATGGGCACGATGTCGACCACGTCTCCCACGTGCGTCACGAGGCGGCCGACCTGCTGCGCTGCCAGCCGCTCCCAGCACGCGTCCTCGTCGAGCACGGTCATGGGCGCTGCGTTGCTGTTCATGACTTCATTCTCGCCCGATCCCCGGCCCCGCGAAACCCCGCGTTGCTACGCTGATGAGCATGAGCGACCTCCGAAATCCCGGCGACGCCTGGGTCACCGCAGACGACGGCGGTCGCTACTGGGGCCGCTTCGGTGCGGCCGGCCTGCTCGCCTACGACCGCGATCTCGACGCGATTCTGCTGCAGCACCGCGTCACCTGGAGCGATCACGGCGACACGTGGGGCATCCCGGGCGGAGCGCGCCACGCGGGCGAGGCGGCGCTCGCGGCGGCGATCCGCGAGTCGCAGGAGGAGGCCGGAATCCCCGACGACGCCGTGCAGCCCCGCTTCACCCACGTGCTCGACCGCGGCGGCTGGAGCTACACGACCCTCATCGCCGAGGTCATCGAGCCCTTCGAGCCCCAGATCACCGACGCGGAGAGCCACGCCCTCGAGTGGGTGCGCCTCTCCGAGATCGAGAAGCGCCCCCTGCACCCGGCCTTCGCGCAGAGCTGGCGCCTGTTGCGCCCCCTCGTCACGGCCGCGCCCACGGTCGTGGTCGACGCGGCGAACGTCGTCGGCAGCGTGCCCGACGGCTGGTGGAGGGATCGCCACGGCGCCGCGGAGCGACTGCGCGACCGCATCGAGGCCCTGGTCCGCGAGGGATCGGGCCTGCGCTCCGGCTTCCTCGACCTCCCGGCCACGCGCATCCCCGGCCTCGAGCGCGTCTTCCCCGACTGGGTGCTCGTCACCGAGGGCGCCGCGCGCGGCGTCACGGGCACGCCCTCCGTGCGGGTCGTCGGCGCGGACGGCCTCGGCGACGACACGATCGTGCTCGAGGCGCAGGCGGCCGTCGCGCGCGGCGCCGCCGTCACGGTCGTGACGAGCGACGCCGAGCTGCGCGCCCGCTGCCACGCGATCGGCGCAGCGACTCGAGGCTCGGGCAAGCTGCTCAAACAGCTCGGCGTCTGAGGGCGGCGAGGTCGCGAGCGGCGAGGGCTCCCTCACCCCTGAGCCCGCAGACCCAGGCGCCTCACCTACACCCGCGCCTACGCCCTACGCCCTACGCCTCGACGAGGATCCCGTCGTCGTCGCACCACACGGTGGCACCCGGCCTGAACACGACGCCCGCGATCTCGACGGGCACGTCGACCTCGCCGGCCCCGGTCTTCGAAGACTTCGCCGGGTTCGACCCCAGCGCCTTCACGCCGAGCGGCAGCGTGCCGATCGCGACCCGGTCGCGGATGGCGCCGTGCACGATGAGGCCCGCCCAGCCATTGTCGACCGCGAGCGACGCGATGATGTCGCCGACGAGCGCGGTCTCGAGCGAACCGCCGCCGTCGATCACGAGCACCGCGCCGTCGCCCGGCGTCTGCAGCTGCTGCCGCACCAGCGCGTTGTCCTGGAAGCAGCGCACCGTGCGCACCGGTCCGCTGAACCCGCTCATGCCCCCGAGGTTCTGGAACTGCAGCGAGACCGAACGCAGCTGCTCCCCGTGCTCGTCGTACAGGTCTGCCGTGCTGAGCTGAGTCATGATCCCTCTCCCCCGGTGCGCCGCGCGATCGCGGCGGCTCTTGCACAACACGCTACCCGCTGCCTCCGACAAAGCGGCCCGACAGGCAATGCGGCGCAATATTGACACGCATTCGAAACTTGCGATCACCGCAACGAATCTGTACAAAAGTACATGTACATATGTCCAATAGGGATCGGAGGAGCCATGCACGCGACGCAGCCCGCACCCGGCAAACGCGACCCCGAGGGCCGCCGCCGCGCGATACTCGACGCCGCGGCCGAGCTGATCGTCGAGAACGGCCCCGCTGCCATCACCCACCGCGCGATCGCCGCTCGCGCCGGGGTGTCGCTCGGCTCCACCACGCAGTACTTCGCATCGATCGACGAGCTGCGCGAGCAGGCGCTGCAGCGCATCGCCGACGACATCGACCGGAATCTCGCCGAGATGGAGGCCACGATCCCCGACCTGCTCGGCGACGTCGAACACGCGATGGTGCCGCTGCGCGACTTCCTCCGCGACCGGCGGGCTGTCGACGGCGAGCTCGCACTCATCGCCTCCGGCACCGTCGACGCGCGCATGCGAGCCCTCGCGCGGCGCTGGAACGACCGCCTCGCCGCAATGCTCGCGCCGCACATCGGCCGCGCGCGAGCGGCGGCGATCACCGTCTACCTCGACGGCGCCACCGTGCACGCCGCGCTGCACGACGAACCCCTGAGCCTCGACGACCTCGCGGCCGCCGTGCGCGCGCTGCTCGCGATGCCCGATGCATCGGCGCCGAGGTCCGCGATCCCTCGCCCCGGCACCGGACCGACCACCGCCTCGCCCGCCCCGGCGACGACCCCCACCGACACCGAAAGGCCGCTCCCGTGACCGCGCCGACCGCCCCGACCACCGCGCAGCCGCTCACCCGCGCCCGCCGCTGGGCCGCCCTCTCCGTGCTGACGGCGAGCCTGCTCGTGATCATGATGGACATGACGATCCTCAACATCGCGCTGCCCGAGATGGCGGCCGAGCTGCACCCCACCTCGGATCAGCAGCTCTGGATCATCGACGTCTACTCGCTCGTGCTCGCTGGCCTGCTCGTCTCGTTCGCGGCCATCGCCGACCGTTGGGGCCGCAAGCGCATGCTCATGCTCGGCTACTCGATCTTCGGGCTCGCCTCGCTGCTCGTGCTCTTCACGACGAGCGCGGAGGGCGTCATCGCGATCCGCGCGCTGCTCGGCATCGGCGGCGCGATGATCATGCCGATCACGCTCTCGCTCATCCGCGTCATCTTCGCCGACCCGAAGGAGCGCGCCACGGCGCTGAGCATCTGGGCCGCCGTCTCGGGCCTCGGCGCGGCGGTCGGCCCGCTCATCGGCGGCGCGCTGCTCGAGCACTTCTCATGGCACGCGGCGTTCCTCATCAACGTGCCGCTGATGGTGGCGGGCGTGATCGCGGGCATCCTGATCCTGCCCGAGTCGCGCGTCGCGAGCCCCGGCAGGTGGGACGCGCTCTCGGCGCTGCTCTCGCTCGCCGGCATGACCCTCGTCGTGTGGGCGATCAAGACCTTCGGCAAGCACGCGAGCTTCCTCGTACCCGAGGCGCTCGTCGCCTTCGCCGCCGGTGCAGCGCTGCTCGCCTGGTTCGTCGTGCGCTGCGTGCGCAGCGAGGCGCCCCTGCTCGAGCTGCGCCTCTTCCGCAGCCGCGAGTTCTCCGCAGGGATCGCGGCCGCGCTCGGCTCGATGTTCGCCATGGCCGCCGCGATGCTGCTCATCGCGCAGTGGATGCAGCTGGTCGACGGCGCCTCACCGCTCGAGGCCGGCGTGCGACTCATCCCGCTCGCGATCGCGAGCGCCCTCGCCTCGCTCGCCGCTCCCCCGCTGGCCCGCCTCATCGGCGCGCGGGCGGTGCTCGCCGGCGGCATCGCTCTCGCCGGCGCCGGCATGCTGCTCATCGCGCTGCAGCCGGGCGAACTCGCGAACCTCACCGTGATCGGCGCGCTCACCCTCATCGGCGCGGGCACCGGATCTCTCGCGATCGGATCGGCCATGATCATGCACGGCTCCCCCGAGGAGAAGGCGGGCAACGCCGGCGCGCTCGAGGAAACCTCGTACGAGCTCGGAGCCGTGCTCGGCGTCGCGATCCTCGGCAGCATCTCGGCGCTCATCTACCGCGCCGAGCTCGTGGGCAGCGGGCTGCTCGACGCCCTCGACCCCGGGCTCGCGGTGCAGGCCGAGGACTCCCTCGGAGCCGCCGTCGCGATCGCCGGCGAGCTGCGCCTCCCCGAGCTCGCGCACGAGGCCGGCACAGCGTTCACCCACTCGCTGCAGGCGACGGGCGTCGCGGGCGGCCTCATCATGCTCGCCGTCGCCGTGCTCGTGTTCGTCACCGCCCCGAAGGGCACCGACATCTCGCAGGCCTCGCACTAGCGCGCGCTCGCGCGGCACCGAAGCAGCACCGCGGTGTCACTGCGGGGCGGTACCGGGGTACGACGGCATCGATACCGCGGCAGGACGCGAGGGATCCCTCGCCGTTCGTAACGTGGAGGCATCACGGACGGGACGCCTTCGAGAGCCCGCCGCCCACCGGAAGGAAGTTCCGATGAACGCCACCATCACCGCCCCCGCCATCGTCTCCGACTCGACCGTGGAGCTGCCCCGCATCGCGGAGTCGGCCCGCACGACGGAGCTGGACCGCACCACGGAGCAGGGCCGTACGGCGGAGCCGGCCCGCACCATGGAGCCGGTCGAGACCTCCGATGCACCCGAGGCCGCCGCTTCGGCATCCACGCCCGCCGGTGCCGGAGCAGCCGAGGCCGGGCCCGCGTCCGCCGCGCCGCTCGGCGCCAACCACGCGAACGCGTTCTCGGTCGCGAGCTTCGTGCTGGGCATCGTCTCCATCGTGGCCGGCTGGTCGTTCTTCGCGCCGGTCACCGGCCTCGTGCTCGGCATCCTCGCGCTCCGCCGCGGCACCGGAGAGCGCACGCTCGCGCTCTGGGGCGTCTGGCTCAACGGCGTCCTGCTCGCCCTCACCGCTCTGGCCGCACTCGCCGTCGCCGCACTCTTCGCCATCGGCATCATCGCGGCGCCGGTGCTCGCGAGCTAAGCCTCGGCGGCCTCGGCCGTCTCCCCGGACCGTACCCGCTGCGGTACCCGATCATCCGGGCTCCGCGGCGGGTACACCCACGTCACGAGCACGATCGAGATGATCATCAGCAGGAACCACGAGACGAGCTTCTGCGGTGAGACGAGTTCCCATCCGTCCACCTGGTTCGGATAGAACCAGGCTCCCGCCCAGGTCGCGATGTTCTCGGCGAGCCAGATGAACAGCGCGACTCCCGCGAACACGAGCAGCACCGGCACCCGCAGCACCGCGCGCCAGATGCGGAAGTACATGACCGTGCGCAACCACAGCAGCGCCACGAGCGCGAGCAGCACCCAACGCAGGTCGAAGAAGAAATGGTGCGTGAAGAAGTTCGCGTAGATGCCGGCCGCGACGAGCGTCGTCGCCCACACCGGAGGAAACCGCGTGAAGTGCAACTCGTGCAGGCGGTAGACGCGCACCATGTACGAGCCGACCGCGGCGTACATGAAGCCGCTGAAGAGCGGCACCGCGCCGATGCGCAGCACGCCCTCGGCCTCGTAGGTCCAAGAGCCCATGTCGGTCTTGAACAGCTCCATCGCCGTGCCCGTGATGTGGAACAGCACGATCACCCACAGCTCCCGCCCGCTCTCCAGCCGGAAGGCGAGCATGCCGACCTGGATCAGCACCGCCGCGATCGTCAGGGCGTCGTTGCGCGCGAGGGGCGCGTCGTCGGGGTACCAGAGCCTGGCGGCGACGATCACCGCGAGCAGCAGCGCACCGAAGACGCACGCCCATGCCTGCTTGAGCAGGAACACGACGCACTCGATGAGCACGGCGCGGGCTCCCGTCGCGGGACGCCCGGCGAGCACGCGGTGCGCGGCGCGGTCGATCGCGCGCTCGAGCCGCGTGAGCTCGCGGGGGTCGTCGGCCATGCCTCGAGGCTATCGGGTGAGGGATCCGGCCGCCCGAGCACACATCCACGTCCGCCGCCCGCGATGCCGGTGCGGCGCGATCCGACGTAGGCTGCTCGTGAGGCATCACCGAGGAGGTCGTCATGGCTACGTTCGACGATGTGCGCGCGATCGCCCTCGCGCTGCCCGAGACCGAGGAGCGCGAGGGCGGCTGGAACATGGGCCCGAGCTGGCGCGTCGTCGGCGGGCCCATGTTCGCCTGGTCGCGCCCCGTGACCGGCAAGGACCTCGCGTGGATGCGCGAGCGCGGCGAGGAACCGGGCGAGCCCGTGCTCGCGATCCGCGTCGACGGGGAGGAGGCCAAGCTCGAACTGCTCGAGGCCTTCCCCGAGATCGCGTTCACGATCCCTCACCTCGACGGCTATCCCGCGGTGCTCCTGCGCCTGCCGCTCATCGAGGCGGGGCTGCTCGGAGAGCTGATCATCGACTCCTGGTTGCTGCGGGCACGCAAGCGCACGGCCAGAGCCTGGCTCGCCGAACACGGCTTCGCGGAGGGGTGAGGGATCAGCGCCGCGATGCTCACCGCGCGGACGGGTTCGCGCCGCGTTTTCCCACCGCGCAGCCCGGTGCCGGCACGCGCGGCGCGCATCCTCCGCTCGTCAGTAGATGTCGAGAATTCGAGATCCCACGACATCAACTGACGAGCCACGAAGGATGGGCGCGGAGCGGCGACCCCGGCTCCTAACGTCGCTGTCGCCTTTCATGGGAAGGACAGAGGAGTGCCTTCGGCATGCTCACCGCGCGGACGGAGCCGCGCGGCGCATCCTCTCGAAGGCCAGAAATGGCCTTCTCGGAGCGGCGACCCCAGCTCCTATCGTCGCTGTCGCCGCTCACGGATGCGCATGTTGATCACGATGGGGGAACCCTCGAAACCGTAGCGCTCGCGCAGGCGGCGCTGGATGAAGCGACGATACCCGGGATCCAGGAAACCCGAGGTGAACAGCACGAACGTCGGCGGACGGTTCTGCACCTGCGTGCCGAACAGAATACGCGGCTGCTTGCCGCCGCGCAGCGGGTGCGGGTGCTCCTGCACGAGCTCGGCCACGAAGGCGTTGAACTTCGCCGTCGGGATGCGGGTGTCCCACGACTCGAGCGCCTGCTCGAGCGCGGGCACGAGCTTCTCGAGGTGGCGCCCGGTGCGCGCCGAGATGTTCACGCGCGGCGCCCAGTCGACGTGCGAGAGATCCTGCTCGATCTCGCGCTCCAGGTAGCGGCGGCGATCGTCGTCGAGCAGATCCCACTTGTTGAACGCGAGCACGAGCGCGCGGCCCGACTCGAGCACGAGATCGATGATGCGCAGATCCTGGTCGCTGATCTCCTGCGTCACGTCGATGAGCACGACCGCGACCTCGGCCTTCTCGAGCGCGGCGGCGGTGCGCAGCGACGCGTAGAAGTCGGCGCCCTTCTGCAGGTGCACACGGCGGCGGATGCCCGCAGTGTCCACGAAGGTCCACACGCGCCCCGCGATCTCGACCTGCTCGTCGACGGGGTCGCGGGTGGTGCCCGAGAGCTCGTTCACAACGACGCGCTCCTCGCCCGCGGCCTTGTTGAGCAGGCTCGACTTGCCCACGTTGGGACGGCCGAGCAGCGCGACGCGGCGGGGGCCTGCGAGCTTGGGCTGCGCGACGGCCGACTCCTCGGGCAGAGCCGCGACGACCCGATCGAGCAGGTCGGCGACGCCGCGTCCGTGCAGCGCCGAGACGGGGTGCGGCTCGCCGAGGCCGAGCGACCACAACTGGGCGGCCTCCGGCTCTTGCACGGCGTCGTCGACCTTGTTGGCGATGAGGAAGACGGGCTTCTTCGTGCGGCGCAGCAGCTGCACCACGCGCTCGTCGGTGGCGGTCGGCCCGACGCGCGAGTCCACGACGAACATCACGACGTCGCAGAGCTCGATGGCCACCTCGGCCTGCAGCGCGACCGACGCATCGATGCCCTTCGCATCGGGCTCCCAGCCGCCGGTGTCGACGAGGGTGAAGCGGGTGCCGCCCCACTCGGCCGGATAGCTGACGCGGTCGCGGGTCACACCGGGCACGTCCTCGACGACGGCCTCGCGGCGGCCGAGGATGCGGTTGACGAGCGCCGACTTGCCGACGTTCGGCCGGCCGACGATCGCGACGACCGGCAGCGCCTCGGCCAGCGGCTCCTGGAAGCCCAGGAACTCGCCGTCGGCGCCGATGATCGCGAGGTCGTCCTCCTCGAGGTCGAAACCATCGAGGTTCGAGCGCATGGCGCGCAGGCGCTCCTCGTCGGTGACCTCGCCGTCGAACTCCGGCGCGTCTTCGAAGCCCTCGCCGACGATCACCTCGTCCGCGTCCACAGCCGAGGCGTCGAAGACCTCGGGCTCGTTCTGTTCGTTGCTCATTACTCGCTCACTTCCGCGGCCTTCCGGGCCGTTCGTACGATGTCGATGACAGCCCCGACGGACTGCTCGAAGTCCAGTTCGCTCGTGTCCACGAGCGTCACCCCGGGTGCGGGGTTGAAGAAGTCGACCACCTGCGCGTCCTTCGCATCGCGCGCGACGATGTCGGCGAGCACCTGCTCGTGCGACAGGCCGGGCAGCTCACCCGCCCGCCGCTGCGCCCGCACCTCGGGCGAGGCGGTCATGAGGATGCGCACTGGCGCATCGGGTGCGACCACGGTGGTGATGTCGCGCCCCTCGATCACCACGCCGGGCAGCCCCGACTCGGCGACGATGCGGCGGAACATGGCATTCAAGCGCTCGCGCACCTCGGGATGCTTCGACACCCGACTCACCTGGCCGCTGATGCTCGGCTCGCGGATGGCGGCGGTGACGTCGACCGGGTCGCTCGGCACGACCCCCTCGGCCGCGGGCAGCGTCACCGTGACCCACTGCTCGCCGCGCATCGTGATCGTGAAACCCCAGGATTCGAGCAGCGCGAGCACGGCGCCGTCGTCGTCGAGGTCGACACCGGCCTGGAGCGCGGCCCACGCCAGCGCCCGATACGCTGCGCCGGTGTCGAGAATGCCGAAGCCGAGACGACCTGCCGCCTCGCGCGACACGCTCGACTTGCCGCTGCCCGCGGGGCCGTCGATCGCGACCAGCAGAGGAGCGGCGGTCTCGCCCGCGGCGTCGGCAGGCTGACCCGCAGCGCTCATCGCAGCATCGTTCACAGCGTCCTCCATCCGCGTTCGGTGAGATCGGCGACCGCGCGCTCGGCCACCTCGGGCAGCACGGCGATCTCGGCGAAGCCGATCTGGGCGCCCGGCGAGTGCTCGAGGCGCAAGTCTTCCATATTAATGCCCAGTTCTCCGAGTTCGGTGAGCAGACGGGCGATCTGGCCCGGCCGGTCGTCGACGATCACCGTGATCACCGCGAAGCGCTCCGATGAGCCGTGCTTGCCCGGGATGCGCGAGACGCCGCTGTTGCCCGCGGCGAGCAGGTCGGCGATGCGCCGCTTCGCACCGGGCTGCGCGGGATCCCTCAGCGCGTCCGTGAACGCCGCGATGTCTGCGGCGAGCGCGTCGAGCATCTCCACGACGGGCTCGCGGTTGGCCCCGAGGATCTGCACCCACAGCTCGGGATCGCTCGACGCGATGCGCGTCGTGTCGCGCAGGCCTGCGCCCGCGAGGCCGATGGCCTGCTCGGGCGCGGGCAAGAGGCGGGCCGCGAGCAGGCTCGACACGACCTGCGGCAGGTGCGAGACGAGGCCGACGGAGCGGTCGTGCTCGTCCGGGGTCATCTCGAGCAGGACGGCGCCGAGGTCGAGCGCCACCGCCTCGACGAGCGCGAGCGCCTCGGCGGGCGTCTCGCGGTCGCGGCACACGACCCAGGGCCGCCCGACGAACAGGTCGGCGCGGGCCATGATCGCGCCGCCGCGCTCGCGCCCGGCCATCGGGTGGGAGCCGACGTAGTTGGTGAGGTCGACGCCGCGGCGGGTGAGTTCGAGGAACGGGGCGAGCTTCACGCTCGCCACATCGGTGACGACCGCCTCGGGGTAGCTCAGCAGTGCTCGCTCGACGACGTCGGCGGTGACGTCTGGCGGAGTCGCGACGATCACGAGCGCGGGCGAGGGATCCCCGGCCGCGCGCACCCGGCCCGCTCCGTAGTCGGCTGCGAGCGCGACCGTGGTCGGCGACAGATCTTCGAGCGTCACGTCGATTCCGTGCTCGCGCAGGCCGAGGCCGATGCTCGCGCCGAGCAGGCCCGCGCCGATGATGTGCACGGATCCGCGCGTGCGCGCCTGCAGCTCGTTCATCGTCCGCCTCCCTTCTTGCCGCCGCCCGCATTGCCGCGCTTGCCGCCGCCCGGACCGGCCGGACCGCCGCGCTTACCTCCAGTATCTGCGGCACCGCCGACACTCCTGCGCTTGCGCCCGCTGACCGCCTGCGCGCCGCGGCGGTTGTGCGGGTTGCCCTTGGCCGCGGCGCCTCGCATGCCGCGCGCTCCGGCTCCGTCGCCCGGCCTCCCGGCCGTCACCGCGCCCCTGGCGTCGCGGCGCGGCCGCGATCCCTCGCCCGCGGCAGCGGCCTCGCCGTCCTCGATCGCGCTCAGCAGCGCCCCGCGCTCGGCGGCCGAGAGCTCGCGCATCTCCCCCACCCGCAGCGTGCCGAGGTGCAGCGGGCCGAACTGGCGCCGCACGAGCTCTTCCACGGGGTGCCCCACCTCGGCGAGCATGCGCCGCACGATACGGTTGCGCCCCGAGTGCAGCGTCAGCTCGACGAGCGAGTGCGAGCGGTTCGAGCCGCCGGGCAGCAGCTTCGCGCGGTCGGCGCTGATGGGGCCGTCCTTCAGCTCGACGCCGTCCTTGAGACGCTGGATCACCGCTGGGGTGACGCGGCCTCGCACCTTCGCGATGTAGGTCTTCTGCACCCCGAAGCTCGGGTGCGCGAGGCGGTGCGCGAGCTCGCCGTCGTTCGTGAGGATGAGCAGGCCGCTCGTGTCGGTGTCGAGGCGGCCGACGTTGTAGAGGCGATCCTCGATCCGGTCCGTGAACTCGCGCAGGTCGGGGCGGCCGTTCTCGTCGCGCATGGTCGAGACGACGCCGCGCGGCTTGTTCAGCACGAAGTAGCGCTTCGAGACGTCGAGCTGCACGACGACGCCGTCGACGCGCACGTCGTCGTGCTCGGGGTCGATGCGCGATCCGAGCTCGCGCTGCACCTCGCCGTTCACCGTCACTCGGCCGCCGGTGATGAGCGATTCGCAGGCGCGGCGCGACGCCACACCCGCGTGCGCGAGGGCCTTCTGGAGGCGCACGCGGCCGTCGTCGGCCTCGTTCGAGGGCGAGGGATCCGACCCGCCGCCGGGCCGCTCCCAGCCCCACTCGGCGAGGTCGATCTCGACGGCCTCGCCGTCGACCGAGAACTGACCGCCGGCGCCGCCGCGGTCGCCGCCCCGGGCTCCGCCGCCGGCGCCGTCATTGCTAGAGCGACTCATGTTCGAAGCCTTCCGTGGGTTCGTCGAGGAGGGGGGCGATGGGCGGCAGCTCGGAGATGTCGCCGATGCCGAGGTGTCCGAGCAGCGCCTCCGTGGTGCCGTAGAGGGTCGCGGTCGTCTCGGGGTCCTGCCCCACCTCCGTGATGAGGCCGCGGCCGAGCAGCGTGCGCACCACCGAGTCGACGTTCACCGCGCGGATCGACGCGATCGCTCCGCGCGAGATCGGCTGCCGGTACGCGATCACGGCGAGGGTCTCGAGCGCGGCCTGCGACAGCTTCGACGGCGTCTGCTGCTGCACGAAGCCCGCCACCACCGGGTCAAGGCTCTCGCGCACGTAGAAGCGGTATCCGCCCGCCACCTCGCGCAGCTCGAAGCCGCGCTGCGGACCCGATCCCTCGCCCTCGAAATCGGCGATGAGGGCCGTGAGCGCCGCCCGCACCTCGCGCACCGGGCGGTCGGTCGCCGTCGCGAGCGCCATCGCGCTCAGCGGCTCGTCGGCCACGATGAGCAGAGCCTCGAGCTGCTGCTGCAGCGTGTGATCGGTTCGGGCGCGGTCGAGCTCGGTGTCGGGCGCCTCGGCCGGGGCGGGCGCGGTCGCGCCGCCCTCGGCCCCGTTGCGCTCAGTCATAGTCGCTCCCCAGTGTCGCGAGTTCGTCGTCGGACCAGCTCTCCCCGGTCCACTGCACGTGCAGCTCGCCGAGCGGTTCGGCCTGCTCGAAGGTCACCGCTGCCCGCCGGTAGAGCTCGAGGATCGCGAGGAAGCGCGCCACGATCACCCCCCGGTCGGCAGAGGGATCCACACCCGCCACGAGTTGGCGGAACGACCGCGCCCCACCCGTGCGCAGCATCGAGACGACGACCGCCGCCTGCTCGCGGATCGACACGAGGGGCGCGTGCAGGTGGTCGAGGCCGACCGTCGGGATCTCACGCGGCGCGAAGGCGAGCAGCGCGATCGCCGCGAAGTCCTCGACCGAGAGGTGCCACACGAGCTCGGGCACGCGCTCCCGGAACTTCGCGTCGAGGGGCACGAGGCGCGGGTGCCTGGCCTCCTCCGCCTCGAGCCGACCGCGGAACCACGCACTCGCCTGCTTGAACGCGCGGTACTGCAGCAGCCTGGCGAACAGCAGGTCGCGGGCCTCGAGCAGGGCGATGTCCTCGGCGTCGACGGCCTCGCCCTGCGGCAGCAGGCTCGCGATCTTGAGGTCGAGCAGGGTGGCCGCGACCACGAGGAACTCCGAGGCGCGGTCGAGCTCGACGATGCCCTGCCCCTCGAGCGAGGCGAGGTAGGCGATGAACTCGTCGGTGACGAGGCTGAGCGACACCTCGGTGATGTCGAGCTCGTGCTTGCCGATGAGGTTCAGCAGCAGGTCGAACGGGCCGTCGAACTGCTCGAGCGAGACGCGGAAGCCGCCATCCGCGGCCGCACCGGGCTCGGGGGCGGCGTCCGCAGCGCCGGGTGCGGCATCGCCTGCACCGTGGGGAGGGGCCGACGCCCCCTGCCCGCCTGCGAGCGCGACCATCATGGCATCAGGCGACGACGCCGCGCTGCACGAGTTCGCGGGCGAGCTTCAGGTAGGCCTCGGAGGCCGCGTTCGACGGGGCGTAGTCGAGAATCGGCTTCGCCGCGATCTGCGCGTCGGGCAGCTTCACGGTGCGGCCGATCACCGTGTCGAACACCTTGTCGCCGAAGGTGTCGACCACGCGCTCCAGCACCTCGCGCGCGTGCAGCGTGCGCGCGTCGTACATCGTGGCGAGGATGCCGTCGAGTTCGAGCGCCGGGTTCAGGCGGTCCTTCACCTTCTCGACCGTCTCGACGAGCAGGGCGACGCCGCGCAGCGCGAAGTACTCGCAGGCGAGAGGGATCAGCACCCCGTGGCTCGCGGTCAGCGCGTTGACGGTGAGCAGACCGAGCGAGGGCTGGCAGTCGATGAGCACCACGTCGTAGTCGTCGGCGACCTTGCGCAGCACGCCGGCGAGGATCTGCTCGCGGGCGACCTCGGTGACGAGGTGCACCTCTGCCGCCGAGAGGTCGATGTTGGCCGGGATCACGTCGAGTCCCGCGGTCTCGGTCTGACGGATCGCCTCGTGCGGATCCCTCACCTTGCCGAGCATCAGATCGTAGATCGTGGGCACATCGTGCGCCTGCACGCCGAGGCCCGCGGAGAGCGCGCCCTGCGGGTCGAAGTCGACCGCGAGCACGCGGCGGCCGTAGCGCGCGAGCGCGGCGGCGAGGTTGATCGTTGAGGTCGTCTTGCCGACGCCGCCCTTCTGGTTGCACATGGCGATGATGCGCGCCGGACCGTGACGATCGAGCTTCGCGGGCGCGGGAATGATCCGCTCGGGTCGGCCGGTGGGGCCCAACTCAAACAGAGTGTTCGCCATTCCCGCTCCTTGTCGCACGCGATCTCTAACGCTCCATCCTATCGCGGGCGCGGATGTGCAGATGCGCGGCTATTTCGCGCGCGGGTGCGACATCAGGTAGTGCTCGCGCAGGGTGTCGGCCGTGACCTGCGTGTAGATCTGCGTGGTCGTGACGGACGCGTGGCCCAGCAGCTCCTGCACGGTGCGCACGTCGGCGCCTCCCGCGAGCAGATGCGTGGCGAACGAGTGGCGCAGCGTGTGCGGCGAGACGTCGGCCGTGATGCCCGCCCGCTCGGCGGCGGCCCGGATCACGAGCCAGGCGCTCTGCCGCGACATGCGGGCACCGCGAGGCCCCACGAACAGCGCCGGGGTGCCCTTGCCGCGCGCGACCATCGCGGGGCGCGCCCGCACGAGGTAGGCGGCGAGCGCACGGCCGGCGAAGCTGCCGTAGGGCACGATGCGCTGCTTGGATCCCTTGCCCGTCACGCGGATGAAGCCGCCCTCGCCGAGCGCGCCCTCGGGGTCGGCCCACGCATCGGAGCCGACGGCCGCGCCGAGCAGATCGTCGACGTCGAGCGCCGCCGCCTCGCTCACGCGCGCACCGCTCGCGTACAGCAGTTCGAGCAGCGCACGATCCCTCAGCGCCACAGGGTCGTCGCCGCTCGCCGAGGCCAGCAGCGCTTCGACCTCTTCGATCGGCAGGGCCTTGGGCAGCCGCTGCGCCCGCTTCGGCGTGCGCACGGCGCTGCCCGCGTTCGTCTCGAGCACTCCCTCGTCGAACAGGTAGCGGTGCAGATTGCGCACGGTCGACAGGCGGCGCGTGATGGAGGCGGGGGCGAGCCGCGGCTCGCCGCCCTCCGCTCCGCCGAGCTCGACCACGTACTGCGAGAGCGTCGCGGGAGAGACGTCGTCGAGCGTCGGGATCCCTCGCCCCTCCAACCACGCCGCGTAGGCGGCGAGGTCGCGGCGGTAGGCGGCGAGGCTGTTCTCCGAGAGCCCCCGCTCGAGCGCGACGTATCGCAGATACCGTTCCGCGCCGCGCGACGGCTCGATCGGCATCAGCGCGACCGTTCTCCCCGCGCAGCCTCGCGTGCGGTCCACGGCAGCGAGGGATCGCGGAGCGTCTCCCAGCCGCGCGCCCTGGCCGCGACGGCGCCGAGCACGGCCGCGGCCGTCACGGCGTTCTGCACGCGGCCGTCGAGCACCGCGGCGACGGCGTCGTCGAGTGCCACCCAGCGAGGCTCGATCTCGGCCTCCTCCTCGGAGCGCACGTAGTCGTGCTCGACCGGCGACAGCTCACGCGCGAGGAAGATGCGGATCGCCTCGCTCGTGGAACCGGGCGAGAGGAACAGGTCGAGCAGCAGATCCCAGCGGCCGGCCTGCAGGTCGACCTCCTCGGCGAGCTCGCGCTGCGCACCGGCGAGGCCGCTCTCGCCCGGAGCGTCCATGAGGCCGGCCGGGATCTCCCAGTCGCGATGCGCGATGGCGTGGCGGTACTGCTTGATCAGCAGCACGCGGCCGTCGTCGTCGAGAGCGAGCACCGCGACGGCGCCCGTGTGGTCGAGGTAATCGCGCTCGACGTCGGCGCCGCCGATCTCGAAGCGGTCCCGGCGCACGTCCCAGATGTGGCCGCGCGCCAGCAGCTCGCTATCCGTGACGCGCACGTCGTCGGCGATCTCGTCGCGCAGCGGCGCTCCCCCGACCGTCATCGGGTCACTCGCCCTCTTCGACCTCGAACAGCTGCGCCGCGTCGCGGCGCTCGATCGCGGCGCCGACGAGGCCCGCGAACAGCGGGTGCGGCGTGCCGGGGCGCGACTTCAGTTCGGGGTGCGCCTGGGTGGCGATGTAGAACGGGTGCACGTCGGTCGGCAGCTCCACGTACTCCACGAGCTCGCCGTCGGGGCTCGTGCCCGAGAACGACAGCCCCGACTCCGCGATCTGCTCGCGGTAGCGGTTGCTCACCTCGTAGCGGTGGCGGTGGCGCTCGGTCGCGGTCGGTGCACCGTAGAGCGATGCGGCGAGGGATCCCTCGGCGAGCGCCGCCTCGTAGAGGCCGAGGCGCATGGTGCCGCCGAGGTCGCCGCCGTCGATGATCTCGACCTGCTCGGCCATGGTCGCGATGACGGGCACCGCGGTCTCGGGATCGAACTCGGTCGAGGAGGCGCCCTCGAGGCCGGTCACGTTGCGGGCGTACTCGATCACCATGCACTGCAGGCCGAGGCACAGGCCGAGCGTGGGAATGCCGTTCTCGCGGGCGAAGCGGAGCGCGCCGAGCTTGCCCTCGATGCCGCGGATGCCGAAGCCGCCGGGCACGCAGATGCCGTCGACGTCGCCGAGCGCCTCGAGCGCGCCCTCGGGCGTCTCGCAGGTGTCGGAGGGTACCCACTTGAGGTTCACCTTCGTGGAGTGCGCGAAGCCGCCCGCGCGCAGCGCCTCGGTCACCGAGAGGTAGGCGTCGGGCAGGTCGATGTACTTGCCGACGAGCGCGAGCGTGACCTCGCCCTTCGGCTGGTGCACGGCGTCGAGCACGGGCTGCCAGCCGGCCCAGTCGACGTCGCCGGCGCGGTCGGCGAGGCCGAGGTGCTCGACGATCGTCTGGTCGAGGCCCTGGTCGTTGAGCAGCCTGGGCAGGTCGTAGATGCTCGGCACGTCGACGGCGTTGACCACCGCGTCCTCATCGACGTCGCACATGAGCGCGATCTTGCGCAGGTTGTCGTCGGTGACGGGACGGTCGCTGCGCAGCACGAGGGCGTCGGGCTGGATGCCGATGGAGCGCAGCGCAGCGACGGAGTGCTGGGTGGGCTTGGTCTTCTGCTCGCCCGAGGCGCCCATGAAGGGCACGAGCGAGACGTGCACGAAGAACACGTTGCCCCGGCCGAGCTCGTGGCGCACCTGGCGCGCCGACTCGAGGAACGGCTGCGACTCGATATCGCCCACCGTGCCGCCGACCTCGGTGATGATCACGTCGGGGCGCGGCTCCTCCTCGGCCTGCAGCCGCATGCGGCGCTTGATCTCGTTGGTGATGTGAGGGATCACCTGCACCGTGTCGCCGAGGTACTCGCCGCGGCGCTCCTTCGCGATCACGGTCGAGTAGATCTGGCCCGTGGTGACGTTGGCGGCCTGCGACAGGTTGATGCCGAGGAAGCGCTCGTAGTGTCCGATGTCGAGGTCGGTCTCCGCCCCGTCGTCGGTCACGAAGACCTCGCCGTGCTGGAACGGGTTCATGGTGCCGGGATCGACGTTGAGGTACGGATCCAGCTTCTGCATGACCACGTGCAGACCGCGCGCCGTCAGGAGATTCCCGAGGCTGGCGGCGGTGAGGCCCTTCCCCAGCGAGGAGACGACACCCCCGGTGACGAAGATGTGCTTGGTGATGCCGTTCTGGCTCGCGCTCTGCTCTGTTCCCACGGGCTTCGATCCTATCAGGTGCCGGGGGCGACAGACAGTGCGTTTCCCGTGCTCCGGTGCTCCGGTCGCCGTCGCTCGAGGAGCGTCATAGGCGCGCCGCTGCCGCTCGCACGCCCACGGCGGTTCAGCGGAGCTCCTGCCGGGGCACCCACACCTGCTTGATGATCATGAGCACCATCGCGGTGACGGGGATCGAGATCAGCGCGCCGAGCAGCCCGAGCAGCGTGCCGCCGGCGAGCGCGCCGATGACCACGAGGGATCCCGGGACCGAGACGACCCGGTTCATGATGCGCGGCGTCAGCAGGTACGACTCGATCTGCATGTAGATGAGGTAGTAGACGACCGCGATGACCGCGGTCGTCGGCGAGTTGAACAGCGCGACGATGCCGACCAGTACGGTCGCGACGACCGACCCGATGAGCGGGATCAGAGCGAGCAGGAAGACGCTGACGGCCACGAGCCCGGCGAACGGCACCCCCACGATCGTCATCATGATGAAGCCGAGCACGGCGTTGATGAATGCCAGGATCACCATGCCGTTGACGTAGCCGCCGACCGACTTCGTCACCTGCTCGGTGATGTCCATCACCTTCGCCCGGCCCGAGCGCGGCACGAGCGAGTAGAAGGCCCGCTTGATCGTCTTCAGCGAGGCGAGGAAGTAGAGGGTGAGGATGAGCACGATGAGCGCGGCGGTGAGCCCGTTCGCGATGCCGACCCCCGCCTGCCACACCCCGCCGGCCACCTGCGCCCAGTTCTCCGGTCGGCTGACGAGGTCCTGCCCCGTCGAGAGCAGCCCGTCGAAGTCGACGAACTCGCCGAAGCGGCTGTTCAGATCCCTGAACCAGTCCTGCTGGGTGATGTCGCTGAACAGCAGGGGCGCGCTCCGCATCAGCTGCGAGACCTGGTTGGCGATCATCGGGATGATGATGGCGAGCAGGCCCGCGATCAGCAGCACGAAGCCGCCGAACACGACGGCGATGCCGAGCGGCCGGTTCAGTCCCTTGCGCTCGAGCCAGCGCACGACCGGGTCGAGGCCGAGGGCGACGAAGAGGGCCGCGACCACGTACATGATGATCGTCGTCAGCTGGCCGACCATCCCGCCGAAGAGCAGGGCGACGAGCACGCCGAGCGTCACGGTGAAGCCGAGCTGGAAGGGGTTGCGCACCACGAATTCTCTGGTCGGCGTCTTGGCCCGCTCCTCCACGGCCTCGGCCGCCGCATCGCGCGCGTCGCGGTACATCTCGCGCGTCTCGGCGTCCATCTGCTCGAGATCGGCGTGCACCACGTGCGGATGCGAATCGAGGTACGCGGCCTTCGCAGCAGCGCTGTCGTCGAGGTCGGGTTTCGCGCCGGCCTCGGCACGGCGGCGCGCGAACAACTTCACCATGGTTGGAGAGTAGCAGCAGCCTCGGACATCCGAGGATGCGCCCTTCCGGCCCGCCGGGTCAGCCGCCCAGCGCCAGCAGCTCCGCTGCGTGCTCGAGCGCGCTCTCCGAGTCGCTCAGGCCCGACAGCAGGCGCGCCATCTCGGCGAGGCGCTCATCGCCCTCGAGCCTGCGGCAGCTGCTCTCGGTGAAGCCGCCCGCCGTGTCCTTCGAGATCCGCAGGTGGTTGTTCGCGAAGGCCGCGACCTGGGCGAGGTGCGTGACCACGATCACCTGCGAGGTGCGGGCGAGCCTCGCGAGCCGCCGTCCGATCTCGATCGCGGCGGCGCCGCCCACGCCCGCGTCGACCTCGTCGAACACGAAGGTCGGCACGGGGTCGGCGCCGGCCAGCACGACCTCGAGCGCCAGCATCACCCGCGAGAGCTCGCCCCCCGAGGCGCTCCTGGCGATCGGCCGCGGCGACGAACCGGGGTGCGGGCTCAGCAGCAGCTGCACCTCGTCGCCCCCGCTCGAGCCGAGCGCGTCGAGCGGAGCGACCCGCACGGCGAAGCTCGCGTCGGGCAGCGCGAGCTGCCTGAGCTCGGCCGTCACCAACTCCGACAGCCGATCGGCGGCTTCCCGCCGCTGCTCCGACAGCCGCGCCGCGAGCTCGGCCTCGCGCACGGTCAGAGCTTCGAGCCTCTGGGTCAGCTCGCCGATCGTCTCGTCGTCGCCCTCGAGCTCGGCGAGACGCAGCGCGCCCGTCGCCGCGTAGTCGATCACGGCCTGCGAATCGGCGCCGTAGGCGCGGAAGAGCGCGTTCAGCGCCGCCAGACGCTCGTTCGCCCGCGCGAGCTCCCCCGGCCCCTCCTGGTCGAGGTCGCCGGCGTAGGCCGCGAGCTCGCGCGCCGCATCGGCGACCTGGAAGCTCACGGAACGCAGCGTCTCGGCCACGGCCTCCAGACGGGGGTCGTAGATCGCCGCGCGCTCCACCTCCTGCAGCGCGCTGTCCACGAGGCTGCCCGCGTCGCGACTGAAGGGATCGTCGGACTCGCTGGAGAGCGCCTCATGCGCGGCCGAGGTCGCGGCGCGCAGCGTCTCGACGTTGCCGAGCAGCTCGATGCGCTGCTGCAGCTCGCCCTCCTCACCCGGCTGCGGATCGACGGCGGCGATCTCCTCGAGCTCGCCGCGCAGCCGCTCGGCCTCCGCCGCGCGCTCCTCGCGCGCCGCGCTCAGCTCCGCCACCCCGGCTTCGAGCGCCTGCCGCTCGCGGTGGCAGTCCCGATAGGCCCCGAGCGTCTCCGCGATCGCGGCGCCGCCGAAGCGGTCGAGGGTGTCGCGCTGCTCCGCCGCCGACTTCAGCCGCAGCTGCTCCGACTGCCCGTGCACGGCGAAGAGCCTGCCTGCGAGCCTGCCGAGGCTGCCGACCGGGGCGCTCGCCCCTCCGACGGTGGCGCGGCTGCGCCCCTCGGCGCTCACGGTGCGGCCGAGCACGAGCTCGCCGTCCTCGATCTCGCCCCCGACGTCGGCGACGATCTCCGCGACCTCCGGGTCGCTGCTCTGCACGATGCCGTTCACCCGGGCCTGCGACGCGCCGGCCCGCACCGCACCGGCGTCGCTGCGCTCGCCCATGAGCAGGCCGAGCGCGCTCACCACCATCGTCTTGCCCGCGCCAGTCTCACCGGTGATCGCGGTAAAACCGGGCCCGAGCGGAAGGGTCGTGTCGGCGATCACACCGAGGTCGCGGATGCGGAGCTCCTCGATCACGCGATCCCTCCCCCGCGCTCGCCGCGCCAACCCGAGACGGGCAGCCTGAACTTCTGCACCAGCCGCTCCGAGAAGACCGCTTGATCGAGTCGGGCGAGCTTCACCGAGTGCGCCGAGCGCCGCACCCGGACGACCGCGCCCGCCGGCAACTCCGTGCGGCGTCTGCCGTCGCACCACAGCACGCCGGGGCCCACGTTCTCCGGGAGGATCATGACGCTCAGCTCGGAGTCGGGATCGGTGACGATGGGGCGCTGGAACAGCGCGTGGGCCGCGATCGGCACCATGAGGATGGCCTGCACGCCCGGCCACACGACGGGTCCTCCCGCCGAGAATGCGTAGGCCGTCGACCCGGTGGGGGTCGCGAGCACGACGCCGTCGCAGGCGAAATTGGAGAGCGGCCTGCCGTCGACGCCGATGGCCACCTCGAGCATGCGCCTGCGCTTCTCGACGCTGGCCTCGTTGAGCGCCCAGGTGTCGGCGATGACCTCGCCCTCGTACGTGGCCTGCACCTCGATCGTCAGCCGCTCCTCGACCGTGTAGTCGCGGCGCAGCACGCGATCGATCGTGGACGCCAGGTCGTAGCTCTCCATCTCGGCGAGGAAGCCCACGTGCCCGAGGTTCACGCCGACGATCGGGCAGTCCGAGCCGCGCAGCATCTCTGCCGCACGGAGGATCGTGCCGTCGCCCCCCAGCACGAGCGCGACCTCCAGCTCGACCACGGCGACGTCGCGACCGAGCATCGAGGTCTGCGCGACGTCGAAGTGCGGGGCGAAGGCAGTGCGGTCCGCAGCGTCGAGCACCGGCACCACGCCCGCCTCGCGCAGGGCCTGCACCACCTCGATGGTCGCCGCGATCGCCTCGGCCCGGTGGGCGTGCGAGACCACGAGGATGCGCCTGGCGTCCTGCCCGCGCGGGGCCCGCTGCGCCGCGGCGACGGCACCAGACTCGTCGAGCGGCCGGCGCTCCGCGCCGTCCGCTCCTCGCAAGTCGCTCATGGCTCTCCTTCGCTCAGGCGGCGCTGTCCGCCGCTGCGGCGCCGCGCTCGCACAGCTCGGCGATCCGACCCTCCCATTCTGTCGGATCGGGCGCCGACGCGCGTGCGAAGGCGCCGAGATACTCGCGGTTGCCGTTGCCGCCCACCACAGGCGAGAGGTCGAGACCCGTGCAGCCGAAGCCGTGCCCGGCCGCGGCGTCGAGCACGGTGCGGATCGCCTCGGCCCACTGGGCGGGATTCGTGACGACCCCGTCGCGCACGCGACCGACCTCGAACTGCGGCTTGATGAGCAGCAGCAGCTCGGCCTCATCCGCTGCGCAGCGGTCGATCGCGGGCAGGATGAGGGTCAGCGAGATGAACGAGAGGTCGGCCGTGATGAGGGAGGGCGCCTCGTCGATCCCGGTGCGGCCTGCGAGCCCGGCGCGATCGAGGTCGCGCGCGTTGCATCCCTCCGCGAGGCGCACCCGCGGATCCCTCGCGATCTCCTCCGCCATCTGGCCGTGACCCACGTCGATCGCCTGCACGAGGCGAGCGCCGCGCTCCAGCAGCACCTGGGTGAAGCCGCCCGTCGAGGCCCCGAGGTCGAGCGCCACGCGCCCCGACGGGTCGATGCCGAAGCGGTCGAGCCCCGCCGCGAGCTTCGCCGCGGCTCGGCTGACGTAGCGGTCCTCCCCCGTGACGGAGACGAGGGATCCCTCCCCGACCCGCGCACCCGCCTTCGCGGCAGGGGCGCCGTCGATGCGCACGCGCCCCTCGGCGATCAGCTCGGACGCCCGGCTGCGGGAGCGGGCGAGGCCCAGCTCGGCGAGCACGCGGTCGAGACGCGCCGGCGATCCCTCCCAGCTCGCCTCCGCGCCGTCAGGCACCCTGGTCGCTCCGCTGCAGCTCGGTCAGCAGTTCGTCGTGCAACTGCTCGAAGCCCGCCGCGCGCTGCGCGAGCGGCTGCGACTCGATGAGGCCGATGCGGTCGAGCAGTTCGCCGTCGCCGAGCGCCCCGGACGGGCCAGCTGTCTGCGCGTCGTCGTTCCGTTCGTCTTCCACGGCCCTCTCCTCGGCGCCGCTCACGGCCGCCAGTGGTCCTCGTACAGGATCTCCGGCACCTTCAACCCGTAGATCGCAAGTCCCGAGGCCCAGATCGCGGCGCAGCCGGCGCGGAGCAGGTTCAGCGGCGAGTCGCCCTCCGAGACGACCTCGACGACGTGCCCGTTCATGCGCACCTTCGCCGAGCCCACGCGGGCCGTGCCGTCGCGCAGCGTCTCGGTGACGGGATAGGGATCGTGCATCTCGGAGAGCGAGGCGACGATGTAGTCGGGGCGCATGTCCTGCGACGCCGCGACCAGCTGCTTCGGGCGGTCGACACCCGTGAGCACCTGCAGGCTCGGGATCTCGGCCGCCCGGGCCCCCTTGATGTCGGTGTCGAGGCGGTCGCCGACCATGAGCGCCTTGCGCGTGCCGAAGCGCGCGAAGGCCGCCTCGTAGATCGGGGTCTCGGGCTTGCCCGCGAAGACTGGCAGGCGCTGCACCGCCGTGTGCACGGCGGAGACGAGCGTGCCGTTGCCCGGTGCGATGCCGCGGGCTCGCGGGATCGTCCAGTCGGTGTTCGTCGCGATCCACGGCAGCGGTTCGCGACCGGGCTGTTCGGCGAGCGCGTAGCACGCCTCCGCAAGATGCTCCCAACCGACGTGGGGGGCGAAGCCCTGCACCACCGCGGCCGGGTCGTCCTCGGCGCTCCGGGTGACCCGGAAGCCGCCCTTCTCGAGCTCGTCGACGAGCCCGTCTCCGCCGACGACGAGCACGAGCGAGCCCGCGGGCACGGTGTCCGCGAGCAGCGCGACCGCGGCCTGCGGCGAGGTCACGACGTCTCCGGCCGTGGTGCGCAGGCCGAGGCGCTGCAGGTGCTCGGCGACCGTCTGATCGGTGCGCGACGCGTTGTTGGTGAGATAGGCGACCCGTCGCGTCTCAGCGGCGAGGTTGAGTGCTTCGACTGCGCCCGGGATCGCTCCGTCGCCGCGGTAGACGACACCGTCGAGGTCCGCGAGCACCAGTTCCCTGCCCTCGAGCGGCGCCGGGCCGAGCTCGGGCCCCCGCTTCCCGAAGAATCCCATCAGCGCTGCTCCTCGTCCTCGGTCGAATCGGTGCTCTCAGTCTCAGTCCCGGCGCCGATGCCCGCCTCGGCGAGCAGTTCGTCGACCTCGGCCGCGACCTCCTCGTGGAAGCTCAGCGGCGCCGCTTCGACGGCCCGGTCCGGCTCAGCCGGCTCGTTCCGTGCATCGGCCTCATCCGTGTCGGCCTCATCCGCCTCGGTCTCTTCGGATTCGGCCTCCCCGGTGTCGAGCCCGCCTCCATCGGCGCCGTCCGCGTCGGCCTCATCCGCCTCGGTCTCGGCCTCCTCGGGCAGATCCATCTCGACGACCTCGAACACATCGAGCTCGTCGTGCCCGCCGAGGTGCTCCTCCAGTGCGAGCGCTGCACGGTCGGCCCGTTCGTTCCACTCGGCCGCCTCGCTGCTGCGGCCGAGTTCCTCGAGCACCGCCGCGTACGCCGCGAAGAGCTCGGGGCTCCAGGAGAAGCCGCGATTCGGGTCGAGCTCGGGGATCTCGAGCTCGAAGAGCGCCTGCTGCGTCTGCCCCATGTCGAGACGCGCGCCCGACATCGCGATGGCCAGGTGCACGCGCTGCTCGGTGTCGAGCTGCTTGGCGTCCACGGCAAGACCGGTCTCGATGCCCTTCTCTGGCCGATTCAGGCCGCGCTCGCACTCGACCATCAGCGCGACGTGGTTGTCGCGCCCGCTGAGGCGGCGGTAGGTGCGCAGCTCTCGCAGGGCGAGCGCGAAGTCGCCGATGCGGTACGCGGTCATCGCGAGGAATTCACGGGCGACAGGGATCCTGCCGGCCCTGCGACTCGCCGAGAGCGCGTGCTGATGCGCGAGCTCCGGATCCTCGTCGAGCAGCACGAGTGCGGTCGCGAGGTGCCGCGCCACGCGCTCCTGCACCTCGGCCTGCAGCGTCTTCAGCTCGTTGCGGGCCGCGGGGTAGAGATCGTTCGCGGTGATCTCGTCCGGCACCCGCGGATCGCGGTGCTCCGAACGGACGGGGCGCAGTTCGTGCTGCAGCCGCTCGGCCTCGGTGAAGTTGCGATCGCGGCCTCCTCGGTCGCTGCGGCCGGCGCCGCGCGTGCCACCCCGGCCGTTGTTGCCCTGATCGTCACGGCGCTGACCGTCACGGCGCCGACCATCGCGGTCACCGCGATACGGTCGCCTCTCATCGCCGTTCCCGCGGTAGGAGCGGTCGCCGTCGCGGCCGCCACGACCCCGATCATCTCGGTCACCGCGGTACGGGCGCCGGTCTTCGCCTGCACGGAAGGGCCGAGCACCATTGCCGTCACGATCACCCCGGAAAGGCCGTTGTCCACCGTCTCGACCGCGCTCGCCCCGGTCTCCCCGGTCATCGCGGCGCTGTCCGTCGCGTGCGCCGCCGCGGTAGGGCCGACGTTCGTCACTGCCGCCTGCGGCTCCACCGCGATCGTCGCGGTCGCCCCGATACGGCCGGCGACCACCGTCCCCGCTGCCCTGGTACGAACGCCGCTCGCCGTCGCGGCCTCCGCGGGAGGGACGCCGCTCGTCGCCGTCGCGACGCTCCCCCCGGTAGCCGCCGCGCTGATCGCCGCCGCCCCGCTGGCCGGCGCGGGAATCGCCGCCTCGATAGGGCTTCCGGGGACCGCGATCCCCGGAGTGGTCTCGTGGCGAACGATCGTTCATGGGTGGCCTCCCGGCAGCGCTCTTCAGATGTACAAGTCTATAAATGAAAACAGGGGCCGCACCGGGCGGGCCTGCCATCTCTGGCAAGCCCGCCGATGCGACCCCTGTTGAAAGGGAGTTCGGCGGTGTCTTACTCTCCCACGAGGTCCCCCTCGCAGTACCATCAGCGCTGTCAGCCTTAGCTTCCGGGTTCGGAATGTGACCGGGCGTTTCCCTGACGCTATAACCACCGAAACACTATTGACATACCCAACCCCCGCACGAGTGGTGAGGGGTTGTGGCCGTACGTCAAGAACCACAAAGCAGACGCGAACATCGTTACTTACGCTTATGCCAAACCTCATCCACATGACCGTTTGAAGTCG
>NZ_JAGDYL010000024.1 GCF_017565705.1 Leucobacter ruminantium
AGGTAGCGTTAAACACGAAGACCTCGTGAGAGAACGATGGACGTTGAACACCCTGATTCTCTTACGAGGTCTTCGTTCTACCCAGGCGTACTCACCGATCGGCCTACACTCTCAAATCCGAAGAGCCATCAAACGCCTGCTCGTCGCCCGTGACCGGCACTGCCGGTTTCCGGGATGCCGGGTTCCCGCCGCCCGATGCGACATCGATCACACGATCGACGCACAGTACGGAGGCCCGACATCGAGCGACAACCTCGCCCACCTCTGTCGTGGACACCACACGCTCAAGCACAACACCGGTTGGCGCGTGACGCAGCGGCCCAACGGCGTGCTGGAGTGGGTCTCCCCGGCCGGGCGGCGGCACCGCGACAGACCACCCGGCCTCGACCCTTCGGTGCTCTTCGCCTCTCCATCGGACTTCAGCTCGGAACCACGGTCCGAGACGAGCGCAGGGTCCGCCGCCGCGGCCTGACGGCGCTCACGCAGCACGTGGCTCGCGCGTCCGGTCACTCTCACGCTCCTGCACTCGAACGGCTCCGAGCGAATTCGCACGACCCGAACCCTCACGCCTCAAAAATCGCAGGCCTCCCGAACGGCGTACGCTACCCCACCGACTTGGTCGTTGTCCGATGGCGGGATGCAGCGCCATCGGCGAGACTGGTGAGGACCCCGTCCGCGTATGCAGAGGAGAACATCATGGGATTTCTTGAGGATGCGAAGGAGACCGCGGAGGCTGCGGCGAAGAAGGTCGGACGCGCCGTCGAGGACGGCGTGGACAGGGCCAAGGACAAGATCGACGAGGTGAAGGCCGAAGCCGAGGTGAAGAAGGCCGAAGCCGAGCGCGACTCGGTGAAGGCTCGCAACGAGGCGAAAGAGGACCTTCGCGACGACTGACCGTCGAGAACCCGGGTCCGCGGCAACCGGGTCCGCGGCAACCAGGCCCTTCACGAGAAACAGGCGACCGCCGGTGAAACCACCGGCGGTCGCCTGCGTTTCAGCGGTCGACCCCTCCCCGATCTACTCCGCGACTTGCCATTGGCATCCCTCGGTCTACTCCGAGTCCACTCAGCCTGCGTCCGCCGAGGCGATCCGGAGCTCGCCCATCTCGTCCCAGCCGGATCCCTCGACCTTGCGCGAGACGATCTTCGGCGTGCTCACCAGGAGCGGACGCATCGCCTCGAGCCCCTTCGGGAAGTGCTCGGAGTTCACGTGCGCGCTCGCGGCCTCGTCGTCGGCGAACGCCTCGACGAGCACGAACTCGTTCGGATCGTCGACACTGCGCGACCAGTCGAACCAGAGGTTGCCCGGCTCGGCCCGGGTGGCCGCGGTGAACTCGGCGGTGCGCTCGAGGAAGACCGCGGCGAACTCGGGCCTGACCTGATATTTCACGACGATGAAGTACATCGGCTTCTCTCTCGACCGCCGCTACTGGGCGGCGCGCTCCAGCACGAGCTCGCGCACGCGCGCCGCGTCGGCCTGACCTCGCATGGCCTTCATGACGGCGCCGATGATCGCGCCCGCGGCCTGCACCTTGCCGTCGCGGATCTTCTCGAGCACGTCGGGCTGCTGCGCGAGCGCGGCGTCCACGGCCTCGATGAGCGCGCCGTCGTCCGACACGATCGCGAGTCCGCGCGCCTCGACGATCTCGGCGGCGGTACCCTCGCCGTCGATGATGCCGGCGATCACCTGGCGCGCCAGCTTGTCGTTGAGCGTTCCCGCGTCGACGAGCTCCACGACCGAGGCGATCTGCTCCGGCGTGATGAGATCGGTCGGCGTCGCCGAGCGCTCGTTCGCGATGCGCGCCACCTCGCCGGTCCACCACTTGCGCGCGGTCTGCGAGGGCACCCCCGCCGCGACGGTCGACTCGATCGCCGTCAGCAGGCCCGCGTTGATGACGTCCTGGAACTCGAGCGCCGAGAAGCCCCACGCATCGCGCAGCCGGCGGCGGCGCAGCGTCGGATGCTCGGGCAGCTCGGCCCGCAGCTCCTCGACCAGCTCGCGCGACGGCGTGAGCGGTGCGAGATCGGGCTCCGGGAAGTAGCGGTAGTCGTCGGCGTCGCTCTTGGGACGGCCGGGCGAGGTCTCCCCCGTGTCCTCGTGCCAGTGCCGCGTCTCCTGCGTGATGGAACCACCATCGGCGAGGATCTGCGCCTGCCGCTGGATCTCGAAACGCACGGCCCGCTCGACGGAGCGCAGCGAGTTCACGTTCTTCGTCTCGGTGCGGATGCCGAGCGGCTCGGCCGGTGCCCCTGCGGGCACACGACGACGCAGAGACACGTTGGCGTCGCAGCGCAGGTTGCCTCGCTCCATGCGGGCGTCCGAGATCCCGAGCGCGATCACGATCTCGCGGATCGTGGCCACGTAGGCCGCCGCGATCTCCGGGGTGTCGGCCTCGCCGCCGAAGATCGGCCGCGTGACGATCTCGACGAGCGGCACGCCCGCGCGGTTGTAGTCGACGAGCGAGTACTCCGCGCCCTGGATGCGCCCCGTCGAGCCGCCCACGTGGTTGAGCTTGCCCGCGTCCTCCTCCATGTGCGCGCGCTCGATCGGCACGTGCACCACGCGTCCCGAGGCGAGCTCGATCTCGACCGATCCGTCGTGAGCGATCGGATCGTCGTACTGCGAGATCTGGTAGTTCTTCGCCATGTCGGGGTAGAAGTAGTTCTTCCGGGCGAAGCCCGAGACCTCGGCGATCTCGCAGCCGAGCGCGAGGCCGAGGCTGATCGAGTAGCGCACCGCCTGCTCGTTCACGACCGGCAGCGCGCCGGGCAGTCCGAGGCACACGGGCGTGAGGTTGGTGTTCGGCTCGGCGCCGAAGGTGTTGGGCGCCGAGGAGAACATCTTGGTCTTCGTGTTGAGCTCGACGTGCACCTCGAGGCCGATCACCGGTTCGAAGAGTTCGAGCGCCCGGTCGAAGTCCATCAGCTTGGTCTTGGCCATCAGTTCGCCGCCTCTCCGGTCGAAGCACCTGCAAGGGAGGGGGCCTGCGCCCAGAAGGCACCGCCGTCGCGATCCGCGATCAGCGACTCGATCGCCGCGCCCGCGCGATACAGTCGGGCGTCCTCGAACGCGGGAGCCATGAGCTGCAGGCCGACGGGCAGCCCGTCCTCGGCGGCGAGGCCGATCGGCAGGCTGAGACCCGGGATTCCGGCGAGATTCGCGGGGATGGTCGTCGCGTCGTTGAGGTAGTCCTGCATGGGATCCCCGCCGTGCGAGCCGAGCCGCCACGCGGTCGTGGGAGCGGTCGGCGAGGCGATCACGTCGACCTGCGCGAAGGCCGCGGCGAAGTCGCGCTGGATCAGGGTGCGCACCTTCTGCGCGCTGCCGTAATAGGCGTCGTAGTAGCCGGCCGAGAGCGCGTAGGTACCGAGGATGATGCGTCGCTTCACCTCGGCACCGAAGCCCGCCTCGCGGGTCTCGCTCATCACGCTCTCGACGGTGCCGCCGCCTTCGGGGGTCACCCGCAGGCCGAAGCGCACCGAGTCGTACTTCGCGAGGTTCGAGGAGGCCTCGGAGGGCAGGATGAGGTAGTAGGCCGCGACCGCGTACTCGAAGTGCGGGGCGTCGATCTCGACGATCTCGGCGCCCTGCTCGGCGAGCAGCGCGAGCGACTGCTCGAACCGCTCCTTCACCCCGGTCTGCACGCCGTCGATCATGAGCTGCTTCACGACGCCGACGCGCAGGCCCTTGAGGGTCGAGGGATCCGCGCCGCCGCGCGCCGCCTCGGCCATCGACGGCCAGGCGAAGTCGAGCGAGGTGGAGTCGTGGCGGTCGTGTCCGGCGATCACGTCGTGCAGCAGGGCCGTGTCGAGCACCGTGCGCGCGCACGGGCCGATCTGGTCGAGCGACGAGGCGAGCGCGATCGCGCCGTAGCGGCTCACGCCGCCGTAGGTGGGCTTCGCGCCGACGGTGCCGGTGAGGGCGGCGGGCTGGCGGATCGAGCCCCCCGTGTCGGAGCCGAGCGCGAGCGGGGCCTCGAAGGCGCCGACCGCGACTGCGGAACCGCCGCCGGAGCCGCCGGGCACGCGGTCGAGCGACCACTGGTTGCGGGTGGGGCCGTAGGCCGAGTTCTCGGTCGACGAGCCCATCGCGAACTCGTCCATGTTGGTCTTGCCGATGTTGACGAGGCCGGCGGCGCGAGCCTTGGCCACGGCGGTCGCGTCGTAGGGCGAGCGGTAGCCCTCGAGGATGCGGGATCCCGAAGTGGAGGGCATGTCGGTCGTGACGAGCACGTCCTTGACCGCCAGCGGCACGCCCGCGAGTTCGCCGAGTGCCTCGCCCGCGGCGCGGCGCTCGTCGATGGCTCGCGCGGCGGCGAGGGAGGCCTCGGCGTCGGTCGCGAGGAAGGCGTTCAGCTCGCCGTCGACGGTGGCGATGCGGTCGAGGTGCGCCTGCGTCGCCTCGACGGAGGCGACCTCGCCGGAGGCGAGCTTCGCGGCGAGCTCCGCCGCGGTCAGCTGGATCAGGTCGCTCACTACTGCTCCTCCCCCAGGATCGACGAGACCCGGAACATGCCGTCGGCCGCCTCGGGCGCGTTCGCGAGCGCCTCCTCGCGGGTCAGCACGTCGGCGATCTCATCGGGACGGGTCACGTTGTTGATCGGGATCGGGTGGCTCGTCGCCGGCACGTCGGCCGTGGCGACCTCGCTGACCTTGGCGATGTTGGTGAGGATCGAGCCGAGTTCGCTGGTGAGCGACTCGACTTCGGCGTCGGTGAGGGCGATCCGGGAGAGGCCCGCGAGATGCTGCACGGTGTCGGCCGTGATCTCGCTGCTCGTCCCGGTACCCGCTGCTGCCGCAGTCGTTTCAGGCATGCTGCTCCATCTGGAGGGGGTGGATTCTACGAACCAGACCATCCTACCGAGGCGCGCACGGAAGCACGGGTGCACCGGCGCGCGCACCCGTGCAGGAGCGCACGCACCGGCGCACGCGCGCACCGACTCACCGAAGCCGAGCGGCGAGATCCTCGGGCAGCGCATCACCGATGCGCGAGCCGTCGACGGCCCACAGCCCGGAGCAGCCGCGGCGGTGGCTGCCGACCAGGTGGGCGTCGACGATGCCGATCGCCGTCATGAGCGCGTACACCGTCGTGGGACCGACGAAGGAGAAGCCGCGGCGCTTCAGCTCCTCCGCGAGCGCGACCGACTCGGGCGAGGTGCTCGGCACCTCCGCCTCGACGCGCGGCGCGGGCGAGCGCTCGGGCCGATACGACCAGACGAGCTCGGCGAGGCCGGATCCCTCGCCTCTCAGCCGCATCGCCGCTCGCGCATTCGCGACCGTGGCGAGGATCTTGGCGCGGTTGCGGATGATGGCGGCATCGCCGAGCAGCCGCTCGACATCGGCGTCACCGTAAGCCGCGACCCGCGAGGGATCGAAGCCGTCGAAGGCCTCACGGAACGCATCGCGCTTGCGCAGCACAGTCAGCCACGACAGTCCCGACTGGAAAGCCTCGAGGCTGAGCCGTTCGAAGACGCCGGCCTCATCGGTCACGGGCATGCCCCACTCCGCGTCGTAATAGGCTGTGAGCAGCGGGTCGGTCGCTGCCCACGCCGCGCGGATCGGGGTCGAGGGGTCGGTCGTGTCGTCGGTATGCATCGGGCTTCCTCTCGCGTGGCACTATCGGTCCCCCGCCCCACGCAGCCAGACTACGCGGAGCGGAACCGATGCGGGCGCCCGTCCGGGAATATGTGGATAACTCGCTCAGTCGGAGTCGAGCTGCGGCGCATCACCGGTCTCGGAGGGATCCTCCGATCCCTCGTCGGTACCCGCGGCCGCGTCTCCGAGCCCGGCCGGGCCCTCCGTCACGAGGATCGCGAACTCCTCCGCGTCGAGCACCCGGATGCCGAGTTCCTCGGCCTTGGCGAGCTTGGATCCGGCCCCCGGCCCGGCGGCCACGTAGTCCGTCTTCTTCGATACGCTCGACGCGGCCTTGCCCCCGGCCTGGATGATCGCCTCCTTCGCGCCCTCGCGCGTGAAACCCTCGAGGGTGCCGGTCGCGACCACGGTGAGGCCCGCGAGCACGCCGCCCTCTGCGGCCGCGGCACCCGGGCCGGGGTGGCCGGGGGTAGCCCACTGCACGCCCGCCGCCTCCCAGCGCTCCACGATCTCGCGGTGCCAGTCGACCTCGAACCAGTCCTGCAGCGATTCGGCGATGATGCCGCCCACGCCGTCGACCGCGGAGAGCTCCTCGAGCGAGGCCGCGCGGATGGCGGCGAGGGATCCGAACCAGTCGGCGAGCGCGCGCGCCGCGACCGGTCCGACGTGACGGATGTTCAGCGCGACGAGGAGCCGCCACAGCGGCTTCGTCTTCGCCTTCTCGAGTTCGGAGAGCAGCGTGTCTACGTCTTTGGAGGGCTGCGGCTCGCGGTGGTTCTTCGTGATGCCCGCCTTGCGGCGCTCCGCCTGGCTCGCGTTCTCCCAGCCCGGAGGGTAGGTGGCCGGGCCCAGCTTCTGGAAGGGCGTGCGCCGACGCGGCTCACCGGTCTCCTCGTCGATGACGGGCTCCCCCGTCTCGCTGTCGCGCACGACGACCACGATCGGCACGAGCTGCTCGCGGGTGAGCTCGAAGAGCCCCGCCTCGGTCTCGAGGGGAGGCTCGGCAGGCACCTCGGGCTGCGTGAGCGCGGCGGCGGTGATCTCGCCGAGCACCTCGATGTCGAGCGCCCCGCGCGAACCGATGTGCTCCACCCGGCCGCGCACCTGAGCCGGGCAGCCGCGCGCGTTGGGACACCGCAGATCGATGTCGCCCTCCTTCATGGGGCGCAGCTCGGTGCCGCACTCCGGGCAGTCCTTGGGCATCCGCCACTCCACCTCGCTGCCGTCGCGCCGCGCGACGACGGCGCCGAGCACCTCGGGGATCACGTCGCCCGCTTTGCGCAGCACGACCGTATCGCCGATGAGCACGCCCTTCGCCTTCACGACCTGCTGGTTGTGCAGCGTGGCCTGGCGCACGGTCGACCCGGCGACCTTTACAGGCTCCATCACGGCGTAGGGTGTCGCCCGACCGGTGCGGCCGACTCCCACCCGGATGTCGAGGAGCTTCGTGTGCACCTCCTCGGGCGGGTACTTGTAGGCGATCGCCCAGCGCGGGGCGCGGCTCGTCTCGCCGAGCTCGGCGTGGAGGTCGAACTCGTCGATCTTCACGACGATGCCGTCGATCTCGTGCTCGACGTCGTGCCGGTGCTCGCCGCGGTCCTCGATGAACGCGACCACCTCGTCGATCTCGTCGAACACGCGGGAGTGCGGCGACACCGGTAGCCCCCACTGCGCGAGCAGCGCGTAGGCGTCCGACTGATTCTCGAATGCGGGGTGCTGCCAGGCGCCGATGCCGTGCACGTAGAGGGAGAGGCGGCCGAGACGATCCCTCATCAGCTCGAGCTCGGCGGCGCTCTTCTTCTCGGCCCGCTGCCGTAGGCTGCCCGCGGCAGTGTTGCGGGCGTTCGCGAACTCGGGGTAGCGGATCGAGATGCGCTCCTCCGGCACGCCCTTGGCGCGCTGCTCGGCCGCGAACGCCTCCTGCAGCTCGTGCTGGCGCTCGTTCAGCGCCTCGAAGTCGGCGGTGGAGAGGAAGACCTCGCCGCGGGCCTCGAAGAACTCGGGCACGCCCTCGCCTCGCAGTTCGCGAGGGATCACGGGGATGAGGTCGACGTTCTCCGTGATGTCCTCGCCGACGCGCCCATCGCCGCGCGTCGTGGCGGTCTCGAGCACCCCGTTGCGGTAGGCCAGGCTGATCGCGAGGCCGTCGATCTTGAGCTCCGTGAGCCACCGCACGGGTCGGCCGGCCGCCGCCCGCGCCTTCTCGGCCCACTCGCGGAACTCGTCGATCGAGAACACGTTGTCGAGGCTCAGCATGCGCTCTGCGTGCTCGTGCTCGGGGAAACCGGCGGAGACGACTGCGGCGCCGACCTCCTGCGTGGGGCTGTCCTGGCCCGCAAGCTCGGGGAACGCGCGCTCGATCGCCTCGAGGCGGTGGAACAGCTCGTCGTACTCGGCGTCCGAGACGAGACTCGTCGCCTCCGAGTAGTAGGCCGTGCGGTAGCGCTCGATGTCGGCCGTGAGGCGCTCGGCCTCGACACGGGCGGCCTCGAATTCGTCAGGGATCGCGGGAGAAGTGCTCACGCAGACAGTCTAGGAGCCCCGCGAGCGGACGGTGAGGGGTCGCCTCGCCGTCAGGGCGCAGCAGCCGCCGCTCCCGCGGGCACCGCGCGGTCGATCGTGAACTGGCCGAGCACCCTCGTACCCACGTAGAGCACCGCGGTCTGACCCGGCGCGACGCCCGACAGCGGCTCGGCGCGCTCGAGGTCGATGTCGACGCGCACCTCGTGCGTGGCCTCTGCGCGGTGCTGCTCCGTGCGCTCGGCGTCGAGGATGGGCGCGAGCCGAGCCCTCGCAGGAACGGGATCGGCGTGCGCACGGATCTGCACATCGCAGGCGAACGGCTCGGCGAGGTCGAAGCCCGGCTCGCCCGTCCAGCTGAACCGCCCGCCGGCGATGCCGCCGATCGCGAGACTCTCGCGCGGGCCCACCACGACCTGATTCGAGACGGGGCGGATCGACAGCACATAGCGGGGCTGTCCGTCGGGTGCCGGCCGGCCGAGCTGCAGGCCGCGGCGCTGGCCGACGGTGTAGCCGTGCGCACCGTCGTGTCGGCCGACGACGTCGCCCGCCTCGTCGAGGATGTCTCCGGGCTCGCGTCGCACGTGCTCCGAGAGCCAGCCGCGGGTGTCCCCGTCCGGGATGAAGCAGATGTCGTGGCTATCGGGCTTCTGCGCGACCTGCAGGCCGCGCTCCTCGGCCTCCGCCCGCACGAGCTGCTTCGACGGCGTGTCGCCGAGCGGGAAGTAGCAGTGCGCGAGCTGTCGCTCGGTGAGCACGCCCAGCACGTACGACTGATCCTTCGACCACGCGCTCGCGCGGTGCAGCTCCGGCCCGTGCTTCCCTTCGACGAGGGTCGCGTAGTGGCCGGTCGCCACGGCGTCGAAGCCGAGCGCGATCGCCTTGTCGAGCAGGGCCGCGAACTTGATCTTCTCGTTGCAGCGCATGCAGGGGTTCGGCGTGCGACCCGCCGCGTACTCGGCGATGAAATCATCGACGACGTCTTCCTTGAAGCGCTCGCTGAGATCCCAGACGTAGAAGGGGATGCCGAGCATGTTCGCCGCCCGGCGCGCATCCATCGCGTCCTCGATCGTGCAGCAGCCCCGTGAGCCGGTGCGCAGCGTGCCCGGCATGCGGCTGAGGGCGAGGTGCACGCCGACGACCTCGTGCCCGGCCTCGACCGCGCGGGCCGCGGCCACCGCGGAGTCCACTCCCCCGCTCATCGCAGCCAGAACCTTCATCCGAGCAAGTTTACGCCTTCGCCCGGCTTCACGCGAGACCGGCGGCGCGTGCTCGTTCGAGCACCGACGGCAGGGCGGCGAGCAGCGCGTCGACCTCCTCCTCGCGCGTCTCGGGCCCGAGGGTGAAGCGCAGCGCCCCAGCGGCCTCCGACTCGTCGAGCCCCATGGCGAGCAGCACGTGCGAGAGTTCGGCTACCCCCGCCCGGCACGCCGAGCCGACCGACGCCGACACCCCCGCGGCGTCGAGCAGGAACACGAGCGAGTCGCCCTGGCATCCGGGGAAGGTGAAGTGCGCGTTCCCCGGCAGGCGGGAGGGCGAGGGATCCGGCCGCGCGGACGCCTCGGTTCCCGACTCCCGCTGATCGCGGGGAGAGGGATCCGGCCCGCGCAGCGCGGCGCTCGGGTCGATGGCCCGCACCCCGGCGATGAGTCTGTCGCGCAGCGCCTCGAGCCGCTGCAGCCGTTCCGGGTGCGGGGCGCCGTGCCGATCGAGCGCGAGGTCGATCGCCGCGGCGAACGCGACCGCTCCGGCCACGTCCTGCGTGCCCGAGCGCGCCCGCTGCTGGGTGCCGCCGTGCAGCAGAGGGTCGGCAGGGGTGCGCCGCCCGAGCACGAGCGTACCGACGCCGACGGGGCCCCCGATCTTGTGGGCCGAGACCGACAGCGCGGCGGCACCGGATGCGCGGAAGTCGACCTGCACCTGCCCGAGCGCCGAGACCGCGTCGACGTGCGCGGGGATGCCCGCACTCCGCGCGATGGCGCAGAGCTCGGCGACGGGCTGCACCGCGCCCACCTCGTTGTTCGCCCACAGGAAGCTGACGAGCGCGACGCGCTCGGATCCCTCCTCCGCGATCGCGGCGGCGAGTGTCTCCGGCCGCAGCAGCCCCTCTGCGTCGACGGGCAGCCACCGCAGCTCGGCGCCCTGCGCATCGCGCAACCACTCGGCGGCCTCGATCGTGGCGTGGTGCTCGCCCTCCGCGATCAGCAGCACGGGTCCCGATCCCTCGCGGCGCCTCGCCCAGAAGATGCCCTTCAGCGCCAGATTGATCGACTCGGTGCCGCCGCTCGTGAGGATCGTCTCGGCGTGGTCGCAGCCGAGCGCGCGGGCGATGCGCTCGCGCGCCGTCTCGAGCGCTTCGAGCGCCCGCTGCCCGTGACCGTGCGTCGACGCCGGGTTGCCGACGGCGCGCAGGGCGCGGGCGTAGGCCTCGATCACCTCTCGAGGCATCGGGGAGGTCGCCGCGTGGTCGAGGTACGCGGCGGTGCGGGAGGGGCCTCCTCTCCCGGCGCCGCCTGCGTCGCCGCGGCGGTCTCCGGCCGGAGCGAGCACGGAGGCCCCGCTCAGTACAGCAGGTTGGCGAGACGGCCGCGCGCCGCCGCCACCCGCGGATCGGAGACGCCGACGACCTCGAAGAGTTCGAGCAGGCGCTCCCTGATCCTGGAGCGATCGTCCGCGTCGGAGCTCGCCGCGAAGAGGTCGAGCAGGCGCAGGAAGGCGTCTTCGACGTGGCCGCCCGAGACGTCGAGGTCGGCGACGCGCAGCTGCGCGTCGACGTCGGCGGGGTCGGCGGCCGCAGCACCGCGGATCGCGTCGGCGGTCAGGCCGTCGAGACGTTGCAGCAGCTTCATCTGCACCAGTGCGGCGCGCGCGGTCGCGTCGGCCGGGGCCTTCGCCAGCACCGCCTCCCACTCGCTCACCGCGGCGGCGAAGTCTCCCCGCTCCGCGGCCTCGATCGCCGCGCGGTGCGCCTCCGGCACCTCGGGCTCGGCAGGCGCCTCCGTCGTCTCGCCCTCCCCCGCGCCCTCCGGCGCGCTGACACGGCCGTTCACGCCGTGCTGCTCGGCCAGCTGCACGAGCTGCCCGAAGAACTCCCGCACCTGCGCGATCGGAACGGCGCCCTGGAACAGGGGCACGGGCCGACCGCCGACGAGCGCGACGACGGTCGGGATCGACTGGGCCTGGAACGCCTGGGCGAGGCCGGGGTTGGCGTCGACGTCGACCTTGGCCAACAGCACGCGGCCCTCCAGCTCGCGCGTCACCTGCTCGATGACGGGGCTCAGGGTCTTGCACGGCTCGCACCACTCGGCCCACAGGTCGAAGACGATCGGCACCACGGCCGAGAGCTGGGCGATCTGCTCGAACGTCGCGTCGGTGACGTCGAGCACGAGCGACGGCACATCGACCGTCTGACCGGTGCCGGCGTCGCCGCCCGCACCGCTGCCGCCCACGGACGCCGGCGCTGCACCGGGCTGCGGCTGGCCCCGCGACGCGAGGTGGCTCAGGTCGATCCCTCCGCCGGGGATCCGCTCGGGCATCTGCTGCGACATGCTGTTAGTTCCTCACTCCCACGAGTTCGCTGGTCTCACCCAGCAGCTGGATCTTGGCGCCCTCCTCGGCCTTGCTCGGCACGAAGAAGAGCATCTGATGCGCGATCTCCTGCACGATGCGGTCCTGCTGACCGGAGAGGCCCGAGAGCGCCGTGACCACGCCGACCGCCTCCGGCTTGTAGCGCCCGCCGCCCGACTCGACGACCTGTTCCTCGATCACGGTCGTCGCGACGAGCGCGCCGCCCACACCCGTCGACAGCGCCACAGGGTCCTGATCGCCCTGGCGCGCCGACATGGAGAAGGTCATCGGCGTACCGGCCTCGGTCGCCTGAGCGGCCGCCTGGTCGACGCGGGCCTTGCCGTAGTTCTCGAGCAGCTTGTCGGTGCCGAGGTCGAAGAGCTCGAAGTGCTCCGACGCCTCGCCGTTCTGCAGCACCGAGGCGAACGCGGTGCCGACCTCGCCCGGCTGCAGCACGAGGCTCTCGAGATCCTCCGCGAGCAGCGCCGTGCCCTCCTCGGCGGGAGCGGCCTGCGGCATCGAGATCCCGCCGCGCAGCGCGACGATGCGTGAGACGAGGAAGTTGTCGTGCGGCGTCTCCTGGGTCAGCACCATCGCGAGCGAGGGCGACGCCTCCTCCTCGGATCCCTTCTCCGCGCCGCCCTTCGTGGAAGCGGCCGTGACGAAGATCGTGCGCGGCCACGACTCGGTGCTCTGCACGAGCTCGTAGTCGAGCGCCTGATCGGTGATGTGCGGAGGGGTCACGCCGTAGTCGGGGACCGAGGCGCGGATCTTGTAGTTGGCCTCGCGCTGCGCCAGCGCATCGCCCGTGAACCGCTCCCGCAGCACCTCGGCGCTGAGCTTCTCGTCGGCGTCGCCCGCAACCTTCGAGACGCGCGCCACGATGCGGTCGAGCTGCGCCTCCGTGACCGGGATCGGGGCGCCGTTCTGCGGTGCGGGAGCCTCCGTCGTCGCCTGAGGCGCGCTCTCGCCGAACTGCGGCCAGTAGTTCGCCGAGCAGCCGCTCAGGCCGAGCGCGACGGCAAGACCGAGCGCAGGCACCGCGATCCGGCGGTCGACTCGGGCCGAACCCCCTTCTGTCGACGGGGCGACACTCCGCCGCTTGCGGGAGAAGCTGTTGCGGATGCCCTGCAGCGGGCCCTTCCGACCGCGACGCGGACCGAGGCCGCGGCGGTCGTGATCGACCGCGAGGATGTAGAGCACGGCTCCGACGAGCGCGAGGATGCCGCCCGAGACGAGCAGCGGACCCGCCCACGGCGTGCTGCGATCCTGCACCCAGACGATCGAGACCGGTCCCGCGAGCGCCCGTTCGCCGTCCGCCGCCACGAGCACCGCCTGGTCCTCGGCGAGTTTCACCGGCATCCGCACCTCCTCCGCGTCACCGCTCAGCGCCTTCTCCTGCAGCCACAGGTCGCTGCCGCGCGGGTCGAGCCACTCGGGCTCGGCCGCACCCGGATCCGTCTGCTCCGCGTCGGCGGGGTCGGTGGTATCGGCCGGAGGCTCCGAGCCGTCCTCGGCACGAGCATCGGCACCGTCCTCGGCCGGAGCCGAGGCCGGGACCGCGGTCGACTCGAGAGCGCGCGTCCCGGTGTCGGCCGCGAGGGCGACGTGGTCGAAGGTCGCCACCCACGCCCCCACGTCGATCGCCGATCCCGTGGCGGCGAAGGCGTCTTCGCCTCCCACCACGATGTTCGCCTGACCGGGCACCTTCGCGAGTTCCTCGCCGCTGATCACCGCGTAGTGGGCGTCCTTCTCCAAGGACGCCTCGTAGGTGATCTCGGCGGGGCCGGCGAGGAAGGTGCGCTGGCCGATGCCCAGCAGCAGCATCACGCCGGAGAGCACCAGCGCCGCAATCGCAAGCACATACCGCAAGGTGGCTCCTCTGAATGTCGTCGTTCTGAATCCGGCGGACGCCGGTTGCGCCGCCGCACCGGCGGGTGCGGCCGGCGCGCGATTCGTGATCCCTACAACGGTAGCGGAGGAATCCGTGCGTGTCGTGGACGAGCTCATGCATCCGTCCGTCGAGACTCCGCAGCTGCGGATCGGTGCGCGCCGTGGGCGCCGAGGGCAAGCTCACCGTCGACACCTCAGCCGGGCTCCCGCCGTCGAGCGAATCCGCGCGCGTCATGGGCCCGCGTGCCAGCGTCTCCACCCCTGACTCCGGGAAGTGAACTATCATGGCTCTTTGTATCTTCCGCGCCCCCTTCCGGCGCAGCGCTTCGCATTCACCTTCCCGTTCGGAGGCCACTTGTCCGAATCAGCCCAGCAGTTCTCACCGGCCTTCCGCGGCTACAACCGCGAGGAGGTCGACGAGCGCGTCGCAGCCCTCACCGGTCACATCTCGACGCTGCAGGCGCACCTCGAGGCGCTGCAGACCGCTCATCAGGAGGCATCGCGAACCGGTGACGAGCAGCGGCAGCTGATCGCGGAGCTGCAGGAGCAGGTCGCGGAACTCGGCGCGAGCGGCTACTCGGGACTCGGACTGCGCGTCGAGAAGAGCCTGCAGATCGCGGAGGATCACGCGCAGCGCCTGATGGCGCAAGCCGATCTCGACGCCGAGAAGCTGCGCCGCTCCTCCGAGGAGGAGAGCCGGCGCGTGCTCGAAGACGCGCACGGCAAGGCGGACGCGCTGCTCGCGGCGGCTGCGGAACAGGCCGAGATCATCCTGACCGGAGCCCGCACGGATGTGGCGCAGCAGACCGGTGAGGCGAACGCCGAGCGCGAGCGCCTGCTCGACGAGGCCCGCCGCGCCGCCGAGCTCACCCGCGGCTCCGCGGAGCGCGAGACCGCGACCCTCCGCGAGACCGCCGAGCGCGAGGCGGCCGAGATCCTTGCGAGGGCGCGGGCGGAGGCCGAGCGGCTCGCAGGCGAGGCGCGCAGCGCCGCGAACGAGCTGCGCGCGGAGACCGAGCGTCACGCCGAGGAGTTCGACCGCAGGAAGGCGGAGGATCAGCGCCAGGCCGAGCTCGAGCGCGCGCGGCTCGTGCAGGAGGGCGAACGCGCGCGCGCAGAGTTCGAGGCCAAGCGCCAGCGCGAGGAGGCCGAGCTCGAGGAGCGCTTCACCGAGCGCGAGCGCGAGCTCGAGACCCGGTTCGCGGCGCAGCAGCGCGAGCTCACCGCCGAGATCGAGACCCTGCGGGGCCGGGTGGCACAGGAGCGTGCCGAGCACGACGCCGCGATCGCGGCCGAGCGCGAGCAGCACGAGCGGGCGATCGCAGCCGAGCGCGCCGCACACGAGGACCGTATCGCGCAGGAGCGCGCCGAGCACGACGCCGCGATCGCGCGCGAACTGACGCTGCAGCGCAGCGAGATCGAGACGCTGGCGGCGCAGGCGCTCCGGGAGCGGGAGCGGGACGATGCTCGGGCCGCTGAGGCGCGCGAGCGCCTCGATGCGGAGCAGGCCGCCGGCCTGGCCGCCGTTCGTGAGGCGCAGGAAGCCGCCATCGCCGCGGAGCTCGAGGAGCACAGGACCCGCATCGAGACCGAGCGCGACACCCACGAGCGCACGATCGCCTCCGAGCTCGCAGCCCACGAGCGACGCATCGCCGAAGAGCGCGCGGCGCATGAGGACGCGGTGCGCAGCTCGACCGTCGAGCACGAGGCGCGGCTGCGCCGAGAGCTCGAGGCGCAGGATGCCGAACTCGCCTCCGCGCGCGAGGCGCACGAGCAGCGCATCGCCGAAGAGCGCACCTCTCACGAGGAATCGATCCGTGCGGAGCGCGAGGCGCACGAGGCGCGCATCGCAGCCGAGCTGGAAGAGCACAACTCGCGCATCGCGACCGAGCTGGAACAGCACGAAGCGCGCATCGCGGCGGAACGCGAGCAGCACGAAGCGGCCCTCGCGGAGGAGCGCGAGGCGCAGACCGCACGACTCCGCTCCGAGCGGGAAGCGCAGGAGACCGAACTCGTCGAGCAGCGCGGAGCGCTGGAGCGCGAGCTCGCGGAGCAGCGCAGGGCGCACGAGAGCCGCATCGGCGAGGAGCTCGCGGCGCATCAGGATCGTCTCATCTCGGAGCGCGACGCGCACGTCGCCAGGATCTCGTCCGAGCTCGAGCAGCACGAGAGCCGCATCGCCTCCGAGCGCGAACAGCAGGAGCGTGAGCTCGCTGAGGCCCTGGCGGCGCACACCGCACGGCTCTCCGACGAGACCACGGTGCACGAGGAGCGGATCGCCGCGCAGCTGCGCGAGCACGAGCAGCGTCTCGCCGACGAGCGGGCCGCCGCCGCGGAACGTCTCCGCATCGATCGCGACGAGGCGGCCACCGCGCTCGGGCAGCAGCGCGAGGCGCTCGAGCTGGAGATCGAGCGCGAACGGGCGAAGCTCGCCGACGACCTCGAGCGCGAGCGCGCCGAGCACGACCGCGCGATCGCCACGGCGCTCGCCGCGCACGAGGAGGAGCTGCGCGTGCAGCGCGAGGCCGCAGCCGCGGCCATCGATCGCGAGGTGGCAGCCAAGCGCGTCGCGGTCGTGGAGGAGACCGATCTGCTGCGCGCCGACACCGTCGCAGAGCTCGCGGAGTACCGCAACGGCGAGGAGACTCAGCTCGCCGAGGCGCGGGCAGCGGCTGAGGACGAACTGCGGGCGCTGCGCGAGCGGATCGACTCGGAGACCATCGCGTTCGCGCAGAACTCGGCGCAGCAGCGAGATCAGCTGGCCCAGGAGCTCGCCGAGCGCCAGCGCACGGCGGCCGAGGCCTCGCGCCGCGAGCTGGAGGCGGCGACCTCCGAGCTCGAGCAGCTGCGGGCTCAGCTCGAGGAGGCCCGCGCGGAATACCAGCGCATCACCTCCGAGGCGGCGCACGATGCGCAGGAGATCCGCGCAGCGGCGGAGCGGCAGGCCGCCGAGGTCAAGCTCGAGGCGGAGCGACGCGCGCAGACCACCTTCGCCGCGGCCGAGGAACGGGCGACGAAGGTGCTCGCCGCGGCGGAGGACCGCATGACCCAGCTGAAGGTCGAGCGCGGGGCCGTCGCACGCTATTTCGAGAGCCTGGGCGAGGTCATCACCAATGCCCAGAAGATGAGCACCGTCACCGGCACCGCCGTCGAGCAGCCCGTCAGGACCGACGACGAGCGTACGGCGGGCTGACCGCGCCCGCGCTCTGACAGGATAGAGGGATGGCAATCACCGCAGCGGCAGACGGTTCGGCACTCGGCAACCCAGGCCCGGCCGGATGGGCCTGGGTGATCGACGAGCGGCAGTGGCGCGCGGGCGGCTGGCCCCGCGCCACCAACAACCAGGGCGAGCTGATGGCCGTGCTCGACCTGCTGCGGGCCACGGCCCACCGCGCGGACGAACCGCTGCTCGTGCTGTGCGACAGCCAGTACGTGATCAACTCGGTGACGAAGTGGATGCCCGGCTGGAAGCGGCGCGGCTGGCGCAAGGCCGACGGCAAGCCGGTGCTCAACAGGGATCTGCTGGAACAGCTCGACGCCGCCCTCGCAGGTCGAAATGTGAAGTTCGAGTGGGTGAAGGGGCACGCCGGCCATCCGCTCAACGAGGCGGCCGACCTGCGCGCCCGCGCGGTCGCCACGGCCTTCCGCTCCGGTCTCGCGCCCGACCCCGGGCCGGGTCTCGCAGGGGCGGCTGCCGCGGTCGAGATCGAGCCGAGCACCGCAGCGGCGCCCCCGACTCTGTTCTAAAGGTTCAGAAGCTGCGCCAGCAGTGGGCGTGGTAGTGCCGACGATCCCTCACGGCCGCCTCATCGCCGAAGAAGTGCTCGGCGTTCCAGGCCACGACGTGCGCCTGACCGGCCGGGATATCCGTGCCGCACGACGGACAGCGGTAGACCTTCTCGGCTCGGTGGGCCGGGATATCGCGCACGAACCATTCCAGGCCCCGCCGCGACTCGCGACGCGCTCCCCCGTAGGCGAGCCTCGTGACGTCGCGCGGAGGCTCCTGGGCGGCCCGCTGATACTTGTTGACGCGGCGGTTACGCGCCACGCCGGGTCACCACCAGTCGTTCGCCTGCCAGAAGTCAAACGCACCCTTCCAACCGCAGTACATGCGGCCCGATACGCAGGTATGGGCATACTGATTCGCCCAAATCAGATTGGCCACAGGGTCATAACCGTTCCCGCCAGGGACCTTGCTGCAGGGCAATGCCTGTGCCAGGCCACACGCACCCGAAGTCGCGTTCGTCGCGTTCGGGTTCCAGCCGCTCTCGCGCGAGACAATCTGGTCGACATAGAACCAGTCGCTCTCGGGGATGCCGGCGGCAGCCATCCATTCGGCGGGCGCACCGCCGCCCGTGTACCTCGCGGGCGCGGAGGCGGACGACGACTGGTCCTTCTTCGCCGCCTCGGCCTCGGCGGCCGCCTTCTCCGCTTCGAGGCGCTTGCGCTCCTCCTCCGGATCGGGCAGCGTGACCGTGGGAACCTCCGCGAAGACGAGATCGTCTTCGGGATTCTCGTTGGGCACGAACTCCTGGGTGATGCGCGCCTGGAACGCGGCCTCGTCGGCCTGGGCGCTCGGCATCGAGAAGGGCGCCACCACGGCGCCGCCGAAGAGCACAGCGACCGCGACTACCGCGAACGGGGCTCGGAGTCTGGTCCAGGGGGAACGGAAGGAGTGATTCACGACAGGCACAATGTAACGATTGTATCTCGGCGCGACGGACAGGGCAACGCCCCGCCGTGCCTTCTCAACGTTGTCATTCCGCACGACAGAGGAGAAGACGCCCGGATCATGCGCGACTTCGAGAGAGGCCCCGAACGCCTCGGCCTCATCGGGTCGAGAGGATCAGGTCCACGACCGAGTCGAGCAGCGCATCCACCTGGTCCTCGTCGTATCCCCGCCACTGCGAGTGGAACACCACGTCGCGCACATCGGCCGGAGCGATCGCGATCTCCCGCCGCTCGAACATGTCGGAGACTCGATCGAGGAACGCATCGACCTGCGAACGACGATAGCCGGTGGCGAACAGACCCCTGCGGCGGAAGCGCCGACCGCGCGGGCGCTGCAAACGGCCGCGCACCTCCGACAGCAGCTGGCGGGTCTCGTCCCACCAGGCGTCCTCGCCGATCTCGCGGAGGCGGGCACGACGCTCCCGCTCGAAAAAGACTTCCTCGAGGCGGTCCATCGCCGCATCCACATAGCGGGCGGAGTACCCCCGCTTCCTCACGGCGAAGGCCGTGCCGCGCACCTCGGCGGCGGTCATCCCCGATCCCTCGCCCGATGCCGTCTCGTAGCTCGAACGCGCACGTTCGAGGAACGCGTCGACCTGCTCGGGGTGGTAGCCGAGCTCGGACTTGCCTGCGAGGGGGAACGCCGTGTGCACCACACCATTCTGCCCGCCGCGCTTCGCCTCTTGCTGAACGCCCTGCGCCATCACACCACTCCCAATACGAGCGCGACCCCGTACACGCCGACGGCGGACGGGAGGAGCGAATCGAGCCGGTCGAGGAAACCGCCGTGACCGGGGATCCACGAACTCATGTCCTTCACTCCCAGATTCCGTTTGATGAGCGACTCGGTGAGATCGCCCCCGGTCGCCGTCAGCAGCACGACGAGGCCGAGCACCACGCCGACCCACCACGGCTGCCGCAGCGCGAACAACGAGACGACGACTCCGACGATCACGGCGACGAGCGCCGCTCCCGCGAATCCCTCCCATGTCTTGTTCGGGCTGATCCGCGGCGTCATCTTGTGCTTGCCGAGCGTCACTCCCGCCGCATAGGCCCCCACATCGACGGAGACCACGACGGCGACGAGCCCGAAGACCCACCACTCCCCCCGTTCACCGCTCAGCAGGAGCACCGCGAACGAGGCGAGGAAGGCGACGTAGACGAGCGTGAAGAGGCCAGAGAACACATCGCGCACCAGCGTGCGCGGCGCCGTCTCCCAGCTCGGAACAAGCCCCTCGACGAGGCGCCACAGCGTCAGCAGCACCGATCCGGCGAAGAGCCCGAGCAGCATGCCCTCAGCCCCCCAGAAATAGGCGCCGACGACCACGACGAGGCCGCCGAGCACTACGCCGACGCGCGGCACCCGCCGCCCCGCGGTGCGGAACGCCGCGGCGAGCTCGACGAGCGCGATCGAGACGAGCGCGGCGACGAGCACCGCGAACAGTCCCTTCAGCAGGAAGAGGCTCGCGATGAAGATCGCGGCGAAGATCAGGCCGGAACCGATCGCGAAGACCAGATTGCGACCGGCTCGCGCCTCGATGCGGGCGTTCGTCGCCTCGAGCTGCGCACGCTTCGATTCCAGGTGAGCCCTGATCTCATCGCGGCGCTCCGAGCCCGACATCGCAGTCAGACCTCCAGGAGTTCGGCTTCTTTGCGCTTCATCGCGTCGTCGATCAGCTCGATGAACTGCTTGGTGACGGCCTCGAGTTCCTTCTCGGCCCGCGCCACGTCGTCCTCGCCGATCTCGCTCTTCAGCGCATCCAGTTCGTCCTTGCCGTGACGACGCACACCGCGCACCGCGACGCGCGCATCCTCGGCGCGGTTCTTCACGATCTTGACGAACTCCTTGCGGCGCTCCTCCGTCAGCTCGGGCAGGGTGACGCGGATCACGTTGCCGTCGTTCGAGGGGTTGGCACCGAGGTTCGGCATGTCGCGAATGGCCTGCTCGATGCCCTTCATCGCGCCCTTGTCGTAGGGGGTGATCAGCAGGCTGCGGGCGTCCTGGTTCTGCACCGATGCGAGCTGCGGCAGCGGGGTGGGCGTGCCGTAGTAGTCGACCTGCAGGTTCTGCAGCAGCGCCGGGTTCGCACGGCCCGTGCGCACCGTGGCGAAGCTCTCCTTCGCGGCGTCGACCGCCTTCGTCATGCGTTCCCTGACATCGGCGAAGACTTCTTCGATCACGGCGTTCTCCTTGCTCCGGTGGTCAATATTTCAAGTCTAGTGGTGGCGCGCAGGACTCAACTGTGCACGAGCGTGCCGAGCTTCTCGCCGCTGATCGCCCGCGTGACGTTGCCCGCCGGCTCCATGCCGAACACGCGCATCGGCATGCCGTTGTCCATGCAGAGGCTGAACGCGGTCGAGTCGACGACCTTGAGGCCCTGCACGAGCGCATCGTTGTAGCTGATCCGATCGATGAGCGTGGCGTCGGGATCCTGGCGCGGGTCGGCCGTGTAGACGCCGTCGACCCCGTTCTTCGCGACGAGCACCTCGTCGGCGTGGATCTCGAGCGCGCGCTGCGCCGCCACCGTGTCGGTGGAGAAGTAGGGCAGGCCGGCGCCGGCGCCGAAGATCACCACGCGTCCCTTCTCGAGGTGGCGGATGGCGCGCAGCGGGATGTAGGTCTCCGCGACCTGCGTCATCGTGATGGCCGACTGCACGCGGCTGCCGACGCCCGCCTGCTCTAGGAAGTCCTGCAGGGCGAGGGCGTTCATCACCGTGCCGAGCATGCCCATGTAGTCGGCTCGGGCGCGATCCATGCCGCGCTGGGAGAGCTCGGCGCCCCGGAAGAAGTTGCCGCCGCCCACGACCACCGCGACCTCCGCCGATTCCATGGCAGCCGCGATCTCGCGCGCGATCTGGCTCACCACATCGGGATTCACGCCGAGCGTGCCGCCCCCGAACGCCTCCCCCGAGAGCTTCAGCAGGACTCGGCGTTTGCGGGTCTCGGTCATGGGTTCTCCTTCGCAGGGTGTGGTTCTGGTCTCAGCCAATGATAGTGCGGGGCAGCGAAAGACCCGGGCCGGAAGGGGTGCTCCCCAGTCCGACCCGGGTCTCGATGGTCTCGCTTACGCGCCGACCTTGCCGCGGGCGAAGCCCGTGACGGTGATGCCGGCCGCATCGGCGACCTTCTTCACGTCGCGCTTCTCCTCGTCGAGCGCGTGGATCTGCTCGTTGAGCACGACCTGCTTGAAGAACGCGTTCAGGCGCCCCTCGACGATCTTCGGCAGAGCGGCCTCGGGCTTGCCCTCGTTCTTCGAGACCTCGGTGACGATCTCGCGCTCCTTCTCGACATCGGCCTCGGGGACCTCGTCGCGGGAGACGTAGAGCGGATCGGCGAAGGAGATGTGCTGGGCGATGCTCAGCGCAGCCTTCGCGTCGTCGCCCTCGTAGCCCACGACCACGCCGATCTGCGGGGGCAGATCCTTCGAGGTGCGGTGCAGGTAGACGGCGGTGGCCGGGGCCTCGACGCGCGAGACCTTGCGGAGCTCGATGCGCTCGCCGATGACGGCGGCCTCGTCGGTGATCAGCTCGGCGACGGTCTGGTCGCCGGCGGGGGCCGCGAGGGCCTCCTCGGCGTTCTTCGCGCCTGCCGCGACGATCGCCTTGAGCACGCGATCCGCGAGCGCGAGGAACTTCTCGTTCTTCGCGACGAAGTCGGTCTCGCAGACGAGCTCGATCATCGTGGCGGCGCCCTCGCTCTGCTCGACGGCGACGAGGCCCTCGCTCGCCTCGCGGTCGCCGCGCTTCGCGACGCCCTTCAGGCCCTTGAGGCGCAGGATCTCGATGGCCTTCTCGATGTCGCCATCGGCCTCGGTGAGCGCGTTCTTGCAGTCGACCATGCCGGCGCCGAGGCGCTCGCGCAGTTCCTTCACAGCGGCCATGCTTACTGCAGCCATGTGTGACTCCTTTTACTGAGTGTGCAGTGGAAAGTGTGGGGCTCGTTACTCGGCGGAGGCCTCGGCGGGTGCCTCGGCAGCAGCCGGAGCCTCCTCGGCGGCCGGAGCCTCCTCGGCGGGGGCCTCGGTCTTCTCAGCGTTCAGCAGCTCGACCTCCCACTCGGCGAGGGGCTCGGCGGCGGCCTCGCCCTCGGCGGGCTTCTGGTGGCGCTCCATGAGACCCTCGGCCGCGGCGTCGGCGATCACGCGGGTCAGCAGCGCGACCGAGCGGATGGCGTCATCGTTGCCCGGGATCGGGTAGGTGACCTCATCGGGATCGCAGTTGGTATCGAGGATGGCGATCACGGGGATGCCGAGCTTCTTCGCCTCGTCGATCGCGAGGTGCTCCTTCTTGGTGTCGACCACCCAGAGAGCCGACGGGGTCTTCGTCATGTGACGGATGCCGCCGAGCGACTTCTGCAGCTTCTCGAGCTCGCGCTTCTTGAGCAGCAGCTCCTTCTTGGTGAAGCCGCTCGTGGTGCCCTCGAAGTCGAGCTGCTCGAGCTCCTTCATGCGCTCGAGGCGACCGGTGACGGTCTGGAAGTTGGTGAGCAGACCGCCGAGCCAGCGCTGGTTGACGTAGGGCTGGTTCACGCGGGTCGCCTGCTCGGCGATCGCTTCCTGCGCCTGCTTCTTGGTGCCCACGAAGAGGATGTTGCCGCCGCGCGCGACGGTGTTCTTCACGAAGTCGTAGGCGGCATCGATGTAGCCGAGCGACTGCTGCAGGTCGATGATGTAGATGCCCGAGCGCTCGGCGAAGATGAAGCGCTTCATCTTCGGGTTCCAGCGACGGGTCTGGTGTCCGAAGTGGACGCCGCTGTCGAGCAGCTGGCGCATGGTGACGACGGCCATTGCCGGTCTCCTGTTCTGCGCACCCCTGCGGGCGCGCGCTTGCGGTTGTTCATCGGCCGCGGATGCGGCCAGATCCTGGTGCCCGCGGGCTTCGCCGCTCCCTGCGGGAGACCGGTGGCGAAGCGCCGACAATCGGGCACGCGAAGTCATCTCTTTCGAGATGCATCCAACAGTGTAGCACCGCTGCGGCGCCCGATCCCTCCCTCAGCACCCGGCGTTTCCACCGAGACGCCGACTCGTCGGAGACTCGGGGGCCTTCTCCCTCCACACCCGGCGTTTCCACCGATTCGGGCCCGGCTTCTCCACATCGGCTCTTTTCTGCTTTCGCTCCCCGGGCAGAGCCGCGACGCTGGCCGACAGGAGGTGCACGATGAACGGCACGAGAATCGAAGACGGAACGGCTCGCGGGTCGGGCAACCGCGCACTCGGCGATCGCGGCGAGGCGATCGCCGCCGAGTATCTGGCGGCGCAGGGGTTCCGCATACTGGAGAGGAACTGGCGCACCAGGCACGGCGAGCTCGACATCGTCGCGCGAGAGCACCGCACCCTCGTCGCCGTGGAGGTGAAGACGCGGAGCGGCACCGGTTACGGCACCCCGCTGGAGGCCATCACCGCGCGCAAAGCCGCCCGATTGCGGCGCCTGCTGCTCGACTGGCGGCGCGCCCAGTCAGCGCACGGTCTCGAGCTGCGCATCGACGCCGTGGGCATCACGCTGCTTCCCGGCGCAGCCCCGCGAATCGACCACCTGCGGGGCATCTCGTGAGCCGCGAGGTGTGCCGAGCCGGCGCGATCGCGCTGACCGGCCTCGAAGGCACAGCCGTGATGGTCGAGGCCGCAGTATCCCGGCAGCTGCCCGGCATGGCGATCATCGGTCTTCCCGACACCGCGCTCGCCGAGGCGAAGCTGCGGGTGCGCACCGCGTCGGCGCAGTCCGGCCTGCCGCTGTCGGACCATTTCATCACCGTGAATCTCCAGCCGGCCGATCTGCCGAAGCAGGGATCCGGGTTCGACCTCGCGATCGCGCTCGCCGCGCTCGCGGCCTCGGGCAGGCTGCCGGGCACCCGGCTCGGCGAGACGGCGCACATCGGCGAACTCGGACTCGACGGCGAGCTGCGCCGCCCGGCCGGGCTCCTCGCGGCCACCGTCTCGGCACGGGAGCTGGGGTTTCGCCGCGTGATCGTGCCGGAGCAGGGAGCGACCGAGGCGGCCCTCGTGCCGGGCGTCGAGATCGTCGCCGCGCGAGACCTCGCGGGCGCGGTGGCCTGGCACGCGGGCGCGGCCGGGGCCTGGCGGGTCGTGCCACCGACTCCGCGGCAGGAGCGCCGGGCTGCGGAGGAGGCCGACATGTCAGACGTCATCGGGCAGCCCGAGGCCGTCGAGGCCCTGGTGATCGCGGCCTCGGGCGGGCATCATCTCTCGCTGCTCGGGCCGCCGGGCGCGGGCAAGACGATGCTGGCCTCGCGTCTGCCGTCGATCCTGCCCGACCTGACCCAGGCGGAGTCGCTCACCGCCAGCAGCATCGCAGCTCTGGGCGGGGTGCCGCTCGGGTCCCTCGTCGACCGCCCGCCGTTCGAGGCGCCGCACCACACGGCCTCCGCCGTGTCGATCATCGGCGGAGGAGACGGTGCCGGAGTTCACGCGGGCGCGATCACCCGCGCCTGCCACGGCGTGCTCTTCCTCGACGAGGCGCCCGAGTTCCCCCGCTCCGTGCTCGACGGGCTGCGACAGCCGCTGGAATCCGGGTGGATCGAGATCCACCGTGCCAGGCTGCGCACGACGCTCCCCGCCCGCATCCAGCTCGTGCTCGCGGCGAACCCCTGCCCGTGCGGCAACGCGGGCTCCCCCGATACCGCGGCGGAGTGCCGCTGCAGCCCCGCCACCCGGGTGCGTTACCTGCAGCGCATCTCGGGCCCGCTGAATGACCGCATCGATCTCCATCTCACCGTCCGCCGCGTCTCGAGCGCGCTGCTCGGCGATGCCGCCGCTCCGACTCCGTCGAGCGCCGAGCTGCGCGAGCGGGTCGGACGGGCTCGACTCAGGGCGACCGAGCGCCTGCGCGGCACGGCGTGGAGGGTGAACTCCGAGCTCCCGGGCACCTGGTTGCGCAGTGCCGCCGGCCGTCTGACACGGGCGGACACCGCGGTGCTCGATCGTGCGCTCGCGCGAGGGGCGCTGACGCTGCGCGGCTATCACCGCGTGCTGCGACTCGCGTGGACCATCGCCGATCTGGCCGAGCTCGAACGGCCCGGGCGCGAGGAGATCGCGCGGGCGCTCGTGCTGAGAGGCGGCGGTGCGCCGTGAGCGGGGCGAGCATGCACGTGGGAGCCGACGCCGAGATCCGCTGTAGGCTCGACCGCCTCGTACGAGAAGGCCCGGGCTTCGACGCGGCGGCGGCCGACGCGATGCTCGCCCGCATCATCTGGTCGCGGCTCGTCGAACCCGCCGACGCGGCAGCCGGGGAACTCCTCGCGGCCCTCGGCCCGGGGCCGGCACTCGACCTCGTGGTCTCGGGGGCCGGCGCACGACGGCTCTGCGAGGCGGCGCGCCGTGCTACCGGGGTGGAGCTCGACGCCCGTCGCATCGGCGCGGGGATCAGGCGCTGGGCCCCGCGCCTCGATCGCTCGGCGACCCTGACCGACCTCGACCGGGGCGTCGCGAACGGAATGCGGATCATCGCCCCGGGGGCCGAAGCCTGGCCGACCCTGCTCGACGATCTCGGCGAGCACGCGCCGCTCCTGCTCTGGGTGCTCGGCGAGCCCGAGCACCTGTCCGCGGCATCGCTCGCGGTGGTCGGGGCCAGGGCATGCACCGGCTACGGCACTCACGTCACCGCCGAGCTCACCGATGCGGCGAGCGCGGCAGGTGCCACGATCGTCTCGGGCGCGGCCTACGGCATCGATGCGGTTGCGCACCGCACCGCTCTCGCCGCGCAGACGCCGACCGTCGCCGTGGTAGCGGGCGGGGCCGATCGGCCGTACCCCGCGGCGCACACCCAACTGCTGCAGCGCATCGCCGAGGCCGGCGCGGTGTGCTCCGAGATGGTGCCGGGCGCGGCCCCCACCAGGTGGAGATTCCTGATGCGCAACCGCATCATCGCAGCCCTCTCGGCCGCCACGCTCGTCACCGAGGCCGGCGCGCGCTCGGGGTCGATCAACACGGCGGGCAATGCGGCCGAGCTGGGCCGTCCGCTCGGTGCGGTGCCCGGTCCCATCACCAGCGCGGCATCGAGCGGCTGCCACAGGCTCATCCGAGAGTACGGCGCGTCGCTCGTGACGAACGGAGAGGAGGTGAGAGAGCTGCTGGGCATCGACGACGCGGGTGTCGCCGGAGAGGGAGCGGGCGGGAGCACGACCGGTTCGAACGGGACCGGCTCAGGCGAAACCGGCCGCGGCGAGCACGGCGAGCGTCAGAGCCCGCTGCATCGACGCGTGATCGACGCCCTCCCGCTGCGGGGCACCCGCAGCACTGCGGAGGTGACGAGGCAGGCGGGATTAGCCCCAGAGGAAACGGCGGGCGCGCTCGCCGAGCTCGAACTGCTCGGATTCGTGGCACGTCGCGAAACGCCGGGCATCTCGGAGACGCGCTGGGTGCTGCAGCGGCGAGAATGAGGGCATGCGACTGGACGAGGCGATCGAGGGTTTCCTGAACGCCGTTCGCTTCGAGTACGGCTACTCCGAGCACACGCTGCGCTCCTACGGACGCGATCTGCGGGAGTTCGCGGAGCACGCGGCCGCGACGCGTGCAGGGAGCCCGACGCGCGCGGGGAGGAACCCCGGGACGAAGCCGGCGACGGATTCGCAGAGGGATCCGGGAACGGACGCGGAAAGGGTGCCGGGAACGGGGTCGGAGAAGGAGCGGGGAACGGATCCGGGTGCCGGTGCCGACGCCATGACCGTCGCGGAGTGCGATATCGAGGTGATGCGGGGCTGGCTCTGGGCGCGGCAGCAGCGCGGACTCGCGCCGAGCACGATCGCGCGGGGCGTCGCGACGCTCAAGTCCTTCGGCTCGTGGCTGGAGCGCACCGGAGCCGTGCCGGGCAACCCGGCCTCGCGCCTCCGCTCTCCGAAGGCGCCCCGATCCCTCCCCCGAGTGCTCGGCGACGAGCAGGTCGCCCGCATCCTCGACCGAGCCGCCGCGCGCGCCGAGAGCGGCGACCCCGAGCAGCTGCGCGACCACGCCGTGCTCGAACTGCTCTACGCCGCCGCCCTGCGCGTGTCGGAGCTCTGCGGGCTGCCGCTCACCGGCTTCGACCGGCGCGAGCGCACCGTCCGGGTGCTGGGCAAGGGCGGCAAGGAGCGCGTCGTGCCCATCGGCGCCCCCGCAGCCAGGGCGATTGAGGCCTACCTCGAACGCGGCCGCCCCGCGCTCGCCGCACGAACCGCGGCAGAGGACCGACCCTCGGGTCCCGTGGGTTCTGCGGGGGACCCGCTCGAGGGGTCCGCGGGCGAGCCCCGCGGCGCTGCCGGAGCGCAGACCGGGCCCGGCGTCTCGGACCGCCTCTTCCTCGGCGTCCGCGGGGGTGCGCTCAGCACCCGCACCGTCTATCGCGTCGTCGCACGCGAGCTCGAACAGGAGCCGGGCGGAGGGCCACGCGGCCCGCACACGCTCAGGCACTCCACGGCCACGCACCTCCTCAACGGGGGCGCCGACCTCCGCATCGTGCAGGAGATGCTGGGGCACGCCAGCCTCGGCAGCACGCAGATCTACACCCACGTCTCCACGGAGCGTCTGGCCGAGGCCTACCGCCAGGCGCACCCGCGCGCCTGAGCGGGCACAAGCTCCGAGCAGCCTCGAAGCCCGCGCAGACCGCCCCGGTCCCCACGGCGGCAGCACGGGTCTGCTCACCAGGGCAGCAGCACGGGCCGGTTCGCGAAGAAGCGCATGGGGTTGACGTACGCGCCCTCCACCCGCACTCCCACGTGCACGCACTCGGCGAGGCAGTGCCCGCCGCTCGACACGGCGCCTATCCGCTCCCCTCGACGCACCGACGCGCCGGTGGCGACCTCGGCGGCGACCGGCTCGATCGACACGACCGTGTCCGTATCGAGTCGGATCGAGACCACCCCGCGGTCCACGACCGGGCCCGCGAACGAGACCGTGCCCGACACGGGGGCCAGAACCGCCTCTCCGGGAACGGCGGGCAGGTCGATGCCGCGATGCCCAGACGCGTAGTCGTGAACCGGGGCGCGATAGGGGCCCGAGACCTCGAGCGCCCTCCCGAGCGGCGGCGCCCAGCGCTCCGCGCCCGGCGCGCTCGCGGTGAGCGCGAGCAGCGGAGTCAGCAGAGCCGCGAGCAGCGGCGCCGGCTGCCTCGCCGGCAGTGCCGCGAGCGGTGCGAGGGAGCGGAGAGGGATCATGCCCCGATCCTCCCCGGCGCGTCGGGGATCCCGCAGCCCGAAACCGGCCGATGTGGACGACACGCCGTGAGAACGGTACCCGTTCCGGTTGTGGAGGGAGAAGGCGGACCGCTCGCGACCGCCTCAGGCGCCCGAGACGCCGGGCAGCGATACCGGGCCGCGATCCCTCGCCCTATTCGTCGATCGACAGTTCCTGGGGCAGCTTGAACTCGCGCGCCGAGAGCTCCTCGACGTTGACGTCCTTGAAGGTGAGCACCCGCACCGACTTCACGAAGCGGTCGGAACGGTACACGTCCCACACCCAGACATCGCCCATGGTGAGCTCGAAATAGAAGTCGCTGCCCGCGTCCTGCCGCTTGAGATCGACCTCGTTGGCCAGGTAGAAGCGCCGCTCGGTCTCGACGACGTAGCGGAACTGGCTCGCGATGTCGCGGTACTCGCGAAACAGCGACAGCTCGGCCTCGCGCTCGTAATCGTCCAGCTCGTCCTCGTTCATCCCCACCATCCTACGCGCTCCGGCGGCCGTCGAAACCCGGGCCGATTCCGGATTGACTTATTCGAACATATGTTCGAATATTGCTCCATGATTCCCGCCGCGACCGTCGACTCCCTGCAGCGGCGCATCTCCGAGATGCAGCCGGTGCGGCTCGACGACCGCGCGCTTCCGACGCACGCCGGTCTGCGCACCCTGCTGCCGGGCGGGGCACTGCGGAAAGGGGCGAGCTACTCGGTGCACGGCTCGCAGCAGCTGGCGCTCGCCCTGATGAGCGCGAGCTCCGCATCGGGCGCCTGGTGCGGGGTGATCGGCTGCCGCTCCTTCGGAGCAGAGGCCGCAGTCGAGCTCGGCGTCGCACTCGATCGCTGCGTCCTGATCCCGGAACCGGGCGCCCACGCCATCAGTCTCGCGAGCGCGCTGTGCGAGATCCTCACCGTCGTGCTGCTCCGGGCGACCTCGACGCCTCGCGCCGGAGACGCCGAACGAATCTCGGCTCGACTCCGCGAGCACGGCGCCGCGCTCATCGTGCTGGGCGACTGGCCGCGGCCCGAGAGCACGCTGAGGGTCACAGGTTCCCAATGGACCGGGCTCGGTCGGGGACACGGCGCGCTCCGCTCCCGACGGCTCGCGGTGCGCACGCAGGACCGGCGCGGGGTGCGCGAGCACACCGTCGGCTTCGAGGATGGCGCGGTCGTGGCCGATCCCTCACCGATCGCGAGCGGGTTGCGATGAGCACGGCGACCGCACCCGAGCGCACCCTCGTCCTCTGGATCCCCGACTGGCCGGTGCGGGCGCATGCGATCGAGCGCGCAGCGGAGGAGGCTCCGCCCCTGCCTCCCACCGTCGCGCTCGTCTCGCAGCGGCGCGTCGTCGCCTGCTCCGCCGCCGCGCGCGCGGAGGGCGTGCGGCCGGGGCTGTCCGAGCGCGAAGCGCAGTTCCGCTGCGCCGACGCGGTGATCCTCCCGCACGACCCGGAGGTCGACGAGCGCCGCTTCGCGCCCGTCATCGCCGCGCTCGAGCGCATCATCCCCGGCGTCTCCCCGCTGCGACCCGGCCTCTGCGCGATGCGGGCGCGAGGCCCAGCCAGATACTACGGCGGAGAGGACCGGGCCGCGGCCGAGATCCTGCGGCTCGCCGAATCGCTCGAGCTCCCCGACGCCAGGATCGGCATCGCCGATGGATGGTTCGCGGCCGAGCAGGCGGCCCGATCGGCCGCGGATGCCCCGGGGATCGAGTCCCCCGCTCCGGGCATCCGCATCGTGGCGGCCGGCGGATCACGGGCCTTCCTCAGCCCGCTGCCGGTCTCGCGCGCGGCCGATCCGCGCTTCGCGGAGGTGCTGCGAGGGCTCGGCATCCGCACGCTCGGCTCCTTCGCAGCACTCCCGGAGGAGGCGGTGCGGCAGCGCTTCGGCGCGACAGGCACGGCGGTGCACCGCCGTGCCTCCGCCGCGCCGCCCGCGCACGGCTCGGAGCTGCGCCCTCGCACCCCGGCCCGAGAACTCGCAGCAACGCTCGACTTCGAGCCGCCGCTCGACGCCGCCGAGCAGCTGGCATTCGCCTGCGCCGCGCTCTCCGAGCGCTTCGTCGAAGAGCTCGCCGAGGAGCGACTGGTCTGCACCTCGCTCCGCGTCGAGCTCACCGACGACATCGGCCTGCGCCACGAGCGCGTATGGTCGCACCCCCGCCGCTTCACCGCGGCCGATGTCGTGAACCGCATCCGTTGGCAGTCGGACACCGTGCCCAGGGATCCGGAGCGGAACGGAGCGGGGATCGTCCGCGTGAGACTCTCCCCCGTGCACACCGACCGTGCGGCGGCGCACGAACCCGGCCTCTGGAGCACGGGGCCCGATGAGCGCGTGCACCACCACCTCAGCCGGGTCCAGAGCCGCATCGGGCACACCGGGGTCGGCACCGTCAGGATCACCGGAGGGCGTCTGCTCGCCGAGCGGCAGCAGTTCACGCCGTGGGCGACCGCCGCGCGCGATCGGCGCTCCGCGACCGGGCCGTGGCCGGGATCCCTCCCCGCTCCCCACCCCAGCGAGGTGTTCGCGCCCCCGGTTCCCGCCGAACTGCTCGACGACTCCGGCCTGCTCGTCGGCATCGACTGCGACGAACTGCTCGACGCCAGACCAGCGCGGCTGCGTGTCGGCGAGGCGGCGGGGAGCGCACCGGTCGCCGGCTGGTCGCAGCCGTGGGCACTCCGAGAGCGCTGGTGGCGCGGCGTCCCCGAACGCTTCCGCCTGCAGGTGCAACTCGGCGACGGGGACGCCTGGCTGCTGCTGCACCAGGGAGGGAGGTGGTTCGCGGAGGGTCGCTACGACTAGGGACGGAACGGAAGCGGGAGGCGGGCGGGAATAGCCGTGATGCGATGAAGGATCGCTGCGGCTGGCCGCTGTGACGATCCACGGCTCCGGAGAAAACCGAGACGAACCGGGACGACGCGAGAAGAACCGATACGACGCGAGAGGAGGCGGGCATGGGATGGAGCAATCCCCCGGTGCCGTGGGAGGAGTTCGAACGGCGCCTGTCGGGGAGACCGCGGCACGGCGGGTCTCCGGTCGGGTCTCCGGTCGGGTCTCCGGTCGGCTCGCCGCCCCCGACCGAGCTGCCGGCGCCACCCGGTGCCCCGGCTCCAGCTCCAGCTCCGCCCCCACGCGATGACCCCACGGCCCCGACCGGAGCGCCCGGAACACCCGGAGCGGCCGGGACGCCCTACGCTGAGCTGCACGCCCACTCGCACTACAGCTTCCTCGACGGCGCATCCTCTCCCGAGGCGCTCGTCTCGGAGGCCGCGCGGCTGGGCCTCACCGGCCTCGCCCTGACCGACCACGACGGCTTCTACGGAACCGCCCGCTTCGCAGAGGCCGCGGAGCTGCACCCCGAGCTCATCACGGTGCACGGCGCCGAGCTCTCGCTCGGACTCGACGCTCCCCAGCTCGGCGCGACCGACCCGGCGGGCACGCACCTCCTCGTCCTCGCACACGGCATAGAGGGGTACCATCGCCTCGCCGGGGCGATCACCGAGGCTCAACTGCGGGGCGGCGAGAAGGGCCGACCCGTCTACGACCTCGACGAACTGGCCGCGCGGGGTCGCGGGCACTGGGCGATCCTCACCGGCTGCCGCAAGGGTGCGGTGGGGCGCGCGCTCGATGCCGGCACCACCCGCGAGGCGGGAGACGCGCTGGCCTCCCGCGAACTCGACGCGCTCACCGACCGCTTCGGAGCAGACGCCGTCTACGTCGAGCTCACCCACCACGGCCACCCCGGCGACGACGCCCGCGTCGACCGCCTCGCGAGTCTCGCCGAGGCGCACGGCCTCCCCACGCTCGTCACCGGCAACGTGCACTACGCGGTGCGCGCGGACGCCGACCTCGCCGAGGCCATGGCGGCGGTACGGGCCCGCCGCAGCCTCGACGAGCTCGATCCGCACCTCCCCGCCACCGGCGCCGCCCACCTGCGCAACGGAGCCGCCATGCTCCGCCGCTTCGCCCGCCACCCCGACGCGGTCGCACGCACGGTGCCGCTCGCCCGCGAGCTCGGTTTTCCGCTCAAGGCGGCGAAGCCCAGGCTCCCGAAACTCGACGTGCCCGAGGGGCACACCCAGATGAGCTGGCTCAGACACCTCGTCTGGGAGGGCGCGGCGAAGCGCTACGGCGACCGCCTGCCCGACGGGCACCGGCAGCGTCTCGAGCGCGAACTCGAAGTCATCGAACGGAAGGACTTCCCCGGCTACTTCCTCATCGTGCACGACATCGTTCGCGAGGCGCGCGACAGGAACATCCTCTGCCAGGGGCGCGGATCGGCCGCGAACTCCGCAGTCTGCTACGTGCTCGGTATCACCGCCGTCGACGCGATTCTCTACGATCTCCCCTTCGAGCGCTTCCTCTCCAGCCTGCGCGACGAGGAGCCCGACATCGACGTCGACTTCGACTCCGAGCAGCGGGAGCAGATCATCCAGTACGTCTACGGGAAGTACGGCAGGCGCAACGCCGCCCAGGTCGCGAACGTCATCAGCTACCGCACGAAGGGCGCGATCCGCGACGCTGCCAAGGCGCTCGGCTACGGCGCGGGGCAGCAGACCGCCTGGACCCGCGACATCGAGGGCTGGCACCGCCCCTCCGGGGAGATGCTGAACGAGATCCCGGCCGAGGTCCGGGCGCTCGCCGCCCGCTTCGCGAAGGCCCCCAGGCACCTCGGCATCCACTCCGGCGGCATGGTGCTCACCGAACGCCCGGTCGGCGAGGTCTGCCCGATCGAGCACGCGCGCATGGACGACCGCACCGTGCTGCAGTGGGACAAGGACGACTGCGCGGCGATGGGCCTCGTGAAGTTCGATCTGCTCGGCCTCGGCATGCTGAGCGCCCTCCAGAAGACGATGGACCTGGCCGCGCGGCACACGGGCGAGCGATGGACCCTCGCGACGATCCCCAAGGAGGAGGCCGGGGTCTACGACATGCTCTGCCGGGCCGATGCCGTCGGCGTGTTCCAGCTCGAGAGCCGCGCCCAACTGAACACCCTGCCGCGGCTGAAGCCGCGCAGGTTCTACGACCTCGTCATCGAGATCGCGCTGATCCGCCCCGGTCCGATCCAGGGCGGCGCGGTGCACCCGTATCTCAGGCGCAGGGCGCACCCCGAGGAGGTCGACTACCCGCACGAGAAGCTCATCCCCGTGCTCGAGCGCACCCTCGGCGTCCCGGTCTTCCAGGAGCAGCTCATGCAGATGGCCACGGCCGTGGGGGATTTCTCGGGCGAGGACGCGGATCTGCTGCGCCGCTCGATGGGCTCGAAGCGCGGCGAGGAGCGGATCGACGGCCTCAGCGGCAAGCTCTTCGCGGGCATGGCGAAGAACGGCATCACGGGTGAGGCGGCCCAGCTCATGTACGAGCAGATCAAGGCCTTCGCCGACTTCGGCTTCGCCGAGAGCCACTCGATCAGCTTCGCGCTGCTCGTCTACACGAGCGCCTGGTTCAAACTGCACTACCCCGCCGCCTTCCTCGCCGGGCTTCTGCAGTCGCAGCCGATGGGCTTCTACTCGGCCCGCTCGCTCACCGAGGACGCCCGGCGCCACGGCGTCGAGGTGCTGCCGCCCGACGTGCAGCGCTCCGACGCGCAGGCGGGGCTCGAGCGGATCGCGGGCGCGGCGGGCGCCGCCGCGGCACGCGGTTCCGATGCCTGCCTCTCCCCCGAGCAGCCTCCGGTCCCGGAGTTCGACCCGGAGACCGCCGACACGAGCGGCCGCCACCGCCGCGACGGCGCCTTCGCGGTCAGGCTCGGGCTCTCGGACATCCGCGGCATCGAGACCGCGATCGCGGATCGGATCGCGAGGGCCCGGGAGGCCGGCCCCTTCGCCGACCTCGCCGACCTCGCACGGCGTGCGGATCTCGACCGCGAGCGCATCGAGGCACTGGCCGCGGCCGGTGCCTGCGAGAGCCTGGGCCTGGGGCGGCGCGAGGCGCTCTGGGCCGCTGCCCCGGCCGCCGACAACCGCGAGCGCTTCCTGCCGGGCATCGCGGTGCACGTGCAGCCCCCGTTGCTGCCGGTGCTCAGCGAGACCGAGCAGGCCGAACTCGACCTCTGGACCACCGGGGTCGCGGGCCGCGGCGCGCATCCGCTCGCGTTCGTGCGAGACGCGCTCGACGCGCGCGGCGTCGTCCGCTCGGACCGAATACGGCAGACGGCTCCCGGCACCGCGGTCGAGGTGGCCGGCATCGTCACGCATCGGCAGCGCCCCGGAACGGCGAGCGGCATCACCTTCATCACCCTCGAGGACGAGGCCGGCACGGTGAACGTCGTCACGTGGCAGCAGGTGTGGGAGCAGAACCGCCTGGTCGCCCGTTCCTCCCCCGCCCTCGTCATCCGCGGTGTGCTCGAGCGCTCGCCCGAGGGCGTCGTGAACGTCATCGCGCAGCGGTTCGAGCCGCTGGCCGCGCCCGCCGGAGTCGCGTCGCGGGATTTCCGGTAGGGATCCCCGACGCTCCTCGCGGCGCGGAGTATCCGACAGGGATCCCCGCCGCCCCTAGCGGTACTCGGTGGGGATCGCGGGGTCGCCCCGGGTGAGGCTCATGGCGACGGGAGGCAGCTCGGCGACGCAGGCGCGGTGCCGTTCGCGGGCCGCCGCGATGCCGGCGCTCCCGATGTGCTCGGCGCGCACCTCGCCCGCCTCGACGAGCGGCACGAGCACCTCCCGCGAGCTGGCGGCGAGCTCGGAGCCCTCGGGCTCCCCGCCCGGGCCGTCGCCGAGGAACAGCAGCTCGGCGGTGGCGATCCCTCGCCGGTTGAAGGCGCGGCGCACGCTCTTCCTCCCGCCGACGGACGCCTTGTCCGCCGACTTCTTCGCGACCGAGACCCACTCGCCCTCGTCGTTCTCGTGGGCCACGAGCTTGTAGACCATGCCCATGGTCGGGGTGCCCGAACCGGTGACGACAGAGGTGCCGACCCCGAAGCTGTCCACGGGAGAAGACGCGAGCGCCGCGACGGTGTGCTCGTCGAGGTCGTTGGTGACCGTGATGCGGGTGCGGGTGGCGCCGAGCTCGTCGAGGAGCTGCCGCACGCGCGCCACCACGACCGGCAGGTCGCCGGAGTCGATGCGCACGGCCCCGAGATCGGTGCCCGCGACCTCGACCGCGGTGCGCACGCCCTGCTCGATGTCGTAGGTGTCTACGAGCAGGGTCGTGTCGGTGCCGAGCGCGGCGACCTGCGCCTCGAACGCCTCGCGCTCGCTGTCGTGCAGCAGCGTGAAGCTGTGAGCGGCGGTGCCCATGGTCGGGATGCCGTAACTGCGCCCAGCCTCCAGGTTGGAGGTCGCGCTGAAACCGGCGACGTAGGCGGCGCGGGCCGCGGCGACGGCGCTGTACTCGCCGGTGCGGCGCGATCCCATCTCGGCGAGCGGCTTGCCGCCTGCCGCGTGTGCCATGCGCGACGCAGCGGTGGCGACGGCGGAGTCGGCGTTCAGGATGCTGAGCGCCAGCGTCTCGAGCAGCACGCCCTCCGCGAAACTCGACTCGACGATGACGAGCGGTGAGCCCGGGAAGAACACCTCGCCCTCCGGGTATCCCCAGATCTCGCCGCTGAAGCGGAAATCGGCGAGCCAGTCGAGCGTGCGGTCCGCGACGATGGCCCGCTCGCGCAGGAACTCCAGTTCGGCGTCGCCGAAGCGGAAGCGCCCGATCGCCTCGAGCAGGCGACCCGTGCCCGCGACCACCCCGTATCGCCTGGCGCCGGAGAGACGTCGGGCGAAGAGTTCGAAGACGCTGCGGCGGTGAGCGGTGCCCGAGCGGAGCGCCGCGTCGACCATCGTCAGCTCGTAGTGGTCGGTGAGGAATGCCGTCGAGGTGTGCACGTCGCCAGCATACCGGCTGGTGCGCTTAGAGGCCGCGCGGGTAGGCGCGACCTCTAGGCGGAGCGCTCCAGGCTGTCGGCATCCTCCTCGATCACCGAGCCGCTGGCCGACCAGGGGAAATCGATCCAGAGCGAGGTCGCCCTCCACGAGTAGTCGGGCGACGCGACGGTGCCCGGCTTCGTGTAGATCGTTGCCGAGCGCACGTCCGCGCCCTCGGCGCGCAGCAGCTCGACCGCGAGCTTCAGGGTGCGGCCGCTGTCGGCGACGTCGTCGACGAGCAGCACGCGACGGCCTGCGAGGTAGCCGAGATCGAGCGCGGGAGGGATCACCTCGGGCCGCTCGAGCACCGTGCCGATACCGGTGTAGAACTCGACGTTGAGAGCGCCGCAGTTCTTCGCGCCGAGGCCGTAGGCGATCGCACCGCCGGGCAGCAGTCCGCCGCGCGCGATCGCGACGACCACGTCGGGAACGAAGCCGTCTGCGACGATCTGGCGCGAGAGGTCGCGCGTCGCGTCTCCGAAGCCATCCCAGGTGAGCACCTCGCGGGTGTCGGTCATGTCGTTTCTTCCTCCGGGGATCGGCGCTACTTGCGCATCTTCTCGTAGACCTTCTTGCATTCCGGGCACACCGGGAACTTCTCGGGATCGCGCGAGGGCGTCCACTTCTTGCCGCACAGCGCTCGCACCGGCTTCCCGGTCACCGCGGACTCGAGGATCTTGTCCTTCGGCACGTAGTGGGAGAAGCGCTCATGATCGCCGTCCTCGATCTGCGAGTCCTCGAGCAGCTTCTCGAGTTCGCGGTCGAGCACGTCGACGCCGCCTGCGGGTTCCGAATCGCGTCGCGTGAAGATTCCCATGAACCGATTCTACGCGACGGCAGCACCCGCGGCGGCACCGCGGCACCATGCCGCCTCGCTCAGTCGAACACCTGCGTCACGGCGATGAGCTCGGGCGCGCTGCGGTCGAAGAGCCAGCCGCCGATCACGATGCCGAGCCCCAGCACCGCCGCCCCGTACCCGGCGCCGAAGAGCAGCGCCCAGGCGTTGTCGGCGAATTCGACGTGCACCATCGCGTTCACCGACATCCAGACGACGGGGGCCGAGAGCACGAGGGCCGTCACGATCGACAGCGTCTGCGCGAGACCCGAGCCCGAGCCCGACCACTGCGGCTGCACGAACGGGCTGTCGCCCGGTCGGGTCGCGGGATAGGGCATGAGCACCGAGAACACGCTCGACGAGGCGCTCGAGACGAGCAGCACGCCGAGGTTCAGACCGAGCACCGAGGGCAGCACGCGCCAGTCGCCCAGCAGCGTCACCGTGATGCTCGAGCCGATGAGCGCGAGCGGGATGCCGATCATCATCACGGGGGCGAGGCGGCCGGCGCGGTCGGCGCGGCCACGGGTGCCGCTCGCCACGTGCGTCCAGATCGCGGTCGAGTCCATCGCGATGTCGTTGTGCTGGGACCAGCCGAGCAGCAGCAGGATGACCGGGAGCGGCACGAGCGCCAGGGTGTGCGGGTCGACGCCGGCGATCCAGAGCGCGACGAGCATGATGATCGGCGCGACGGGGATCGCGAAGAGCGCCACGCGGTATCGCGGATCGCGAGCCCAGTAGGTCAGTTCGCGCGCGGCGATCACCTGGGACGGCCGCGCGGCGAATCGCTCGAACCAGCCGAGGCCGCTGCGGGCGATGCCCGGATCGAGCGGACGGTCGATGCGCTGGTTCGACACCGTCGCGACGAGCACCCAGACCACGAGCAGCAGCAGCACCGAGACGGCGACGATCCCGAGTCGGATCAGCCCGCCCGCCGTGTCGCCCGCCGCGAGCAGCGCGAGGCCGGCGAACGGCGCGCCGAAGGGCGTCCACCCGAGGATGCGGGCGGTCTCGCCGAGCCCCGAGACCCCGCCCGACAGCGCGGTCGTGACGGCGAACACGGCGACGGGGAGGAATGCGACGGCGAGCAGCACGCCGACGGTGCGGACGGTGCCCGCGTGCCGAGCACCGGCCATGAGCCTGGAGATGCCCGCGCTCACGCGCACGCTGCACATCGCGAGCAGCGCCGCGAGCACGAACGCCACGGGCGCGGCCCAGCCGGGCGAGTGCCACCCGGGGCGCAGCACGCCGAGCGAGACGAGCCAGATCGCGAGCAGCAGGAACGGCCTGCTGATGACCGAGGTCAGCAGCAGCGAGATCGCGATCGTTCCGGGGCCCGCGGGGAACTGCGCGAACTGGCGCGCGTCGAGCAGACGCCGATTCTCGAAGAAGGGCACCACGAAGACGGCGGCGAGCAGCAACCCGCCGATCACGGTGTCGACCGTGCGGAGTTCGCCGGCGTCCGCGATGAGCAGACCCGGCAGCAGGGCGAGCGCGACAGCGCCCGCGGCGAGCAGCAGGAAGAGGACGACCGTTCGCAGGCCCCTGAGGAACGACCCGCGGAAGGCGCCGCCCAGCAGCGCTACTCGGAGTCGGAGGAGCCGTGCAGCCACTCGAGTCCCTTCTTGGCATCGCTCATGCCGGTCAGTCGGGTGAAGCGCTCTTCGAGGCTGACGCCGTCGCGCACCTCGTCGACGGTGCCCTGGGCGATGACGCTGCCGTCGACGATGATCGCGACGTGGTCGCAGACGCGCTGGATGAGGTCGAGGCTGTGGCTCGACATGATGACGCTGCCGCCGCCGGCCACGTACTTCTCCAGGATCTCGGTGACGTTCGACGCCGAGACCGGGTCGATCGCCTCGAAGGGCTCGTCGAGCACGAGCACGTCGGGCGCGTGGATCATGGCGCAGGCGAGCGCGATCTTCTTCTGCATGCCCGCGGAGTAGTCGGAGACGAGGCGTCCGAGCGCCGACTCGAGTCCGAAGGCCTCGGCGAGTTCGCCCGCGCGCTGCGCGAGCGAGGCCTCGGCGACGCCCTGGAGCACACCGGAGTAGTAGAGCAGCTGCGCACCGGTGAGCCGGTCGAAGAGCCGCAGACGGTCGGGCAGTGTGCCGATCAGCCGCTTCGCCGCCGGGCCGTCGGTCCACACGTCGACCTCGCCGACGGCGACTCGCCCGGAGGTCGGGCGAAGCAGGCCGCTGATCATCGAGAGCGTGGTCGTCTTGCCCGCCCCGTTGGGGCCGACGAAGCCAGTGAACGAGCCCGCGTGCACCTCGACCGAGACCTCGTTCGCCGCGACGAGTGTGCCGTAGGTCTTCGTGAGCATCTCGGTGCGCAGCACGACCGGATTCTGGGCGGCGATGCGACCTCGCTCACGGGCGCGCACCACGGAGGGCGTCGGCACCTGGATGCGCCCCGTCCTCGGAGCGTGCGACGAGGCCTCCGCGGAAGCCTGGGAGGATGCGTTCGGCGACCCGTCGCCGGTCTGGGGCGTCTGGTCGGGTGCGGAAGAGGGCACGGTGGAAGAGGTCTCGGGCGGCACGCGTCTAATCTACCAAAACATCCTCCGCTACTCCGCCCAGCCTGGAACCGGCAGAATAGCTTCTGTGACCCAATCCCCCGAGCACCGTTCCGCCCGCGCCACGGCGTGGTCGTCGCTGTGGCTGCTGACGCGGCGCGACCTCAAGGTGCGCTATTCGACCTCGCTGCTCGGCTATCTGTGGTCGATCCTCGATCCGCTGCTGATGAGCCTCATCTACTGGTTCATCTTCACGCAGGTGTTCAACCGCACCGTCGGGGAGAGCCCGTACATCGTCTTCCTGCTCACCGCGATGCTGCCCTGGGTCTGGTTCAACGGCGCGGTGAGCGATTCGACCCGCGCGTTCCTGCGCGACGTGAAGCTCGTGCGCTCAGTGGCGCTCCCGCGGTGGATCTGGGTGGGCCGCATCGTGGCGTCGAAGGGCATCGAGTTCCTGCTGAGCCTCCCCGTGCTGGTCGGCTTCGCGGTCTTCTCCGGCGCGAGCGTCGGCTGGGGCCTCCTGCTCTTCCCGCTCGGAGCGGTGCTGCTCGCCGCCCTGATCCTGGGAATCGGCCTCATCGTGGCGCCGCTGACCGTCTTCTTCCGCGACTTCGAGCGCGCGATCAAGCTGCTGCTGCGGGTGCTGTTCTACGCCTCGCCGGTCATCTACGGCGCCGGAGATCTGCCGCACTTCGCGCAGCCCCTCGCGTGGCTCAACCCGCTCTCCGGCATCTTCTCCCTCTTCCGCGCGGGGTTCTTCCCGGATCAGCTCGACTGGGGTCTCGTGGCCTCTTCCGCGGGCATCACCGCCGTGCTGCTGGTCGTCGGCGCCCTCGTCTTCCGCCGCTCGGTCGGCGGCGTGCTGAAGGAGTTGTGACGTGACGGACGAAGCGATCATCACGGCGCGCGACCTCGGTGTGCGCTTCCGGCGCAACCGGGGCTCGCGGCGCAGTTTCAAGGACCTTTTCGCAGGTCGCGCGCGCCGAACGGCGCCCGGCGAGTTCTGGGCCCTGCGCGATGTGGGCTTCACGGTGCGCACCGGCGAGGCGATCGGCGTCGTAGGCCGCAACGGCCAGGGCAAGTCGACGCTGCTGAAGCTCGTGGCCGGCGTGCTGCTGCCCGATGAGGGATCGGTGCGCGTGCACGGCGGCGTAGCCCCGCTCATCGAGCTCACCGGCGGCTTCGCCGGCGACCTGACGGTGCGCGACAACGTGCTGCTCACGGCGGGCATGCACGGGCTCAAACGGCGCGAGATCGCGGAGCGCTTCGACGACATCATCTCGTTCGCCGGTGCGGGTGACGTCATCGACACCCCCTTCAAGCATCTCTCCAGCGGCATGAAGGTGCGCGTCGCCTTCGCGGTCGTGTCGCAGCTCGACGAGCCCGTGCTGCTCGTGGACGAGGTGCTCGCCGTCGGAGACAAGGCCTTTAGGGCGAAGTGCTACCGCCGCATCGAGGAACTGCTCGCCGCGGGCAAGACGCTCTTCCTGGTCTCTCACAACGAGCGCGACCTGCGTCGTTTCTGCACGCGGGGCCTGTACCTCGACCGGGGCGAACTCGTGCTCGACGGCCCGATCGACGAGGTGCTCGAGCGCTACAACGCCGATCACCCCGCGTAGAGGCGATCCCTCAATCTCGACCCGCTGGCCCGGCGAGGCGAAGCCGAGTCGAAACCCGGGATGGACGCCTTGATTTCGACTCGCTTCGCTCGCTCAATCAGCGGTGAGGTGGCTCCGCTCGCTCAATCAGCGGTGAGGGATCCCTCGGCCTCGCGGCACGCGTCGGCCCGCGCGAGCAGGGTCTCGATCGCGTCGTGGAAGCGGCGCGTCGGCGCGCCGGGCGAGGTGTCGCCGAAGTAGCGGCTCGACCATGTCGTGAGCCGCTCGCGCGCCGCGTCGTCGCCGATCACCCGGTCGAGCACCGCGTCGATCCGCGGGGTCTCCGACGCGTCGAGCCACTCGCAGACGCTGAGGTAGCCGCCCTCGTCGACCTCGGCCTCCGGGTCCGTCGGCCGGGTCACCATGATCGGCCTGCCCGTCGCGAGCCGGTCGTAGACCATCGCCGAGATATCGCAGATGGCGACGTCGGGCAGGCTCAGCTGCCAGCCGAGCCCAGGTGCGGTGTCGTAGACGTGCTGGGCCGAGGGATCCTGGCGGTTGGCCTCGTCGATCATGGCGATGATGCGCTCGTTGGCCGCGCCGAACTCGGGGTCGACGACGCCGCTGCGGGGGTGCGGACGGTAAACCACGCGGTGCCTGCCCGTCGCGATGAGCCGCCGCACGAGGTTCTCGCCGTGCGTGGCGACGGAGCCGTAATGCGCTGCCGGGCGATCACCCTCCCAGGTCGGCGCGTAGAACACGACCGTGCGATCGTCGGGCGTGAACGGCGGCTCCCCCGTCAGGTGGTCGGTCTGGGGCCTGCCGATGGGGATCGTGCAGCGCTCCACGTCGTAGTCCCAGAGCGCCTTCGACAGGCGGGCCCGCGCGGCGTCGCCCGCGACCAGCGCGTAGTCGTACGCCTTGTGCTGGTTGCTGGTCATGTACATCTTGTCGCTCTCGCCGTGATTGATGAACACGTGCCAGCGCCGCCCGTAGCGCATCATCTGGAAGTTGCGGGTGTTCTGGTTCACGTAGAGGATCACCTCGAGCGGCTGCCGCTCGATGACCTCCTCGATGTCGGTGACCTTCTGCACGAAGGCGACCTCGAGGCCGCTCTCCTGCATGAGCAGCCCGGCGCCCGCCGCGTTGCGGGCGAGCACGAGCACGGGCCAGCGCTTCGACAGCTCGCGCAGCGGCGCGTACCACTGCCGCATCTGGTAGATGTTCACGTCGCTGTCGGCGAAGTAGACGCCGACGCGGAAGCGTCCCAGGGGCAGCTCCCCCCGCTCCTCGACCCTGCGCCGGGTGTCCGCGAACACCCGCCGACGCTTGAGCACCCGCTTCGCGAGCTTGACCGCGCGCACCACGTCCTTCGCCACATGCATCGAACCAGCATATCCGCGCGCGGCCGGGAAACCCCCGCGCGTGCGCAGGCACGATGTGGGAGGATCGACGGGTGATCCCTCTCCCCGAAACACCCGCCGTGAGCTACGTCATGCCGGTTCTCAACGAGGAGGGGTTCTTGGAGGCGGCCGTGCGCACGATCCTCGCGCAGGACTACCCGGGCGAGAAGGAGATCGTGCTCGCGCTCGGCCCCTCCCGCGACCGCACCGACGAGATCGCGGAGCGCCTCGCCGCCGAGGATCCGCGCGTGCGTCTCGTCGCGAACCCCGAGCGCGACATCCCCGCAGGGCTCAACCGCGCGATCGCGGCGAGCCGCAACCCCGTCATCGTACGCGTCGACGCGCACTCGGAGCTCACCCCCGACTACACCCGCCGCGGCATCGCGACGCTGCGCGAGTCGGATGCCGCAGACGTCGGAGGCATCATGCGGGCGGCCGGGCGCTCCCCCGTGCAACGGGCGATCGCGCGCGGCTACAACAGTCCCTTCGGGCTCGGCGGAGGCGCCTACCACGGCGACGGCGCACCCGGGCCGGCCGAATCGGCCTACCTCGGCATCTTCCGCAGAGACGCGCTCGAGGCGGTCGGCGGCTACGACCCCGCGATCCTCCGCGGCGAGGACTGGGAGCTGAGTCTCCGACTGCGGCGCGCGGGCTACGGCGTGTGGTTCGATCCCTCGCTGCAGGTGACCTACTGGCCTCGGGCGAGCTTCGGGGATCTCGCGAAGCAGTTCTTCGCGACGGGCACCTGGCGCGCCGTGCTCGTGCGTAGATACGGCAGGGCCAACCCGTGGCGCTTCTTCGCGCCCGGCACCCTCGTCATCGCACTCGCGGTGAGCGCCGTCGGCCTCCTGCTGCTTGTCGCCCGCGTGCTCCCCTGGGCCTCCTGGTGGCTCCTGCTGCTCGCCCCGGCCGTGCTCTACCTGCTCGGCATCGGCTACGCGACGATCCGCATTCCGGAGCAGCGTGGGATCGGCGACCGCCTGCGCACCGCCGCGACGCTCGTGACGATGCACCTGAGCTGGGGCACCGGGTTCCTGCGAGGGATCCTGTTCGGCGGCGGGCGGGTCGTGGACCGCTCGAGGGCCTGAGCCCGGGCCCCGTCCGCGGCCGAGTACGCGCGTCGCCCGCGGTGAGGCTCGTCACCCCGGCGCGACGCGGTCGCCTACCCGGAGCTCCCGCCTCAGTCGAGCGCGCCGCGGTCGACGAGCGCGTCGACGACGCGTTCTGCGGCATGCCCGTCGTCGTGCGGGGCGAAGCGCTCGCGCCAGGCGCGCGCGGCGTCGGCGGATTCGCGCATCCAGGCCGCGTCCGATCCCTCGTCGCGAAGCGCCCGGGCCATGCCGACGACCTCGTCGCGTCGCGACAGCAGGGGGCCGGGCGCCTCGCGCTCGAAGTCGAAGGTGAAGCCGCGCTCCCGGTCGCGATACGCCTCGAGGTCGGGCACGAAGAACAGCAGCGGGCGGCGCGCGACGGCGGCGTCGAACATGACCGACGAGAAGTCGGTGACGACCACGTCCGACGCGAGCAGCACGTCCTCCACCGAGGGGTGCTGCGAGGCGTCGATCACGCCGCCCGAACCGACATAGCCGCCGAACGCGTGCGTACGGGTGTGGCCCCGCACGATCACGGTCCACTCCTCGCCGAGCTCGGCTGCGAGGCGGTGCACGTCGAGATCGTCGACGAGGGTGAGTCCGCCGTCGCGCCAGGTGGGGATGTAGGCGAGCACCGACGTTCCCCGGCGCACGCCGAGCTCCTCGCGCGCGGCGCGAACCGCGATGGGGTTCAGCTCGTGCTCGCCGAGCACGGCGCTGGCGAGGCGATCGTCTCTCGGGTATCCGAGCTCGAGGATCTCGCCCCTGAACGCGTAGCTCGAGCGGAACTGCTCGGTGGAGTGGGGGTTCTGGGAGAGCATGAGACTCCAGCGCCGGCTCTCGCGGCGAACGGCGAGCCGGGTGCGCAGACTCACGTTCGGGCGGCCGAGCGCCAGGTGCTTGAGCATCGTGCCGTGCCAGGTCTGCAGCACCGTCTGGCCGCGCCTGCGGCGGAAGCCGTACCTGAGCCAGTCGTTGACGACGAGCAGCCGCGCGTAGCGGCGGGCGGCGAACCATTCGCGGCCTCCGACGAGCAGAGGGATCGCCCCCTCGGGCACCTCCTGGCGCTCGCTTGTGACGCTCCAGTACCGGGTGGTCTCAGGGAACCGTGCGGCGATCTCGCGGTCGATCGCGAGCGGGTTGCAGCTCACCTGGCGTCCGTAGAAGCTCTCGAAGAAGACGGCGTTCTCCGCGATCAGCTCGCGGGCCGGCGTGCGCAGCCTCCGCACCTCGGCGAGCACGTGCGCCGCGGCTCCGCCCTCGGGGTGCGCATGGAAGCGGGCCGCGAGCGCCCGGGTCTCGGCCTGCGCCGAGCGGAGCACCGCACGGTTGCCCGCGAGCTCGTCGAGGCGCGACACGACGTCGGCCCAGTCGCGTGCGATGCGCCCCCCGCTCGTCACCTCGAGCGGCTCGTAGAGGCCGCGGCTGCCGACGTAGCTTTCGAGGTCGGGGGCGAACCAGACCACGGGACGCCCGAGCAGCGCGTAGTCGAGCGCGATCGACGAGTAGTCGGTGATGACGGTGTCGACGCCGCCGAGCAGCGGGGTGACATCGGGAGCGACGGCGGCCTCGAGCAGGTGGATACGACCTCCGAGGAGGTGCGAGTAGGCGCCGCGGCCGAGCGGGTGGGGGCGGATCACGAGGTGCGCGTCGAGGCGGTCGAGCGCGGCCCTGATGATCGCCGTCTCCGCCTCGGTCGGCACGGCGGGGTCGGTCTCGCCGTCCCGCCAGGTCGGTGCGTAGAGCAGGATGCGGGCGCCGTGGGCGATCGGGGCCGGGCCGGATCCCTCGCCGTCCGCGAGGTCCGCTGCGGCTGCCGGATCCACCACGCCCGCGGCGCCCTCGGCGCGTCCGGCTCCCGCGGGGCCTGCTGCGAGAAGGGCGACCAGCCGGGCGCGTGCCGCCCGGGCCGCAGCGGGATCGACGGCCTGCACGGCGAGTTCGTCGTCGCGGGGGTCGCCCAGCACGCGCACCTTGCCCGGCTCGACGCGGAACGCCGACCGCAGGCGTTCGGCCGCGACGACCGATCCCGCGACGTAGAGGTCGACCTCGCGCGATCCCACGAGGTACATGCGCTTCAGCAGCGCCCTGATCGGGGCGGGCCCGCGCACCGAGGTCGTGACGGAGGTGTCGAGGTGCAGCCGTTTGAGCGGAGCGCCGTGCCAGAGCTGCACGACGAACCCGCCGAACACGCCGAAACGATTCGCGTCTCCCAGGCCGTGGGTGACGACGATGACCGCGGCCCTGAGCGTCGCCCAGTATCCGGCGCGACTGCTGCGCAGGACGGGTTCGAATCCCTCCGCGCGCGCCTCGTCGGCCTCTGTCTCGTCGGACACGAGCCAGGTGATGCGCGCCTGCGGATCCTCCTGCCGCAGTCGGCGCGCGAGCGCGAGCGCCCCCTCGCCCACTCCGATCCCGCTGCCGAACACCCAGCGCTCCGGTGCCCGGGGTATGAACCACGCGAGCACCGCGGAGAGCAGGTATTTGGGAAGCGCGAGCAGTTTGGCGAGGTTGCCGCTCGCGAATCGGAAGCCGCCGGTAGTCATCGCAACCACTGTAGGGCATGGCGAAGGCCGGCACGGCGGCGCGAGCCGCTGCCGTGCCGGCCTCCGGGTACTACCACTCGAGCCGGTCGAGCGTCGCCGTGGTCTCGGCGGCCTTGCCTCCACGGGTGTAGTCGATCTTCACATCGCTGCCGCCCTCGTTCATGCGGATCAGCGCCGAGACAGAGGTGCCGTCGGCGGCGGGGATCCCGTTCACCGCGGTGATCACGTCGCCTGCACGCAGTCCGGCCTTCTCCGCGGCCCCGCCCGGGTTGACCTCGATGAGCAGGCCGCCCGCGTGGTTCGCGTCCTCGTCGGTGTCCTGGCTCGAATCGCCGACCGAGGCGCCGAGCAGGCCGTGCGAGGGCTGCTCGCCCTTGATGAGCGCATCGGCCACCCGCGAGGCGAGGTTCGACGGGATGGCGAAGCCGAGGCCGTCGCTTCCCGCGGTGCCGTTGGAGCTCGTCGGCGAGGCGATCGCCACGTTGATGCCGATCAGCTCGCCCTGGTCGTTGAGCAGGGCGCCGCCCGAGTTGCCCGGGTTGATGGAGGCGTCGGTCTGGATGACCGGCAGCGTCACAGTGCCTCCGGACGACTGCTGCTGCCCCTGATCCTGCTCGGGGGTGCCGAAGCGGAAGTCCCACGGGAAGCCGCCGCCCCCGTCGCCCTGGTCCTGATCCTGGCCCTGACCCTGCGAGGGATCCTGCGGGATCAGCGGGCTTCCGACCGAGATGCCCCGGTCGACGGAACTGATGACGCCGCTCGTCACGGTGTTGGCGAGGTTCATGGGAGCGCCGATCGCCACGGTCACGTCGCCCACGTTGAGCTCGGAGGAGTCGGCGACTTTCACGGCCGGAAGGTTCTCCGCGTCGACCTTCACGACGGCGAGGTCGGCGTAGGGATCCACCCCGACGGTCTCTCCGTCGAGGATGCGCCCGTCGCTGAGCTTGACGCGGATCGCGGCGTCCGTCCCTGCTGCCCCGTCGAGCGTGACGACGTGCGCGTTCGTGATGATGTAGCCGTCCTCCCTGTAGATCACGCCCGATCCGGAGCCGGAGGCGCTCGACCCCGCGACCTCGAGCGTCACGACGCTCGGAGTGGCGACCGCGGCGACGCCCGAGATGGCGGTCGCGCTCCGGGAGTTGCTGAGCGTCAGCGTTCCGCCGCCCTGCGCGGTCGAGTTCGGCTGTGCGACGTTCGACGCCACGATGGCGGAGACGCCGCCGCCCACCACGCCGCCGAGCAGGGCACCGATCGCGAGCCCCGCGAGCAGGGCACCGGTGCGGCTCTTCGGCTGCGCCGTCGCGGTGTCATGACCGTGCAGAGGCTCCGCCTGCCCCTGCTGCTCGTGTGCGAAGGCCTGGCCTGCCGCGAACTGCGGCTGCGCGGTCTGATCGCCGTGCTGATGCGCATCCTGCGGCTGGGCGGTGCCGAACTGCGGGTTCTGCGGCTGCGCGGCCTGATGCTGCTCCTCAGCCGGCACGTGCCCCGCGTGCGGGGCCGCAGGATACGCGCCCTGCTCGGGAAGCGGGACGGTCGGCTGCGTGTAGGCGGCGGTCGGGGCGGTCGGCGCCGACTCGGTCGGGGTGCCGACCGACCGCTCCGCGTGCGGAGCCTGGTTCGGGGCGGACGGTTCCTGGTCAGGCGTGGTGCTCATGGAAGGCTCCCTTTCTCGTTGGAACCAGCATGCCGACGCAACTTATGAAAATCATTTGCGACTGCTGCAGGGGTGCTGCGGATCGGGGCGCCGCATCGACGACGCCCCGATCCGGGGACGCATCCGCAGGATCCATCGACAGGGCTTCACGTGCGGGATTCACGCGGGGCTCGCCCGCGGCACTCCCCCGATTGGTCCGCCTGAAGGGTTCGTCCGCAGGGTCTACCCCAGCCCTCACGCGCAGCTCTCACTCGCGGAGCCCAGCCCCTCCGCTCCGCCTTCTCGCCGCCAGAAGCATGGTCAGGCCCGCCCCGGCGAGCGGCACGACCCCGAGCAGGGCGAACCGGGGGTCGACTCCACCAGTCGCCGAGAGCTCGGTCGCGGCCGATGTGTTCGGCGCGGGAAGAGGCCGCTCCTGATCGAGGATCTCAGTGCGCTCGTTCTCGAGACCGCACGCGCCTCGGTGCAGTTCCACCCGCTCCCCGGTCTCGGGGTGCGGCATCGTCAGATCCTCGACCCAGTATCCGACGCCCGTGCTCCGCGCCACGATGCGCGGCGATGACACGCGCCCCGCAGCCCGCACCTCGACCCTCGCCGTGGTGGCGACGGGCTGCGCGAGACAGCGCTCCTCCTCGGTCATCGCGGCCAGTTCGGTCTCCTCCCAGAGCACAGGCTCACCGTTCTCATCGGTCCTCGGCTCCCATCGCTCGTCGTACTTGGGCTCGCCGGCCGCGGGGGCGAGGTAGTACGCGAAGCCCAGCTCGGCACCGGCCGGCACGAGACCCTCCACGAAGGCGACATCTCCGAAGGCCTCGCCGACGACGGCGCTCGGCTGCGCCTCGGTGCGTACCGTCGGTACCGAGATGCGCGCGGTCTCGGAGGGCACGCCGAAGTCGTCGCACCACTCGGCGATCAGCCCGCGGTGCTCCTCGGACTGCTCCTCGGAGAGCAGACAGGCCTGCACCGTGACCCATCCGCGCGTCTCGAAAGGCAGCTCGATCGGGGCCACCTCGATCTCCCCGGTGCTGTCGATGTCGGCGAAGACCCGCGCGATCTCGCCGACCCCGGGCGGGGGCTGCGGCGCTCGTACCGGTTCCTCGGCGCTCCCGTATACGGTCAGTCTGATCCTGGCGGGAATCCTGGAGCCGTTCTCATCGCGCAGCCAGGCACCGTGACGGAGCGAAGCCGTCAGTCGATCCCTCAGCACGAGCGAATCGAGCGCCAGTTCGCGCGACTCGAGTTCGGTGCTCCAGTGCAGCGTCGAGGGAACCGTCTGCCCCTCCTCGGGCAGGCCGAAGCGATCGGCGAAGCCGTACCCCGACGGCAGCAGTCCCGCCGCGCGCACCTCGGGCCGCTGTTCCGACTCGTCGATGCGCCACACCCAGGAGTAGTAACCGGCTTCACCGGGCGCCGCATCGATCTCGGCGCGATACTCCCCGGGCCCGCGGTCGGCGATGAGCCTCGCCCGCCCGGCCACCGGCGCGCCCTGCGGTGCGTGATCGGCAACTGCCTGCGGGTGGGAGAACGGTCCGTAGAGCACGCCTTCGGCGACGACCGGCGCATACTCGACCGAGCCGTCGGCATGCCGCCTGGAAGCCCAGGGCGTCTCTCCTTCGAGCGTCGAGAGGGTGACGAGATCGGAGAACCTGCCCGTTCCGCGCTCCACGATCGGCTGGTCGGTGCGCGTGGACAGCACCGGCGCGAAGCGTGTGTCGATCACCGCCGACACCGGGCCGAGCGGAGCGCGATGGGCGTCTTGCAACGGGCCGACCATCGAACCCAGATCCTGTTGGTTGGCCTCGGTCGCGCTGTGCAGCATCACCTCGGCGGGCCACACCTCCTCGACGTGATTCCACTCCCCCGTCGCCGTGACGCGGTGCTCCCGCTGCCAGCCCTCGGCGTGCAGTTCGGTTGTCCACGAGGCGCTGCCCGCCGCGCCTCCGTCGACCCGCAACTCGGCGCCGCCGCCCTCGAACACGGCTCCCTCCAGGGTGATCGCGGTGGTGCCGGCCGGGTAGTCGACCCGTCCCCTGCCCTGCTCAGCGTCGAGCGCCAGCGACAGCTCTGCTTCGGGAACCGGAGTCGAGCGGGGCCCGGTCGCAGCCTCCGCCTCGGCCAGAAGGGATCTGGCGTGCGCGAGATGGTCTCCGCCGCCGTGGGCCGCGATCCACCCGAAATGGTGGTCGAGCCAGGGCGAGGTGCCGGAGTCGTAGCGCAGCATCCATATCGCGATCTGCACGACCGCCGCCATGCCGGGATCGGCGCTCTGCCCGTGCTTCGTCAGCAGCCAGTTCATCCTGCGCAGCGACTCGCCCGACATCGGGCCGACCGAGACCGTCCCGTTCCAGCCGGTCTCGTCACGGGCCTGCGTCGTATAGCCGGTCAACGTGCCAACCGGCACGGGCGTGTTCTGCGCTGCGCGCGGCTCCGACGCCCCCGGCTCGACGCAGTAGACGAGCTGGCCCGTCGAGCTGAGAAACGCCCCGACCTCCCAGCCGCCGAAACTCACCCCGTGACTGTACGACGCCGCTCGCGCGGGGCTCGGCGCCGCGGCGGGCATCACCGTCGCGAGCATCCCGACCAGCAGCACGATCGAGGCGAGGAATCCGAAGCGCGGCCCGCGGCGCGGCGCATCAGGAACTGGGATCTTCATGTGGGGTCTCCTTCCGCGACCCGAGTGGGCCGTGGCGACCATGCTCATCGCTGAAGCGCCGGCCCGCAGACGCCATCCACAGCGGCTGGGACACGCCGGATTTGCATTCGTTCAGATCCGTGCTAAAGTTAATTCTTGTGCCGCGGGGTGGAGCAGTTCGGTAGCTCGCCGGGCTCATAACCCGGAGGTCGTGGGTTCAAATCCCGCCCCCGCAACCATGAGGAAGGCCCTGATCAGGGAAAACTGATCAGGGCCTTCCGCCTTTCCCGGATGTGCCGATGCGTCAGAATCCCGTTGCACGGCGGCCGGATCCGGAACCGGGCTGGCGATTCCAACGCCCAGGAGGCGGCACGTGGGAGCGGAAAGTACGTTCTCACGACTTTCTTCGCCCTTCCCCGTTCTCCCTGTGGACGACGTTCCGGGGTTGACCGGGTGATCGGATCATCGGCTGAGACGAGACCGCCCGGGCTCGCCCGGTTGGCTCATCTCCGTCGGCCTGGCATCGTAGTGGTCATGAGCACGACACCCACGATGCGAGCCGCCGTCCAGCACTCCCTCGGAGCACCCGAGGTGCTCGAGGTCGTCGAGATCCCTCGGCCCGAGCCGCGCACCAACGAGATACTCGTGCGCGTGCGCGCGGCGGGCATCAACCCCACCGACTGGAAGCACCGCGCACGCGGAGGGTTCATCGGCGATCCCCCGTTCGTGCTCGGGTGGGATGTCTCGGGCGTCGTCGAAGCCGTCGGCGTGGGCGTCGCCCGCTTCCGGCCGGGAGACGAGGTCTTCGGGATGCTCTCCTACCCCTTCGGGCACGGCTCGCACGCCGAGTACGTCGCAGCCCCGGCGCGCGTCTTCGCACCGAAGCCGGCATCGCTCGACCACGTCCAAGCCGCGGCCCTGCCGTTGGTCTCACTGACGTCGTGGCAGGCGCTGGTCGAGTACGCCGAGCTGCAACCGGGGCAGCGCGTGCTGATCCATGCTGCGGCCGGCGGCGTGGGGCATGTCGCCGTGCAGATCGCGAAGGCGCGCGGAGCGCACGTGCTCGGCACCGCGAGCGAGGCCAAGCACGACTTCCTGCGGAGTCTGGGCGTGGACGAGCCGATCGACTACCGGAACCGGGACTTCGCCGAGGTCGCGAAGAACGTCGACGTCGTCTTCGACACCATCGGAGGCGACACCTCGCTTCGTTCTCTCCGCGCTCTGCGCCCGGGCGGGATCCTCGTCTCGATCCTGCCGATCGGTTCGGACGACCTCTACCGCGAGGCCGACCGCCTGGGCGTTCGCGCGCTGCGCATGCTCGTCGACTCCTCCAGGGCCGACCTCGGTTCGATCGCCGAGCTCGTCGAGGCCGGCAGGCTCCGCGCCACGATCGCCGAGACGTTCCCCCTCGACAGGATCGCCGACGCCCACCGGCTCGGCGAGACCGGCAGAACTGCGGGCAAGATCGTGATCACGATGGAGTAGTCGCGGCCTCACCACGCGCAGTCTCACCAAGCGTCACCTCTCTCGGATCTGGCAGCTCATTCGGATCGAAACGGGGCTCTGAATCCGAATGAGCTGTCAGGTCCGAGCGAGGGATCGAGCACCGCGAGGGATCGCGCACGACCGGGGATCGAGCCAGCACCTCCGGTACCATGCAAGCATTCCCGAACGCACGACAGCGAGGAAGCCCATGGCCGCGAAACAGCCCGCGATGTCCCCCTCCGACATGCCCGTCGCGGAAGTGCTCGACCGCGTCACGGGGCCGCGACGCGCGGAAGCCGACGAACTGCTGGCCCTCCACGCCGAACTCACCGGCGCCGAACCGGTCGTATGGGCCCGCCGCATCATCGGTTTCGGAGAGTACGAGTACCGTTACGAGAGCGGGCACGGCGGCCGCATGCCGGAACTCGCCTTCGCCACCGGTTCGGCCAGGCACACGCTCTACCTGGTCGACGACTTCGCGGAGCGCTGGCCCGATCTCATGGAGCGTCTGGGCCGGTACCGGGCGAGCAAGGCCTGCCTCTACCTCACCCGGCTGACGGGCGTGGATCGCTCCGCGCTGCGCGAACTCCTCGAACGATCCCTCGCCGAAAGCCGCTCCCGGGCGGTGTGAGCCCGCTTCGCCTCTCCACTGCGGTTTCGACTCGTCGATGCGCTCCTCGTTCAACCGGCGGTGCGAGCCGGACTCGCATCACCGCTGCGGTTCCGAATCACGGAGCCCGCGAACTGCGAAGGGCGCCCTCTGTAGGAGAGCGCCCTTCGAGTCGGGGTGAGGGATCGCGGGACTACTCGTCCTGCAGCGCGATCTCGAGCGCGGCGCGCAGCCGCTCGTCGGCCTCGCCGTAGGCGGCCCAGTCGCCGTTCTTCATAGCCGCGTCGCGGTCCTTGAGCGCCTGGCTCATGTCGCGCAGCGCGGCGGCCACGTCGGTGCTCTGCGATCCGCCGCCCGAGCCGGCGGACGAGCCGTCGTCGGGCGGGGTCGTCCCGTCGTCCGGCGCATCGGGCGTCTCCGTCTGGTCGACGTCGCCGTCACCCGCGCTCGCACCCGAGTTTCCGCCGAAGAGCACGTCGAGCGCGCCGTCGAGCGTGTCCTCGAACGCGATCTCGTCGCCGAACGAGACCAGCACCTTCTGAAGCAGCGGGAAGCGCGTGCCCGAGGTCGCCTCGATGTACACCGGCTGCACGTAGAGCAGACCGCCGCCGACGGGGAGGGTGAGCAGGTTGCCGCTGATCACCTTCGTGCCGCGCTGGTCGAGGATGTTCAGCTCCGTCGACACCTTGGGGTCCGTGTTGAAGCTGTTCTGCACCTGTCCGGGGCCGGGGATCGTGTTGCTCTTCGGCAGCGTCAGCAGCTTCAGCGTGCCGTAGCCGTCGGATACCTTACCGTCCTCGGAGCCTGCGTTGGAGTTCGCTGCGAGGTACCCGGTCAGGATGTCGCGCGCGCCCTCGCCTCGGGCGTCGGGGATGAAGGTCGAGTAGATCGAGTAGCTCGGCTCGGCACCCGCCCCCGCTGCGAGGGTGAGGTAGTACGGCGGCTGCGCGAGGGACTGCTCGCCGTCGCCGGTCTGCCCGACGGGATTCGCGGGCGTGCGCCAGGCGTCCTCGCGCGAGTAGAAGGCGCCGGGGTCGCTGACGTGGTAGGTACCGAGCAGTTCGCGCTGCACCTTGAACAGGTCGGTGGGGTACCGTACGTGGCTGAGCAGATCGCCGCTCATGTCGGAGACGCTCTTGAGGGTTCCCGGGAAGATCTGCCCCCATGCCTTGAGCAGCGGGTCCTCCTCGTCCCACGCGTAGAGGGAGACCGAGCCGTCGTAGGCGTCGACCGTCGCCTTGACCGAGTTGCGGATGTAGTTGACCGGTTTCGGCATGACGTTCACCCGCTCGTTGTCGGCGTCGACGGTGAGGGCGTTCATGTCCTGCACCTCCGAGTAGGGGTAGTCGGCCGACGTCGTGTAACCGTCGACGATCCAGACCACCCGGCCGTCGACCACGGAGGCGTAGGGTGCCGAGTCGAGGGTCAGATACGGCGCGACCTTCTGCACGCGGTCGATCGGATTGCGGTCGTAGAGGATCTGCGAGCCGTCGACCACGGCGCCCGAGAGCAGCACCTCCATGTCCTGGAACTTGAGCGCGTAGATCAGCTTGGTGAAGACGTTCGAGAGCTCGGGCCCGCCGTCGCCGGCGAAGGTCGTGAGGTTCTGCCTGGAGCTCGTGTCGCCGGATTCCGCATCGGCCGCCTCGGTGTCGGCGTTCTCCTGATTCTGCGCGGGATCCTCCGCCGGTGCCGCGGCCTCGTCCTGCTCGGCCGAGGCCTCCGCCTCGCTCTCGGCGTCTGCGGGGTAGTCGAGCTCGATCGGCTTCTTCCGCTCGCCGCCGACGATCGAGTACTCCGGCGAGTTCATGCCGAAGTAGACGCGGGGCTCGAACTCGCCGAGCTTGCCGCTCGTCGGGATTCCGCTCTCCAGGAAGACCGGCTCGCCGCCCGGAGAGCGCTGATTGCCGTATGCCGCGACGAGTCCGTAGCCGTGGGTGTAGACGAGGGTCCGGTTGTACCAGCTCTCGTCGTTGGAGACGTTGATGTCGCGCACGGCGGAGACCGTATCCTCCACGCTGCCATCGATCTCGTAGCGGTCGACGTTCAGCGAGTTCGGAAAGGTGTAGTACTGCTTGCTCTGCTCCAGTTGCGCGAAGGTGCGCGAGATCACCTCCGGGTCCATGATGCGGATGTTGGCCGTGGTGACGGCGTCGTTGCGCAGGGCGCCAGGCTCGGCGTCGGTGACCGCGTCGTAGCGTTCGGTCTCCACGGCGTCGATGCCGAATGCGGCCCGGGTCGCGTCGATGTTGCGCTGGATGTACTCGGCCTCGAGGCTCTTCTCGTCGGGCTTCACCTGGAACTGCTGCACCGCCCACGGGTAGCCGATGCCGAGCACGATGCTCGAGATGAGGAACAGCGCCGTACCGATGACGGGCAGTCGCCACTTGCCGGTGAAGGCGGTCACGAGGAACAGGACGGCCACGAGCACGCCGATGCCCGCGAGGATCTGCTTGCCCGGGATCACCGCGTGCACGTCCTGGAACATCGCGCCGGTCATGAGCCCCGACGGGTCGTTGAGCAGGCGGTACTGGTCGAGCCAGAGACTCACGCCCTGCAGCAGCAGGTAGAGCGCTGCGAGAATCGCCGCCTGGATGCGCGTGGCCTTCGAGACCCGCACATCGCGGCCCGAGAACGAGATGCCGCCGTAGAGGTAGCTGGTGGCGACCCCGCCGATGAGGGAGATCAGCATCACGGCGGAGGCGAAGCCGACGACCCCCTGCAGCAGCGGCAGGTCGAACAGGTAGAACGAGGTGTCGAGGCCGAACTGCGGATCCTTCTCGCCCGTGGGAGAGCTGTTGAGCCACAGCAGCGCGCGCTGCCACTGGGTCGCGGCGGAGAAGCCGCCGAATGCGCCGATCACGGCGGGCAGCGCCCACTTCACCAGGCGGCGCAGCGGTTCGAAGATCTCCTGGTAGCGGTCGAGCTGGGCCGTGAGACGCGCGTAGACGGGGCGCTTGCGATAGGCGATGTCGATGGACAGGAAGACGGGGATCGCCATTCCGAAGAATCCGATCAGGAACATCGTGCCCGCGGCGATCCACTGGGTCGTCAGGACCGGGAGGAAGTCGAGCTGGCGGTACCACAGCACCTCGGCCATGACGGCCGCGACGCCGAGGAATCCGAGGATCAGCACCACCACGAGCACGATCGTGATCGCAAGCGGTGAGAAGCGGCGCCCCCGCGGGGGCCGGGTTGAGGCGTTCTGGTCGGTCACGTCCCTCTACTTTCCTGTCCGGACTGCACGAGCTCGAGGCAGTTCGTACCAGCCTAGCGGGCGCCGCTGACACTTCCCCGGATCGGTCCGCTCAGCCGGCGGTGCAGCGCTCGACACCCGAGGGAGACCGCCCCTCGGCGACCGCCTCGACCGCTGCGACGGCCTCTTCGAGTGTGGCCACCGGCGCGACCTCGAGCCCGTCGGGGATGCGCTCCGGGAGATCGGCGCAGTTGCCGATCGGCATGAGGAAGAGCCCGCCCCCGGCCCGCGAGGCCGCCCACATCTTCTGCTCGAGGCCGCCGATCGGCCCGACCTCGCCGCTCGAGGCGATGGTGCCCGTGCCGCTCGCCTGCACCCCGTCGAACAGGGATCCGGGAGTCATGAGCTCGACCACGCCGAGCGAGAAGACGAGGCCGGCGCTCGGGCCACCGATGTCGCCGAGCGAGAAGTCGACCTTGCGGGGCAGTTCGTACTCGGATGCGACGGTCGTGCCGAGCATGGGTTCGCTCCCGCCATCGGGTACGACGGGGGTGACGGCCGTCTCGACCTCCGCGCCGTCGCGCTCGACGACCAGTTCGAGGGGTTTCCCCGCTCCCGAGGCGACGATGCGCTCGCGCAGCTCCGCGTAACCCGCGACGGGCGCACCCCCGGCCTGGACAATCACGTCGCCCTCGAGCAGTGCTCCGACGGAGGGGCCAGGGTCGATGACGGCCGCGACCTCGATCCGCTCCGGCACATCTTCGCCCAGATATCGGAAGGCCGCGGCTGCGGCCTTCGCCTGCGAGTCGTCCATCAGCACCGTGTTCGCGGCGTCGCGCTGCTCCTCCGTCGTGCCGCTCGGGAAGACCTCGTCGACGGGCAGCACCTGCTGAGAGGGATCGATCAGTGCGGGAACGAGCGAGAGCCAGCTCCTCGGGTGCTGGGGGCTCCCCGCCACCGAGACGGTGAGCAAGCGGAGGGATCCCTCGCCGTCCGATGCCGGGGCGCCCCGAACCTCGATGACCGGCTGCGTCTCTCCGTCCTCGAGTTCGACGTCTCCGAGCACGTCGACCGTCGGGCCGGGGCGCTCGATGACGAACGGGGCGGGGATCACGGCGGCGAGCAGCAGCAGGCACGCGGCGACCGCCGTCCACAGCCACCTGCGCAGCACCCGCCGCTCGTCCTCGACGGTGCGCATCGGCTCGAACTCCTGCACGATGCTCCTCGGCGGATCGGGCGCCGGGAGCCGGGCTGCTCCTGTTCGCAGTGGGCGCAATGGAAATGGGATGCGACGGTCAATCTAGCAGGCGGAACCGGGTGTCGTGCCGTAGCGTGGAATCGGACGAGACGAGGAGATTCGGCTATGGGCGCGGACGAGCACGGCAAGGATTTCGAGGAGCTGCAGCGCATCCTGAGGGAGATGCTCTCGGGACAGGGACTGCCCGAGGGCGGCATGGACGCCGAGCAGTTCGCGAAGGCCGCGGGCATCCCCGCCGACCCCGCGACCCTGCAGGGCCTCTTCGCCACACTGCAGGGGGCGATGCGACAGCCGAGCGAGGGCATCGACTGGTCGGTGACCCGCCGCACGGCGATCGAGGTCGCCGGTTCGGGCGGGTCCTCGGGCGATCCCGCTCCCGCCATGCGGGCCTTCCCCGTCGCGACGCTGTGGCTCGACGAGGCGACGGAGATCGGCGCCACCCCCGACGCCCCGCGAACCCTCACTCGCATCGAGTGGGTGCAGCAGACCGTCGACACCTGGATCGGCTTCGCGGAGCCCGTGGCCGAGTCGATCAGCCGGGCGCTGATGGAGGCGCTGCAGAGCCAGATGCCCGAGGAGCTGAGCGGGGCGCTGCAGGGAGCGGCCCCCATGCTGCGCAGCGTCGGCGGCGCTCTGTTCGCGGTGCAGCTCGGCACGATCGTGGGCAAGCTGTCGGGCGAAGTGCTGTCGGCGGGCGACATCGGCATTCCGCTCATGTCCGGGCAGGGCCGCGAGGGCGGTGCGCTGCTGCCGAGCGGCGTCGAGGCGTTCGCGGAAGGGCTCGAGCAGGATTCGGAGACGGTGACCCTCTATCTCGCCGTGCGCGAACTCGCCCACGCGAGGCTGTTCAGACACGCGAAATGGCTGCGGCTGCACCTGACCACGGCGATCACCGATTTCGCGCGAGGGATCCGGATCGACACCGATCTGCTCGAGGAGACGGCCCGCGAGCTCGACCCGTCGAGCCCCGAGCAGATCCAGGAGCTCATCTCGGGCGGCGCCCTGATCCCGCCGAAGACCGAGGCGCAGCAGGCCGCGCACGCGCGGCTGGAGACCATGCTCGCGCTCGTCGAGGGCTGGGTCGACGTTGTCACGGCCGATGCGGCCAAGCGCATCCCGGGGGCCGAGGGCATCGCCGAGATGGTGCGCCGCAGGCGAGCGGCCGGCGGGCCGGCCGAGCACGCGCTGAGCGCGCTCGCCGGGCTCGAGCTGCGCCCGAGGCGGCTGCGCGACGCGGCTGCCGTGTGGCGGCTCGTCGCCGAGCGCAGCGACGCGGCCACCCGAGACGGTCTGTGGGCGCACCCCGACCTGCTGCCGACCGCGGAGGAACTCGACCATCCGGCGCGACTGCTGGAGCGGCTCGGAATCGCCGGGGCGGGCCCGAGCCTCGCGGACGACGAGTTCGATGCGGCGCTCGCGCAGCTGCTCGACGGCGAGCTCCCTCCGCACGAGGGCGAGGACGGCGAGGGATCCGAGGGCCGCTCGTAGCGACCTCCCGCCCGCACCGCCGGCCCGGCGAGCGAAGCGAGTTCGAAGCCGCTCCCCCGCCCACCGGTCGAGCTCCCCCGCTTCTCCCTCCACAGCCTCAGCGATGGCTGTTTTCTCGTCGTTTCGACATCTTCCGCTGTGGATAACCGGATCTGCCCGCCCCGCGGGGCGCAGACTCGTTCCATGAACACCACCACCCTGATCCACCCCGACCTCCCGCTCTGCTGGGAGGACGCCGACACCGTGCGTATCGGTTTCGATCGCGCCGTCGCCCGTGTCCACCGGCCGACCGCGGCGATGCAGCGCCTGATCGGCGCGCTCCGCTCCGGCGTGTCCTCCGACCGACTGCAGAGCGAGGCGAGGCGCACCGGAACGACGCCGCAGGAGGTGCAGCGCGTGCTGGAAGCGCTGCGCCCCGCACTGCTCGAAGAACGACGCGGACCGCGTCGACCCGTGGCCCAGCCGCTCCGGCCGCTGCGGCCGCTGCGCACGGTGATCCACGACGACGGCCGGCCCGTCGCCGGGCTGCGCCGCGCGCTCGGGGCGACAGAGCCGTGCGACATCGACACGCTCGACACCGCCGAGCAGTGCGAGCTCATCATCCACGTCGAGCGCTATCTCGAACCCCTCGAACAGGCCCAGCGCTGGCTCTCCGCCGGAATACCGCACCTGCTGCTGCGATTCACCGACCGCGCCGTGCACGTCGGACCCGTCATCGAGGCCTCGGGCGCGCCCTGCCACAGCTGCGTCTCGCTCGCGCTCGTCGCAGCCGACGCCGCTCTGCCCGTGCTGGCGACCCAGCTCCACGGGCGGGTGCCGCAGAGCGAGACGGCAGCCGCGGCGGAGCTGGCCGCCGCATATGCGGCGCTCGTGGTGCGCGAGTGGTTGGCCGGGAGGAGATCGGCGCGGAGCAGCCGGTGGGTCATCCCAGTGACGTTCGGCTCCGTCTCGGGCCCGCCGTCGCTCGAAGCCGTGACGCCCCACCCGGGATGCGGATGCGGCGAACGGCTCGAAGCGCCGCGGGCGGCACCCCGTGATCAGCGGAGGACCGTGATGAGCCGAGGATCGTGACCGGTTCGGCACGGTGATCAGCTGAGAACCATGGCCATCCGAGAACCGGGATCAGCCGAGGATGCCTGCCTCGGCGATGAAGCGCGACGGCTCGCGCGCCGCGCGCCCCGTGCCCGAGACGCCGGAGATCAGCAGTCGATCCCTCGCCCGGGTGAAGGCGACGTAGGCGAGGCGCCGCTCCTCGTCGATCGCCTCGTCGTCGACCGCGTGCGCGATCGGCAGCAGCCCCTCGGTCATGCCGACGAGGTGCACGAGCGACCACTCGAGTCCCTTCGCTGCGTGGATGGCGCTCAGCGTCACCGCGTCGAGCGTCGGCTCGTGGTGCGCGCGCTGCCGCGCGATCAGCTCGTCGCTGAACTCGACGATGCCGGTACCCGGCGGCATCTCGTCGACGAGGGCGAGCAGCGCAGAGAGCGCCTCCCAGCGGTCGCGCTGCGCCGCGCCCTCCGGCGCGTTCGCGGTCCACCCGATCGCGCGCAGCGCGTCGCTCACGATCTGGAAGAGGGGCCGGGAGTCGGCGACCTTCGACTCGCCGCGGATCAGCATCACCGCCTGCCGCACATCGGCGCGGTCGAAGAAGCGCTGGGCGCCGTGCACGCGCACGCCGATGCCGCGCTTGCGCAGCGCCTCCTCGAAGCGGGCCGACTGCGAGTTGGTCCGGTACAGCACGGCGATCTCCGCGGCGGGCACACCGCTCGCGATCGCTCCGGCGATGGACTCCGCGACGGCCTCGGCCTCGTCCTGATCGCCGGCGAACCACTCGAAGCCGGGCTTCTCGCCGCCCCCCTCGCGCATGGCGTGGAGCCGCAGGGCGCCCGGCCGGTCGCGCATCAGCCGATTCGCGACGCGCACGATCGGCTCGAGGGAGCGGTAGTTGCGCTCCAAACGGATCTCCCTGGCGCGGGGGAACTCGGAGCCGAAGCGCAGCAGGAACGAACTCGTCGCACCCGTGAACGAGTAGATCGTCTGACTCGCGTCGCCGACGACGCAGACGTCGTCGCGCTCGCCGAGCCACGCGCGCAGCAGCGCGTGCTGCAGCGGCGAGACGTCCTGATACTCGTCGACGGTGAAGAAGCGGTACTGCTCGCGCACCTGCAGCGCCACCCGCGGCTCGGTCTCGAGCATGCCCGTGAGCAGCATCAGCACGTCCTCGAAGTCGGCCTGCCGCCGCTCCTCGAGCAGTTCCGCGTACTTTCGCTGCACATCGACCAGCTGCTCGGGCGTCAAGCCCTGCGGGATCGCCCGCGTCGCGAGCCGCTCGGCGTAGGCCTCGAGGCTCAGCATCGACACCTTGCGCCACTCGATCTCCGCAGCGATGTCCCGCAGCGCCTCTCCCCCGAGCCGCAGCCCGAGCGCCTCCACCGCCTGCGACACCGTCGCGACTTTTCCCGCGAGCATGCGGGGCGCGGGGCCGCCGACCACCTGCGGCCAGAAGTGGTTCAGCTGCGCGAGCGCGGCACCGTGAAAAGTCTGCGCCCGCACGCCCGCGGCTCCGAGCGCGCGCAGACGCCCCTGCAGCTCACCCGCCGCCTTGCGGGTGAAGGTCACCGCGAGCACGCGCTGCGGGTCGTACACGCCGCTGCGCACACCGTGCGCGATGCGGTGGGTGATCGCCCGTGTCTTCCCCGTCCCCGCACCGGCGAGCACCGAGACCGGCCCCCGCAGGCACTCCGCGATCTCGCGCTGCTCGGGATCGAGCGCATCGAGGATCGCGTCGCGGCTATTCAAGGCCGACTGCCCCGTCGCCCTCCGCGACCCAGCGGTCGAGCATCCACCTGGCGATCGACGCGCCGGCGGGCAGCCTGATGCCCGGCTCCGGGTGGCGCACCTGCTCGCGGGTGAACCACCGCAGCTCCGAGATCTCCTCCGGGTCGGGCGTCAGCTCCTCGGGGTCGGCGCCGGGCGCGAGCCGCGCCCGGAATCCGAGCATGAGCGAACGCGGGAACGGCCACGGCTGAGACGCGACGTACTCCACCTCGCCGAGGCGCACGCCCGCCTCCTCGAACACCTCGCGCACCACCGTCTGCTCGAGCGACTCGCCGGCCTCCACGAACCCGGCGAGCAGCGAGAAACGGCCGGTCTCCCACAGGGCATTCGACCCGAGCAGCACCCGGTCGTCATGCTCGATCAGCACGATCACGGCCGGATCCGTGCGCGGGAAGTGCTCGCCCCCGTGCTCGTCGTGCCTGGCCCAACCGCCGAGCGCGGGCGCGGTGGCTCTGCCGTCCCGCGGCGAGAACCGGGACGACTCGTGCCACCGCAGCAGCGCCGACGCCACGCCGAGCAGCTCGCGGTCCACCTCGGAGAGCGCGAAGCCCACCTCGAAGGGGTGCCGCCACTCCGCCCCGGCCGGAGGCTCATCGCCCGGCGCCGCCGCCACGCCGAACACGGGCCGCCCCTCGGCCCGTCCGAGGTAGACGTGCCCGACGCGCCCGTCGTCTCCGACAGTCTCGAAGGATCCCTCGACCGGGGTCAGCGCGAGCCGGTAGCCGCGGCCACCCGTGGCCGAGCCGCCGGCCTCGAAGCCGTCGGCCCGAGCGCCGCCGAAACCGGCACCCGCAGCACCGTCGATCGCAGCGTCCTCGACCGCCGCAACCACCGGCGCCTCGACCCCGCGCAGCCTGAGCAGCCCCGCTTCCGGCTCGGCCCAGGCGGCCTCGAGCGCCTCGCTGCTCATCCTCGTGGTGGCGTCGCGATCCAGCATCCCGCTTGCGAACGGCGGCTTGTCCACGCTCATCGATTCCCTCTCCTCCGTTTCCCCGGCCAGGGCACCCGTCACCGGATCCTGCGATCCGTGTCCGCGACGGTGCGCGTGGCGCGGGGACTCCTGCGGCGCAGATGCCTACCCTGAGTACATGGCCAGTCTCCCATTCACTCTAGCCGCGCTCGCCACATCGGCCGTGCCGAACCTCGAGGTGCTCGGGGTGAGGGGTCACGACGGGGATCCCGACTTCGCATCGGCCGTCATCGCCACCGACCGCGGCGAGCTGCTCGTGCGCGTGCCGCGCAGCGAGGCCGCCGAGGTGCGGCAATCGGCAGAGATTCTCGGGCTCGCCGCGTTTTCCGAGGGATCCAAGACGCTGCTGCCGTTCGCCGTGCCGGAGACCCTCGGCCTCACCCGGGCCGGTGAGACCCGGGCGGTGATCTCGACGCTGCTGACGGGGTCGCGGTTCACCGCGGAGGATCTCGCCGAGGATGCGCTGCTGCTCGAGAGCATCGCGGAGACGCTCGCCGCGATCCACGACCTCCCCGGCACTGTCGCGCAGCAGGGCGGGCTGCCCGTGCGCAGCTCCCGCGACCTACGACTGCAGGCCACCCGTGTCATGGATCGCGCCTCGGCCACCCGACTGCTGCCGCGGACGGTGCTGGGCCGCTGGGAGCGGGTGCTCGAGAGCACCGAGCTGTGGGACTTCTCGCCTGCCATGGTGCACGGCTCGCTCGACGCGGACCAGCTCTACGTCGACGCCGACCGGATCATCGGAGTCGACGGCTGGTCGGAGTTCTCGATCGGCGACCCCGCCGGTGACTTCGCCTGGCTGCTCGCAGCCGGCACCGACGTGCTCGACTCGGTGCTCGCGCGCTACGGCAGGATCCGCAGCGCGGGGTCCCTCCCCTCGCTGCGAGCCCGTGCGGTGCTCTACCGAGAGCTGGAGATCGCCCGCTGGCTGCTGCACGGGGTCGAGGCGCACGATCAGCAGGTGATCGACGACGCGGTCGACATGCTCGACCGGCTCGTCGACAGCCTCGTCGGCACCGCTCCCGTGCTCGCTCGCGCCACGCTCACCGAGGAGCAGGTGGAAGCGATGCTCGAGGAGACCCCCGAGGTCGTCGACCGCCTTTCCGAGACGGCGGCGTACGAGGCGCTCGACGAGGATCGCATGTTCGGCGTGGAGACGGCGTTCGTCGAGACGCCCGACGAGGCCGAGCCGGCGGGTGCGGAATCGGAGTCGGGCCCGGGTGCGGAGACCGCTGACGCGGGCGAGGGATCCATCGCGAACGCCGACGAGCAGGAGACCGCCGCGATCGATGACGAGGATCTGCCCGCCAAGGAGCGGGGCTAGCTGTACCCGGTCAGGACGTTGGTAGCAGCGACGGGCTTGTGAAACAGGAGAACCTCCGGGCTTAGTGGAGATGTCTAACGTCTTCACCCATTCCCGGAGGTTCTCGTGACCCACCGTAACGCCCGTCTGACTCCTGCTGGTAGGCGATTGATCATTCAACGTCATCAGCAGGGCTGGAAACAATCCCATATCGCTGCCGCGATGGGTATCTCGCGC
>NZ_JAGDYL010000001.1 GCF_017565705.1 Leucobacter ruminantium
CACGAACACGGAACGCACGAGGGCGCTTGCACCCTGGCTCGAGTTCTACAACACTGGACGCTGCCACTCAGCCCTGAGAGGCTTCCCACCGATCAGCCGACTGGAACCAACGTCCTGACCGGGTACAGCTAGCCGGCGCCGGCTGCGCGGCTCGTCCGCAGCCGGCGACTCGCGGCTGCACCGACGGAACGCTCCGTGCGCCGACGGTGCCAGGTACCGCTGCGCCCGCCGCCCTCAGCCTGTGAGCCGGGCTGCCGCCTCTCTCCAGATCCGTTCGAGCTCGGCGAGGCTGTGCGCCTCCCCGCCGCGCAGCTCCACACCCTCGGCCACGTAGAACAACGCGACGTCGATGCGCTCGGGGTCGACGCCCGCCCACTGCGCGTAGGCATGGCGGTAGAGGTCGAGCTGGAAGAAGCGTTTCTCGCGCTCGGCATCGGTGCGGGGCGATCGGCCCGCCTTCCAGTCGACCACCTCGAAGCGCGCATCGTCGCCCGAGCCCGAGCGGTAGACGGCGTCGAGCTTGCACACGAGGGTGCGGCCGGCGAACGGCAGGGTGACCTCCTGCTCCACGGCGATCGGCCTGAGGCCGGCCCATCGCGACCGCTCGAACACGTCGATGAGCGGTTCGAGCTCCCGTTCGACGTCGAACTCCGCGCGCCCGGGGTCCCACTCCTCGGGGTCGAAGCCGAACAGCGGAAGCGCTGTACCGAGCGCCGTGGTGGCCCTGCGCTCGACCCACTCGTGGAAGCGGTTGCCGATACGCGTGCGCCGGAACGGGCGCTGCGGAACGGGGCGAAGTCTGCGCCGCTCGGCCGCGCCGGGATCCTCGACGAACTCGTGGAAGGCGGAGGCCGTGATGCGCTCGGGCAGCCGCACGGCCGCTCCTTCGCCGCGCTCGGCCGCCGCGCGCTCGGCGAGCAGCAGCCGCACGGTCTCGTCGACGGCCGCGCGCGGCTGCGCCTCGTCGGCTGCGAGCTCGGCTCGGAGCGCGGCGGCGGCTCGCAGCACGGGCTCCGTGCGCGCTCCGAGCGGATCGAGCGGCCAGGTCTCGGTCAGCTCGGCCGCCCCTCCTGGGTCGGTGTCGTACGCGCTCGCGACGGGCAGGTCCGAGATGACGCCGTGCTCCTGCAGTTCGAGCAGGTAGGGCGACGGCTGCCGGGGCCTCGACTGCCCGCCCCAGAACGACCCGCTCAGCAGGAGACGACCGGCCGAGCGCGTGATCGCGACGTAGGCGAGTCTGCGCTCCTCCTCGGCATAGCGCTCCTTCGACTCGGCCTGGTAGTCGGCGATCCGGTCCTTCAGCTCCTTCTGGGTCGAGGCGAGCCGCCAGAGCAGCTGCGGACGCGCCGGGGCATCGCCGCGCAGTTCGTCGGGCAGCTGTCCCTTGCGCAGCCATCCGACGCCGCGCCTCGGCGCGGCGGGAAACTCCCCCTCGACGAGTCTCGGGATCGCTACGATGTCCCACTCGAGCCCCTTCGAGCCGTGCGCAGTGATGAGCTGCACGGTGCCGGGGGCGGGCGCGGCGACGTGCTCGTCCACCTCGTCGGCCTCGATCGCCCGTTCGATCCACTCGAGCAGCGAGGGCAGCGTGCCGCGGTCGTCGACGGCGAGGTAACCGGCGACGAGTTCGCCGAAGACGTCGAGGTTTGCGAGCGCGGCGGCCCCGCCACCGTGATCCCTCGCCTCGTTCGCCTCGAGTTCGATGTCCAGGCGCAGGGCGTGCACGGCCGCGGAGATGAGCTCGCCGATGTCTCCGCCGACGCTCTGTCTCAGGTTCGCCAGCATCCGGCCGGCCTCGCGCAGGCGCGCGATTCCGGTCTCGCTGATCCCGGTGAGGGCGCGGTGCGAGGGATCCCTGATCGTCGCGATCTGGTCGAGCGCGTCGATGAGCGTGAACTGCCGATCCGGGTCGGGGAGCACGCTGTCGGCCTCGCGGTCGGCCTCGCTGAGGCGCTGCTGGCCGACGTCGCGCGAGGAGAACCACCGTGCGGCGTCTCGGAGGCCCGCCAGGTCGGCGACGCCGATGCGGAAGCGTGGGCCCGCGAGCAGTCTGATGAGGTCTCCGCCGGCGTCGGCGTACCAGACGCAGCGCAGCGCGCTCACGACGTCGGTGACCTCCGGGGTGCTGAGCAGACCGCCCAGGCCGATGATGCGGTTGGGAACGCCGACCGCTGAGAGCGCCGCGGCGAAGGCGGGCATGTGGCGCCGGTTGCGGAAGATCACCGCGGCGCTCGGCGGTTCGCCGTGTTCGGCGAGGTGTGCCGCACGCGCGTCGGCGACCCAGCGGGCGAGCTGCTCCCGCTCCTCGTGCACGCTCTCCGGGAAGAGCCACTCGACGCTGCCTGCGACCGCGGCGGGACTCGGCGCCAGCCGCGGCACGGAGATCGGCGAGTCGGCGGCGAGCGGCGCGGACACGGCCGCGGCCGCATCGAGCACCGTGCGCGGATTCCTCCAGCTCGTCGACAGCGTGAGCGTGGCGGCGGCCTCGCGCTCCCCTGCGGGCCCGGCCGCGCGCCCGCGGAAATCGGCGTGGAAGGACTGCAGGCCCGCGGCCGAGGCGCCGCGCCAGCCGTAGATGGACTGGTGGGGGTCGCCGACCGCCATCACGGGCGACCCCGCGAAGATCCGCGAGAGCAGCCGGGTCTGCCCGACCGAGGTGTCCTGCACCTCGTCGAGCAGCACGGCCGCGTGGCGGCGCCGCAGCACGGCGACCGCGTCCGGGGATCCCTCGAGCGTGCGCGTCGCGAGCGCGAGCTGATCGGAGAACTCGATGAGCCCGCGACGCTGCTTGGCGGCCGCGAACTCTCGCGCGAGTCTCGTGAGCAGGGGCGTCTCCGCGACGTTCGCTACGGCCTTCGCCACGTCGGCGTAGTTCTTCCCGTCGGCGCCTCCGACGGTGTCTTTCTCGTTGTAAGGGAGCTCGATGACCCGCGCGAACTCGCCGACGATCTGCTCGACCCGATCGAACGAGGTCAGGTTGTCCGCGACCGCGTGGTCGATCGCGAGCACGTGCCGCACGAGCTCGGGCGTGCGGAGCGAACTCGTCACGAGGTCGGGGTCGTCGCTGGAGAGGATCGTCTCGCGCGCGACGCGCCAGGCGGTGGCCTCATCGATGACGACGGCTCCCGGCGGGATGCCCGCAGCGACCCCGAACTCCTGCAGCACGCCGGAGGCGAAGGCGTTGTAGGTGCTGACCTCCGGCAGGTCGAGGCCGTCGCCCAGCAGCCGCGCCAGCTCATGAGCGCGCTCGGACTCGCGGGCCGAGAGTCGGCCGAGCTCGGCAGCGTCTCCCAGCCGTGCGCTGAAGTTCTCGAGGCGGGTGGTGATCCGCTCGCGCAGCTCGCCCGCAGCCTTCCTGGTGAAGGTGAGGCCGAGCACCCGGTCGGGTTCTACCAGGCCGTTGGCGACGAGCCAGACGACGCGGTTCGCCATCGTCTCGGTCTTGCCGCTGCCCGCGCCGGCTATGACGAGCGCGCTGCCCGCGAGCGGGTGCTCGATCACCGCGCGCTGCTCCGCCGTCGGCAGGAGCGGCGGTCTCTCCGGGTCGGCGAGCAGCTCCGCGATGCGATCGGCGGTGAACACCGGCGCGGATCCCGCCTGGTTCGTGCTCGCCATCATGCGCGGCTCACCGCCTCGATGATGTGGAGTCTGCAATTGCCCGGCTGATGCGGGTCGGAGCAGTGGTGCTCGATGCGGGCGGTGAAGGCGCCGGCCGCCATGATCTCGGCCGCGGCGAGCACGCGCTGCACGAGTTCGGCACGCCCTTCCTCGGAGAGCGGCTGCTGGACTCGCTCGATGAAACCCGCGCCCTTCGCGGCGTCGGGATGCACGTAGAGCAGCCGTGCGCCGCCGCTGCGCACGGCGCCCGGGCCGGGCTCCCCCGTGTGGACCGAAGCGGCCTCGGAGCCGGGCTCTTCCGCGCCGCCCGGCCCGGCACCGGAGCCGGCCTCGGAGCCGAGCACGGCTTCGGACTCGTGCCCGGTCGCAGAGGAGTCGATGGCGGAGGCACCGAGGTCGAACGCACCGAGCATCACCCCGAGCTGATAGGCCTGCAGCTGAGCGTGGCGCTCGGCCTCCGGTTTCGACGGCGGCGTGGCGCCGGTCTTGAGATCGAGCACGGTGATCTCCGCCCCCGTCGGAGTCTCGCGCAGTTCGAGCCGATCGGCCTTGCCGCGCAGCTCAGCCGGCCCAAGAGGGATCGCGAAGCCCGACTCGCGCCCGATGAGGCGTCGGTCGGACGCGTCGAATTCGCGCAGGTAGTCGGCGAGGCCCCGGGCCATCGCCGCCGCGGTCGATTTCGCGCGCTCCGACTCCCACTCGGCGTCGAAGGGCAGTTTGCCCCACTCGCTCGTGATGGCCTCGAGCAGCTCCTCGGGGTCGTGCCCCTCCGCGGTCTCGAGCGCGTGATGCACGAGCGTTCCGAGGCTGGCCTGCACGCTGCCGCTGCTCCCCCCGAGCGCCGTCACCGCCCAGTCGAGAGGACAGCGCTCGGCGGCCTCGAGTTGGGAGGGGCTGACCGGGATCCTCCGCTCGCCGTCTCCCTCCCCCGCACGGCCGATCGGGGCGTAGAGCGGGGCCTCCGTGCTCGGCGGCAGCACGCCGTACCACTCGTCGGGGTGCGCGCCGGGCACGCCCGCGCGCACGAGTTCGGAGAGCGACACCAGCGCCTCGCCGTCCGACGGATCGGCGACGACCCTGCGACGCAACGCAGCGACGGCCCCGCGCAGGGTGAGCCGTGAACTCGGCAGTCCGTCGCGCAGGTGCTCGCGACCGAAGCCGAAGAAGGGGCTGGGGTGGTGATCCTCGTCTGCGATCGCCACCACCAGCAGTTCCTCGCGCGCCCGCGCGCAGGCCTGCGCGAAGAGCCGCAACTCGTCGTGGATCGTGTCCTTGCGCGACGGGGCGGTCGCCTCGCCGCCCCGCAACCAGCGTTCGAGAGCGACGGTGCCGAGCAGGGATCCGCGGGAACGCGTGTTCGGCCAGACCCCGTCTTCGGGACCGATGATCGCGACGAACCCGAACTCCCTGCCGATCGCGCCCTGCGGCGTGGTCACGGTGACCGCGGCGCGCTCGCCTCGCTGCGCCAGCGTGTCCTCGGGAACCGTGTTCTCGAGCAGATCGTCGAGCAGTTCGGAGACGGGCTGCTCGCTGGCCTGCTCCTCGTGCCGCTGCAGCGCGAAGAAGAGGCCGAGCGCGGCGTCGAGGGATCGGTTCGCCTCGTCCGAACGGGCCCCGCGGCCCGCGAGAGCCTCATCCTGCCACCTATCGGCGAGCCGCGTGCCGTCCCAGATCGCCCAGAGCACTTCGCGGGGGGTGCCCCCGGCCTCGCGTACCCGATCTCCCGCCGCCGCGATGAGGCCGAGGCGACGCAGAGCCCTGCCCCCGGCGCTGTCCACGGCCGGTTCGGCCCCGGGGAACGCGAACGCATCGAGCACCACCTCGTCGGTCGCCCTCGGGTCCCTCTCCTCGTCGCGCGCCGCGCGGCGCTCCCGCATGAGGAGCGCGCCGCGGAGCCGCCGCACCGCGACAGGGTCGAGCCCGCCGACCGGGCCGCCGAGCAGGTGGAGCACGCCCTCCGCGTCGAGTCGGGCGATGTCGAGGGCGTGCTGCAGCAGCCCCACGAGATCGCGCACGATCCGATGCTCGCGCAGCACGATGCCGCCGGCGACGACCCCCGTGGGCACCTGGTGCGAGGCGAGACCGCGCGAGATGCGCGCCGCCTCGGACCGCGAGCGGCAGAGCACCGCCATTCCACCCCAGTCGAGTGGTTCGCCGCCCTCGAGCCCGAGCCTGCGCGAGCGCATGCGGTGGGCCACGATCCCGAGCTGTTCGGCAGGCGAAGACGCCCGCGCGAAATCTATGCGCCCTGCGGCATCCCCGGACGCCGCGGAGCGCTGCGCACCTGCGCCGGCGGCGCCGACGCGGGCCGTGAGCCCGCGCACCAGCTCGCGGATCTCCCGCCCGTGTCGGTGCACCGTGCCGAGCACTGCAGCCTGCTCGGGCTCCGCACCCGCTACGCCGCCCGTCACTCCCCCTCCGCCGACTCCCCCGCGCCTCGCGAGCTCTGAGGTGAGGGCCGTGAGCATGCGGGTCCGCTCGCCGTGGAAGGCCGCTGTCGCCACGTCCGGGTCGCCGAAGACCCAGACGGCGCTGCCCGCAGCGGCGCAGGCGGCGAGCAGCGCGAGCTGCCCCTCGCCGAGTTCCTGGGCGTCGTCGACGAGCAGCAGGCGCGGTGGCTCTGCCCGGCCTGCGCGCAGCTCGCCCGCCGCGGCCCGCAGCAGCGCACTCGAGCTCAGCTCTTCCGGCCTCTCGACTCCGAGACGGCGATCGACCGCACCGATGATCGCGAGCGCCTCGCGCCAACGGGCGATCAGCTCATCGGCCGGGGCGTCGGTCCGCGCGTCGAGCGCGGCCCGGCCCCGCAGTCGCGCGAGCTCGTCGCCCAACGAGCCGGTGTGGAGGTCGAAGTCGTCGATCACGCGCCAGAACTCGCGCAGCTCCGCCCTGAACGCCGGACTGCGCAGCACCTCGTCGACGAGCACGGCGGAGGTCCCATCAGCCGCACGCTCCGCAAGACGATCCTCGATGACGGCGGCGATCGCCTCGTCCTGCGCCGTACCGGTGAGCAGCCTGGGCACGGGGTCGCCCGAGGCGGCCGCGGCCTGGGCGAGCACCGCGAAGGCGAGCGAGGCCGGAGTGCGGGCGGGGGTGCCCCCGAGTGCACGCCGCGCACGGGACTCGATGGAACCGCGCAGCGCAGCCGCGGCCAGGCGATTCGGCGCGATCGCCAGCACATCGGCCTCGCTGCGCCCCGGGCGCTCGAGCACCCGGGCGTAAGCCTCGACGAGCACGGAGCTCTTGCCGCTGCCGGGCGCCCCGAGCACACGTGCGTGCCGGTCGGGGTCGAACGCCAGAACGGCGAGCTGCGCGGGGTCGAATCGGATCATGCGATCAGCCTACTGAGCGCCTCGGACATTCCGGCCGGGGTGTCGGCGCGGGATCCCCGGCCCCGATGCGAGGCGCATCCCGACGCTGCGAAGCCCAGCCGAACGACGCTCAGGAGGACCGCCCGGAACAGCCGGGCCGCCGGTACGCGGCAGCCGTTCAGCGCGATGCGTCCGCGTCGCGGGATCCGACAATTCCGCGCCGATTCCGGAGCATTCCTTCGGCCCGTCCGACAACCCCTCCCGAGAATGTCCGGGGCGGTCGCTACTCTGTGCCGTGAGATCAGCGCCGAACACCGACCACCGGCAGGCGGGCGGCGCACGAGCAGCGAGGAGGCTGATCGCATGACCCAGCGCACCGACGAGCACCGACCCGCACGTCAGCGGAGGCGTCGCCTGCGGCGAGCGCTGCTCGGCGTGCTCGCCGGTCTCGTGGGCCTCGCGGTCGTCGTCGCGGGCATCGGCGCGTGGGCGGTGACGCGGTCGTTCCCGCAGCTCGACGGCCGAATCGACGCTGCGGGCATCGACTCGCGGGTCGATGTGCAGCGAGATGCCCGGGGCATCCCGACCATCACCGCCGACTCCAGCGCCGACCTCTTCTTCGTGCAGGGCTTCGTGCACGCGCAGGATCGCTTCTGGGAGATGGACTTCCGGCGCCACCTCACGAGCGGTAGGCTCTCCGAGCTGTTCGGCGAGTCGCAGCGCGACACCGACGTGTTCCTCCGCACGCTCGGCTGGCACCGGGTCGCCGAGCAGGAGGTCGAAGCGCTTCCAGAGGAGGTGCGCGGTTACTACGAGGCCTACGCCGAAGGGGTGAACGCCTACCTCGCCGACCGCAGCGGCGGTCGGATCTCGTTGGAGTACACCGTGCTCGGCATGCAGAACCCCGACTACGAACCCGAGCCGTGGACTCCGGCCGACTCCGTGGCGTGGTTCAAGGCGATGGCGTGGGATCTGCGCACGAACATCGAGGACGAGACGGCGCGGGCTCTCGAGAGCCGTTCGCTCTCCCCCGAACGGCTCGCCGAGCTGTATCCGGGCTACCCCTTCGACGAGCACCCGGTGATCCTCGCGGACGACCGGGCCGGCGGGGCGGTGATCGCGGCCTCCGCCGGCGCCCCCGCGGTGGAGGAGGCCGGGTCCGGTGGAGAGGGACTCGCCGAACCGGGCGCATCGGCCTCCGACCCGGGCGGCTCCGCCTCCCCGCAGTCCGAATCGGCGCAGTCCGCGCCCGCCGACGCCTCGGCGCCTGCCGCCGAATCCGTACTCGGCAGGGTCGACGCGCTCATCTCCTCTCAGAGCGAGGGTGTGGGATCGAACTCCTGGGTGGTGTCGGGCGAGTTCACCGAGAGCGGCAAGCCGCTCCTCGCCAACGACCCCCACCTCGGCGCGGAGATGCCGTCGGTGTGGACCCAGATGCAGTTGCGATGCCGATCCGTCGACGAGCGGTGCCCGTTCGACGTCGCGGGTTTCAGCTTCTCGGGCCTGCCCGGCATCGTGATCGGGCACAACCGCGAGGTCGCTTGGGGCTTCACGAACCTCACGACCGACGTCGCCGACCTCTACGTCGAACGGGTCGAGCCCGACGGCTACTGGAAGGACGGGAAGAAGCACCCCTTCGAGACGCGTAGGGAGACGATCCGCGTCGCGGGCGGGAGCGACGAGGAGATCGAGGTGCGCTCGACCGCGCACGGGCCGATCGTCTCCGGCCTCACCCCCGACTTCACCGCGATCGCCGAGCACCCCCGCGTGGGCACAGCATCCGGCGGGGGCGGGACCGCAGTCGATCCCTCGACCCTGGGAGCGCTGCCGCCCGGCGAGTTCGCGGTGAGTCTGCGGTGGACGGCGCTCGACGCGGGCAGCACCGCAGAGGCGATCTTCCTCATGAACACGGCATCCGACTACGCGGGATTCCGCGAGGCGGCGTCGAAGTTCGACGTCCCCGCGCAGAATCTGATCTACGCGGACCTCGACGGAAACATCGGGTATCAGGCTCCGGGCAGGCTCCCCGTGCGCGGGGCGGGCGACGGCTGGCTGCCCCAGCCGGGCTGGGACAGCGCATACGATTGGCGCGGCTTCGTCCCCTTCGACGAGCAACCGCGAACGCTCAATCCCGCATCGGGATACATCGTCACCGCGAACAACGCGATCGTCGACGACGCCTACCCCTACCTCCTCAGCAGAGACTGGGACTACGGCTACCGCGCGGCGCGCATCGTCGAGCTGTTGGAGGAGCGCATCGCCGCGGGCCCGGTCGACTCGGCTGATATGACGGCCATCCAGCTCGACAACCGATTTCCTGCGGCCGCGGAGTTGCAGGCGGCCTACGCCAGCGTCTTGGATCCGACCGGGAGCCACCCGGAAGGCGTGGGCGGCACCGACTCCGTCACGGCCTCCGCACTGCGGATGCTGCAGGAGTGGGACGGGCAGAACGATGCGGATTCGGCGGCTGCGGCCTATGCGAACGTGCTGTGGGAGCACGTCACCGCCGAGATGGTGCAGGCCATCGGCGGCACGGACGCGAACGGCACCGCTGCGATCCCCCGTGACGATCAGGGGCGCTTCGCGCTCTTCTTCGCCCGGCAGCTCGATGACCCCGAGAGCGTCTGGTTCGGCGACGACCGCGAAGCCCTGCTGCTCTCGGCGGCCGAGGCGGCATCGCACGAACTCGTCGAGGCGCAGGGATCGGACCCGTCGCGCTGGAACTGGGGCGAGCTGCACGCGCTCGAACTGACGAACGGCACCTTCGGCACGAGCGGCATCGCGCCGATCGAGGCGCTCTTCAACCGAGGACCCTATCCCGTCGGCGGCGGCTCGAGCGTCGTCAACGCGACGGGCTGGACGCTCGGGGAGGGCTACGAGACCGTCACCGTACCGTCGATGCGCATGGTGATCGACCTCGACGATTGGGATGCCTCGACCTGGCAGAACCTCTCGGGCCAGAGTGGACACGCGTTCCACCCGAACTACGCCGATCAGGCCGAGAACTGGGCCTCCGGCGAGACCTACGCCTGGCCCTACTCCAGGAAGGCCGTCGAGGCGGCCACGACGCATCGCCTGGTGATCGAACCCTCGACGTAGCCGGGACGGTTCGGTCGCGCTGCGCTGCTGGCGAACGGCGCCACCGGGCGGGACGACGACCGCCCACCGCCCCCTAGACTCGGAGGCAGCGGCGCCGGAACCCGTTGTTCCGGCGCCGAGCAGCACTGTGCCGCGGCCCCGCGCCGCAACCGAGGAGGTATTCCGTGGAAGTTCGCATCGGCATCATTCAGTCCCCCCGCGAGATCAGCTTCGAGTCCGACCAGGCCGCGGACGAGGTGCGCCAGGCGGTCGAGTCGGCACTCGCCGAGGGCAAGCAGCCGCTCGTCTCGTTCACCGACGCGAAGGGCAAGCAGTACCTCGTGCCGACCGCGGCGATCGCCTACGTCGAGCTCGGCGGCGACAGCGGGCGCAAGGTCGGCTTCATCAACTGACGAGCCAGTCAGCCGACGAACGGCTCAGCTGACGAAGCGGCTCGTCAGCCGTCGCACCGGTCGCGGCCCCGCGTCGCCTGCGGGTCTCACACGAGCGGGTGCGGGCCGCCCTCGAGCTCCTCGACCACCGCGTCGAGCAGCGCGTCGGCGGCCTCGCGCTTCGTACCCGAGGCGACGCGCACCAGCTCGCCGTCCGAGTCGAGCACGTGCAGCGTGTTCTCGCCCGACTCGAAGCCCTCGCGCCATCCCACCGCGTTGACGGCGAGCAGATCGACGCCCTTGCGGGCGAGCTTGCGGCGACCGCGCTCGAGCAGCTCTTCCTCGTCTTCAACGGTCTCGGCGGCGAAACCGACGATCACCTGACCGGGCCGCTGCGCCTTCACGAGCGAGACGAGAATGTCGGGGTTCTCGGTGAGCACGATCGACGGCGCCTCTCCCGGAGCGTCCTCCTTGCGGATCTTCCGGTCCGAGACCTCCGCGACGCGGTAGTCGGCTACCGCGGCGGCCATGAGGATCACCTCGGCCCCTGCCGACGCGGCGTGCGCGGCCTGCTCCAGTTCGGCGGTCGTGCTCACGCGCACGGTGCGCACGCCGGGCCGTTCCGCAGCCGCGAGCACCGACTCGTCGATATTGGCGGCGAGCAGCACGACCTTCGCCCCCCGCTCCGCCGCGGCCGTCGCGAGCGCTACTCCTTGCCGCCCACTCGAGCGGTTGCCGATGAAGCGCACGGGATCGATGGGCTCCCTGGTGCCTCCGGCGGTGACGAGCACGTGCACGCCCTGCAGATCCCCCATCGCAGGGGCGGAATCCGTCCGGTCCGCGGTCTCCTCCGTCTCCACGGGCGACCCTTCGGCATCCTCCCCGACCGCGACCCCGACGACGGGGGCGACGACGGTGCGCGCGTCGTCGAAGTCCGCCGCAGCGGCAGGGGCCGATCCCTCATCCCGGCCTTCCTGCCCGGCGGCATCGCGACGCCCCTCGAGCTCGCCCTCCAGCACGCCGTCGAGCAGATCGTGCACGCGCGCCGCGATCGAGTCGGGTTCGCTCATGCGGCCGAGCCCGCTGTCCGAGCCCGTCAGCCGGCCGCTCTCGGGGCCGACGAAGTGCACGCCGCGGGAACGCAGGATCGCGATATTGTCCTGCGTCGCCGGATGCTCCCACATCTCCGTGTGCATCGCGGGCGCGACGAGCACGGGCGCCCGGGTCGCGAGCAGCGTCGTGCCGAGCAGATCGTCGGCGATCCCCGCGGCCATCCGCGCGAGCGTGTTCGCCGTGGCCGGCGCCACCACCACCAGGTCGGCGCGCTGCCCGAGCGCGACGTGCCGCACCTCGGGCACGTCCTCGTGCACGGAGGTGGTCACGGAGTTGCGGCTGATCGCCTCCCAGGTCGGCTTGCCCACGAAACGCAGCGCGTCCTCGGTGGGCACGACGTGCACGTCGTGCCCCTCCTCGACGAGCAGGCGGGCGAGCAGCACGGCCTTGTAGGCGGCGATGCCGCCGGTGACTCCGAGCACGATGTTCATGGATTCATCGTACTCAGAGCGACCCGTCGATAGGCTCGTGCGGGTGGGGAAAGCCGAGAGAAGCGTCGAGAGGATCGCCGTTCGGGAGGCGGCGAAAGCCCTGCGGCGCGGCGCGCGGCGCGGTTCGAGCCGCCGCGGCCGCGGCCCTCGGCGGTGGATGCTCGGCGCGCTGCTGCTCATCGGATGCGCGGTCGCGGGAACCGTACTCGCAGCGGGCTTCCCCGATACCCCCTCCGGGGCGCCCTCTGCCCCGCCGCCCGTCTCCGGCCCGGTCTCATCGGACGCGCCGGAAGGCCCGGCGCCGGAGGACCCGGTGCGGGAGAGCCCATCGTCGGAGCCCGATCCCGAGCGCCCCGCGCCGGGAGACGCGCCGATCGCACCGGACACGGCCGTCGCCGTCCTCGACTCGTTGCCGGTGAAGGGCCGCGCGCCTAAGACCGGCTACGACCGCACGGGCGAGTTCGGCAAGGCATGGACCGACGTCGACGGCAACGGCTGCCGCACGCGCGAGGACATCCTGCGGCGCGACCTCGACGACGTCGTGCTCGACGGCGCGTGCAAGGTGATGAGCGGCACGCTCGTCGATCCCTATACCGGTCGCACCGTCGCGTTCGTGCGGGGCGAGCAGACCTCGGCGCTCGTGCAGATCGACCACGTCGTCGCGCTCTCCGACGCGTGGCAGAAGGGCGCCCAGGGGATCGGGTACGAGCGGCGCGTCGCCCTCGCGAACGACCCGCTCAACCTGCTCGCGGTCGACGGCGCAGCGAACTCGGCGAAGGGAGACGGGGATGCGGCGACCTGGTTGCCCGAGAACCGCGGCTTCCGCTGCGAGTACGTCGCCAGGCAGGTCTCGGTGAAGGCGGCCTACGGCCTGTGGGTGACGCAGGCGGAGCAGACGGCGATGCGGGGCGTGCTCGCCTCGTGCCCCGAGCAGCCGGTCGCGACGGCGGAATGACTGCGAGTGATCAGCCCGCGCGCTCCAGCAGCACCGCGACCTCGAGGTGACGCGTGTGCGGGAACATGTCGAACACGCGCGCCTCTCGCACCGCGAACGACGGCATGGAGGCGAGGTCCCTCGCCAGGCTCTCGGGATTGCAGCTCGAGTAGATCGCGTGCCGCGACGGCCCGCCGTCGAGCCACGCGCAGAGCTCGGGGCCGATCCCTCGCCTCGGCGGGTTCACGATGACGAGCTCGGGGATCTCCTCGCGCGGCGCTGCGAGCGCGAACGCGGTCGCATCGGCGGCCTCGAAGCGCGCATCGATGCCCGCCTCCCGCGCACTGCGGCGGGCCGACCGCACGGCTGCCTCCGACACTTCGACGCCGAGCACGCGGCGCGTCGCAGCGCCCGCCGCACCGACACCCGCGCAGTGCAGGGCGAAGCCGCCGACCCCGCAGTAGAGGTCCCACAGCGAGGAGGGATCGACGCGCGCCACCCACTCGGCGGCCTGCGCGTAGAGCGCCCGGGCCACCGCGGTGTTCGTCTGGAAGAAGCTCTGCGGCCGCAGATGCAGTGAGACGCCGTCGAGACGCATGTCGAGCGACGAGCCGAGCAGCAGCTCCTCGCGCTCTCCCTCGAGCACGGCCTTGTGCTCGGGCAGCAGGTTCACCGAGATCACGGTCGCCTCGGGAACCGCGCGCCTCAGCTCCCGGAGGCCGGAGCGCAGCCGCGCAAGGCCCTGCTCGCCTCGGGTGACGAAGCGCACCATGAGCGCGCCGTCCGGCGCCGCGGTCACGTGCACGAACTTCAGCTCGCCGCGCCGGCGCGGCACGTCGTAGGGTGCGAGGCCCGTGCTCTCGATGAACTCTGCGAGGCGAGGGATCGCAGCCCGGATCGCGGGCGACTGGATGAGGCAGTCGCGCAGATCGACGCCGGCCCCGTCCGGCCCGAGGATGCCGAGCGTGACGCTGCCCCGCCGCCCACCGACCACGAGCTTGGCCTTGTTGCGGAAGTCGCGCACGCCGCCGACGACACTCGGCAGCCATGCCGCCTCGGGGATCTCGGGCAGCAGCTCGCGGCAGCGGGATTCCTTCTCGGCGAGCTGCGCCTCGTACGGCGTCTCGATGAGCGCGCACGATCGGCAGGCCGCGGCCTCGAAGTAGTCGCAGCGCGGCGTCTCGAAGAGCATGTCCCGCGTGGCGCTCAAGCGGTGAGGCCCAACCCGTCCATGCGGCGGATGTGGTCGGCGATGAGCTCGGTGAAGACGGGCTCGACCTCGTCGGCGTCGAACTCGCGGTTCTCGCTCAGCAGCAGCACCGCGCGCGCGACGAGCAGGGTGTCTCCGACGAGACGGCGACCCCAGAGCGCGAGCCAGCTCGAGAGCTTCGGATCGTCTGCGAGGGCCTCCTCGAGGAGCTCCTTGAGCTGCGCTCGACCCGTGTCCTCGCCCAGGATCGCGATCGCCTCGCCGCGGTAGCCGTCCTTCAGCCCCGTCGCGAGGCTCGCGAAGAAGTCGTCGAACAGCCCGCCGACGAGGTAGAGCGAGAGCACGTGCTGGTGCCAGTCGCCCGTGTCGATGCGCTCGACGTAGGCCTCGATCACGCCGCTGAAGGGCTCCATCACCACGTGCGGCTCGTGACCGCGCCTGCGGATCTCGCCCGTCAGGCGGTGGTGCTTCGAGAGCGTCTCGCCCGCGACGTTCGCGAGCGCGTCCTTCGCCTTGAGCGTAGGGGCGCCTGAGACGCCGCGCGTGGCGGCCTCGTAGAGCTCGAGCTGGAGGTAGGCCGTCAGGCCGAGGAACGGCAGGATCCCCGGCGCGAACTCGGCCAGCTCCACGCGCTCGGCCTCGTTCGCCTCGCCGCGCGATCGTATCTTGCGCGCGGGCGCGCTCTTCCGGCGCAGCCCTCGGATCCACTCGAACACCCTGTCAGCTTACCTCCGGCTCGACCGCGGGCTGGAATAGACTGGCTCCCGTACGTTATTCGCCGCCATCGCCGCAGGAGCGACGGCCGCTGCGCCCCGATCAGATGCAGAGCGCAGCACCGCATCACAGAACAGGACGCAACGTGACGACCTTCCTCGAACTCGGGGTCGACCAGGACATGGTCGATTCGCTCGCAGACCAGGGCATTATCGACGCCTTCCCCATCCAGGAGCAGACGATCCCACTCGCCATCTCGGGTCAGGACATCATCGGTCAAGCCAAGACCGGTACCGGCAAGACCTTCGGTTTCGGTCTGCCTCTGCTGCAGCGCATCGGGGCGAACCCCGAGCCGGGCGTGCAGGCGCTCGTCGTCGTGCCGACCCGCGAGCTGTGCGTGCAGGTGTTCGAGGATCTCGAGCTGGCGGCGAAGAACCGCGGCGCCACGGTCGTGCCGATCTACGGCGGCAAGGCTTACGAGGGGCAGATCGAGCAGCTGAAGGCCGGTGCCCAGATCGTGGTCGGCACCCCCGGCCGCCTCCTCGACCTCGCGAGCCAACGCGTGCTGAACCTCGGCGATGTGCGCGAGATGGTGCTCGACGAGGCCGACAAGATGCTCGACCTCGGCTTCCTCGCCGACATCGAGAAGCTGTTCTCGAAGACGCCTCCCACGCGCCACACCATGCTGTTCTCAGCGACGATGCCCGGCACGATCGTCACGCTGGCGCGACGCTTCATGTCGAAGCCGATCCACATCCGCGCGACCGATCCCGACGAGGGTCACGTGCAGGCCAACATCGAGCACATCGTCTACCGCGCCCACTCGCTCGACAAGGACGAGGTGATCGGCCGCATCCTGCAGGCCGAGGGGCGGGGCAAGACCGTGATCTTCATGCGCACGAAGCGCGCCGCGGCGAAGCTGCAGGAGGAGCTGAACGATCGCGGCTTCGATGCGGCGGCGGTGCACGGCGACCTGAACCAGGATCAGCGCGAGCGGGCCATGGCGGCGTTCAAGGCGGGCAAGAAGGACATCCTGATCGCCACCGACGTCGCGGCGCGCGGCATCGACGTCGACGACGTCACCCACGTCATCAACCACACGGTCCCCGACGACGAGAAGACCTACCTGCACCGCGTGGGCCGCACCGGCCGCGCGGGCCGCACGGGCATCGCCGTCACCTTCGTCGACTGGGACGACCTGCACAAGTGGGCGCTCATCGACAAGGCGCTCGAATTCGGCACGCCCGAGCCGAAGGAGACCTACTCCTCCTCGCCGCACCTCTACACCGACCTGAACATCCCCGAGGGCTCGAAGGGCCGGCTCAAGGCGACTCCGGTCAAGGAGTCCGCGGGCGGGCGAGGCGGCAGGGGCGCTTCGTCCCGCGGCGAGGGCGCACGCGGCGAGGGATCCGAGCGCTCGGGCGAGGCGCGCAAGCGCACGCGCCGTCGCACCCGCAGCGCGAACCCGAAGGGTCCGGGCCGTCACGAATCGCACGGCCACGAGCAGCACGGTCACGACCAGGAGGGCGGCGGCGAGCCCGGCGCTCCCCTGCTGCAGGAGACGGGCGAGGGATCCGCGCCGCGCCGCCGACGCCGTCGCCGCCGGAGCGGATCGGGGCAGGCCGGGGCTCAGGGCGAGTCGTCGCAGGGCTCGGAGACGCCGCAGGGCGAGGCCGCCTCGGAGTAGTCGGCGGTTCCTCGCCGCGCCCGCTCGCCGTACCGGGCTCGCCGTACCGCCGGGCGCGGGATCCCTCGCCGCCGGGCGCCGCGATCGCGCACGCCCGGCTAGCGCGGCACGGCCACGTTCTCGCGGATGCGCGCGACGATCGCGGGGTCGCTCGTGCGCTCCCCCAACCGATTCGGCTTGCCCGCGCCGTGGTAGTCGCTCGCGCCGGTGACCTCCAGGCGCAGCTCCGCGGCCGCGCCCTCGAGCGAGGGAAGCCAGTCGGCGCGGTTCTCGGGATGATCGAGCTCGACGCCTCCCAGGCCGACCGCCGCGAGCGCTGCGAGATCGGCGGCGGGCAGCGGTGCGCTCTGCCTGGCTGCGGCGGGGTGCGCGATCACGGCGAATCCTCCGGCCGCGCGCACGAGACGGATCGCCTCGGCCGTCTCGATGGCCTTGGTGCCCATGTAGTAGGGCGAACCCGGGAACAGCACGGCCTCGAACGCGGCGCTCCGGTCGACGGCGTAGCCTGCGGCCACGAGCGCGTCGGCGATGTGCGGGCGCCCCACGGTGCGGGCGTCGTCCGCTCCGACCACCTGGTCCCAGGTGATCGCGTAGTCGGCGGAGAGCCGCCGCACCATCTCACGCGCACGGGTGACCCGGGATTCCCGCACCTCGGCGAGCGCCGCGAAGAGCTCACCGGCCTCGGGCCTGATCCCGTAGCCGAGCAGGTGCCGCGAGCGCCCCCGGAACTTCGTCGTGATCTCGATGCCGGGCAGGAAGTCGACGCCGGCATCGCGGGCGGCCTCACGGGCCTCGCCCCAACCGTCGATCGTATCGTGGTCGGTGAGCGCGAACCCCGCGAGCCCGAGCTCCGCGGCCTCGCGAGCGATCTCGCCCGGTCTCGTCGTGCCATCGGAGCACACGGAATGCGTGTGCAGATCAAAGCCCAACGGTGTGCCGGTTCCTCCCATTCCACCAGTCTACGACCGGAGGGGCGCGGGACTTCGCCATGCGAGGCGGAGCCCCGGAAGGGCGGGCCGACGCGGAGATCGGCGCCGGCCCTCCTCGTGCCGACTACTGCGCGGTGTAGCCGCCGTCGACGAGGTGATAGCTGCCGGTGACGAAGGACGCGGCGTCGCTCGCGAGGAAGGCGACGAGCTCGGCGACCTCCTCGGCGCGCCCGAGGCGTCCCATCGGGTGCAGGGAGATGAGGTGCTGCCTCGTGGCATCGTCCGCGTCCTTGAGCAGCGGCGTGTCGATGTAGCCGGGGCCGACCGAGTTCACGCGCACGCCGATGGGCGCGTTCTCGAGGGCGGCGGTCTTCGTCAGGCCGACGACCGCGTGCTTGCACGCGACGTAGGCGGGCGATCCGGGACTGCCCACACTGCCGAGGATCGAGGCGATGTTCACGATGGATCCGCCCGACCCCGCAGCGGTCATGGCCCTCGCCTGCGCGCGGGTGCCGCGGAAGACCGCGTTCAGATTGATGGATACCACCTTCTCCCAGTCGTCATCGCCGTAGTCGACCGTGGGAGCGACCCTGCCGCCGATGCCCGCGTTGTTGACGCCGATGCGCAGCGTGCCGAGCTCCTGGGCGGCCCGGACGGTCTCGTCGACGACGTCGGTCGCCGAGGCGTCGCCGACGACCGATACGGCGCTGCCGCCGGCGGCCTCGATCTCGGCGACAACGGCGTTCGCGGCCTCGGCGCTCAGATCCTGCACGACGACCTTCGCTCCGTTCGCCGCGAGCAGCAGGGCGACGGCCCTGCCGATGCCGGATCCCGCTCCCGTGACGATCGCCGAGCGGTCTGAGACCTCGTATGCAGCCATGTGGGATACCTCCTTCTGCTCCGGCCCGTTCGGTCGGGCCCGGGCTCCCCAGGCCACGCCCCGGATGCGGGGCGCACGCAAGCTCGGTACGCCTGGAATCGCTCGGCACCTCACTGCGCGGGCGGCGAGGCTCGAGCCCGGGCGGGTGGGAAGATGGAGGGATGAACGAGCAGCCCACCCACGATGCGCGGGTCGATCACAGCAGTCGCAGCACGACGCCGCGCTCCGGCGGTTTCCTGGAGTACATCTCATCGCACTGGGCGGAGCGAGACGAGCCGCTCCCCGACCCGATCGCGGCCGCGCCGTACGCGGCGGCGCGGCGGCGGGCTCTCGGCGCCCGCTTCCCCGGCCGACGCATCGTGATCCACGCGGGTGCGATGAAGCAGCGCTCGAACGACACCTTCTACCAGTTCCGGGCGCACAGCGCGTTCGCCCACCTCACCGGATGGGGTTCCGAGAGCGAGCCGGGCGCTGTGCTGGTGCTCGACCCGGTCGGCGAGGGATCCGCGTCCGGACACGACTCGGCCGATCCCTCGCCCACTCACTCGGCGACGCTCTACTTCCGAGAGCGGGCCGGGCGCGACAGCGACGAATTCTTCGCGAACCCCGAGATCGGCGAGTTCTGGATCGGCCCCCGACCCTCGCTCGCCCAGGTGTCGGCGCTGCTCGGCATCCGCACGGCTCCGCTCGAGACCTTCGTCGCCGAAGAGGACGACTGCACGCTCGACGACCCCGAACTCTCCCGCGAGACCTCGGAGATGCGACTGGTGAAAGACGCGTTCGAACTCGCCGAGATGCGGGCCGCGGTCGAAGCCACCGCGCGGGGCTTCGACGAGGTGCTGGCCGCGCTTCCGCGGGCGAGCGCGCACCCGCGGGGCGAGCGGGTGGTCGAGGGCGTCTTCAACCAGCGCGCCAGGCTCGACGGCAACACGGTCGGCTACGAGACGATCGCGGCCGCGGGTCCGCACGCGTGCACGCTGCACTGGATCCGCAACGACGGCGCCGTGCGCGACGGCGAGCTGCTGCTGCTCGACGCGGGCGTCGAGCTCGACAGCCTGTACACGGCCGACATCACGCGCACCGTGCCGGTGTCGGGCACCTTCTCGGAGCCCCAGCGCCGGGTCTACGAGGCCGTGCTCGAGGCGGCCGATGCGGCGCGCGCCATCGTGCGGCCCGGCATCCGGTTCGGCGACGTGCACGACGCCGCGATGGCGGTGATCGAGCGGCGCACGCGCGAGTGGGGCCTGCTGCCCGAGCCCGTCGAGGGAGAATCCGTCGCCTACCACCGCCGCTACATGGTGCACGGCACGAGCCACCACCTCGGGCTCGACGTGCACGACTGCGCCCAGGCGCGGCGGGAGATGTACCTCGACGGCGTGCTCGAGGCGGGCATGGTGTTCACGATCGAGCCGGGCCTGTACTTCCAGCCGGACGATCTGACCGTGCCCGAGGAACTGCGCGGCATCGGCGTGCGCATCGAGGACGACATCGCAGTCACCCCCGACGGCTGCGAGAACCTCTCGGCGGCGATCCCCCGCACGGCCGACGCGGTCGAAGCGTGGGTGCGGGGCGCCCGGGGCTGAGCAGATCCGCGCAGCTCACCGCGTGAGCGGCCGTGCGCGGCGACCCCCTCAGCCCAGCATCTCGAGAGCGGCCTGGGCGGCGTTGTGGCCGCCGATGCCGCTCACGGCCCCGCCGCGCCGTGCGCCCGAACCGCACACGAGCAGCGTCGGGAGGTCCGTCGAGACGCCCCAGCGCGCGGCGGGGGTGTCGAGCGGCTCGCCGTCCTCGGCCCAGGGCCACGACAGCCCGCCGTGGAAGATGTCGCCGCCGATCATGCCGAGCGACTCCTCGAGGTCGAGCGTCGTGCGCGCCTCGATGCAGGGCGTGCCGTCGGGCGCCGTGTAGAGGCAGTCGGCGATCGGCTCGGCGAGCACGGAGTCGAGCGACCGCTGCGCCGCGGCGAGCAGCTCCTCGCGCAGCGCATCGTTGTCGCCGCGCTCGGCGAGGGCGTGCGGCACGTGCAGGCCGAAGAGTGTGAGCGTCTGGGCCCCCTCGGCGCGCAGCTCGGGGCCGAGGATCGAGGGATCGGTGAGCGAGTGGCAGTAGATCTCGGCGGGCAGCGGATCCGGGAGGGATCCCTCGGCCGCTCGCCCGTACGCGCCCTCGAGCTGTGTGAGCGTCTCGTTGATGTGGAAGGTGCCGGCGAACGCGGCCGAGGGATCGACCCGCTCGTCTCGCAGCTTCGGGAGCCGCTTCAGCAGCATGTTGACCTTCACCTGCGCGCCCGCGGGCCGCTCGGGGGCGCCGGGCACGCGCGCGGCGGGGGCTCCGCCCGCGACGAGCAGGCGTTCGAGCACTGCGGGGCCGACTCCGCTCATGACGATGCGGCCGCGCACGGATCCCTCGTCCGATGCGTCGGAGAACCGCACCTCGCCGTCGGCCGTGACCGCGGAGACCTCGAGGCCGGTGCGCAGCTCGGCACCGGCCTCGCGGGCGACGCGCTCGAGCTCGCCGCTCACGCGTCCCATGCCGCCCACCGGCACGTCCCAGTCGCCCGTGCCGCCGCCGATGACGTGGTAGAGGAAGCAGCGGTTCTGGTCCAGGGAGTCGTCGTCGGCCGAGGAGAAGGTGCCGATGAGCCCGTCGGTCAGCGCGATGCCGCGCGCGATGTCGCTCTCGAGCGACGAACGGATCATCTCGCCGAGCGGGCGCTCGAAGAGCTGCTCCCAGAGCTCGTCGTCGCCGACGAGCTCGCGCACCTGGGAGCGGGTCATGAGCGGGTCGGTGACCGTCGGGAAGAGGCGCTGCGCGAGCGGGGAGAGCCGCTCGTAGAAGGCGGCGAAGCGGTCGGCCTCGGCGCGGTCGCCGGTGACCCGCTCGAAGGACGCCGCGGTGGCCTCTGCGTCGCCGTTGTCGACGAGCACGCCCCGGCTCGGGTCGGAGGGGTCGGGCGTGTAGGAGGAGTAGCGCCTGCGGCTCAGCTCGATGCGCAGACCGAGGTCGTCGACGATGCGCTGCGGCAGCAGGCTTACGAGGTAGGAGTAGCGGGAGAGCCGAGCGTCGAGACCGGGCCAGGGCTCCTCGGAGACGGCGGCGCCGCCCAGGTGGTCGAGTCGCTCGAGCACGAGCGCGCTCTTACCCGCCCTGGCCAGGTATGCGGCGGCGACGAGGGCGTTGTGCCCGCCTCCGACGATGACGACATCGTGCGTGTGATCCGGGGATGCTGCGGTCATGGGCAACAGCCTATCGCCGGTCGGGGCCTTTACCGCGCCAAGATCCCGAGATACAATCGTTACATTGTGCCTGCTTCCTCCATCGCCCGCCCGCACCCCTCTCCGCTCCCCTGGGCGCGGGTCCGCGGTGTGGCGGCCGCCTCGGCGGTCGTGGTCTTCCTCGGCAGCGCGATCATGGCGCCCTTCTCGATGACGGGCGCCCTCGCCGACGGGGGCGCCGCCGGCTTCGAGCGTCAGGCCTTCACCGCCGGCGCTGCGTCCGAGCAGGCCGTCGACGTCGAGGTTCCCGCTGTCGACACGGCGAAAGCAGCGGCCGCCGTGCCGGGCGGGGCGGCTTCGGGCGCTCTCTACACGCTCGAGGAGTTCATGTTCAGCGGCGTCGTCAACTGGGGCGGCTACAAGTTCACCTACTACAGCCAGCAGGTGCTGCCCGGCTCCGGCCTCGACATCCCGGGCCGTCACGTCAACGAGGGGGGCTTCGTGAGCGACGCCGACGGCTACCTCGTGCTCGCGGGATCGGCGCCCAAGGGCACCGTCTACGAGACGCCGTTCGGCGCCCCGGGCAAGATCTACGACCGCGGCACCACGGGCAACCACCTCGACGTCTACATCCGCTGACGCGTCGGGCCCGGCGCCCTCACGTTCAGGCGTGACACCGCGCTCGCGCTACGCGGGCTCCTCGCCGTCGACGTAGACCCAGCGCCCGTCTTCCGCGCGGGAGAAGCTGCTGCGCTCGCGCTGCTCGAGTCTGCCTCCGGGGGTGCGCGCAACGGCGGTGAAGGTCACGCGCCCCTCGCGGTCGAAGGGACCGCCCGCCTCGACCGCCTCCACGAAGAGCCGCCTCCAGGCGATGGTCGGGTCGAGTTCGAGCGAATCGGGTCGGGTTGAGGGATCCCACGTGGAGAGCAGGTAGTCACCGAGCCCGAGGGCGAAGGCGCTGTACCGCGAGCGCATCAGACGTTCGGCGGTGGGAGCTGCTGCGCCGTCGTGCAGCGGCAGGCAGCAGGCGCCGTAGGGCTCGCCCCTTCCGCAGGGACAGGGATGCGTCGCGTCCATCCCTCCAGCGTAGCCGCGCGGACGGGGCGCAGCTCGAGCGGAACGCAGCTCGAGCGGGACGCAGTGCGCGCGCCGACGAGCGCACCGGCGGACGGCCGCGGCGCGAATCCGGGATAGGATGGTGGCATCGGCGCCACGCGCCCCCTGACACTCGCGAGGAGACAACGTGAAGATCCGCACCCGCATCGCCGCAGCCGTGACCGTAGCGCTCGCCTCGGTGTTCATCGGCGCCCCCGCCTTCGCGCACGACGGCCACGGCACCGAGTCGATGTTCTCGAGCGCCGGCCACCCGGTCGACGTCGTCGCGGTCTCGATCGTCGGCGTGGTGATCCTCGCGGTCGTGCTCATCGGCTCGACCCTCATCGGCAATCTCTTCGAGAAGAAGCAGTAGCAGTCCGGCAGCGGCGGCACCCGGGCGGTACCAGAGGTAACCGGGAGACGGCGTCGTGATCGATCTGCGTCAGTTGCAGGCGCTCAGCGCCGTGGCGGCCGAGGGATCGGTGGCGCGCGCAGCCCTGCGCCTCGGTTGGAGCCAGCCGACGGTCGACTACCACCTCCGCAACCTCGACCGGCTCGTCGGCGTGGAGCTCACGACGCGCAGTACGCGGGGCAGCCGCCTCACCGCCGCCGGCACCCTCATGCTCGAACGGGGCGAGGAGATTCTGAACCTCGCCGATCGCGCGGTCACCGACGTGCGCGATCTCGCCCAGCTGGGCCGCATCAGGTTGCGTTTCGGCACCTTCCCCACCGCGGCCGCGCGCCTCCTCCCCGGCATCGTGAGCCGGGTGTCCGAGCTGGGCATCGAGCTCGACGCCACGCTCGAAGAGCTCGCGCCGCTCGTCACCGGGATCAATCAGCACACCCTCGACGCCGCGCTCGTCTACACCGCGGGCGGCTACCAGCTGCCGTTCCGTTCCGAGGTTCACACGACCCACGTGTTCACCGACCCGATGCTGCTCGCGCTGCCGGCGAACCACCCGGCCGCCAGACACGCGAGCTTCGACCACGATGCGTTCATCGGTCTCGCCAGGGATTCGTGGGTGATGGGTTCCACACCCGGCGACACCCTCGACGATCTCGTGCGCGAGGTCTTCCACGCCGCGGGCCACCCGAGCGTCAACGTCGCGATCCGCACCGACGACTACTCCGTGGTGCTCGGTCTCATCTCGGCGGGGCTGGCCGTCGCACTCGTACCGAGCCTCGTCGGCAACAATCCGCCCGACGGCGTCGTGCTGCGGCCGATCGACGATCCCCGCTTCACCCGAGAGCTGCTGCTCGCGGCGCCCGCCGGCCCCGGAGGTCCCTCGGCCGCCGTGCGTCAGCTGGCCGAGGTGGTCCGCCGCTCGATCGCGGCGCTCGGGTAGCCCCGGCTCTTGCCGTGAGGCCACCCGAACGGCGTCAGTGACCGCCCGCTCCGGGCTCCTGGTCGGCAGGCTTCCGAATGAAGAACGCGAGCACGACCGGCACCACCGCGATGCACGCGGCGACGAAGAACGCGGCGTGGGCACCCGGCTCCCCCGCCACCGCCGTCGGCACGCCCTTCGCCTCTCCCGTGTGCAGGAACACCGAGTAGATCGAGATCAGGACCGCGGTGCCGGCTGCACCGCCGACCTGCTGCAGCGTGTTGAGCGCGGCGGAGCCGTGCGAGTACAGCGAGCGGTCGAGGGATCCGAGCGAGGCCGAGAACAGCGGGGTGAACGATCCGGCGAGACCGAGCGACATCAGGATCTGCACGATCATGAGGAACCAGGTCGGCGTGTCGGTACCCACCGTCGAGTAGACGAACATCGAGACCGCGATGAGGATCGTACCGGGCACGAGCAGGGTCTTGGGGCCGCGGGCATCGTAGATGCGGCCCATGACCGGGCCGAGGAGGCCCATGAGGATCGAGCCGGGCAGCAGCACCAGACCGGCCGCAGTCGGTTCGAGGCCCGCGACGTCCTGCAGATAGAGCGGCAGCAACGAGAAGGTGCCGAACATCGACAGCGCGACCACGCCCATGATGATCACGGCGACCACGTAGTTCCGCGAGGTGAACACCCGCAGGTCGAGCAGCGCGTCGTTCTTCTTCTGCAGTACGAGCTGGCGCCACACGAAGAGCGCGAGGAACACCAGCCCGCTCGCGATCACGGTCCAGGGCAGGGCTCCGCCTCCGGCTCCGCCGTGGCCGCCGAGCTGGCTGAGGCCGTAGACGATACCGCCGAAGGCGAGGGCCGACAGAACGATGGAGAGCACGTCGATGGGAGCGCTGGTGGTCTCGCCGAGGTTGGTCATCCACTTCGCGCCGAGCGCGAGGGCGACGACTGCGATGGGCAGGATGATGCCGAACAGCCAGCGCCACCCCAGGTGATCGAGCACGACGCCGGAGAGCGTGGGGCCGAGCGCCGGAGCGAGGCTCATGACGAGGCCGACGCGCCCCATCATGCGTCCACGAGAGTTCGGCGGCACGACGTTCATCATGGTCGTCATGAGCAGCGGCATCATGACGCCGGTTCCCGCAGCCTGCACGATGCGGCCGACGAGCAGCAGCGAGAACCCGGGGGCCACGAGGCAGATCGCCGTGCCGAGCACGAACGAGCCGATCGCCGCGAGGAACACCTGTCGAGTCGTGAAACGCTGCAGCAGGAAGCCCGTGGTCGGGATCACGACCGCCATCGTCAGCATGAACGCGCTGGTGAGCCACTGCCCGAGCTCCGGTGGGATGCCGAGGGTGTGGTTCAGCGAGGGGATCGCGATGGCCATCGTCGTCTCGTTGAGGATGGCGACGAAGGCCGCAGCGAGCAGAAGCCAGATGACCCGCATGCCTGCGGGATCGATACCGGCGGAGCGGTCGGGGGCGGAAGGGGTGTCGAGGGGCTTCTCGGCAGTTTCAGACATAAGAGGTTTATCTTACACCTGTTTCGCCGATCCCGCGGGTCGAGCGAGCGAAGCGAGTCGAAACCCAGCAGCCCCGACGGTTTCGACTCGTCGCAAGCTCCTCGCCGGGCCAGCGGAGTGGGGCTCCGTCAATCGGTGGGGCGTTCACCTTTCTTCTCGGTCTGCTTCGCGGCCTTCTCGGCCTCCTCCGCAGCCTCCGCCTCGGCACGCTGCTGCTCCCACTGCGCGCACGCCGTGACCGGGTCGGCGGGAAGGCCGAGCACCGCGCGCGCCTCCGCGGCGGTCGTTCCGACCTCGGCCGAGTCCTTCCAGGCGTAGCCGAGCACGTCGTCGATCGGCATGGCGGCCACCTTCGCCGCCTGCTTCGCATCCGAGCGCAGCGTTTCCCGAACGGCCGCGATCTCATCGGTCGCGTCATCCGGCCAGGCTCGGTCCTTGGGCTCGAGCTGCTTCGCCGCCTCTTCGCTCGCCTTCCCGACCGCGCGCATCGCCTCCGCGAAGTCGTCGGTGCCCGTCTCACCCCGGGTCTGGGCGATGCGCAGGCGGTCGATCTCCACGTCGACAGCGCCCCAGGCCTCGTTCACGGGACAGACGGCGTCGAGGTACAGCCCGCCCGCCTTGGTAGCGGAGAGCACCTCGACCTCGGGTTCGGCGGGCGTCTCGGGCTCCGGCGCGCAGCCGCCGAGCACGAGCAGCAGAGCCGCCCCGGCCACGACGGGCAGAGTCTTCCTACGCATCCCCTCAGAATACCTCGGCCGACGCGGTCGGCCGCGCTAGGGTGGCGCCATGGCCAGATACCGGGACGAGGATCAGGCGGCCGCCGACGGCATCCGCATCGTGCACGAGCCGGAGCGCAGCAGATATGCGGCGTTGCGGGGATCCGGTGACGACGCGCTCCTCATCGGGGAGGCGCACTACACCCTGCTCGGCGACGATGCGATCGACTTCGACCACACCGTGGTGACTCCTCCCATGCGCGGCACCGGCGTCGCAGGCCTGCTCGCGCAGCGCGCCCTCACCGGCGAGGCCGCACGGGGGCGGCGGGTGCGAGCGTCCTGCTGGTTCATCGCGGGGTACCTCGGGAGACACCCCGAGCTGCTTGATGACGAGGGCCGGCCGACGCGCTGAACCCACCGGCTCGGCGCACCGATTCGTCAACCCCGCCAACGCCCCGGGCTCGACCGACACCACGAGTTCGACCGAAGACTACTTCTCCTTGCGGATGCGCTTCCGGACCTTCGACGGCTTCTCGCCGCGCTCCTGGAGCAGTTCGGTCAGGTCGTGCTCGATGAGCTGCTGGATGCGCTCGTCGCGATGGCTGCGATACTCCTCGTCGTGCCCGCCGCTGTAGTAGGGGTGCGTTGCGCGCTCCTTCAGCGAGTCGCCGATCTCGCCCCAGGCGAGATCGCGGGCCCGGGCGGCGGTCTCGGCGAGATACTGCTCGTCCGCGCAGCGCAGGCGCAGCTCGGCGGCGACGCCCTCGTAGACCTCGAGCCGGTGCCGCAGCGTGCGGCTGTCGTCATTGCCGTAGTCGGATTCGCTCCACGAGCTGCGCCCCGTCTCGCGGATCTCGCCGATCATCCGCGAGATGTGCTTCGCGTCGCGCTCGCGCTCCTCAGCGAGCGCCTCGGTGGCCGAACGCACCATCTCCACGATCTGCGCCTCGTCGTAGTCGATGTTGCGCTTCAGCGCGTTCATGATGATGTCGTTCTTCACCGTCATGCGCACGGCGACGTCGGCGACCATCAGGCCCTGCTCGACGATCTCCTCGACGGGGGCCAGCACTCGGCGCGGCAGGCGTCGCGAGCTATGCCCGCCACGACGCTTGCGTTTCTTCGACCAGCCGAACACGGCACTCCTCCCGGGGCGCACATGCGCACCTCGATCCATTATCGCCGATACTCACTCCGCACGGGCACAGGAGTGTGAGAGAATCGAGTGAGGCCCCGCGAACCGGGGCGCGGACGAGGGAGCTGTACCCGCACACTGACGACGGCCGGAAGGATGATCGTCATGTCCATCGCATGGGTGCTCCTCATTCTGAGCGGCATGCTCGAGGCGGTCTGGGCGACCGCGCTCGACGCCTCTCACGGTTTCAAGCGGCTGCGGCCGACCCTCCTCTTCGTCATCACCTACATCGCGAGCATGGCCGGGCTCGCCTACGGCATGTCCGAGATCCCCGTCGGCACCGCCTACGCGGTGTGGGTGGGCATCGGGGCCGTGCTCACCGCGGCCTGGGCGATGATCACCCGCAAAGACCGGGCGACCGTGCTGCGCGTCGTCCTGCTGCTGGGGCTCATCGCCTGCGTCGTCGGCCTGAAGGCGGTGAGCTGAGATGGCGCGCGCGGAGAAGACGCCGACGGGCGTGCACTGGGTCGTGCTCATCGTCAGCGCGGCGCTCGAGGCGCTCTGGGCGATCATGCTCGACGAGTCGCACGGATTCACGAGGCTGCTGCCGAGCCTCGTGTTCGTCGTCGCCAACGTGCTCAGTCTCGTCGGCCTCGGCTATGCGATGCGCGGCCTCCCCGTGAGCGTGGCCTACGCGATCTGGACCGGGCTCGGCGCCGCCCTCACCGTCGGCGCGTCGTTCGCGCTGGGCACCGAGGATCCCTCGCCCCTCAAGATGCTCTTCCTCGCGGGAATCGTCGGGTGCGTGATCGGCCTCAAGTTCGCAGGCGACCCGAAGCCGCGCACCGAGGCAGGCTGAGCGCTACAGCAGCGAGGCCCACACCGAGGCGGCCGCGGCGGGGCCGAGGCTGACGGGCCCCTCCGAGCCCGCGACGCGCACCGTCACGGTCTCGGAGTAGGGCTCCCCCGGCAGCACATCGAGTTCGGCGTCCACGACGAGCCCGCGGCTCGCGAAGTACTGCAGCATCTCGTTGTCGGCGTCCGAGATCCGCTCGACTCGCACCCGGCAGGGTGCGGAGGCCTCTGCGAGCACGATCGCGTCGGGGCGGTGCACCCGCCCGTCGGCGCTCGGGATGGGGTCGCCGTGCGGATCCCTCGTCGGAAAACCGAGCACCCGGTCGACGCGGTCGATGAGCTCGTCGGAGACCGCGTGCTCAAGGCGGTCGGCCTCGTCGTGCACCTCGTCCCACTCGTAGCCCAGCATCTGCACGAGGAAGGTCTCGAGCAGCCGGTGCCTCCGGATCATGGAGACCGCGTGCTCCCGGCCGTCGTCGGTCAGCGTGACCGCCCCGTAGCGCACATGACCGATGAGCTCGAGGTCCGAGAGCTTGCGCAGGGCGTCGGAAACGGTGGACAGCCTCACGCCTGCGGCCTCGGCGATCGCCGAGTTCGACACCGGCGCGTCGGACCACTCCTGCAGCCCCCAGATGACCTTGAGGTAGTTCTGCATGCTCGGAGAGATGTCGTCGACGCCCACCCGCACAAGGGTACCCGCTCCCCTGGCGCCGCGGCACCTCGAGAGGGACACTGGGAGCATGGACATCAGGATCAAGCGGGTGTATGAACCGGCGGCTCCGGGGGACGGCTTCCGGGTGCTCGTCGACCGTCTCTGGCCCCGCGGAGTGTCGAAGGAGGCGGCCGCGCTCGATCTCTGGGAGAAGGAGGCGGCCCCGAGCACCGAGCTGCGGCGCGCGTGGCACGCGGAGGTCGACAGTCGATCCCCCGCGCACTTCGCCGGGTTCGCCGCCGACTACCGCGCCGAGCTGTCGGGCGGCGCGGCCGGCGCGGCCCTCGACGAGCTCGTGCGTCTGGCGCGCGAGCACTCGCCGCTCACCCTGCTCTACGGGGCGAGGGATCCGGAGACCAACCACGCCGTCGTGCTGCGCGAGGCGCTGCTGGAGCGCCTGCGCGGGGACGGCTGAGCGGGGCGCGGATGCTCCCGCGCCCGGCGTCTCCCGAGGCTCGGGGCCGGCTGTCCGGCGAAGCTCAGGAGGGGGTCAGCACCTCGCGCAGGCGTTCGATCGCGTCGGCGAACTCGGCGTCGTCGGGCCCGCCCATGCCGAGCACGATGCCCGCCGTGCGGTCGGGGCGCCGATGCTGCCAGTAGTCGCCGAGCGCCGCGACGCCGAGGCCCGCCGGGAAGCGGGGCGCAGGCTCGGCGGCGCGCGCCACCACGGCGGCCTCCCACTCGATCGGGGCGAGGGACCCGGGAGCGCGGTCCGCGGTCGTCGCCGCGGCCCCCGAACCGCCCGCGCGACCGGCCCCGCCCGGCGGGGCAGTGAGCTCGAGCACCGCGTGCAGGCCTCCGCTCATCGGCCGCACCCGCACCCCGGGCACCCCGGCGAACCGCGCGGAGATGCGGTCGCGGCGCGCCGAGTGCCTGCGCCGCACGCGTGCGATGTTGCGGCGCAGCTCCCCGCTCGCCAGGTAGTCGGCGAGCGCGAGCTGCACCACCGATGACACCGGGGATCCCAGGTCGAGGCGCACGGGCTCGAGCAGGGCTCGCAGGTTCTCGGGCGCGAGCAGAAAGCCCGCGGCGAGCGCCGGCGAGATCGTGCTCGAGAACGTGCCCAGGGTCACGACGGATCCCCGCAGCGGGTCGTCGAGCGCTGCGAGCGCGGGCAGCGGGCCGCCGGAGTGCCGCAGCTCCGAGTCGTAGTCGTCCTCGACGACGATCACCCCGGTGCGCGCGGCCCAGTCGAGCAGTTCGCGGCGGCGCGGCAGCGGGAGGGATCCGCCGACGGGGTACTGGTGGCTCGGGGTGACGATGACGAGGTCGAGCATGCCCGCAGCGGGCAGGGCCGAGGTCCGCAGCCCGTCGGCGTCGACCGGCAGCGAGACGATCCGGGCGCCGTGTCGGGCCGCGACGCCGCGCAGCGACGGGTATCCCGGATCCTCGACGCCGACGACGAGGCCGTTGCCGCGCGTGGTGCCGAGCGCCGTGAGCAGCAGGCCGAGCCCCTCGCGGGCGCCCGCGGTGACGATGACGTCGCGGACGGATCGCGATGTGCCGCGCATGAGTCGCAGGTGCTCGGCGATCTCGTGCCGCAGCCTCGGATCGCCGAGAGCCGGCTGGCGCCGATCCGCCACGCGCACCGCATCGCGCCACGCGGCCCGCCAGGCCGGCCGCTCGGTCACGTCGGTGAGCGGGGTGCCGGGCGCCAGCGGCGGTCGCAGCGGGGGCTCCTCGGCCCCGACCGGGGTCGCGCGATCCGCGTCGCCCGTGTTCGGTGAGGGATCGGGAAACGCCGCACGGGGCTGCCCGCCGAGCGCGCCCAGGTCGGGGTTCACGGCGGTGCCCCTGCCGTGCTCCGCACGCAGGTACCCCTCGGCGACGAGCTGCTCGTACGCCGTCACGACGACGCCGCGCGCCACCCCGAGCCGCGAGGCGAGCGCCCGGGTCGCGGGCACGCCCTCGCCCGGCCGCAGGCGGCCGGCGTCGATCTCATCGCGCAGCGCCGCGGCGAGCTGCACGGGCAGCGAGGCGTCGGCCGCGCGATCGAGCTGCAGGGGGAGCTCCGCAGGGGTTCGCAAGGAGTTCGTGCTCACCCGAGCAGTCTGGCACGCCGGACCCGACTGGTCCAGGCGCATATACCGACATCCGATATCGCGCTGGACCAATAGCGCCGCCCGCGCCCTATCCGTCACCTGAAGGCCGGAGCCGTCCCCGCCAGCCGCTCGCGCATCACCCGGAGCGCGGACTCGTTCTCGTCCATGAGCACGAAGCGGCGGTCGAGCTGCGCCGCAGCCTCCCCCGTCGTGCCGCTCCCCGCGAAGGGATCGAGCACCCAGTCCCCCGGCCGGCTCGACGCCTGGATCATGCGCCGCAGGATGCCGAGCGGCTTCTGGGTGGGATAGCCGGTGCGCTCCTTCCCCGTCGGCGAGACGATCGTGTGCCACCAGGTGTCGGTCGGCAGCTTGCCGCGCGCGGCGCGCTCGGCCGTCACGAGGCTCGGGGCCATGTAGGGCTCGCGGTCGACCGCCTCGGCGTCGAAGTGATAGCGGTCGGGATCCTTGACGTAGACGAGGATGTTCTCGTGCTTGGTCGGCCACTTGCGCCGGGACCGCGCACCGTAGTCGTAGGCCCAGATGATCTCGTTGAGGAAGCAGTCGCGGCCGAAGAGCGCGTCGAGCAGCACCTTCGCGTAGTGCACCTCCCGGTAGTCGAGGTGCAGGTAGAGCGTGCCGTCCGGCGCGAGCAGGCGCCAGGCCTCCTCGACGCGGGGTTCGAGGAACTCCCAGTAGTCGACGAAGCGGTCGTCGAAGGCGAGCGTGCGCTCGCGGGTCACCTCGTAACCCTGCCCGCGGAAGCCGAGCCTACCGCCCTCGGTCTCGCCGCTCGTACGCACGCCGCGGACCCGTTCGGCCTGCCGGAACAGCCCCGTGTTGAACGGCGGATCGAGATAGACGACCGTGAAGGCGCCGTCGGGCAGCGCGCGGAGGTGCCGGAGGTTGTCGCCCGCGAGCACCAGATCGGGTCCGTCGGGTCGCCAGGCTTCGTGCACCGATCCAGCCTAACGGTGTCGGAGGCGGGCGGTAACGTGAGGCGCAGCCGGCGAGGGCCGGTCGCAGCCTCGGGGTCGACCGGCCCGGCGAGGCAGCCGGACGAATGGAGCAGTCATGATCCGACTCGGAATGATCACGATCGACACGGCGGATGCCCGCGGCCTCGCCGCCTGGTGGGCCGAGCGGCTGGGCGGCGAGATCGTGCACGACGCCGAGGGGTGGTTCTGCATGGTCCGCGCTCCACAACTCCCCGTCGCCCTGGGCTTCCAACGGGTGGACGAGCCGACTCCGGGGAAGAACCGGCTGCATCTCGACCTCGACCGGGGCACCGAGGCCGCCCGCGAGAGCGTCGTCGCGGACTGGGTCGCAGCCGGGGCGACGCATCTCGGGCAGCGCGGCGAGGCGGACTTCAGGTGGGACACCTTCGCCGACCCCGACGGGAACGAGTTCTGCATCGGCGACCCGCACTGAGCGGTCGGGTCGCACCCGCAGCTCGGAAGTCAGAGGTCCGCGAGTTCGAGCGGCGGCTCGTTCGGGCCGAGCTCGGGGTGCAGGATCTCGGCGAGCTCGGCGGGGTCGAGTTCGCCGACCGTCGCGGGCGACCAGTGCGGATCCCTGTCCTTGTCGATCACCTGGGCGCGCACGCCCTCCGCGAAATCGGCCCGGGGTGCGAGCCTGCCGACCACGCGCAGGTCGTCGCGCAGCACCTCGGTGAGCCCGAGCCCGAGCCTGCGCGTGCGGTCGAGCTGGGCGAGGGTCACGGCGACCGAAGTCGGGCACATGCCGCGCACGGCAGTCGCGATGCGGGCGGCATCGTCAGCCGCGGGCGCGCCTGCGGCGCCGGCTGCATCGAGTGCGGCGAGCAGACGCAGCAGCGCGCCCTTCGGGTCGTCCGCGGCGCGCGCGAGGGCGGTCTCTGCGATCGGCTCCCACCACTCGCGGGTGGCGAGCAGCGGCGCCTCGGGCGCCGGTTCGGCGAAGCGAGCGCACACGGTGCCGGGGTCCTCGCCCGAGGCGAGCGCCGCGCGCAGCCCGTCCAGCCGCTCGGAGGGCACGTAGTGGTCGGCGAAGCCGAGGGCGATCGCGTCGCCCGCACGCATCTCACCCGCGGTGATCGCGAGCAGTTCGCCGAGCCTGCCGGGAGCGCGGGCGAGCAGCAGGTGCCCGCCCACGTCGGGGATGATCCCGATGCGCACCTCGGGCATCGCCAAGCGGCTGCGCTCCGTGACGACGCGGTGCCGAGCGTGCCCGGTGAGGCCGATCCCGCCGCCCATCGTCACGCCGTCCATGAATCCGACGACGGGAATGGGCGAGAAGCCGACCGCGTGGTCGACTCGGTACTCGATCGCGAGAATCTCTCGCGCGCCCCCGCGCGCGAGCTCCTTGATGTCCCCGCCCCCGCAGAAGCCCCGTTCTCCCGCTCCGTCGAGCACGATCGCCGAGGGAGCGTCCGCTCGCGCCGCGGCGAGCGCGGCCTCGAGACCGAGGAACATCTCCCGGTTGAGCGCGTTGATGGCGCGCGGCCGGCTCAGCGTGATGCGGGCGATCGCCCCCTCGCTCCTGCTGATGATGAGCGGTTCCCCCGGTTCTGGTGCGGGCGGTACCTGAGAGGGATCGGCTGCGATGCTCATGCCAGCACCGTAGCAGCCCGCAGGCGGTAGGCTCGGTTCCCGTGTTCGACGACCGCTATGACAACGACCCCGTCGCCAGGATGAAGCCGAGGCGCGGGCCCGTGCAGCGCCTCGAGGTGCCCCTCGCGAAGGGCCTCGTGGTCGAGCACACGGAGTCGGAGTGGTGCGGTGCCGTGGTCGGCGCTCGCGAGGGCCTCGTGCAGCTCGAGGACTTCCGTGGCAAGGTGCGCGCCTTCCCGCTCGCCGACGGCTTCCTCATCGACGGCGAGCCCGTGTCGCTCGTGATGCCGAAGCGCAAGCCGGCCGGTCGGCAGCGCACGGCATCGGGCTCCTTCGCCGCTCCGCAGCAGCGCGCGCGCATCGCGATGCCGAGCCGCATCTTCGTCGAGGGCAAGCACGATGCCGAGCTGGTCGAGCAGGTCTGGGGCGATGACCTCCGGGTCGAAGGCGTCGTGGTCGAGCTGCTGCAGGGCGCCGACAACCTCGAAGCGGTGCTGCGGGAGTTCGGCCCGGGCGAGGGCAGGCGAGCCGGGGTGCTGCTCGACCACCTCGTGCGCGGCAGCAAGGAGACCCGCATCGCCGACGCCATCGCACGGGGCCCCCACGGCGCGCACGTGCTCATCGTGGGCCACCCCTTCGTCGACATCTGGCAGGCGGTGAAACCCGCCCGGGTCGGCCTGCAGGCGTGGCCTCAGATCCCTCGCTCGATCGAGTGGAAGACCGGCATCTGCCGCGCCCTCGGCTGGCCGTCCGACGAGCCCGCCGACATCGCCGATGCGTGGTCGCGCATCCGCGGTCGCGTGCGCGACTTCCGCGACCTCGAGCCCGAGCTGGTCGGTCGGGTCGAGCACCTCATCGACTTCGTCACCGTGGGCTGAGCCGGCGGGCGTATCCTGCTGGGAGAGCCGTGCGCGATCGGAGGAGGCGCTGTGTCGAGACCCCTGTTCCTGCTCATGCCCGAATGGCAGGGCTCGTCGTCGTCGCGGGCCATGCAGCTGGCCGACGGGGCCGAGGCGCTGCGCGAGGACCTGCCGTCCTCTTCGACCCGCGAGGTGGCCGTGCCGCTCGAGGCCGGCGACGCTATGGGCACCCCGGTAGCGAGGCTCAGCAGCCTCCTCCGCGCCCGGGAGGCCGCGCGCGAGGCGCTCGCCGATGCGGAGGCTCCCCCGATCGTGCTCGGGGGCGACTGCGCGTCGTCGCTCGCGGGCCTCGACGCCGCGATGAGGGGCGAGGGATCCCTCGCCGTCCTCTGGTTCGACGCCCACCCCGATCTGCAGCATCCCAGCACCTCGCCCTCGGGAGCCGCGTCGGGTATGACCCTGCGGCACGCACTCGGCGACGGCGCCGCCGACCTCGTCTCGCAGCCGGCGATCGATCCCTCGCGCCTCACGCTCATCGGCACCCGCGCCGCCGATCCCGAGGAATCGGAGGAGATCGAGCGCCTCGGCATCACGACGCTGCTGCCCGGCGACGAGAGCGCAGAGACGTTCGCGGCTCGCGTCGCGGAGCGCGTCTCCGGCGCCGACCGCGTCTACATTCACGTCGACCTCGACGTGCTCGACCCGGCCGAGTTCGCCGCGGTGCACGCCCCGGTGCCGTTCGGCCTCCCGGTCGCCCACCTCACCGCGGCGATCCGCGCGGCCGTCGCGGCCGTACCGCTGGGCGGGGCCGCGATCTGCGAGTTCGCACCCGCCGACGCCGGCGCGGCCGCCGAAGACCTGCCGACCGTGCTGCGCGTGCTCGGCGCGCTGACCTCGGGCTCCGCGGCGTGAGCGCGCCCCGGCCGGCTCCCGAGAGCGCAGAGACTCCCTCCGGGGCCGAGCGGTATCGCGACGCGCGGCCGTGGCCGCTCGCCCGGATCGGCTACCTCTACGCGACGTGCGTCGGCTTCGTGTGGGGCTCGATCTGGAGCACCGGGCGCGTGCGGCGCCACGACGGGCTGTGGGTGTTCCGGGGCATGCCGAAGTGGACCTTCGGGCGCGGGGGCAGCTGCGTCGGGGCCTGCTACCTCACCGACCGGAACGCCTCCCCCGCCGTCCTGCGCCACGAGCGCGTGCACCGCGAGCAGTGGCGGCACTACGGACTCGCGCTGCCGCTGCTGTACCTGCTGGCGGGGCGCGACCCGTTGCGCAACCGCTTCGAGATCGAGGCGGGCCTCGAGGACGGCGGCTACGTGCGCCGCGGCTGACCGCGCGGCAGGATCCCTCGCCTCCCCGACCCCACCCGCGAGATGCGGGTGTTCGCACCAGATGACCCGGATATCCCGGGAAATAGGCCGCATCTCGTGACACGTCCGCCATCTGGCGACATGCCCATCCCGCGCACGCGGTTCTCCCTCCACAGCTAGAAAGTGCCCTGACCTTTCCACAGATCGCCCGGATCGCCCCCACCGGGCGCGTTCAGGGGCCATGATCGCCGGTATGGAGCTGAGAGAGAAGATCGACCGGGCGGTTGCCGCAGTCTTATCCCGCGGCGCCCTGATGCGCTCGGGCCTGAGCTGGCGAGGGATCGCCGACCGGGTGTCGTCAGGCGAACTCATTCGGCTGCGCAACGGCTGGTACGTTCGCGGCGAAACGTGGGAGGCCGAACGGCCGGATGTGCGGCACCTCATGGTGATGCACGCGGCACGGTCCGACCGGCACGGCAACGGCGTGTTCTCGCACCGCAGCGCCGCGACGCTGCACGGGCTTCCGGTCTGGTCCGATTGGATGAGGGGCGAGCGCGATCGAGCGGTGCGCGACTGCCTGACCGCGCACCTGCTCGCGCCCATCGCCGCCTCGGGAAGCGGCGGCGCGCGGTCGAAGCTGTACCGCCGCCCGGACGGGAGCGCCGACACCGTCCGCATCGCGGGTTTCACCTGCACCTCGGCGGATCGCACGCTCGCGGACCTCGCCGCGAGCGAGCCGTTCGCCGTCGCGCTCTCCTGCGCCGACCGGCTGCTGCGCGACGAGGTCGCCGTGGGTCGGCTCATCGACCCCCGGGGCGTGGAGGCGTGGCGCGCACGCCTCCTGGCGCTGGCGCGCTCACGAGCGGGAGCGCGGGGAGTCCGTGCGCTGCGCGCACTCGCGGCTCTCGCCGACCCGCGGGCCGAGTCGCCGCTCGAAAGCGTCAGCCGCCTGCGATCGTGGCAGATCGGCCTCGAGCCCGAACTGCAGGTGCCCGTGAGGTCGGAGCGGGGCGGCACGCTGTATCTGGACTTCCTGTTCCGCAGCGTCGGGTTCTTCGGCGAGTGCGATGGCAAGGGGAAGTACTTCGACGACGAACTGCGCGGGCAGCGCACCCCCGACGAGGTCTTCGAGCACGAACGACGGCGGCACAACTGGGTGAGCGGCGTCACCCGCATGAACGGAGTGCGCTGGGGCGTTCGAGAGGTCGTGACGGTGGAGCGATTCGCGACGCACCTGCGCGAGTTCGGGGTGCCGTTCCCGGGGCGAGCCGTCGAGTGCTTCGGGCCCGAGATCGCGAGGTTCCTGCGCGAGGCGCGGTGAGATATCGGGGCTGAGGGTCGTCCAGCATCACACGGCGCCCGCACGAGGCCCGCGCGGGGCCCGCGCGCCGGTCGACGCACGCGCCGCGAGCGCCGAAGCTGCGCCGCGAGACGCGGATGTTTGCACGAAAAGGCGCCGAAATCAACGTGCATATGCGTGCGTCTCGTGAAAATGGGCGCATCTCGGGTCAGGACGATCGGGGCGGGACGGAGGGATCGGACCGGCACGGATCGACCCGTGCGGCCCGGCCCGGCCCGGCACAGGCAGGATACTGTGAGACGCATGAGCGAGCAGCGCGACGACGACAGCAGTGACGAGTTCCGGTTCCTGGTGGGAGACGCCGCGCGCGTCGGAGCGGACGGGCCGCTGCCGGCCGTGCGGCGCGTGCGGGTCGAGGTCTCTGATGGGCGAGGGATCAGCGGGCTCGTGTTCACGCCGAACGCGCAGGCATCCGACGCGAGCGCTCCGCCCGCGGTCGCGGCGCTGCACGGGGCCGGGCTCAACGCGCACAGCTTCGACCCGATGCTGCTCGCGCTCGGCGCGCCCGCCGTGGCGCTCGACCTGCCGGGCCACGGACGCAGCGACTGGCGAGCCGACGCCGACTACCGCCCGGGCACGATGGCCTCGGACGTCGCCGCGGCGATCGAACGGCTCGCACCGCAGCCCGTCGCGCTCGTCGGCCACTCGCTCGGCGGACTCACCGCCGCGATCATCGCCTCGGAGCGCCCCGACCTCGTCGAGCGACTCATCGTCGTCGACATCACGCCCGGCGTCTCTCCCGCGGGAGACGCGGGGGCCGTCGCCGAGTTCATCCTGGGCAAGCGCGACTACGGATCGATCGAGGAGATCGTCGACCGCGCCGTCGAGTTCGGCATCGGCAGCGACCGCACCGCGCTCACCCGAGGCGTCACCCTCAACACCCGGCTGCGCGCCGACGGCCGCATCGAGTGGACGCACCACCTCGCCCACCTCGACCGGCTGCCCGCGGCACCGGGAGACCCGCTCCCCTACGCCCCGATCTGGGCGGCGCTCGAAACGGCGCAGGAGCACGGCATCCCCGTCTCGCTCGTCCGCGCGACGCGCGGCATGTTGACCGAGGCGCACGTCGCCGAGTGGCGCCAACGGCTGCCGCACAGCGAGATCGTCGAGGTGGCCGGGCCGCACAACCTCCACGAGGCCGCACCCGTCGAGCTGGCCGGCGCTGTACGCGGGCTCTGCGGAGGTGGAGGGAACGCCGGTTGAGCGGAACGGGGGCGAACATTCCACCGGCTTGGCGAGGAGCTCAGCGACGAGTCGAAACCGGAGTATCGTCTCGGTCGCCGGGCTTCGACTCGCTTCGCTCGCTCAACCGGCGGTGGAGACTCGCCCGCTCAACCAGCGGTAGGAGCGCGCCGGGTCAGGCCGCGGGCGAATCCGCAGGCGAATCCACGCTCAGCGCCCGCAGGATCGCGTCCCGCAGCTCCTCGGGCGGGCAGTTGCTGTCGCGCTCGTCCTCGCACGCCCGGCGCACCACCTCGGTGAGGCTGATGCAGACCGACTGCTCGTCGCGGCAGTGCGGGCAGCTGTCGAGATGCTCGCGGATCGGTGCCGATTCTTCAGCGCAGAGCTCGCCGCGCAACAGCTCGTACAGATTGGCCTTCGCCTTCTCGCAACCGCAATCGCTCATCGCGCGTCCTCCTCGCTCTTCCCTCGGGTCGATGCCGCCGCCTTCGCCGACTTCTTCCCCATGCTCTGTCCAACGCCCTGCTCGCCCGCATATTCCCCGAGAGCCTTGCGCAGTCGCGCGCGTCCCCGGTGCAGACGGCTCATGACCGTGCCGATGGGCACCTCGGCGATGTCGGCGATCTCCTGGTAGCTGAAGCCCTCGACGTCGGCGAGGTACACCGCCATCCTGAAGTCCTCGGGCAGCGCATTGAGCGCGTCGGTCACCACCGAGTCGGGCGTGCGGTCGATCGCCTCCGCCTCGGCCGACCGCGAGGACATCGCCGTCGTCGACTCGGCGCCGCCCAGCTGCCAGTCCTCGAGATCCTCGACCACGCCCAGGTAGGGCTCGCGCTGCTTCTTGCGGTAGGTGTTGATGTAGCTGTTGGTCATGATGCGGTAGAGCCAGGCCTTGAGGTTCGTGCCCGCCTGGTACGAGGCGAACGCCGAGTAGGCCTTGAGGAAGGTCTCCTGCACCAGGTCCTGCGCATCCTGGGGGTTGCGCGTCATCTTCATCGCGGCGCCGTAGAGCTGATCGAGCAGCGGCAGCGCCTCCTCCCGGAACCGGGCCTCGAGCCGCTCCGGCGTCTCGTTCTCCTGCACAGCGCGCTCACTCACGTCTCCGATCCTATCCGGCAGGCCGACGGGTAGACTGGACACCGATGCTCGAAGCGAAGATGAACCACGGCAAAGACGGCGACGAGATCCGGACGGGCGAGGGATCCGGCGGATCCGCGCACTGGTCGGCCCCGATGGCCGCAGGGTCGGTCGATGCGCGCGTGCCGCTCCCCGGCTCCAAGTCGCAGACGGGGCGCGAACTCGTGCTCGCAGCGCTCGCGGACGGGCCGGGCCTGCTCCGCTCGCCCCTGCACTCCCGCGACTCCGCGCTCATGGTCGACGCGCTGCGCGCCATCGGCACGACGATCGAGGAGGTCCCGAACGATGGCCTCTACGGCCCCGACCTGCGCGTCACCCCGGCGGAGGAGCTGATCGGATCGACGAGCATCGAATGCGGGCTCGCGGGAACGGTCATGCGTTTCGTACCCCCGGTCGCGGCGCTCGCGCTCGGTCCCGTCGCGTTCGACGGCGATCCCTACGCTCGCAAGCGGCCCATGCGGCCGCTGCTCGAGGCGCTGCGCGCGCTCGGCGCCGACATCGCCGACGAGAACCGCGGCGCGCTCCCCTTCACTGTGCACGGCACCGGTTCGCTGCGCGGCGGCCGCGTCGAGATCGACGCATCGCTCTCGAGTCAGTTCGTCTCGGCGCTGTTGCTCTCGGGCTCCCGCTTCGACGAGGGCGTGCACGTGGTGCACATGGGAGCGCGCGTGCCGAGCCTCCCCCACATCGAGATGACGATCGACGCGCTCCGCTCGCGCGGTGTCGAGGTCGAGCGGCCCGCCGAGGGCGAGTGGGCGGTCGGCCCCGGGTCCATCGCGGCGCGCGACCTCGCGATCGAGCCCGACCTGTCGAACGCCGCTCCGTTCCTCGCCGCCGCGGTCGCGGTGGGAGGCAGCGTGACCGTTCCGGGCTGGCCGGGCGAGACCACCCAGGTCGGCGACCGGCTGCGCGAGCTGCTGCCCGAGTTCGGCGCGCGCGTCGAACTGACGACCGACGGATCCCTCACCGTGTCGGGCGATGGCCGAGTGCGCGGCGTCGAGCTGTACGTCCCCGAGGCGGGCGAGCTCGCCCCGACCCTCGTCGGCCTCGCCGTGCTCGCCGGAATGCAGGGCGAGTCGAGCCGCATCACGGGTATCGGGCACATCCGCCATCACGAGACCGACCGCATCGCCGCGCTCGTCGCCGAGATCAGGCGTCTGGGCGGCGAGGCCGAAGAGCTCGAGGACGGCATCGCGATCCACCCGGCCGAACTGCACGGCGGGCTCTGGGGCGCCTACGCCGATCACCGCATGGCGACGACAGGTGCGCTCATCGGTCTCCGGGTGCCCGGCGTCGAGGTCGACGACATCGGCTGCACGTCGAAGACGCTGCCGCAGTTCACCGAGCTGTGGGGCGGGATGCTCGACGGGGAAACGCAGGAGCGCCGAGGCGGCTCGGGCGACGCCGGAACCGGAGAGGAGGGCGATCTGATCGCCGGCCTCGTGAATCACATCGGCATCCCCATCGCGAAGGGCGTGGGTCGCACGGTCGGGCGCATCGCCCGCGGCATCTCGGAGTGGGACTGACGCGTGAGCTGGCTGCTGCCCGACGACGATGACGACGTGCCCTACGGCGAGTACGCCGACCACGCCGTGCGGCAGCGCCCCAACCCGAAAGCCAACAGACCCCGCACGAAGCGCAGACCCGAGCACGCCGACGCCCTGATCGGCATGGTGACCGCCGTCGATCGGGGTCGTTACACCGTGCTCATCGCCGCGGGAGCCGATCCCTCCGACCCGGCCGAACGCTCGGTGCTCGCCGCCAGGGCCCGCGAGCTGCGCCGCACCCCCATCGTCATCGGCGACCGGGTGCAGCTCGTCGGCGACACGAGCGGGGCCGAGGGATCCCTCGCCCGCATCGTCGCCCTCGAGGAGCGGCGCACCGTGCTGCGGCGCAGCGCCGACGACAGCGATCGGCTGGAGCGCGTGATGGTCGCGAACGCCGACCAGATGCTCATCGTGGTCGCGGCGGCGAACCCCGAGCCGCGCGTCAGACTCGTCGACCGCTACCTGGTCGCGGCCTACGACGCAGGGATCGCTCCGCTCATCTGCATCACCAAGGTCGACCTCGCGGATCCCGAACCGTTCCTCGGGCACTTCGCGGCGCTCGAGGTGCCGGTCTTCAGGTCGGCCCCCGGATCGTGGCCGCTCGACGAGATCCGGGCGGCGCTCGCGGGGTGCACGACCGTGTTCGTCGGCCACTCGGGCGTCGGCAAGTCGACGCTCATCAACGCTCTGGTGCCCGACGCCGACCGGGCCACGGGCCACGTCAACGAGGTCACGGGGCGGGGTCGTCACACCTCCTCGTCGTCGGTCGCGTTCCGCGCCGACACCCCGGGAGGCATCGGACCCGACGGCGCCCCGGCCGATACGGGCTGGGTCATCGACACTCCGGGCGTGCGCTCCTTCGGGCTCGGACACGTGACGGGCGAGAGCATCCTGCGCGGCTTCACCGATCTCGCGGAGATCATCGACGGCTGCCCCAGGGGCTGCTCGCACTCCGACGACGCCCCCGACTGCGAGCTCGACGCGGCGATCGCCGACGGGCGCCTCGACGCCGCGGGCGCGGCGAGGGTCGAGTCGCTGCGCCGCCTCCTCAAATAGCGCCGCGTCGAATACCGGAAACGTCGAAGGGACCCGGAACCGAGGTTCCGGGTCCCTTCTCGCGAGGGAACCGCCTACAGCGCGTCGATCACCGCGTTGAGCGTGGCCGACGGACGCATCACCTGCGCGACCAGTGCCGCGTCGGGGCGGTAGTACCCGCCGATCTCCACCGGCTCGCCCTGCACGGCGAGCAGTTCGGAGACGATCTGCTGCTCATCGGCGGCGAGCCGCTCTGCGACGGGGGCGAAGGCCGCGGCCAGTTCGGCGTCTTCGGTCTGCTGCGCGAGCTCCTGCGCCCAGTAGAGGGCGAGGTAGAAGTGGCTGCCGCGGTTGTCGATCGTGCCGAGCTTGCGACCGGGCGAGCGATCCTCCTCGAGGAAGGTGCCGGTGGCGCGGTCGAGGGTGTCGGCGAGCACCTGGGCCTTGGCATTGCCCGTGGTGGTGGCGAGGTGCTCGAGCGATGCCGCGAGCGCGAAGAACTCGCCGAGCGAGTCCCAGCGCAGGTAGTCCTCCTCGAGCAGCTGCTGCACGTGCTTCGGGGCCGAACCGCCGGCGCCGGTCTCGAAGAGGCCTCCGCCCGCGAGCAGCGGCACGATCGAGAGCATCTTGGCGCTCGTGCCGACCTCGAGGATCGGGAACAGGTCGGTCAGGTAGTCGCGCAGCACGTTGCCGGTCACCGAGATGGTGTCTTCGCCGCGGCGGATGCGCTCGAGGGAGTACCGGGTCGCATCGGCGGGCGCGAGGATCTCGATGGTGAGGCCCTCGGTGTCGTGATCGCCGAGGTACTCGCGCACCTTCGCGATGAGATTCGCGTCGTGGGCGCGGTTCTCGTCGAGCCAGAACACCGCCGGGGCGCCGGTGGCGCGCGCGCGGGTCACGGCGAGCTTCACCCAGTCGCGGATCGGGGTGTCCTTGGTCTGGGTGGCGCGCCAGATGTCTCCGGCCTGCACGTCGTGGGCGATCAGCACGTCGCCCGCGCCGTTGACGATCTCGACCCGGCCGGCGGCGGGGATCTCGAAGGTCTTGTCGTGGCTGCCGTACTCCTCCGCGGCCTGCGCCATGAGGCCGACGTTCGGCACGGTGCCGATGGTGGCGGGGTCGAGGGGGCCGTTCGCGATCGTGTCCTCGATCGTGGCCTGGTAGACGCCCGCGTACGACGAGTCGGGGATCACAGCGATGGTGTCGGCCTCGCCGCCATCGGCGCCCCACAGCCTGCCGCCGTTGCGGATGAGGGCGGGCATCGAGGCGTCGACGATCACGTCGGAGGGCACGTGCAGGTTGGTGATGCCCTTGTCGCTGTTCACGTAGGAGAGGCGCGGGCCGCGGGCGATGTCGGCCGCGATCTCGTCGGCGATCGTCTGGCCGCCCGGCACGGCGTCGAGGCCGGCGAGGATGGCGCCGAGACCGTTGTTCGGGGTGAGGCCGGCCTCCTCGAGGGCGGGGCCGTGCTTGTCGAACACGTCCTTGAAGAACGCCTTGACGGCGTGCCCGAAGAGGATAGGGTCGCTGACCTTCATCATGGTCGCCTTGAGATGCAGCGAGTAGAGCACGTCGTCGGCCTTCGCCTGCTCGATGGTCTCGGCGAGGAAGGCGTCGAGCGCCGAGGCCGACATGAAGGTCGCGTCCACGACCTCGCCCTCGAGCACGGGCAGGCTCTCCTTGAGCACGGTCTCGGTGCCGTCGGCCGCGGTGAAGCGGATAGAGAGGGTGTCGCTCTCCGGGATCACGACCGACTTCTCGTTCGAGTAGAAGTCGTCGTGGCCCATGGTCGCGACGCGGGTCTTCGATCCCTCGCCGAAGGCCTTGTTCACGTGCGGGTGCTTGCGCGCGTAGCCCTTGACCGCGAGCGGGGCCCTGCGGTCGCTGTTGCCCTGACGCAGCACCGGGTTGACCGCGGATCCCTTGATGCGGTCGTAGCGGGCGCGCGCCTCGCGCTCGTCGTCGGTCTGCGGCTCGTCGGGATAGTCGGGCACGTCGAAGCCCTGCTCCTGGAGCTCCGCGATGGCCGCCTTGAGCTGAGGGATCGAGGCCGAGATGTTCGGCAGCTTGATGATGTTCGACTCGGGGGTCTTGGCCAGCTCGCCGAGCTCGGCCAGCGCGTCGCCCACCCGCTGCTCCGGCTGCAGCCGCTCGGGGAACGCCGAGAGGATACGACCCGAGAGCGAGATGTCGCGGGTCTCGAACGAGACGCCGGCGGCGCCGGCGAAGGCCTCCACGATCGGAAGGAGCGATGCGGTCGCGAGCGCGGGCGCCTCATCGGTGTGCGTGTAGATGATGGTGGAGTCGGTCACGTCTCGTATTTCTCCCGTTCGAAAATCTCGGCGTAATTCACTCGCCAGTTTAGCCCACGATCGGCAAGTATCTTGATATCGAGAGATTTCGGACGCGTCGAGGATCCGCGAGGGATCCATGTCCGCAGTCGGCGCCCGGCACGATGCCGCTACGCTGGAGTCCATGAGCGAACGCGTGATCCTCGAGCCAGGCCACCCCGCACCCGAGTTCTCCCTGCAGGATCAGGACGGCGAGACCCGTTCCCTCGCCGACTTCCGCGGCGAGAAGGTCGTGCTGTTCTTCATCCCCGAGGCGATGACGCCCGCCTGCACGAAGGAGTCCTGCGAGTTCCAGGATTCGTCTGAGGCGCTCGCGACGGCGGGATACCGCGTGCTGGGCATCTCCCGCGACTCCGTCGAGCGCCTGCGCCGCTTCGCGGATCGCGACGGCCTCGAGTACCCGTTCCTCAGCGACCCCGAGGCCGAGGTGCACCGGGCCTACGGCGCCTACGGCACGAAGAACAGCTATGGCCGCATCATCGAGGGCGTCATCCGCTCGACCTTCGTGATCGACGAGGGGGGCCTGATCGCCCACGCCCTCTACAACGTCAAGGCCACAGGGCACGTGGCCCGCGTGCGCAAGCTGCTCGGAGTGTAGCCGCCGGGGCTACTCCGCAGCCGATCCCTCCCCCGGGATCTCCTGCAACGTCGGCCGCGCGAGGATCGCGGCGAAGAAGCCCGCGAGCGCCGCCGCGACGAGCGCGAAGCCGAACTGCCACGGCCCGATCCCGAGTTGCAGGCACCCGGTCCCGGCTGCGAAGAGCAGCACGTGGATCGTGAGCGCCGAACCCCGCACCCAGCTCGCACGCGTGCGCAGCGCTCCGACGAGCGTGATCACGAGCCACAGCAGAGACAGCGCCGCCATCGCGATGAGGCTCACGTTCTGCACGAGGATGACGCTCGCGCCCGAGCCGAAGGTCGCGAGCACCGCGATCAGCAGCACCCAGGCGAGCAGCAGCGCTTCGAGCACGAGCAGCACGTCGAGCACCAGCCAGGCCACGGCCGATCGTGCGTTTCCCGAGGGTGACGGGGTCATTTCGCGAACCTTTCCAAGTTCTTACAAACTATCTATTGATTTGCTTCTGCATCCGTGAAACTATATATTCCGTCGAGTTTCGCGCACACCGACGTGAGCATTCTCAGCCACGTTTCAGGTAGTTACGGCGCGAGATCTAGGCTATACGGCCTCATCAGTATTTCGCGTGCGTGCGTTTACAGATGGAGGACAAGATGGATTGGCGCGAACAGGCTGCGTGCCTCACGGTAGACCCCGAGCTCTTCTTCCCGGTCGGCAACACCGGCCCGGCCGTCGAGCAGATCGAGCGGGCGAAGTCCGTGTGCGCCCGCTGCACGGTGACCGAGATGTGCCTGCAGTACGCGATGGACACCGGTCAGGATTCCGGCGTCTGGGGCGGCCTGAGCGAGGACGAGCGCCGCGCGCTCAAGCGCCGCGCGGCTCGCGCCCGCCGCGCCAGCTGACCGCTGCGAGAAAGGCCCCGGATCGTCACGATCCGGGGCCTTTCTGCTGTTCGTGCGATGGAGGTCAGTCGGTGCCTGCGTCGAACGCGGCCGAGAGGCCGAGCTCGTCGGCATCCTCGTCGATCCCGCCGACGGCGTCGGCGATCTGCTCCGCACCGCCCTGCTCGAGCTGGCCGACCACGTCGGCCGTGCTGACGCCGACGAGGCCCATCGACGCGTACTGCTCGAGGCGCTGCCGCGAGTCCGCGATGTCGAGGTTGCGCATGGTCAGCTGGCCGATGCGGTCCTCGGGACCGAACGCCGCGCCAACGGTGCGCTCCATCGAGAGCTTCTCGGGGTGGTAGCTGAGGTTCGGACCCTCGGTGTTCAGGATGGTGTAGTCGTCGCCGCGGCGCAGGCGCAGGGTCACCTCGCCGGTGACGGCGGAGCCGACCCAGCGCTGCAGCGACTCGCTGAGCATGAGAGCCTGCGGATCGAACCAGCGGCCCTCGTACATGAGGCGGCCGAGCTTGCGTCCGTCGGTGTGGTAGCTCGCCAGCGTATCCTCGTTGTGGATCGCATTGACGAGCCGCTCGTAGGTGATGTGCAGCAGCGCCATGCCGGGCGCCTCGTAGATGCCGCGCGACTTCGCCTCGATGATGCGGTTCTCGATCTGGTCCGAGACGCCGAGACCGTGGCGTCCGCCGATCGCGTTCGCCTCGTACACGAGCGCGACCGGGTCGTCGAACTCGACGCCGTTGATCGCGACGGGACGGCCGGCCTCGAAGCGCACCGACACCTCCTCGGTGGCCACCTCGACGTCGTCGCGCCACGCGGCGACGCCCATGATCGGCTCGACGATATCGAGGCCGGTGTCGAGGAACTCGAGCCGCTTCGCCTCGTGCGTCGCCCCCCAGATGTTCGCGTCGGTCGAGTAGGCCTTCTCGGCGGAGTCGCGGTAGGGGTAGCCGTGGGCGACGAGCCACTCGCTCATCTCCTGGCGGCCGCCGAGCTCCTCGACGAACTGGGCGTCGAGCCACGGCTTGTAGATGCGCAGCGCCGGGTTCGCCATGAGGCCGTAGCGGTAGAAGCGCTCGATGTCGTTGCCCTTGTAGGTGGAGCCGTCGCCCCAGATGTCGACGCCGTCCTCCTTCATGGCGCGCACGAGCAGCGTGCCGGTGACGGCGCGGCCGAGCGGCGTGGTGTTGAAGTAGGTCTTGCCACCCGAACGCACGTTGAAGGCACCGGTCGCGAGCGCGATGAAGCCCTGTTCCACGAGCGGGCGCTTCGCGTCGACGAAGCGGGCGATCTCGGCGCCGTACTCCTTCGCGCGGCCGGCGACACCGTCGATGTCGGGCTCGTCGTACTGGCCGATGTCGGCGGTGTAGGTGCAGGGGATGGCGCCCTTGTCGCGCATCCACGCGACCGCGCAGGAGGTATCGAGGCCACCGGAGAACGCGATACCGACGCGCTCCCCCACGGGAAGAGATGAAAGCACCTTAGACATGCCCTCTATCCTATGGCGTGGAGGGGGTCGGTCGGACCCGGCCGGGCCGCCCGTCAGTGCAGCAGCGACGCGTGCAGCGTGAGGGCGACCCACGTGCGCGCGATCGCGTCCGTCGACCCGAGGCGCACCCCGAGCAGCTCCTCGATCTTGTGCAATCGCTGCACCACGGTCTGCCGGTGCACGACGAGCGCCTCGCTCGTGCGCTTCAGCGAGCGGTCGAGCTCGAGATACGTGCGGAGCGTCAGCAGCAGCTCGGCGCGCATGGGCGAGGGATCCAGGAGGCCGCCGAGCATGCTCTGCACGAAGTGCTCGGCCTCGCCCGGGTCGTGGAAGCCCATCCAGGATCCCGCTGGCCTGAACTCCGCGACGCGTCCTCTCGGCGCCTGCGCCGCGAGGAGCGACCACACCGACTCGCGCAGCGACTGGTGGACGGCGCCGATCTCCAGTTCCGAGCCCACGCCGGCCCGCACTCCTCCTTCGAGCGAGTGCTCGATCAGCTCCACGAGCCGTGGGTGCTGGGCGACGAGCAGCTGACGCTCGTGCTGCAGCGTCCAGGTGAGCTTCACCCCGTGCCGCTGCAGTCGCCGCACGGTGGACTCGCGCGCCTCCTGCGTGCCGTCGACGAGCACGACGCCGCGCGCCTCTCCGGCGAAGCCGAGCCTGCGCATCCAGGTCTCGCTGCCGCCGCGGAAGCGCTCCTGTTCGAGGAGGATCCGGTCGAGGTACTCCACCTTCCTCCGGTTCTCCTGCAGTTCGTCGAGGGCGCGGCGGGACAGGGCGGCGCCCAGCACCGCGGCGGCGTGGAGCAGCAGGTACTGGTTGGCCCCGTTCCCCGGCCTAGGGCGGAACCACGCGAGCGCTCCCGGCATCGCCGCCAGCGGGACGACGTGCGCGTTCTCCCCGCTGTCGATCTCCCGGACTCTGGGCACCTGCGCACCGGTCGCGCGCGGCGACGCCGGCTCTCCTGCCGGTAGCCATGCCGGTGGCGGCGCCCCATCCGTCCAGCGATGCGAGCAGACCGCATCGACGACGGCGATATCGTGTCCGACGAGCTGTTCCACGGCTTCGATGACGCTCTGCACGCCGTCCGAGGCGCCCAGGTCTCGCGTGGTCAGGTCATACAGTCTGCCGATGGTGCGCATCCGCTTCGCCTCGGCGAGCGAGGCGGAGGCCGCGACGGCCTGCGCCACCGCCGAGAAGGACAGCGGGTACGGGATCAGGAAGCACGGCAGGCGGAGCTCATCGCAGCGCGAGATGAGCTCGGCCGAGAACTCGGGGGCGCTCATCTCGACGCCGATGCCGACCGCGGCGACCCCCGCGCGGTCGAGCCGCTCGGCCCACGCCACCTGGCCGCCCGGGTCCTCGGGGATCTCGCTGCCGTTCGTGAGCAGCGCCTGCCGCTCGCCCACCCAGTTCCATGGATCCGGCAGATCGCAGGTGTGCGCCCACTCCAGCTCACGGTCGAGACCGCCCGCTCCGGCCAGCAGCCGCAGCTGCAGCTGCGGCTGCTCCAGCACGTCCCGAACCGCCGGCATCGCTCCCCCGTCTCCGCGCATCGATCCGCGCATCGCTCCGCGCGTGGCTCCGTGCGTGGCTCCGTGCGGAATGTACTTTCGTCTATCCGCTCCTTTAAAAGATATACCCGAGTCGCGCGCCCGCGCACCGCGGTTCCAGAAGAATCGTGAGCACCACCCGTCACCGCAGTCCGAACTGTTCAAGGAGGATCATTTTGGAAACGACGACCCGCCGGAGCGTGGACGAAGCGCCGCTCACGCGATTCCACGTCAAGCTGACCGTGTTCTCGTCTGGCGGTCCGTTCATCGACGGCTACGCGCTGTCGATCATCGGAATCGCCCTCATCACCATGCAGCCGGCCCTGCAGCTCTCCGCGACCGAGATCGGCCTCCTGGGAGCGGCGAGCCTCATCGGCATCTTCGTCGGCGGAGGCCTCTTCGGCTGGGTGACCGACAAGGTCGGCAGGCACAAGATGTATATCATCGACCTCCTGGCTCTCGCACTCTTCTCCGTACTCTGCGGAGTGTCCACCGACGTCTGGCAGGTCATCGCATGCCGGTTCATGCTCGGCGTCGCGATCGGGGCGGACTACCCCATCGCCACCTCGCTGCTCGCGGAGTTCCTCCCGCGCAGATACCGGGGACGGCTGCTCGGCGCGACCTTCGTCGTCTGGGCGATCGGCGCCGCGGCCGCATACCTCGTCGGATACCTCTTCCGCGACTTCGGCCCTGACGCCTGGCGCATCCTGCTGGCCACGCCCGCCGTCTTCGCGATCATCACCCTGCTCTTCCGCCTCGGCACGCCGGAATCGGCCCGTTGGCTCCTCTCCCGGGGACGAGTCGACGAGGCGCGCGCGGTCGTCAAGAAGGTGTACGGCGAGCAGTACGAGGTCGAAGATCTCGGCGAGCCCTCGGACGCGAGCACGCCCCGCGCGACCTTCGCCTCCGTGTTCAGGGGCGAGTACCTCAAGCGCACGCTGTTCGTCGCGATCTTCTGGACGGCCCAGGTGATCCCGATGTTCGCGGTCTACACCTTCGCGCCCGACCTGCTCGCCTCGTTCGGCATGACCGGGGATGCGAACCTCTACGGCGGTTCGCTGATCATCTCCCTCTTCTTCGTCGTCGGCGGCATCCCCGGCCTGCTGGTGGTCGACCGGATCGGGCGCCGCAAGCTCATGATCTACTCGTTCGCCCTCGCCACGGCGGTCCTCATCATCCCGGCGCTCATCCCCGGCGTCGGCGCCTGGCCGCTGTTCATCGCCCTGACGCTGTTCGCCTTCGCGTCGGGCTCGGCGAACTTCCTCCAGATCGTCTACCCGAACGAGCTCTTCCCCACCGAGGTCCGAGCTACCGCCGTCGGCATCGGCACCGCGTTCAGCCGCATCGGCAGCGCGACGAGCACCTACCTGATGCCGCTCGCGATCCTGCACTTCGGCGCGGCGGGATCCCTCGCCATCGGCGGCATCGTGAGCCTCGTCGGCCTCATCGCGACCTTCGTGCTCGCCCCCGAGACGGCGAACCGCTCGCTCACCGACACGGCGACCAACCGCGTCGTCGCCGGCTCAGGCGGTTGACCGGCCCCAGCACAGACACCCAGAGATAGAGAAGGAGTTCCACATGGTGGCTCATCAGCCCGTAGGCCCGGTCGAGGCGACCGAGGTCCCCCGCTACGCCGGTCTCGGCACCTTCGCCCGCCTGCCGCAGGTCCACGAGGTGCCCGACTACGACGTCGCGATCCTGGGCGTACCCTACGACGGGGGCGTCTCGTTCCGGCCGGGGGCGCGCTTCGCACCGTCGGCGATCCGCGAGGCCTCCCGCCTGCTCCGCCCCGGATACCACGTCGAGCTCGACACGACCCCCGTCGCGAAGAAGCAGTTCGTCGACGCCGGCGACGTGGCCTGCACGCCCTACAACATCGGGAGGGCCGTCGAGCAGATCGAGGCGGCCGCGTCGAAGTTCGTCGGCGAGGACAAGGTCGTGATCGCGCTCGGAGGCGACCACACGATCGCCCTGCCGATGCTGCGGACGACCGCGAAGGTGCACGGACCGGTGGCGCTGCTGCACTTCGACGCGCACCTCGACACCTGGGACACGTACTTCGGCGAGCCCATCACGCACGGCACGATGTTCCGCCGCGCGTTCGAGGAGGGCCTGCTCATCGAGGACCGCTCGATGCACGTGGGCATCCGCGGTCCGGTGTACGACCGGGACGACTTCGTGCGCGACCACGAGTTCGGCTTCCAGATCATCCGCTGCTCCGACATCGACCGGATCGGCGTGCCCTCGGCGATCGAGCGCGTGAAGGAGCGCATCGGCGACGCCCCCGTCTACCTGTCGATCGACATCGACGTGCTCGATCCGGCGTACGCGCCCGGCACCGGTACGCCCGAGATGGGCGGGCTGCACTCGCGCGAACTGCTGCAGCTGCTGCGCGGGCTCAAGGGGCTGAACATCGTGGGCGCCGACGTCGTCGAGGTGGCTCCGGCCTACGACCACGCCGACACCACGGCGCTCGCGGCCGCGACCCTCGTGTTCGACTACATGGCCCTGCTCACGCAGGACTGAGCGGGCCGGCTCTCCCGCACGCCGCAGGCGGGGACGCGTTCCGGGGTTTCGCTGATGCCGATACCCCGAAACGCGTCCCCGCCTGCGGAGCGAGGGCCCCCGGTGCGAGGGCCCCGGTGCGAGGGATCAGATCAGCCCGAGCTCGCGCACCGCGTCGCGCTCGGCCTCGAGCTCGGCGACCGAGGCGCCGATCCGCTCGCGCGAGAAGACGTCGACCGACAGGCCCTCCACGATCTCCCAGTCTCCGCCGTGCGAGACGACGGGGAACGACGACACCAGCCCCTCGGGCACGCCGTACTCGCCGTGCGAGACGACCGCGGCGCTCGTGCGGCGCGGGACCCCATCGGCAGCCGTCCCCGTGCCGAGCACCCAGTCGCGCACGTGCTCGATCGCGGCGTTCGCCGCGGACGCGACCGACGAGCCGCCCCGCACCTCGATGATCTCGGCGCCGCGCTTCGCGACGCGCTCGATGTACGCCCCGCGCGCCCAGGACGCGTCGACGGCGTCGAGCGCGGGCCGCCCGGCGACGGTCGCGTGCGACAGGTCGGGGTACTGCGTGGCGGAGTGGTTGCCCCAGATCGTCACACCGTCGACCTCTGAGACGGCGACCCCGGCCTCGGCGGCGAGCAGGCCGACGGCGCGGTTGTGGTCGAGCCTCGTGAGCGCGGTGAACCGCGAGGCCGGCACGTCGGGCGCGTGCTGCTGCGCGATGAGCGCGTTCGTGTTCGCGGGGTTGCCCACCACGATCACGCGCACGTCGTCGGCCGCCCCCGCGCCTATCGCCGCGCCCTGCGGCCCGAAGATGGCGCCGTTGGCGGCGAGCAGATCGCCGCGCTCCATCCCCGCGGTGCGCGGCCGCGAGCCGATGAGCATGGCAATGTTCGCACCCTCGAAGCCCGCCCCGGGATCATCGGTGATGTCGACCCCGGCGAGCAGAGGGAAGGCGCAATCGGCGAGCTCCATCGCGGCGCCCTCGGCCCCGCGCATGCCCTGGGGGATCTCCAGCAGCCGCAGCCGCACGGGCTGGTTTGCGCCGAGCATGTCGCCCGCCGCGATGCGGAACATCGCCGCGTAGCCGATCTGCCCGCCCGCCCCCGTCAGGGTGACGGTGACGGGCGCCTTCGCGGTGTTCGTATCGTGGGTCATGCCGATCCCTCTCTGGTCTGGGCGTCCGCGCGGCGGTCGCTCCGGCGCCGCCGGGCGGCGGGTATTGATCGTTCAGCGGTCGTTGAAGGCGCGCGGGTCGGGGCCGAAGCCCCGCTGCTCGTCGAGCGCATCGATGGCGGCGAGCTCGGCATCGCTCAACGCGAAGTCGAAGATGGCGGCGTTCTCGAGCAGCCGCTCGCGCCGCGAAGTCTTCGGGAAGACGATGCGCTGCTGCTGCACGTGCCAGCGCAGCACGACCTGGGCCGGGGTCTTGCCGTGCGCCTCGGCGGCGGCGACGATCTCGGGGCGCTCGAGCAGGTCGGACTTGCCCTGCGAGAGCGGGCCCCACGCCTCGACCGCGATGTCCTGCGCTCGGCAGAAGTCGGCGAGTTCGCGGCGCTGGTGCAGCGGGTGCAGCTCGATCTGATCGACGGCGGGCACGACGCCGGTCTCGTCGATGAGCTGCTGCAGGTGCTCGATCTCGAAGTTCGAGACGCCGATCGACGTCGCCCGGCCGGACTCCGCGATCTCGATGAGGGATCGCCACGCGCCGAGCGCCTCACCGCGCTCAGGCTGGGGCCAGTGGATGAGGAAGAGGTCGACGCGGTCGAGGCCGAGTCGATCGAGACTCTCGTCGAAGGCCTCGCGCGGGCGCGGCTGGTCGGTGTTCCAGAGCTTCGTCGTCACGAAGATCTCGTCGCGATCGATGCCGCTCGCGGCGATCGCCCGGCCCACCTCGGCCTCGTTGCGGTAGTAGCTGGCCGTATCGATGTGACGGTACCCGGCCTCGAGCGCCTCCGACACGAGGCGCTCGGTCTCGCCCGGTTCGACCTTGAAGACGCCGAGTCCGAGCTGCGGGATCCCGCGGCCGTCGTTCAGGGTGATATTCGGAATCTGCAGCGCACTCATGCCGCCCAGTCTAGAGCGGCCCGGGCGCGCGATAATAGAAGCGTCATGACGAATCCCGCGCTGCGCATCGAGTTCCCGGCCGATCTCCCCGTCTCGCAGATGCGCGACGAGATCTCCGACGCCATCCGCGACCACCAGGTCGTGATCGTCGCGGGCGAGACCGGTTCGGGCAAGACGACGCAGCTGCCGAAGATCGCCCTCGCGCTCGGCCGCGAGCGCATCGCGCACACCCAGCCGAGGCGCATCGCGGCGCGCACGATCGCGGAGCGCGTCGCCGAGGAGCTGGGAAGCGAGCTCGGGGGGCTCGTGGGCTACCAGGTGCGCTTCACCGACAGGGTGTCGGCCGAGACTCGCATCCGCCTCATGACCGACGGCATCCTGCTCAACGCGATCCACCGCGACCGCGACCTCACCGCCTACGACACGATCATCATCGACGAGGCGCACGAGCGATCCCTCAACATCGACTTCCTGCTCGGCTACTTGAAGACCCTGCTCCCCCGCCGCCCTGATCTCAAGGTGATCATCACCTCGGCGACGATCGACCCCGAGTCGTTCGCGAGGCACTTCGCCTCGTCCGACGGAGAGCCGGCCCCCGTGATCGAGGTGTCGGGGCGCACCTACCCCGTCGAGATCCGCTACCGGCCGCTGGTGGAGGAGGTCACGACACCAGACCCGAAAGGCGGGGCCGACCGCGTGCGCAAGGTCGAGCGCGACCTCTTCGACGCGATCGGCGACGCGGTGCAGGAGCTGGGGCGCGAAGAGCCGGGTGACGTGCTCGTGTTCCTGAGCGGCGAGGCCGAGATCCGCGACGCGGCCGATGCGCTGAACGGTCGGTTCGCGAGGGATCGAGCCAGGCCGCTCGAGATCCTCCCCCTCTACGGCCGGCTCTCCGCGGCCGAGCAGCACCGGGTCTTCGAGCCCAAGCGCGGGGCGAACGCCGCCGCCCGCCGCGTCGTGCTCGCCACGAATGTCGCGGAGACGTCGCTGACGGTGCCCGGCATCCGCTACGTCGTCGACGCGGGCACGGCGCGCATCTCCCGCTACTCGGCGCGCAGCAAGGTGCAGCGGCTGCCCATCGAGCCGGTCTCGCAGGCGAGCGCCAACCAGCGCTCCGGCCGCTCGGGCCGCACGAGCCCCGGCATCGCGATCCGGCTCTACTCCGAGGAGGATTTCGAGAACCGCCCCGAGTTCACCGAGCCCGAGATCCGCCGCACGGGCCTCGCCTCCGTCATCCTGCAGATGCTCGCGCTCGGCCTCGGCGACATCGCGCGCTTCCCCTTCCTCACGCCTCCCGACCAGCGAGGGATCGCCGACGGTCTGGGGCTGCTGACCGAGCTCGGCGCGGTGGAGACCGCACCCGCCTCCGGGTCGGGCCGCGGTTCCGGCGGATCCCGGCGCGGGAAGGCCGCCCATCGCATCACGAAGATCGGCCGCGAGCTCGCCCGCCTGCCGATCGAGCCGCGCTTCGCGCGCATGGTGATCGAGGCCAGGCGCCACGACGCGGTGCCGGATGTACTCGCGATCGTGGCCGGCCTCACCGTCCAGGACGTGCGCGAGCGGCCGAGCGAGAAGCGCGCGCAGGCCGATCAGCTGCACGCCCGCTTCGCCGATCCCCAGGGCGATCTCATGACCCTGCTGAACCTTTGGAACTACCTGCAGGAGCAGCAGCGGGAGCTGTCGTCGAGCGCGTTCCGCAGGCTCTGCAAGGCCGAGTTCCTGAACTTCCTGCGGGTGCGCGAGTGGATGGACCTCTTCCGGCAGCTGTCGCGGATCGCCGGAGTGAAGCGTTCAGCGGGCTCCGCCGCCGCCCTGGCCCCCTCAACGCCTGCCGCGACCTCCGCCCTCCCCGAGCAGGGGTCGCAATCGGGGGTATCAGGGCGTCGGAAACCCCCGAACGCGACCCCTCGCGCCCAGGGGTCCGGGGCAGGCCAGGGATCCGCCTCGGGGGCGGAGTCCGGTTCGTCGGACGCGATCCACCGCTCGATCCTGGCGGGCCTGCTGTCGCAGCTCGGCGTGCGCGACGATCGGCAGGACCGCAGCGCCCCGTCCCGCGGGCGGAACGTCGCGGGCGCCGTCAAGCGCAAGCCCGCCCAGGAGTACCTCGGTTCGCGCGGCACCCGCTTCGTGCTCTACCCCGGCTCGGTGCTCGCGAAGAAGCCGCCCGAGGTCGTCATGAGCGTCGAGCTCGTCGAGACGTCGCGGCTCTTCGCACGCTCCAACGCGGTCATCGACCCGGCCTGGGCCGAGGAGCTCGCGGGGCCGCTCGCGAAGCGCCAGATCTCCGAGCCGCACTGGGAGAAGAAGCAGGGCGCTGCCGTGGCCGTCGAGCGCGTCACGCTGTACGGCGTGCCGATCGTGACAGGCCGACGCGTGCAGCTGTCGCGATTCGACCCCGAGCAGGCGCGCGAGCTGTTCATCAGGCACGGGCTCGTCGAGGGCGAGTGGGAGGTGCCGGCAGGGGGATCCCTCTACGCCTTCGACCGCGCCAACCGGCAGCTGCGCCGAGAGCTCGAACAGCTCGAGGAGCGCACGCGCCGCCGCGACATCGTCTCCGACGACGAGACCGTGTTCGACTTCTACGACGAGCGGATCCCTCGGCACATCACGACCGTGCGCGACTTCGAGGGCTGGTGGAAGGAGGCTCAGCGGAAGCAGCCGAAGCTCCTGACCATGCGCCGCGAGGACCTGCTCGAGGACGACGCCGAGCAGGTGGACGAGAGCGAGTTCCCGCGGCAGTGGCGGCACGGCGACCAGACGCTGCGGCTGAAGTACCGCTTCGATCCGACGGCCGAGGACGACGGCGTGACGGTGAACGTGCCGCTGCCGCTGCTGCCCCGGCTGGACGGCTCCGATTTCGAGAAGCTCGTGCCCGGCCTGCGCCAGGAGCTCGTGACCGCACTCATCAAGACGCTGCCGAAGGCGATCCGCAAGCACGTCGTGCCCGCGGCCGACTGGGCGCGCACGCTGCTCGCGACCGTCGAGCCGAAGCTCGACGCGTCCGCGGACGCTCCCGCCCTCACGCAGCTGCTCGCGGACGAGATCCGGCGCCGCACGAGCGTCTCGGTCTCCCCCGACGACTTCGATCCCTCGCGGCTGCCCGCGCACCTCACCCCCACCTTCCGCGTGGTCGACGCCCGCGGGCGCACCCTCGGCAGCGGCAAGGATCTGTCCGAGCTGCAGGCGGCGCACAAGCAGCGGGCCACGCAGGGCGTCGCCAAGGTCGCGGCGGCCGCGCTCCCGAAGAGCGACCTGGAACGCACCGGCGCCACGACCTGGGACTTCGGCGAGCTGCCGCGCCACGTCGACACGGCCTACGCGAAGGGCCGCGCGAGCGGCGGCGGGGTCGTGCGCGCCTACCCGGCCATCGTCGACCGGCGCACGAGCGTCGATCTCGTGCTCGTCGCCGACGAGGCCGAGCAGGCCAGGCTCTCCCGGCGAGGGATCCGCCGTCTGCTCGTCCTGAGCTCGCCCTCGCCCGCGAGCTACGTGCGCGAGCACCTCTCGAACCAGGAGAAGCTGCTGCTCGGTGCGGGCCCCTACCGCACCCTCGACCTCGCGATCGCCGACGTCTCGCTCGCGGTCGCCGACCGCGCCATCCGCCGCCACGCCCCCGACGGCCTCGTCTGGTCGGCGGAGGCGTTCGCCGCGATCGCCGACGAGTACGCCCGATCCCTCATCGACGACATCTACGCCGCCATCGCCCTCACCGCTCGCGCGCTCGACCGGGCGCGGCTCGCGCGCAAGGCCATCGACGGCGCGAAATCCATCCACGTGCTCGGTCAGGTGGCCGATGCGGCGCGGCAGGTGGACGGGCTCGTCTGGGCCGGCAACGGCGCGGACGGCTTCGTGTCGCGCACGGGCCTCGAACGGCTCGAGCGCGTGCCCGTCTACCTGGAGGCCGTCGAATTGCGCATGCGGGGTCTCGTCGAGAACCCGGGGCGCGATCGCGCCTGGCAGAACGAGGTCGACCGCGTGCTCGCGATGTTCGCGGAGGCGGGCGGCGAGATCCCGCTTCCCGTCGACGCGCCCGATCGGCTCGTGCGCGCGAGGTGGCTGATCGAGGAGCTGCGGGTCAGCCTCTTCGCGCAGCGGCTGCGCACGGCCGAGCCGGTCTCGGTGCAGCGCATCCAGAAGGCGCTGCGCGAGGGGTAGGCGGGATCCCTCACCGCCTCCCGCAGGGACTCAGCGCGACGCCGCCCACTCCGGGTCGACCGCGATCGCGTGGACGTGCAGGTCGCGCTTCGGGAAGTCGATGTCGTCGACCTCGATCTCGACGCGGCGCTCCCCCGTCACCGTGTCGATGCCGAAGATCGCGAGGCCCTCGAGCCTGTCGTACGAGGGCCCCTTGCTCGGGTTGACGAACTCCTCATCGGCCGCGACGCCGTAGACGCGTCCGCCGGCCTGCGCCAGCACGCCCTCGCCGATGCCGACGACCGGGTCGTAATCATCGACGAAACCGCTGAGCTCCGCGGCGAGCTCGACCTCCGCGACCGGGCGATCATCGCCGACCACGGGCCGCTCCGCCGCATCGGGCAGCCGCACCGACCACAGGCGCCAGTCGGCCGCCCAGTACAGCCGTCCCTCGCGCACGAACGGCGTCTCGGGGTAGGCCTGCCCGACGGAATCGGGGTAGCGCAGCTCGACCTCGCCCATCTCCCCCGTCTCGCGGTCCCACACGCGCAGCGCCTGCGCCGAGGGCGACCCGTCGGAGATCTCCCCGAGCCCATAGGCGCGGTCGGCGTCGCACGCGAGCGCGGTGACGCCGTCGAAGAGGCCGAGCCCCGCGAAGTCCTCGGTCTCGGGCGTGACCGTCTCGACGCCGTTCGGGCCGACCATGACCGCCTGCCCGTCGCACCCGGCCAGCGCCGGCACGGCGTAGTCCGTGTCGGCCCGGGAGAGCGTCCCCGAGGCGGCATCCACGAACGCGATCTCGGGACGCTGCGGCGAAGACATCATCACCGCGAAACCCGTGTCGGTCGCGGTCCGGCTCCACTCGCTGCGACCCTCGTGCTCTCCGGGGAGAGGGATCTCCGTGAGACCGTGCTCGTGCAGCACGTACTCGTGGCCGGGGTCCCCCGTGCTGAGCCCGTTGGAGGACCAGACCAACCGCGAGTTCTCGAACCCCCGCTCATCGAGACGCACCGAGCGCGTCTCGCCGGCCTCGTTCACGAGCACCAGGTACGAGATGTCGCGGGCGTCGAGCCGCAGCGCGACGACCGCGTCCTCGATCCCGAACCCCTCGGAGATGGCGGGCGCCTTGAGGTACCTGACGAGCGGCCCCAGGCCGAAGATCGCCCCCAGCACGAGCGCGACCACGAGCCACGCGGTCAAGGCGGCCCGACCGCCTTTGCGCGCGTGCGATTCCCGGGCGCGCGCCGATCCCTCGCCCTGCCGACGAGGCTTTCCCCGCTGTCCCATCTCCGCGCTACTGCACCGACGCGGTGAGGATCTTGCGGGCCTCGTGCAGCAGTTCGGGCTCCGTGACGAGGTCGTAGCGGTTCGCGACCATCTGCATGACCGAGGAGAAGTCGCGGCGGTTGCGGTTCATCGCGTACGAGAGCACGCCGAACAGCATGCCGAAGCCTGCTCCGATCACGACTGCGGCGGCGAAGACACCGAGAATAGCGGCGTTGTCGGGCTGGAAGATGAAGAGCAGCAGGCCGAGGAAGAGACCGAGGTAGGCGCCCGACAGCGCGCCCATGAGCGCGACGCGACCGTAGGTGAGGCGGCCGGTGACCCGCTCGACGCTGCGCACGTCGTTGCCGAGAATGCTGATCTGACGCACCGGGAAGCCCGCTCGCGCGAGCACGTCGACCGCGTGCTTCGCGTCTTCGTAGCGATCGTAGGTGGAGATCACCTCGCCCTTGGGGATCTCGGGGATCATCGGCAGGCGCGAGGAGGAGACGGGGCCCGGAGTGCTCATGCTCCTATTCTCTCACCGTCGCCTGCGGGAAGGCCGCCGAGTTTCAGCTCCGGGCGAAACGGACGATGGCCTGCGGATACCCGGGAACCGGGATCTCTCGCGTCGAGAGGTCGTCGAGAGCGACCAGTGTGATGCCGTCCCACCCCGCGTCTCGCGTGTTCCCTCCGGCCATTGCGGCGTATTCGCGGCCTGCGGGATCCTTCCACGGCGCGACGGTCTCGTGAGGCACCGCGGTCGGTACGAGGCGCTCCGATCCGCTGTCGAGATCGAGGACTGACAGGTTCGGGCCGCCTGTCGCATTGCCGAACGCCCCGGTGCCGACGGTCAGCAGGCTGCGCCCGGCGAGGGCGGTGCCGTGCGAGTGCGAGTTCGCGGCGCTCGGGATCGCGGAGGTCGCTCCCGTGCGCGGGTCGAGGCGCACGACGGTGCGGCCCTGCACCGGCAGGAGGACCGAGCCGTCTGCCTCCACCGCGCCGTAGTGCGGCTTCTCCCACGACGCGAGACCGCCCTCGCTCCCGAACGGCGCGACCCGGTGGGTCGTGGGCTCCAGGGAGACGGCGTCGATCACCGTCACGCCGAAGCCGTCGTGATCGACGGTCGCAGCCCATGAGCCGTCGGGCGCGACGAGCACGTCGAAGGGTCGCTCGCCGACTGCGGCCTCCCCGACGAAGGCTCCGGCAGCCGTGTCGAAGACCTCGAGCACCGCCCCGCCCGCACCACTCGACACCGCGACGTACACCCGCGAGCCATCGGGCGAGACCGCGAGCCCCAGGCCGCCAGGCCGGTACTCGCCGCTCGAGACGAACGGGGCGGGATGTCGGTAGGCCACGAGGGCGGAGCGCTCGCCCGCCGCGAGGTCGATGACCGCCAGCCCCTCGGCGGTCGCGGCATAGGCCGTGGCACCGCCGGACGCGACGGCCACACCCCAGGGCGCCGCACCCGCCCTGATGCGGTGCACGGCCTCGGCGTCCGGGAGCGCCGGGTCGATCACCGCGACCTCGTCGGAGCGCGCGAGCGAGACGAGCAGGAGCTCCCGCGCGACCGGCTGCGGCTCCTCGGGAACCGCTTCATCGCGAGGAGCACGATCGCCGTCTCTCGACGCCCGCGGCTCTGCGGCGCAGCCCGCGAGGACGAGGCCCGCGACAGCCGCCGCGCCGAAGAGGCCCCGTCGTGAAAGCGGGGCGTGGGTATGGGCGCGCGGCATCTCCCCAGTCTCCCGCAGTCGGCTGACGGCTCTCTGACCATGGAGCCCGCAGCGGCGCGTGTTCGGCGAGGGATCGTGCCCACGAGGCCCGTCCCCCGGATCCCTCGCCGGAAAGCGCCGGCCGAGCGCCCCGGGGCACGCCCAGGACCGGTAGCGTAGGGGTGTGAGTACTTCGAGGGTCTTCGTGGGGCGCCTCGCCGGGCGCGGTGTGTTCGATCCCGTCGGCGATCGGATCGGCAAGGTGCGCGACGTGCTGGTCGTCTATCGCGCGGCCAGCGCACCGCGCGTCGTCGGCCTCATCGTCGAGATCCCGGGGAAACGCAGAGTGTTCGTGCCGATCGGCCGCGTCACCTCGATCGGATCGGGCCAGGTCATCACGACCGGTCTCATCAACGTGCGCCGCTTCGAGCAGCGCGGCGGCGAGACGAGGATGATCGCCGAGATGATCGGACGCGAGGTGCTGGTGGCCGGCGAGCGCCCGGGTGCGCCCGTCACCGCGAAGATCGAGGATGCCGCGATCGAACGTGCGAAGAACGGCGAATGGCTCGTGTCCGAGCTGTTCGTGCGACTGCCCAAGCCGTCGGCTCCGTTCGCGCGCGCCGAGTCGCGCATCGTGCGCTGGTCCGAGGTGCGACTGCCGAGCTCGAAGGTGGGAGCGCAGTCGGCGGAGCTGCTCATCCAGACGATGGTCGACCTCAAACCGGCCGACCTCGCCGAGGCTCTGCTCGAGCTGCCGCAGGCCCGCATGCTCGAGGTCATCGACGAGCTGCCCGACGAGCGCGTCGCCGATGCTCTCGAGGAGATGAGCGAAGCCGACCAGCTGGCGCTGCTCGCCCAGCTCCCCGCCGACCGCACGGCGGACGTGCTCGACCGCATGGAGCCCGACGACGCGGCCGACCTGATCTCGGCCCTCCCGACCGCGAAGGGCGAGGAGCTGCTCGACCTGATGGAGCCCGAGGAGGCGGAGGATGTGCGCCGCCTGCTCGAATACGACAGCGACACCGCCGGCGGCCTCATGAGCCCCGCCCCGATCGTGCTCTCGGGCGAGTCGAGCGTCGCCGAGGGGCTCGCCATGATCCGGCGGAGGGAGATCCCTCCCGCGATGGCCTCGGCGGTATACGTCACGAACCCGCCCTACGAGACGCCGACGGGCGAGTACATCGGCATGGCGCACTTCCAGCGCATGCTGCGCTTCCCTCCCCACGAGCGTCTGTCGTCGCTGCTCGACACCGAGATCGAGCCCGTGCCGGTCGACGCGAGCGCGGCCGAGGTGTCGCGACGGCTGGCGAGCTACGACATGGTGGCGATGCCCGTGGTCGACGATCAGCAGCGACTCGTCGGAGTCGTCACGGTCGACGACGTGCTCGACCATCTGCTTCCCGACGACTGGCGCCACGCCGACGACGAGGACGCCGACGACCGCGCGGGGAGGGCCTGATCATGGGACTGTTCAAGCGCGACACCGGTCTCGACGCCCCGCGTTCCGCCGGCTCCCGGGCCGTCAAGGTGCGGCCCTCGGACGCTTCGGACCGGAGCAGCAACGAGCGCTTCGGGCGCTGGAGCGAGGCGATCGCCCGCGGGATGGGAACGCCCTGGTTCCTCTTCATCCTCACCCTCGTCTGCCTCGTCTGGCTCGCGTGGAACACCTACGGCCCCGAGCAGTGGCGCTTCGACTCCGCGGCGCTCGGCTTCACCGCGCTCACCCTCATCCTGTCCCTCCAGGCCTCGTACGCCGCTCCCCTGATCCTGCTGGCGCAGAACCGGCAGGACGACCGCGACCGGGTGCAGATCGAGCAGGACCGGCAGCGCGCCGAGCGCAACCTCGCCGACACCGAGTTCCTCGCCCGCGAGGTCGTCGCGCTGCGCCTCGCGATCAAGGATCTCCCCGATCGCGATTTCGTGCGCGCCGAGCTGAAGGCCCTGCTGACCGAGCTGCAGGAGGAAGAGGATCCCGCGCCCGAGGAGAATCCGGATGCCGACCGCGCCTGAGGCGGCGGTCCTGGCCGCGCTCGATCGGGTGAGGGATCCCGAGATCCTGCGTCCGATCACGGAGCTCGGCATGGTGCGCGCCGTCGAGGTGGACGCCGACGGGCGGGCGACCGTGTCGATCCTGCTCACGATCGCGGGGTGCCCGGCGGCGCGACGCATCGAGGCCGACGTGCTCGAGGCGGCGTCGCAGGCGCCCGGCGTCTCCGAGGCGCGCGTGGAGGTCGGCGTCATGACCCCCGAGGAGCGGCGCGACTTCGTCGAGCGTGTGCGCGGCGACCGGGGCTCGCGCCCCCGGCAGTTCGGCCCCGAGTCGCTGACACGGGTGATCGCCGTGACGAGCGGCAAGGGCGGTGTCGGCAAGTCCTCGCTCACCGCGGGGCTCGCCGTCGCGCTCGCCGAGCGGGGTCTCGCGGTCGGCCTCGTCGACGCCGACGTGTTCGGATTCTCGATCCCCGGCCTCCTCGGGCTGAGCCGCGACGGCGTCACCGAGCAGCCCACGCGAGTCGACGACATGATGCTGCCGCCCGTGGCGCACGGTGTGAAGGCGATCTCGATCGGCATGCTCCTGGGCGACGCCGACCCACGCACGACCGCCGTGTCGTGGCGCGGTCCGATGCTGCATCGCACGATCGAGCAGTTCCTGCGCGACGTCTGGTTCGGCGACCTCGACGTACTGCTGCTCGACCTGCCCCCGGGAACGGGCGACGTCGCGATCACCGTGGGGCAGCTGCTGCCGCAGGCCGAGGTCATCGTCGTGACCACCCCGCAGGAGGCCGCGGCCGATGTCGCGGTGCGCAGCGCGCTCGTCGCCAGGCAGACGGGTCAGCGGGTCATCGGCGTGATCGAGAACATGGCCGGCCTGCTGCAGCCCCACGGAAGCGTGCTCGACCTCTTCGGCACGGGCGGCGGTGCGCTCGTCGCCGAGCGGCTCGGCGACGCCGAGCACGGCGAGGTGCCGCTGCTCGGCAGCGTGCCCCTCTCCCCCGTCTTCCGCGCAGGGGGCGATACGGGTGAGCCGGCGGTGCTGCGGCATCCCGACGATCCGGCAGCGGCCGAGGTGCTGCGCATCGCCGAGCGCCTGATGGCCGGCGGCCGCGGTCTCGCGGGGCGATCGCTGGGTCTCAGCGTCCGCTGATCGGCCGCGAGGGATCCGCGCTACGTCGCCTCGTCGTCGAAGTGGAACTCGCCCGTGTCGGGCCGCCGGGGTGCAACGATCCGCTCCGCGGCTGAGGCTCCGCGCGCGGGACGCGCCGCCTCACGCTCATCCTCGAGCAGCGCGTCGCGGATGATGCGGCGCGGATCGTACTGGCGAGGATCGAGCTGCTTCCAGTCGACGTCGTCGAACTCGGGGCCCATCTCGTCGCGCAGCCGATCCTTCGCGCCGTCGGCCATCCGCTTGACGGTGCGGACGAGGTCACCGAGCTTCTTCGCATAGGCCGGCAGTCGTTCCGGGCCGACGACAAAAACCGCGATCACGAGGATCACCAGCAGTTTCTCGAAGGTCAGGCCCAGCATCACCCCAATCGTACCCGCCCGGACGCTGTGGATTTGGCCCGGCGAGAGCGTGTGCGCGCACCGCCGGGGCCGCGCGGCCCTACTCTAGGAGGATCGGCATCGGCACGACGGAGGAGAATGTGAGCAAGCTCGAACGCAACTGGCAGTACGCCGAGCAGTACCCGGGCGAGACCGAGGCGCTGGTGCGTGCTCGTCGCCTGTCGCTGGAGCTCGGCGTGGAGCCTGTGAGCCGCTCGGTCGGCGCCCACCTCTCCGCGGTCGCCGCCCTGAGCCGCGCGCAGGCGATCTGCGAGATCGGAACGGGTGTGGGCGTGAGCGGCCTCTCGCTGCTGCGCTACGTCGATGACGCGACCCTCACCTCGATCGAGATCGAGCCCGAGCACCTGCGCGAGGCGAAGACGATGTTCGCCGAGGCCGGCATCCCCGGATCTCGTTTGCGCCTCATCGAGGGCGACGCCAGGCACGTCGTGCCCCGGCTGAACACCTCGGCCTACGATCTCGTGCTGCTCGACGCGAACCCGCTCGAACTGCTCGACCACTTCGAGCACGCCCTCGGCATCGTTCGCCCGGGCGGCTCGATCATCGTGACGAACGCGTTCTCGCACGGGCGAGTGCCCGAGCCGGCGGCCCGCGACACCGCCACCCAGAACATGAGGGATCTGCTGGCGCTCGTCTCGGAGTCGGCCGCGATCGCCCCGGTGCTCTCGCCCGCCGGCGACGGAGTGCTGACGCTCGTGCGCCTCGACGACTGAGCGCCGCCCCGTCGGCCCGGCGAGCGGAGCTCCCCGAGAACCACGAAGGCCCCGCGATCCCTGTCGGATCGCGGGGCCTTCGAAGCTCAGCGCCTCAGCCGTCGAGCACGCCGGCCAGCACGTCGCGCAGCTCCGCCGCTTCCTGGTCGGTCACGGAGATCACGATGCGTCCGCCGCCCTCGACCGGAACGTATACGACGATCGCCCGGCTCTCGCGCACCGCTTCCATGGGGCCATCCCCAGTCCTCGGTTTCATTGCAGCCATGGCGCCTCCTCATCACGTTTGGTGGTTCCCGTCCATTATCCCGCGGTTCGAGCCGATCCGCGAAATCATCCGGCGGTGAGCCACGCCCGGAGGGCCGCGGCGCATGACATGATCTGGCTGATCGGCACCTGCTCGTCGTCGGCGTGGGCGAGCAGCGGGTCGCCCGGCCCGAAGTTCACGGCCGGGATGCCGAGCGCCGAGAACCGCGACACGTCGGTCCAGCCGAGCTTCGCGGTCGGCTGCTGACCGACCGCCTCCACGAAGGCGCGGGCGAGCGGCGCGTCGAGGCCGGGCCTGGCGCCGGGGGCCGCGTCGACCACCTCGACCTCGTCGGCATCAGAGAAGAAATCGCGCACGAGTGCCTCTGCCTCGGCGACGCTGCGGCTCGGCGCGAAGCGGTAGTTCACCTCGATCGTGCAGCGGTCGGGGATCACGTTGCCCGCGATGCCGCCCTCGACGCGCACCGCGTTCAGACCCTCGCGGTATTCGAGGCCGTCGACCACCACGCGCTCGGCCTCGTAAGCCGCGAGCCGTTCGAGCATCGGCCCTGCGCGGTGGATCGCGTTCTCGCCCATCCAGCTGCGCGCCGAGTGGGCGCGACGCCCGAGCATCGTCACGCGGGCCCGCAGGGTGCCGTTGCAGCCGCCCTCGATCGTGCCGTTCGACGGCTCGCCGAGGATCGCGAAGTCGGCGGCGAACAGCTCGGGACGATTGCGCATGGCACGGCCGAGCCCGCTGAGGTCGGACGCGACCTCCTCATGGTCGTACCAGATCCACGTGATGTCGACGGAGGGATCGGACAGCTCGACGGCGAGCGCCAGCTGCACGCCGACGCCGGCCTTCATGTCGACCGTGCCGCGGCCCCAGATCACAGGTTCACCCGATTCGGGGTCGAGGACATCGCGAATCGGCAGGTTCCCGTTGATCGGAACCGTATCGAGATGGCCGGCGATCGCGACGCGGCGAGCGCGACCGAGTTCCGTGCGCGCGATCAGGGTGTCGCCGTCGCGCGTCACCGCGAGGTGCGGCGCGTGCTCCCGCAGCATCGCCTCGATCGCGTCGGCGATCGCCCGCTCGTCGCCGGAGACCGACGGGATGTCGCACAGCCGCCGCGTCAGCGCGGCGGGACCGAGCGACGGGTCGAGCACGGGCACGGGGGCGGGGTTCGCTGCGGAATTCACGCATGCAAGCCTATGCGATCCCTCGCCCCGGCAGGGCCCCGGCGATCCCTCGCCCGTGCCGCTCCCCTACGATAGAAGCCATGACAGAGACTCGCTTCGCATGGGCCGCAGGCCTCGCCACCATCGCCGCCGACGGCACCGTACTCGACGCCTGGTTCCCGGAGCCCGCACTCGGCCGCCGTCCCGGAGGGCGCGACCCCTGGGTCGCCCCGGCCGAGCTCGAGGCCCTCGCCGGAACCGACGAGCTGCGCGGCGTCGAGCTGCGACCGATCGACGTCGAGATCGACCTCGACGCGGCCCCCGTCTCCACGGAAGACGCCTACCTGCGCCTGCAGCTGCTCTCCCACTGCCTCGCGCAGCCGAACTCCATCAACCTCGACGGCATCTTCGGCCGATTGCCGAACAACGCCTGGACCGGCGCGGGCCCCATGCAACCCGAGGTCTACGCCGAGCGCCTCCCCCGACTCAAGCGCGCCGGCCTCACCGTGCTCGGCGTCGACAAGTTCCCGCGCCTCACCGACTACCTCGTGCCGAAGGGCGTGCGCATCGCCGACGCCTCGCGCGTGCGCCTCGGCGCGCACCTCGCGCCAGGCACCACCGTCATGCACGAGGGTTTCGTGAACTTCAACGCGGGCACCCTCGGCGCTTCGATGGTCGAGGGCCGCATCTCGCAGGGCGTCGTGGTCGGCGACGGCTCCGACATCGGCGGCGGCGCCTCCATCATGGGCACGCTCTCGGGCGGCGGCACCCAGCGCATCACGATCGGCGAGCGCGCGCTGCTCGGCGCGAACTCGGGCATCGGCATCTCGATCGGAGACGACAGCGTCGTCGAGGCCGGGCTCTACGTGACCGCGGGCACGAAGGTCCTGCTGCCCAAGGGCACCGCGGAGGCGCCCGGCGAGGCGATCGAGGTCAAGGCGGTCGAGCTCTCGGGCCTCCCGAAGCTGCTGTTCCGCCGCAACTCGCGCACGGGCGCCGTCGAGGCACTGCCGCGCGAGGGCGCGGGCATCGAGCTCAACGCCGCGCTGCACGCGTAGGGATCCCTCCTTCTTCTCCCGAGGGGTCGCGTTTGGGGGTTATTCATGCCTCGAAACCCCCGAATGCGCCCCCTCGAGCGAGATTCCGAGGAATCGACCTCGCGAGCCTCGACCGCATTCGCCGAAGTCAGCGCCTGCCGACCTTCTTCCCCCGCGTCACCTGTGCATAACTTGCTCTCGGCATATCGACGGGGAGAACACCCGCCCGCCTGTGGATAGTGCTCTCCGCCTCTCCCCGCTTCGTGCACACTGGCGACATGCCTCGCGTCGCAACCCCACTACCGCCCGAGTTGGGCCCTGCGTTCTCGGTTTCCTCCGCCAGGGATCTCGGAGTGACGATCGACCGCCTCCGCTCGCCCCATCTCGAACGGCCGTTCCAGGGGGTCCGTATGCAGCGCACTCCGGCAGATCCCTCCTTGCACCCCCTGGAGGCGCAGCGCTGGAACCAGCTCGCTCTGATTCGGGCTCTCTCCCAGCGCCTCACCCCCGGGCAGTTCTTCAGCCACAGCAGCGCCGCTGTGCTGTGGGGCGCGCCTCTGCCGCCTCGGTCGATGCGTGAGCTGCATGTCAGCGCGCACTCGCCCGGACGGGCTCCGCGGATTACCGATGTGATCGGTCACCGCGTCGCCCCTGGCCGTTGCCCGGTCCGCGAGGTCGACGGCGTTCGTGTCGCAGCGCCGGCCACGACGTGGGCGATGCTGGGATCCCTCGGCCTCTCGGTACCGGAACTCGTGGCCGCGGGCGACCAACTCGTGCGAATGTATCGGCCGGGATACGGCCGTCGCGAAGTCGGGAAAGCTCCCACGACCACACGCGAAGAACTCGCGGCAGTGCTCGAGCTCGGCCGCTGGGTCGGCTCCCTCAGCCTGCATCGAGCCGTCGAACTCGTCCGGGAGGATTCGTGGTCTCCGCAGGAGTCGTTTCTCCGCGTCAACCTCGTCAACCGCGGGCTCCCGGAACCCGAGCTGAACCGCGATATATATTCCGCCAACGGCGACTTTCTCGGGTGTCTCGACCTCTCCTACCCCGAGTATCGCCTCGGGGTCGAGTATCACGGGGTGATGCATTCCGAAAGCTACTCCCGCGATGTCGAACGCATGGCAGCCTTCCGCAGCGAGAAGTGGGAGATCATCGAGGTGACCAGCGCACTGGGCGCCCAGTCGATCACGGTAGCGGCTCGAGTCGAAGAGGCGCTTCGCGCCAGAGGTTGGTCTCCGCGCTGAGCAGACCGCGACGTCCCCAGATCGAAACGTCGCACACCACACACCGCACACCGACACGTCTGCGCAACCGCCTGAGCCTCAGTTCACCACGCCCCAGTTCAAGGAGTCACATTCGGGGGTTTCACAGCCCTTGAAACCCCCGAATGTGACCCCTTGAAGAGACAACAGCGAGGCGATCCGGGTGGCACCGGGGAGGGCGGGCACCGCGTCGTGGGCGCGCGAAAAGCCCCGGCCCACCAGGAACCGAGGCTCTTCGAGGGCGCCCGCGCGCCTAGCGGTCGAGGTGACGCTCCGGGCTGCCGATGTAGAGCTGCTGCGGGCGACCGATCTTCGTCTGCTTGTCCTGGTGCGCCTCGCGCCACTGCGCGATCCAGCCGGGCAGGCGGCCGATGGCGAAGAGCACGGTGAACATGCGCGTCGGGAAGCCCATGGCCTTGTATATGACGCCCGTGTAGAAATCGACGTTCGGGTAGAGCTTGCGCTCCTTGAAGTAGTCGTCCTCGAGGGCGATCTGCTCGAGCTCCTGCGCGAGGCCGAGCAGCGGGTCGTTGACGCCGAGCTCCTCGAGCACCCGGCCCGCGCTCTCCTTGACGATGCGGGCGCGCGGATCGTAGTTCTTGTAGACGCGGTGTCCGAAGCCCATGAGCTTCACCCCGTCCTCCTTGCGCTTGACCTTCTCGACGAAGGTCTCGACGCTCTGTCCCGAGTCGCGGATCTGCGCCAGCATGTCGAGCACGGCCTCGTTGGCGCCGCCGTGCAGCGGGCCCGAGAGGGCATTGATGCCCGCGGCGATCGACGAGAACATGTTCGCGCCGGTCGAACCGACGAGTCGCACCGTGGAGGTGGATGCGTTCTGCTCGTGATCGGCGTGCAGGATGAGGAGCTTGTCGAGCGCGTCGACGAGCACCGGGTTCATGACGTACTTCTCGGCCTTGTTGCCGAAGTTGAGGCGCAGGAAGTTCTGCACGAAGTTGAGGTCGTTGTCGGGGTAGAGCGTCGCCTGGCCGATCGACTTCTTGTGCGCGTACGCCGCGAGCACCGGCAGCTTCGCGAGCAGCCGGATCGTGTTGACCTCGACGAACTCGGGCACCGAGGTGTCGAGCGAGCTCTCGTAATAGGTCGACATCGTCTGCAGGCCGCCCGAGAGCATCGCCATCGGATGGGCGGTGTGCGGCACGGCCTCGAAGTAGTACTTCATGTCCTCGTGCAGCAGCGTGTGCCTGCGGATCTCGCCGTCGAAGGCCGCCAGCTCGTCGGCGGAAGGGAGCTCGCCGTAGATCAGCAGGTAGGCCACCTCGAGGAAGGTCGACTTCTGCGCGAGCTCCTCGATCGGATAGCCGCGGTAGCGCAGGATGCCCTCGTCGCCGTCGATGTAGGTGATGGCCGACTTCGTCGAGGCCGTGTTCACGAACCCGTAGTCGAGGGCCGTGTACCCGCTCTGCCTGGTCAGGGTGCTGACGTCGATGGCCGCGTGACCGTCGACCGCCTCGTGGATCGGAAACTCGGCGGAGCCTCCGGGAAACGTCAGCTGGGCCGTGCTCGGGTTCTGAGTCGATTCGGTCACATCGTCTCCTCGTGAGGTCTCGTGCGGGCCGGACATCGCGTGTGACGTCGCCCTGTTTCCACCATATCCGCTCCGAGGAGCTTCAGGCCTCCACCGCGGGTGCGCAGCAGACTGCGTCTAGATTATCTCGACGTCGAGCAAAATGCGATTCGTGCGACGGTCGCAGGGCAGGCGGTCGGGCCTCTCGATCCGCCGCGACGGGAGAGGGATCGGGACTCGGGAACCGATACGACGGGAGAGGGATCGGGACGCCGCGACCGCTCGACGGCGGTGCTGCGGCGCCCCGATCCCTCCGGTCACTCCGCGCGCGAGTCGCGGCGGCGGAGCATCAGCATCGCCGCTGCGCCGAGCCCCGCGAGCGCGAGCGCGGCGCCCGCGAACCGGCCCGCCGATTCGGTTCCGGTGCGCGCCAGCCCTCCGACGGTCTTGGGCGAGGGATCGCCTCCGCGAGCCGTCGAGTTCGCACCGGCGCCCGACGCCGAAGCGCCCGCTTCGCTTCCGGCACCGCCGTCGGGGTCCCCGCTCGCACCTCCGTTCGGATCGCCCTCGGCGCCGCCGTTCGGATCGCCGTTCGGATCACCGTTCGGGTCGCCTTCGGCACCGCCGTTCGGGTCCACGCCGGGATCCCCGCCCGGATCGCCGGCGACGACGGTGTACTGCACGGTCTCGCGCGTGATGTTGCCGGCGTTGTCGATCGCGGAGGCGGTGAACTCGAAGACGCCTTCGGTATCGGTCGGCAGCGGTTGGCCGAGCGGCACGGACCCCTGGCAGGTGAGCACGCCCGAGAGCGCGTCGTCACAGGTGAACGCTGCGGGCAACGAGGCGCCGAGCGCGACGCGCGCACCCGCGATCGAGGGGTCGACCGTCACGACCGGGTCGGTCTTGTCGATCCGCACGCCGTGGCTGCGCAGCGCGGTCTCGTTACCGGCGCGATCCGTGGCGCGGTACTCGACGGCGTAGATGCCCTCCTCGCTCAGCGGCACGTCGGCGAACCCGGGGTAGGCGACCTGCCACGGGCCGTCGCCCACCCGGAAGTCGAGACGCTGCACGCCGGAGTCCTGATCGCTCGACTCGATCCGCATGTTCGTGTCACGGCGCAGCCACCCGCGCGCGTTCGGCACCGGATCCAGGATCGACGACGCCGTCGGCGCCGTCCGATCGATGCGGATGTCGAGCGTCTTCACCGGACCGCGGCGGCCGTACTCATCGACGGCCTGGTAGCTGAGCACGGTGTGCCCGGTCGCGTCGACCGAGATCGACTCGCTGCCGTCGGTGATGCCGCTGCCGGTCTGCGCGCCCGTCAGCCGCCACTCGACGCCCGAGGCACCGGTCTGCGGGATCGGGTCGAGCATCACGTCCACCGGCCCGTTCCACCAGCCGCCGGGCCGCTCCGGGTCGGGAGTCGCCGTCGCGTCGAGCACGGCGTCGGCGGGTACGACCTGGTAGTTCACGATGCGCACGTTCGTGTTGCCCGCGACGTCGCTCGCGGTGATGCGCAGGCTGTGCCACCCCAGCGTGTCGCTCGGCAGCGGGTGGCCGTGCGGCGTCGATCCGACGCAGCTCTCGACGCCCGATGTCGCGTCGGAGCAGCCGAAGCTCGCGTTCACCGACGCGCCGAGCGGCACCTGGCGATCCTCGAGGGTCGGATCGATGTCGATCGCCGGCCGCGTCGTGTCGATGTTCACGGGCACCGACTGCTCGCCGGTCGAGTTGCCTGCGGCGTCGCTCGCGCGCCACCACACCCGGTGGTGGCCGTCGCCCGTCACGAGCACGCGCACGGGCTCCCCGAGCACGGGCGGGTCGGTCCAGGGGCCGTCGTCGACGCGGTACTGCAGCGAGGCGAGCCCGCTGTCGTCGTCGCGGGCGTCGAGGATGACCTCGACCTCGCCGCGGTGCCAGCCCTGCGAGTTGGGTTCGGGCGTCACCTCGTGGTCCACGGTGGGCGGGGTGACGTCGCCGGGATCGACGATGAGGGATCCGACATGACGCATCACGTTGCCCGCGCGATCGGTGGCGATGACCGCGAAGGCGAGGTTGCGCGCGACGGAGGTGTCGATCGCGGTGCCGCTCGGCAGCACGGGGCCGCCTTCGAAGGAGATACCGCAGTCCACGACACCCGAAGTCGCGTCGTCGCAGGCGAAGTCGGCGGTCGCCTGCTCGCCGCGCTCGACCGTGCCCCGTTCGAGCGCGCCCGAGAACGTGACGGTGGGTCGCGTGCGGTCGATACCGAACTCGAGCACGCGCGGATTCGACTCGTTGCCGAGACTGTCGCGCGCCACCACCTCGAGCCGGTGCTGCCCGTCGGTGCCGAAGGTCACCAGCGAGTCGTTGGCCACGGTCTGGAAGCTGCCGTCGTCGCGTTTCGCCCGGATCCACTCGATGCCGTCGGGGTCCTGCACAGAGATGCGCACCTGCATCACGCGGTTGAAGTAGCCCTCGCTCATGCCGACCTCGGGCTCGAACGTCAGGCTCACTCGCGGCGCATCAGCCGCGGCGATCACGGTGGCGCCCGTGACCTGGCGCGACACGGCTCCGTCGACGTTCACCACCACATGCACGGTGTAGTTGCCGGGTGCGAGACCGCGGGCGAGGTAGTCGTAGGAGGCGCGCTGGCCGTCGCTCGTGGAGTTCACCGTGAAGTTGCGGTGCTCGCCGTTCGCCCCGGTGATCGTGCCGCCGATGCTCACCTCCTTGCCCGCTGGGAGCGGCAGCACGTCGCCCCACACGCGCAGCTCGGTGCGGTTGGTGGTCGTGTACACGCGCAGCTGCTTGTGCGTGGCATGGTCCTGCTCCCAACCGCGGTCCACGAACACGTCGGCCGTCTGCTCGCCCATGTTGCGGATCACGAGACGAACGGTGCCCGTGAAACGACCGCCCTCACCGTGATAGAAGTTCAGCCGAGCCTGCTCTCCGGTCTTGTGCCACCCGGTGCTCGAGCGCCCCTCGGCTTCGAGCCTGAACTCGATACCGGGCGGGCCCGCGACACTCGCGGTGTATGAGAAGGCCTGCGAGACGTTCTCTGTGTAGAAACGCATCTGCCCGGGCTCGATGCCGGTCACGGTGAAGTCGGCGTCGGAGGCCGCCTCCGAGACCTCCTGCTTCTCCTGCACCGGCTTCTCGGGTTTCTCCTCACCCTCGGGCTTCTCCGCCTGCTCGCCCTCTGCCTCGGTCTGCTCAGAGGTCTCCTCATCGGCGTCGGCGGTCCCCGAGGGATCCTCCCGCACCTGCTCACCCGAGGCTTCGGCATCGCCTCCGGGGGCGTTGTCAGGCGCGACCCGCTTCAGCGCGGCGGCCTCCTCTGCGGCTGCGCGCTCGGCGGCGCGCTCGGCGGCGTCTTGCTCAACGGCCGCCTGTTCGGCAGCGGCTTGCTCTGCGGCCTCGCGCTCAGCATCGGCGCGCTCCGCCTCGAGGCGGAGGCGTTCGGCCTCCGCCTGTTCGGCGGCCAGCCGCTCGCGCTCCAGCCGTTCGGCCTCGGCCTGAGCCTCAGCGGCGGCCTGAGCCTCAGCGGCCGCCTGAGCCTCGGCCTGCGCGTCTGACCCCGCGCCCGGCGTCTCGTTCGCGCTCGCCGGAACGGAGCCCCCGAGCAGCAGCGCCGCGCTCAGCAGCACCGCGCCCGTTCCCAATCCCCTGCGCTGCAACGCCCCTTCGGCGCGCACGGCGCCGAAGGGGCCCGTCCCGTCCTGTGGTTCTCTTCGTTTCCTCATCGTGTATCCCTTTCCGTGCCCCTACTCGAGCGGGGCTTCGTTGTCGACGAAGGCGATCACGAAGCCGCCCTCCGCCTCGCGGATCTGAAAGCCGAACGCCCCGCCGTCGGAGCTGTCGAGCGATGCGTAGCCGGTGCCGTTCTCCTCTCCGGAGATTCGCACCGGTGCGTACTGCGCGAGCGCCCCTTCGAAGTGGGCGAAGACCTCCTCGCTCGGGCTCTCCGTCACGTAGCTCGCCGTCTCCACGGCGCCACCCGACTGCGTGGTGCAGATCGTCGCGCCCTCCGGCGCCTCCGGCCACCCGTCCGGCACGAGCGCCAGGTCGTCGAGGCTCGCCGGCCCCGTTGCCCAGGGGTAGACCTCTGCGCACTCCTCCGGCACGCCGGGCGCGGTCTCCTCGGGGAGCGGAGCAGAGGCCCCGGTCTCCTCCGGCGCGGCGACCTCGGCATTCCCGCCGGCCGAGCATCCGGCGAGCACGAGCACCCCGAGAAGAGCAGCGCCGACGGCCGAGCGGCGCCCGAGAGCGGGCGAGGGATCGACTGCGCCGCGATCCCTCGCCCGCCGCGCGGACCGCGCCGCGCTGCACCCTTCGCCGGACCTCATGCCGGATCCCTCTCGGTGACGCGGCTGCGACCCACCGCGAGCCAGACCCCCGCGATGACCAGCCAGCCCTGGATGAGGGTGCCGGGAATGCCGGGCACGCCCGAGACGAGCATGAGCGTCAGCAGGCCGAGCCCGAACAGAGCGCTGACCACGCCGAGCACGCGCGACACGAGGCGCTCGGCGAAGGCCATCCAGACCATCGCGAGGGCCGAGACGAGCACGCCGAACCACGGGAAGTAGGCGCCGAAGTCGGTGAGCATGTAGTAGACGAAGAGCCCATGCTCGTCGTAGAGCCCGGCCTCAGGGCCGAGGTAGTTCGCGAGGGCGCCCTTCCAGCCGTAGCCGAGCAGGCCCGCGGCGGCCGTGGCGATGGCGCCGAAGGCGACGACCTTCGCCCCGACGGAGCTCTCGAAACGCTGCATGCGTCGCCACCACACGGCCGCGAAGACCAGCAGCAGCGCCATCGCGAAGAGGCCGGCGGTCCAGCCGAGGCGGCCGGGCAGCACCGCGAGGCCGAGCATGTCGGCGCTCGTGACGGAGTAGTCCTCGCCCGAGAGCCAGGCCTCCGTCTCGGCGTCGGGGCGCACGTCGAACACGATCGTGCCCGCGAAGCCGAGAGCCCCGGCTGCCGAGGCCCAGAGGGGCCACGCGGTGAAGCCCTGCCTCGCCGGTCTCGCGACGGGAGCTGGGGCGGACGACGACGGCGCCTGCACGGAGGCGGCGACGCTCGATTGGCCTGGGAGTGCGGTCATGGTCGTTCTCTTTCGTGCCAGGGGCTGGGCGCCCCGGATCGGATGGTTGCGATGACCACGATCCCGCCGCGGCGTCCCGGGCCGGCAGGTCGCGATGTCCTCGTTCGCGCCGGGACGCGGGCGGGGACGCGCGGGCAGGGGACGCGGAGACGGGGACGCAGGGGCGTCGGCCCGGCGGTGGAGCGAGCGAGCGAGGCGAGTCGGAGCCCGAACGGCGGGCCTCGATTTCGACTCGGCTCCGCCCCGCTCGATCAGCGGCGGAGGGCAGCGCTACGGGCGCGCGAGCCTGCCCGAGCCGAAGCCCGCCTCGCGCGCCATCACGATGAGCGCGCTGCGGTCGGGCGCGCCGAGCTTCGTGATGATCGCGTAGACGTAGTTGCGCACCGTCTTGCTCGTGAGCACGAGCGTGCGCGCGATGGAGCCGTTGTCGAGGCCGCGCGCGACGAGGTCGAGCACCTCGACCTCGCGGTCGGTGAGCTCGGGGAAGGGCCTGGCCTCGGCCCGATCGGCTCCACTGCCGAAGAACGAGACGGCGCGGGCGGCCACATCGGCGCCGAAGAGCACCTCTCCATCGGCGACCGCGTGGATGGCCCGTTCGACCTCGGTCGGCGAGGCCACCTTGAGCAGGTAACCGCGCGCGCCCGCGGCGAGCGCCGAGAGCAGCGAGCGGTCGTCTCCGAGCATGGTGAGCACGAGCACCGCGGTCTCGGGCCTTCGCCCCAGGATGGCGCGCGTCGCGTCGATGCCCGACTCGTCGCCGAGGTCGAGGTCCATGAGCACGACGTCGGGGTGGGCCGTCTCGAGGATGCGCAGGGCCTCCTCGGTGTCGGCCGCGGAGCCCGCGACCTCCACACCCTCGAGCGTGTCGAGCAGCGAGATGATGCCGCGGCGGAAGAGGGGATGGTCGTCGACGACCATCACACCGATCGTTCCGCCAGATGCCATCGGCCCTCCTCACGCAGGTGCTGTCGACTCAATTCTGCCCCGAGGCAGCGCTTCCGGCCACGGGCGGATGTCCCGGCCCGGGCGAGGACGCGGAGTCCCCATCACCCGCGAGTGGCAGCGCGACGGCCACGCTCGTGCCCTCAGGCCCCGAGGTCAGCGACATGGACCCGCCGAACGCCTCGGCCCGCCTCCGCAGCGAGAGCAGCCCGACGCCGGGCGCGTGCGCCTCGGGCAGCCCCCGTCCGTCGTCGCTCACCTCGAGCCGGAGCAGGCCGGGCTGGGTCTCGAGCACGATCCGCACCGCTTTCGCACCGGAGTGGCGCGCCGCGTTCGTCAGCGCCTCCGCGGCGATGAGGTAGACCGCGTCCTGCACGCGCTGGGAGAGTTCGGCTGCGAGCGGCCCAGGGCGGATCTCCGTCGTGACCTCCATCCGCTCGGTGCGGAAGCGCGCGGCGAGCTCGGCGAGCGCCTCGGGAAGCAACGAACCGTCGAGCGGCGAGGGCGACACCTCTCCCGCGAGCTGCCGCACGGCCCGGGTGCGCCGCGCGACGTCCTGTTCGAGCTCGGCGAGCAGTTCCACCGCCCGGTCGGGGTTCGTCTCGGCGAGGTTCGCGACGGCGGCGAGGCCGAAGCCGATGCCCGCGAGCGCCGGTCCGAGGCCGTCGTGCAACTCCTGCTGCACCGCCCGCCGTTCCCCCGCGCGTCTCGCGAAGAAGTCCTCCCGTGCCACGTCGAGGTGCCGGTTCGAGTCGATCAGATGCACGGCCGCCGCCACGAGGCCCGCGAGATCGCGCAGCACGGAGATCGACCGCCGGTCGAGCCGCTGCCCGCCCGGCGCCGTCGCCACCAGCTCGCCGGCCGATCCGGGGAGAGGGATCCGCACCGCGGCGCCCGTGGGCTCGCCCGCCCTGGCGACCGTGCGCGAGACCCCCGATCGCACCTCGACCGAGGCGAGCCGCAGCACGCGGCGCAGCGCAGCGCACAGCTCCCGGAGGCCGGCGGGTCCCGCTTCGAGCTCGCCGATCCCCGCCCCGAGCCTCGCGAGCATCGTGGCGGGCTCGGCGCTCTCCCCGTAGACGAGCCGGTCGATACGGCCCTGGATCCAGCCGCGCAGGGGCTGGATGGCGAGCGCGATGAGGATCGGCACGGCGATCTCGAGCCCCTCGGGCCAGGGCAGGAAGCCGGGGGCCGCGAGCACGATCCCGAGGTAGAGCGCCGCGCCGCTGATCGTCAGCAGACTCCACAGGAGGATGCGGCTGACGACGACGCGCTGTCCCCAGAGCCCCTGTCCGAGCACCACGACGAGGATCCCCGCAGGGTAGATCACCTGCCCGAGCACCGGTGCCAGCAGGGCGGGCTCGGCCAGCGCTCCGGGAAGCCGCAGCGGCGCGGGGAGCACGAGCACGGCGTAGCTGCACGTCAGGAAGAGGTGCCCGAGCGTCAGCCAGGCGAGCCCCGTGCGGCCCGATCCCATCGCCCTCGCCCAGCGGGCGGCCAGGATCCCTCCCGTGATGAGGGCCAGGCCGACCGCCGCGAACGAGGTCACCAGGTAGATGCCGGGCAGCGACGACTGGAACGCGCCTCCGCCGAGGGCGAGCGGGTTGCGGGGCTCGACGGCCGACTGGTGCACGAGCGCGGCAGCCGTCGCGACGCAGGCGTTCGCCGCGCCGATCGCCACGAGGCAGCGCTGCCAGCGCGGCAGCCGCGCGCGCGTGACGAGCACCGGGAGCACGGCCGTCATGAACGTGCCGGGGATGTAGCCCCAGCCCGATGCGTGGGCCAGCAGGCCCCAGAGCGGCAGCCCGGGCAGCTCCTCGCCGAGCAGCCCCCACTGGACTCCCAGCGCGCCGAGGCCCGAGCCGAGCGCGTGCACGGCGAGGATCGCCCCGACCGCGCCGACGCGCCTGGAGAGGAGCAGCGCCGACACCGGCCCGTAGACGAGGGCGACCGTGAGGCCGATCGCCGGGAAGAGATCCAGCACCTCCGCGGGCGGGCGCGCGAGCACCAGGCCCGGCAGCGGCCGGGCGGGAAGATCGTGGGCGATGGCGAGCCAGACGGCGGCGAGCGCGAGCGCCCAGGAGAGCCCCCAGACCGTCGCGCCGAGTGCGATCCCCAGCCGGCGGCCGTCTGCCGAGGAAGTGCCAGGCGCGGTCATGCGGGGATCACCACCTCGACGCGGCCGGATGCGAGATCGCCGGTGAGGGCGCCCGCCGCCTGGGCGCAGCGCTCCGCGATCGCCGAGCGGGATCGCTCCGCCGCGTCGCCTCGCACGCCGTCGATGTCGAGGCGCACTCGCACCGACGCGTCCTCGACGCCAGCGACGATGCCGATGCGGGTCGGGCGGCACTCGCGCAGGAGGATCTCGACGGTGTCGGCGATGACCAGATAGACGGCGACCTGCTGCTCGCTCCCGAGTTCATCGGTGCCGGGTGCCGAGGCGTTCACCGCGCAGGACGCCCCGCTGAATCGGCGCGACAGCTCGCGCAGCGCGCCGTCGAGGTCGCCCGCGTCGAGCGCGGCCGGCAGCAGAGCCCTGGCGAGGCGGCGCACGCTCTCCGTGGTCTCGGCCAGTTCGACGCGGAGCTCTTCGAGCGAGTCGGAAGCCCCGGGGGCCCGGGAGGCGATCAGCCTCCGCGTCCCGGCCATCGCGAAGCCGATGCCTGCGAGGGCGGGAGCGAGCTCGTCGTGCAGTTCGCGGTGCAGCATGCGGCGCTCCTCACGGCTCACCCCGCGGGTGCGTTCACGCAGCGCCGCCAGATCCTGGTTCGCCTGCGCGAGCTGAACGGCGACGGCCACGAGCCCGGCGGTCTTCTCCAGCATCGGCTCGACCAGGTTGCTCAGCAGCGCGGGGTCGTCGGCGGTGCACACGACGGTGCAGAGCGGCGCCCCGGCGGATCCCTCGCCGGCCGCCGCTCCCTCGCCGCGGCCCGCCGCTCCCACCGCGTCCAGGCGACGTGAGAGCACCGCCCGGCCGGAGTCCCCCGCCCGCGCGATCTCCACGGCGTCCGCGCCCACCAGGAACGACACCGACCGCAGGTGCCAGATCTCGCGAAGCGCCTCTGCCAGCCCGGTCAGGCCGCCGCTGTCGCCGCTCGCCGATACGGGCTCGCCGAGGCGCGAGAGGATCCGCCGCACGCTGCTTCCCGGCCCGAAGAAGATGAGCCCCGTGAGCTCGCGGAGCACCCCGAGCATCACGCTGAAGCCGAGCGCCAGAATCGCGGCGGCGAGGCCGCCGGCCAGGGTCTCCCCCGCGCCGAGCGCCCGTGCGACGGTGTGCAGCAGAACGTAGAGGCCGATCGCGCTCGCGAGCGCCTGCGCCCACACGATGCCGGCCAGGAGACGACGGTCGATGACGGTTCCCGAGCCGCCGAACACCGCGGCCAGGATCGCGGTCGGCAGCAGGCCCTGCGCGATGACGAAGAGCGCCGTTCCGATGCTCGATGCGGCCTCGGTGCCGGGCAGCAGGGTGAGATAGCTCGCCACCAGCAGCGCGGCCCCGAGCCCGAACCAGATCAGGACGACGCGCTCGATGTCGCTCCCCCGCCACCACCTCCGCACCGTCGCGCCCGCGCCGAGCAGGAAGCCGATCAGCGCGACGCAGAGCGGCAGCAGGAGGAGCTGAACCGGCGCGCCCGTCGGCCACAGCCGGTTCGTCACGGCGATGCCGAGATCGAGCGCGATCGCGACGGCGCCGAGCCGGAGCCCGCTCCTCCTGAGGGGCGAGTCGCCGAGCAGCCAGATGAGGATGCCGAGCGCCGCCAACTCGGAGAGGTGCATGGCGTAGGCGGTGGCGTCGCCCGCCGCATCGATCCACGCCGCTCGCCCCGGGAGCCGTTCCAGCACCATCATCAGCGCCGAGAGCCCGGAGCTCACCGCCAGCCCCGTCACGACCGAGGCGACGGCCCGCTGCCCGATCGACAGCAGAACACCGGCCGCGGGAGCGTAGACGAGGGCGGTGACGATCATGCGGAGCACGTGCTCCCACCCGACCCCGCTCAGACTCCCGACCACGCACGCGGAGAGCGCGGGCAGCCAGGCGAGGGCGATGATCGCCCCCGCTCCGAGTCGCACGGCCCGTGCCCGATCCGGTTCGCCCACACCGCCTCCCGATCCTCGCGGCCCGCGCCGCGCCCGACTCAATCCTCTCCCGGCCCGCGCACCGGACGGGAGGGGCAGATGTCCCGGGTGGCGCGCCGCGCTCGCCGGGTCACCGCTGTGCTAGCTTCGACGGAGACGACGGAGGGAGCCCGGATGCCGTTCGCCGACGAGATGCTCGGAGCGCAGCAGGCCGAGACGCTCGTCTCGATCATGGGCGATGCGGCTGGTCGACCGCTCGCGGCCACAGCCGAGACCGCGCGGGGCCTCGACGGCCTCTCCCTCAGCGGGAGGGCGCGGGCGCTCGCGGCGGGGCTGCTCGCCGATGTCGGCGGCGACCACACGGTCATCGCTGCAGCGGTGCGGCGCGCGCTCGATCGGCCGGACTTCGACGGCTGGCCGCTGTGGCCGGTCGGCCTCGCGGTCGCGACGCGCGGAGTCGATGAGGGATCCGCGGAGAGCTTCGACACGGCGATGGACGTGCTGCGCGAACTCACGCCTCGCATGACCTCGGAGTTCGCGATCCGTCCCCTGCTGCGGCACGACCTCGATCGCGCGCTCGGGCACATGCGCTCCTGGACGGCCGACCCCGACTGGAACGTGCGCAGGCTCGCGTCCGAGGGCAGCCGGCCGCTGCTGCCGTGGGCCGAGCGGATCCCTCGCCTCGTCACCGACCCCTCGCCGACCCTGCCGATCCTCGACGCCCTCTTCGACGACCCCGAGGAGTCGGTGCGACGCTCGGTCGCCAACCACCTCAACGACCACAGCCGCGCGCACTCGGACTTCGCGGTGGCCGCAGCCGGCGGCTGGCTCGCGCGCGGCGGCGCCCACTCCGAACGCACGGCGCGGCATGCCATGCGCACCCTCGTGAAGCGCGGCGACCCCGGCGCGCTCGAGCTGCTCGGCTTCCCTCCGGCCGAGCTCTCGGTCGCCCCGCTGCGCGTCACCCCCGAGGCGGTCGCCCTCGGTGGGGCGGCCGCCTTCGCCGCCGCCGTCGAGAACCGGGGAGCGAGCGAGGCCAGGCTCGTGATCGACTACGTGCTCTTCTTCCCCGGCGCGCGCGGCGACGAGCGCCGCAAGGTGTTCAAGCTCGCGCAGCGCACGCTCGCGCCGGGCGAACGCGCACTCGTCGAGGGCAGGCACGTCTTCCGCGAGATCTCGACCCGGAGGTACTACCCGGGCCGCCACGGCCTCGCGCTGCAGATCAACGGCGTGCTCCACGACCGGGCCGACTTCGCGTTCGGAGGATAGGAGGCCGCGCCCCGTTCGGCGAGGGATCGGTCGCGGCCGCGCCGCGGGACCGATCCCTCGCGGCGTCGGGCGAGGGATCCCTCGCCGCCTCAGGCGTCGGCGAGCAGCGCTCCGACCAGGAACAGGCTCCACCAGGCCGCGGCGAGGAGCGCAGGAGCGCCCAGCACGAGCGCGATGATCGCCATCGGCAGGTATCCCCGCCCGGCGAGCGGCCGGGATCCCCGCCTGGCGAGCGTGAGGATCGCCAGCACGAGCGCGGCCGTCCCCGTCGCTACAGGCACGAACGGCACCCACCACCCGAGCGCCGTGAGCGATGCCAGCACGAGTGCGGCGACTGCGAGGCGTCGATCCCTCACCTGCGCACCCATGCCGACCCCGCTCCGCTCAGCTGTAGTCGGCGACGAAGCTGCCGATCACGCGGTCGATGGCGTCCAGATCCGACTCACGCACGGCCTGCACCGCGACGAGCACGACGTACTCGCCGCTGTCGGCCACCGCTCCCACGACGAGGAACTTCGCCTTCTCCGGCCCGCAGTTCTCCCACAGCTCGTAGACGCCCGTGTGCAGGCCGTCGGCGTAGTCCTCGCTCGCCGCCGAGGTGCAGCCGTGGCCGGGCAGGTCGCCCGCCATGAGTTCCACGAAATCGCGCGCCGTCGCCTCGGAGACGTCCTGCTGCGACGCGAGCACGTTGACGCCCGGCACGGCCCAGCCGCTGCGGTAGGCCTGCAGGTCGGGGCTGGCGATGATCGACTGCACATCGGTGCTCCCGTCGACGATCGCGGTGCCGTCGACCTGGGTCCACGATGCCGGCACCTCGACGCTCACCCGACCGCTGTCGTCGGTCACGGTCACGTACTCGCCGGTCGCCTGGTTCTCGCCTCCGGCGTCGCCCAGCACCGAGACCGGCTCGAGCTTCTCGTCGCCGTTGAACTTGCCTCGGTAGAACACGCCCTCCGACGGCCGCAGCACGTCGACATCGATCGAGGAGTCCGTCCCGTGCGTGCGCAGCACGTCGCAGTACGCCGCCATGGTGCCGTCTGCGCCCACCGGCACGCCCTGCATGCGTGTGATGAGGTCTCCCGGCTTCAGCCCGGCCTTGTCCGCGATGCCGCCCGACTCGAGCGAGGATACCCAGATGCCCAGTCCCGCGCCCTCCTCGTCGACGAGACCCATGCCGTTCACACCGAGGCTCAGCACGTCCTCGCCCGCAGCGAGGCGCTCCACCACGGCGGTCACCTCGTCGCGGTGGATGGCGAGGTTCTCGTCGTAGAGGTCGCTGCCCGCGTAGTTCACGCCGACGAGCTCGCCCTCCGGCGTCACGAGCGGACCGCCGGAGTTGCCGCCGCGAATCTTCGCGTCGTGCTCGATCACGCCGTCGACCGAGGCCCACGGGCTGTCGTACGAGGTCTGGGCGGTGGAGATGATGCCCTTCGTCATGGTGAAATCCGGATCGCCGTGCGGGTAGCCGGCCGCGTAGACCTCCTCCGCCGTCGAGATGTCGCCCTTCTTCCACTCGAAGTAGGGGTAGTCGCCCTCCTCGAGCTGGATCGCGGCGAGGTCGAGGCACTCCGACGACCCGAGCACCTTCGCGTTCATCGCCTTCGACCGGTCGGCGTCGCGCCACACCTTCAGCGTGCCCGCCCCGACCACGACGTGATTGTTGGTGAGGGCGAGCCCGTCGGGCGAGACGAGGAAGCCGGATCCGGCGCCCGCGGCCTCGTAGGCGCCCACCTCCGGGTGCACGAAGGTGCCCTGCGCCTCGATCTGCAGCGTCGCCGACTGCACCCCGTCGAAGTCGACTCCCCCACCGCCGCCTTCTGCCCCGCCCTCGCCCGCGGCGCCTGGCAGCATGCCGCAACCGGTGAGCAGCGCGAGGGCGGCGGCCAGCACCGTCGTCACCGTCGTGGCCGTGCGCATGCCGCAGCGCGGGCGGCGCCTGCGGGGCGGGCGCCCGTGTTCGGGCGCGGACTCGGAATCCGGGTGTGCGGTCATGAGAGCTCCTCTGCGGCAGCGCGCCGACGGGGGTCGGCGGTCGGTCGTGCGACGGATCCGCCGCATCGCCACCGAGGTTAGGAGCGCGCCCGTCCCATGCGGAATGGGCCGAAGTCCTCGAAGGGGCCGGGCCTCATCGCCCGGCCAGGCCACCGCTGCGAACGAGCACTCCGGGTACGAACGAACACTCCGGGAAGGGTCCCCGGCGTGTGCTCTCGCCCCCGCCGTGTTCGCTCGCGCTTTGCGGGAGCGTCAGGGTGCGCTCTGCTCCAGGCGCTGCGCTGCGGCCGTGATGTCGGCGTCGCTCGCCGTGAGCGCGAGGCGCACGTGCTGCGGCGAGTGATCGCCGTAGAAGTGCCCGGGGCCCACGACGATGCCGAGCCGCGCGAACTCCGCGATGCTCTCCCACGCGTCGACGCCGCGGGTCGCCCACAGGTAGAGGCCGGCCTCGCTGCCCTCGACGCGGTAGCCCGCGGCTTCGAGGGCCGGGAGCAGCACGTCGCGGCGGGAGCGGTAGCGGGCGCGCTGCTCGGCCACGTGCTCCTCGTCGCCGAGCGCGGCGACCATGGCGGCCTGCACGGGCGCGGGTTGCATGAGACCCGCGTGCTTGCGCACGGTGAGCAGGGTCTCGATCAGCGAGGGATCCCCCGCGATGAACGCCGCGCGGTAGCCCGCGAGGTTCGACTGCTTGCTCAGGGAGTAGACGCTCAGCACGCCCGTGTGGTCGTCGCCGACGACGCGGGGATCGAGGATCGATGGGATCCGTTCCGCATCCCACGGCGCGTCCCAGCCGAACTCGGCGTAGCACTCGTCGCCCGCGATGACCGCGCCGAGCTCGCGCGCCCGCTCGACCGCGGCGCGCAGGGCCGGCACGTCCATGACGCGCCCGTCGGGGTTCGAGGGCGAGTTGATCCAGATGAGCCTCGTGCGCTCGGGCCAGTCGGCCGGGTCATCGGACGCGATGGCCTCCGCGCCGACGAGGGCGGCGCCCATCTCGTACGACGGATAGGCGATGCGCGGGAACACGACCGCCTCGCCCGCGCCGATCCCGAGCAGGAACGGCAGCAACGCCACGAGCTCCTTCGAGCCGATGGTCGGGAGGGTCGCCGTCGGGGCGATGGTCACTCCGCGGCGTCGCAGGAACCACTCCGATATCGCGTCGCGCACGGCCGGGGCGCCCGCCGTCGCCGGATAAGCGTGCGCGTCGGTCGCGGCGGCGAGCGCGTCGCGCACGCTCTGCGGCGTCGGGTCGACCGGTGAGCCGATCGACAGGTTCAGCGCCCCGCCCGGGTGGAGCGCCGCCTCCGCGGCGTAGGGCGCCATCGCGTCCCACGGGTAGTCGGGAAGGGCCCCGCGCATGCCGCTACTCCCCCTGCGGCGGGAGCGCCGCGACGATCGGGTGATCGAAGTCGTAGGCTCCGACCTTCGCCGCCCCGCCCGGGGAGCCGATCTCGTCGAAGAACCCGACGTTGGCGGTGTAGTAGTCGGCCCACTCCTCGGGCAGGTCGTCCTCGTAGTAGATGGCCTCCACGGGGCACACGGGTTCGCACGCCCCGCAGTCCACGCACTCGTCGGGGTGGATGTAGAGCGAGCGCTCGCCCTCGTAGATGCAGTCCACCGGGCACTCGTCGACGCACGCGCGGTCCTTCACGTCCACGCACGGAAGCGCGATCACATAGGTCACGGTGCCACCTCTCGTTTCACTCCATGGGCTGCGCGGGCATCGCAACGGTCGAACCGCGCGCGTCGTCGCGTTCGACCGTCTCGCGATCGGAACGCCACCATCTTACTCTCGGCGGAGCGGCCGGCAGGCGCGGCCCGCGCGCCGTGCACTCACTCGGGCGCGTCCGAGGGCTTCGACGGGACCGTCGGGATCGTGGGGATCGTCGTGGTGATGATGGGCACCTCGGTTCCCGGCAGCAGCACGGCTCCCGTATCGCCCTCGTGCGGCAGGATCCCTGCGGAGAGCCCGGCGAACGCGCCCAGATCCGGCCCCTGATCCTCGAGCGCCACCGTGCGCGGGAAGCCCGGCGCGACCTCGACGGTCTCGCCGCGCACCGACACCTCGATCGCGTCCTCCCCCTCGACGACCTCGAAGCGGATCGCGCGCGGCTCGAGCCGCACCCCGAGCCTGCCTCCGCGCCAGGCGAGCTTGAATTCGAGGGATCCCCACCCCTCCGGCAGTCGCGGGTCGAAGCGGAGCGTGCGACCGGCGTCGCGCATACCGGCGAAGCCCTGCACGAGCGCCATCCACACACCGCCCGCCGAGGCGATGTGCACGCCGTCCGACGAGTTCTGATGCAGGTTGTCGAGGTCGACATGCAGCGCGTGCTCGAAGTAGCGGTAGGCGAGCTCGCGATAGCCGACCTCGGCCGCGATGATCGACTGCACGACGGCCGAGAGCGTCGAGTCGCCAGTGGTGAGCGCGTCGTAGTACTCGAAGTCGCGTCTCTTCTCCTCACGGCTGAACTCATCGCTCGCGAGCAGCAGCGCGAGCACCACGTCGGCCTGCTTGAGCACCTGGAAGCGGTAGATCACGAGCGGGTGGAAGTGCAGCAGCAGGGGCTTCTGCTCGGGCGGAGTCGCCGCGAGATCCCACACCTCGCGCTCGAGGAAATGCGCGTCCTGGGGGTGAATGCCCATCTCGTCCGAGTAGGGCACGCTCATGCCCTCGGCGGCCCGCTCCCACGCGTCGACCTCGGATGGATCGAGGCGCAGACGCTCGGCGAGCTCCGCGTAGTGCTCGGGCGCCTCGGCCCGGAGCCGCCGGGCCACCTCGACGGCGAAACGCAGGTTGAAGCGCGCCATGACGTTCGTGAAGAGGTTGTCGTTGACCACGGTCGTGTACTCGTCGGGCCCCGTCACCCCGTGGATGTGGAAGCTGCGCCCGCCCCCAGGATCCTGGCGCCAGAAACCCAGGCTGCACCAGAGCCTCGCGGTCTCGATGGGGATCTCGCTCGCACCCGTGAGCATGAACTCGAGATCGCCCGAGGCCGCGACGTAGCGTGCGAGGGCGTAGGTGATGTCGGCATTGATGTGGTAGGCCGCGGTGCCCGCTGCGTAGTAGGCGCTCGCCTCCTCGCCGTTGATGGTGCGCCATGGGAACAGGGCGCCCTCCTCGCTCAGCATCTGAGCACGGGTGCGCGCCTGATCGAGCATGCGCTCGCGCGCCCGCAGCGCGTTGCGCGCCCACAGCGGCGTCGTGTAGCTCAGGAACGGCAGGGCGTAGATCTCGGAGTCCCAGAAGTAGTGGCCGCTGTAACCGGAGCCCGTGAGCCCCTTGGCAGGGATCCCTCGCCCGTCCGCCCTCGCCGCTGCCTGGGCGATCTGGAAGAGGTTCCAACGCACCGCCTGCTGCACGCCCGGCTCCGCGTCGACGCGCACGTCGCTGCGCGACCAGAACTCGTCGAGGAACGCGCGCTGGCGCTCCCAGCGCGACTCCGCGGGCTCGGCCGCGGCCTGCTCGAGCGTGTGCACGCAGCGGTCGAGCAGCTCGGGCAGCGCCGCCGTCGATGACGAATGGTAGGCGACGGTCTTCACCAGCCGCACCGTGCGACCGCGCCGCGCCGTGCCCTGGAACATGTGCCGCACGCGGTCGGCCGAGGTCTCGACCCGCGCGTGCCACGCACCGGGAACGGAGTCGTCGACGAGCGCGTCGATCTCGCCGAAGCCTGCGATGCCGTCGAAGACGAGCGGGGCGTCGTCGCCCGAATCGAACTCGTGGTCGACCCCCACGCCGAGGCGCATGCCGGAGTTGCGCACGCGGTAGCTGACGACGCTGCGACCGCGATGGTGCCTGGCCGGCCCGGGCTCGAGCACACGCCCGGCCAGCTGCTCGCTCTTCCGGGGGTCGGTCATGACCGCCTCGAAGATCCCGCCGGGGTTCTCGGTGTCCACACGGCCGAGGTCCTGCCGGTTGATGAGGAGGCTGTTCACCGTGAGCTCGGCATCGGCGTCGAGCAGCGTGATCCGCATCTCCAGCGTCGCGAGGTGTCGCGAGGAGAACGACACCATGCGGCGCGTCTCGATGCTCACGCGCTTGCCCGTCGGCGTGAGCCAGAGCAGACTGCGCTCCAAGACGCCGCTGCGCATGTCGAGGGTGCGTCGCACTTCGAGGATGTCCGAGGTCTCGAGGTTCAACCGCTCGTCGTCGACGTAGACGCGAATGGTCTTGGCATCGGGCGCGTTGACGATGGTCTGCCCGTGCTCGGCGAAGCCGTAGGCGTTCTCCGCGTGCTGGATGCGCCAGGTCTCGTGAAGCCCGTTCACGAAGGTGCCGTGCGCGCCGAGCGGCAGCCCCTCCTCGTGGTTGCCGCGCAGGCCGAGGTAGCCGTTGCCGAGCGAGAACAGCGTCTCGTCCTCCCCCGTGAGCGCGCCGTCGATTCCGTGCACCACGAGGCGCCAGGGGTCGGGACCGAAGTCGCGGAACGCCTCGGGGGCGACGTGTCCCGTCGCGTTCGGACGGTCGTCGGCGGGAAGGGGCATCATCGCAGGCACTCCTCGAGATCGTTGACCACCGTGTCGGCTCCGGCGAGGCGCAGCTCCTCCGCCCCCGCGCCGCGGTCCACTCCCACCACCAGGCCGAAACCGCCGGCGCGGGCGGCCGCGACCCCGGACCCGGCGTCCTCGAACACTGCGGAGCGGCCGGGCGCAGCGCCGAGCAGTTCGGACGCGCGCAGGAAGGTGTCGGGGGCCGGTTTTCCAGGCAGGCCCTCTCGCGCCGCGACCACGCCGTCCACCACCGCCGCGAAGCGGTCGCGCAGACCGGAGGCCCGCAGCACGGGCTCCGCATTGCGCGAGCTCGATACGACGGCGAGGGGCTTGCCCACGGCCGCGAGCGCGTCGAGCAGCCGCAACGATCCGGGATAGGGATCGATGCCGTCGCGCTCGAGCAGTTCGGAGAACATGCGGTTCTTACGGTTGCCGATCCCCGTGACGCTCGCGAAGCCGTCGTCATCGGGGCTGCCCTCGGGCAGGACGATGCCCCTCGCGGCCAGCAGCGTCGCGACACCCGCGAAGCGCGGTCGGCCGTCGAGGGAGGCGTAGTACTCGTCTTCGCCGTAGGGCGCCAGACCGCGTTCGGCGAAGAAGCGGTCGAAGGTCTCGGCCCAGGCGCGCATGTGCAGGTCGACGGTGGGCGTGAGCACCCCGTCGAGGTCGAACAGATAGGCGTCGTAGCGGTCGATCAAACGGCAGGCCCTTTCGGAAGCTATTTCTGCGACCCCGCCAGCAGTGCCTGTACGAAGTAGCGCTGGAACGCAAAAAACACTATCAGCGGAATCAGCATGGACAGGAAGGCCCCCGCCGACAGCACGTCGATGTTCGAGCCGAACTGTCTGAGCTGAGACTGGATCGCCACGGTGAGGGGCTGCGAGTCGGTGTTGGTGAAGATCAGCGCCACCAGCATGTCGTTCCAGGTCCAGAGGAACTGGAAGATCGCGAGCGAGGCGATCGCGGGGAGCGCGAGCGGCATGAGGATCTGGAAGAAGATCCGCCAGTCCCTCGCACCGTCGATGCGCGCCGCCTCGAGCATCTCCTCCGGCACCTGGGTGAAGAAGTTGCGCAGGAGGAAGATGGCGAACGGGAGCCCGAACGCCGTGTGGAAGAGGATGACGCCGACCACGCTGCCGAAGATGCCCAGGTCGCCGAAGAGCCGCGCGAGCGGGATGAGCGCGACCTGCAGGGGCACTGCGAGCAGCACGACGACCGCGAGGAAGAGCCAGTCCCTGCCGGGGAAGCGCAGCCACGCGAACGCGTAGGCGGCGAGCGCGCCGATGCCGACGACGAGCACGGTGGTCGGCACGGTGATCACGATCGTGTTCCAGAACGACCCCGTGATCGTCGGGTTGGACAGCAGGTTCGCGTAGTTCTCGATCGTCAGTTCGGCCGGCTTCGTGAGCACGGTCCACCAGCCGCTCGCCGCGTTGTCGCCCGCGCTCCGGAACGACGTGAGCAGCAGGCCGATGGTCGGCACGAGCCAGAACACGGCGACGACGAGCAGCACGACATTGACGAGACCCCGCCCCGCGCCGCGCGCGAGACGCCGGGCGAGCCCCGGTCCCCGCCGCCCCTCATCACCTACGCGCGTTCGAGCGCGGGCGCGCACCGGCGGCCGGCCCGGTTCCCCGTTCGTCTTCGGCCCCACGGCCGCGGTGTCGGCGGTCATCGGCTCCGCTCCTCTCTGAAACGGCGGACGTTGATGATCATCGACGGCAGGACGAGCACGAGCAGCAGGATCGCGAGCGCCGAGCCGAGGCCCTGGTTGCTGCCGCCTCCGAAGGAGACCGTCCACATCTCGACGGCGATCACGTTCGCCGCGGGTTTCGACGCACCGGGCGGGATGACGTAGACCAGGTCGAAGATCTTCAGCACATTGATGATGAGGGTGACGAAGACGACGACCAGCACCGGTGCCAGGAGCGGCACCGTGATCCGCGTGAACACCTGCCACTCGTTCGCCCCGTCCGTGCGGGCGGACTCCTGCAGCGAGCGATCGATCGCGGAGAGGCCGGAGGCGATCATCACCATCGCGAATCCGGCCCAGATCCAGATGTAGGCGAGGATCACGACGATGTTGATGAAGGCGGAGCTCAGCCAGGAGACGCCCTGAGCGCCCGCGTCGAAGTTGGAGGCGGGGAGGGCGATCCGGTAGCTCTCACCGGCCTCGAGCCCTTCGATCGTGTACCTGCCGCCCGCGCCCGTGGTCGCGTAGCCGCGGATCGAGCCGTCCGCGTCGACCGCGTCCACCCGGATTCCCTCGAGTCCTTTCTTCCCCTCACCGATCTCCCCGTTCACGCCGCCGCCTCCGCGCACGACGTCCAGGAAGACCGTCCCCGCGATCTCCGTGTCCGCCGGCGCCGCCGCCTTCCTGGCATCGACGATCCCTTCCGGCAGCGCGCTCTGCCTGATGCCCGTGAGCGGGAAGTTCTGCACCGTCCCGGCCTCGATCGCGTCGCTCGTCGCGATGATGCCGCCGTCGGCTTCGATCCCCGTCTCGCCCCTCGGCTTCGCGCCCGGGTAGCTCGAATCCTCGCCGAAGATGCTCTGCACGCCCACGATCGCCGCGTTCACGACTCCGAGCTGCGGGCTCTCCTGGAACATGCCGCGGAAGATGACGCCGGCCGCGAGCATCGAGATCGCCATCGGCATGAACACGATGAGGCGGAACGCCGTCTTCCATCCCAGCTTGTCCGCGAGCACCGCGAAGATGAGGCCGATGATCGTCACCGTGACGGGCACGACGACCACCCACATGAGGTTGTTGCGGATCGCGGTGAAGGTGGTCTCGTTGGTGAACATGGTCGCGTAGTTCTGCCAGCCCACGAAGGCGGTGCCACTGCGGTCGAAGAAGGAGCGCACGATCGTGTAGACGATCGGATACACGACGAGCGCTCCGAGGATGAGCATTCCCGGACCGAGGAATGAGAGGACGAGCAGTCCTCTGAGCGCGCGGCCGCGTCCGCGGACGCCGCCCCCGCGTCCGCGGACCCGCACCGGAACGGTCTGCGTACGGCTCATCGCCGACCCGCTTCTACTCGTACGCCGCCGCCGCGGCGGCCTCGAGACGCTGCGCCGCGCCGTCGACGTCGCTCGGGTTCTGGTAGAACGCGATCATCTCCTGCCAGAAGCCCTGGCCGGGGGTGCCGCCGAACGCACTCGGAGTGAGATCCGACATGTCGAAGCGCCGGTCCTCCGCCTCCACGAGGGCCTCGGCGATGTCGCGCGACACGTCGTCGGGGTACAGCGAGGTGTCGACCGCCTGATTCGGCGAGATCAGGCCCCCGTTCTGCACCCAGATCTCCGCCGCGTCGGGCGATGCCAGGAACTCCATGAGCGCCGTCGTCGCCTCGCCGTCGTCGAACTGCACCGCGACGTCGCCGCCCGACACCACCGCGGGCGCGGAGCCGCTCACCGCTGGGAAGTCGTAGAAGAGGGCGTTCTCGCCGACCGTCGAATTGCCGTCGGCCGCGATGTTGCCCGCCACGAAGTCCGCCTCGAACACGGTGCCGGCCTGCGGGTCGGAGCCGAAGACCTCGGTCACGCTCGTCGGGAAGTCGCGCTGATCACCGCCCGGCTGCACGAGGTCGCTCCCCCACAGCTCGCCCAGCACTCGCAGCGCCTCCTTCACGGAGTCGTCGGTCCAGGGGATCTCGTGATTCGTGAGCTGGTCGTACTTCTCGGGGCCGGCGGTGCGCAGGTACACGTTCTCGAACCAGTCGGTGAGGGGCCAGCCCACATCGGCGCCGATCGAGATGCCCGCGTACCCCGCATCGCTCACGAGGCCCAGCTGGGTCTTGAAGTCGTCCCAGTCCTCGGGTTCCTGAGCGCCGGCCTCGTCGTAGATGTCCGCGTTGTACCAGACCGTGGACTTGTTCGCGCCCTTGAACCAGACGCCGTAGAGGTCGTCGTCGACCGTGGCGAGATCGATCCAGTCCTGCGCGTAGTTCTCCTCGACCGCCGATCTCACGGAGTCGGCGACCGGCTTGATGTCGCCGTTCTGCGCGAGAGAGCGCATGAGCGCGGGCTGTCCCAGGATGGCGACGTTCGGCGGGGTGCCGCCCTCGAGCTGGCCCTGGATGTAGGTCGGGCCGTTGTCGCCGAAGCTCGTGTACGTCACCTCGGCGCCCGTCCGCTTGCCGAACTCCTCGAGCACGGCCTCGAAGTTCTTCTACTCGTCTCCCGACCAGGCGGCGACCACCTTCAGCGTCTCGCCGGAGAACTCGTCGCCGGAGGCGTCTCCGCCGCCCCCGCCTCCCGCGCATCCGGCCAGCACCAGCGCCGCAGCAGCCGCCCCGGCGCCGAGGGCCGTCGCCCTGCCCCGTCCGCGCCTCCCGACGCTCCTCGAGAATCCGACACCCATGACGTCCTCCATCCGGCAGTTCCGACCTCGCCGAGGACCGGGTGGACCTCGGCCGAGGAGCGCACTCGCTCCGTTCCTCACGCTAGCCTCGGCGCTGGAAGGGCGGCACGGCCTTGCGGAGGAACGGGGTGACGTTGTAAGGGAGACAGGTGAGGGCGAGGGATCCCTATCCCCCTGCGGACAGCCGCGCGACGACGGGGAACGCCGCGATCGCGAGCCAGGCGCCCCCGAAGAGGCACGGGGCGAAGGGGACGCCGCGCTCGGCGCGACCGGAGCGCCGCACCGCGAAGCCCCAGACTGCGGCGATCAGGCAGGCGAGCACCGCCGCCGCGACGATCGCCCACACGCCGCCGAAGAAGCCGAGCGCGCCGCCGACGAGCGGTGCGACTTTCGCATCGCCTCCGCCGATGCCGCCCCGAGCGAATCGCCACAGCAGCGCGAACAGCGCGAACAGGCCGAGCGCGCCGCCGAGCATCAGCGCCAGGCCCTCGAGCGCCGAACCGCGCAGCGCCGTCGGCAGCAGCACCGCGCCCGACGCCGCCAGGGGCGCGAGCGTCGAGGCGGCGCCCCAGCCCACCAGCCGATTCGGCAGGCGTCGCGTCGCGAGGTCGACGATGCTCAGCCAGACCGAGAACACGAGGAAGCCCAGTGCCCCCAGCACCCAGAGCAGCGTCGAGAGGTGGATCAGGAGCCGTGAGCCCTCGCTCACGGCGTGACTTCGGTGCCGATGCCGCGTTCGGTGAAGATCTCGAGCAGCACCGAGTGCGGCTCGCGACCGTCGATGATCGCCGCCTTCGGCACGCCGCCGCGCACCGCGTCGAGGCAGGCCCGCATCTTCGGGATCATGCCGCTCTCGAGCGAGGGCAGCATGGCCTCCAGTTCGTCGGCGGTGATCGACGACACGAGCGAATCGGTGTCGGGCCAGTTCGCGTAGAGGCCCGCGACGTCGGTGAGGATGACGAGCTTCTCGGCGCCGAGAGCCGCGGCGAGCGCGGACGCCGCCGCGTCCGCGTTGACGTTCAGGGAGTCGCCCGGCCGGTCCGCGTCGGGGGCGATCGACGACACGACGGGGATGAGGCCGGCGTCGAGCAGCGCGAGCACGGGCTCGGGGCGCACGTCGACGACGTCGCCGACGAGGCCGAGGTCGACCGTCTCGCCGTCCACCTCGAACGGCGGGCGGCGGCGACCCACGAAGAGCCCCGCGTCCTCGCCCGTCGTGCCCGCGGCGAGGGGGCCGTGCGCGTTGATCTCGTCGATCAGCTCGGGGTTCACCTTGCCGGTGAGCACCATGCGCACCACGTCCATCGTCTCGGGGGTCGTGACGCGGTAGCCGCCCTTGAACTCGCTCTCGATGCCGAGGCGCGCGAGCATCGCGTTGATCTGCGGGCCGCCTCCGTGCACGATGACGGGCCGGATCCCGGTGTGGCGCAGGTACACGACATCCTCGGCGAAGGCGCGCAGCAGCGCGTCGTCGACCATGGCGTTGCCGCCGAACTTGATCACCATGACCCGGTCGCGGAACTTCTTGAGCCACGGCAGCGACTCGATGAGCACCTTCGCCTTGGCCGCTGCCTGCTCGTGGTCGAGCGTGGTGGTGGTGTTGGTCATGTGGCTTCCTAGCTCGAGTAGGCGCTGTTCTCGTGCACGTAGTCGTGCGTCAGGTCGTTGGTGCGGATGGTCGCCGTGTGCTCCCCCGCGAAGAGGTCGATCTCGACGTGCGTGCGCCGCGGAGTCAGGTCGCACTCCTCGACCGGGCGGTCGGGGGCGCCGGCGTGGCAGAGCCGCACCCCGTTGAAGGCCACGTCGACCCGGTACGGATCGAAGTCGGCCTCCGTCGTGCCGATGGCGGCGAGCACGCGTCCCCAGTTGGGGTCGTTGCCGAAGATCGCCGCCTTGAACAGGTTGTTGCGGGCGACCGAGCGGCCCACCTCGACGGCGTCGGCGACGCTCGCGGCTCCGCGCACCTCGATGTCGATGTCGTGGCTCGCGCCCTCCGCGTCGGCCTGGAGCTGCGCGGCGAGCGAGTCGCAGACGGCGGCGAGCGCCGCGGCGAAGGCGTCCTCGTCGGGTGCGACGCCCGAGGCGCCGCTCGCGAGCAGCGTGACCTGGTCGTTCGTCGACATGCAGCCGTCGGAGTCGAGGCGGTCGAAGCTGGCGGAGGTGGCGCGCCGTAGCGCGCGGTCGAGGGCCGCGTCGTCGAGCACCGCGTCGGTCGTGATGACGACGAGCATGGTGGCGAGGCCGGGCGCGAGCATACCCGCGCCCTTCGCCATGGCGCCGATCGTCCAGCCGTCCGGCGAGACGTGGGTGGCGGTCTTCTCGACGGAGTCGGTGGTGAGGATCGCGGAGGGTGCCGTCGTGTCGTCGGCGTCGAGCGCTTCGACGAGCGCGGGCACGTTGTCGACGATCTTGTCGCGGAACACCTGGTCGCCCGTGCCGATGAGGCCGGTCGAGCAGACGAGGATGCGCGCGGCGGCGTAGCCGGCAGGGTCGCCCTCGCCGAGCGCGGCGGCGACGGCTTCGGCTGTGAGGCGCGTGGTCTCGTAGCCGAAGTCGCCGGTGAAGCAGTTGGCACCGCCCGAATTCAGCACGATGGCGCGCGCCGCGCCGTGCTGCGCGACCCTGCGGCTCCAGAGGATGGGGTTGGCCTGCGCGCGATTGCTCGTGAAGACGACGGCGCTGGCGCGCTGCGGGCCGTCGTTGACGACGAGCGCGAGGTCGGGCTTGCCCGTCGTCTTGAGGCCTACGGCGAGGCCGGAGGAGCGGAAGCCCCCGGGGGCGGTGACGGTCATGGCGTTCTCTCCGTGTCGAGGGGCGGAAAACCCGGCTGGATTCGATGATTCTGGCCGAAAAGTCGCCCCTCGGCACCGGCGCGGCTCACGGTGCGACCCCGTTCATGGGGAGGCCGGTAGTCTCGGGGATGCCGAGCGCGATGTTCGCCGACTGGATCGCAGCGCCCGCTGTGCCCTTTGCGAGATTGTCGAGGGCCGCGACGACGACGACGCGGCCCGCGGCCTCGTCGATCGCGAGGCCCATGAGGCAGGTGTTGGCGCCGAGTGCGTCGGCGGTGCGCGGGAAGACTCCCTCGGGCAGCAGGTGCACGAACGGCTCGTCGGAGTACGCGGCCTCCCACGCGGCGCGCACCTCGCCCGCGGAGGCGCCCGCGGCGAGCCTGGCGGTCGAGGTCGCGAGGATCCCTCGGCTCATCGGCACGAGCACGGGGGTGAAGCTGAGGCTCGGCTCCTCGCTCGCGCCTGCGGCGCGCAGAGCCTGCCTGATCTCGGGGATGTGCCGGTGCGTGCCGCCGACCGCGTAGGGGTTCGCGGTGCCCATGAGCTCGGCCCCGAGCAGGTGCGTCTTCGCGGCCTTGCCCGCTCCCGACGGCCCGACGGCGAGCACCGAGACGATGTCGCGCGGCTCGATCACGCCGGCGGCGATGCCGGGTGCGAGCGACAGCGAGACCGTCGAGGCGTTGCATCCGGGAGCGGCGATGCGCGCGGCCCCGACGAGGCGGTCGCGCTGCTTCGCGAGGGATCCCTCGCCCGCCACCGGCAGCTCCGGCACGCCGTAGGCCCACGGCTCGTGATGCTCTCCGCCGTAGAAGGCGGCCCAGTCGGTCGCGCTCTCGAGCCGGTGGTCGGCGCCGCAGTCGACGGCGAGGCGCACGTCGCGCAGCTGCGCGGTGAGGGCGCCGGACGCGCCGTGGGGCAGCGCGAAGAAGACGATGTCGTGGCCGTCGAGCACCTCGGGCTCCGTGGGCTGCAGCGTCAGCTCCGCGAGGGATCGCAGGTGCGGCTGCGACTCGATGAGCGGGCGCCCGGCCGACGAGTGTCCCGTGACCGTGCGGATCTCGAACTCGGGGTGCCCGGCGAGCAGCCGCAGCAGCTCCCCGCCCGCGTAGCCGCTGGCTCCGGCCACGGCAACCGAATAGGTCATCGACTTCCCTCCGTCAAGACACGCGAACGCCTTCTATTCTGGCACCTCGCGCGGCCCGGTCGGGCGCCTTCGGCTCGGGGTCAGGCGAGGCGGCCGTGAGCGCGCGCCTTGGGGCCGAAGCGCTCGCCGATCGCGATCTCGAGCATCTGCTCCCCCTCGCCGAGGGCGTTCTCGAGCAGTCCTATGGCGCGCTCGCTGCCGCGCAGCACGATCGTGAGCTCGTGCTGCGCAGGCACCCGCTGCTCGTAGGCGACGGCCTCACCCTCTCCGTCGCGCTGCTCCTCGCGCAGAACGTCGAGGATGGCGCGGCGCACCAGGTCCCTCACTTCGCCCATCTCGCTCAGCTCATTCATGCGAGCCACCGCCTTTCTCGCCGTCCGTCTCGGCCGACCGCCGTCTCCATGCCCGCACTCCTCACACGCCGACCCGGCGCACGACCCGCTCGAAGCTGCTCAGGAACCGGTCGGCGTCGGCGTCGTCGAAGACGAGCGGGGGCCGGATCTTGAGCACGTTGCCGTTCGGGCCCGCCGCGCTGATGAGCACGCCCTCCTCGCGCATCCCGTCGACCACCTGACCGGTGACCTGCGGGTCGGGGGTGAGCGCCGGATCGCTGCGACTGAACTCGACGCCGATGTAGAGGCCGGCGCCGCGCACGTCGGTCGCCCGCCCCGCGCGGGAGAGGATGCGCTCCATCTCGCCGCGCAGGCGACGACCCTGGGTCGCGACGTTCGAGAGCACGCCCGAATCCTGCACGATGTTGAGCACCTCGTGCGCGGCGGCGATGCAGGCGTTGCCGCCGCCGAAGGTGTTGAAGTAGGGCACGCGAGCCCCGAAGTCCTCGAAGAGGTCCCACTGGCCGACCACGCCTGCGACCGGCAGACCGTTGGCCATCGGCTTGCCGAGGGTCACGAGGTCGGGGAGGATGCCGAAGCGCTCGTAGCCCCAGAGGTGGTCGCCCGTGCGCCCGAAGCCCGACTGCACCTCGTCGAGGATGAACAGGCCGCCGGCTCGCCGCACCACCTCCGCGGCGCGGCGCAGCACGCCGTCGTCGGCGGGGTGGATGCCGTCGGTGGAGAAGACGCCGTCGACGATGAACGCCGCGAGGCCGACGCCGCGGCTGGCCAGGTCGTCGATCTGCGCCTGCACCTGCGCGGCGAACCACTCGCCGAGATCGATCCCCCGCATGCGGTAGGAGTCGGGGGCGGGCACGAGGCGCACGTCGCGATCGAGGATCGTGCCGGGGCCGCCCGCGGGCGAGAAGCTGCTGACGAGCGAGGTGTTGCCGTGGTAGGCGAACTGCGAGGCAATGATGCCGTTCTGGCCGGTGACCTGGCGCGCCACGCGCACGGCGAGGTCGTTGGCCTCCGAGCCGGTGCACACGAACATCGCGCGGTTGAGGGCCGGGTGGAAGGTGCTGAGCAGCGCCTCGGCGTAGGCCACCACCTCGTCCTGCAGGTAGCGGGTGTTGGTGTTGATCATGCTGAGCTGATCGGACATCGCCCGCACGACCCGCTCGTTCGCGTGGCCGACGCACGGCACGTTGTTGTAGGCGTCGAGCAGTTCCTCGCCGCTCGCGTCCCACAGCCGCGTGCCCTTGGCGCGCACGGGATGGACGGGGCGGCTGTACTGCAATCGGTAGCTGGGGCCGAGCAGTGCGGAGCGGCGCTCGATCATCCGCCTGGTCCCGCCGTCGACCAGCGAGAGATCCTGCACGCTGTTGACGGTGACGGCGTCGAAACGGGCCGGTGCCTGTCCACTCATATTGCTTCCGTTCTTCCCAGGGGTCCGAAACCCATGCAACCACACATTGCAACCATTTACAACCATTTATTGCGACGGCGAGGGATCCGTTCCCGGCGCCGCCGGGAACGCGCGCAACGGGCATGTCGCCCGCCGCGTCCGCGAGGGATCAGACCAGGTCGGTGCGCACCGTCGCGGTGACCTCGTAGAGCTGCCCCGGCAGCACGAGCTCGGTCACTCCGAAGGCGCTGCTCGCGGGCCAGTGGTCGCCGAAGAACGCGTGATGGGCGCGCGAGATCGCGCCGAAGTTCGCGGCAAGATCCACGGCGTAGATCTTCGTCTCCACCACCTGGGTGCGCGAGGCCCCGTACGACCGCAGCACCCGGTCGAGGTTCGCGAACACCGCCGCGGCCTGGGCTTCCGGATCCCCTGCCCCGACCAGCTCCCCCGCATCGTCGTGCGGCATCTGCCCCGAAATCCGGATCTCGTCGCCCACTCTGAACGCCTGCGAGTAGCCGTGGCTCTCCTCCCACGGCATCCCGAAGCCCAGACGCTCCACGCGTCGCGCATTCCGTCCGGTCGAACTCATCGCGTCTCCTTCGTCGCGCCCCGCGTCGTCGCGGTGCGCTTCATCGTCTCGGAGCAGCGGCGTTCCGGCCGCTGCGGGTCAGTCGGCGTGGCCGATGTACCGTCGCACGGTGCTCGCGCCCGCGGGGGCGCGCACGATCATCTCGGTGCGATCGGCCCTGTAGAGCTCCTCGCTGTATTCGAAGACGTCGCCGCCCGCCGTGCGGGCGACGCGCGAGACCGCCAGGATCGGCGAGCCCGTGTGCACCTGGAGGGAGGCGGCGTGCTCCCGATCGACGGGGCGGGCGCTGATCGTCTCGACCGCCTCGCCGCGCTCGAGGCCGTACTCCGTCTCGAGCAGTTCGTACATCGACCCGACGAGCGAGCGGTCGAGCAGCCCGGGGAAGCGCTCGGCCAGCAGCCAGATGGTCTCGAGGCTGAGCGGCAGGCCGCCCGCGAGGCGCAGCCTGTCGAGCCGCAGCACCCAGGTGCCCTCGGGCACCTCCATGCGGGCGGCGAGCTGCTCATCCGCGGGCGTGGTGGCGGTGCCCAGCACGGTGGCACCGGCCTCGAGGCCGCGCGCCCGCACGTACTCGGGAAGACCGACGTGGCCGCGGAGGTCGCGGACCACCTTGTCGTGCGCCACGAAGACACCGCCGTTGCGACCGTTCGTGCGCAGGATCCGCCCCTGCTCCTCGAGCGCCTCGAGCGCCTTCCGGATCACCCAGCGGCTGACGTCGTAGCGGGCCGAGAGCTCGCGCTCCGCCCCGATCCGGTCGCCGGGCTGCAGCCCGTCCTCCGTCGCCTTCGCCCAGATCGCTTCGGCGACCTCGGCAGCGGTCATGGCCCGTTCGGAGCCCGAGGTCCCGTCCGTCGCACTCGATGTCACGCTCATGTCCCCGCTTCGATCACTCTGCGAATACCGTGTGAACGAGTCTAGTTGGACTGCAGCCGAAAACATCGCCGTCACCGACCTATTCCTCTGAAATGGCCGCGAGGAATCGGCCGGAGAGGTAGCGGCGGGCGACATCGACGGTACCGATGGCGTGCGCCTCCCCGATCTCCACCGCGGCATCGGCGCCCGGGTGGGAGCCGATCCACGCGAGCAGGTGGAGCCGCCGGAGGAACACGAGGTCGGGGATCGCGGCGAGGTCGAGCGCGTCGAGCGGCCGCTCCGCGGTGTATCCCGCGAGCCACGCGCGCACGATGCCGTCGACCTCGTCGGTGTGCTCGATGAACGAGGTCGTCGAGCACAGATCCCACAGCAGCCAGCTGTACCCCGAGTCGTCGAAGTCGATGACCCAGAGGGTGCCGTCCGGACCCTCCAGCACATTGGTCGTGCGGAGGTCGCAGTGCACAAGACCCGAGTTCCGCGGCGTCTGCGGGTAGTCGGCGAGCCGCTCCCGCAAGCGGGCCTCGGCCCGCTCGATGATCGAGACGTCGTCGGCGGAGAGCGCGGGTGCGCGCCGCCAGTCGCCCCAGGGCGCCGCGGGGCCGAGAATGCTCTCCGCGTCCCAGTGCATCCGCTCGAACCAGTCGGGCTGCCGCCACTCGAGCACCTGCCGGTGCAGCGTGGCGACGATCGCCCCGACCCTGCCGTAGACGGCGGGATCGCTGCTGGCGCGACCGCTCGTCGCGAGCTCGCGCCCGGCGACGAACTCGAACATCACGCAGTCCCTCGCGTCGCCGCCGAGTTCGACCCTGGCGAGCTCGTCGCCCCCGGCGGTCGCTATCACCGCCGGCGTCGCCACCACCTCGGCCGCGCGCAGGGCGTCGATCCAGGCCAGCTCCGAGCGCTTGGCCGCCTCGGTCTGGTAGTCGGGCCGGTAGACCCTGAGCACGCCGACCGGCGGATCCTCGCCGACGAGGAAGGTGGCGTTCTCCGAGAGGCTGATCAGCCTGAGCGGCGTCGCGGCATCGAGTCCGTAGGATGCGAGCGCCGCCTCCGCATAGCGCAGCCCCGAATCGTCTCCCCAGACCACGGCGTCATCGGCCTTCCACGGCCGAGAGCACCCGGGTGATCTCCTCGCGGGCCTTCCGCACGCTCGCCGTGGGTCCCGAGATGAAGAGTCGTCCTGCGGCCCCGATCATCTGGACGTCGACGAGGGTCAGGTCGGGCGCCGCCTTCTCCGCGCTGTTGGCCGCCACGGCCGCGAACAGGGCCGGTGCCATCTCGTAGACGAGCAGCGCCGATCCGGGGAGGATCATCGAGGCCTCGCGGGTGCGATTGAGGATCACCGCGTGCTGATCCGTGATGTCCTCGATGATCTCGCTGTAGAGGATCTCCGGCTTGAGGCGGTCCTCGGCGGTCGCTCCGATCGCCGAGAGGATCGCCTCGCCCGCGCGATCGACGTCGGCCGGGTCCGATGAGTGCACCTCGAGGATCCCGTACTGACGCTCCACGTAGAGCAGACCGGGCTCGACGTGGGGTGAGGCCTTGAGCGCCGCGTCGAGCACGCGCTGGATCGCGAGCGCAGGCGCGACCTCGACGATCAGCGAGTGATCGCCCGCCTTGGGCGGGTATCCCCTGGCGCGCGTCGGCGTGGCCATGTAGGCAGCGAACTGGCGCTCGAGCCCGTCGAGCCGGAGGTACACCCGCAGTTCGGCCGTCGCGGCCCGAGCGGCACCCGCGCGCGGCTCGCGCGCGGGTGCCGGCGCCGCCGGAGCTCCACTCGTCGGGCTGTCGGCCATGCTCAGGCCTCGCCGACCGAGAAGTGCTTGTTGAGGTCCGAGTGGGGACGGGGGATGACGTGCACCGAGACGAGCTCGCCGATGTTCGACACCGTCTCGGCGCCGGCCTCGGTCGCCGCCTTCACCGCGCCCACATCGCCGTTGATGATCACGGCGACGAGGCCGGATCCGACCTGCTCGCGCCCCACGAGGGTGACGTTCGCGGCCTTCACCATCGCGTCGGCCGCTGCGAGCGCCGCGACGTATCCCTTGGTCTCGATCATGCCGATCGCGTTACTGCTCATTTTCTGTTTCCTTTCGGTTGGTTGTGGTGGGTCTTGCGTGCTGGCCGGTGCTGCTGCCCGTCGTCTCGTCGACGACGCCGACCACCAGTGCGTCGAGCGGGGCCCTGCCGGGGAAGTGCCCGGCCACGCCGGCTCCCTCGGTCACGAGCACCGTGTCACCCGGGCCGGAGCCGAGCTGGTCGAGTGCGACGAGGCGCCTCCCCGTGCCGACCTCCTCGAGTTCGAGGAGCGCACCCCCGGGCAGGTCGTCGATCCGCTTGGTCGCCCAGATGGGCCCGAGTACCGTTGCGGTGATCATGATGCGCGCTCGATTCCGACGCCGTGCTTCCTGGCCGCCTCGCGCGCGAGCGGCGTCACGACCGCGCGCGGGCCGAGCACCAGGCGCGTGCCGTTCGCAACCGCCTGTGCGATCGTCTTCTCGGTAACGGCGCCCTTCTCGATGCGCAGCACCGGAGCTGCGGGCCGCGGCTCCGGCGAGGGATCCCCCTCCCGGCTCGACGGGGCGCCCTCGAGCACGAAGCGGACTCGCCCGGAGCGCACGGCGTCGGCCTCGGCAGGATCCCTCGCGATATCGAGGATGCGGTTCGCGAACGCGGCCAGATCGGCGTCGCTCGCGATGCGCACGCGGCGCTCCTCGGAACGCGCTCCCGGGTCCGCGGGCATCACCTCGCGGAGCAGTTCGCGCACCAGGGCGCGGATCTCGGTCTCGACGGGATTCGTCATCGCAGCCCCCTCGTCAGCGCGGCCTCAGCCGCGTCGGCCGCGGTGCGCACGGCGTCCTCGTTGCCTGCGAGGTAGACGCGACCCGTCGCACCCATCATCCGGAAGTCGACGACCTTGATGGGGCTCGCCTTCTCGGCCTCGTTCACCGCGAGGATCGCGTAGGCGGCGGGCTGCATCTCCATCACGAACAGCGACTCGCCCGGCAGCAGCATCGAACCGGCTTTGTTGCGGTTGATGAGGAACGCGTGCTCGTGGTCGATGTTGGTGATGATCTTGGAGGCGAGGATCTCGGGTCTTCTGGCGTCGGCCTCCGTCGCGCCGAGCGCGTCCATCACCGCGCCGGCCGCCGTGCGCACCGCCGCGGTCGAGCGGGAGTGGATCTCGAGATAGCCGAACTGGCGCTCGACGACGAGCAGGCCGGCCTTCACATCGGCGGACTTCAGCGCCACGTCGGTGAGCGGCTCGATGTCGAGGCCCGGCGCGATCTCGATGATCTGCGCGGCCATGTTGGTGCGCGGCAGGCTGCCCCTGACGAAGGTGCCGAGGTAGCACATGGTCTGCGGCTGCAGCTTGTCGACGAAGATGCAGGAACGGAGGTCAGCCATTATCGGGCCCCAATCAGGTCGCGGAGTTCCTCGAGGACGATGCGCCGGAGTCCGTCGCGGTCGATCACCCGCGCGATCTCGGCCGGCATCGCGGGGGTGCTCGCGCTCCCCTCCTGCATCGCCCGCGGCGCGGAGACGCGCGGAGCGCTGCGCTCGAGCCCGTCGAAGTCGGGGAAGCGGTCGAAGATGTTGGTCGAGTAGGCCGCCCGGCTCCACTGCACGAAGTGCTCGGGGTTGAGGTTCTCGGACGAGGAGCTGCCGCCGATGTAACCGGTGCCGAGCGACATGGAGACCGGCAGGTGGGTGCCGATGCCCGCGTTGCCGAGGCTCGCAGGCACGTTCACGGCGATGCGATGCACCGGCAGCGCGAAGGAGTAGTCGAGCACGCGCTGCGGATCCTCGCTGTGGATCGCCGCCGAGTGCCCGAGCCCGGCCGCGTCGAGGATGGCTCGGGCTTCCGCCACCGCGGTCGCGAAATCGGGCACGGCGCGGAAGGCGAGCACAGGGCTGAGCTTCTCGTGGGTGAGCGGCTCCTCGCTGCGCACGCTGTCGATGGGGGTCAGCAGGATGCGCGTGTTCGCCGGCACCTCGATGCCCGCGTCCGCCGCGATGACCGTCGCGTCGCGGCCGACGACCTTCGTGTTGAATCGGCCGCCCGGGTAGACGTGATCTCGCACCCGGCGGGTCTCCTCGGGCGAGCACAGGTGCACTCCCCTGGCCTTCAGCAGGGTGAGCAGTCGGGGCGCGATCGTCTCGACGGCGATGAGCACCGACTCGGTCGTGCAGAGCACGCCGTTGTCGTAGGTCTTGGAGCGGACGAGCTTCTCGGCCACCTGCTTCAGGTCGGCCGTCTCGTCGACCACCACGGGCGCGTTGCCCGGCCCGACGCCGATGGCGGGCGTTCCCGAGCGGTAGGCCGCGCGCACGACCGCACCGCCGCCCGTGGCGATCACGAGCTTCACCCGCGGATCGGCCATCATCGCCTCGACGACGGGGATCGAGGGCTCCGAGAGCACCTGCACCGCCCCGCGCGGGGCGCCGGCCTGCTCGGCGGCGCGGGCCAGCATGAGCGCGGTATCGGTGCACACCCGCTTCGCTCCCGGGTGGGGGCTGATGACGATGGCGTTGCGGGTGAGCAGGGCGCAGAGCACCTTGAAGCAGACCGCGGCGACCGGGCTCGTCGACGGCGTGATGCCCAGCACGACTCCGGCCGGGCGGGGCACGAGCAGCATGCGGCTGACCGCATCGCTGCGCTGGCCGCAGTAGTCGGCGTCCGCGTAGTCCTCGAGGAAGGTCTTGGCGATCGTCTGGTTCTTCAGGATCTTGTCGGCCACCACTCCGAAGCCGGTCTCCTCGACGGCCCGCACCGCAAGCGGCTCGGCCTGTTCGAGGGCCGCGGTCGCGACGGCCTCGACGATGCGTGCGACCCGATCTCGGTCGTAGTCGACGAACTCTGCGGCGGCGCGCTCCGCCGCAGCCAGCAGTTCCTCCGCCTCGCGCGGAAGCCTCGCCTCAGTCTCGCTCATCTTCAAGCTCGCCTTTCGTCACGGGCCCGGGCGGTTGCCGCCCGCGGGCGAGGGTCTCGATCCCGCCGCCTCTCCGAGCCGGTTCGAGTTCGAGTATGCAGCCGTTCCCGACCACATGTCAACCATTTGAGGCAATTGGTTAGATATTTCGGTTCGCGTTAAGGTTGCGGTCGCTGCGCGTGCATGGCGGGGCCGGCTCCGCCGTGCACGCGCAGCGGCCCCCGGGAGACCAATTCACCCCGGGGCCGCGATCCCACGAGGCGAACCGTCAGCGCGCGGCCTCGAGCCACTTCCGGTAGTCGGGGTGCCGCGCGATCTGGAAGGTGCGGTAGAGCTTCCAGCTGCCGTACTTGTAGTAGTCGAAGTCGGCGTCGCGCATGTAGTGGGTGCTGATGCCCCACAGCCCCCACTTGGTGTCGGCGATCATGCGCGAGAGCATCGCCCGGGAATAGAACTTCTCGTCGTCGTAGCCCCGGTAGACGGCGCAGAGGCGGCGCGAGCGCTCGACATCGACGAACATCTCCGCCAGGAGGATGCCCACCTCGTAGCTCGCATCGTTGTTGGCCGCGAACTCGAAGTCGATGAGTCGCACCTCCCCGTCTCCGCGCAGCAGGAAGTTGCCGGGCATCGGGTCGTTGTGCGCGGGGACGAGCTCGAGCCCCGTCTCCATGAAGGCGTCGTAGGCGTCGCGGTAGTTCGCGAGCACCTCGTCGCTCCACGGAGGCAGCTCGAAGCCCTCCTCCTCGACCTGGCGCAGATGCTCCTCGACCTGGTCGAACATCGTCTTGGTCACGTCGAACATATCGGTGCCGTGCAGCGTGCGGTACACGCCGAGCACGCCCTCGAACGCCGCGTCCTCCTGGAAGTCGAGCGTGGTCGACGCACGGAAGCCGTCTTCGACGAACTCGCCGAACTCGACGCCCGTCGCCTCGTCGAAGAACAGCACGCGCGGACTGATGCCCGCGGCCGAGGCCTGACGCGCCGCGGCGAGCGACATCTGCCGGTTCACGAACAGCTCCGTGCCGACGCCGGGGATCTTCGCGAAGACCGGCGATCCCTCGCCGATCGTGATGCGCCAGTTCTCGTTGTTGATGCCGCCCGAGACGGGAGCGCCGGTCACCGCAAGACCGGCCCACTCGGGGTTGCGGCCCACGGCCTCCAGAATGACCTGGGGAATCTCGTGATTCGCGCTCATGACAGCTCCGCCTCCAACTCGGCTCGGACATCGGGATCGTTCAGCAGCATCTCGGCGAAGGTCATGCGCCACATGCCGTACTTGGTGGAGTCGAGGTTGACGTCGGGATCGGTCTTCGCCCTGAGCCTCGTGAGCACGGCCCAGCGCAGGTGCTCGATGCCCGTGACGAGCTTGACGACGGCACGCTCCGTGGAGCTCGCGCCGGGTGCGAGCTCGGCGATGTAGTCGTCCATGTCGAGCGCACCGGGGCAGGCCTCGGCGATGAGCGTCGCGTGGTCGTGCACCGCGGAGAGGCGCGCCGCCGACCCCCAGCCCACGAGCTTCACCTGCGCGTTGGGGCCGACCATGATGTTGGAGCTCGTGCCCTCGCCCTGCGACGGCCGCATCTCGAGCGTGCGCCGGTAGGCGAGGAGCGCTTCGCGGAAGCCGTTCACGTAGCCGACCAGGTCGATGACGCGATGGTCGATCGAGATTCCGCGGTCGCCGCACTCGTCGACGAGCTGGTTCAGGTCGACGAGGGGGCTGCGCGTCGAGAGCTCGACGTCGAGCTCCGCGAAGCGGCGCCTGGCCTCGACGAGGGATCGACGCACCTCCCCGTCCTTGAACATCACGAGACGCCCGACGCGCCACTCGGCGGGCAGACGCTCCATGAGCACGAGCCCGAGCTCGGCATCCGCCACGTGCACCCGCGGGGCCACGCCGATCTCGCCCGCCGCCGTCGACGCGGTGATCAGGTTGTGGCGGTTGCGCCACGACCAGGCGTGGCGGCTGATGCGCTTGAGCATCACCTCGCCGAGCTCGGCGCTGCGGCCCGCGACGAGCTCGCTGTCCGACGCCCACCAGCTCGGCGAGGGCACCTGCGCAACGGGCACCTCCCACCGGATCCCGTCGGTGTCGAAGCCGGCGGCCCACTGTCCGATGTCCTCATACCACTCAGTCATACGTGCGCGGATCCCTTCTCGTCGTCGAGAGCTCAGGCTGGACGGCGAGAACGCCGACCATTTATACTTGCCGCAAGCATATATTTAAAAATATGGTTGTAAAAGGGTTTCTTGAAACTCTGCGTTCACGATTCACTTTCCACGATGAGGCGGTCCCACCGATGACGCACACCCCGTCCGTTCCCGAGGCGCTCCGACCCGGCGATCTCGCAGATCTTCCCGGCAGGATCGTAAAAACCCTGGACTACGCCGAGACTGTGGGGGCCGCGACGTCCGCTTTCTCCGTACTCGACCGCGAGGGTGCCGTCGCCGCGGCCGAGCGCATCGCACAAGGCGACCATTCGAGCGCCACCGAGCAACCATTGCTCGGCGTCGCAGTCACGGTGAAGGACAGCCTCCATGTTCCGGGCTTGCCGAGGTGGCACGGCAGCGCCACGCACCCCGGCGAGATCTCCACGACGAAGTCGGTGCCGGTGCGCCGCCTCGAGGAGGCGGGCGCGATCATCGTCGGCAAGACCGCGATGCCCGACTACGGCCTGCTCGGCGCCGGCGTGAGCTCGCAGTACGGCATCATCCGCAATCCGTGGGACCTCTCGAAGAATCCGGGCGGATCGAGCTCGGGCGCCGGCGTGTGCGTCGCCGCCGGCGTCACCCCGCTCAGCATCGGCACCGACATCGCGGGCAGTGTGCGCCTGCCCGCCGCCGCATGCGGCATCTCCGCGCTGAAGCCCACGCAGGGCAGCCTCGGCTACGCCCCGGCGAGCACCTGGCGCTCGGCCGGCCCCATGGCCCGCACGATCGCCGAGGTTCGGGCCCTCTACCGCGTGGTCGCGGGGCCGCACGTCGAAGATCAGTTGTCGCTCTCGACCGACCCGATCGAATCGGCTGTGGACCTGCCGCTGCAGGGTCTGCGCGCCGGCGTGATCGAGTACCCGGGATACGGCATCGGGATGGACGACGAGACGGGCCGCCTCTTCGAGCAGACGCTCGCGACCCTGTCGAGTCTGGGCGTCGAGCTCACCCGAATCGATCCCGGACTGCGGGACGAGGACTTCGCGGCGCTCGACCGCTGCCTGATGGCGCGCTGCCTGTCGGAACTCGCGACCTGCGAGGAGGAGGCGAGGGATCGCCTGCTGCCCGAGATCCGGCGCTGGGTGGAGCCGGGACGCTCCTTCAGCTCCGAGACCTACTACACCGACTTCGAGCACCTGTCGGCGACGGCGTCGCGCCTCGCGACGATCTACGACGAGTTCGACGTGATCTTCTCCCCCGTGCTCGGGAATCACCAGTTCGCCGCGGAGGATTTCGCTCCCGACACCTCGCAGGCCCTGCTCTACCACACGAGCTACACCCTCTGGTACAACCAGACCGGTCAACCCGCGGTCTCGATGCCGATGGGGCTCTCCACCGAGGGCAACCCCGTGGCGCTGCAGATCGCAGCGCCGAGGTTCCGCGACTACACCCTGCTGAACGTCGCCGAGGCGGTCGAGCGCGTGCTCGACCTCGGCCTCTCGTACCCCGACCTCTCGTCGCGCTGACGCGGCGCCCGTTCCAAGGAGACCCATGCCACAGTCGTACGCCACGCTCGACGACACCCGTTCCCTCCTCGAGCAGGCCGATGTGCTGCTGCTCGACTACAACGGCACCCTCTCGAACGACGAGGAGCTGTGCGCCGAACTCATCAGCGAGGTCTCCGAGGATCATCTCGGTCTCCCGGTGAGCCGACAGCGCTACTTCGACGAGTTCGCCGGAGTCACCGAGGAGGCCGTGTACGGGCGCCTCACTGCGGAGGCGGGAGGCGCAGACCTCACGCCGTACGAACTCATGCGCGAGTTCAACCGCCGATACCTCGAGCGCTTCCGCTCGAACAGCACGATCACGCGCGAGGCGGCCGATTTCGTGCGCACCGCCCGCACGCTCGGGAAGCGACTCATGGTGGTGACCGCGGCGAGCCGGGAGGTCGTGGTGCCCGCCGTGGAGATCGCGGGGCTCGGCGAGTGCTTCGAGGGCATCGTGGGGCTCGAGGACGTCGCGGCGTCGAAGCCCACGCCCGAGTGCTACCTGCGCGCCGTCGAGCAGCTCGGAGCCGAACCGTCGCGCACCGTCGCGTTCGAGGATTCGCGGACGGGTCTGACCGCGGCGCTCGGCGCGGGGCTTGCCACCGTCGGCATCCTCGGCAGCCTCGACCGCGAGAGCATCGGCGGGTTCACCCCGCACATCGTCGATGGACTGCACCCGCACCTGCTGGAGGCCTAGGCGCGCGGGAGGCGTCGGGAGCAGGACCTCCGAACGCCTCCCACGGAGAACCAGAACCAATTGTAACGAGAAGGTAACGAGTAACCATTTACGGGTTGCGCTCCAACCTTTTGCGATCCAAAATCAAGGAACACACAACAGTCGGAGCACCGAGGCGCTCCGGAACGACGCGGCGAGGAGGCTGCGCCGACCGGGGAGGCCGAGGATCCGAACGACCTCGGCCTTCTCCATGTCACCAAAGGGGGGACATGTCCTTCTTCCGCAGCACACCGAGTCGTGCATACCTCCCGGAGCTGACCGCCGAGCACCCCCTGCGCACCCGTGGCGCGGACACCGCCTTTACGCGGCCGAGTTGCGACCGAAACGACTCGGCAACATCTGCTGGCTACCATTTACAACCATAAGCCCTCCACCGACGGGCGTTCGGTCGCTCCTCAATCCGAAGAGTCCGCTTCCCGTCTCAACCATGTATGAGAAAGGTATTCGTCCAATGAACAAAGAGGTTTTCTGGAAGAACCGCCGCTTCTGGGCCGGCGCGCTCGCGGTCGGCGCGACGCTCGGCCTCGTGACCGGCTGTTCCGGTGGCGGCGGAGGCGACGAGGCAGGTGGCGCCAAGGCGGGAGCCGACTGCGAAGAGACCTACACGATCGCCTTCAGCCACCCCGCGGGCGAGGTGGCCGCGGTCAAGGCCGTGAAGAAGGCCGTCGAGGATCGCGCGGCCGAGAACGGCTGCGTCAACCTGCTGCTCGACAACACCGTCGACAGCAACCTGGAGACCCAGCGCAAGTCCGTCGAGAACTGGGTCACCCAGAAGGTCGATGCGATCGTCGTCTGGCCCGTCGACGTCGCGGCGATGGAGGGGCTGCGGGAGCAGGCGCAGGCCCAGGGCACCAAGTGGCTGACCTACGCCTCGCCCAACCCCGAGGAGGACGGCAGCGTCGGGTTCGACAACGACACCGCGGGCGAGGAGCTCGCCGCGGAGCTTGAGGCCTGGGTCGACGACAACTACCCGGACCGCAACATCAAGGCCGCCGTGACGACCTGGACGGCGCTGCCGTCGCTCGAGGGCCGCTGGAAGAACATCCTCGACAAGCTCGACGAGATGGGCATCGAGGTCGTCTCCGAGCAGGACTGCCTCAGCCAGGACTGCGGCATGACCATCGCCGAGGACGCGATCCGAAAGAACCCCGACGATCTCAAGATCTTCGTCGGCGCGAACGACGACGTGGGAACGGGCGCCCTCCGCGCCCTCAACAACGCCGGTGTCGACATGAGCGGCTTCTTCGTCGCGGGTTACGACGGCACGGAGGAGGCGTTGACCTCGCTCAAGGACGGTACCGGCTACACCCGCAGCGCGGCCATCCCGCTCGCCGAGCTCGGCCACTCGATCATCGACAACTCGATCGCGGCGATCACCGGCGAGGGCAACCCCTCGAACCTGACGCCCATGATCATCGTCAGCCCCGACGACAAGGACCAGATCGACGAGTTGCTCGCGCTCTTCTAAGAAGCGCTGACTGCGGAGTTCGGGCCTGATCAGGAGAAGAGGAACAATATGACGGCCGTGCTTGAGACGAGGAAGCTCGTCAAGTCCTTCGGCGCCAATCACGTGCTGAAGGGTATCGACCTCGAGTTCCACGCCGGTGAGGTCACCGCGCTGCTCGGCGCCAACGGAGCCGGGAAGTCCACCTTCCTGAGCTGCATCAGCGGAGCCGAGGTGCCGAGCAGCGGCGAGATCCTCATCGACGGCGTCTCGCACGGGGCGACGAGCCCCCGCGAGGCCATCGAGGCCGGCATCGGAATGATCTACCAGCACTTCCAGCTCATCGGAGCGCTGACGATCGCCGACAACGTCTTCCTCGGATCCGAACTCCGCACCGCCCTGGGCACGACCGACCGTCGTGCCCAGGAGCGGGAGACCCTCGCCCAGCTGCAGTCGCTCGGGCTGCGGCTCAATCCCTCGGCCACGGTCGAGAGCCTGAGCGTCGGGCAGCAGCAGATCGTCGAGATCATCCGCTCGCTGCGGAAGAATCCGCGGGTACTGATCCTCGACGAGCCGACGGCCGCCCTCAGCCGGAGCGAGGTCGACGCACTGCTCGAGCTCGTCTCCTCGCTCGCCGCGGAGCGGAACATCGCCGTCATCTACGTCAGCCACATCCTCACCGAGGTCATGGAGGTGGCCGATCGGGTCATCACGCTCCGCGACGGCATCGTCTACGAGGACCGCCGCCGGGGCGACTTCACCATGCAGGATCTGGTGTCGTTCATCTCCCCCGACAAGCGCGCAGCGGAGCTGAGGGATCGCACGGACACCGGCCGCCCCGTCGTGCTGCGCATGAACGGCTTCGCGGGATCGGTGAGCGGCCCGCTCTCGATCCAGGTGCGGGAGGGCGAGATCATCGGCGTCTTCGGCCTACTCGGATCGGGCCGCACCAACCTGCTCGAGACGATCGCAGGCATCCGGCCCAGATACGGCGGACGCCTCGAGCTCGACGACGTGCTGCTCGAGCCGAAGTCTCCCGGCAAGGCCGCATCGCAGGGCATCGTGCTCGTGCCCGCCGATCGCAAGAGCCAGGCGCTCTTCCCCGAGATGACCGCGGTGGACAACGTCGTGCTGCCCCACATGAAGAAGCTGGGGCGCTTCGTGCGCTCCAAGCGCGCGGAGACGAAGACCTTCGAGCAGGTCGCCGATGCGCTCGACGTGCACCCGAATACGCCGACGCTCACCGGCGGCTCCTTCTCGGGCGGCAACGCGCAGAAGCTGATGATCGGCAGGTGGACCAACCCGGCGAGCAACGCCAGGCTGCTGCTGCTCGACGAGCCGACGCAGGGCGTCGACGTCGGCGCCCGCGAGGACATCTACGCCTTCGTCAGGGAGTACGTCGACGGCCCCGGTCGCTGCGCGATCTTCAGCACGAGCGAGCACGAGGAGGCGGTCGCGCTCGCCGACCGGATCATCGTGCTCTACGAAGGCGAGGTCGCCGGCATCGTCGGCCCCGACATCACGGAGCCCGCGCTCATGTCGCTCGCCTTCGGTCAGCTCGACGAGTACGACGCAGCCTGACGCCCAGACCTTCCGCACCGAATAGGAATTCCTCGAACATGACTACCTCCGCAGCCTCGCACTCCGCCCCGAGGGGATGGAAGGCGCTCCGCGCCCGCCTCGACATGCAGCTGGTGATCCTCGTCATCGCGACCCTGGCGCTGATGGTGTTCTTCGCCACGCAGTCCCCCGTGTTCTTCCGCGGCGACAACCTCCTGAGCATCCTGAACCAGAACGCCGCCACCTTCGTGGTCGCCGCCGCGGCCGGGCTGCTGCTCATGGCGGGCTACATCGACATGTCGGTGGGCTCCACGATGTCGCTGGCCGGCGTCTGCGCCGCCTTCGTCTTCATCGACCACGGCCTCCTCCCCGGCGTCCTCGTCGGCATCGCGGTCGGGATCGCCGTCGGCGTATTCAACGGCGTTCTCGTCGGCTACATCGGGATGTCGCCGATCGTCGTGACGCTCGGCGGCCTCGCCGCGTTCCGCGGTCTGGCGCAGTTGCTCTCCCCCGGCTCGCTGTACGGCCTCCCCCAGGAGGTGCTCTCGCTCGGCAACGGCAAGTTCCTCGGCATCTCCTATCTGGTATGGACGGCCGCGGTCGTCTGCGCGGTCCTCTACTTCGTCGCCTCCCGACTGCCCGCGGGCAAGCACACGCTCGCCATCGGAGCCAACCAGCGCGCGGCATTCCTCACCGGCATCCCCGTGAAGCGCTTCGTGTTCCTGCTCTACGTGCTCATCGGCGCCACCGTGGGCATCGCGGCGGTGCTGCAGGTCGCGCGCCTCGGCAGCGCGCCGTCCGGAACGCTCGGCATCGGCTTCGAGGTCTCGATCCTGACCGCCGTGCTGCTCGGCGGCATCCCCTTCACGGGCGGCCGCGGCAGCATGTTCGGCGTGCTGCTCGGCGTGTGGCTGATCGCGGTGCTCAACAACGGCCTGTCGCTCATGAACGTGCCTCCGGAGGCCTCGGGTATCATCACGGGCCTCGTGCTGATCCTCGCGGCCGCGACCTCGCTGACCGGCTTCCAGCGCAGGCGCAAGAAGAGCCGCCGTCTGACTCTCAACACCGCCGCGATCAAGCAGATCCAGGGCGAGTAGCCGCCGGCTCCGCGAAGGGGTGCGCATCCGTCACCGGACGCGCACCCCTTCGCGCGCACCCGGTAACGTGAGGGGCATGGTCTCACAGCACCCGCTCCGCACCGATCCGATCGCAGAGGCGAAACGCCAGTGGACCGAGCGCGGCTGGGACGACGCCGCGCTCGGCATGGCGGCCGTGACCTCGGTGATGCGCGCTCAACAGCTGCTGCTCGCGAGCGTGGATGCGCAGCTCCGGCCGTTCGGTCTGACCTTCGCGCGGTTCGAACTCCTGCGTCTCCTGGCGTTCACGCGCGAGGGCCGCATGCCGCTCGCCAGCGTCGTCTCGCGGCTCCAGCTGCACCCGGCGAGCGTCACGAGCGCCGTCGATCGTCTGGTCTCGGCGGGTCTCGTGCGGCGCGAACCGCATCCGACCGACGGCAGGGCGACGATGCTGGTGATCACCTCTGACGGGGTCGCCCTCGTGGAGAATGCGACGGATGCGCTCAACCTCCACGTGTTCAGGGATATCGGACTCGAGGAGGAGGACGTCTCGGATCTCGTGCGCATACTCGCCCGCTTCCGCAAGAACTCCGGTGACTTCTCGGATCCGCCGCCGCTGCCGGATCCGCTCGAGCACTGATCCGCCATATTTAGCATTCAAACTAATTATTATGATGTCAAACTAAACAGCGCGCAAGACGCTTTTCCGCCAAGAAGAGCGGTGCTTTCCTGCGGAGTCCGAAAAATGGTTAGGAACCATTTAAAAATGGTTGGTTGTGGCATACGCTGGCCCTGACCGGACCAACGCCCCGAAAGGAACGCAGCAATGACGCTCGACATCGCGTGGAACAGCGCCCAGGAGATCGCCCGTGCGATCAGGGCCGGCGAGATATCTCCCGAGGAAGTCGCCGAGGCGACGATCGCCCGCATCGAGAAATACGACCCGGGGCTCAATGTGTTCTCGGTCTTCGACCCCGAACGGATCCGCGCCCAGGCTCGCGCGATCTCACGGCGACTCGCCGAGGGCGAGGACGTGGGTCCGCTCGCGGGCGTCCCATTCGCGATCAAGGACATGACCGCGGTGAAGGGCGATCCGCAGACGGCCGGGCTCATCGCGCTCAAGGACAGCGTGCCCGACCACAATGCGGCCCTCTTCGACCGGCTCATCGACGCCGGTGGAATCTACGTCGGCAAGACCACCGTTCCCGAGGCCGGCTACGCCGTGTACGGCGAGAGCCATCTCTTCGGCGCGACGCACAACCCGTGGAAGCCGGCGCACACCGCCGGCGGGTCGAGCACGGGCTCCGCCGTGGCGGTCGCGTCGGGACTCGTGCCGATCGCGGAGGGCAGCGACGGGGCCGGCTCCGTGCGCGCACCCGCATCGCTCAACGGGATCGTCGGCTTCAAGCCCAGCCTCGCCAGGATCCCGTGCACGGTGCTGCCGACCCGATACGAGACCTGGGCCTTCCACGGCCCCCTCACCCGTACCGTCGCCGACGCTGCGCTCATGTTCCAGGTCATGGCCGGTCCCTCCGAGCAGGATCCCATGAGCCTGCCCGACGACGGCACCGACTACCTCGCCGAGATCGAGAAGGACATCGCGGGCTTGCGCATCGCCTACTCCCCCGACCTCGGCACCGGCTACGAGATCGATCCGGAAGTCGCAGAGGTATGCCGCCGGGCCGTCGGGAAGTTCGAGCAGCTCGGCGCGACCGTCGTCGAGGCGACCCCGCCATGGGCGCGGCCGGAGGACGCCTTCTGGCACAGCATCTGGGTGCCCGGCTTCTCAGCCGAGCGCGACCTGATCGACTGGGACGCCTGGGAGGGGCAGATCGACCCTGAGCTCATCGACCTGATCAAGGAGGCCGACACCGTCGCGGTCTCCGACTACGGACGCGCAAACCTCGCCCGGGCTCAGATGTACGAGACCTTCGTCGAGTTCATGCGGGACTACGACGTGATCGTCTCCCCGTCGCTCACGCACGCGGCGCACCCGCACGGGCAGTTCGCGCCCGACCACCTGCTGGGGCAGTCCGTGCAGCGCCAGCTGCTCGGCTGGCTGCTCACCTACCCCTACAACATGCTGACGGTGCCGGCGATCTCGATGCCGGCCGGCTTCACGGAAGACGGTCGCCCGATCGGGCTCCAGATCGCGGGCCGCAAGCTCGCGGACGCCGAGGTGCTGCGGGTGGCGGCGAACTTCGAGCGGGTGCACAGCCCCTGGACCGACGGCGCGCGCCCGGACCTCGCCCCGTTCGAGTCGTAGCGCGGATCCCTCGCACGAGGACCGCACGAGCGGAGGCCCCGAACCGATATGGTTCGGGGCCTCCGCGTGTCCCGATGAGCCGCGGCGCCGTCGGTGCGCCCGGGAGCGATGCGCGCCGACGGCTCGGCTCAGCTCAGCTCTGCTCGGCCGGCCGCGCGGCCGCCGCGAGCGTCGCGGCGTCGGGCACGTAGCCGGCGATGTGACGCTCATCGACGCCGTTGTAGGCCGAAAGCGGACGGATCAGCGCATTCGAGGCGGCCTGCTCCATGATGTGAGCGGTCCAGCCCGTCACCCGCGATGCGATGAACAGCGGGGTGAAGGTGAGCGTGTCGAAGCCGATGAGGTTGTAGGCCGGGCCCGACGGGTAGTCGAGGTTCGGGTAGATCCCCTTGCGCGAGACGAACTCGCTCTCGAGCTTCGCGTAGAGCTCCGCGACGTCCTGCCTGCCGTAGTGCTCGATGAGCGTGTCGAGCGCGGCCTTCATCGTCGGCACGCGCGAATCGCCCTTCTTGTAGACGCGGTGGCCGAAGCCCATGATCTTCCGCTTCTCGGCGAGCGCCCTGTCGAGCCACGGCACGACGTTGTCGGCCGAGCCGATCTCGCTCATGATGTGCAGCACCGCCTCGTTGGCCCCGCCGTGCAGCGGTCCCTTGAGTGCGCCGATCGCGCCGGTGACCGCCGAGTAGAGGTCGGACAGCGTGGACGTGATCACGCGGGCGGTGAAGGTCGATGCGTTGAAGGAGTGCTCGGCGTAGAGGATCATCGAGCGGTTGAACGCGTCCACGACGATCTCCTCGGGCTCCTCGCCGAACGTCATCCAGAGGAAGTTCGCCGAGTAGTCGAGGTCGTCCCGCGGCTCGACGACGTCGAGTGCGCGGCGGCGTCGCTGACCGTAGGCCACGATCGCCGGCAGCGCCGCGTACAGGCGGATGCTGCGCGCGAGGTTCTCCTCCGGACTGCCCGACGCGTCGAGCACGGAACCGCCGCCGGTGACATCGGAGGCTCCGATCACGCTGACCGCGGTGCGCACCTCGTCCATCGGGTGCGAGTCGAGCGGCAGAAGGTCGATCGCGGCCTTCACGTTCTCGGCGAGGGATCGATGCCGTCGCTCCTCCGCCCGGAGCTCGGCGAGCTGCGCCTCGGTCGGCAGCTCCCCGTGCCACAGCAGATATGCGACGGCCTCGAAGGGCTGGGTCGCCGCGAGCTCCTGCACCGGATAGCCGCGGTAGAGCAGGCTGTTCGTCTCAGGGTTGACCTTGGAGACCGCGGTGTAGTCGACGACGACGCCCGCAAGCCCCTTCTTGATCTCGGTTTCAGTCATGTCGGCTCCTTTACCTGTCGACTTCGAAGTCTCTCGTCGGGCGCTAGCGCTCGACGGAGAAGTTGAAGACGTTCGTGTCGAAGTGGTTGTAGTCCTCGTAGTCGATGAGATCGTAGAGATCAGCTCGGTGCTGCATCTCATCGAGCTTCGAGGTGAGATGCCCCTCCTCCACGAGCGTATCGAGTGCCCTGCCCGTCGCGCCCATGGAGATGCGCAGCATCGATACCGGCCAGATCACGATGTTCAACCCGACGTCGGCCAGCTGGCGGGCGGAGAAGAGCTCGCTCTTGCCGAACTCCGTCATATTGGCGAGCAGCGGCACGTCGACCGCCTTGCGCATCGCCTCGAACTCCTCCAGCGTGCGCATGGCCTCGGGGAAGATCGCGTCGGCCCCCGCGTCCACGAGCGCCTTGGCGCGGTCGACTGCGGCGTCGAGCCCCTCGGCGGCGCGGATGTCGGTGCGCGCCATGATGAGGAAGTTCTCGTCTCGCCTCGCATCGACGGCGGCGCGGATGCGCTTCGTCGCCGTCTCCTCGTCGACGACGGCCTTGCCGTCGAGGTGACCGCAGCGCTTCGGGTTCACCTGGTCCTCGATGTGGCAGCCGGCCAGGCCCGCGTTCTCGAGCTCCTGGATCGTGCGGGCGACGTTCATCGGCTCGCCGAATCCGGTATCCGCGTCGATGATGGCCGGGAGCTCGGTCATGCGGGCGATCTGCTCGCCGCGACCGGCGACCTCGGTGAGCGTGGTCAGCCCGATGTCGGGCAATCCGAGATCGGCCGCGAGAACGGCGCCCGAGATGTAGACGCCCTCGAATCCCTTGCGCTCGATCAGGCGCGCCGAGAGCGGATTGAACGCGCCGGGGAATCGGAGCAGCTCTCCGCTCGCCAGCTGTTCCCTGAAGAGACGGCGCTTCTCGGTCGGCGAGGTTTTGGCATACAGCATAAGTTCGTCCTTTCGAAGTGAGGAGCGCGCGTTCCCTGAGCCTGTCGAAGGGATCGAGTGCTCCGTCCCGCCCCCTTCGACAGGCTCAGGGGGCGGGCTCGGGAGTGTCCTAGAACAGACCCTTCGGGGCGGCGGCGAGGTCGAGCAGACCCGGCTTGGCGACGATGTTCAGCTCGCGCACCTCGTCGGCCGAGAGCTCGGGCAGGCGCTGCACGAGGTCGAGGAAGCGCTCGATCTCGGCGCTCTCGAGCACGGGCTCCGCCAGCAGGCGGAACTTCGCGATGTACTGCTCGCGGGCGAAGGGCCGCGCGCCCAGCGGGTGCGCGTCGGCGACGGCGATCTCGTCGACGAGCTTCGTGCCGTCGGCGAGCTCGATCTCGACGCGGCCGCCGAACGACTTCTCGTCGGGATCCTCGGAGTGGTAGCGGCGCGTCCACTCGGCGTCCTCCGCCGTGGTGATCTTGTGCCAGAGCTCGACCGTATCGGCGCGTCCGGCGCGCTCGGGGGCGTAGGAGTCGACGTGGTGCCAGCCGCCATCCTGCAGCGCGACCGCGAAGATGTACGGGATCGAGTGGTCGAGGGTCTCGCGCGAGGCGGTGGGGTCGTACTTCTGCGGGTCGTTCGCGCCCGAGCCGATCACGTAGTGCGTGTGGTGGCTCGTGTGCAGCACGATCGCCTTGATGTTGGCGGGATCCGCGAGCTCCGGGCGCTCGTTGTGGAGCTTCCGGGCGAGGTCGATCCAGGCCTGGGCCTGGTACTCGGCCGAGTGCTCCTTGGTGTAGCTGTCGAGAATGGCGCGCTTCGGCTCGCCGGGAGCCGGCAGCGGCACGTCGTAGGAGGCGTCGGGGCCGTCGAGCATCCATGCGATAACGCCGTCCTCACCCTCGTAGATGGGCGACGGCGAGGTCTGGCCGCGCATCGCGCGGTCGACGGACTCGACGGCCATCTTGCCCGCGAAGGCGGGGGCGTGAGCCTTCCACGTCGAGATCTCGCCCTTGCGGCTCTGACGCGTGGCGGTCGTGGTGTGCAGGCCCTGGCCGACGGCCTGGTAGATGGTCTCGGCGTCGAGGCCGAGGAGGGTGCCGATGCCGGCAGCGGCCGACGGGCCGATGTGGGCGACGTGATCGATCTTGTGCTTGTGCAGGCAGATCGAGCGCACGAGGTCCATCTGGATCTCGTAGCCGGTGGCGATGCCGCGCACGAGGGCTCGGCCGTCCGACCCGACGTGCTGCGCAACGGCCAGGATCGGAGGGATGTTGTCACCGGGGTGCGAGTACTCGGCGGCGAGGAAGGTGTCGTGGTAGTCGAGCTCGCGCACCGCTACGCCGTTGGCCCACGCCGCCCACTCGGGGCTCGACTTCTCGGCGGCGAGGCCGAAGATGGCGGATCCCTCGCCACCCGTCGAGACGGGGTGCGAGAGCGCCTGCGCGCGCGCCGCGACGATGGGGCCTCGGTTGAGCGACGCGGCTGCGACCGAGGCGTTGTCGATGATCCGGTTGATGATCATGTCGACCACATCGGGCTCGACCTCGACGGGATCGGTGGCGACCTCCGCGATCTTCCATGCGAGCTGCTGCTCGCGGGGCAGATCTTCTTCGCTCTTGTAGACGCGGACGTGGTGGTTGACGGTCATTGCTGTCCTTCCGGGATGGAGTTCAGGATCGAGGTGAGTGCGTGATGCAGGTGCACGTGGGTGGCATGGGCGGCGAGGTCGGCGTCGCCCGCGGCGATCGCCCCCGCGATGAGCGCGTGCTCGGAGACCGAGGCGACGAGCCGCTCCTGGTTGTCCCTCGCGAGCCTCCTGGCGCGCGAGAGGTGGGTGCGCACGTTGCGCAGGGCCTGCACGAGGTAGACATTGTCGACGGCGGCATCGATAGCCGCGTCGAAGCGGCCGATGAGTTCGTAGTAGGCGTCGGTCGCGAGCTCCCCGCGCTCGGGGTGCGCCTCGGAGAAGGCGTCGGAGAGCTCGGCGAAGGCGTTGCGATCGCCGCGCTCAGCGGCGATCCTGGCGGCGGTCTCCTCGAGCGCGCGCCTGGCCTCGAAGAGGTCGCGGATGTCGTCGGTGTCGAAGCCGGAGACGACCATCACGCGCGGGGACTGCTGCAGGATCAGCCCATCGGAGACGAGCCGGCGGATCGCCTCGCGCATCGGCGTGCGGCTGACCCCGAGCCTCGCGGCCTGCTCGACCTCGCCGACCACGGTGCCCGGTGCGAGTTCACCGCGCTGGATCTCCTCCAGCAGCGTCGTGTACGCCCGGTCCCCCGCTCGCATGCCGCACCTCCCTCGGTCACCACGATCGTATACATAAAACTGCGATCAGGCAAGAGAAGCACGCAAAATAGGCCTTTACGTATACACAGAGATCCGTGCCCTACCCGATGAGACTGGGCTGCAGATCCCTCAGCGTGCGCGATCGCATCATGCGGGCGACTCCGAGCGCCGAGACGAGCAGCGCGATGACGAGCACGAGGCCCAGCTTCAGCGCGGCTGAGCCGGCTTGCTCGATCACTCCCCCGTACATCAGCTGCCGCAGCCCGTCGACCGCGAACGACATCGGCAGGTAGTGGTGCAGGCTCGACAGCGGCTCGGGCAGCGTCTGCCACGGGAAGGTTCCACCCGCCGTCACGAGCTGCAGCACCATGAGCACGAGGCCCATGAACTGCCCCACGCTGCCGAGCCAGATGTTCAGCGCGAGGATGATCGCAGCGAAGGTGGCTGAGGCGAGCGCCATCATGCCGTACGCCGGCACGGGGTGGGTCACGCCGAAGCCGAGCACGCCCGCCACGATGCCGAAGAGCGCGAGCATCTGCACCCCGCCCAGCAGCGCGGGCGTGGCCCAGCCCGCGATCGTCACCCGGATCGGCGCGTAGATCGCGGTGACCGCGCGCCGCGAGACCGGCTTCAGGATGAGGAACAGCGCGTAGATGCCGATCCACGCGGCGAGGCTCACGAAGAAGGGGGCGAGGCCTGCCCCGTAGGTGCCGGCGGAGGTCACCTGCGAGGTGCGCACGTCCACGGGGTCGGCGATGTTCGCCGCCTGCTTGCCGCGCAGCTCGTCGCTGCTGTCGGGGATGCGCTCGACGCCTCCCGCGAGGCCGTCGTGCAGCCGCGAGGCCCCGTCCACGAGCGCGCCGAGCCCGGTATCGAGCTGCCCCGCTCCATCTGCCGCGGTCGCGATGCCCGCCGTGAGCTGCGGGGTCGCATCGGCGAGCTGCCGCGCGCCGCCCGCGAGCTGCTGCGATCCGCTCGCGAGCGCGTTCAGCTGAGCGCTCGCGCTCTGCACACGGGTGTTCGCGTCGCGCAGCACCGGATCCGCCGCCGCCAGCCTGGACTGCACCGAGGCGATGACCGCGGGGTCGACGCCCGCCGCTTGGAGCTCGGCGATGATGGCGTCGCGGTCGCCTGCGAGCCGGTCGATGGCCTGCTGGCTCGCACCGGCCACCTGGTTCCCGATCTCCGCGATCTGCGCGTTGCCCGCCGAGACCTGAGCGGCGCCGCCCGCGAGCGCCTCGGTCTGCGCCGGAAGGTTCGCGGTCCCGTCGCGCAGCTGCCCGAGCCCGGCCGCGAGCTGCCCCGCTCCGGTGCGTGCCTGCTCGGTGCCCGCGAGCAGCTGCCCGGAGCCGTCGCTCGCGTCGACCAACGAGACGCGGATCTCGGCGATGCCGTCGAGCATGGTGCGCGCCGCCTCCTGGTTCACGGAGCGCACGATCTGCTGCTGGATCCGCTTCACGGCCTGCTCGCCGATGGTGGAGGCGAGATAGCTGTTCGCGTCGTTGGTGGTCAGGACGACGTCGGCCTGATGGGGGGTGTCGCTGCGAGACGACTCGAGCGCCTGCGTGAAATCCTCGGGCAGCGTCACCGAGAAGTCGTAGAGCCCGCTCTCGACCCCCTCGGCGGCCTGCTTCGCGCTGACGCGCTTCCAGTCGAAGCTGCCGTCCTCGATGAGGTTCTTCGCCACCTCGTCTCCGACCGAGCGCACGGTGTCGCCGTGCTGCACGCCCTCGTCGGCGACGACCAGCGCCACGGGCACCTGGTCGAGCCGGGCATAGGGATCCTGGTTCGCCCACAGGTAGAGGCCGCCGTAGAGCAGCGGCACGCACATGAGCGCGACGAAGGCGAGCCTCGCCATGGGGGTCGCCCAGAGCCTCGCGAACTCGGCTCGGATCAGCTGAGGGATCTTCATGCGCGTTCCTCCCCCGTCGGCGCCTCGGCCGAGGCGCCAGCGGCGTGCTCGGGGCGGTGGGGAGCGGCGCTGGACGCGTGCGCGGCGGAAACCGCCTCGCGGGAGGCCCGCAACGGCGACACCTCGCCCGTTCCCCAGCCTTCGGGGTGCGCATCGATCGCGGCGCGCGCCGCGAGTCCGGCGATCACCAGCACGGCGGGCCCGCGCTCGGCGATCTCGCAGGCGATGCTCCACCACTGCTCGGGGTCGCCCCCGTGCCGATCGGGAGAGACGAGCACGATGCCCTCGACGCCCGGCCTCCGCAGAGCGAGCTCGCAGAGCGCGCGCACCCTGGCGCCCGGGTCGAGATCGGCCATCGGCGTCTTGGCCTCACCCGTGAGCCCGAGGTGCTCGAGCTCACGGCGCACCGCGTGCGGACCGCGGGCGAGCCCCGCGAACATCAGCTCCTCCGCGACGACGTCGGCGAGCCGCACGTCTCCGTGCGGCTCGCTCACGTCGGGGGCGTCGACGAGCGCGATGCGATCCCTCAGCGCGCGCCGATCCGCCTCTCCATCGATCGTCACCTCTCCCGTGTCAGGGCGCATCCGCCCCGACACGATGAGCCCCATCACGGTCGGCCGCTGCGCCGTCTCGGCCTCCACGAACACCGCGGTGCCCGAACTCATCCCGACGTCGCTCGCCGGAAGCGCCCGGCCGCCCGGCCCCTTGCTGATACCCGTTGCACGCACGTACATCGGAACCCCGCCCCTCTGCCTCTTCAAACCCGCTGATTCTACTCCTCGCGCACGCTGCGGTGCACGGGCGGCTCGCGGATGGCGAGAGGGAGGCGGGCCGCGGGCTCAGATGTCTGCGATGACGATCTTCTTCATCTCCATCAGGTGCGCATAGGCGTCGGGACGCTCCATGAGCTCGCCCATCTTCTCGGGCACCACCTGCCAGCTCACGCCGAAGCGATCCTGCAGCCATCCGCACTGCTCTGCCCGCGGTTCGGCCGACAGCGCCTCCCAGAGCCGGTCGATCTCGGCCTGATCGGCGCACCGCACCTCGAGCGAGACGCCGCAGGTGAAGGAGAAATCCTGTTCCACACCGGAATCCATCGCCGCGAACCACTGCTCGCCGATCCGGAACTCGCCGAACATCAGCGCCTGCGGAGCAGCCGGACCCGTCTGCACGCCGTAGGGGAAGCGGCCGCCCGCCGCCGCGTCATCGAAGGTCGCGGCATAGAAGTCGATGGCCTCGGCCGCGCGATTCTGCGCAGCACCTCCGAACATCAGGGACGGTATGACGAACGGCCGCGGCTCGCCGGCCGGATCCGTGAGCATCAGCTGCCAGCTCACGCCGTAGCGATCCTCGACCCAGCCGTAGCGCTTGCTGAACGGGTACTCGCCGAGCGGCATCAGCTCGCGCCCGCCCTCGCAGAGCGCGCGCCAGACGGCGCCGAGTTCGGCGCGGGCCGCGGTCTCATCGCCGAACATCAAGGGGTCGAAGTTCAGCATGAGCGAGATCGAGGGGTTCGGCCGGAACTCGGCACCGGCGTTGATCAGCACGATCTCGAAGCCGTCGACATCGACCTCGACCGTGAGCGGCAGCCCGGCCATCTCCTGCTGGAAGTCGAGCAGGCCCGTCTGCGGGTAGCGCGATGCGACCCGACTCGTCGCCCTCGGCAGCACGGTGGAGTAGAACCGACCCACCTCCTCGGCATTCCCCTGGCACCAGACGTTCGGCACGATCTTCTGCGCAGCCATGACATTCCCCCTTCGGACCGTCGTTCGAGCGGCGCGCCCTCGCGCCGCTCCTCACAGGTTGCCACGAACCGGTGACATTCGGGTGTGAACCGCGCAGGGCGGCCTTCTGAGTCGGAGGTCCTGGAGTTCGACGACGGCGAGGGCGTGGTGCGGGCGCTGACGCTCGCCGAGCAGAGTGCCGACTTCGGCGACGCGCTCATCGCCGGTGCGATGGGGCTTTTCGGTGTCGATCGCGTCGTGGCGTTCGACCGCAGGGCCGCGTCGCGCCTCGGGTGGGCGCTGCTCCCCGAGCGAATCGGTGAACGGATGCCCTGCCGACCGCACCCGCCGACCCGGCGAGGCGAAGCCGACCCACCCCGCTGATTGAGCGAGGCGGAGCCGACCCACCTCGCTGATTGAGCGAGCGCCAGCGAGTCGAAATCAAGGGTCGCTCGAGGGTTTCGATTCGCTTCGCTCGCCGTGCCAGCAGAAGAGGACGCCTTGCCGATTTCAAGTCCATCGTGCGACGCGACACGTCGTCCCGCACGATCGAGGTCGCTTGTGGGGTGTGTCGCAGAGTTTTCAGGCGCAACACACCTCACAAGTGCCCCCGATCGCGCAAGAGCCCGCGATGCTGCAGTAAACGGGCACGAGCAGCGCTTCGAAGGCCACTACTGCACAACTGCGTGTTTCTACCGGGAAAGGCGATTCCCGCAATACATACTCATCTACGATGAGCCGGTTCCCGCTGCAGGTTTCGACTCGGCTTCGACTCGCCGGGCCGGCGGAAGGGTGCGCCTCGCCGGGCCGGCGGCGGAGACGCGATCCCTAGTCGCGCAGGCGAGCGCCGAACGCGGTCTCGGCCGCGGCGACGCCCGCGAGCTTCGCCTCGCTGGCCTCTTCGGCCTTCAGCGTGCGATCGCCCGCGCGGAAGCGGAGGGCGAAGGTGAGCGCCTTCTCCCCCTCCTCGACGCCTGCTCCGCGGTAGTCGTCGACGATTCGCGCGTCCTCGAGCAGTTCACCCGCTCCCGCGACGACCACGGCGAGCACATCGCCCGCGGGCACATCGGCCGCAACGACGAGGGTGAGATCCTGCGTCGCCGCGGGGTAGCTCGAGAGCGGGAAGGTCTCGGGTTCGCGCGGGGCCAGTTCGATGAGGCGGTCGAGATCGAGCTCGAACGCCGCCACCCGACCGTGCAGGTGGTGCTCCGCCACGAGCTCGGGCAGCAGCTCGCCGGCCACGCCGACGACCTCGAGGCCGCCCTCGTCCCCCTCGACATCGCTGCTCACGCGCACGGCGAGCTCGGCGGTGCGGCCCGGGTGGAAGGCGCGGTGCGAGCCCTGCGACACGACGAGCTCGGCCGAGACGGCCCCCGCGACGGTGCGCGCGGCGTCGAGCGCGTCGGCCCAGTCGTAGGCGCGGGCGCTCTCGCCCGGCTGCTTGGCAGCCGCGTCGCCGAGCAGCAGGCCTGCGGCGCGGCGCGGCTGCGCCGGGATCGACGCGTTCAGCTCGGCGAGCACCGCGTCGCTCGGCCGTTCGGCGAGCGGCGGCACCGAGTCGGTGCCGAGCCGGGCCTCGCCCGAACCGGCGGTCGGCTCGAACACCGAGCCGAACTCGACGAGGGCGAGGTCGGTCATGCCGCGCGAGGCGTTGCGCTGCGCCGCGCCGACGAGGCCGGGCAGCAGCGAGCGGCGCATGAAGGGGGTCTCCCCGTCGAGCGCGTTCGCGAGGCGCACGGCGTGCACCGCGTCGGGCTCGCCGGACGCCGCGGCCGACTCCGGGCCCGCGCCGAAGGCGTTCAGCTGCGCCCGCGACACGAACGGATAGCTCTGCACCTCGTCGAGGCCCGCGGCGGTCGCGACGTTCGCGGCCCTGCGGCGCAGTCGCTGCTCGCGGGTGAGCCCGCGTCCGGCGGGCGCGACCGGCAGCACCGAGGGGATGCGGTCGTAGCCGACGATGCGGGCGACCTCCTCGATCAGGTCGGCTGCGCGGGCCAGGTCGGAGCGCCAGCTCGGCGGGGTCACGACGATCTCGCCCTCGGCGCCGTCGGTCACCTCGCAGCCGATCATCTCGATCGCGGCGCGGGCCTCCGCATCGGTGTAGTCGGCGCCCGTGAGGCCGTTCACGCGGGAGAGCCGCAGCTCGACGCGGGGAGCCTCCCACGGCGCGACGATCTCGGTGCCGAGCTCGTCCGCGGTGCCGCCCGCGAGCTCGACGAGCAGGTCGACCATGCGCTGGGCGGCCGCGCGCGCGACGAGCGGATCGACGCCGCGCTCGAAGCGCTTGGACGCCTCGCTCGGCAGCTTGTGGCGGCGCGCCGTGCGGGCGATCGACACCGGGTCGAAGGTCGCGGCCTCGACGAGCACGTCGACCGTGCCCTCGCCGACCTCGGTCGTCCGGCCGCCCATGACGCCGGCGAGACCGATCGGGCCCGACTCGTCGACGATCAGCAGATCCTCGGGATCGAGCTTGCGCTCCTGCCCGTCGAGGGTGACGAGCGTCTCGCCCCGGGCCGCGCGACGCACCGTGAGGCCGCCGCGCACCTTGGCGAGGTCGTAGGCGTGCAGCGGGTTGCCGAGCTCGAGCATCACGTAGTTCGAGATGTCGACGGGCAGCGACAGGGATCGGATCCCCGCGAGCTGCAGGCGCGTGACCATCCACGTCGGCGTGGGCCGGGTGGGGTCGATCCCTCGCACCACCCTGGTGATGAAGCCGGTCGCGCCCACTCGGCCCCTGATCGGGGCCTCGTCTGCGAGCACGACGGGGAAGCCGGATGCCGGCGCGGGCGACACGGCGAGCGCGGGATCGCGGAACTCGGCACCGGTCGAGTGGGCGTACTCGCGGGCGACCCCGCGGATCGAGAACGCGTAGCCGCGGTCGGGCGTCACGTTGATCTCGACCGCGCTGTCGTCCATGCCGAGCAGCGGCAGCGCGAGCTCGCCGACCTCCGGGTCGAGGCCGAGACGCGACAGCACGATGATGCCGTCGTGGTCCTCGCCGAGCGACAGCTCGCGGGCCGAGGCCATCATGCCGTCGGAGACGTGGCCGTAGGTCTTGCGGGCCGCGATCTCGAAGCCTCCCGGCAGCACCGAGCCGGGCAGCGTGACGACGACCTTGTCGCCGACCTCGAAGTTGTGGGCTCCGCACACGATGCCGCGCACGTCGTCGCCGCCGTCGGCCGCGCGCTGCCCCTCGGGCGCCACGCGCACGCTGCACCAGTTGATGGTCTTGCCGTTCGACTGGGGTTCGGGCTCGCGCGTCAGCACCTGGCCCACGACGAGCGGACCCGACACGTCGAAGCGGCGGATCGACTCCTCCTCGAACCCGACGCGCACCAGGTCGGCGTGCACCTGCTCGGGCGTGGTGCCTTCGGGCAGCGAGACGTACTCGCCGAGCCAGCTGAGTGGAACGCGCATTAGACCAGTCCTCCGAACTGACGGTTGAAGCGGATGTCGCCCTCGACCATGTCGCGCATGTCGTTCAGGTCGTGGCGGAACTGCAGGGTGCGCTCGATGCCCATGCCGAAGGCGAAGCCCTGGTACTCATCGGGGTCGATCCCGGCTGCGGCGAGGACCCTGGGATCGACCATGCCGCAGCCGCCCCACTCGACCCAGCGGGCGCCGCCCTTGGCGTTCGGCTGCCACACGTCCATCTCGGCGGAGGGCTCGGTGAAGGGGAAGAAGTTGGGGCGGAGGCGGATCTTCGCCTCCTCGCCGAACATCTGCCTGGCGAAGTGCTCGAGCGTGCCGCGGAGGTGCGCCATCGTCAGCCCTCGGTCGATGGCGAGGCCCTCGATCTGCTGGAAGACGGGGGTGTGGGTCGCATCGAGCTCGTCGGTGCGGTAGACGCGGCCGGGCGCGACGACGTAGACGGGGAGCTCGCGGTTCAGCAGCGCCCTGATCTGCACGGGCGAGGTGTGGGTGCGCAGGATCAGGTGCCGGTCGGCGGGCTCGACGAAGAAGGTGTCCTGCATCGCGCGCGCGGGGTGGTCGGGGTCGAAGCCGAGCGCGTCGAAGTTGAACCACTCGTGCTCGATCTCGGGCCCCTCCGCGATCTCCCAGCCCATGCCGATGAAGATGTCGGAGGCCTCGTCCTGCAGCTGCGCGAGGGGGTGACGGGATCCCGTGCGCCTGCGCACGGGCGCCTCGGTGACGTCGACCGTCTCGGCGATGAGCCGCTCGGCGGCCTCCTTCTCGACCAGCTCGGCCTCGCGGCCCTTGTACGCGCCCTCGATGCGCCCGCGGGCCTGCCCCATGAGCTTGCCCGTGGCTGCCTTCTCATCCTTTGGCACGTCGCGCATGCGCGCGTTGAGCTTCGCGATGTCCGAGGCCTCGCCCGAGTGCTCGGTGCGCGCCGCCTTCAGCTCGGCCACGGTGCCGGCGGCCGCGAACGCGGCGAGCGCCGCATCGACGGCTGCCTGGGCCGCTTCCTGGGTGATCGGGTTGGTGCTGGGAGTGTCTGACACGAGGCTCTATCTTACCGGCGTCGGCACGGGGTATCCGGCGCGATCGCTCCGCCGGACCCCTCGGGCGCGGCGTCTATCGCGCCCCGGATCCGGTTCCCGCGTCGAGGCTGCGCACGATCTCCCCGATCAGCGCTTCCGAGGCCGAGCGGTCTCCCTCGGCGCCAGCCCGGTCGATGGCCGACGCGAGCGCGCCCGCCATCGCGACGGCGTGGCGGCGGCCGTCGACCTCGATCGAGAAGTCGACGCGCTCGGGCGGTGCCGCGGCCCCCCGCGGCTCGCCGATGTCGTCGGGGTCGACCGCGACGAAGCGCACCTCGCTGCCGGGGCTCAGCTGGGCGGCCCGGTCGAGGTCGTCGTCGACGACCGTGCCGATGACGGGGTAACCGCCGGTCGTGGGATGGTCGGCGAGGAACAGCACGGGCAGGCCGTTGGGCGGCACCTGGATGGAGCCGCGCACCATGCCCTCGGTGGGCAGCTCGCCCTCGCGCTCGCGCTCGAGCGGTTCGCCGTCGAGGCGCAGGCCGATGCGGTTCGACTGCGGCGTGACCCGCCACGGGCGCTCGGCGAATGCGGCGAGGGATCCCTCGGTGAACCAGTCGTCGCGCGGGCCGGCCACGAAGCGCAGCACCGGCACGAGATCGGCTGGCGCCGGTGCGGGCGAGGGATCCCTATCGGTCCCGCTCCCATTCACGGACTCTGGATCCGGCTCGCCGATCGCCTCCGTCGCGATCGTGTCGCCCGGCGCGAGCGGAGCCGTGCCCAGGCCGGAGAGGCTGTCGTGGGCGAGGCTGCCGAGCACGGTGCGACCGGCGATCCCGCCTCGCACCGCCACGTAGCAGCGCAGTCCGTGCTGCGGCGCACCGAGCGTCAGCCGGTCGCCCGCCCGCAGCGCGATCTCCTCGCCCGCGGCCGCCTCCCGCGTCTCCGCAGAAGTCTCCGCGCCGGAGCGGCCGTCTCCGGTCGTGACGGAGATCTCGGCGTCCGCACCGGTCACCGCCACGGCGGTGTCGCGCTCGGCGCGCAGCACGAGGCCACCGCCGAGGTGCTCGAGGCCGGCCGCGTCGAGCCGATTGCCGACCGCGCGATTGGCGGCGCGCAGCGCGGCACGGTCGAGCGCGCCCGACTCCGTGACGCCGAGTGCGGCGTTGCCCGGCCTGCCGCCGTCCTGCACGAGCGTGAGCATGCCGGGTCGCACGACCGCGAGTGCGGGGCTCGATCCCTCGCGCGCGATCGCGGCTTCAGCAGTGTCCGCCGCGTCGTCCGAGCCTGCCGAGAGGGTGAGGGATCCCTCGCCGTCCGCGCCGCTCGCGCCCCGGGCGGCAGCGACGCGCTCCCGCACTGCGCGGAAGCGCACCGAGTCGCCGGGCGATACGAGCGCGGGGCGATCCCTCGACTCGTCCCACATCCGCTCGCCCGTGCGACCGAGCAATCGCCAGCCCCCGGGCGACTCCCCCGGGTAGACCGCCGAGAACTCTCCGGCGATCGCGACCGAGCCCGCGGGCACGGCCGTGCGCGGCGAGTCGAGTCGGGGCACTCGCAGGCGCTCGTCGCCGCCGACGAGGTAGGCGAAGCCGGGCGCGAAGCCGCCGAACGCCGCGCGCCAGGCGGCGCCGGTGTGCGCGGCGACGACGCCCTCGGCGCCGAGACCGGTGAGCTCGCCGACCGCTTCGAGATCGTCGCCGTCGTAGACGACGTCGATCGTCACCTCCCGCCCGACGGTCTCCCCCGCCGCGACATCGGGCTCGAAGCCGGAGACGGCGTCGGAAACGCGGTGCACGGCCTCCCGCCCGTCGCAGACGACCAGCACCGTGCACGTCGCGGGCACGATGTCGACGACGCCGGGAATCGCGAGCTCACGCAGCCGCGCCGCGACGCCGAGCACACGATCGAGGTCGGGCAGATCGACGATGCAGGCGCGATCGCCGACCGGGCGCACTGGGAAGCCGCGGTCGCGGGGCATCAGGCGAAGCTTCTGATCTCGACCCCCGCGGCCTCGAGGCCCGCGCGGATCTCTCCGGCCAGACGCACCGCAGCCGGGTTGTCGCCGTGCAGGCAGATGCTGTCGGCGGCGACCTCGAGATCGGTGCCGTCGACCGCGGTGATGCGCCCCTCGGTCGCGATGCGCACCGCCTGGGCCACCGCGGCCTCCGGGGTGTGGATCGCGCCGGGCGTGCCGCGCTTCACGAGCGTGCCGTCGGCCTGGTAGCCGCGGTCGGCGAAGGCCTCGGCGACCGTGCGCAGGCCGGCCTCGCGCGCCACGCGCTCGATGACCGATCCGCTCAGCACCATGAGCGGCAGCTCGGGGGCGAGCTCGGAGAGTGCGCGCGCCACTGCGCCTGCCTGCTCCTCGTTCACCGCGATCGTGTTGTAGAGACCGCCGTGCGGCTTGACGTAGCGCACCTCGGCTCCGACGCTGCGCGCCATGGCCTGCACCGCGCCGACCTGGTAGATGACCTCGTCGGTCAGCTCGTCCAGGTCGTAGTCGATGAAGCGGCGACCGAATCCGGGCAGATCGCGGTAGCCGGGGTGCGCACCGATCGTCACGCCGAGTTCGAGCGCCTTGCGGCAGGTCGTGCGGATGCCGTGCGGGTCCCCGCCGTGGAAGCCGCAGGCCACGTTCGCGCTCGACACGGAGGCGAGCACCGCCGCGTCGTCGCCGAAGGTGTAGTTGCCGAACGATTCGCCGAGATCGCTGTTGAGGTCGATGCGGGGCATGGATCCCTCTCCTTCTGCTTAGTCAGTCGCGTGCACGCGCTTCAGGAAGCGCCGCGTCCGATCGTGCTCGGGGCGGTCGAACACCTGCTCGGCCGGCCCCTCCTCGACGACGACTCCCTGGTCCATGAACACGACCCAGTCGGCCACCTCTCGGGCGAAGCGCATCTCGTGCGTCACCACCACCATAGTGAGGCCCTCGGCTGCGAGTTCGGTCATGACCCGCAGCACCTCGTCGACGAGCTCGGGATCGAGGGCGGAGGTGGGCTCGTCGAAGAGCAGCGCCTCGGGCTCCATGGCGAGCGCCCGCGCGATCGCGACGCGCTGCTGCTGACCGCCCGACAGCTGATGCGGGTACTTCTCGGCATGCGCGTCCATGCCGACCTTCGCGAGCAGCGCCATGGCCCGCTCCCGGATCTCGGCACGCGACGCGGTGCGCAGGTAGTCGGGCGCGAAGGTGACGTTCTCGATGACCGTCTTGTGCGGGAACAGGTTGAACTGCTGGAACACCATGCCCACCTCGGCGCGCGTCGCCGCGACGACCCGGTCGGAGACCGGCTTCTTCGCGCCGCTCGCGTCGCGGGCGTAACCCACGGGCTTGCCGTGGAAGAGCACATCGCCCGAGTTGATCGGCTCCATCGCGTTGAGCGTGCGGATGAGGGTCGTCTTGCCCGAGCCGGAGGGGCCGATGATCGCGATGACCTCGCCGCGGTGCACGTCGAGGTCGATGCCCTTGAGCACCTCCGTCTCGCCGTACGACTTGCGCAGTTCGCGCACCTGCAGCACCTGCTCGCCCTCGTGCGGCGTGCGCTCGCGCTTCGGGGCGGGCGGGAGCACGTCGATGTTCGAGGTGGCGGTGCCGAGCTTCGCGCGCTTGCCCCTGCGGTTCACGTCGAGTCGGCGCTCGAGCAGGCGCAGCGCCTGGTCGAAGACGGTGACGAGCATCACGTAGAAGATGCCGACCGCGAGCAGGGTCTCGAGCACCTTGAAGTTCTGCGTGTAGATGCGCTGACCCACGAGCAGGATCTCGGTCAGCGAGATCGCCGAGACGAGCGAGGTCAGCTTGATGATGGTGACCAGCTCGTTGCCGAGCGCGGGCAGCGCGACGCGGAAGGCCTGAGGGATCACGATGAGGCGCTGCACGCCGCCCCAGGGGATGCCGAGCGCGCGGCCCGCCTCGCCCTGACCGCCCGCGACCGACTTCAGGCCGCCGCGGTGGATCTCGGAGATGTAGGCCGTCTCGGAGAGCACGAGCGCGAGCAGACCGGCCATGAACGGCGATCCGACGATCGCGCGCAGCTCGGGGATCACCTGCGGCGCGTTGTAGACGAAGATCAGCAGCACGAGCAGCGGGAGGGATCGGAAGAACCACACGTAGGCCCCGAGCACGGCGCGCAGCCAGGCGAAGCGCGACTGCCTGCCGAGGGCGACCGCCATGCCGAGCACGGTCGAGATGCCCCACGCGAGGGCCGAGAGCACGAGCACCGTGAGCGCGGCGGACCAGAAGTCGGGCACCGCGAAGAGGCTGAAGAAGTAGGGCCAGTCGAAGACGAATCCCTGCTTCGCTCCCGCCTCGTCGCCCTCGGCCGGCGCGTTCTTCCCCATCGCCTCGGCCACGGCCTCGGGATCGGGCTCCGCGAGGTTGTACTGCGCGAGCAGCTTCTCGTAGGTGCCGTCCTCGCGCATGCGCTCGATGCCGCCGCGCAACTCCTCGGCGAGTTCGGTGTCGCCCTTGGCCACGGCGATGCCGACGGAGGCGGGGAACAGCAGTTCATCGCTCGTGATCGCGAGCGAGCCGTTCGAGGCGTCGACCGCGCTCTTGGCGACGGCCGCGTCGGTCACCTGCGCGTCCACCTGCCCGGCGAGCAGCGCCTGGGTGCCCTCGGTGTCGGAGGTGAAGTCGCGCACGTCGATCGCGGCGCCGCCGTCCTTCTCGCAGGCCGCGCTCGCCTCGCTGCGTAACTGGGTGGCGACCTCTCCGCCCTTGATCACGGCGACGCTCAGGCCGCACAGATCACCCGCATCGCGCACGGGCGCCGAGTTTGTCGGTGAGACGATCGAGTTGCCGGTGGTGAAATACGGGATGAAGTCGACCTGCCCCGCTCGCTCCTCGGTGATGTAGAGCGCCGAGGCCACGACGTCGAAGTGGCCCGCCTGAAGGCTCGTGATGAGCTGCTCGAAACGGGTGTCGACGAACTCGGGCTCGCGATCGATCTGCGCCGCGAGCGCCCGCATGAAGTCGGGGTCGAAGCCGGCGGGCTCCTCGCCGTCGAGATAGGCGTAGGGCGGGTAGGTGAGATCGGAGCCGATCCGGAGCACGCCGTCGTCGGCGGCGGCGCCGGCGCTGCTCGCCTGCGTGAGTGGCGCCGCGACGGCGGCGAACCCGAGGAGCGCGGCCGCGAGGCCGACGATCAGGGTCCTGCTTCTTCGAAGAATCATGACGCAACCATACGGATCATTGAACAATCTTGTCAATGGTCGAGTAACGAAATGTCATAACTCGTATTGCTTGAGCGAATGACCCTCCCGTGCGCGCGGACAGGGAAACGCGGCATTTCAGGGATCCTTCGCCCCGAGCGGCAAGGGATCCCGCCCCGCCGCTCTCCTTCATCGCGCAGCGCTCCGTCCCGATAATCGATTTTGTTCAACAATCTAGGGCGAGGTGATACAGTGACCGCATGTCTCCAGCCCACGTCGCACCCGGAGAGTCCGCCGCCGAGGCCGCACTCCACGCGCTGCGCCGCCGCATCATCGCAGGCGAGCTCCCGCCCGGCGAGCGCCTGGTCGACGCCGTCGTCGCCGAGCAGCACGGCGTCTCGCGCAACACCGCGCGCGACGCGCTGCGCCTCCTCGCCGCCGAGGGTCTCGCCGTCTCGGTGCGCAACGTCGGCTACTCCGTGCGCGCCCTCGCGATCGACGACATCCGCGACCTCTACGCAGCTCGCCGGATCATCGAATCGGGCTCCGTGCTGCAGAGCCACGCCGCGTCGGAGGATCTTCTCGCCGACATCGACGCCGCCGTCACGCGCACCGAGCGCTCCGTGCGCGGCGGCGACTGGTCGAGCGTCGGCACCGGGAGCCTCGCCTTCCACCAGGCGATCGTGCGGCTGGCCGGCTCGCCGAGCCTCGAGCGGGCCTTCGACGTCATCGCAGCGCAGCTGCGCCTCGCCTTCGCGGTGATCCCCGACGAGGGCGCGTTCCAGGTGCGCTGGATCGCGCGCGACCGGGAGATCGCCGAACTCGTGCTCTCCGGCGCCCGCGCCGAGGCCGCGAAGGCGCTGGCCGCCTACCTCGACGACTCCGAGGCGAGCGTGATCGACGCGCTGCGCGCGGCCGAGCGTCTGCGGACGCGCGCCGGCGAGGAGCCCGCCGACGACGCGCCCGCCGGCTCGAGCCCCCCGGCGATCGGCGAGGCCGAAACCCACCCGGGCTCCTCTGTCGGCGCCGGCGCGCCGACCGGCGCCGATCCCTCCCCTCACTCCGCCGCCGCACAGCGCGGCGCAGCAGCCCCGAAAGGACACCATGACTGAACAGGTCGCCTCACTCACCGACGCCGCCTACAAGGGCCCCGCCCTCGAAGTCGACCGCGATTTCTACGGGGCCATCGCCGAGCAAACCGCCACGCGCACCCTCGTCGACAGCTTCGAGATCCCGATCCGTTCGGGCCGCGCCTGGGAGGTGCCAGCCGGGCACGTCTGCCGCCTTCTCACCGTCGACGGTCCGCAGGTCGGCGACCTCAACATCTGGAACCGCCACAACCCGCGCGAGCGGTTCTGGGCCGCCCGCACGCGTCAGCTGCAGGCCGCCCACGTCACCACCTTCGACCGGCTCTGGTCGACGCTGCCCTACATCAGGCCGCTCGTCACCATCACCGCCGACACCCTCGAGAACTACGGAGTCGACGCCGAGGGCGGCCGGGTGCACGACACCCTCGGCACGCGCTGCGATCCCTACATCAACCGCAAGCTCACGGGCGAGGACTTCGACTACCACTGCCACTCGAACCTCGTGCGCGCCGTGCGCCCCTACGGACTCACCGAGTTCGACGTGCACGACGTGCTCAACGTCTTCCAGTGCACGGGCCTCAACGACCGCGATCAGTACTTCATGAAGACCTGCCCCGCGCAGGTCGGCGACTACTTCGAGATGTTCGCCGAGCAGGATCTGCTGATGGCCCTCTCCACGTGCCCCGGTGGCGATCTGTCGGTGCCGATGTGGGGCGACGGAGCGCACGATCCCATCGAGGTCTGCCGCCCCATCGGCGTCGAGATCTACCGCATCGACGACACGCTGCTCGAGGGCTGGCAGCAGCCTGCGCTCCCCGAGTACGCCGGCGGGCACGCCCTCGTCGAGCGCCCCTGGAGCTGACCCGCGGTCGTCCGCGGCGGCGATAGGATGGTCCCCATGGAGGGATCGCGACCGGCCGTACGCCCGCGGCGCGCGCATCGCGCGAGCCGCGGGGCGCGCACGCTCCGCGGCACCCTCGGCGCTGCGGCCGCGACCCTCATCGCCGCCGCCTCCCACTCGCTGGCGGGAGGATCCCTCACCTGGCAGGCCCTGGCCGCCACCGCGATCCTCTCGCTGCCCGTCTGCGTGCTGCTCGCCGGCCGCGCCGCCTCGCTGTGGCGCCTCTCGCTCGCCGTCTGCACCTCGCAGTTCCTCTTCCACTGGAGCTTCGCGGGCCTCGGCGCCCCCACCGCGACCGGCTCGCCGGCGCCGCTGCACGCCGCGCACCTCGCAGCGCTCGAGCGGTTCGCGCCGACTCCGCTCGCCTCGGGCGCGGCGGAGGCGGACGCCGCCATGTGGCTCGGCCACGCCGTCGCCGCCCTGCTGACCATCGCGCTGCTGCACCGCGGCGAGCGCGCCGGCCTCGCGCTCCTGCGCCTCATCCGCCGCGCACTCCCCTGTGCGGCACCGCGGCTCTCCCCCGTCTCCCGGCGCCCGGCTCCCACTGCCGTCATCCGGCCGATCGCGCTCCGCGACCGGCTGTTCTCCTCCTCCGCGATCACGCACCGCGGGCCGCCGCTCGCCGTCTGAGCCCGATGACTGCGCATCGCAGCCCGTTCAGCACGCGCGCTCCGCGCGTGCTGGTTCGGGATGCACGATGCTGCACGGCCGCTCGGACCTGAACGCTCATTCGGACCAGGGAGACCGTTCTCGTCCGAATGACGCGTCATCTCCGCATCAGCGAACGCATCCGCCCGGCTCAGAACGCCGGCCGCGCGAGCCGCTCAGGCCGCGCGAGCCGCTCACAGACTCTTCCACACGCGCCCGCGATCGCGGCGCCATCGACCCGGCCATCGCCGGAGAAACTTGGAGACCCCATGTCTCGCACATCCCGCCCCGCCCCCCGACCCGCTCGCGTCGGCCGACGCATCGCCCGCGCCGCGGGCGCAGCACTCATCGCCGCAGTCGCGGCCACCAGCATCGCCTCCCCCGCGCTCGCGCACGACGAGCTCGTCGACCGCACCGTCACCGTCGATCCCTCGACCGGGACCGTCGACGACATCACCCTCACGTTCAGCGACAGCATCATCGAGGTCGGCACCGAGATCGTCGTGACCGGCTCCGACGGGGCCGACGCGACCGACGGCGAGCCTCAGGTCAGCGGCCCCCGAGTGGTGCAGCCGCTCGCCGCGGACCTGCCCGACGGCGACTACGCGGTCGCGTGGCGCGTCGTCTCGAGCGACGGCCACCCGATCGAGGGATCCTTCACGCTGCAGGCCGCAGGCGCCGACTCCGCCATCCTCGAGGCCGATCCGCGCTTCGAGGACGGCGCATCGGCCGCTTCCGACGCCTCGGAGCAGGCGGCGGAGCACGACCACGCAGCCGAGGGCGAGGGATCCGAGGGCGGCGCCCCGGTCGGCGCCCTCATCGCCGTGATCGTCGGCGGAGCAGCTGTCATCGCGGGCGGGCTCGCCGCTGCCACCGCGGGGCGCAAGCGCCGCGCCCGGGGCATGGCCGCGGACACCGAACGCACCGACGGCGCCGGAAGCGCCGCTCAGGGCGAGGAGGACCGCGCATGATCCGCCCCGCGCTCGGCAGCACGACCGCCGCCGCAATCGCCGTCGCACTGCTCCTCTCGGGTTGCGCCGGCTCCGAATCCCGGACCTCGACGGCGCCCGAGCCCGCCGCGACCGAGGAGCGCGCCGAGGTCTCCTCGGTCACAATAGACGCAGGCTGGGCCAAGGCCGCCGAGGCAGACGGCATGACCGGGCTCTTCGGCACCCTCCGCAACGAGGGCTCCGATGACCTCGTCATCTCGGGCGTCGAGAGCGACGCCGCGAAGACGGTCGAACTGCACGAGGTCACCGCCGACGGGGCGATGCAGGAGATAACGGGCGACGTCGTCATCCCTGCGGGCGGCACGCTCGAACTCGCCCCCGGATCCGACCACATCATGCTCATGGGTCTGACCCGCGAACTGCTCGCGGGCGACGACGTCTCGGTGACGGTGACGTTCGAGAACGGCGACACCGTCCGGATCACGGTGCCGGTCAAGGACTACGCGGGCGCCAACGAGGAGTACGCGGGCGCGGAGGATCACGGTGAGCACGGCGGGCACTGACCCGGTAGAGCTCCGAGACGAACGCACACTGGATGCGGAACCCTCCCGGCCCGGCCTGGGCCGACGCGCGCTGCTCACCGGCGGCGCCGTCGGCCTCGGGGCGCTGCTCGGGGCGGGCGGAGCACTCGGTACCCGAGTGCTCCGGGAGGCCGCGGCACCGCCGCCTCCCGGAACCGCGGCCGCAGCCGAGACGGTTCCCGCAGCGGGCGGGAGCGGATCCCTCGCCGGGTTCGGCGGCGAGTCGCTCCCCTGCCACGGCGCCCACCAGGCGGGGATCGTGACCGCCCCGGCCGCGCACGTGGTGCACTCTGCGTTCGCGCTGCGCGCCGCGACCGATGCGGCCGCGCTGCGACGCATGTTCCGCGTGCTCACCGACGACGTCGAGGGGCTCACCTCGGGCAACGGACCGCTCGCCGATCCCGAGGTCGAGCTCGCGGCCCGGCCGGCCCGGCTGACGGTGACGGTGGGCGTCGGCCCCGAACTCGTCTCCCGGACCGGCGCCGCACGGCCCGCATGGTTGGCCCCGCTCCCCGCCTTCGAGCGCGACCACCTCGGCTCGGGCTTCGACGGCGGCGATCTGCTCGTGACACTGCAGGCCGACGACCCGCTGCCGATCGCGCACGCGATGCGCATGATCGGCCGCGACCTCGCAGGCTTCGCGGAACCGCTGTGGACGCAGCGCGGCTTCCGGCAAGCCCGGGGAGCGGAGGCTGACGGCACCACCATGCGCAACCTCATGGGCCAGGTCGACGGCACCGTGAACCCCTCGCCCGCCGACGGGGAGGACTTCGACGATCTCGTGTGGCTCGGCCCCGAGGCGGGCTGGCTCGCGGGCGGCAGCGCGTTCGTGCTGCGGCGCATCCGCATGGAGCTCGCGACGTGGGACGCGGTGGACCGCCCCGGTCGGGAGCAGACGATCGGGCGCCGCCTGTCGGACGGCTCGCCGCTCAGCGCTCCGTCCGAGACGGCGACCGAGTCCACGCCCGCCGACTTCTCCGCGACCGACGAGCGCGGGCTCAGCCGCATCCCGATGGCGGCGCACATCCGCCGCGCGCACTCGACCGACCCGGCGGAGCGCGTCTTCCGCCGCGCCGCGAATTACGACGAGGGCGGCGAGTCGGGGCTCCTGTTCGGCTGCTACCAGCGCGATCCGCTGCGGCAGTTCGTACCGATCCAACGCCGACTCGACGAGGCCGATCTGCTCAACGAGTGGGTCACGCACGTGGGTTCGGCCGTGTTCGCGATCCTGCCGGGGTTCGAGCGGGGCACCCTGCTCGGCGACCCGCTGTTCGAGTAGGCGCTCATCCGCCGCTCGCACGAGGCGGAGCCGAACAACTCCGCTGGTTGAGCGAGGCGGAGCCGAGTCGAAACCGTCGGAGCAGACCCCTCGATTTCGACTCGCTTCGCTCGCTCAATCAGCGGGGTGGGCTTCGCTCGCTCAATCAGCGGGGTGGTGCGGCACCGCAGCTCGCGGCGAAACGCTGCCGCGTTTCGCCCTAAGCTCGCTGCGCAAACGCCGTCTCGTAGAGAAGCACGCTCGCCGCCGTCGCGAGGTTCAGCGACTCGGCCGCGCCGTAGATGGGCAGCTTGAGCGAGCGGTCGACGAGGGCGCGATCGGCATCGCTCAGGCCCCGAGCCTCGTTGCCGAACACCCATGCGACGGGCTGCGCGAGCTGAGCGCGCGACTCGAGCAGATCATCGCCTCGCACGTCGGCGGCATAGCTCGTCAGGCCCGCGGCGCGCGCCGCGTCCACGGCCTCGGCGAGGGATCCGGCCCGCGCCACCGGCAGGTGGAACAGCGACCCCGTCGTCGATCGGACCACCTTCGGGTGGAAGGCGTCGATGCTCTCGCCCGCGAACACCACGGCGTCGGCTCCCGCGGCGTCGGCGGCGCGCAGCACGGTGCCGGCGTTGCCCGGATCCCTGATCTCATGCAGGATCGCCACCAGCCGGGCGCCCGCCAGCGCCTCGGCGAGCGGCGGCTCCGCGACCCTCGCGACGGCGACGACTCCCTGCGGCTGCACGGTGTCGGCCATCGCGGCCAGGACCTCCTCGGTCGCGCGCTCGATGCGCACTCCCCCGTCAGAGGCGAGCCGATCGATCTCATGCTGCCAGGGTTCCGTGCCGGTCGTGGCGTAGACGGTCTCGGCCAGCTCGGGGCGGTGCGCGAGCAGCTCCCGCACCGCCTGCGGGCCCTCGACCAGGAAGCGCCCCTGCGTCTGCCGCTCTCTCTTGCGCGCGAGTGCCGCGGCCCGCTTGATCCGAGGGGCCTTCGGGTTCGTCAGGATCGCATCGTTCACCGCACCAGCCTATCCGGCGTGCGATCCGTCTCGGGCCCGCCGCCGGCCCGGAAACGCGAGAACCCCGCGGCCCTGACGGGCGGCGGGGTTCTCGAGACGAGGCTGCTTACGCGGCCTTCGGAGCCGAGGTGTCCTCGGGGAGGGCGCCCTTGGCGACCTCGACGAGCGCGGCGAAGGCGGTGGGCTCGTTCACCGCGAGCTCGGCGAGCATGCGGCGATCGACCTCGACACCCGCGAGGCCGAGGCCCTGGATGAAGCGGTTGTAGGTGAGACCGTTGGCGCGGGCGCCGGCGTTGATGCGCTGGATCCACAGGCGACGGAAGTCGCCCTTCTTCTTGCGGCGGTCGTTGTACGAGTAGACCAGCGAGTGGATGACCTGCTCTTTGGCCTTGCGGTACAGGCGCGAACGCTGACCGCGGTAGCCCTCGGCGCGCTCGAGGATGACGCGACGCTTCTTGTGGGCGTTGACTGCCCGCTTGACTCTTGCCATTTCAGTTCTTCCTTACGAGAAAAGGTTCGGGGTGGCCGGGATCAGTGGCCGAGGAGCTTCATAGCCTGCTTGGCGTCGCCCTTGGCGAGCACCTGCTCGGCGTTCAGACGGCGCTTGCGCTTCGAGGCCTTCACCTCGAGGTTGTGGCGCATGCCGGCCTGCTGCTTCATCAGCTTGCCGGAGCCGGTCAGCTTGAAGCGCTTCTTGGCCCCCGAGTGGGTCTTCTGCTTGGGCATCGTTCTCTCCTTGTTGTGGTGCGCGCCGCACACGGCGGCAGCGTCTGTCGCGGCTGGCCTCGGGGCCGCCGCAGTTCTACTCGCTCGCCGAATCGGCCGACTTCTCGGCGCGGCGAGTGGCCTTCTCCTCGGCACGGCGGGCGTTCTGCTCCGCCTTCGCCTCGGACTTGTTCTTGATCGGCGCGATGACCATGACCATGTTGCGGCCGTCGATGCGAGGGTTCGACTCGACGGTGCCGTACTCGGCGATGTCCTCCGCGAACTGCTGCAGCAGGCGCACACCCATCTCGGGGCGCGACTGCTCACGGCCGCGGAAGAGGATCATCGACTTGACCTTGTCGCCCTGCGACAGGAAGCCGATGGCGCGCTTCGTCTTCGTCTCGTAGTCGTGCTTGTCGATCTTCAGGCGGAAGCGCACTTCCTTCAGCACCGTGTTCGCCTGGTTGCGACGGGCTTCCTTCTGCTTCTGGGCTGCCTCGTACTTGAACTTCCCGAAGTCCATGATCTTAGCGACGGGAGGCTTCGAGTTCGGGGCTACCTCGACGAGATCGAGATCCGCGTCGGCCGCCAGGCGCAGCGCAGTCTCGATCGGGACGACCCCGACCTGCTCGCCACTGGGGCCAACCAGTCGCACCTCGGGGACGCGGATTCTGTCATTCGTACGGGGATCGCTGATCGCCGGCTCCTCTGATCTCGTGGTCTGGTCGCTCCTGACAGGAGCACGGAAGGAGATCGGGCCGCGCACGCGCGTTCCGCACCCTGCAAGCTGCCGCGCGAGCGGCGGGGTGCCAACTACCCGGTAACCTTGGAGCGGTGCCGGGTGGGAGTATCTCCTCTTCCGTATCCCGGCAAATCGCCGAGAACCGGAACAAGCCTAGCACAGAATCAGCCGCAACAGTCAGGACAGTATGAGCGAGAACACCGCCGACCAGCCGCAGCACGACAGCACGACGCACGACGCGGAGGCCGCGCAGGCCGCTCGCGACATCGCGGAGGTGCCCGCGGTCGAGATCATCACCGCCGCAGCGGTCAACCTGCTCAGCGCGGCCGCGATCAAGTGCGGTCTCTCCGACGACCCCGAGAACGAGACCGACCTCGACGAGGCGCGCAAGCTCATCAACGCTCTCGCGGGGCTCATCACCGCCGGCGCCCCCGAGATCAGCGACTCGCACGCACGTCCGCTGCGCGACGGCCTCCGCTCGGTGCAGCTCGCCTTCCGCGAGGCCTCGACGATCCCCGATGCACCGGGTCAGGGACCCGGCGAGAAGTACACCGGATCGGTGATCTGAGCACACCCGTCGCGGCAGAGGCCGAGGGCGGCCTCCGGACATACGGCGCGGGCAGCGCCGCCGCTCATCCCAGCAGCGGCACCTCGCCACCCCTGCGGGCATCGCGCCACAGATCGACCCCGGCGTCGGCCAGCAGGCCGTCGATCTCCGACAGCTCCTCCGCGGTGAAGTCGAGTCGCTGCAGCGCCCGCCAGTTCTCGTCGAGCTGCGAGAGTCGGCTCGCGCCGATCACGAGGCTCGACACGCGCTCGTCGCGCAACGCCCATGCGAGCGCGAGCTGCGCGAGGCTCTGCCCGCGCCTCTCGGCGACCGCGACGAGTGCGCGCAGCCGGCCGCGCAGCTCATCGGTCAGCGCCTCGGAGGTGAAGGAGCCCGGACCCGAGCCGCGCGATCCCTCGGGGGCTCCGTCGAGGTATTTGCCCGTGAGCAGACCCTGCGCGAGCGCGGTGAAGCCAATCACGCCGAAGCCCTCGTCGGCCGCCGCATCGAGCAGCCCCTCCGTCTCGATCCAGCGGTTCACCATGCTGTACGACGGCTGGTGAATGGTGATCGGGGTGCCGAGCTCGCGCATGAGACCCGCGAGCTCGCGGCTCGCCTCGGCGGAGTACGACGACATGCCGACGTAGTGGGAGCGGCCAGAGCGCACGATGTGGTCGAGGGCCCGCGCCGTCTCCTCGAGCGGGGTGCGCGGATCGGGGCGGTGGGTGTAGAAGATGTCGACGCAGTCGACGCCGAGGCTCGCGAGCGAGCGGTCGAGGCTCGACACGAGGTGCTTGCGGCTCGCACCGGCGCCGTGCGGGCCCGGCCACATGTCCCAGCCGGCCTTCGTGGAGATCACGAGCTCGTCGCGGTGCGAAGCGAGATCCTCCCGCAGAATGCGCCCGAAGTTGCGCTCGGCCGCCCCGTGCGGCGGGCCGTAGTTGTTCGCGAGGTCGAAGTGGAAGATGCCCCGGTCGAAGGCGCCGAGCACGAGCTCTCGCTGCGACTCCAGCGGGCGGTCGTCGCCGAAGTTCTGCCACAGCCCGAGCGACAGCAGCGGCAGGTGCAAGCCGCTGCGGCCCACTCGGCGGACGGGGGTGCGGTCGTATCGCGAGGGCGCTTCGTCGTTGCTCATGCCCCGATGCTAGTACGGGGCCCTCATCCTTTCAGGTTCTTCATCGCGAAGTGAGAGCTCAGCTTGCCGACGCCGCGGACCGACATGATCCGCCGGGTGAGGAAGGACTCGTAGCTCGCGAGGTCGGCGACCGCGACGCGCACGAAATAGTCGGGCGTGCCGAAGAGGCGCTTGAACTCGACGACCTCGTCGAGGGCGGCGACCTCCCGTTCGAATCCTTCGACGACGGATGTCTCCTGCGAGGCGAGGTCCACCTGCAGGATCACCTCGAAGCTGCGCCCCAGCGCCTCCGGGTCGACGACGGCGCGGTAGCCCCGGATGACGCCGCTCGCCTCGAGGCGCTGCACCCGCCGCAGGCAGGGGCCGGGCGTCAGACCGATGCGCGAGGCGAGCTCGACGTTGCTGATGCGGCCATCCCGCTCGAGCTCTGCGATGATTGCGTGATCCAGAGAATCCATGAATCAATATTGCAGTATTACGAAGGTGGATGCACCGATACGCACACACATTGCTCCCCCGTTGCGGGATGATGGTCGCATGCGCCCTCCCCGTCCCGCCACGTCCGCCACCGCTCCGACGGGGCGGCGCTCGCAGGTACTCGCGGGCCTCGGCGACTCGCTCGGCGTGGGCATCGGCATCTTCCCGCTCGGCGTGGCGCTCGGCGTGCTCGTGGTGCAGGCCGGGCTGCCGTGGTGGCTCGCCCCTGCACTCTCCGTCGGCATCTTCGCGGGCTCGGTCGAACTGCTGCTCGTGAGCATGCTGGCCGCCGCGACACCCCTCGTCACCATCGCAGTGACGGTCTTCGCCGTGAACTTCAGGCACGTCTTCTACGCCCTGTCATTCCCGATCCAGCGCGTCGCGCCCGGGCTGCCGCGCGCCTACTCGGTGTACGCGATGATCGACGAGGCGTACGCCACCTACGTGCTGATGCCGGAGGAGCGTCTCTCCTCCGCGCGCATGGTCGCGGGGCAGCTCGCCATGCAGGCGTACTGGGTGTTCGGCGGCCTCGTGGGCGTCGTGATCGCGGGGGCGCTGCCCGAGCCGATCGAGGGCTTCGAGTTCGCGCTCGTCGCGCTCTTCGTCGTGATGACGCTCGACGCCGCGCGCAGCAGGCGCGAGGTGCCCTCGGTGCTGCTCGCCGGGCTTTCGGTGGGAGTGTCGATGCTCATCGCGCCGGCGCAGGCGCTGCTCGTCGCGCTCGTGCTCTACACCGTGCTGCTGGCGGCGCGCTACGCGCTCGCGCAGAAACGCGGGCTTGCGGTCGAGGAGAAGGGCGAGGGATCCGATGCCTGAACAGCTCGCGCCGATCTATCTGATCGCCGCCGTCGCAGTCGCCGGGCTCATCACGCTCGGACTGCGCGCGCTGCCCTTCGCGGTGCTGAAGCCCCTCCGCCGCTCGCGCTTCGTGCAGGCGCTCGGCCGCTGGATGCCTGCGGGCATCCTGCTGATCCTCGCGGTCGTGGTGCTGAGGGACCAGTTCGTCTCGTCCGGACGCATCTGGCCCGTCGCCATCGCGACGGCCGTCACCATCGCCGTCCACCTGCTGGGCGGGCGGCGCGCCCTGCTGAGCATCGCGGCGGGAACCGCCTGCTACATCCTGCTGATCAACTTCATCTGACGCGATCGAGCCGGGCTCGGCCTGCGCGGGCCTCAGCTCACGTGTCCCGGATCGGGGGCAGGTCGTAGACCTCCTCGCCCGCGGGGTCGTCGCCGCCCGGCGGGTACTCGTCGACCTCGGGCCGACGACCGAGGAAGATTCCGCTCACCACGAGCCCGCCCCACACGACGGCGGCGGCGAGCACGAGGAAGACGATCGCGATCGGGGTCATCGGGCACCTCCGGTGGAATCGTTGCCGGCAGCGCCGGGCCGGGCCTTTGCACCGGCCGCTTCGAGCACCGGCCAGGGAACGAAGTTCGAGGGGTCTCTCTTCCACGGCAGCAGCGTGAGCACCGCGGATCCCGCGATCATCGCGAACACGGAGCCCCAGCCCACGACGAGCAGGTAACCGGGGCTGTAACCCGAATAGGGGTTCTGAATCAGGTCGATGATCGTCACGATGAGCATGTAGCCGAGCACGATCGGCCCGAGCACGGAGACGAGCAGCAGCCAGGTGCGCCCCACCTTGAAGGTCGAGAGAGCGCTGAGGTGCCCGCTCAGCTCGCGGCCGGCTCGTCTGATCCACAGCACGGTCACGGTCATGACGACGGCCGAGCCGACGATGCCGATCTCGTTCGCCCACTTGTCGATGGTGTCGAGGGCGATGAGGCCGGTGGTCGTGCCGAAGAGCAGGATGGAGACGACCGCGAGCGCGCCGCCGATGCCGTAGGCGGCGCCCTTGCGGCTCATGCCGAACTTGTCGATGATGCCCGCGAACACGACCTCGAGGATCGAGATGAGCGAGGTGAGCGCGGCGAGGGTGAGGGATCCGAAGAACAGCATGCCGAAGAAGGGGCCTCCCGGCATCTCGGCGACGATCGCGGGGAACGTCACGAAGGCGAGCCCGACGCCGGTCAACCCCTCGAGATCGGCGATGCCCACCCCCTGCTGGTGCGCGAAGAAACCGAGGGTCGCGAAGACGCCGATGCCCGCGAGGATCTCGAACGAGGAGTTCGCGAACGCCACCACGAGCCCGGGCGTCGTCATGTTCGACCGGCGCTTGCGATACGAGGCGTAGGTCATCATGATGCCGAAGGCGACGGAGAGGGAGAAGAAGATCTGGCTGTAGGCCGCGACCCACACGCCGGGGTCGGCGAGGGCTGCGAAGTCGGGGGTGAACAGCGCGTTCAGCCCGTCGGCCGCGCCGGGCAGGAAGAGCGCGCGCACCACGAGCACGACGAAACCGATGACGAGCAGCGGCATCGCGATCATGTTGGCCCGCTGCACGCCCTTGACCACGCCCTGGCCGAGCAGCACGATCGTGACCACCCACATCAGCACGAGCGCGATCAGCACGCCCGGCACGAAGTCCATCGAGAACAGCGTGCCGTCATCGGGCACCCGCAGGAACTCCCCCTGGAAGAAGCCACCGGCATCGTCGCCCCACCGCAGGTCGAAGGAGAACACGAAGTAGCTGCCGGCCCACGCGAGCACAGCCGTGTAGTAGATCGCGATGAACACGCAGATCATCACCTGGAACCAGCCGAGGCTCTCCCCCAGCCGCCCCGCGACGCGACGCAGGGCGAGCGGCGCCGAGCCGCGGAAGCGGTGCCCGATCGCGTAGTCGAGGAAGAGGATCGGGATACCCGCGGTGAGGAGCGCGACGATGTACGGGATCAGGAACGCTCCGCCGCCGTTCTCGTATGCGACGCCCGGGAAGCGCCAGATGTTGCCGAGGCCGACGGCCGAACCGATCGCCGAGATGATGAAGCCGATCTGGCCGGTCCACTCGGCGCGCTGCGGCGCGGCCTGCTTCGGTGTGCCCTGGGTCACGTGCTCAAGCTCCTTGTCCTCGCGTACGTTCCCGGAGAGACTAGCACCGGTGGGCGGCACGCCGTTCCCGTTCGGGCCGCTCTCGGCGGGATTGCTCGAGGCCTGCGCCCTCAGCCCCGGGGGCCTGCGACGGGGCGCACGCGCATCGAGTCGACGCGCTCCGCGATCACGGCGTTCGCCGCCCAGCGGCGCTGCAGCGATTCGAGCAGTTCGCGCAGCCCCGCATCGTCGAGGCCCGGCGCGACGAGCAGGCGCACCTCCGTCTCGGCCTGCAGCAGACGGGCCTCGGGGTCGCCCGGCAACAGGGCCAGCGCCTCGACCCCGGGGCCGGCGCTGGCGCCGATGAACGCCTCGCGCACCGCGGCGTCGTCCCACGCGGGCGGCACGGCTTCGCCGAGCGCCATCGCACGCAGCGCCGGCCTTCGCACGCCGATCTCGCGATCCGACGATCCCGGGTCGACGATGATGAGATCGGTCTCCTCCTGCGCGGCGGCGAGCGCGAGCTGGGGTCCGGGAACAGGGATCGGCCTGGCCTCAGCATTCCAGCTCCGCATGGCCTCCGTCGAGCTGAAGACGGGCATCACCCTGCGGCCGTCAGGCCCCGCGACCGTCACGATGGACAGCTCCTGCGATTTCTCGACCACCCGCCCGTCGGGCGTCAGCCCCGTGTCGCCCGCCTCCGCGAGCAGCGGCACGAGCAGCCGCGACTCCGAGAGCGCGAGCACGGCGTCGGCGTGGGCAGCCCCGAGGCGGGCGAGCGCCGCCGCCTGCTCGCCCGCCGCAGCGGTGACGAAGCCCCTCGCCGCCGCCCGGACCTCCGCGACGGCCGCGGCGAGGCGCGCGGGGGTCGCGCCGTCGTCGTCGGCGAAGGCCGTGCCGTGGTGATCGAAGGTGCGTCCCTGCCAGGGGAACCCCGCGGAGTCGGCGGGGCCGCCCGGCACGAGGCTCGCCGGCACACCCGTGGACCGCGGAGCGTCGCCCGTGGACGGGAGCTTCCTGATGGCCATTACCGGCCGGCGACGTCCAGTGCTGCGGGCAGTGTGAAGGCGCCGTCGTAGAGAGCCTTGCCGACGATCGCGCCCTCGACGCCGAGGTGCACGATGGACCGCAGCGCCGCCAGATCGTCGAGACTCGAGATCCCGCCCGAGGCGATGACTGGGCGGTCGGTGCGGGCGCAGACCTTCTGCAGCAGCTCGATGTTCGGGCCGCTCATCATGCCGTCCTTCGTGACGTCGGTCACGACGTAGCGGGGACAGCCCGCATCCTCGAGGCGCGCGAGCACGTCCCAGAGGTTGCCGCCCTCCTCGGTCCAGCCGCGGGTCGCGAACTGCTCGCCGCGCACGTCGAGACCGACGGCGATCTGGTCGCCGTAGCGGGCGATCACCGCGCGCGTCCACTCGGGGTTCTCGTGGGCGGCGGTGCCGATGTTCACGCGCCTGGCACCCATCTCGAGTGCGGCCTCGAGACTGGCGTCGTCGCGGATCCCTCCCGAGAACTCGATGTTGACCCGGTTGCCTGCGCGCTTGATGATCTTGCGCGCCACAGCGACATTGCTGCCGCGGCCGAATGCGGCGTCGAGGTCGACGAGGTGGATCCACTCCGCGCCCTGCTCGATCCAGTCGAGCGCGGCGTCGACCGGGCTGCCGTAGTTCGTCTCAGTGCCGGCCTCCCCCTGAGTGAGGCGGACCGCCTTGCCGTCGACCATGTCGATGGCGGGCAGCAACTGCAGTTTAGGGCCCTCGGCGAGCTCGGTCATGATGGGTGCGCTCCTTGCGGGTAGTGCGGATTCGGGTCAGAAGGTGGCGATCCAGTTGCGCAGCAGCTGGATGCCCGCCTCGCCGGACTTCTCGGGGTGGAACTGCGTAGCCGTCAGCGGTCCGTTCTCGGCCGCCGCGACGAATCGCTCGCCGTGCTCGGCCCAGGTGACGAGGGGCTTGGTGGCCTCTCCCCGCCCCTCGAGCGTCCACTCGGTCGCGGCGTAGCTGTGCACGAAGTAGAAGCGCTCGTGCTCGATGCCTGCGAACAGCCTCGATCCCTCGGGGGCATCGACCGTGTTCCAACCCATGTGCGGTAGCACGGGAGCCCGCAGCTCGCGCACGGTGCCCGGCCACTGGCCGAGGCCGTCGGTCTCGACGCCGCGCTCGACGCCGCGCTCGAACATGACCTGCTCGCCCACGCAGATGCCCAGCACCGCACGGCCGCCCGCAAGGCGTCGGTCGATCAGCTCGTCGCCGCGCACCTCGCGCAGCTGGCTGATCACCGCGTCGAACGCGCCGACGCCCGGCACGAGCAGACCGTCGGCATTCATCACCGCAGCGGGATCCCTCGTCAGCTCGACGTCGGCACCCGCACGCGCGAGGGCCTTCACCACGGAGTGGACGTTGCCGGACCCGTAATCGAGAACGGCGACGCGCTTCCGACCGGTCCCTGAGCCTGTCGAAGGGCCGGCCCCGGTAGCGCTTTCCGCGGTCACAGAGCGCCCTTCGTGGAGGGGATGCCGGTCTCGAACGGGTCGAGGGCCTTCGCCTGACGGAACGCGCGCGCGAAGGCCTTGAACTCCGCCTCGGCGATGTGGTGCGGATCGCGGCCTTCGACGAGGCGCAGGTGCACCGTGAGACGCGCGTTCAGCACGAGCGCCTCGAAGAAATGACGCACCATCGACCCCGTGAAGTGGCCGCCGATCAGGTGGAACTCGTAGCCAGCAGGCTCGCCGGAGTGCACGAGGTAGGGACGGCCCGAGATGTCGACGACAGCCTGAGCGAGCGCCTCGTCGAGCGGCACGAGCGCATCGCCGTAGCGGGTGATGCCGCGCTTGTCTCCGAGCGCCTCGAGGATCGCCTGACCGAGCAGGATGCCCGTGTCCTCCACCGTGTGGTGCACGTCGATGTGGGTGTCGCCCTTCGCACGCACCGTCAGATCGGTGAGCGAGTGCTTCGCGAACGCGGTCAGCATGTGGTCGAAGAACGGCACGCCGGTGTCGATGTCGGAGGCGCCCGAGCCGTCGAGGTCGAGACTGAGGACGATCTGCGACTCGCTCGTCGAACGCTCGATCGAGACGGTGCGTGAGGCTGAGGTCATGGGCTCCAGTCTAGTCGGCCTAGTCGGCCTCACGGATGGCGACGCCGCAGCCGCACGATCCCCCAGGCTCCGGCGACGGCCGCGATCGCGATCAGCACGATCCAATCGGGCACCGTAGACGAGGCGCTCATCACCGCGGCCTCGAGCCGGGCCTGCTGCGTGGCGCCGAGCACGCCGCCGAGCGCCGAGGTGCCGTCGGTCACGAGCAGCAGCACCCCGATTCCAGCGGTGAGCAGACCGCCCACGACGTTCGTCCAGGCGTTGCGCCATCTCCCGATCACCAACTCGCGCGGCCGCACCAGGCGCCGCACCACCGGGAGCCGGTTCCAGAGCAGGGCGAGCAGCAGAAGCGGCAGCGTCATGCCCAGCGCGAAGACCAGCAGCACGAGCCCGCCGAAGAGCGGATCTCCGCCGAACGCCGCGAAGGCGAGCGCCGCGCCCAGCAGGGGCCCGGCGCACACGCCCGAAAGCCCGTACACGGAGCCGAGCGCGAATACCGACGCGGCGGATGCGCCGCTCGGACCCCGCCCGCGCATCGCGGCGGGCGGACGCACGCCCGCGGCGACCGCGAGACCCAGCACGATCACGAGGATCGCGGCGGCGGTCACGAGCTCGAAGCGATAGCGGTTGACCCACGCTCCGACGGTGCCCGCGAGCAGGCCGAGCGGCACGAGTGCGGTCGCGAGACCGAGGAAGAACACGCCGGTGCGCGAGAGCAGTTCGCGCGGGCTCGTGAAGGCGTACGCGAAGAAGGCTGGGAGCAGCATCACCGAGCAGGGGCTCAGCAGCGTGAGCACGCCGCCGAGAAGAGCGCCGAGCAGGCTGAGGTTCATCGGAAGCCCGGTGCTCAGGAGGCCGAGGCGACGGCCTCGTCGAGCAGCTGCCGGAAGGCCTCGATCGGCTGCGCCCCGCTCATCGCCTGCCCGTCGACGGCGAAGAACGGCACGCCGGTGACGCCGAGGCTCTGCGCCGTGTCGGTGCTCGCCTGCACCGCCGCTCGCAGCTGCTCACTGCTCATGTCGCGCTCGAAGCGCTCGAGGTCTTTCACACCGGCGCGCTCGGCCAGCGCCACGAGCTCGTCCACCGGCAGCTCGGGGTGCCCGCTCTCGGGCGCGACCGCGAAGACCGCCTGCACGAACTCGACGTAGCGCCCCTGCTCGCCCGCGGCCCGCGCCGCCGCAGCGGCCCGCAGCGATTCCTCCCCGAAGAACGCGGCGTCGTGCATCTCGATCCGCACCTTGCCGGTCTTCACGTACTCCTCCATGAGGATCGGGAACGTCTCCCGGCTGTACACGGCGCAGTACGGGCAGCGCATGTCCACCCACTCGCTCAGCACCACGGGAGCGTCGACGTCTCCGACAGCCATGGGGTCGCCCTCGATCCTGCGCTCGAGCGAGTTCGCGGCGGGAGCCGCATCGGATCCCTCGCCGCTGTCGCTCTCGGAGACCGAGGATCCCTGCCCCGCTCGCCCGGCGGCATCTCCCGAGACCCCTGTGCTCCACTGCACACCGGTGACGACGAGCAGCGCCGCCGCCGCGATGGCGAGCACCACCGTGACGGAGCGGAGCCGACGATAGCGTCGTTCGAGTTCCGGGCGCGGCAGGGCTTCGATCGGGCGGCTCATGCGATCCACGCTATCCGAGCACCGCGGGCCGGGCCGAATCAGGGGCCCGATCTTCACCCGTCGTTCGAACCGGTCAGGCCCCCAGAGCCGCTATGGCGTCGATGAGCGCCGTGGTCTCGGGCTCGGTGCCCACCGTCAAGCGCAGGTGGCCCTCGATTCCGAGATTGCGGATGAGGATGCCCTGGGCTCGGAGCGTCTCGAAGGCTCCCGTCGGATCGGCGAAACCGCCGACGAGCAGGAAGTTCGCGCCCGAGGGGTGCACCTCGTAGCCGAGCTCGGTGAGCGCCGTCGCGAGACGGTCGCGCTGCTCGCGGATGTCCGCAACGGTCGCCAGCATCTCACCGGAGTGCCGGATCGCGGCCGTGGCGGCCGCCTGCGTCAGCGCCGAGAGGTGGTAGGGCAGCCGCACCAGGCGGAGAGCGTCGATGACCGCGGGATCGGCCGCGAGGTATCCGAGACGCACGCCGGCGAAGGCGAAGGCCTTGCTCATGGTGCGGGAGACGAGCAGCCGGTGCCGGCCCGGCAGCAGGGCGACGCTGCTCTCGCGCTCGGCGTCGAACTCCTGATAGGCCTCGTCGACGATGAGGATGCCATCGAAGGCATCGTAGGCCGCGAGCACGACGTCGCGGTCGAGGGGCGTGCCCGTCGGATTGTTCGGGCCGCAGAGGATCGCGATGTCGGGGCGGTGCTCGCGCAGCGCCGCGACCGTGAACTCCGGGGTCAGCGCGTAGCCCTCCGGCCGGGGCACGTCGATCCAACCCGTATCGGTGCCGGATGCGAGCAGCGGGTACATGGAGTAGGTGGGCGAGAAGCTCAGCAGGGTGCGGCCCGGGCCGCCGAAGGCCTGGAGGATCTGCTGCAGCACCTCGTTGGAGCCGTTCGCGGCCCAGAGCTGCTCGGCGGTGAGCCCGTGGCCGAGATACCCCGCCAGGGCGGTGCGGAGCTCCACGAACTCCCGGTCGGGATAGCGGTTGACGCCGCGCACGGCCTCGGCGAGGGACGCGACGATGTCCTCGATGACCGGGTCGGGGATCGGATGCGTGTTCTCGTTGACGTTCAGGCTGATCGGCACCGCGTCCTGCGGGGCGCCGTAGGGCTCCTGGCCCACGAGGTTGTCGCGGAGGGGAAGATCGCTCAAGCTGGTCACCGCACCAGTCTAGAACCTCGACGCGCGGCGAATCGCGTCAGCGCAGGGCCCTTCGAGGCCGTCTTCGATCAGATCGCGCACCGATGAGCCAAGACGCGCAGAACACGGATATTGCTCACCACTGCCTTTCCAAATGCACCTAGGCTGAGTATCGGCTGTGCATTCCTGGTCGACCAGGGATCCGCCTTCGGCGTTCGGGGAACAGCGCCGGAATCACCGACCGTGCCTCGTCACGGCCGACCGGGGGAACACTTCACACATGAGAACACATCGACTCCTCGCGCTCGGCACCGCCGCCGCGCTCGCTCTGGGAGGCATCGCGATCGCGTCGCCCGCATTCGCCGTCGAACCCCAGCCGCAGGACCGGGAGATGCAGCCACTCGCAGCCGAGACACGGCTCAGCATCACCACCCCGGGCGACTCGGGGTACTACACCGGTGGGCTCGGCCGGCTGGGAGGCACGGCTGTGCCCGGAGCTCAGCTGAACATCAGCGCGGCCACGGACAATCGCTCGACCCTCGACATCATTGCCGTCGGCCCCTCCGGCGACTGGTCCGTGACGATGCAGCCTCCGCTCATGACCGGCAACGTGCGCGTCGAGGTGTCCCAGTATGAGGACGGGGGCAGTCGGCTGACCGACACCCAGCAGGTGGACTACACCTTCTTCGCCCCGGTGAACATCACCTCGATTCCGCCGAGCGGGGTATTCGGCCCCGACGAAGCGGTGACGAGGATCTCGGGCACGGTCGACCCCGCCCTCGCATCCCGCAGCGACTACCGGATCACGCCGATCCTGAACGGCGCTTCGTTCGACTACACGATGGACGACTCGGGCAACTGGTCCGTCACCTTCCCGGAACCCCTGCAGCCCGGCAACTACAGCCTGGTCGTGCAGCAGGCCGTCACCGACCCGGCGGTCCACTCCTCGCTCAGCCCGGCTTCGGCCACGTTCACGGTGGCGGCCGCCCCCGGCCCCGTCTACGCCGAGGTCACCATCGACGGATTCTCGGACGATCTCGAGATCCGCACCGGCCCGGTCGCGAAGCTGGACGGCACCGGCGAACCCGGCGCATGGATCGAGGGAAGCTACGCCCGGGCCGAGGACCCCTTCGGCCCGAGCCCCGAGTTTCACGATTTCACGGCGCAGGTGTCGGAGGACGGCACCTGGTCGTATGCCTTCCCCGAAACGATCCGCCGCGGAATCTTCACCGCCGCGGTGCATCAGTACGTCGAGGATGAGACGTGGAACAGCAGCTCCTTCGTGCTCGCTCTCCTGGCGGATCCCTCGCAGATCACTTCGATCGCTCCGGGGCAGGTGTTCACCGCGGCGAACGCGCCCAACAGCATCGCCGGAACCGTCGACCCGTTCCTGCCGAACGCGTTCTTCAGCGAGGGCCCGGGCGAACCGGAGGGTCCGGTCAATCTCCTGGCGCAGACCGCCGACGCCCTCGCCGGCTCTCTCGAGCAGGGCGGCGATCCGGCTGAGGCCGCGGAGTCCGCCGGCGAACTCCTCGCCGATGCCGGGCCGACGGCGACCCCGACCGCTTCCTCCTCGTTCGTCCCGACGCTGACCTCGAGTACCGGCGCCTCCTACCCGGTGGAGGTCGACGAGAACGGCGATTGGTCCGCCGACCTCGGCGGGCGCCTGCCTGTCGGCGAGTACACGATGACGTTCACGCCGGTGTTCGCCGACGATTCCATCCAGGAGATCAACCACCTGGACACGGTGAGCGTCAGCTTCTCCGTCGTCGCGGGCGGCGGCTCCAAGAGCGTCGACCCCGGAACCGGCAAGACCGGAATCACAACGCTTCCGAGCACCGGCGGCGCCAGCCTCCTCCCCTACGCGCTCGGAGCGGCCGGGCTCCTGCTCATCGGCGGCGCGGCCCTGTTCGTCGCGCGGCGCCGGAACTCCGAGTAGCGCAGCGCCGAGCAAGGCGTCTCGAAGGGCGGTGGGGATCCTTGATCCCTACCGCCCTCGCTCATCATCGGTCAGTGGCCCTCCGCTGAACGCAGCCTCCGCAGCCGACGGCGGGTCGATCAGCCGACCGGGCAGCTGCGATATCAGTCGAGACCGAGCTCTTCCGCGGAGACCACCGCGTCACTGTCGGAATAGCGCAGCGGCACGGCGATCGGCTGCCCCGCCTGCACGCCCGATCCCTCGAGCTGGTTGAGCTGCACGATCTCGGCCACGAGGTCGCGCGGATCCATCGAGGGGTCGAGTTCGGTGGCCACCGACCACAGCGAAGTGCCGGGTTGCGCGACGACGTAGTGGAACTCCCCGCCGCCCTCGGCCGTGTTCGAGGCCTGGGCCTGCGGAGCGGCGATCGCCGCGATGAAGGCGAGGACGGCCGCCACGAGCACCGTCGCGAGAGCGCCGAGCACGGCTCGACCGCGCCGGGTCAGGCGGAGCTTCGGCGAACCCACCGTGATTGCTGCACTCATAATCGGTTTCCCTTCCTCAAGGCGACGCCGAGGCGAACACCTGTTTCGAATATACCTTCGATTCTCGAAACCATCAAGCATTCATCGAACATCCGTTCCGATGTTTTTCGCGACACTCGAACATACGTTTGTCGATGTTCGAGCGCTGCGGCTAGGGTTTCGAGCAACGGGATCACTGAAACAGCAACCACTGACATTCATGGTTCCGGCGCATGTCGCGAGGCCCGCTCGTGCGCATCACGACGGAAGGACAGCGATGAGCCCCACCGACGCGTCTCGCCCCGAGAAGCCGCTGAGCGAGAAGCAGCAGGCGATCCTCGAGTTCATCTGCCGCTCGGTCGAGAGCCGTGGATATCCGCCGAGCATGCGCGAGATCGGCGACGCCGTCGGCCTCTCCTCGCTGTCGAGCGTGACCCACCAGCTGAGCCGCCTCGAGCTCGCAGGCTACATCCGTCGCGATCCCAACAGGCCGCGCGCGCTCGAGATCCTCATCGAACTCGCCCAGACCAGCGCCGCCGTCGCCGACGCTCCGGAGCAGCAGGTCGAGGAGGCGGCGTACGTGCCGCTGGTCGGCCAGATCGCGGCGGGCGTGCCGATCACGGCCGACCAGCAGGTCGAGGAGATCGTGCCGCTCCCCCGCGCGCTCGTCGGCGACGGCCAGCTCTTCATGCTGAAGGTCGTGGGCGACTCGATGATCGACGCCGCCATCTGCGACGGCGACTTCGTCGTCGTGCGCCAGCAGCGCGAGGCCGAGAACGGCGACATCGTCGCCGCCATGCTCGACGGCGAAGCCACCGTGAAGGTCTTCCGCCGCCGCGACGGGCACACCTGGCTGCTCCCCCGCAACAGCGCGTTCGAGCCCATCCTGGGCGACCACGCCGAGGTGCTCGGCAAAGTCGTGGCGGTATTCCGCTCCGTGTAGATCCAAGGTTCACCCCGGCCTCCGAAGCGGCTCCCTCCGGAGTTCACGGGTGAACCCCTGCCCGCTCTCAGGACGAAACCCTCCCGCACCTCAGCGCGGATCCCCTCCGGGTTCCCCCATCGCACACCGCGCGGGAGACCCTCCCGAAGAACGCGTTTCCGCATCCGCATTGATTTGTTGAATCGAGTTCAACTAATCTGGGGGCCATGCTCGCCACCACCGCCCAGCCCGCTCGTACCTCCCCTCCCGTCACCCCTATCCCCACCCGCAGCGCCGGGCTCTCCGGGTCGCCCGTGCCCTACGAACTGGGGATGGAACTCCAGACCGCGGCCGCGGAACGCGTGCGCAACGGCGAGGACCGCGGCACTCTCCTGCTCCTCGAGCACGAGCCCGTCTACACGGCGGGTCGCAGATCCCTCCCCGAGGAGTATCCGCGGGACGGCACGCGCGTCATCCCCGTCGACCGCGGCGGCAAGGTCACCTGGCACGGGCCCGGCCAGCTCGTCGCCTATCCCGTGATCCGGCTGCGCGAGCGCTACCGGGTCGTCGAGCTCGTGCGCGTGCTCGAGGGTGCGCTCATCGAGGTCGCACGGGAGTTCGGGGTCGAGGGGTTCCGCGTCGAGGGTCGCAGCGGCGTGTGGGTCGACGAGGCCGAGCGCGGAGCCGATCCCTCGCCCGCGAAGATCGCGCAGATCGGTCTGCACACGAGCGACGGCATCGTCACCCACGGCATCGCGCTCAACTGCTCCAACAGCCTCGAACCGTTCGGCCGCTTCATCCCCTGCGGCATCTCGGATGCGGGCGTGACGACGCTCAGCCGCGTACGCGGGGCCGAGGTGACGCCCCGCGAGGTCGCGCCGGTGCTCGAAGCCGCGTTCGTCTCCGTCTTCGAGGAGGTCGCCGAGTGAGCGCCAGGAACATCGGCACCCCGCTCTCCGAGGTGCTCGAGCAGCAGAGGGGCGAGGGATCCGGCCGCACGGCACCGCCCGCAGAGGAGACGCGCACGGCGCCGGGCACCGCGGCGTCCGGATGCGCCGCACCGGCGTCGTGCGCCGCACCATCGCCGGGCGCTGCGGCAGCACCCGAGGGCCGCCGCCTGCTCCGCATCGAGGCGCGCAACGCCGAGACGCCGATCGAACGCAAGCCCGCCTGGATCAAGACCCGCGCCCGCCTCGGGCCCGAATACCGGGACGTGCACTCGCTCGTGCAGCGCGAGGGACTGCACACCGTCTGTCAGGAGGCCGGCTGCCCCAACATCTTCGAGTGCTGGGAGGATCGCGAGGCGACCTTCCTGATCGGCGGCTCCATCTGCACCCGGCGCTGCGACTTCTGCATGATCACCTCGGGCAAGCCGCTGCCGCTCGACACCGACGAGCCGCGCCGCGTGGCGGAGTCGGTGCGCACCATGGGACTGCGCTACGCGACCATCACGGGCGTCACCCGCGATGACCTCCCCGACACGGGCGCCTGGCTCTACGCCGAGACGATCCGCCAGATCCACGCGCTGAACCCGGGCTCGGGCGTCGAGTGCCTCGCCGACGACCTGGGCGGACGTCCCGAAGACCTCGCGCAGGTGTTCGAGGCCGCGCCCGAGGTGTTCGCGCACAACCTCGAGACCGTGCCCCGCATCTTCAGGCGCATCCGGCCGGGATTCCGCTACGAGCGCTCGCTCGGCGTGATCTCTCAGGCGCGCGACGCCGGCATGATCACGAAGTCGAACCTCATCCTCGGCATGGGCGAGGAGCGGCGGGAGATCTCGGACACCATGCGCGAGCTGCGCGACGCGGGGTGCGACATCCTCACGCTCACGCAGTATCTCAGGCCCTCGAAGCTGCACCACCCGATCGACCGCTGGGTCCGCCCGGAGGAGTTCGTCGAGCTGAAGGCGGAGGCCGAGGCGCTGGGGTTCGCGGGCGTGCTCGCGGGCCCGCTCGTGCGCTCGTCGTATCGCGCCGGGCGGCTGTGGGCGCAGACGATGGCGAAGCAGGGCCGCCCCGTGCCCGAGCAGCTGCGGAACCTCGCCGAGAGCGCCGGAGCCGACGACGCGTTCCTCCAGGCGGTCTGAGCGGCGTCGTCGGCTGCGCGGCGGAGCCGGATCCCTCGCCGACCGACGAGGAGGCGCGGAAACCGCTCCCCTACACGGCGACCGGGTCGGGGGTGAGCAGCTGCAGCTCGCGCAGCACCGAGAGCACCTGCTCGTGACGGTTGAAGGTGTAGAGGTGAATCGAGGGCGCGCCGCCGTCGAGCAGTTCGCGTGCGAGTCCGACCACGTGCTCCACCCCGAGCTCGGGCGCGAAACCGCCCGACTCGTCCATCTCGCGCACCAGTTCGGCCGGCGCCGGCCGGCCTGCGAGCGATGCGACCTTGCGCAGCTGCGCGCTCGTCGACGCCGGCATGAGACCCGGGACTACCGGGATCGTCAGGCCGGCGGCTCGCGCGTCTGCGACGAAGGAGAGGTACTCCTCCGCCCGGAAGAAGAGCTGCGTGACCGCGAAGTGGGCGCCGGCCTCCTGCTTGGCGATGAGCCAGTCGATGTCCTCCGCACGCGAGCGCGAGAGGGGGTGGCCGTTCGGGTAGGCGGCGACGGCCGTGCGGCCGACGCTCGTGAACGGCGGACGCTCGGCGCGCGCCTCGGTGATCAGGCGCACGAGTTCGAGCGAGGAGAGGGATTCCGCCACGACAGCGTCGTCCTCGGAGAGCCCGCGCGGAGGGTCGCCGCGCAGCGCGAGGAAGTCGTGCACACCGGCGTCCATGATGCCGTGGATCGCGGCGCGCACGGCGTCGCGCGTCTCTCCCACGGTCGTGAGGTGCGCGAGCGGCAGTGCGTCCGTGTGGTCGCGGAGGTATTGCACGAGGTCGAGCGAGGCGTCGCGGTTCGAGCCGTTGGCGCCGTAGGTCACCGAGATGAAGTCGGGCCCGGCGGCTGAGAGGTGCTGCGCCGCGTGCCCGAGCGCGAGCGCGGCTGCGCCCGTGCGCGCTGGGAACACCTCGAACGAGAAGCGGGCGCGTGTGGGGGCGCTGCCCGTCAGCAGCAGTGCGTTCACGCGACCGTCTCCCTCGGCACCGCGACGCCGGTCGCGCCGTAGCCCGCGTACGAGAGCGGCACCGCGGGGGCCCCGCCCCCGAGCTCATCGCTCGCGAGCGCCGTGCCCCGCACGCGCGCCGCGATCTTGGCGAACGCGACGTCGCGTGCGAAGTCGGGCGAGCCGTGCCGCGGCTTCTCGTCGATCAGGTACGGGGAGAACCCGCAGTCGTCGGTGGACCCCAGCAGCTCGGCGGGGATGAAGCGGGCCGCCCTCACGAGCTGGTCCCTGATCTCCTCCGCGGTCTCGAGCTTGGGGCTCGTCGGCTGCGTGACCCCGAGCAGCACGCGCGGCGCGTCGCCCCGGCTCCGGGAGAGGTGCCGCAGCTGCCGCCCGACCAGGCGCGCGACGCGGTCGGGATCCCTCTCGCTCGCCGCCTGCACCAGGAAGTAGCCCGCCTCGATCTGGAACAGCTCGGGGATCAGCTCGGCGTAGTCGACGTCGGCACTGTGCGCCGAGTCGTTGTCGTTGCCCGGGCAGGTGTGCACGCCCACCGCGGCCCGCTCGGCCTCGGTGAGCCGTGCGAGCACGCGGTTGATGAGCTCGATGAATCCCCCGAGCGCTTCGGGGCCCGCCCACGGGGCGCGCAGGTCGCGACGCAGGGCGAGACGGCCCTCGGTGAAGTCGATGGTCACGCGCGCGGCGCCCGCGGCGAAGCAGCGGCGGATGTCCTCGGCGCAGCCGGCGATCACGTCGTCCAGGAACTCGACGCGCGTGTAGTCGCCGAGCCCCGCCTCTGGCACCATGAGCGAGAGCATCGACGGCGAGATCACCGCCTGCTTCAGCGGCAGATCGGTGAGGGATCGGGCCGCCGCCACGTCCTCCGCCGCCCACGCCCGGAACTCGAACGGGCCGCGGGCGAGGCTCGGGATCACGCGGTGATGACCGTCCGCGAACACCGCGAACACCGGCCCCGGCTCCGCGATGCCGTCGGAGGAGGTGCCGAGCGGGTAGCTCGCGAAGCTCTGCCTGCGCTGCTCGCCGTCGGTGACGATGGGCGAGCCGGTCTCGGCGAAGCGCGCGAGCGTGTCGCGCACCGCGAGTTCCTGCTCGGCCCGCAGCTCCTTGTGGGATGCGAGTCCGGTCGAGGCGTCGAGCACGACGCGCTGCAGCCTCGTCGGCCTCGGCAGGGAGCCGACGGGCTCGGTGGGGAGCCCGCCGGCCGGCCAGGCCGCCGCGGTCGCCGTCACCGGCCCGAGGTCGCGAGCGCCGACTCGCGCACCGTCCGCGCCGCCCGCACAAGGTTCGTGAGGCTCGCCACGGTCTCCTCGTAGCCGCGGGTCTTGAGCCCGCAGTCGGGGTTCACCCACAGCTGCTCGCCCGGGATGCGCGAGGCCGCGATGCGGATGAGCTCGGCCTGCTCCTCGACGCTCGGCACACGAGGCGAGTGGATGTCGTACACGCCGGGGCCGATCCCTCGCGAATATCCGTGCTCCCCGAGCGGCTCGACGACGTCCATGCGGCTGCGCGCCGCCTCGATCGAGGTGACGTCGGCGTCGAGGCCGTCGACCGCGTCGATGATCTCGCCGAACTCCGAATAGCAGAGGTGCGTGTGGATCTGGACCTCCGGGGAGGCACCGCCCGTGGCGAGGCGGAAGGCCCCGACCGACCAGTCGAGGTAGGCCGCCTGGCGATCCGCGTCGAGCGGCAGCAGCTCGCGCAGCGCGGGCTCGTCGACCTGCACGATCCTGATGCCCGCGTCGACGAGGTCGTCGATCTCGTCGCGCAGCGCGAGCGCGACCTGCGCCGCGGTGTCGGCGAGCGGCTGGTCGTCGCGCACGAACGACCAGGCGAGGATCGTGACGGGACCGGTGAGCATGCCCTTCACGATGCGGTCGGTGAGCGACTGCGCATAGGCCGACCACTCGACGGTGATGGGCGCGGGCCGCGAGACGTCGCCCCACAGGATCGACGGGCGGGTGGCGCGGGTGCCGTACGACTGCACCCAGCCGTGCTCGGTCACGGCGAAGCCGTCGAGGTGCTCCGCGAAGTACTGCACCATGTCGTTGCGCTCGGCCTCGCCGTGCACCAGGATGTCGAGGCCGATCTCCTCCTGCAGCCGGATCACGCGCTCGATCTCCTCGCGCAGGAACCCGTCGTAGGCCTGCCGGTCGATCTCCCCGCGGGTGAATGCCGCGCGGGCCCTGCGAATCTCGCCGGTTTGCGGGAAGGAGCCGATGGTCGTGGTGGCGAGTTGCGGGATGCCGAGCGATCGCTGAGCCTCGCGCCGCTCCCCCTCGGAGACGCGGGAGCGATCGGCGCCGCCTACGGCCGCCGTCCTGGCGCGGATCGCGTCGACGCGCACGCCGGGAGCGGCAGCGCGGTCGGCGAGCACGCGCTCGGAGGCAGCGAGTTCGTCCTCGATGGCGGCTGCGCCCTCAGCGAGACCGCGCGCGAGCACCACCGCCTGCTCGACCTTCTGATCGGCGAAGGCGAGCCACGACTTCAAGCGCGCGTCGAGCTTCGACTCGTCGGCCACGTCGTGCGGCACGTGCTGCAGGTTGTTCGAGGTGCCGACCACCGCGGCGATGCCGGCCCGCTGCAGCTCCTCGACCCGCGCGAACGCGGTCCGAAGATCGGTGCGCCAGATGTTGCGGCCGTCGACGACGCCCGCGACGAGCTGGGTGCCCTCGAAGGCGCGGGCGAGCGAGCCGTCCGCGAGGGATCCCTCGGGGAGTGCTCCGCGCACCAGGTCGGCCTGCACCGCCTCGGCGGGCAGCGCGCCGAGGCGCGCGAGCACCCTCGAGGAGTCGCCGTAGGGTGCGGTGAGCAGGATGGCGGGCCGCTCGGCGGCGGAGCCGAGCTCGCGGTAGGCGCGCTCGACGAGCGCGAGGGTCTCGTCGCGGGTGGTCGGCAGCGAGTCGGAGATGAGCGCGGGCTCGTCCAGCTGCACCCAGGCGGCGCCGGCTGCGGCGAGCGCGCTCAGCAGCTCGGCGTAGACCGCAACGACCTCGTCGAGTCGATCGATCGGCTTGAAACCCCCGCCGGCCTCGTCGGACGCCTTGGCGAGCAGCAGGTAGGTGACGGGACCCACGAGCACGGGGCGCGAGTCGACGCCCTGCGCCCGCGCCTCGGCGACCTGCTCGACCAGGGCGGCCGCGTTCGCGGCGAACGGCGTGCGCTCGTCGATCTCGGGAACGCTGTAGTGGTAGTTCGTGTCGAACCACTTCGTCATCTCGAGCGGCTGGTGGTTCTCATCTCCTCGGGCGAGCGCGAAGTAGACGTCGAGGTCGCTCGCGCCCTCGCGCGCGGCGACATCGGCGAAGCGGTGAGGGATCGCGCCGAGCGCGAGCGTCGCGTCGAGCACCTGGTCGTAGAAGCTGAAGCTCTCGGGCACCGCTCCCCCGAGCGCCGGCAGGCCGAGCTCGACGAGACGGGCCCGGGTCGCGGTGCGCAGCTCGGCCGCGGTGGCTCGCAGCTCGGCCTCGCTCGTCGCGCCCTTCCAATAGGACTCGACCGCGCGCTTCAGTTCGCGACGGCGGCCGATCCGGGGATAGCCGAGGATCGTGGCGTTGGGCAGGGGCGTCGTTGCGGCGGTCATGCGTGTCCTTCGACTCGGAGTGCGTGCGGGGCGAGCCCGGCGCGGTGCCGGGCTCCCCACAACGTAACCGGATCCCTCCCGGACACGCCCCTATGTTGCGCCGTATGAATGACGAAGTGTGACGTCCCGACCCGTCGGCCGGCGGGCACGCGCCTCTCGCCGACCGGCGAGCGAAGCCGCGCCGCGCTCCTTAGGCGACGAAGGGTTCCAGCTTCGCGAGCATCTCGGCCGTCACATAGGCCCGCACCCGGGTGCCCTCCTCGACGTACTCCGTGTCGAGCACGCGATTGCGCTCGTGCATCTCGGCGACGAGCTCGCCCCGATCGTACGGGATCACCGCCGTGACCTCGCGGTCGGGAACGGGCAGCGCGGCGTCGATGCGCCGCTTCAGCTCCTCGACGCCCTCGCCGGTGCGTGCGGAGACGAAGACCGCGTCGGGCACGAGACCGTGCAGCACGAGACGCTGCGACTCGTCGATGAGATCCGACTTGTTGAAGGCGACGAGTTCGGGAATGCCCTGCGCGTCCACCTCCGCGATCACGTCGCGCACCGTGCTCAGCTGCGCCTCGGGGTCGGGGTGGGAACCGTCCACGACGTGGAGGATCACATCGGCCTCACCGACTTCCTCGAACGTCGACCGGAACGCCTCGACCAGCTGGTGCGGCAGGTTGCGCACGAAGCCGACCGTATCGGCGTAGGTGAAGCTGCGTCCGTCGTCGGTCTCGGCGTGGCGCACGGCCGTGTCGAGCGTGGCGAAGAGCTGGTTCTGCACGAGCTCCTGCGTGCCCGTCAGCCGGTTGAGCAGACTCGACTTGCCCGCGTTCGTGTATCCGGCGATCGCGACCGACGGCACCTCGCCGCGCTTGCGGTTGGCGCGCTTCGCCTCGCGCGCGGGCGCGAAGCCCGCGATCTGCTTGCGCAGCTTCGCCATGCGCGTGTGGATCTTGCGGCGATCCAGCTCCATCTTCGTCTCGCCGGGGCCGCGCGAGCCCATGCCGGCCCCGCCCGAACCGACCTGACCGCCGGCCTGACGCGACATCGACTCGCCCCAGCCGCGCAGGCGGGGCAGCAGGTATTCGAGCTGCGCGAGCTCGACCTGCGCCTTGCCCTCGCGGCTCTTCGCATGCTGGCTGAAGATGTCGAGGATCACCGCGGTGCGGTCGATCACCTTCACCTTCACGACGTCCTCGAGGGCGCGCCGCTGGCTCGGGGCGAGCTCGGTGTCGGCGATCACGGTGTCGGCGCCGACGGCGGCGACGAGCTCGGCGAGCTCCTGCGCCTTGCCCTTGCCGAGGTAGGTCGCGGGGTCGGGGTTGGCGCGCCGCTGCAGCAGTCCGTCGAGCACGCGTGCGCCCGCGGTCTCGGCGAGGGCCGCGAGCTCGCGCAGCGAGTTCTCCGCCTCCTCCAGCCCCTGCTGGCCCGAGCCCGAGTACACGCCGACGAGCACCACGTTCTCTAGCCGCAGCTGGCGGTACTCGACCTCGGTGACGTCTTCGAGCTCGGTCGAGAGACCGACGACGCGCTTGAGGGATGCGCGGTCCTCGCGCTCCATGCGGATGGCTTCGAGGTCTTCCGCGAGCCGGTCATGGGCCTCGTCGCCGAGCGCCTGCGCGCCGCCGGTGAGGTTGCTGACGCGGCCGTCATCGGGGTCGCGCAGCACGGTAGCCGAGCCGGAGCCGGCCGCACGGGCAAGCAGCCGCTCGAGCGGGTCGGCACCCGTCGCGGTCGTCTCTTCCGACTCGGCGTCGAGTTCGGGGGTGCGGTCGGCCTCGGAGCCGCCCCGCATGTCTGCATCGTCTGAGAAGCGTTGTGTCATCTGGCCTCCAGTGTACGTCGGGCGCGGCGCCAGGGCATCCGTGTTCGCCCACAGCGCTCGGGCGAGCGCTGCCGTCGGTTGGATCCCTCGCTCCCGCGATTCCTCCGGTGCGCACCCGTGCGGTGACTCGTGCGGTGGAGCGGGTCGATCCCTCGCTCGGATCTGGTAGCTCATTCGGACGCAGACGGCCGATCCGATCCGAATGAGCTGCCGGATCCGAATGAGCTGCCGGATTCGAGCCCGAGGGGACTCGCGCTGATGAGGGCTCGCGGCGGTGGGCGCGGGTGGAAGGAATCCGCGGAACCGTCTTCATGCTCGCGGCTGGAATACTGGACTGCGTGAACCAGCACTACTTCTCCGAGTCGCCCGAGGGCGAGTTCAGGCCGCGGGAGATCGAGACCCTCCTCGCGGGATCGCCGAGATCGGTGCTTACGGCAGGCGGCGTGTTCAGCCCCGACGGCCTCGATCGAGGAACCGCGGTGCTGCTGCGCGAGCTGCCGGATCCCTCGCAGCTCGAAGACGCGGGGCCCGAGGGGCCGATCCTCGACATCGGCTGCGGCTGGGGGCCGATCGCGCTCGCCGCGGCGCTCGAGCACCCCGGCCGAGAGGTGTGGGCGGTCGACGTCAACGAGCGCTCCCGCGAGCTCACCGCGCGCAACGCCGCGCGGCTGGAGCTCGGGAACGTGCGCGTGGCCGCACCCGAGGAGGTGCCGCCCGGCCTCGCGTTCGCCGAGATCCGTTCGAACCCACCGATTCGAGTGGGCAAGGAGGTGCTGCACGGGATCCTGCGGGAGTGGCTGCCCCGGCTCCTGCCCGGCGGCGCGGCCTACCTCGTCGTCGCCAAGCACCTCGGGGCCGACTCGCTGCAGCGCTGGATCGCCGCCGAGTTCCCCGAACTCGAGGTGTCGCGCGCTGCCCGCGACAAGGGCTTTCACGTCATCGAGGCGCGGGCGCCGCGAGCCTAGGGCACGATGGAGGCGAGCCGGATTCCAGTACCCCGCGTCGTGATGATGTGCGGGCCGGCCGGTGCAGGCAAGACCACCTACGCCAAGCGCCTGGAACGCGAGGGATGGACGCGCCTGTCGTTCGAGGTGGAGTTCTGGGAGCGGGGAATCACGGGGCTGCCCTCCCCCGACGCGTTCGCCGAGGTGGCGGCGGACCTGCGGGCGCGCCTGCTGCGCGGGGTCGCCGAGGGGAACGATGTCGTCCTCGACTTCGGGTTCTGGTTCCGGCGGCAACGCGACGACTTCCGCGCCCTGCTCGCGCCCCGAGGGATCGTGCCCGAGACCGTCTACCTCGCGACGAGTCTCGAGACGATCGTGAGCCGGGTCGGTGAGCGGCACGGCAGGTGGGCCGACGACTGGCCGCTCACCGAGCAGACGGCGACCGAGTACTTCGAGAGGTTCGAGCCGCCCACGCCCGACGAGGGGCCGCTCGAAGTGATCCGCGAGCCCTACGGCAGCTCGATCTCCCCGCGGTAGACGAGCTCGGCCGGCCCCGAGAGCGAGACGTGCTCGCCCTCCTCGGTCGGGAACATGCGGACGGCCAGGCGACCGCCCGGCACGTCGACCCGCCAGTGGTTCGGCATGCCCTCGCCGCCCCAGTGCCGGAAGGCGAGCGCCGCCGCCGCCGTGCCGGTGCCGCAGGAGAGCGTCTCGCCGACGCCGCGCTCGTGCACCCGCATGCGGATGCGCGCGACGCCGTCTTTCACGAGCGGCTCCTCGGGCACGACGAACTCGACGTTGGCCCCCTCCGCAGGGATCGGATCGAGCGCGGGCGCGCTGTGCAGGTCGAGGCCGTCGAGCTCGCCGACGTGGGCGAGGGCGGCGACGATGTGCGGGTTGCCGAGGTCGATACCGAGACCCGGCCGCGCGACGTCGAGACCGTGCGCGGCGACGAGGCGCTCGGGTGCGAGGCGCCACCTGCCGAGATCGACCGTGTAGCCCGACGCGCCGGCCAGCACGTCCTTCACCCCGGCCCGCGTGCCGATGGGCAGAGTGTCGCGGCGCTCGGGAGAGACGAGCCCCTCGGTGATCAGGTAGTGGGCGTAGACGCGCACGCCGTTGCCGCACATCTCGGCGGGGGTGCCGTCGGCGTTCCAGTAGTCCATGAACCACTCGGCCTCGGGCTCCTCCGCGAGGATCGCCTCGCCCTCGGGAATGGCGCGCGAGCGGACCGCGCGGATCACTCCATCTGCGCCGACGCCGAAGCGGCGGTCGCAGAGGAAGCGGATCTGCTCGGGGCTCAGACTCAGCTCGCCCTCGGGGTCGGTGAAGAGCACGAAGTCGTTGCCCGTGCCGTGGCCCTTGGTGAATGCGAGCGAGGTCATCACTCCAGTGTACTGACCGGTCGCGGGACGATTGTGTCCGGCCTACCAGCCCTGTAGCATCTATATCTGTCTAGCAGGTTGACAGATAATCCGAGTTCGAAGGAGAACCATGGCGCGCAGCGACACGGCCGGCCTCCTCGGAGCACGAGACTGCTTCCTCTCCGCTCAGCGCTCGCCCGGATCCCTCAGCCGCTCTGTTCCGGCCCCGCGCATCCACGCCCCGTCCCTCCCCTTCCGAGGGCGCCCCTCCCAATCCACCGATCCGAAGGGAAACCAGACATGCCCGACCCCCAGCAGGTAGCGAAGAACCACTGGTACCGCAACGACGACATCCCGGGAGTTCCCGGGCCGGACCGCGAGATTCAGGGATACGGCGAGAAACCGCCGGTCATCCGCTGGGAGGGCGGAGCGAAGGTCGCCATCAACATCGTCATCAACTACGAGGAGGGATCGGAACTGACGTTCGCCATGGGCGACGGCCGCAACGACGGCATGTACGAACTCCCCTTCGACGTCGATGACCAGCGTGACCTCGCCAAGGAGTCGATGTACGAGTACGGTTCCCGCGCCGGCATCTGGCGTCTCTTCCGCACCTTCGACCGCTACGACATCCCGATCACGGTCTTCGGCGCGGCCGTCGCGCTCGAGCGCAACCCGCGAGTCGCAGAGAAGATCCGTGAGCGCGGTGACGAGCTCGTCGGCCACGGCTACCGCTGGATCGATCACTACGAGTACTCGCGCGAAGAGGAGCGCGAGCTCATCGCCCTCGCGATGGAGTCGTTCGACCGCATGGGCCTCACCCCTCGTGGGTGGTACTGCCGCGAGATGTCGGTGAACACCCGTGAACTGCTCGTGCAGGACGGCCGTTTCCTCTACGACTCCGACTACTACGGCGACGACCTGCCCTATTGGACCTTCGTCGAGGGCGAGTCCCACCTGGTGGTCCCCTACTCGCTCGCCGTCAACGACTGCCGCTACATCATGGGAACGGGCTTCGGCTCCCCCACCGACTTCGTCGACGTGGCCAAGCGAACCGTTCTGCAGCTGCTCGACGACGGAGACGAATGCGGCCGCATGATGTCGATCGGTCTCCACCCCCGCATCACCGGCAACCCGGCCCGAGCCCACGGCTTGGCCGAGTTCATCGCCTGGGCCCAGCAGCAGGAGGGCGTCGCCTTCATGCGCCGGATCGATATCGCCGAGCAGTTCATCGAGCAGGTCCCGCGACCCGCGTCTCCGGCGGAGCGGCCGAACAGCTGAGCGGGATGGACGGCGACCCATGCAGCATGAGGAACTGATCCGCCGCGACGCGGCCGCGGTGGCAGGCGTCGAGAAGCTCCGCTTCTACCCGGCCACGATGCGTTCGGGCTCCGGCGCGAAGCTCACCGATCTCGACGGTCGCGAGTACATCGATCTCACGGCGACGTGGACGGCGGCCGGCCTCGGATACGGGCACCCCCGGGTCGCCGAGGCCGTTCGGCAGGCGCTCGGCGGCCAACCGGGATCCGGACTGTCGATCATGCACGAGAACGCCGTGCTGCTGGCCGAGCGGCTGCTCGAACTGGTCCCGGGAAGCGGCGACCGGCGCGTCTACATCGGGCACGCCGGCTCGGACGCCTGCGACGTCGCCCTGCGATGCGCCCGCCAGGCGACCGGGAAGCCGCGCGTCGTCGCGTTCCAGCACTCCTACCACGGCGGCTTCGGCCTGGCGCAATCGGTCTCGGGAGTGCTCGTGGAGGGCGGGGCCGAGCCCGATCCCGGAGCGGTCTTCGTACCCTACCCGAACCCGTTCCGCCCTCACGCCGGAACAGTCGAGGCCTCGGTGGACGACTCGCTGCGCCTGGTCGAGGAGGCGCTCGCCTGCGGCGACGTCGCGATCGTCGCCGTCGAACCGATCCTGTCGGATGGCGGGTTCGTCGTTCCGCCGGAGGGCTTCCTGTCGCGCCTGGCGGATCTGGTGCAGAGCACCGGCACGCTGCTCATGGTCGACGAGGTGAAGATGGGGCTTGCCCGCCCGGGACTCATGCACGCCTACGACCACGAGGGAGTCACTCCCGACATCGTGTGCTTCGGCAAGTCGCTCGGAGGGGGGCTGCCGATCGGCGCTGCCGTGGGACCGGCCTGGGTGCTCGACGCACCGCCTGCCTCGGCCCTGCTGACGATGGCGGGCAACTCGGTGTGCTCCGCAGCGGCGCTCGCCGTGCTCGACGAACTCGTCGAGCACGGCTATGCAGCGCGGGCCGCGCGACTGGGCGAACACTTCATGGGCCGACTGCGCGAACTGCAGTCCGGCGGCGGTTCGCAGGACGGGCGCAGCGCGCGCTACATCGGCGACGTGCGCGGGCACGGGCTCTGCATCGGGCTGGAACTCGTGAAGGATCGCGCGTCGAACGGCATCGCCCCCGAGTTCACCAGGAAGGTCGTCTACCGGATGTGGCAGCTCGGCGTCACGGTGTTCTCCGTCGGGGCGAACGTGCTCGAGATCACACCGCCGCTCGTCATCGAGGAGGAGGAGATCGATCGCGCCGTCACGGTGATCGATCAGGCGATCTGCGATGTCGCCGACGGCCTCGTCTCCGATGAGGAGGTCGCGCCGTACTCCGGCTGGTGACTCCTGCACCGAGCGCAGCGAGCCCCTGCCCCGGATCGTTCCGGGGCAGGGGCTCGCCGCTGAGAGAGAGGGATCAGCGCATCCCGGCGTCGACCGATTCGATCAGCTGCTGCTCCGGACGAGCCGCCATCAGCTTCGAGAGCAAGATGTGCACCGCGAAGGTGATGATGAGCGCACCGAGGCCAGCGGGGAAATCGCCCGGAAGCGGCACCCAGTACTGGAAGACGATGCCGAGCACGGCACCGACCAGGAACGAGACGATGCCCGGCCAGCGCACCTTCGGCAGCTCGTCGACGTTCGCCGTGGTGTACTCCCGACGACGCACGACGAAGAAGTCTGCGAGGATCGGACCGGCCAGGGGCACGAACGCCGCACCGAGCACGGTGATGAAGTCGGCGAAGAAGAACGAGTAGAACCCGAACGCGCCGAGAACACTGCCGATGGCGCCCACGATGATGACGATCTTCGTGCGCGAGACCTTCGCCCCCATCGCGTTGATGGCGGGGCCGATGTACAGGGCGTTGCAGTAGAGCTCGGACATGTTGGTGGTCCAGAGCGCGACCACCCAGAGAATCACGCCGAGGATCGCGAAGACGATGCCCTTGGTGACCATCCATGAGATGAAGTTCGCATCGCCGGTGGCGATGGAGCCCGTGTAACCGACGATGTTGAGCAGGGGGTTCGTCAGGATGAAGCAGGCGCCCGCGCCGATGAAGACATGGGCCGCGGTCTTCGCGAAGCGGAAGATATCCACGCCCATGATCACGCCGGCGATCCAGGCACCGATGATCAGCGTCACGCCCGTCCCGATCGAGGTTCCCGACCTCGTGGCCCCCTCCGCGAGGACGTTGCCGAAGCCGCCGAACTCCGAGGTCATCATGATGGCCGCGATGATGGCGACGATCAGCACGAACGGAGCCGCCGGGGCGGAGATCCGCTCCAGCGCGACGATGCCCTTCCACGCCGACCAGGTGAAGATCGCACCCCAGATCAGGGAGAAGATCACGAACTCGAGGCTGAGTCCGTTGAAGATGGTGATGCCCGTGAAGCTGCCGAACGCAGCGTTGAAGATGTCGCCGACCATGCCCACGATCGATGCGAACCAGCCGAGCGTCAGCAGGCCCATGATGATCATGGGGAGGATCATTCCCCTGGTGCCGTAGGAGAAGCGTGAGATGAGCGACAGGTTGAGGCCGGTCTTCATCGCCGCGAACCCGAGGGCGAAAGTGAGGAGCAGCAGCACGCCCTGGCCGATCACCACGGTGAGCATCGCGTCGCCGAAAGGCATGCCGCCGCCATCGGCGCTGCCTGCCAGCTGACCGCCGACGATGAGCCCGGTCGGAACATACCCGAAGCCCACCCAGATGACGAACTGCGACCACCACGAGCGGCGCGCCTTCTGCGGCACCCGCTCGAGCATGTACTCCTCATTGGTCTCGTCGACCGCCGGTCTCTCGTGCGGACCGACCTCAGTTGTCGCGCTCATGCGCTCTTCCTCTCCGTTGTGGAACGTGGACGCGGGGAAGCACAGGGCCCGCGCAGGGACGGCCCGGCGCGAGGCGTCTGCCCGCTTCGCGAACCAGGCTATGTCATTTCGACCGAACCTGTCTAGCAGGTTTACAAGTTGGTAACATGACTCGACCGCACGTGCTCACCCGAGACGACCGAGAGAGAACCCACGATGACTCCAGCTGAAGACACGATCCGAGCCGAGACGCGAGCACCGTTCGTGCTGTACACGGGCGGCACGTTCGGCATGCGCGACCTCGGCGGAGGCCTCGAGGTCGAGCCGAATCTCGAGGATGCTCTCGCCGCGCTCATCCCCCCGACGGCGAGTGCCGCCGAGTGGCGCTACCTGCAATTGGAGCGCATCATCGACAGCGCCGATGCCGATCTCGCGCACGCGCTTTCGGTGGCCTCGCTCATCCGCGCGCACGCCGATCAGACGACCGGGATGGTCGTCGTGCACGGCACGGACACACTCGCCTACACGGCCGCGGTCGCCGCCTTCGCCCTCATCGATCTTCCTTTCCCGATCGTCTTCACGGGAGCCCAGAGGTCGGTGAACGAGGTCGGCTCAGACGCACCGGGCAACTTCGCCGCCGCCTGCCGAGAGGCGCAGACGCGCACCCCGGGGGTGCGTCTCGCCTTCGGGGGCTCAGTGATCCCGGCCGTGCGGGCGATCAAACGATCGAGCGATGCCGATGAGGCGTTCGCTGCGCTCCGCCCGCTCACCCCGGGGGCTCGGGGGGCCAGGGCGCTCCGACTCCACGGCGCCGATCTCGACCGGCTGGCGCGGATCGGTCGCTCCGTTCCCGGAGCACCGCAACGCGCCACCCCCTCCGTCGGCCTTCTGCGGGTCTTTCCCGGCTTCGCTCCCGAACTCATCGAGGCCGCCGCCCGTCTCTATCCCGACGGCCTCGTCCTGGAGTGCTACGGAGCAGGAACCGCACCCATGAGCACACCCGGTCTCTACGACGCGGTCTCCGATGCGTGCCGGCGAGGGATCCCAGTGGTCGCGCTCACTCAGTGCCATACCGGGGAGGTGAGACTCGAACGCTACGCCCTGGGAGCCGCGCTTCAGCGCGCCGGCGCCTGGAGCGGTTCAGACCTCACCGCGGACGCAGCACTCGCCAAGCTCGGCGTGCTCGCCGCGCTCGGGCTCGAGGGATCTGCCCGGCGCAGGATCTTCGAGACGAACCTCGTCGGAGAGCAGCTACCGACGAGAGGAGAGAGCAGTCGCGGGCCGGCGACCGATGTCGCGGCCCTCGCTCACTCCCCCTCGATCAGCGGGCGGACGACGGCTTCGACGTAATCGAGGTGCGCCTGCATCGCGCGCGAGGCCCGATCCGGATCCTCCGCGAGAATCGCCTCGGCGATCTCGCGATGCTCGACGTTCGACGGCTCTCGCCGGTGCGCGACGAGGTTGATGATCTCCGACTGCTGCGAGAGGGCCTCGCGGGTGTCGGCCACGACGGAGGAGAACACCGCGTTCCCCGATGCGGCGGCGATCCGGGCGTGGAACAGCGAGTCGAGGCGCACCCAGGCCTGCGCCTGGAACTCGTGCTCCATGCTCACGCAGATATCGAGCAGTTCCGCGGCCTGCTCCTCGCTGCGGCGAGCGGCCGCGAGCCCGGCGGCAGGGACCTCGATCGCGGGCCGGGCCTCCATGAGATCCCGAGTGGTGTAGTTGCCGAACCTCTGCGGAGGGCGGAGCGTGTCGGAGACGACGTAGGTGCCGCTCCCGCTGCGGGTGCGCGTCAGCCCCAGTGCCTGGGCCGACCGCAGCGCCTCGCGCACCACGGGCCGGCTGACGCCGTAGTGCTCGGCGAGGGAGGTCTCGGAGGGCAGCCGGGAACCCACGCCGAGGGATCCCTCGCGGATGCCCTCCTGAATGTCGGCGAGAATCGCCTCGGCGGCGTTGACACGAGGCAGGGCCCGCCGCACCGCGAACCAGTCTTGCCGAGCGACCATCCCTCTACTATGCCACCAAACACCGCACCGGAGGGCGCGACGATCCTTCAGCCCGCCGTCGACTCCTCCGGCGCGGAGAGCTCGGGCCCGTCGAACCACCGGGCGCCCGGGTAGCGCTTGAACCAGCTGACCTGACGCCGCGCGTAGCGCCGCGTGAGCGCCTGGGTCTCGGCGATCGCCTCCGCCTCGGTCATGCGCCCCTCGAGCTGCGCGAGTGCCTGCGCGTAGCCGATGGCGCGGCTCGCGGTCCTGCCCTGCGCCAGGCCGCGAGGGATCAGCTCCCGCACCTCGTCGAGCAGCCCGTCCGCCCACATGCGCTCGACCCTCCTGTCGAGGCGTTCGACGAGGGCGGAGCGCGCGCAGCGCACGCCGAGGATGCTCGTGTCGGCTCGCCACAGGGTCGGCTCCTGCGGCAGCACGACCTGCGGGTCGCCTCCGAGCAGCAGCACCTCGAGGGCGCGCACCACGCGGCGAGGGTTCCGGGCGTCGACGGCGTCCGCAGTCTTCGGAGCGAGGGATCGCAGGCGTTCGAGCAGAGGCTCCACGCCGCGCCGCTCGAGCTCAGCCTCGAGTTCGGCGCGCAGCGCATCGTCTCGGGGCGGGAACCGGAAGTCGAAGAGCACGCTGGACACGTACAGACCCGAGCCCCCCACCAGGATGACGTCGGATCCGCCTGCGGTGAGCTGATCGATCATCGAGCGCGCGAGTGCCTGGTACCAGGCGACGGCGCCCTCCTCGCCCGGTTCGAGCACGTCGAAGAGGTGGTGAGGGATCCCGCGCCGCTCATCCGGGGCCAGCTTGGCGGTGCCGATGTCCATGCCCCGGTAGAGCTGCATGGCATCGGCGTTCACGATCTCGACGCGCCGGCCCGCGGCGACGAGCTCTTCGGCGAGGTCGAGGGACAACGCCGACTTCCCGGTGCCCGTCGCACCGACGATCGCCCAGAGCCGCGCGTCGGCGGAACTCGCCTGCGTGTGCCGGTCCACGTCAGCCGTCGGCGCTGGTGCGCACGGTCGGCATGCCGAGCCCGACGGCGCGGGGGGCGGTGGACGCGGGCGACGCGGGCACGCCGCAGCTCTCCGCCTGCCTGCGATCCCACGCGTCGCCTGCGCGGGTGCGCCTCACGGTGTAGGCCGCGGCGTCGTCGGCGATGAGGAAGTGCGGGGCGGCCCCCGTCACGCGAACCGTGACGACGTCGCCGGGCCGGGGCGACTCGGCGGAATCGGGCACCGTGAAGTGCACGAGCCGGTTGTCCTCGGCTCGGCCGGAGAGACGCAGGGTGGCGGCGTCCTTCTTACCCTCCCCCACGGAGACCAGCACCTCGACTTCCCGGCCGATCTGCGCGTGGTTCTCCTCGAGCGAGATGCGCTCCTGCAGCTCGATGAGGCGGTCGTAGCGACGCTGCACGATCTCCTTGGGCAGTTGGCCGTCCATCTCCGCGGCGGGTGTGCCTGGACGGATGGAGTACTGGAAGGTGAACGCGCTCGAGAAGCGGGACTGCTCGACCACCCGCAGGGTGTCCTCGAAGTCCTCCTCGGTCTCGCCGGGGAAGCCGACGATGATGTCGGTAGTGATGGCCGCGTCGGGAATCTGCTCGCGCACACGGTCGAGGATGCCGAGGAAGCGCTTCGAACGGTAGGAGCGCCGCATGGCCTTGAGCACGGTGTCGGAGCCCGATTGCAGCGGCATGTGCAGCGAGGGCATGACGTTCGGCGTCTCGGCCATGGCGGCGATGACGTCGTCGGTGAAGGCCGCGGGGTGCGGGCTCGTGAAGCGCACGCGTTCGAGACCCTCGATCTCGCCCATCGCGCGCAGCAGCTTGCCGAAGGCCTGACGGTCGCCGAACTCGACGCCGTAGGTGTTGACATTCTGTCCGAGCAGGGTGACTTCGACGGCGCCGTCGTCGACGAGCGCCTGCACCTCGGCGAGGATGTCGCCCGGTCTGCGGTCCTTCTCCTTGCCGCGCAGCGAGGGGACGATGCAGAAGGTGCAGGTGTTGTTGCAGCCCACCGAGATCGAGACCCAGCCGCTCGACGCGGAGTCGCGCTTGGTGGGAAGCGTCGAAGGGAAGACTTCGAGCGCTTCGAGGATCTCGACCTGCGCTTCGGCGTTGTGGCGCGCGCGCTCGAGGAGCGTGGGCAGCGAGCCCATGTTATGCGTGCCGAAGACCACGTCGACCCAGGGGGCCTTCTCGATGATCTCGCCCTGGTCCTTCTGCGCCAGGCAGCCGCCGACCGCGATCTGCATGCCCTCGCGCTCCCGCTTCACGCCCGCGAGTCGACCGAGGTTGCCGTAGAGCTTGTTCGCGGCGTTCTCGCGCACCGCACAGGTGTTGATCACGATCACATCGGCGTCTTCGGCGTTCTCGGCAGCGACATAGCCTGCGGCCTCGAGGGATCCCGACATGCGCTCGGAGTCGTGCACGTTCATCTGACACCCGAGGGTGCGCACGGCGTAGCTGCGGGGGCTGCCGTTCGGCCCGAAGGCGGCGGGGGAAGGAGCGATCGCGATGGGGTCTGCGGTTGCGGCACTCATGGCGGCAATTCTACCGGCGGCGCTCAGCGGAACCGGACGCCGGAGCCACCCGGGCCGTTCGAACGACGCCCTCCCCCGGAGCCGCCCGCCCCTCCGCGGGAGCCGGCGCCGTCGAACGCCTCGCGCACAGCGCGCATCGCAGGTTCGCCCGACCAGCCGCGCCGCGCGAGGAAGCCCAGGAGCCGGCGCTCGGCGGTCTGCCGGTCGAGCCCGCCGAGCTTGCGCGCCCGCTCGGACGCCGCTTCGCGCAGCAGTTCGTATTCCTCGTCGGTGTCGAGTTCTCCGATGGCGGCCTCGATGACTGCGTCGGGAAGACGGCGCTCGCGGAGCTTGAGGCGGATCTGCGACCTGCTGGCCCGCTTCGTCTCGCGCAGCTTCTCGGTCAGGGCACGGGCGAGACCCGTGTCGTCGAGATAGAGGCTCTGCTCGAACTCGGCGACGACGCCTTCGACGATGTCGGTCTCGTGGAGCCTCCCCAGCTCGTCGCGGAGTTCACCGCTCGACCGCGCGCGCCGCGCGAGCAGTTTCACGCCGTCCTGCCGACACGCTTCGAGCCGAGTCTCGAACGGCGAGTCAGACGCTTCGACGCTTTCGAAGTCGCCGTCGTCCGGCTCGACCCAGTCGGCCTCGGCACCTTCCGACATCCCAACGCATTCCGATCTCCCAGCATATTCTTCAGATGCGTCGGCGCCTTCCGACGCCCCAGCAGCTTCGTAGCCCTCGCCTTCTTCCGACGCTGCGTCGCCGCTCGGTGCGGCGGCGTCCGCCGGACTCGCACCTCCCCACCCGCGCTGGGAGAGCAGGGAACGCAGCTCGATCACCTCGGCGAGATCGGCGCGGTCCTCGGAGACCGCGCCGCTGCGCTCCTCCGGCGGCGGCAGGAACCGGACGGCCACGGGTCAGGCGCTCGCGCGCTTCGAGTCCATGGCGACGGGCGCGACCGACGCCTTCTCGGCCCCCTCCGCCTCCGCAGGCGACTCCTCGCTGCGCCCGTTCACGCCGAGCTTCGTGAGGATCTTCTCCTCGATCTCCGCCGCGACGTCGGGGTTGTTCAGCAGGAAGCGACGCGCATTCTCCATGCCCTGCCCCAGCTGATCGCCGTCGTAGGTGAACCAGGCGCCGCTCTTCTTGATGAGCCCCTGCTCCACGCCGTAGTCGATCAGCGATCCCTCGCGCGAAATGCCGACACCGTAGAGGATGTCGAACTCCGCCTGCTTGAAGGGCGGCGCCATCTTGTTCTTGACGACCTTCACTCGGGTGCGGTTGCCCACCGCGTCCGTGCCGTCTTTCAGGGTCTGGATGCGACGGATGTCGAGACGCACCGAGGCGTAGAACTTGAGGGCCTTGCCACCGGAGGTGGTCTCAGGGCTGCCGAAGAACACGCCGACCTTCTCGCGCAGCTGATTGATGAAGATGCAGGTGGTCTTGGTGGCGTTCAGGCTGCCGGTGATCTTGCGGAGCGCCTGCGACATCAGACGCGCCTGCAGACCGACATGGCTGTCGCCCATATCGCCGTCGATCTCGGCCTTGGGCACGAGCGCCGCCACCGAGTCGATGACCACGAGATCCACGGAGCCAGAGCGAATCAGCATGTCCGCGATCTCGAGAGCCTGCTCGCCCGTGTCGGGCTGGGCCACGAGCAGCGCGTCGATGTCGACGCCGAGCTTCTTCGCGTATTCGGGGTCGAGCGCGTGCTCGGCGTCGATGAACGCGGCGATGCCGCCGGCGCGCTGCGCGTTCGCGATCGCGTGCAGGGTCAGCGTCGTCTTGCCCGACGACTCGGGGCCGTAGATCTCGATGATGCGACCGCGGGGCAGGCCGCCGATGCCGAGCGCGACGTCGAGCGCCACCGATCCCGTCGGAATCACCTCGACCGGCGCCCGCTCCTGGCTGCCCATGCGCATGATCGCGCCCTTGCCGAAGTTCTTGTCGATCTGCGCGAGTGCGGCTTCGAGTGCCTTCTCGCGGTCCTTGGCTGCGGCCATTGTCCTGCTCCTTCGTTCGCGCGGCTGCGCCGCTGGGTTGCTGCCTACCGGCTGTCCTGACCCGAGGGCGGACAAGGCATCGGCGGGTGATGCATCACACCCTAGATCGCACCACCGACATTCGCGGCCGGAGAGTGGAAATGTGGATGAGAAACTGCATCAACCTGCCTGTGGACGAAGATAGCACCATTCGAACACATCTTCGAACGCAACACGCCACACGCGCTTCATGCGCTCTCGATCCCTCGCCTATTCGCGAGGATCGATGAGCCCGCGGCCATGACGCCGAGCCGGCGGAACACCCAGTTCGACGCAGAGCGCCTCCCACACATCGCGGGCGGGCGCGCCGGAGTCGAGCGCCTCCTGCGCGGTTCCACCGAAGGCCGCCAACCAGTGGTCCCTGATCAGCACCCGGGCGTAGTCGGCCCCGAACTCCTCGGCGCAGGCGCGCTGGAACTCGCTCAGACGCATACGATTCCCCTCGGGCAACGAAGAAGCGCCCGAGCCGTCGGCCCGGGCGCCCCGATTCGAACGATCACGACACCAGTTCTGGCGCGTATCCGCTGACGAGCTCCGCCGGCACCGTGTCGGGCACCGGAAGCGACAGCCCCTCGATCACGGCGAGCCGTTCGCTCACCTCGCCCATGATCACCGAGAGCGGCGTGTCGAGCGCATCGGCGACCGCGGCGAGAATCTCGCTGGACGCCTCCTTCTGACCGCGCTCGACTTCGCTGAGGTAGCCGAGCGCGACGCTGGCGTCACCGGCGACCTGGCGCAGCGTGCGCCCCTTCTGCTGACGGAAATCACGCAAGACGTCGCCGATCTCCTGACGCATCAGCACCATGCGACCCTCCTTCACCACTCGCACATCCCGTGCATCCACCATACCCGCCGAAGATGTTTCCCCATCGGCGAGGACTCCCCACCAGTCTGGTGGGTGTCACTGGAAGTAACCACGAGAATAGCCTGGGCATTCCTGAGACTTCACTGAACTTGAGCGCAGTCGACTCAAGTTAGGGATCCGCACTCGCTCACGGCGAGCTCGAGCGCCGCGCGCACCGCCGCCTCGCGGATCGTGGGCCGATCGAGTCCGGCGAGCCCAGGCAGCAGGAGCGTCCGCTCTCCGTGCCGCCCGCTCGCACCGATCCATACGGTGCCCGCCGGCTGCCCGGTCTGCGGGTCGGGATCGGGTCCCGCCACACCCGTGGTCGAGATGCCCAGATCCGCGGGCGCGGGCGTTCCCTCCCCCAGCGGCACGGCGCAGGCTTCCCGCACACCCGCCGCCATCTGAGCGGCGACATCCGCATCGACCGGTCCGCGCTCGCGCAGCAGGGCCGCGTCCACCCCGAGCAGCGAGCGCTTCAGCGCGGTGTCGTAGGCGACGATCCCCCCGGAGAAGACGCGCGAGGCACCCGGCACCGAGACGATGCTCGCGGCGAGCAGACCGCCCGTCAGCGACTCGGCGACGGCAAGCCGCAGGCCGAGACCGGCGGCCCGCTCGACGAGCAGCGCGGCGAGTTCCGGGACACCTCGCCCTCCGGCCGCCGCGGCACCGCTCACCGCTGCACCCTGCGGTTCCTCGCGAAGGCGATGATGTAGTCGATACCGCTCAGGATCGTGAGCGCGACGGCGATCGACATCGTCACGACGTTCGCCCAGTAGGCCACGGGGGCGGCCGGGCCGAGAACGCTCGCGAGGGGCAGCAGCCCCAGCGTGATCGCGACCGACTGCGCGACGGTCTTGAGCTTGCCCATCCACGCGGCCGCGACCACCACGTCGTGCACGATCATGAGGCGGTGGACGGTGATGCCGATCTCTCGGACCAGGACGACGACGGTCACCCACCACGGCAGTTCGCCGAGGATCGACAGGCCGACGAGCGCGGCCCCCGTCAGCGCTTTGTCGGCGATCGGGTCGAGCAGCTTGCCGAGGTCGGTGATGAGGTTGCGGGATCGCGCCAGATAGCCGTCCCAGGCGTCCGTCGCGATCGCGACCACGAAGAAGACCGCGGCCGCCCAACGCCACGGCCCGTTCTCGCCGCCATCGGCGAGCAGCATCCACAGGAAGAACGGGGTCGCGACGATGCGGGCGCCCGTGATGATGTTCGGGGCGTTCCAGTTGCTGGGGCGGGCGGCCGACTCCGTGGACGTCATGCCAGCAGCCTAGCGGAGCGGGGTCCGCGGCCGCTCAAGCGGGCGGCCGCACTGGCGAGGGAGGGCGGAGAGCCGCCCCTAGCCGACCGTACCGGTGAGGAGTCCGACCGCGTGGCGGTCGAGCACCAGCATCTCGTCGTCCGATTCGGGCAGGCCCAGCTGCTCGGCGACCACGTGCATGATCGGGGCCGCGGCACGGACCGCGTCTCCGCGCGTCGGGTAGTCGGCGGGTTCGCCGGGAACGATCGAGACGAGCACCGAGTGGCGACCGACGGACGGCTCATCCCGGATCGCCTTCGCGATATCGCGCACCGCAACCGCGGACGACGGCACGTCGAGCGCGTCGGTGAAGGCCCAGACGCTCACCTGCGTGTTCGTCGGCAGTCCGGGGTGCTGAACTTCGACCAGGGCTCCGTTGAGCTCCGGAAGCCGCTCCAGGCGCTGCTCGAAGGATGCGGTGTCCACCTGTGCGGCGCAGCCGGACAGCGCCACCGCCAGCGCGGCGGAAACACCCGCCGCACCGATTCGAATCGTGTTCCTCACGTCGCCTCCCACGTTCGCTCCCTGCCCTATTCGCTGCGGCGCTCGAGAATCATGGCGATCGCCCGGCGGCGAGTCCCGGAGCGCGATTACGGCGGTCTAGTAGTAGGGCGTGACCTCGACGCGCATTTCACCGTCCGACGAGATCTCGACGGAGGCTTCGGCGTAGGAATTGCGTCCACTCAGCTCGCTCGCGCCCCCGTCGTCCGTCTTCGGCCGCGCCAGGAACTCGCCGTCCGTATCGACCTCGAACGTCTGCCAGCCGTAGCCCTCGATGATGCCGGGCTCGCGCACCACCTCGACGTCGAGTTCTGCTGCCACCGCCGAGAGCGGCACGTCGATCTCGATGCCGCAACTGCGCAGTTCGGCCGCGGTGCCCTTCTCGGCGCAGTCGTCGTACCACTCGGCCACCCGGGTCCGCATCTCGTCCCAGTAGGCGTCGGTGGGCCGCGTCCACACGCCGTGCTCGGGGGCCCGCTCGTAGTCCCCGAACAGGTCCGTGCTCTCGGGCGCGGCCACCATGCGCCCGTCGCCCACGACCTCGAAGAACTCGTTCGGCGCTTCGATGCCGTAGACGGCCGGATAGACCTCGAGGCTCTCCGCACCGCTCAGCACCTCGTCGAATCCGGCCAGTGCGAACGGGCCGCCTTCGCCGCTCCAGTCGAACGGCAGCTCGATGGTCAGGCCGTCGCGAACGTACCAGCCGTCGGAGTCCCGTGCGAGCTCGAGACGGTCGCTGTAGCGCCGTCCGTCGAGCCGGTACTCGACGGCGCCCCACGCGCTGCCGCGCTCGGAATCCACGCGCAGCCGGCCGAGATCGACATCCGAGATGCGTTCGTCGGCCTCCTCCAGCACGTCAGATCGCAGCAACTCGGTCTGCCGGCTCCGCGTATCGACACGGGCGTGTCCGTTCGCTTCCTCGGCGTCACCGGCCTCGACCGCGTCGAGGTAGGCCTCGGCAGCGGCACGGGCATTCGAGGAGTCGCCGGAGTTGGCGTCCGCCCAGATGATCGCCGCGACGCCGCCGAGTACCAGCAGCGTGATGCCGAGCACGAGCCACCACGCCCAGACGGGCACCCGGTGCCCCGACATCGGCGCCTGCTCCTCGGTGCCGCCCGCGTGCCGACCGTCCGTCCATGTCCCGCTCATCGCAGCCTCCTCGTGCATCTCTCGGATGCCTCTAGTCGCGTCCCGTCAACTGCCACGCGTCCTCGTCGCCGTCGCCGTCGACCTCTTCGAGGCCCGACTGATGACGGGAGATCGGATCGTCGTAGCGGTCGTCGCCGAAGCTCCCGCCGCCGAAGCCGTCGTCCAACGGTTCGATCACGTCGGTGGCGCCGTCGGGATCCTCGGAGGCCGCGGGGTCGCCCGCAGTGTGCGGAGCTTCGCCCGCCGCGACTGGTGCCTGCGCCGAGCCCGCCTGCGGGGCGGGGGCCTGCGGAGCCTGGGCCTGCGCCGGACTCGCCTGCGGAGCCGCGAAGGCCTGCTGCGCGGAGCCTCCCTTGATGCGGGCGATCACCTCGGGCAGCTGCTCCGGAGACACGAGCACGTCGCGAGCCTTCGAACCCTCGGAGGGGCCGACGATATCGCGCGACTCCATGAGGTCCATGAGGCGCCCGGCCTTCGCGAAGCCGACACGCAGCTTGCGCTGCAGCATCGACGTCGACCCGAACTGCGAGGTGACGACGAGGTCGATCGCGGCGAGCAGCACCTCGAGATCGTCGCCGATGTCTTCGTCGATCTCCTTCTTCTCGGCTGCCTGAGCGACGTCCGCACGGTACTCGGGCTGCGCCTGAGCCTTGACGTGAGCCACGACCTGGGCGATCTCCGCCTCGTTCACCCACGCTCCCTGCACGCGCATCGGCGTGGATTCGCCGTTGAGCAGCAGCAAGCCGTCGCCCTGGCCGATCAGACGCTCGGCGCCGACCTCATCGAGGATGACGCGCGAGTCGGTGCCCGAGGCCACCGCGAAGGCGTAACGGCTCGGCACGTTCGACTTGATCACGCCGGTGACGACGTTCACGGAGGGGCGCTGCGTCGCGAGGACGAGGTGAATGCCGGCCGCTCGGGCGAGCTGGGTGATGCGCTGGATCGAGTCTTCGACGTCGCGGGGCGCGATGAGCATGAGGTCAGCAAGCTCGTCGACGACGACGAGGAGGTAGGGGTAGGGCTTGAGAACGCGCTGGCTGCCCTCGGGCAGCACGATCGATCCCGACCGCACCGCCTCGTTGAAGTCGTCGATGTGGCGGAACCCGAAGCTCGCCAGATCGTCGTAGCGCATGTCCATCTCCTTCACGACCCACTGCAGCGCTTCCGCCGCCTTCTTGGGGTTCGTGATGATGGGAGTGATGAGATGCGGCACACCCTGGTAGACCGTGAGCTCCACGCGCTTCGGGTCGACGAGCACCATGCGCACCTCGGACGGGGTCGCCCGCATGAGGATGCTCGTGATCATCGAGTTGATGAAGCTCGACTTGCCGGAGCCGGTGGCGCCGGCTACGAGGAGGTGAGGCATCTTCGCGAGGTTCGCGACGACGAAGCCGCCCTTCACGTCCTTGCCCACGCCGATCGTCATCGGGTGCTTGCTGTTGCGGGCCTTGTTCGACCTCAGCACGTCGCCGAGCGCGACGTTCTCGCGATCCTTGTTGGGGATCTCGATGCCGATGGCGCTCTTACCGGGGATGGGCGAGAGGATGCGGACCTCGTTGGAGGCCACGGCGTAGGAGAGGTTCTTCGACAGCGCCGTGACCTTCTCGACCTTCACGCCGGGGCCGAGCTCGACCTCGTACTGCGTGACCGTCGGTCCGCGCGAAAAGCCGCTGACCCGCGCATCGACCTTGAATTCCTCGAACACCCGGGCGATCGCGGCCATGATCTGGTCGTTCGCATCGGTATGGGTCTTCGGCGCGTCGCCGGCGGACAGCGTGCCCTGATCGGGCAGGCGGTAATCGGCCTGCACGGGCCTGTGCGGAGGCGCCACGGCGAAGGGGATGGCCGGCTCCTCCCCTGCTGAAGCCGGAGCTGCGGCAGCGGGTGCCGCGGCCGCCGGGGCGTCCCATGAGTCGTCTCCGAGGCCCGAGGCGGGTGATGCGCCCGCGTGCTCGACTGCTGCCTCGGCCTGTGCGAGGTCGTCGAAGAGATCGGCCGGGAAGGCGTCGGTAGCGGTGTCCGATGCGAGTGCCGTTTCGAACGCCCCCTCGCTCCCGGCAGGCTCATCGGCGCCCGCCAGCGCCGAGTCGAGCGCCTGCTGATCGGCCGCGTACTCCGGATCCTGCTCGCGACCCGAGGCGTTGCGCCGCCACCAGGGCATGCTGCCCGGCTCCGCCTCCTGCTCCTCAAGGTCGAAGAGCGTCTCCTGCTGCCGCTGCTCGCGCTTCCGAGGGCGCTCGGCGACGGCGGGCTCGGCGGGAGCCTCCTCCCCCATCCCGAACAGGAACACGTAGGCTTCGCGCAGCCGGCGCACGATGCGTCCGGGCGGCGTCTTCGTGATGATGAGCACCGAGAAGGCGAGCAGGATCGACAGCAAGGGCACCGCGACCCACACGGTGAGCGCGAGCAGCGGCGTTCCGACCATCCAGCCGAGCAGTCCGCCGGCCTCGGCGAGCGAAGGCATGCCGTCCTTCGGATTCGGGCGACCTCCGTAGACGTGGCTGAGACCGGCGATGCTCGTGATCGCGAGGAAGAGTCCGATCGCAATGCGACGGTTGTCGTTCACGCTCGAGGGGTGGTTGAACAACCACAGTGCGAAGCCGACCATGATGATCGGGAATCCGAACGCCACGCGCCCGAACAGACCGCCGAAGGTCCAGGCGTCGAGCTGCACCGCCACCGGGTTGCCGATCAGGAACCACTCGATGACCGCGCCGACGATCGCCAGGATCACGAGCAGCAGCGGCACGCCGTCGCGCCGGTCGGCCCCGTCGAGCGGCTCGGTGCGGAACATGCGGGCGGCCCCGCCGACGGCGTGCGCGAGCCCGTTCCAGGCGCGCACCGCGACGCCCTCGCCGGGCTCGGGCTCGGCGAGCACGCGCGTCTTCGCGGTGCGATTCGCACCGGTCGACTGCGCACCGCGAGCACCCCGGGTGGGGGTCTTCTCGGTTTTTCCGCGCGTCGAAGCTTTGCTGGCCATGCTACGAGGGTACTTTCGACTACTGACATTCGCGAGGTGACGCTCCGAACAGCCCGGCCTTCGCCTCGCGCATCCCGCGGTTCGCACCGTACGGTTCAGGCCGAGCCGTCGAGCGCGGCGGCGCGGCGAACCATCTGTTCGACGCTGCCCGCCGCCCGACCTGCCCGCCGCCCAGCAGCCGGCTAACGCCGCCGCAGCGCCCGCACGACCCTCTTCGCGAGCGGCAGCCCCTCGGTCCACAGCTTGTACCCGGGGCCGGGCCGATCCCACGTCCCCGCGAGCAGGTTCTCGTGCGACGCCCAGCCCTTCTTGAAGGTGGTCACGCCGTCGTTGATGAGCCCGCCGAAGTCGTAGCGCTCGATCCCCAGCCGCTTCATCTCGCGGATCACGTGCCACTTCAGAGCGTAGTTGGCGCGCAGGCGCTGGCCGGTCTCGTCCATACCGCCGTAGAGTTCGAACGCGGTGCGCTCCGACTTCGCCATGAACAGGAACGCGACCGGCCGGTCGTCGACGTAGGCCGCCCAGACGGGCGAATCATCGCCCAGCATGGTGAATGCGTCGTGGTAGTACGAATCCTCGTGCAGCCCGAAGTCGGCCCGCTCGCTCGTCTGCCGGTACACCTCGAGGCACGCGTCGAGCTGCTCGATCGTCTCGACCGGGCGGATCGACAGCGATTCCTCGCGGCCCGCCTTGCGCACGTACTGACGGTGCTTCTTCGACATGTCGGCGAGCAGCTCGTCCTCGGAGCGCCGCAGATCGAGGATCAGCGTACGCGCGGGCAGCACGGGTGTCTTCGCCTCGCGCCAGGACGCGGGCAGGGAGAACGCGCCCGCGTCCTCGTCGGGCTCGATCGACACGGCGACTGCGCGGCGCGAACCGTGCACGTAGGCGGCGATCGCATCGGCGACGGCGGAGGGCGAGGGATCCGCCGCAGGCCGCTCGGGGTCGGCCTCCGAACGCGCGACAACCGGGCCGCGCGGGGCGTAGACGAAGCCGCCGAGCGGGCCGGGCAGGGCGCGGGTCAGCAGCTGGCAGGCGCCGACCACACGGGCCTGCGGCCCGGATCCCTCGCGGACCAGCACCCGCTCGGCGCTCCAGCGGTGCGCCGCCTTGAGATCGCCCCACCCCCACAGCTGCAGCGGATGGCCGCCGAGGCGCTTCACCGTGTCGTCCCAGAGCGCGCGGTCGTCGCACGGCGTCACGTGCAGGGTCGCAGAGGAGGTCACGATCGGTTCCTTCCGAGTTTGCTGGAGACTGTGCCCGCGATGTCCGCTATCTCGGGCGAGCGGAGCAGGCGGAGCGTGATGACGTACACCGCCGCGACCACGCCGGCGACGGCCGCGGCGAACCCGACGGCGACGAGCGCGTTGACGTCGCCCGCGGCGGCGCGGAGCAGCCGGGAGACGATCATCCCGAAGACGAGGGCCGGAACCGCGGCCAGCACGAACTTGACGACGCTCTGCAGGATCTTGCGCCCGTCGAAGGATCCGATCTTGCGCCGCAGCAGCCAGGTCGCGAGCAGGGTCTCCACGATCGTCGCGAACGACCAGACGATCGCGAAGGAGAGGCCGATGTAGCGCCGCTCGACGACGAACGGCAGCAGCAGCGAGAGCAGGATCACGAGCCCCATCTGGATCGTCGTGAAGACGAACGGCGTGCGGGTGTCGGAGAGCGCGTAGAACGCGCGCTGCACTACGAACAGGAAGCTGTATGCGGCGAGGCTCACCGAGTACGCCTGCAGCGCCTCGCCGAACATCTCCACCTGCTCGCCCGTCGCGCCGAAGTTGATGACGCGCCCGATGAAGGGGGCCGCGGCGAAGAGCACGATGGCCGCGTAGACCATGACGAGCGCGATCTGCCGCGCCGACGCCGAGAGATCCTCGCGGAACTCGGCCATCCTCCCGGTCTGGCCCCACTGGGCGAGACGCGTGAAGTAGGCGGTGGCGAGCGACACCGCGATGACGGAGTGCGGCATCATGAAGATCAGCCACACGTTCTGCATCGCGCTCGTCGAGGGACCTGCGCCGGAGCCGATCGAGACGATGCGGTTCGTGACGATGCCGCCGAGCTGCATCACCACGACCATCGCGAGGGTCCACGATGCGAGCCGAGCCGTGCGTCCGAGCCCCACACCGCGCCAGGCGAAGTCGGGCCGGAAGCGGATGCCGGCCTTCTTCCACGACACGAAGAGGATGAGTGCCTGCGCGACGATGCCGAGCGTCGCGGACCCCGCCAGCACCGCGATCATCGTCGGCGTCCAGGCGTCGACCGGCAGCCGTCCCTCGGGGTCGGATCCGAACATCGCGACGAACACCGCGATGCCCGCGATGGCGATGACGTTGTTGAGCACGGGCGCCCAGGTGAACGGTCCGAAGATGCTCTTCGCGTTCAGCACCTCGCCCATCACCGTGTAGACGCCGTAGAAGATCACCTGCGGCATGCACCAGTAGGCGAAGGCGGTCGCGAGCTCGATCTGCTGCTGACCCCAGTCCTGGACGGTGAGCCACACGATCCACGGCGCGGCGAGCATCGCGAGCGCCGTGATCCCCACCAGCATGGTCGTGATGAGCGTGAGGATCTTGTTGATGTACCCCGCTCCCCCGTCGGGGTTCTGCGCCGCCTTCACGATCTGCGGCACCAGCACCGCGTTGAGCACGCCGCCGATGAGGATCATGTAGACCGTGTTCGGCAGCAGGTTGCCGTTCGCGAAGGCATCGGCCGAGCGTGCGCCCACCGACCCGATCGCGTAGGCGAGCAGAATCGCCTTCACGAGGCCGAGGATGCGCGACACCATGGTGCCCGATGCCATCACCGCGCTCGCCCGCAGGAGTCCGCCGGCCATCAGTAGTAGGGATCCTTCTTGAGCGCGAGAGAGGCACGGCGGGCGATGCGGTCTCCGAGCTTCGACCAGATCGCGTAGGCGCGGGGCTTCAGCGGCAGGTCGAATGCGCCGGCGTAGTCGGTGATCTCGGGCGAGAAGGAGCGCTTGAACTGCCCCACGCCGTGCAACGGATGGCCCTTGTCGTCCGCGCGATCATTCGGCGGTGCGCCGCACAGATCGTGCACGGTCGCACCGCGCTCGTGCGCCCAGCGCAGCACCTCCCACTGCAGCGCATGCGAGGCGCCGTATGCGGTCTTCGCGCGCACGGAGGCGCCGTCCTTGTAGGTGGTCTTGGCGCCGAGCCCCATCGCGAACGCGCCCGCGACGAGCCGCGGCTCGCCCGCGGCACCCGAAGCGGTGGCGTCGGCGTCGGAAGGATGCGATGCTTCCTTCCCCGAGGGATCGGCGCGGTACGCGAGGAAGATCTGGCCGGACCCCTCGCGCTCGAACGCCTGCCAGAACTCGCGATAGTACCCCTCCCGCCGCAGCACGAAGCGGCCCTCCGCCGTCTCGCGCAGCAGCCCGTAGAGCGCGGCGCAGTTCTCGTCGGTCGCGGGGGCGCGTGTCACCTCGATGCCGTCGCGGCGGGCGCGGTTGATCGAGTTGCGGGCCTTCTTGCCGAGGCTCGCGAAGAGCGCGTCCTCCACGGCGGAGGGATCGCCGAGGTCGACGAGCACCGTCGACGGATTCGGCACGATGCGCACCGTGTCTCGGTAACCGGCGGCGTGGATCGCTGCGCGCGCGTCGAGTCCGAGGCGCGGCTCGATCTTCAGCAGGAAGGCTCCGCGATCCCTCGCGAAACGCGCGACCGCCGCCGCGACCTCGAGCACCGCCTCGGTGCTCTCACCGGCGGGCCCGGCCGGCAGATGCCACCACTCGCCGAGCAGCGGCACGCGCTTCGCGAGCACGCCGACGGCGATGGGCTGCCTGCCGGGCCGCTCCACCACGACGCGGTAGTCGCGGTAACGGCCCTCTCGGCGCTTCACGCCGAGGTAGGCGTCGCCCATCCAGACCTCGCCGCCGCCCGGGTTCGCCGCGACGAGCGCATCCCAGGAGGAGCGCTCGGCGTCGGTCGCGAAGCGGGCGGTGACGGCCTCGGCCGGCGCCGGGCCCCCGGAGACGAGGGATCCCTCCACGTCGTTACACCACCACCACGACGGGCACGATCATCGCCTTGCGGCGCAGCTTCGTACCGACCCAGCGGCCGATGGTGCGGCGCACGATCTGCTGCAGCTGGTGGTGGTCGGTCACGCCGTCCTTCATCGCTGCCTCGAGAGCGTCGGCGATCTGCGGCTTGATCTTCTCGAAGACCTTCGCCTCCTCGGCGACGCCCTTAGCGTGGATGTCGGGGCCCGACACGATGTGCGCGGTCGTCGGCTCGACGACCGTGATCACCGAGATGAAGCCCTCCTCGGCGAGCGTGCGGCGATCGCGCAGATCGTCGTCGGTCACCCGACCGACGCTCTTGCCGTCGACGTAGATGAACTCGGTGTCGAGCTGGCCGACCGGCCTTGCGACGCCGTCGACGAGGTCGACCACGGTGCCGTTCTCGGCGATCACCGTGCGGTTCTGCGGCACGCCCGTCTCGATCGCGAGTGCAGCGTTGGCCACGAGCATGCGGTACTCGCCGTGGATCGGCATGACGTTCTTGGGGCGCACGATGTTGTAGCAGTAGAGCAGCTCGCCCGCTGCGGCGTGACCCGAGACGTGCACCTTGGCGTTGCCCTTGTGCACGACGTTGGCGCCGAGCTTGATGAGGCCGTCGATCACGCGGTAGACCGAGGTCTCGTTGCCCGGGATGAGACTCGATGCCATGATCACGGTGTCGCCCTCGCCGACCTCGACCTGGTGCTCGCGGTTGACCATGCGGCTCAGCACCGCCATCGGCTCGCCCTGCGAACCCGTCGACATGTAGACGATGCGGTGATCGGGGATGTCGCCGCTCTTCTTGAGGTCGACCAGCACGCCCTCGGGCACCTCGAGGTAGCCGAGGTCTGCCGCGATCTTCATGTTGCGAACCATCGAGCGGCCGAGCAGCACGACGCGGCGGCCGTTGGCGTGCGCGGCGTCGAGCACCTGCTGCACGCGGTGCACGTGGCTCGAGAAGCTCGCGACGACGACCTTGCCCTTCGTCTTCGCGATGACCTGCTCGATGACGGGGCCGATGTTCTTCTCGAGCGGGGTGAAGCCCGGCACGTCGGCGTTCGTCGAGTCGGTCATGAAGAGGTCGACGCCCTCCTCGCCGAGCCGAGCGAAGGCGCGCAGGTCGGTGATGCGGCCGTCGAGCGGCAGCTGATCCATCTTGAAGTCGCCCGTGCCGATGACCAGGCCGGCCTCGGTGCGGATCGCGACCGCGAGCGCGTCGGGGATCGAGTGGTTCACCGCGACGAACTCGAGGTCGAAGGGGCCGTAGGAGACGCGGTCGCCCTCGGCCACGACGCGCGTGACCGGCCGGATGCGGTGCTCCTTGAGCTTCGCGGTAACGAAGGCGAGGGTGAGCTTCGAGCCGACGAGCGGGATGTCCTCGCGCTTCTTCAGCAGGTAGGGCACACCTCCGATGTGGTCCTCGTGGCCGTGCGTGAGCACGACCGCGACGATGTCGTCGAGGCGGTCCTCGATCTTCGTGATGTCGGGGAGGATGAGGTCGACGCCCGGGTGCTGCACCTCGGGGAAGAGCACGCCGCAGTCGACGACGAGCAGCTTGCCGTTGATCTCGTAGACCGTCATGTTGCGGCCGACCTCGCCGAGTCCGCCGAGCGGAACGATGCGGAGGGTGCCCGGTTCGAGCGCGGGCGGAGCGTAAGGGGGATTCGTCATGTATTCCTTGCCTGCGCCCCGAGCCTGTCGAGAGGAGCAGCTGTCGTTCGCCCCCGTCCGACAGGCTCAGGGGGCTGTTTCGTCAGCGGGTGGTGCCTGCGATCTTGGGCAGGGCACCGCCGGCGGCCGCGTTGCGGTCCGGCCTGAAGTTCGAGAAATCGACGCCCGGCACATCGTGCACGAGTGCGAGCTCGTCCTCGATGATGGCGGCCTCCCACTCCTCGGGGCCGACGAGCGGCAGGCGCACGCGCGGGCTGCCGATGCGGCCGAGGCCGTGGAGGATGTACTTCGCGGCGACCGTGCCCGGCACGTGGGTCATCACCGCGCGCACGAGCGGCTCGAGGTTCTGATGCGCGGCGGTGGCCGCGCGCAGATCGCCCGCGTTCACCGCGTCGACGATGGCCCGGTAGGGCGCAGCCGCGATGTTCGCGGTGACGCCGATGAGCCCGGTCGCGCCGATCGAGAGCTCGGGCAGCACCGCAGCGTCGTCGCCGCAGAAGTACATGAGGTCGGTCTGGTTGAGCACGCGGCTGACCTCGCTGAGGTCGCCCTTCGCGTCCTTGATCGCGAGCACGTTCGGGTGCTTCGCGAGACGCAGGATCGTCTCGTACTTGATCGGCACGCCGGTGCGGCCGGGGATGTCGTAGAGGATGACCGGCAGATCGGTCGCGTCGGCGACCATGCGGAAGTGCGTGAGCAGGCCGGCCTGGGTCGGCTTGTTGTAGTAGGGGGTGACGATCATCACACCGTCGGCACCGGCCTTCTCGCTGGCCTTGTAGAGCTCTATCGCGTGCGCGGTCTCGTTCGACCCTCCGCCCGTGATGATCTTCGCGCGCCCGCCCGAGACCGACTTCGCGACCTCGACGAGCTTGATCTTCTCGGGGTCGGTGAGCGTCGAGGTCTCGCCCGTGGTGCCGGTGACGACGATGCCGTCGGCGCCGCTCACGATGCAGTCGTCGATGTGCTTCTCCGTCGCGGCCCAATCGACCTCGCCGTCAGCCTGGAAGGGCGTAACGAGCGCGACGAGCACCTGACCGAAGGGATTCTCTACCTGTGCCACTCGTCTAGGGTACCGGACGCGGGCTGACACCGGGTCCAGCGGTGGTGCCCGCGCGCCTCCGCTCCGCAGTCGTCTCGCCCCGTGCCCGTGCCCGTGCCCGTGCCGCACGTGCCCGTGCCCGCGCCGCACGTTTCCCCGCAGGCCGCACCTGCGACATTCCCCTGCGCGCCTCGCCTCTCCCTCGCGCACGTGCCCCGCGTGCATCGACTTGACGCGTTCGGACCTCAAACACGCAGGAGACAGCAGCATGCGTCAAGTCGACGCTCGCGCGGGGCGAGAGGAGTCGATCGAGACGGCGTAGGGGCGGCGCTCGATTCCACCCCAGCGGTGGCCCCGCGCCCCTCCAGTGGCTCCGGCGCCTGTGGGCTCGAATACGACGACACCGGCGAGGGATCGCGACGGATACCCCGAGCTTCTCCCCTCACAGGCCCGGTCCACCGGATAATTCGTGAGAAAAGGTCCTTCCGCCTGTGCATTACCCGCGCCGGTGGCTCAGCCTGGAGCACGATGGCAGCATGCCCTCTCCTCCTGTGCCGCTTCCCTCGCACCTACGCGACCGCGCGTTCTCGCTCTCGGACGGCCTCGCCGCGGGTCTCACGATCCCTCAGTTGCGCCATTCGCGTCTCAGCGCACCGCACCGCGGAGTGCGCTCCTCTGCACCGTCGCCGCCGGAGCCCGAGCTGCTCTCGGAGTACACCGTCCGCACCGCGCAGGCCTATCTGCCACGGCTTCGCACACGCCTCGGCGAACTCTTCAGCCACACGACGGCACTGGTGCTGCACGGAGCCCCGATCCGTTTCGAACGAACGCCGCCGCACGTGTCGATCCCCCTTCCCCACGGCCCGGCAAGATCCCCGGGCGTGCGGGGCCACAACTCGGTCGACCCGACCTCCGCTGCATTCGTCGCCGACGAGGAGCTCATATGCGATTTCCCGTGCGTGCCGGCTTCTGTGGCCCTGATACAGTCGGCGCCGCTGCTGGGCTTCCGCGAACTCGTCGTCGCCGTCGACCACCTGATCAAGTGGCGCGACAACGGGGCGACACCGCCCATCGTCGCGCAGGAGGACCTCCGAGAGACCGTCCGCACCGCATCCACGCGGGGCATTCGAAGGCTGCGACTGGCCGTTGATGTGGCACGCGTCGGGGCCGAGTCACGCGGCGAGTCCCTGATGCACTACGAGCTCGCGAAGCACGGCCTGGACCTCCTGGAGCTTCAGGCCGTGATCCACGACCGCGGCGGAGCCTTCATCGGTCGCTTCGACGCGTGCGATCGGACGTCGCGGAAGATCCTGGAGTACGACGGCGAGCAGCATCGCACGAGTCGCCGACAGTACCTGCGCGACATCAGGCGTCTGGAACGCGTCCGCGACGAGAAATACGGCGTGCTGCGGCTGCACAGTGAAGACTTCGCCGAGGACGCGATCGAAACGACGGCGGCCAGGATGCGCGACTTCCTCGGGGAGACGGCGCGTCCCATCGACCCCGCTCTCGCTCGCTGCTTCGCCGAACCGGAGTGGCACGATCGTCCGAGTCGGGAAGCGAGCGCATCGACTTGACGCGTTCGGCTCTCAAACCGCCGGAAGACAGCAGTACGCGTCAAGTCGGTGGCGCGGGCGGGCTCGGAGCGGCGCGGGCGGCTCGACGCGGCGCCGCCAAGGCGGGCGGGTTTGGCGCCGACCCGGCGCGACACGAGCGCCACCGTCAGCGGCCGCTCAGCGACGCACCCAGCGCTCGAAGCGGTAGCCGAGTCCGGTCTTGGAGACGAGCGGTTCCCCGGCCTCCGCGAGCTCCCACTCGGGCCCGATCTCGGGCGCGAAGGTGTCGGCGCCGTCGACCTCGAGGTCGATGCGCGTCACCGACAGCTCGTCGGCGAGGGGCATCGCCGCCCGGTAGAGCTGTCCGCCGCCGGTCACCCAGGCGATCTCGGGCGAGGGATCCCCCGCCTCGCCGTCGACCACGGCACCCGCCGCCCCGGAACCCCCGCCGCTCAGCTCGGCGACGGCGTCCTCGAGCGAGGCGACGACCCCGGCACCCGGGGCGTCGTACACCGGGTCGCGGGTCACGACGAGGTTCCTGCGGCCGGGCAGCGGCCGGAACCGCTCGGGCAGCGACTCCCAGGTGCGGCGCCCCATGATCACGGGCGCGCCGAGCGTGACCCGCTTGAAATACGCGAGATCCTCGGGCAGATGCCAGGGCATGTCGCCGCCCCGGCCGATCACCCCCCTGCCGTCCGCGTCCCGGGCCTCGGCCCAGATCATGCCGAGCCGCATCGACCCCTTCTCGATTCTCATTTCGACTCGCTTCGCTCGCTCAATGGGCGGGTAGCCTGTCGCATCGTCACACCGCTACCGGGGCCTTGATGCCCGGATGATGCTCGTAACCAACGAGTTCGAAATCGTCGAGGGTGTAGTCGAAGATCGAATCGGCCTTGCGGATCTCGATCCGCGGGTAGGGATAGGGATCCCTCGCCAGCTGCCGCTCCACCTGCTCGACGTGGTTGTCGTAGATGTGGCAGTCGCCGCCCGTCCAGATGAACTCGCCCGGCTCGAGACCCGCCTGCTGCGCGACCATGAGCGTCAGCAGGGCGTAGCTCGCGATGTTGAACGGCACGCCGAGGAACATGTCCGCGGAGCGCTGGTACAGCTGGCACGAGAGCCTGCCGTCGGCCACGTAGAACTGGAAGAACGCGTGGCACGGCATGAGCGCCATCTCGTCGAGATCGGCCACGTTCCAGGCCGAGACGATGATGCGCCGCGAGTCGGGGTTCGACTTCAGCTGCTCGATCACCTGCGAGATCTGGTCGATGTGCTCGCCCCCGGGGGTCGGCCACGACCGCCACTGCACGCCGTAGACGGGTCCGAGGTCGCCGTTCTCATCGGCCCACTCGTCCCAGATCGTGACGCCGTGCTCCTTGAGGAACGCGATGTTGCCCTCGCCGCGCAAGAACCACAGCAGCTCGACCGCGACCGATTTGAAGTGCACACGCTTCGTGGTGATGAGCGGGAACGACTCCGAGAGGTCGTAACGGATCTGCTTGCCGAAGAGGCTGCGCGTGCCGGTGCCCGTGCGGTCGCCCTTCGGCGTTCCTCGCTCGAAGATCTCGCGCAGCAGGTCTTCGTAGGGGGTGGGGATCGCGTTCGCAGTCACCCTGCGATTCTACCGCCGCGGTACTCGGCGGGGGCTGGGCGGCGAGCGGGTGGGACTCGCGAGGGATCCCTCACGGAGCGCCCACCCGCTCCTCCCGGCTAGGGCGTGTCTCGCAAACCCTCGCCTACTGCGCGCGCCCGTTCGGGGCGCCTCGCTGCGTTGTCGTCGTCAGATTTACATCCAGCAAACCGTCCTCCTCCGCCTTGCGAGGCACCCCGCCCAAGCGCTGCTCGCAACGGCAACGATTTACGAGACACGCCCTACGAGCCGAGGCCGTCGTCGAAGACGTCGATCGCCGAGGTGTCGTTGCTGGCGTCGGCCTTCGCGAGCACCTCCCCGCGGAAGAACGCGGGCGATGCTTTGGCCTGCACGAACATGAGCACGACGCCCAACCCCAGCACGACCACGCCGATGATGCCGACGAGCCCGACGCCCGCGATGTTGCTGCCCGACCCCGCGGCCGGGTCCATGGCGTCGATCGTGGTCTTCACGAAGACGATCAGCAGCAGGATACCGCCGATGCCCGGCAGTACGACCTTGGAGATGACGGATCCCAGCCCCTCGCGCGCCGCCGTCTTGCGGAAGTACCAGGGGCTCGCGAGCGCGGTGACGCCGTAGTAGAAGCACACCATCATGCCGAGGGCGGTGATCGTGTCCCAGAGCACGTCCTCGCTGATGAAGCGCATCACCGCGTAGAACGCCGAGGCGACGACGGACGACACGAGCAGCGCCACGTGGGGCGACTTGTACTTCGGGTGCACCTTCTTGATGGCGGGCGGGAGCGCCTGGTAGTGCGACATGGCGAGCAGGGTGCGCGCCGGGGAGATGGCCGTGGAGTTGATCGACGCCATCGCGCTCACGAGGATCGCGAGCGAGAGCAGGATCGCGGCCCCGCCCATGACGGGGTGCGCGAGCGCGGCGAACACGTTCTCGATGATGTCGGGGTTGCCGAGGCCGGTGGGTCCGTCGCCCAGACCGGCGTAGGCGACGGTCGCGGTCGCGGTGCCGACGTACAGCACCACGAGGATGGCGACGAGGATCATCGCGGCCTTGCTCTCGGTCGAGAGGCGCCCCTTCGACGGCTTGGTCTCCTCACCCATGGTGAGCACGGTGTCCCAGCCCCAGTAGACGAAGATCGAGACGGCGATGCCCGCGGCGAAGGCGCTGAAGCTCGACACTTCGAAGGGATTGAACCAGGAGAGCTGCGGGGTGGTGCCCTCGGCGTTCGCGGGATCGCCCGACCCCACGAACATCGCGATGATGAACCACACCATGACGGCCATCTGGAAGAACACGGTGACGTACTGGAACACCTTCGTCGAGGTCATGCCCCGGTAGGAGATGAAGGTCGCGAGCGCCATGAAGCAGAGGCAGACGGCGATGTTGATGAACTTGTTGTCGGCGAGGTCTGCGATGCCCGGGTCTCCGACGAGGATGCCGATCGACTGGAAGAGGAACTCGACGGCGATGCCTGCGAGGTTCGACAGCACGAGCACGGTCGCGGCGACGAGGCCCCAGCCCGCCATCCAGCCGATCCAGGGCCCGAAGGCGCGGGTGGCCCAGGTGAAGGAGGTGCCCGAGTCGGGCATCGCACTGTTGAGGGCGCGGTAGCCGAGAGCGACGAGCAGCATGGGGATGAAGCCCATGAGGAAGATCGCCGGGGTCTGATATCCGACCTCGCTCGCGGCAGGGCCCACCGCCGCGGTGAGGGTGTAGGCGGGGGCGCAGGTGGAGATGCCGATGACGAGAGCGCCGAGCACGCCCACCGTGCCCTGCGGAAGCCCCTTCTTGCTGATCCCGCTCACCGAGTCGAGTGTTCGTGTCGCCGGCGCTGGGGCATTCATGTCGTATTTGGACACCAGGGATCGTCCTTACTCTCGCAGCAGTGCGCGCAGCTCCGTTGCCGCTCGCGTACCCCAGGATAACAAGCGCCCGGAGCCCGGACGATTCTAGGCGCTTCCTGCCGATATCACCTAATCAACGAGGGATCAGCTTCGGATTTCGTTGCGTTCCAAGGTGATTGCTTGCCGAATCGCCGCTCGGGCTCGCTTCCGGTCTCCCGCCGCGTCGTACACGATGCCGAGCCGCATCCAGGCCGACCACGAACCGGGGTCGGCCTCGGCCTCCTCGCGATACCTCGGGAAGGCTGCGTCGGCCTCCTCGCGCAGGGGCCGGCCCGACGGGAGGGTCTCGACCGTCTCGTCCGGCATGCGTCCCTCGGCTTCGAGTCGGTCTGCGAGCCGCGTGGCATCACGGCCGAAACGCAGCTCGCGCAGCAGCGCCCACGCCCCGATGAGGGGCAGCACCAGCATCGCGACGCCCATGGCCACCGCGATCGGCGTACCCGAGCCGATGAGCGCGATGCCGCGCACGCCCGCGAGCGCGAAGTAGAGCACGAGCACGGCGCTCATCACCACGACCCCGGTCAGGGAACGCGCGCGAGCGCTCATGCGCGCACCGCTCCCCCGGCGATCCCCAGCACGGCGTCGAGCCCGACGACGAGGCCCTCGGTCCCCCCGATGGCCTCGAGCGCCGCGACGACACCCGCGCGGTAGGCCTCGTTCGAGTGGGTGTCGTGCGTCACGGTCAGCACCTCGCCCGGCCCCCCGAAGCGCACCTCCTGCTTCGCGACCACGCCGGCGAGGCGCAGGCTGTGCACGGGGATGCCGGCGATCAGCTCGCCCCGGGCGGGCTGATCGGCGTAGGGAGCGTCGACCGGCCGACCACCGCGGGCTTCGGCCATGAGCTCGGCCGTGCGCACGGCGGTGCCCGACGGCGAGTCGATCTTGCCCGGGTGGTGCGCCTCGACGACCTCGACCGCGTCGAAGTAGGGCGCGGCGATGCGCGCGAGCACCGTGCCGATGACCGAGCCGAGCGAGAAGTTCGGCACGACGATGACTCCCGCGCCCGGCGTGCCGTCGACCCGTGCGCGCAGCCCCTCCAGGCGCTCGGCCGACCACCCGCTCGTGCCGATGATCACTTTCTGACCGTGGTCGAGCGCCCGCTCCACGATCGCGGGTGAGGCATCGGGCCGGGTGACATCGACGAGGACGTCGGCCCCGGATCCCTCATCGGGATCGGAGGAGCTGCTGAGGCGGGCGGCGAGTTCGAAGTCCGGGTGCCCCTCGACCACTTCGCAGATGAGGGATCCGAGACGCCCGGTCGAACCCGAGACGGCGACGCTGAGTGACATGATCTCCAGTCTACGTTCCGCCCGGTGCTACAGGCGTGCGCGGCTCGTGTCTCCGACGGCGACCGCGGTGGTCGGGCGCTCGGCGAGCTCGGTCGCGACGGCGCGGATCTCGCCGGCGGTGACTGCGGCGAATCGTTCGAGCGAGGTGTCGAGGTCGAACAGCTCGCCGCTGCCGAGCTCGGCGCGCGCGAGCCTCCCCATGCGCGTGTCGGAGTCCTCGAGCGCGAGCGCGGAGGAGCCGGAGATCTGCCCGAGCGCGCGCTCGCGCTCCTCCTCGGTGATGCCGCCGTCGGCGATGCGCTGCAGTTCGAGGCGGCTGAGTTCGAGCACCTCGGCGGCCTTCTCGGGCGCGGTGCCCGCGTACATGCCGAAGAGCCCGGCGTCGGAGTAGCTCGCGCCGAAGGAGTAGGCGGTGTAGGCGAGGCCGCGCTTCTCCCGGATCTCCTGGAAGAGCCGGCTCGACATGCCGCCGCCCAGCACCGAGTTCATGATGCCGAAGGCGAAGCGGCGAGGATCGTTCGAGCGGAAGCCCTCGGTGCCGATGAGCAGGTTGATCTGCTCGGAGGGGCGTTCGGTGATGTGCACGGCGGGTGCATCCGCAGCGTGTGCGGCCGTGGGTGCGGTCGTGCCATCGGGCTGCGCGCGCCGCACGGGGCGCGCGTCGCGCTCCATGCGCCAACGCGCCTCGGGAGAGAGACGGAGCGCCTCGAGGATCTGCTCGACGAGGCGGTCGTGGTCGACGGCCCCGGCGGCGGTGATCACGAGGGTCGAGGGATCGTAACGGTCGCGGTAGTGACGGTCGACGTCGTCGCGCCGCGCGGCGCGGATCGTCTCGGGGCTGCCCCCGATGGGACGGCCGAGGGCGCGATCCCCGAAGACCGCCTCGAAGAAGCGCTCGTTCGCGACGTCTGCGAGGTCGTCGGCCGCCATCGCGAGTTCCTCGAGGATCACGCCGCGCTCGGTCTCGAATTCACCCTCGTCGAGCACCGAGTTCGTCACCATGTCGGCGAGCACCTCGACCGCGATGTCGAGGTCTTCGTCGCGCACCTTGGCGTAGTAGCAGGTGTACTCCTTGGCCGTGAGAGCGTTGTGCTCGGCGCCGATGCGGTCGAATGCCGTGGCGATGGAATACGCGTCGCGGCTCGGGGTGCCCTTGAACAGCAGGTGTTCGAGGAAATGGGTGGAGCCGAGGCTGCCCGGGGCGTCGCCGCGTTCGGCCTGCTCGTCGCGCGAACCGACGCCGACCCAGAAGCCGATCGAGGCACTCCGGGCGCCCGGCATGCGCTCGGTGAGCACGCGGAGGCCGCTCGGGTGCACGGTGCGGCGCATCGTCCCGCCGCCCAGCTCGGCGGTGATCTCGGCTCGGTCGAGGGGCAGCAGGATCGGTTCGCGCATCACCCCAGCTTAGAGGTCGCGACGAACCCTGCGCTCGCGCGTCGCCCTATACTGGGTGCCGTACCTGTTTCGTTCGCGCTCTAGTGAATCAGCGAGGCTTTCTCCATGTCGAACCCCGAGTCCAACGGTCAGTCGCACCCCACCGCAGTCTTCGCGCCCTCCCCGCGTCCGCGGTTGTCAGCGGGATCGGCGATCGCCGTGCTCTTCGCCATTGCGCTGATGCTGGGCGGCTTCTACGTGATGGCGACCGCTTTCTCCGTCCACGAGTACGCGATCCCGCTGTTCGCGGCCGGCCTGCTCATGGAGGTCATCGGCTTCTGGTTCACCTTCGGCTGGCTGCCCGGCCGCGAAAGCTGAGCGCCCCGGCCGTCGGAGCCGGCTGACTCCCGCTCGGGAGACGGCCGGCTCCAGCTCTGCAACGGGCTCCGCCCCCGAGGGGCGGGGCCCGTTTGCCGTTCGCCCGACGCCGGTTTCGCCCGAGCGATCGCTCGGCGAACGGCAGAAACGTGTGGATGGCCTCGGGCTCGCCGGCCCGTGCCGGCCCAGCCCGTGACCCGTACACGGGCCCCGACGTCCGGACAACGACGAAGCGCCCGCCGCTCCCCCGCTCGGGGTCGCGACGGGCGCTTCGTCGTGCGGCGAGGGATCCCTCGCCCGTGACGCATGAGGCAGCCGCAGCCTTACTCCGCGGCGGCCTCAGCAGCCTCAGCGGGAGCGGCCTCGGCCGCGGCCGCCTGCTCCTCGAGCACCGGCTCGAGCGAGAGCTTGCCGCGGTCGTCGACCTTCGTGATCTTCACGAGGATCTTCTGACCGATCGAGAGCACCTCGTCGACACCCTCGATGCGCTTGCCGCCGACGAGCTTGCGCACCTCGGAGATGTGCAGCAGGCCGTCCTTGCCCGGGAGCAGCGAGATGAACGCACCGAAGGTGGCGTTCTTCACGACGGTGCCGAGGTACTGCTCGCCGACCTCGGGGTTCTGCGGGTTGGCGATGGCGTTCACCTGGGCGCGGGCGGCCTCGGCCGAGGGGCCGTCGACCGCGCCGATGTACACGGTGCCGTCGTCGTCGATCGAGATGTCGGCGCCGGTCTGATCCTGGATGCCGTTGATCGTCTTGCCCTTGGGGCCGATCAGCTCGCCGATCTTGTCGACCGGGATGTTGACGGTGATGACGCGCGGTGCGGTGGGCGCCATCTCGTCGGGGGTATCGATCGCCTGGTTCATGACGCCCAGGATCTGGGTGCGCGCCTCCTTGGCCTGCGACAGGGCGCCCGCGAGCACATCCGAGGGGATGCCGTCGAGCTTGGTGTCGAGCTGCAGCGCGGTCACGAACTCCGAGGTGCCTGCGACCTTGAAGTCCATGTCGCCCAGCGCGTCCTCGGCACCGAGGATGTCGGTGAGGGTCGCGTAGCGGGTCTCGCCGTCGATCTCGTCGGAGACGAGGCCCATCGCGATGCCCGCGACGGGGGCGCGCAGCGGCACGCCGGCGTTGAGCAGCGACAGCGTCGAGGCGCAGACGGAGCCCATCGAGGTCGAGCCGTTGGAGCCCAGCGCTTCGCTGACCTGACGGATCGCGTAGGGGAACTCCTCGCGGCTCGGCAGCACCGGCACGAGCGCGCGCTCGGCCAGGAAGCCGTGGCCGATCTCGCGGCGCTTCGGGCTGCCCACGCGGCCGGTCTCACCGGTCGAGTAGGGCGGGAAGTTGTAGTGGTGCATGTAGCGCTTGCTGGTCGTGGGCGACAGCGAGTCGATCTGCTGCTCCATCTTCAGCATGTTCAGCGTGGAGACGCCCATGATCTGGGTCTCGCCGCGCTGGAAGATCGCCGAGCCGTGCACCCGGGGGATGACCTCGACCTCGGCGTCGAGCGCGCGCACGTCGCGCAGCCCGCGGCCGTCGATGCGAGCGCCCTCCGTGAGGATGCGGCCGCGCACGATCTTCTTGGTGACCGACTTGTAGGCTGCCGATACCTGACCCTCGGCCTCGGCGGGCAGTTCCCCGGCCTCGACCTTGGCCGCGACGGCCTCCTTGACGCGCGCCTTCAGCGCGTCGTCGGCGTCCTGGCGCTCCTGCTTGTCGGCGATCTGGTAGATGCCGGTGAGCTCGTCGAGCGCGAGAGCCTCGACCGCGGCGTAGACCTCGTCGGTGTAGGGCAGGAAGACGGGGTACTCCTGCACCTCCTTCGCCGACTGGGCGGCAAGCTGCTCCTGCGCCTTGACGAGCTGGGCGAGGAACGGCTTCGCGGCCTCGAGGCCCTGCGCGACGACGGTCTCGTCGGGCTTCACGGCGCCGCCCTTGATGAGGTTCCAGGATCCCTCGGTCGCCTCGGCCTCGACCATCATGATCGCGACGTCCTCGGTGCCGTCGGCCTTGGTCACGACGCGGCCGGCGACCATGAGGTCGAAGACCGCGTCCTGCAGCTGCTCGGCGTTCGGGAAGGCGACCCACTGCTCGCCGATGAGCGCGAGGCGCACACCCGCGATGGGGCCCGAGAAGGGCAGGCCCGAGATCTGCGTCGACGCGGAGGCGGCGTTGATCGCGAGCGCGTCGTAGAACTCGCCCGGGGCGATCGACAGCACGGTGACGACGATCTGCACCTCGTTGCGGAGGCCGTCGACGAACGACGGGCGCAGCGGGCGGTCGATGAGGCGGCAGACGAGGATCGCCTCGGTCGAGGGGCGGCCCTCGCGACGGAAGAACGAGCCGGGGATCTTGCCCGCGGCGTACGAGCGCTCCTCGACGTCGACGGTCAGCGGGAAGAAGTCGAAGTGATCCTTCGGGTTCTTCGATGCGCTGGTGGCCGAGAGGAGCATGGTCTCCTCGTCGAGGTACGCGGCGACGGCGCCCTGCGCCTGCTGCGCGAGACGGCCGGTCTCGAAGCGGATGGTGCGCTTGCCGAACGAGCCGTTGTCGAGCACGGCCTCGGCGAACTTGATATCAGGACCCTCCACGGGCTCTCCTCACTCACGAGAGCACGCGGCGGGCAGCCCGGAGCGCCAAAAGCCTCTGCGGCAGGCTGCGGGTGCTGATGTTCAGTAGAAGGCCACTCTCCGCCCTTCGACAAGCTCAGGGGCCCCGTCGACAGGCTCGGGGACCGCCCGGCGAACGCGGGAACGGGAGAGGGATCCACCACCGAAGACCAGCCCGCCAGCCGACGTGCTCGGTTCATCGTTGATACGGGCATTCGCCCGCAGGTCCAGAATACCACCGCGACCCGGGGAAACGACAGAACGGCGGTTCGGGCCGCTTTCCGGCGCGCGCTACTTGTAGAAACCGTCGCGCAGATCGATCCGGTGCTCCAACCACGCCTTCATCGCGGCGAGCATCCCGGTCCACCCCATGCAGTTGCCGAAGGCGGCCTGGGCTCCACCGGGAGTCGGTCGCCAGGATCGTTCGGTCACGCGCACCTCCGTGCGGACACCGTCGTCGACGGCGCGGAACTCGAAGCGAACCTCGGTGTCGTCGGCTCCGCCGACGATCGCGGCCGGGTCGCCGCCCCACCGGAAGACGATCCGCTGGGGCGGCACGGCCTCGGTCACCCGCACGGGGAACGCGCCGGGGAAGTCGGCGAAGTCCCACTGCACCGTCGTTCCCGCAGTCATGCGCCCGACCGCTCCCCCTGTCGTGAAGTAGCGGCTGAGGGTCGAGGGATCCGCGACGGCCTCGTACACCTCGGCGGGCGGCCGGGAGATGAACCCGAACACCGTGAACTCCAGTTCGTCCAGCGTGTCGTCCGATGCGCTCATACCCGCATCCTACGCCGCGAAGGCGGCCCCGCACAGGGAGCGATCCGGTAGTAGCGTGGAGCCATGTCAGCGAAGACCGCAGCACCCAGGCCCGGAATGCCCCTGCGCGACTATCGCGTGCACCGCTATGTGAACGCGTTCTGCCCCGAGTGCCACGAGGAGCGGCCCGACCGGCCGCTCACCGAGGTGCAGCGGCTCTCCGGCTGGCTCGCCGAGCGCGACGGCAGGATCTGGCTCGAACGGGGCTGCCGCTTCCACGGCGTGCAGCGCACCCTCTACGACGAGTCGGCCGAGATCCTGAGCTACCTGGAGCAGTGGACCGCGCCGACGAAGATCCACACCCCCGACCTCGCGGGCAACTTCAAACCGGTGCCGGAGGCCTACGAGGACGGCCTTCCCGAGATGCAGACCCAGCACACCTGCATCCTGCTGCAGGACATCACCGACCACTGCAATCTGAAGTGCCCCACCTGTTTCGCAGAGTCGAGCCCGGCGGCGAGCGCGGTCGCGCCTCTGGAGGAGGTGCTCGCCTCGGTCGACGCGCGGCTCGCGCGCGAGAACGGCCGCATCGACGTGCTCATGCTCTCGGGCGGCGAGCCGACGCTCTACCCGTGGCTGGAGCAGCTGCTGGAGCATCTGGTCGCGCGGCCGGTGGTGCGGATCCTCATCAACTCGAACGGGCTGCGCATCGCGAACGACGACGCCTTCGTCGAGACGCTGAGGCGGCACCGGGAGCGCGTCGAGATCTATCTCCAATACGACGGGGAGGAGCCGGAGTCGTCTCGCTACCACCGCGGTGCCGACATTCGCCGTTTCAAGGAGCGCGCGCTCGCGCGCCTGTCGGAGGCGGGGGTCTTCACGACGCTGACGATGACCGCGGCCCTGGGCGTGAACGACCACGAGATCGGCGCCGTCATCCGCCGCGCGATGGTCACCCCCTACGTCGGAGGGGTGACCATCCAGCCGGTGTTCGGATCCGGGCGCTCCGCCGGCATCGACGCGCAGGACCGGCTCACGCACACGGGCGTGCTCGCCCGCCTCGGGCCTCAGACCGACGGCGAGGTGACGTGGCGCGACCTCACGGCGCTGCCCTGCTCGCACCCGCACTGCTGCTCGGTCGGCTATCTGCTGCGCGACGACTCGGACGAGTGGAAATCGCTGACCTCGCTCGTCGGGCACGAGCAGCTCAAGGAGTTCCTGGATCTCAACCCCGATCTGATCGCGAATCGGATCGCCGACAGCGGCGTCAACCAGGCGCTCAAGGAGAGCGTGAAGCAGTCGCTGCTCGATCTGCTGAGCGAGCAGTCGTCGCTCTCCCACCCCTCGATCGGCTCGCTGTGGAAGGACATCTGCGCAGGCTGCGATCTCGGGATCGGCACGCTGACGCAGCTCGCGACGGCGGCGCTGCCCGGTCAGCACCGCCGGCTGCGGAGGTTCCTCGGCGAGCGGGTGAAGCGGATCACGGTGAAGCCGTTCATGGACATCAACACGATGATCGAAGAACGGTTGACCCAGTGCTGCGTGCACGTCGCGACGGTGCACGAGGAGCCGACGGCCGACGGCGGCAGCGCGCACCAGTGCGCGCCGTTCTGCGCGGTGCAGGCCTGGGCGCCGCTCGCCGACCGGAAGCTCTCGACCGCGACGGGCAGGCGCGGCGCGACACGGCTGCCCGACCCCGTATCGCGCGCAGAGGAGGCGGTCTCCCGATGAGCGACGTGTCCGCGCACCTGACTCCGAGCACTCCCCCGCTGAACCAGCGGGACGCGGGTGTCGGCCCGGCCGAGCCCGGTTTCGACCCCCTGCGGCTCTGCGTGCACACGACGGTCGCCCTCATCGTCTGCGTGTTCGGACCGGCGGCCCTGCTCGGCTTCGCCCTGGTCGCCATCGCGGGGTACGCCCGCGCGCGGCGGGCTGGGCTGGTGCGATCCAAGTGCAAGCTGGGCGACACCCGGCTCGTCATCGGCTACCTCACGGTCGTCGCGCTGCTCGCCGCGGCTGCGATTCCGCTCTGGGTCCTCATGTGGATCCGCGTCTTCGGGTAGCCCGGACATGTTCCCGCGCCTCGACGACCTCCTCGGCTTCGGCCCGCCGCTCGACACGCACGGCGTGTTCGTGGCGCTCGGCCTCGCCGCGGGCGGCCTCGTGTTCTGGCTCGAGGCGCGGCGCAGGCGGGCCAGCGATCCGCGCATCCCCTACCTCGTCATCGGCGCGCTCGTCGGAGCGGGCGTCCTCGCCCGACTGGGCACCTGGGCGCAGCACCTCGATCCCTCGCAGAATCTGAACCTCGGCGAGCAGCTGCTCCGGGGCAACGCTTCGATCCTCAGCGCTCTGGTGGGCGCGTGGCTCGGCGTCCACATCACGAAACGCATCGTCGGCTACCGCGAGCGCACCGGCGACCTGTTCGCTCCAGCCGTCGCCATCGCGCTCGCGATCGGCCGCTTCGGCTGCCTCCTCACGGAGCGGCCGGGCACGCCCACCTCCGGCGGCTGGGGCATCGTGCTCGACCGGGAGGCCGCCGAGCGGCTCGGTTCCCCCGCGGGTGTCGGCCTGCACCCCAGCTTCATCTACGAGATCGCCTTCCACGCGATCGCGTTCGCGCTGCTCTGGTTCTGGCTGAGGCATCTCGGCCTCGGCGCGGGCGAGACCCTCACCCTGTACATCGGCGCGTACGCCGTGTTCCGGTTCCTCGTCGAGTTCGTGCGCGGCAACGAGGTCGCCTGGCTCGGCCTGACCCGGCCCCAGCACTTCCTGCTCGTGACCATTCCGCTGTTCGTCGCGCGGATCTGGTGGTTGGCGAGGCAGGGCAGACTCACCCCCGACCGATCGAGGAGGCAAGATGAGCGCCAACCAGCCTGAGCCGGGGCAGCCCGAGCAAAACCCGCAGCCGGAGCAGTACCCCCGCCCCGAGCAATACCCGCAGCAGCCGCGACCCGAACAGCAGCAGGTGCCCGAACAGCAGCAGGGCCCGTATCCGCAGCAATCGTGGCCCTACCCGCAAGGGTCGGAGCCTTACCAGCAGCAGCCGGGACCCTACCAGCAGCCCCACGAGTCGTACCCGCAGCAGGCTCTGCCCTACCAGCAGCCCGGATATCCCGGCGCGCCGCCCGGGCAGTACCCCTCGTACCAGGCGCCTCCGCCCGCGGGAGGCCGCATCTGGCTGGGCATCCTCCTCGCGATCGGGATCCCGCTCCTGGGCGCCCTCCTCCCGTGGGCGCTGGAATCGCTGCTGACCGATCCCCCGTACGAGATGCTGTTCCTGCTGCCGATCATCGGATTCGTCCTCGCGATCATCCTCGCGATCGTGCTCACCTGCATCCGCGGCACGAGGCGCACCGGCATCGGCATGTGGATCGGCATCGCCTGCCTGCCCGTCATCGCATTCGGCACCTGCGTCGCGATCCTCTTCAGCTACTGAGTCGAGAACCGAAGTATTCAGGAGACGAGGGATCGCGGCCCCGGCGATCACGGGCTCAGGGAACGCGGGCCGCGGATCGGCACGGCCCGCCGCTGCTCCCCGTCGAATCAGGCGCCCGGACGGTCCTCGGGCAGCGCGGGCGTCGAGGCGGGCGGCACGCGGAAGGATCCTTCTCCCCCGGTCTCGAACGCGGTCGCGTACGCGAGCAGCGAGGGATCGGAGTAGGCCGCCCCCGCGAAGGTGAGGCCGACGGGCACGCCGATGTCGCTCAGCGGACCCATCGTCACGGTGACCGAGGGGATGCCGAGGTGGCGCAGCGCGTAGTTGCCGTTCGAGAAGAACACGCCGTTCGACCAGGCGTGGTCGGCCGATTCGAGGTTGAACTCCGCGTCCTCGCGTCCCACGTCGGCGTTGGCCGGGAAGACCACGCCGTCGAAGCCCTGCTCGTCGAGCCAGGTCTCGAGCAGATCCCTCCGCAGCCGGTTCAGCGCCCGCAGCCCGTCGGCGAAGTCGCTCCGCTCGCGCGGGTCGGGGATGCCCTGCGCGGCGAGCGCGACCGTCGCCCGGTAGCGGTTCTCGTAGTCCTCGACCTCCTCGTAGCGATCGGGCAGCGCGCCCTCGACGCGCGGGAAGATCGTGTCGGGGTCGACGGAGGCGAGGTCGGGGATGTTCGGATCGCGGTTGGCCTTCAGGAAGTCGTCCCAGCCGAAGGCGAGGAAGTGGTTGAACTCGGTGTCCATCCATCCCTCGGGCAGCACGCCGGGCGCGCCGACGTTCTCCTGGCCGGGGCGGTCCCCCTCGTACTGCTCGATGAGCGGGAAGTCGGTGACGACGACCTCCGCGCCGAGCGCCTCGAGACGGGCCTTCGAGCGCTCCCAGAGCTCGAGCACGGTCGGGCGCACGGCGATCGGGAAGTTCGGATCCTGCCCCAGATACATCCGGGGCGCCGCCAAGCGCTTGCCGCGCAGCGCGTCGGGATCCCTCACCTCGAGATAGGAGGCGGGCCGATGCTCGCTCGGCTTCGGCAGCTCGACCACGCTCTGATTGCGCCAGAAGTCGCCGCGGGTGATCGGGTCGTCCTGCACGAGCACGTCGAGGAGGCGGAGCATGTCGGGCATCGAGCGCGTGTGCGGCACCACGACGTCGCGGGCGGGGAAGAGCGGCCAGTTGCCGCGGATCGACAGGATGCCCCAGCTCGGCGTGTACGCGCAGAGGCCGTTGTTCGAGGCTGGGCTGCGGCCGCTCGACACCGTCTCCTCGCCCATGCCGAACACGGCGAGGTTCGCCGCGGTCGATGCGCCCGAGCCGTTCGAGGAGCCGGAGGCGTACGCCGCGGCGAGGTACTCGCGGTTGTAGGGGTTCTCGGCGCGGCCGTAGACGCCGCGCTGCATGCCGCCGTCGGCCATGGGCGGCATGTTGGTCTTGCCGATGAGCACCGCTCCGGCCTCCCGCAGCTTCTCGACCGAGAAGGCGTCCCACTGCGCGACGAGGTTCTGGAAGGCGGGCGAGCCGGAGGCGACCGTGAGGCCGCGCACCATGTACGAGTCCTTGACGGTGAACGGCACGCCCTCGAGCGGGCGGGCCTCGCCCGCGGCCCAGCGGCGGTCGGACTCGGCTGCCTCGGCGAGCGCGTCGGGGTTCAGGACCACGATGGAGTTGAGCCCGTCGGGGCCGCGATCGTAGGCCTCGATGCGCGCGAGATAGCGCTCGGTCAGCCAGGTGCTCGTGATCTCCCCGCTGCGCAGCGCGCCCAGCACATCCTCGATGCTCGCCTCGATCAGTTCGAACGCCATGATGCGCCGCCTTCCGGTTCTCGATGACCCACTGCAGAGCACTATAGCCGCCGCGCGGCCCCGGGTGAGACGGCGCCCGTGATTCGGATCGCAGCGATATTTCGGAACGGATCGTCGGCGCCAGATCCGAACGACGGGCGTGATCCGAACGAGGGTGCGCTCGGACTCAGGCGAAGGCCGACAGGCCCGTGATCTCACGGCCGATGATGAGCGCCTGCACGGTCTCCGTGCCCTCGTAGGTGTGCAGCGCCTCGATGTCGGCGAAGTGCCTGGCGACGCGGTTCTGCAGCAGGATGCCGTTGCCGCCGAGCAGGTCGCGCGCGTTCGCGGCGAGGGATCGGGCGGTGCGCGTCGCCGTGTACTTGCCGAGCGAGGCCCCCGGCCCGCTGAGCTCGCCCGCCTCCTCCGCGCGGGTGAGCTGCATCAGCAGCGTCTGCAGCGACGTCAGCTGCGAGAGCATCTCGGCGAGGCGCGCCTGCACGATCTGCGAGGCGGCGAGCGGGCGGCCGAACTGGATGCGCTGCCTCGCGTAGTGCACGGCCGTCTCGTACACGGCCGTCGCGTGCCCGAGCGCGCCCCAGGCGACGCCGAGCCGGGTCGCCGCGAGCACGCGGCCCGTGTCCTTGAAACTGCGGGCTCCCGGCAGCTTCGCGCTCGCGGGCACCCGCACGCCGTCGAGCTCGATGTGGGCCTGCCAGATCGCACGCAGCGACACCTTGCCCTCGATCGTCGTCCCCGTGTAGCCCGGGGCGTCCTGCGGCACGAGGAAGCCCTGCACCTGTCCGTCATCGCCGCGCGCCCAGACGACGGCGACCTGGCCGACGCTGCCCGACCCGATCCACTTCTTGTGGCCCGTGATCACGTACTCGTCGCCGTCCGCGGCGGCTCGCGTCTCGAGACTCACCGAGTCGGAGCCGTGCGTCGGCTCCGTCAGTGCGAACGCGCCGAGTTCGGTGCCGCGCGCGAGCGGTTCGAGCCAGCGCTCGCGCTGCTCGTCGGATCCGCACATCGCGATCGAGCGCAGCGCGAGCCCGCCCTGCACGCCGACGATCGTGGCGATCGAACCGTCGCCGCGCGAGAGCTCCATCGTGACGAGGCTCGCGGCGAGCAGGCTCTGCTCGGGGAAGCCGGGCACGTCGATGCCGTCTCGCAGCAGGTCGAGCTCCCCGAGGCGGCGGGCGAGGTCGAGCGGATACTCCGCGCGATCCCAGATGCCGTCGATCACGGGGCGCACCTCCTCCTGCACGAAGGCGCGGGCGCGGTCACGATAGGCGAGGTCGTCGGCGGAGAGGCCGCGGAAGACGCCGACCATATCCGGGTCGAGCGGCTCCCAGAGCTCGTACTCGGGTTCTGCGGTCCCCTGGCCGGCTGCACTCGTATTCGACATCGCGCTTCCTCCCTCTGTCGGCGGATCGTCCGACGCGTCCGACACGAGCATGCCTGACACGGCGTCTCAGGTCAAGGCGAGGGATCCCTCACCTACCCGTCAAGATCCTCGAAGCAGCGTGCGTGCAGCATTCGATACTGAGTGCCAGAATGCGTCCGCTGTGCTACCTTGCTGTGCATGCCACCCGCACGAATCGGCCCCGCATCGCCCGGCGACAACTCGGCGGCGGCCATCCGCAGCCTCGCCGAACGCGGCTACGACGCGACCACGGCAGAGGATCTCGCGGAGGCGCTCGGCGTGAGCCGCAGCACCTTCTTCCGCCGCTTCGGCGGCAAGGACGACATCGTCTTCGCCGACCACGACCACGCGCTCGCCCGGCTGACGGTGTTTCTGGAGTCGACCGAGCGGCCCGCGCGGGAGGCGGTGGTGCAGGGCACCCTCGAGGTCATGCAGCTCCTCACCCGGGATGCCGAGACCGCGCGCCTCCGCTCGGAGCTGCTCAGGAGGACCCGCCCGCTCCGCGAGCGCGAGCTCGTGATCACGCACCGCTACGAGCGCCTCTTCGCCGACTACCTCGCCGCGCATACCCCGGCCGACACGCCGAGATGGGTGGCCGTCGCCGCGGCCGCGGGGGTCGTCGCCGTGCACAACGCGGCTCTCCGCAGCTGGCTGCGCGATCCGGATCCCGGCGTCATCGCCTCGCTCGACCGCGAGCTGCGGGAGCTGCTCGCGCGTTTCTCCCCCTGGCTCGGGGGCCCCGACGGTGCGGACGGCAGCACTCGCGTCGTCGTCGCAGTCGCGGACGCCTCGGAACCGTCCGAGCGGATCCTGGAAGCCGTGCGCGACGCGCTCGAGCGCTGAGCACCGGGGCGATCTCTCGCGAGCGCCCAGAGATCCCTCCCGATCTGGTCTCTCACGAGCGTCCGGGGGATCCCTCGCGGTCGGTCAGCGATCCCTCGCGGCCTCTCCGACCGGCAGCTCGACGGCCTCGAGCGCCAGCAGCACGCTTCCGAGACACGATGCGCGCCCCTCGATCGTCGACGCGAGCACCCGCACATCCCGCCCGATCGGCGTCAGCACGTGGCGCCGCAGTGAGGCGCGCACCTCGTCGAGCAGCAGATCTCCCGCAGCCGACATCTCGCCGCCGACGACCACGACCCCCGGCCCCAGCAGATTGACCACGACCGACACCGCCCTGCCGAGCTGACGCCCCGCGTCCTCGATCAGGCGGCGAGCGCCCTGGTCGCCTCCGAGCGCCGCGGCGACGAACGACGCGACGTCCGTCTCGCCGCTCACCTGGGCGTACTGCTGCACCAGCGCCGCGCCGCCGACGTAGGCCTCCAGGCACCCGCGACTGCCGCAGCGGCACAGCGGGCCGCCCTCGTCCAGGGTGAAGTGGCCCAGCTCGCCCGCCGTACCGAGACTGCCGCGGTGCACGCGCCCGTCGAGCACGAGGCCGCAGCCGACCCCCGATCCCACCTTGATGTACACGAGGTCGTCGTGACCCCGCCCCGCTCCGAGGGCGTGCTCGGCCAGTGCGCCCAGATTCGCGTCGTTGTCGACCAGCACGACGCAGCCGAAGACGGCTTCGGCCTCGAGACGCGCATCGACCCCGACCCATCCGGGCAGGATCATGCCGGAATCGATCGTGCCGTCGCGGCCGATCGGCGACGGCACGGCCATGCCGACCGCGCGCAGCTCAGAGCGGGTGCGCCCGGCAGCAGCCAGCATCTCGTCGATCAACGAGTCGGCGAGGCGCAGAGCATCGCCGCTCGCCGTATCGGGCGCGAGGGGCACCGAGCGGGAGCGGGAGATGCGACCCGCCAGATCGGCCACCGCGACCTCGAGGTGGGAGTGACCGAAGTCGACCCCGGCCACGACGCCGGCCGACGGCGCGATCGTGACGGCCGCGCCGCGTCTGCCCGCGCCCGCCTCGGAGTGGAGGAATCCGTGCGCCACCAGGTCGCGGATGATGCCGGAGACAGTCGGAGGCGCCAGCTGCGTGCGGCGCGCGATCTCCGCCTGACTCAGCGGACCGGCCTCTCGGATCGCGCGGACCACCCGATGCTGGTTGGCGGCTCTGAGCGCTGCGGTGGTTGCGGGAAGGGAGGTCATGGAACAACTGTGCTCACTCTCGCCTTTGTCGTCAAGACATAAACACTAATTGCCAAAAAATACGATTCTTTATCTCTTTACATTCATGTATTGACCCTTAATCCGCGATGTAGTTCAATGAGCTCACTCCACGACGTCGTGGACTGATATCTCTCGGAGGACAACGTGAACACCTTCAAACGTGTCGCCGCCGTGACGGCGACCCTGACCCTCGCCATCGGCGGCCTCGCAGCGTGCGGATCGAACGGCGGCGGCTCGGACTCGGGCGACTCGGGCGATGGCGCCACGATCGCGCTGCTGCTTCCCGAGACGAAGACGACCCGCTACGAGAGCTTCGACAAGCCGCTCTTCGAGGCCAAGGTCAAGGAGCTGTGCGCCGACTGCAAGGTCAACTACCTCAATGCCGACCAGGACGCGGCGAAACAGCAGCAGCAGGCCGAGTCGGCCCTGACCGACGGCGCCTCCGTGCTCGTTCTCGACCCCGTCGACGGCAAGGCCGCGACCTCGATCGTCAAGTCGGCGCAGAGTTCCGACGTGCCCGTCGTCGCCTACGACCGCTTCATCGAGGGCGCCGACTACTACATCTCCTTCAACAACGAGCGGGTCGGCGAGATGCAAGGCGAAGCGCTCGTCGAGGCGACGGGCGACAAGGGCGACATCCTCATGCTCAACGGCTCGCCCACAGACCCCAACGCCGCCCAGTTCAAGAAGGGCGCCCACTCGGTGCTCGACAAGAGCAACCTGAACATCGTCGGCGAGTACGACAACCCCGACTGGAGCCCCGACAACGCGCAGAAGTTCACGAGCTCGCAGTTCAACAAGATCGACCCGGGTTCGCTCGCCGGCGTCTACGCCGCGAACGACGGACAGGCCGGAGGAGTCTTCGCCGCGTTCCGCGCCGAAGGCGGCGACGCCGTGCCCCCGATCACGGGCCAGGACGCCGAGCTCGCGGCCATCCAGCGGATCGTGGCCGGCCAGCAGTACATGACGGTCTACAAGCCGATCAAGCTCGAAGCCGAGCAGGCCGCCGAACTGGCCGTGAACCTCGCCACGGGGAAGGATGTCAGCGGCACCAGCGACTTCGAAGGCGTCCCCTCGTACATCCTCGACCCGATCTCGGTCACGAAGGACAACGTGAAGGACACGGTCGTCGCCGACGGCTTCTACCAAGTCGAAGACATCTGCACGGCCGAGTACGCCGACGCCTGCGCGGCAGCCGGACTCTCCTGACCGACGCGGAGCGGAGCGGCCTCGGGCCGCTCCGCTCCCCCACCTCTCAAGGAGGCCCCATGACTCAGTCCGTACTGTCGCTGCGCGGCATCGGCAAGCGCTTCGGCGCCGTGCAGGCGCTGACCGACATCGACTTCGATGTGCGACCAGGCGAGGTCGTCGCGCTCGTCGGCGACAACGGCGCAGGCAAGTCCACGCTCGTCAAGATCATCTCGGGCGTGTACGGCCCGGATGCCGGAACCATCGAAGTCGACGGGAAGCAGGTCGAGATCCACGGCCCGCGCGCCGCGCAGGCGCTCGGGATCGCGACGGTCTTCCAGGATCTCGCGCTCGCCGACAACCTCGACGTCGTCGCCAATCTCTTCCTCGGCCAGGAGACCACCAGGGCCGGCGCCCTCGACGAGGAGACGATGGAGGCGCGCAGCTGGGAGCTGCTGCGCCAGCTGTCGGCCAAGATCCCCTCGGTGCGGATCCCCATCGCCTCACTCTCGGGCGGACAGCGCCAGACGGTGGCGATCGCCCGCAGCCTCGTCGGCTCCCCCAAGGTCGTGCTGCTCGACGAGCCGACCGCGGCGCTCGGCGTCGCCCAGACCGCAGAAGTACTCAACCTCATCGAGCGCCTCAGGGACTCGGGCCTCGGCGTCGTCGTGATCTCGCACAACATGGCCGACGTGCAGGCCGTCTCCGACCGCATCTACGTGCTGCGCCTCGGGCGCAACGCCGCGGAGTTCGCGATCGAGGACGTCACGACCGAACAGCTCGTCGCGGCGATCACCGGCGCCTCCGACAACGTGGTCGCCGCACGCAGGGCGCGCTCGACCGACGCGGCCGCACCGGCCGCCTCGACGAAGGAGGAAACCCGATGAGCTTCGCCGACCGAACCGATGAGCGACTCATCGACGACAACTCTCCCCGTGCGCTGTGGGGCAACCTGGTGCGCCGCCTGCGATCGGGCGACCTCGGGATGATCCCCGTCGTGGTGGGGCTCATCGTGATCTGGATCGTGTTCTACGCGATGAACAGCCGCTTCCTGTCCTCGCGCAACCTCGTCCAGCTCAGCCTCGACTCCGCGACGATCGGCATGATCTCCGTCGGGATCGTGCTCGTGCTGCTGCTCGGCGAGATCGACCTCTCCGTCGGCTCGGTCTCCGGACTCTCCGGCGCCGTGCTCGCCGTGCTGCTCGTCTACCTCGGCTGGCCACTGCCGGCGGCCATCCTCGCCGCCCTCTGCACCGGGCTGGTGATCGGCATGCTCTACGGGGTGCTCTGCACGAGATTCGGCGTGCCGAGCTTCGTGATCACCTTGGCAGGCCTGCTCGCCTTCCTCGGTCTGCAGCTGCTGACGCTCGGCAAGAACGGCACGGTCAACCTTCCGGGCGAGTCGGCGCTGATCGCCTTCGCCAACTTCACCTTCCTGCCGCCGTGGGCGTCCTACGCGCTCGCCGTCGCGATCGGCGCGGTCTACTTCCTGGCGAGACTGCGCACCATCAGGCGCCGCGCCGCCGCGAACCTGTCGGCGCCGAGCGTGCGCTCTGCGGTGATCCGCGCGGTCGTGCTGATCGCGGCCGTGGCGCTGGTGGCCTGGTACCTCAACCTCGACCGCGGCATCGGCGCCATGCCGCTGCTGTGGGTGGGCGTGATCATCGGCATGGACTTCCTGCTGCGCCGCACGACCTGGGGGCGGCACGTGTACGCCGTCGGCGGCAATGCCGAGGCGGCCCGTCGAGCCGGAATCAACGTCAACCGCGTCTACATCTCGGTCTTCGCACTGTGCTCGACCTTCGCGGCGCTCGGCGGAGTGCTCGCGGCCGCACGCCTGCAGTCGGTCAGCCAGACGAGCGGCGGCACCGACACCAACCTGATGGCGATCGCGGCGGCCGTCATCGGCGGCACGAGCCTGTTCGGCGGGCGCGGATCCGTCTACTCCGCGCTGTTCGGCATGCTCGTGCTGCAGTCGATCACGAGCGGCCTCAACCTCATCGGCGTCGACGCCTTCGTGCGCTACATGGTGACCGGCGGCGTGCTCGTGCTCGCCGTGACGATCGACTCGCTCTCGCGTCAGGCGCGCAAGAGCAGCGGCAGCGGATGAGCAGGGTTTGACCATCGGTCGGCGTGCCCTCCGTCGACTGGACGAGCGAAGCGAGTCGAGACCACCGTGGTCTCGACCCGCTTCGCTCGTTCGCTCAGTGGCGGGTGGGGCTCGTTCGCTCAGTGGCCGCGGTCGATCCACTCCTGGAGGTGCGGCTTCTCGGCGCCGATGGTCGTCGTGTCGCCGTGACCCGTGTAGACCACGGTCTCCTCGGGGAGCGTCAGCAGCCGCTCGCGGATCGAATCGATGATCGTCTCGAAGCTGCTGTACGAGCGCCCCGTCGCCCCCGGCCCGCCCTGGAAGAGCGTATCGCCGGTGAACACCGCGCCCAGAGCCGGTGCGACGAAGCAGGTGGATCCGGGCGAGTGCCCGGGCGTGTGCTTCGCGTGCAGCTCGACGCCCGCGACGGCGTAGACGTCTCCGTCGGCGATCGCCGCGTCGGGAGCCTCGTCGTACACGGCGTCCCACAGCATCCGGTCGGCGGGGTTCAGGTAGAGCGGAGCGTGCAGCAGGTCCGCCGCCTCGCGCGCGGCCCTGATATGGTCGTCGTGCCCGTGGGTCAGCAGGACCGCGTGGACCCTGCGCTCTCCCACAGCCGCGGCGGCTGCCGCCGCGTCATGGGCGGGATCGATCACGATGACCTCGGCATCGTCGCCGACGATCCAGACGTTGTTGTCGACCTCCCAGGTGCCTCCGTCGAGCGAGAAGGTGCCGCTCGTGACGAGCCGTTCGATCCGCACGACCATCAGAGCACCACCACCGAGCGCAGAATGTTGCCGCCGGCCATCTTGCCGAAGGCCTCCTCCACGTCGCCGAGACCGATGCGCTCGGTCACGAACCCCTCGAGGTCGAGGCGACCCAGCTTGTACTGGTCGATGAGCATCTGGAAGTCGCGGCTCGGCAGGCAGTCGCCGTACCAGGAGGACTTGAGGGATCCGCCCCGACCGAACACGTCGAGCAGCGGCAGTTCGAGCTTCATATCGGGCGTCGGCACGCCGACGAGCACCACGCGGCCCGCGAGATCCCTCGCGTAGAAGGCCTGCTTGTAGGTCTCGGGGCGTCCCACGGCGTCGATCACCACGTCGGCGCCGAAACCTCCCGTGAAGCCCTGGATCGCCTCGACCGGGTCGTCGGAGCGCGAGTTCACCGTGTGCGTCGCACCGAACCGCTTCGCCTGTTCGAGCTTCGCGTCGTCGATGTCGACCGCGATGATCGTGGTGGCTCCCGCGAGCTGTGCGCCCGCGATCGCCGCCGTGCCGACACCGCCGCATCCGATCACGGCCACCGACTCGCCGCGCTTCACCTCGCCCGTGTTGATAGCGGCGCCGATACCCGCCATGATGCCGCAGCCGAGCAGCCCGACCGCCGCGGCGTCGGACTCCTCGTCGATCTTCGTGCACTGTCCGGCGGCGACGAGCGTCTTCTCGGCGAAGGACCCGATACCGAGCGCCGCCGACAGCTCCGTGCCGTCCTCGAGGGTCATCTTCTGCTTCGCGTTGTGCGTGGCGAAGCAGTACTGGGGCTGCCCCTTCTTGCACGCCCGGCACTGGCCGCACACGGCGCGCCAGTTCAGGATCACGCGATCCCCGACCGCGACCTCGGTCACGCCCTCGCCGACCACCGCGACGCGAGCCGTCGACTCATGGCCCAGCAGGTAGGGGAACTCGTCGCCGATGCCGCCCTGCTGGTAGTGGTAGTCGGTGTGGCAGACGCCGCAGCTGAGCACGTCGACGACCACCTCGCCCGGGCCCGGCTCGGGCACGATGATCGTCTCGATCGTCGCGGGCGCGTTCTTCTCCCGCACTACAACACCTTGAACTCGATAGGCCACGGGGGCTCCCTCCTCGGAACGTCGTCAGGGCCGAGCGGCCCTGCTCCCCAGGCTAGCGGGGAACGCGGACATTCGTGCCGGGTGAGGGTCCGCGGCGGCCGAAGGGCCGCGAGGGGTCCCTCACCCGATCCGCGCTCAGGCCAGCTCGAGCCGCATGAGCACGCGCGGAAAGCCGTTGAGCACCGATCCCGTGTCGGCCGCCTTCGCGAAACCGGCCTTCTCGAACAGGCGGCGCGTGCCGACGTAGGCCATGGTCAGGTCCACGCGCGCGTCGCCGTTGTCGACCGGGTAGCCCTCGATCGCTGGCGCGCCGCTGCGCCTCGCGTGCTCGACCGCACCGTCGATGAGCGCGTGCATGATCCCCTGCTTGCGGTGCCCGGGGCGCACGCGGAAGCACCACAGCGACCACACGTCGAGGTCATCGACATGAGGGATCAGGCGGTTCCGAGCGAAGCTGGTGTCCGCCCGCGGATGCACGGCCGCCCAGCCCACCGGTTCGTCGTCGAGGTAGGCGAGCACGCCGGGCGGTGGATCCTGCGCGCACAGCTCGCGCACACGTGCGGAGCGCGCCGGCTCGCGCAGCGCGTTGTTCTCCTTGTTACCGATGCGGTAGCTCAGGCAGAAGCAGACATTCGATGTCGGCTTCTTCGGCCCGACCACCGCCGCGACGTCTTCGAACACCGTCGCGGGACGTACCTCGCTGTTCACGATTCCCAGTATGTCCCGACGCGCTTCCGAGGGGAAGCGACGTTCCCGTCGGCACTACGACCTCGTCGCGCGTCGGGAGAACGCGAGCGCGGACAGCGCGAGGCCGCCGACGAGCAGGCCGAAGTCGCGCAGAGCGATGTCGAGGTAACCGCCCACGGAGACGAGACTGACGATGATTCCCGCGAGCCAGGCTGCAACGAGCAGACCGCCGAACCGGGGCAGGAACGCCACTACGACACCGGCGACGATCTCGACAACACCCACGATCGCCATGGCGGTCGTGGCATTGCCGGGGATGAGGCGGTCCATCCATGGGGCCAGGTAGCGCTCCCAATCGTCGGTCAGGACGCGGACGAACTTATCGAGACCGAAGAGGATCGGCGCCACCGTGTAGACGGTGCGCAGCAGGAGGAAGGCGACGCGGTCGCCGCTCGAGGCTCGGACATGCGGCCTCGGCTGGACGGGGCTTGGATTGCGGACATGATCGGGGTCCTTCGCAAGATCGATGCTTCTATCGGAAGTTAATATGAACGTTAGATATCCCGACCTCTAAAGTCAAGTTCTGCGGACGATAGAATGGGTGCATGTCCGAACACCCCTCGGTAACCGCGATCGGCTCCCTCTCCGACCCGTTGCGCATGCGCCTCTACCGCTTCATCGTGGGCCGTCGCAGCGCGGTGAGCCGCGAGGAAGCCGCAGAGGCCCTCGACATCCCCGTCTCGAAGGCGAAATTCCACCTCGATCGCCTCGCCGATGAGGGCGTGCTCGACATCGAGTACCGGCGCCTGACCGGCCGGCGCGGACCGGGCGCCGGGCGACCCGCGAAGCTCTACCGTAGGTCGGCGACGGAATTCCGCGTGTCGCTTCCCGAACGGCGCTACGACATGATGGGCCACATCCTCGCCGCGGCGATCGAGCGGACCCGCGCGGACAGCGAGGACCTCGAATCGGCGATCGACGCAGCCGCCCTCGCCGCGGGCCGCGCCGCCGGCGCGGGCGCGCATCCGAGCGACACGGCACCTGCAGCCTCCTCCACGGATGATGTTCTCGCCCGCGCGGGATCGGTGCTCACCGCCCTCGGCTACGAGGCCGACGTCGATCGCGACGAGGTGCTATTGCGCAACTGCCCGTTCGACGCGATCGCGCGGCAGCATCGCGAACTCGCCTGCGGCGCGAACCGGCATTTCGTGCGCGGCGTGCTCGACGGCGCCGACTGCAGCGGCGTCGAGGCGGAGCTCGAACCCTGCCCGGGGCGCTGCTGCGTGGTGGCGCGTCGTCATTCGCCCCAGCGGTAGCGGCCGCCTCGCGCGACGAACTCCTCCGCGACGGCTGCGCGCAGCTCGGCGTCGGCGAGGTAGTCGGCCGCGGCGCAGGCGAGCCCGAACGCGGCGTCGGCCATCGCATCGAACGCCGCGGCCCGCACCGACCACTCGGCGAAAACCGCGTTGTGCGGTTGCACGTCTTCCGGTCCGCCGAGCCCGATGGAGGGGTGGATGGCGGGGATCAGCTGGGTGACGTTGCCCATATCGGTGGAGGCGCCGCTCAGCACGGGAACCGGCGGCGACGGCGGCGCCACGCGACCTCGGGCCGCGAGCGCCGCGGCCCAGCGCTTCGTGAGCGCGACGTTGGGTTCGAGCGGCAGGTAGGGCGGCACCGGATCGACTTCGATCTCCGCCGCGGTGCCGGTGGCGAGCGCCGCGCCCTCGAGTGCGGCGACGACACGGTCGGTCAGCGCGCGCAGGGTGTCGATCTCGCCGGAGCGCACGTAGAACAGGGCGGACGCGCGCTCGGGGACGATGTTGGGCGCCGCGCCGCCGTCGGTGATGATGCCGTGCACGCGGTCGATCGGGAGGATGTGCTGCCGCAGCTGAGCGACCGACTGATAGGCGGTGACGACCGCGTCGAGGGCGTTGAGGCCGAGCCAGGGTGCTCCGGCTGCGTGGGCTGCACGCCCGCGATAGGTGACGGCGACGCGGCGCACCCCGGTGCTGCGCTCGCCGGCCACGGGAGACAGGGCCGATCCCCCGCCGGGATGCACCATGCCCGCCGCGTCGACCCCGTCGAAACCACCCGCGCGGATGATGTGCTCCTTGCCTCCGCCGTTCTCCTCGGCGGGCGTGCCGATGAGCGAGAGCCTGCCACCGAGTCGCTCGACAACCGGTGCCGCCGCGAGGAAGGCGCCGACCCCGATCCCGGCGATGATGTTGTGCCCGCAGGCCTGGCCGATGCCGGGGAGCGCGTCGTATTCGGCGATGACCGCGAAGTGGGGGCCGTCGCCCGAGCCGACCGTGGCGCGCAGCGCGGTGTCGAGACCGAACGCGCCGACCTCGGCCCGCACGCCGTGCCGCTCGAGCAGTGCGGCGAGCTTGCGCACCGAGCGGTGCTCGGCGAAACCGATCTCGGGCTCTTCGAAGAGCGACACCGCCAGCGCCTGCAGTTCGGGGCGCAGGGCGTCGACCGCGCCGCCGATCTCGTCGGCCGCGGCCGCGCCCGCACCCGCGAAGCCCGACGGAGCATCGTCGGGCGCCGCCGACGGCCGCGCGTTCCGCTGCTGATACGCGAGGTAGACGTCTCGCGGGTCGCTCACGACCGGCCTCGCAGCACGAGGCTCTCGCCATCGGCGAGACGCAGTTCGAGGCGGTAGCCGGGCTCCTCCCCCGCTTCGACCGCAGCGGCACCGTCCCCGAGCCCGAGGGCAGCGAGCGTCTGGCGCAGCAGCGAGGGATCGGCCTCGACCCGCACGAAGGAGACGAGTTCGATCGACGGGAGGTCACCGAGACCCGGCTGCGGTGTGCTGCCCCAGTCGATGAGGAAGGGCAGGTCGAGACGATCCTCGCCGGTTCCCGTGAGCCGCCACTCGAGCAGCTGCCCGCCGGGCGTGCGCCGCGAGAGGCCGCGCACCTCGCCCGGATCATAACCGCGCTCGCGCGCGCCTGCGACCGTGGCGTCGATGTCTTCGGGGTGCACCGCGTAGGCTTGCACGCTCGGCCCGGCGAGGCCGTCGATGCCGAAGGTCTTCGGCGGGGCCTCGCCCGCCCTCGCCGGGTCGGGTCCGATGAGCTCGATGTAGTGCGGGCCCCGCCTCCCATCGACGGTGAGGGCGACGAGCGCGTTCGCGGTGCCCGTCGGGTGCGCACCGCCGGGGGCCGCGGTGACCCCGGTGCGCTCGGCGAACCAGGCGACAAGGGCGTCGAGGTCGGGACCGGCGATGACGATGTGATCCAGCAGTCGTGGGATGCTCATGGCGATGAGTTCACCACACGTCGCCCGCGCGGCGCGCGGGGACTCGTCACACGCCGTAAGACGGCGTCCACCCTCGCCGTCCGGTTCCCGGCCGAGGCGCCTCAGGTGAGACCGAGTTCGCCCACCACGGCGGCGACGCGATCGCGCTGCGCCTCGGTGAGCCCCTGGATCGGCAGCGGCAGGCAGTTCCTCGGCGCGAGACCGAGGTGCTCGGCGATCGCGGCGGTCACGCGCAGGCTTCCCCCGAACTCGGAGAAGAGCCCCCACAGGGGCGCGAGCCGTTTCGACTCGGCGACGGCTTCGGCCGCGCGTCCCGCTTGCGCAGCGCGGGTGATGCCCAGCGCGGCGCCGGGCAGAGTGCCGCCGATGACGGAGTACCAGGCGTCGCAGCCGGCGTTCAGCCCCGCGGCGGCGGACGCGTCTCCCGAGACTCCGATCGTGACGTGCTCAGGTACCACCGCCCGGATCGCGGCGATCCTCTCGGAGGCCTCGGCCGAATTCGCGGGCACGCCCGGGATCTTGATCGACGCGATGCCCGGCAGCTCGGCAATACGCGCATACAGTTCTACCGTGAACGTGAAGCGGGTCGTACCCGGGTTGTCGTAGACGATCACCGGCAGCTCCGTCGAGGCGGTGACGGTGCGGTAGAGCTCGAACACGTCGTCCACGGTCAGCGGCTGATAGCTCATCGGCGCCAGCAGCAGACCCGCCGCACCGGCTGCCTCGGCGGATGCGGCATGGGCGAGGACGTGCGAGGTGCGCAGTCCCCCGACCCCGACGAACACGGGCGTCGACCCTGCGTGCTCGACGGCGAGGCGGGCCACGCTGGCACGCTCCTCCGGGGTGAGGTAGGCGTAGGATCCCGTCGAACCGAGCGCAGTGATCGAATCCACGCGCGCCGTGACGAGGCGCTCGATGAGCCCCGCGAAGGCGCACTCGTCGACGCGGTCGTCGCGCAGCGGGGTCAGCGGGAACGCGCTCAGGCCGGTGAAGATGCCGGTCACGGCCGATCCCGTCCGGGTCGGTGGTCAAGGCCGAGGATCGGGTTGCCGTAGACGGACCGCACCTCCGAGATGACGACGCGGTAGTCGCCGAGCCACTCGTCGTGGCGGCTCTTCGCAAGCCGATGCGTATCCATGCCCATGAGCTGCTGCAGAGCATCCATGTCGGTCCAGTAGTAGACCTCGGCATGCAGGCCGGTCTCCTCATTGTGCCAGGCCTCCTCCCCCAGGAAGCCGGGGATCTCGCGCGCCCGGCGCGCGATCTCGCCGTCGAGGCGGTGGAACTCCTCGGTGAGTTCCCCCGTCTCGAAGATGAAGGTCGAGCTGTACCGTGGCCTGGGCGCGGGTTGGGCTGCGACGGTCACGATCCGCCCTCCGTTCGAGGGTGCTCCTGCAACCAGGCCAGCACCTGCTGCGCGTGGGTGTTCGGCGGGAAGATCGGGTAGAAGACGTGCTCGATCGCGCCGTCCGCCACGACCAGCGTGAGGCGGCTGTAGAGACGGTCGTGCCCCTCGGCCGCGAAGGTCGGCAGCCGCAGCGCGTCGGCCAGCGCGAGTGACACGTCGGAGAGCATCGGGAACGGCAGCCGCAGGCGATCCACGACCTCGGCCTGGTAGCTCGGGCTCTGGCTCGACATCCCGAACACGCGGGCGGCTCCGGCCTCGTGCAGCTCGGAGAAGTGGTCCCGGAAGTCGCACGCCTCCGTCGAGCAGCCCCGCGCGCCGGGGATCGCGTCCCACCCATCCGGCAGGTCCACTCCGGGGCGGCCCGTGAGGGGGTAGAGATAGATCACCGTGCGTCCGGACCCCAGCTCGTCGAGACGGGCGGATCCGCCGTCGCTCGTGGCCAGCTCCAGCGGCGGCAGCGCCAGGCCCGGCAGGTGCCGCGCGGCCCCGTCGTCCTCTGGCACCGGCAGCCCCTCGGGCAGGATCGTGTAGTCGGTCATCCTCGTCTCCTTCCGGTCGTCGGGCGGCGGCGACCGATCGAACGTCCTCGACGCGCCCGCGTCGAGGCGCTCCTGCAGCTCGGCCCGCCGCCGCGTCAGCTCAGCCGCCACGCGGTCGATCTCGGCGATCGCGTCGCGGTACACCGCGAGCGAGCTGACGCACTCGTCGCCGTGCTCATGGCCCGCATCCAGGCACTCCACGAACGGCCGCGCGCGGCTCGGCGCGATCCCGAGCCCGCTCAGCTCGCGGATCTCGCTCACCACCCGCGCGTCGCGCTCGCTGAACGAGCGGTACCCGTTCTCCTCGCGCACGGGCGAGAGCAGTCCGAGCCGCTCGTAGTAGCGGATCGCCTTCGTCGAGACGCCCGAGCGCTGCGCGAGTTCTCCGATTCGCATGGCTGCCACCTCCGGCTCCACCGTAAACCCTGCCCTATGGGGCAGTGTCAAGTGGAGCAGCGAGACGGCCGGACACCGCCTTGATCGCTCGAGGGGGCCTTCACACGCGATGTTGCGGTAGTGGGGCTCAGCAGGGCACCGACAGCTCCAGCCAGCGCTCCTCGAGCTCGTCCCCGTGAATGTCGTATGCGCCTGGGACGATTCGTGAATGGTAGCGTCCGAAATCCAGGCAACGCGGTTGCGACTGCTCCAAGATGCGTATCGACGCCTCGGCGCCGACACGCATGTAGCCTTCGTCGACGAGAGCTACGTCGTGCCAGAAGTCGCTCACGGCGGCCGCACGTTCTACATCGCCACCGCTTACGTCTCACCAGTTCGGCTTCATGAGCCGGTGAGACGCGACCTCGTCGATATCGTAGGCGGCACTTACTGGCACACGAACGAAGCACACGGTTCCGGAAAGGCACGCAAGATACGGGAGCTCTGCGAGTACCTCGCTGAAGCCGAGGCCGACGAGTCTTTTCTCCTCGCGGTGAAGTCGCCCATCGAAGTTATAGCGGACGGAGATGAGCGTGCGCGCGAAGTCTGTCTTACGGCGTTGCTCGAGGCGTTGCATCGAGGCGATGTCTCACAGCGCCCGTCTCTCGTCATCGCCGAGGAACGACATCATCAGCGTCAACGTGCCAGGGATCAGCGGACCGTCAGGAGCGCCAGACGAGCCCAGAGGATCGGACAAACGCAGGTCTTGTTCACGTCCCCCGCAGTCGAAACGCTGCTCTGGGTTCCCGACATCGTGTCGTTCGCGCAGAATCATAAGGAGCGAGGCAGCAACATCGGCTACGTCGCGCCGCTCGAGCCACTACTCAGGATCATCTCGCTGTGAAACGAAGCAACCCCCGGCAGCCGAAGCATGAGACCGGGGGCCTCCGGAGCTATCGAGCATTGCCGCTGGAATGCTCCGGATTGCACATACAAGTCTACAGCAAAAGCATCACGAGACTACTGGCACTTCCAGAAACTAGCCGTAATCACAGGCCGATAGTCGCTCCAAACGACTATTCCAATAGCGTCGACAGCTCGAGCCAGCGCTCCTCGAGCTCGGCCACCTCGTCCTCGACGGCCGTGATCTTCGCCATCTCGGCGTTCAGCAGCGCGTAATCGCTCTGGTCGAGCTCGGCGAGACCATCGCGCGACCTCACGATATCGGCCTGCAGGCGCTCCATCTTGCGCTCCACCGAGGCGAGTTCCTTCTCGGCCGCGCGGCGCTCCGCTCCGGAAAGGGCGGGTGCCGCCGCACCGCCGGCCCGGCGAGGCGAAGCCGAGTCGAAACCCGGCTCGCTCGACTTCGACTCGCTTCGCTCGCTCGATCGGCGGGAGGGATCGGCGGAGGCGGCCTCCTGCGCCGCGCGCAGCCGCAGGTACTCGTCCACTCCGCCTGGCAGGTGCCGCAGGTGCCGGTCGAGGATCGCGTACTGCTGATCGGTCACCCTCTCCAGGAAGTACCGGTCGTGCGATACCACGATGAGGGTGCCGGGCCACGAGTCGAGCAGGTCCTCCATCGCGGCCAGCATGTCGGTGTCGAGGTCGTTGGTCGGCTCGTCGAGGATCAGCACGTTCGGCTGATCGAGCAGGATGAGCAGCAGCTGCAGCCGCCGCTTCTGCCCACCCGAGAGATCCTTCACCGGGGTCGACAGCTGCGCGCTCGTGAACCCCATGCGCTCGAGCATCTGCCCCGGCGTGAGCTCCTGCGCCTTCGAACCGCTGCCGACCGTGAAGCTCGTACGCAACCGCCCGATCACCGTGCGCACCGGCTCGTTCAGGTGCTCCTCGAGTTCGTCGAGACGCTGCGTGAGCGTCGCGACTTTCACGGTCTTGCCGCGCTTCACAGTGCCGCTCGTCGGCTCGACGTCGCCCGAGATGAGGCCGAGCAGCGTCGACTTGCCCGCGCCGTTCACGCCGAGGATACCCGTGCGCTCGCCGGGGGCGAGCCGCCACTCGACGTCTTCGAGGATCGTGCGCCCGTCGTACGCGACACCCGCCTCCTCCAGGTTCACGACCTCCTTGCCGAGGCGCTGCACCGCCATCGACTGCAGCGAGACCCGGTCGCGGATCTCGGGCACGTCGGCGATGAGCGCGTTGGCGGCGTCGATGCGGAACTTCGGCTTGGATGTGCGCGCGGGAGCCCCTCGGCGCAGCCACGCCAGCTCCTTGCGTGCGAGGTTCTGCCGCTTCTGCTCGATCGCGGCGGCCTGGCGATCCCTCTCCACCCGCTGCAGGATGTACGCGGCATAGCCGCCCTCGAACGGCTCGACGATGCGGTCGTGCACCTCCCACGTGGTGGTGCACACCTCGTCGAGGAACCAGCGGTCGTGCGTCACGACGAGCAGCGCCCCCTGCCCCGCGGGCCAGCGGCGCTTCAGGTGCTCGGCGAGCCAGGCGATGCCCTCGACGTCGAGGTGGTTGGTCGGCTCGTCGAGGAAGAGCATCTCATGGTCGCCGACCAGCAGCCGTGCGAGGGCCACCCGTCGCCGCTGCCCGCCGGAGAGCGCGTCGAGCCGGGCGTCCCAGCCGAGGTCTCCGACGAGGCCGTCGATCACGTTGCGCGTGCGCGCCTCGCCCGCCCACTCGTACTCGGGCCGATCGCCGACGATCGCGTGCCCCACCGTCTCATCGGCGTCGAACGCATCGGCCTGATCGAGCACGCCGATCGTCGTGCCGGAGCGCTTCGTGACCTGCCCACCGTCGGGCTCCCGTCGCCCCGCGAGCATCATGAGCAGCGACGACTTCCCGTCGCCGTTGCGGCCGACGATGCCGATGCGGTCGCCCTCGGCCACGCCGAGGGTCACGGAGTCGAACACGACCTTGGTCGGAACCTCGAGGTGCAGGGCCTCGGCCCCCAGAAGATGCGCCATAACCCGTTCAGTCTAGTTCGCCGTGGCTGCGCAAGGGTTCTACCCGTGCGGTGAGGGCCTGTGCCAAAGTGGGTGCATGACCCACTCGGCAGCCCACTCGACGACGCCGCTCCGCATCATGCTCGGGCTCAGCTCGGTGCTCGCGGGAGTCGCACTGATCCTGGCACCGCTCTCACCGCAGGCAATCGCTGTCATCGTCGGCATCGGGCTCTCGCTCACCGGCGTCGCACTGCTGCTGCGCGCTGGGCGAGACCGCCACGAGCACCGTGATGCGCTCTCGGCATCCGGAATCGGACTAGGGTTCGTGGTGCTCGCGCTGGGAACGATCATCGCACTCTGGCCTTCCCTGGGCGCCCCGGGGCTCGCCGCCTTGATCGGCGCGGCACTCATCGCGCACGGGCTCTTCTCCGCACTGCGCGCGCTGCGAGCGGCGGCATCGGACCGCGCCTCCGAGATCATCGCCGCTGCCGCGACGGTGATCTTCGGCGCTCTGACCTTCGCCTGGCCGGTGCTCACCCTCACCGTCTTCAGGTACGCGCTCGGCGCCTGGTTCGTGTTCTTCGGCCTGCGGGCACTCGTCGGGCTGCTGCCCCGGAAGGGATCCCTAGCCGCACCTGCCGCCGCCGGCACGCGGCACCCGGTCCTCCGTCGCTGGACCCGCACGATCGGCTCGGTCGCGGCGCTCGTCGTCGCCGTGGCGTTCGCCTGGGGCAGCGGCTCCATCCTCGGCGGCGTGCCGCTGCCCGAGCCCGACGGCTTCTACACCGCGCCCTCGCAGGTTCCCGACGAACCGGGCAGGCTGCTGCGCTCCGAGCCCCTCACCACCGGCGTCCCAGCCGGGGCGGAGGCCTGGAAGATCCTCTACACGACCACGCACCCCGACGGCTCCCCCGCCGTCTCGAGCGGCACCGTGATCGCGCCGAAGCAGCGCGGTAAGACCCCTCTCCCCCTGCTCACGATCTCGCACGGAACAACCGGTGTGGTGCCCAAATGCGCGCCCTCGCTCAGCGCGACGCCCTTCGCGGACGGCGCGGGAGCGGCCCTCGCCGAGATGGTGACCGAGCACGGCTGGGCGGGCGTGATCTCCGACTACATCGGACTCGGCACCGAGGGTCCGCACCCGTACCTCATTGGGGAGGCCGAAGCCAGGAACGTGCTCGACGCGTCACGCGCGGTGCAGCAGCTCGGTCACATTCGGACCACCACCGACACCGTCGTCTGGGGCCACTCGCAGGGCGGGCAGGGCGCGCTCTGGACGGGACAGATCGCCGAGGACTACGCCCCCGAACTGACCGTCAAGGGCATCGCCGCCTTCGCCCCGGCCTCGGATCTCTTCGGACTCGCGGAGATCGAGAAGACCGAGGTCGGCGGGAAGACGGTCTCGGCTTACATTGCCTCCACCTGGGACCGAATCTACCCCGATCTCGAGCTCGAGCAGCACCTCACCCCCGGCTCCGCGGGGCCCGTGGAGCAGATCGCGGACCACTGCTTCGACGGTCGGGACGCGCTCGCCGCGCTGCTGCGCGGTTCCCAGGTGCCCAATCAGATCTTCCCCGACAGCGTGCTCGACGGCCCGTTCGGCGATCGACTCAAGGCGCAGGAGCCGAAGGGACCGTTCCCGGCGCCGGTGATGGTCGCGCAGGGTCTCGCCGACCCGCTCGTGAAACCTCAGATGCAGCACGACTGGGTCGAGGGTCGGTGCCGAGCAGGCGAGCAGATCGACTACCGCACCTTCCCCGGTCTCAGCCACAACACCCTCGTCGCCGCGGATTCGCCGCTCACCCCGCAGATCGTGCAGTGGACGCTGGATCGTTGGAACGGAAAGGCGGCGACGCCGAACTGCCCCGCCGGTTGAGCGAGGAGCTTGCGACGAGTCGAAACCTGCGGGCGGACGTTGGTTTCGACTCGCTTCGCTCGCTCAACCAGCGGTCAGAACAGGTTCGGGTTGGAGTCGAAGTTGAGGTGCTTCGTCTCGGTGAACTCGAGCAGTCCCTCGATGCCCTGCTGGCGCCCGATGCCGGAGCGCTTGAAGCCCCCGACCTCGGTCTCGCCGTAGAAGTGGTGGTAAGTGTTGATCCAGATCGTGCCCGACTCGATCGCGCGCCCCATCCGCCAGGTGCGGTTGAGGTCGTTCGTCCACAGGCCGCAGGCGAGGCCGAACTCCGACGAGTTGGCGATCGCGATCGCCTCATCCTCGTCGGCGAACGGCTGCACCGCCAGCACGGGGCCGAAGACCTCCTCGGCGACCAGCCGCGACGTACTCGGCAGATCGGCGACGATCGTGGGTCGCACGAAGTGGCCGTTCGCGTGCGCGCCGCTCTCCATGGCCTCGCCTCCGGCGATGATCGTGCCCTCGCTGCGGCCGATCTCGATGTAGTCGAGCACCGTGCGCTTCTGCTCCGCCGAGACGACCGGTCCCATCTCCGATGAGGGATCGAGGCCGTCGCCGACCCGCATGGCCTCGGCCCGCTCGGCGAGGCGCCCGACGAACTCATCCTTGATCGACTCCTCGACGAGCAGGCGGCTTCCCGCCGTGCAGATCTGCCCCGCCGCCGAGAAGATCGCGTTCTCGGCGCCGGCAAGCGCCTTCTCCATGTCAGCGTCCGCGAAGACGATGTTCGGCGACTTGCCACCGAGTTCGAGCGATACCCGCTTCAGACCGTCCGCCGCGCTCTTCATGACGTTGATGCCCGTCGAGGAGTCACCGGTGAAGGCGATCATGTCGACGTCGGGATGGGTCACGAGGCGGTCGCCGACGGTGCCGCCCGGGCCCACCACGACGGCGGCGATGTCGGCGGGCAGGTCCTCGTGGTCGAGCAGCGACATCGCGGCGGCGACGATCGCCGGGGTGAGGCTCGCGGGCTTCACGACGACGGCATTGCCCGCGGCGAGCGCGGGGGCCACGGCGCGGATGGTGAGGTTCAGCGGGTAGTTCCAGGGCGTGATGGCCGCGATGACGCCGACGGGCTCGCGCAGCACGACGCCGTGCACGCCCTCCTTCAGCGCGATGGAGCGGCCGTAGATGGCGCGCGCGAGACCCGCGTTGTACTCGATCATGCTGATGCTGCTCGCGACTTCGCCGCGCGCCTGGCCGAGTGTCTTGCCCTGCTCTCGGGTGAGGAGTTCGGCGAGCCACTCGCTGTTCTCCCGCATGCGCGCGGCCCAGCGGAAGAGCACTCGGGCGCGGAGGGCGCCGTCGTTGCGCCACGGCGATCGCCGCACGCGTGCGGCCGCACGATCGATGGCGTCGTCGACGTCCGATATCCCGGAGGTCGCGACGGTCGCGACGAGCTCGCCGGTTGCAGGGTCGTACGACTCCAGCTCACCGGCCGTGCCGAGCACCAGCGGGTGCGTTGCCGGGCTGATCTTGACGACGTTCCAGGAGCTTCTTCCCGTGGCGGCCATTTCTCACTCTCCATTGAATCTCTCGCACGTCTCCGCCGGTCGCGGTGGGGGAAAATCCCCCTTCCCACTGGACTGACATGTGATAAGTTGATGACAACAGCAATCGTCCAATGACCCGTACACGGATGTCAAGCGCAGGAGCTGACACCGGGAGCCGCCGAGAGCGGCCGGGCGGGGCGGATGCCGTCGGCCACATGAACACCACCAATGGAGGAGGAACCATGCCATTCGTCCAAGTACACATCTGGGAAGGGCGCACGGTCGACCAGAAGCGGAAGCTCGCCAAGGCGATCACCGATGCCATGGTCGAGCACGTCGACGCCGATCCGACCGGCCTGCACGTCGCGATCGCGGAGTACCCGCGCGAGAGCTGGGCGCGGAACGGCGTACTCGGAGTGGATCGGAAGGACGTATGAACGCCGAAGCACTCTCAGGTATCGCCGCGGGCTCAGCCGCCCTGCTCGTCATCGACCCGCAGAACGCGTTCGTGCACCCCGAGGGCACGCTCGGCCTCTCCGGCGTCGACATCGCGCCCGCGCAGGCGGCGATGCTGTCAATCCGCCGCCTCGCGGAGCAGTTCAAGGCCGCGGGCCTCCCGGTGATCTGGACCCAGCAGGTGCACCTCGAGAAAGACGCGTCGCGCGAGCGCAAGGTGCTCGCCTCGCACACCTCGAAGCGCAAGCGCGTCTCGGCGCTCTCGGGCACCTGGGACGCTGAGTTCGTGGACGAGGTCGCCGACCTGGTCGACGACCCGACCTACGTGATCGTGAAGCACCGCTTCGGCGGCTTCTACGAGACCCGCCTCGACGAGTTGCTGCGCATGCTCGGCACCCAGACCATCTTCATCACCGGCGTCACCGCCAACGCCTGCGTCGAGACCACCATCCGAGAGGCATATCTGCGGGATTACGACGTCGTCGCGGTGCTCGACGGCATCGCCGCCGTTCGACCCGAGTGGACGCAGACCGCACATGAGGTGTGGTCGCACTACCTCGGCGTCACCGCCTCGGAGGACGACGTGTCGACGTGGCTCGAAGAGCAGCAGAAGCCATCGGTCGGCGCACTGCACCACATCCAGCTCGAGGTCGGTGACATTCAGGCATCGGAGGACTTCTACGTCGGCGTGCTCGGATTCACCGTGCGCAAACGCGAAGCCTTCCGCGACGGGCGCCCCTTCTTCAACACGCACCAGGGCCTCGGCCTCGTGCAAGCTGCGGGCGAGCTCGCGCAGGAGGGTCGCACACTCGGCCACTTCTGCTTCCCTGCGCAGGGCGTCGATGAGATCGCCGCGCGCGCGGAGGCCGCAGGTCATCGCATCGTGCGGGGCCCCGGCCCCGGCCCCTACGGCCACACGGTCTACATCGCCGATCCCGACGGCAACGAGGTCGAGCTCTTCGACCAGAAATGACCCGAGCGGTCACCGCAACTCCACGTCCTCCGACCCGAAAGTCCTCAACATGCACATCGCAGACATCAAAGTGCACCTCGTAGCACTCCCCGCCCGGCGCGACCACAACTGGGCCTCCAAGATGGCCACCCCCATCGGTCACCACGCCATCATCGAGATCACGACCGACGACGGCATCGTCGGCTGGGGCGAATCGCCGGCAGGAGCCACCTGGGGCGGGTCGCACGGGAAGTACTTCGGCGAATCGCCCGAGACGGTGCAGGTCGTCATCGAGACCCTGCTGAAGCCCGTGCTGATCGGCGCCGATCCCACCCAGATCTCCCTGATCCACGCGGCGATGGACAAGCAGGTCAAGGGCAACGTCTACGCCAAGGCCGCCATCGACATCGCCTGCTACGACATCACCGGCAAGGCGCTCGGCGTCCCCGTCAGCACCCTGCTGGGCGGCGCGCACCGCGATTCCATCGAGGTCGCCCACTCGCTCGGCATCATGGAGCTCGAGCGCTGCTACGAGGAGGCCGAGCAGGCCGTCGCCGAGGGCGCGCTCACGATCAAGTGCAAGACCGGCCTCGACGCGGAGCGCGACGTCACCCTGGTGCGCGAGCTGCGCAGCCGCCTCGGCTCCGGTGTCAAGATCCGCGTCGACGGCAACGAAGGCTACGCGAGCGTCGCCGAGGCGGTGCGGGTGACCCGGGAGCAGGAGAAGTACGACATCCTCCTCTGCGAGGAGCCGGTCGTCGGCGCCGTCGGCCTGAGCCGCGTCGCCGACCGCATCGACTCTCCCGTCATGGCCGACGAGTCGGCCTGGAACACCTACGACGTGCTCGAGCTCTACCGCCTCAACGCGGCCGCCTGCATCTCGCTGTACGTGACCAAGCCCGGCGGCCTCTACCACGCCCGCCGCCTCGGGTCCCTCGTCGAAGAGCTCGACATGTACAACGACATCGGCGGTTCGATCGAGACCGGCATCGGCAACGCGGCCAACCTGCACCTCGGCGCCGCCGTGCGCACGGCCACCCTGCCGAGCGTCTGCCCCGTCTCGCAGCCCGCGGGCTCCGGCGGCCCCGAGGTCGCCGGCGTGTACTACCTCGACGACCTGGTCACCGAGGGCTTCCGCTTCGAAGAGGGCCGCGTCCACGTGCCCTCCGGCCCCGGCCTCGGCATCGAGGTGGACCGCGAGAAGATCGAACGGTACTCGGTATGACGATCGCAGTGCTCGGGGCTGGGGCCGGCGGGCTCGCGGCGGCCGTCGAGCTGACCCTCGCGGGTCACGAGGTACGGCTCTGGAACCGCAACCCCGCCCGGCTCGAGCCCCATCGAGCCGAGGGCATCCGGCACCGGGGAGTGCTCGGCGAGGGCGCCCTCCCGCCGGCCGGCGGCTTCACCAGCGACCTGGCCGAGGCCATCGCCGGCGTCGACGCCGTCGTGGTCTGCCTGCCGTCGGCCGTGCACCCGGCGCTCTTCGCCGATCTCGCCGAGCTCCGCTGCGCCGCCCCGATCGTGCTGAACCCCGGCCACACGGGCGGGGCGCTCCATCTGCGGCAGGTGTTCGCCGCGGCCGGGGCTCCCCTGCCGCCCGTCGCCGAGTTCTCCACGCTCACCTACGTCGGTCGCGTCTACGACGGCGTGGCGGACATCACCGGTCGGGCCGGGCAGGTGCGCGTCGGCGCCCTGCCCGGCGGCCGGGCCGCCCTCGACTGGGCGGTGCGCCTCTTCCCCGGCGCGAGCCCGGTGCCCGACGTGCTCGCCTCGAGCCTCTCGAACGTCAACCTCGTGCTCCACCCGCCGGGGGCGATCCTCGGCGCGTCCTGGGTCGAGGCGACGGGCGGCGCCTTCACCTTCTACGTCGAGGGCATGACCCCGGGCGTCGCCCGGGTGCTCGAGCGGCTCGACGCGGAGCGCCTGGCGGTCGCCCGCGCCTTCGGGCACGAGCTGCCCTCCCTCATCGAGGAGATGTCGGCCGTCGGCACAGTGGACGCCGACGCGGCGAAGCGGGGCGACACCCTCGCCGCGATCCGCGGCGGGGCGGCGAACGCCACGATCCCCGCGCCCGACTCGCTCGAGCACCGCTACTACCGCGAGGACTTCGCCTTCGGCGTGCTCCCCTTCATCGCGCTCGCCGACGTCGCCGGCGAGCAGGTGCCCGTCGCCCGATCCCTCTTCGCGATCGCCTCCGCGCTGGTTCCCGGCGACCTGCACGGCCTGAGCGCCGAACGGCTCGGAGTCGCCGGCCTCTCGCGGGACGAACTGACCGCCAGCGTCCGGTAACCGACCGGCGCGCGACCGTTTAAGGACACAGACTATGGACTTCTCCCACCTCACGATCGCCGTCGTCGGCGGCGATGAGCGCGAGCAGGAGATCGCGCGGCTCGCCGCGACGACCGGGGCGACGGTGAAGGCGTACGGCTTCCCCTGGCCCGACGAGGGCGTGCCCGGCGTCGAGCTCTCGGCCACGCCCGAGGAGGCGCTCGCCGGCGCGAACTACGCGCTGTTCCCGATCCCCGGTCAGGCGAAGGACGGCACGCTCTTCGCCCCCGAGTCGCCGGCGCCGATCCTGCCGAACCGCGAACTGCTCGAGGGCATGGCCCCGGGCGGCGCCATCATCCTCGGCTGGGCCAACGAGATGCTGCAGGACGCGGCGAAGGATCTCGGCCTGTCGATCAGCGAGTACGAATGGGACGTCGAGCTCATGCTGCTGCGCGCCCCGGCGATCGTCGAGGGCGCCCTGCAGCGGGCCATCGCGAACTCACGGGTCACGATCCACAACACCGACGTGCTCGTGGTCGGTCACGGCAACATCGGCCGGATCCTCGCCCGAACGCTCGTGCTGCTCGGCGCGCGCGTGCACCTGGCGGCCCGCAACCCCGTGCAGCGCGCCGACGCCCTGTCGGCGGGCTGCATCCCCGTGCCGCTCGAGGACATCCGCGAGGTCGCGCCGAAGGTCGGCATGGTGTTCTCCACCGTGCCCGCCGCGGTGGTCGACGCGGAGACCCTCGCGCTGCTGCCGCCGCACTCGCTCGTCATGGATCTCTCCGCCCCTCCCGGCGGCATCGACCTCGCCGCGGCCGAAGAGCTCGGACACACCGCGCTCTGGGCCCGCGGGCTCGGGCGCCGCGCCCCCATCACGGTCGGCGCCAGCCAGTGGAGCGGCATCGCGAAGCGCATCGCAGACATGGAGGAAGCACGATGAACGTCGATCTGATCATCAGGAATGCCAGGCTCGTCGACCACTCGGGCGAGCAGCACGGATCGATCGCGATCGCGAACGGCCGCATCGTCGCGATCGGGGCCGACGAAACGATGCCCGACGCCGAACGCGTCATCGACGCGGGAGGCAAGGTGGTCATGCCCGGCGTGATCGACCCCCACTGCCATCTGGGCGTCGACTACGACTACGACGAGGACATGCGCACGGAGACCGCCGCGGCCGCCCGCGGAGGCGTGACCACCATCCTGCTCTTCGCGCGCAGCATGAACGGACCCTACGTGCCGTTCTACCGCGAGCGCCGCGCGCGCGGGGAGGCGGCCTCGGTCATCGACTTCGGCTTCCACTTCGGCATCCAGCGCGAGGAGCATCTCGATGAGATCGACGACATCGTCGAGCACACGGGCGTGCAGTCGTTCAAGTGCCACATGGGCTACGAGCCCGGCAACTCGATCGGCATCAACTCCTCGCCCGACAGCTGGGTGTTCGCGGCGATGCAGAAGGCGGCGAAGCTGCCCCGCGGCGTCGTGTCGGTGCACTGCGAGAACACCGACCTCGTCGGCCTCCTGAAGAAGCAGATGATCGCCACGGGCCGGGAAGACCTCGCGGCATACACCGAGTCCCGCCCCGTCTACGTCGAGGAGGAGGCGATCGCCCGCATGATCCGCTTCTCCGAGGTCACCGGCTGCCCGCTCTACGTCGTGCACACCACCGCCGCGAACGGGCCGCGCATGGCCGCGGAGGCTCGGAATCGCGGCGTCGATGTGACGATCGAGACCTGCCCCCACTACCTCACCCGCACCGCCTACGACGAGGACCTCGGCCCCACCGCCCGCATCTCTCCGCCGCTGCGCGACCGGGAGCAGCTCGAAGGGCTGTGGGAGGGCATGCTGAACGGTCAGATCGGCACGCTCGGCACCGACCACGTGCCGTTCCGAAAGAACGGCGGGCCGGTCTGGACGGAGAAGCCGGGCGTCGTGAGCTTCGCGTGGGAGCTGCCCCTCATGCTGCACTTCGCGGTGAACGAGCGGGGCATGTCGCTGTCGCGCCTGTCGGAGCTGAACGCCGCGAACCCGGCCAAGCAGTTCGGCCTGTTCCCCCAGAAGGGATCGCTGAGCGTCGGGGCTGACGCCGACCTCGTGCTGATCGACCTCGACCTCGAGCAGGAGGTGACGCACGAGAGCGGCAAGGGCACCTGCCTCTACGAGGGCTGGAAACTGCGCGGCTGGCCCGTGCTCACGCTGTCCCGCGGCGAGGTCGTCTTCGACGCGGACGAGCCGGCCTCCGAACCGAAGTACGGTCGGGGACAGTGCGTCACCGTGCCGGACGCCGAGCGCGAGGCGCGCCTGGCCGCCGCCGGTTGAGCGCAGCTCACTTCGCTGGTTGAGCGAGGAGCGAAGCGACGAGTCGAAACCGAGGAGCACGCCACCGACGGTCTCGACTCGGCTCCGGCCCGCTCAACCAGCGGGAGGGGTTCGTCTCGTGGCTCCACTTACCCAACCAGCGGGCGATTCGCGCTTGACAGGCATCAGTCGCGGCGCACACTCATCGAAGAGGGTGCCGAGGGTCCGAAGGGGTGGAGTCGAAGAGAGCGCGCAGCGCGGTTGAGCGGGGATCCGGTGGTTTCGACTCGCTCCGCTCGCTCAACCGGCGGAAATGCGTCGACACCACCCGCTGGTTGAGCGAGGAGCCTGCGACGAGTCGAAGCCGAGGAGCGAGCCGTCGACGGTTTCGACTCGGCTCCGCCTCGCTCAACCAGCGGGACGGGTTCGACTCGCGGCTTCGCTCCTCGCTCAGCACGGTGTTCGCTCCGCTCGCGAGACCGACGGCGTGCGCTCAGGCCTCGATGCGGAAGAGGGCGTCGGTGTCGGTGACGTCGGAGAGCAGGCGCGCCCCGCCGGCCTCGACCGCGATCATGTCCTTGATCTGCATGCCGAAGCCGTGGCCGCTGCGGTACACGAGCGGCTCCATGCCGAGCACCATGTTCTCCTCCACGACGTGGTCGGAGTGCGGGCCGAAGTAGACCGGCTCGTGCAGGTTCACGCCGATGGAGTGGGCGACGAACGAGATGGCGGGCATCTTGAGCGCGTTGAAGGTCTCGCGGTAGGTCTCGTAGACCCCTCTCGTGCTCGCGCCGGGCCTGATCGCGTCGAAGACGGCGTGCTTGCACTCGACGAGGTTCGCGTAGATGCGTTCCGCGATGGGCGGCGCCTCCCCCACGACGGCCGTGCGGCAGACGCCGGCGTGGTAGCCGTCGATGACCGAGAAGATCTCCACGCGGCAGATGTCCCCCGGCGTCAGGATGCGCGAGGTGGGGCCCACGTTCGGCAGTTCGCTTCGCTCGCCCGTCGCGACGATCATGAGCTTGAACTGCTGCGCCCCCTGCTCGTAGACGCTGCGAGTGAGTGCGGCCGCGATGTCCATCTCGCTGTCGCCGGCCGAGACCGAGCTCAGCGCGTCGCGGATCGCCGTGTCGGAGATCCGCGCCAGACGCCCCAGCAACTCGATCTCGCCGGGCGTCTTGACCTGCCGCGAACGGGTGAGCAGATCGTCCACGGCCGAGAAGGCGGCGTCGGGCAGCAGTTCCTGCAACCGCGCGAAGTCGCCGGCGGGCAGGAAGCCCAGCTCGATACCGATGCGCCCTCGAGCAAGGCCCCAGTCGCGCAGCATCTCGGCGAGCACGTCCATGGGCGCGTCGACGAACTCGCGCCACACCCGCAGTTCGGTGTCGGGCGCCGCCGCGCGCACGGTGGTCTCCTCCATGTCGATCGAGAGGATCCCTTCTCGGCCGTCGGCCCCGATCAGCACGGCGGCGTGCCGCCATCGCATGAGCGGCTGCGAGGGGATCACGAATCCGGCGGTGTATGCGACGTTCTCCGGCGACAGCGCGACGAGAACGTCGAGGCCCTGCGTCTCGAGACTGTTGCGGAGCCGCTGCGTCACTTCTTCGCGCATAACAGGAACCTTCCGACTTTCTCTCTGGTCATACAACTGACATCCTATTAGTATCGAGAGCAACCCCCACCGTCAAGTAGTCACCCCAACCGAGAGGTCAGGTCACCACCTTGCTGAAACTCATCGAGCATCTCGAGTTCGCGATCACCGCCGACCGCGAGGACCGCATCATCCGCGACGCGGCCCTCCTGATCGGGGACAGCCGGATCGTCGACATCGGCACCACCGAGGAGGTGCTCGGCCGCCTGGGCGGGCGCACGCCCGACGAGACCGTCGACGGCCGACGCAAGGGCGTCACCCCCGGTTTCATCGACACCCACGTGCACCTCTCCGAATCGCTCAGCCGGGCGGTCTTCCCCGACGTGCTGGCGACGCGCGCATGGGTGTTCCACTGGGCCAAGCCCTTCTACGCCCACGTGCGCGAGTCGGATGAGGGCGTCAGCGTGCTCACCGGCGCGGCCGAGATGCTGCGCAGCGGCACCACCTGCTTTCTCGACATGGGCGCCCAGAACGACGCCGGCCTCACCGCCCGAGCCGTCGAGCAGATCGGCATCCGCGGCATCGTCGCCCGCCACGCCGCCGACGTGCGCCCCGCAGAGGCGCCCCCGGGGTGGTCGCAGGAGATGATGGACCACCACTTCTTCCCCGATCACAGGGTCGCGCTCGAGACCCTCGAGGCGAGCGTTCGGGAGTGGAACGGCTACGCTGACGGCCGCGTGCGCTGCTGGGTGAACATCGAGGGCAAGGAGCCCTGCAGCCTCGAACTCCACATCGGCGCCCGCGCGCTCGCCGAGGATCTGGGCGTCGGCACGACCTACCACATCGCCTCGAGCATCGAGGAGTCGAACGTCGCCGAGCAGAAGTACGGCGTCACCCCGGTCAAGCGCATCGCCCAACACGACGGCCTCGGGTCGAACCTCGTGCTCGCGCACGCCGTCGCCCTCAGCGACGAGGAGGTCGACCTGCTCGCCGAGCACCGCACCTCCGTCGCGTTCTGCCCCTCGACCTCTCTGAAGCTCGCGAAGGGCGCCACCGACATCGGCAAGTACCCTGAGATGATCGAGCGCGGCGTCACCGTAGGCCTCGGCACCGACGGGGTCTCTGCCGCGGGCAACCTCAACCTGCACCGCCAGATCCACCTCGTCGCGGGTCTCTTCAAGGATTCGCGCCGCGATCCCACCCTCATCGGCGCCACGAAGGCGATCCGCATGGCGACGATCGAGGGCGCTCAGGCGCTCGGCTGGGAGGACGAGATCGGATCCCTCGAGGCGGGCAAGCAGGCCGACCTCGTGCTGTTCGACCTGAACCACCACGAGTGGACGCCCTACCTCCGCCCAGAGCAGGCCCTCGTCTGGTCGGCGAGCCCCGCCAGCATCGCAGAGACCTGGGTCGCCGGCCGCGCCGTGTTCGCCGACGGAAAGGTCACGACCATCGACGAGCAGAGCCTGCGCGAGGAGGCCCGCGAGCGCGCAGCCACCATCGTGAAGCTCGCCGGGCTCGACGGCGACGTGCCGGTCACCACGAACCTCTACGACTGACCCAGACTCCGGCCGCGGGGCCGCCGTCCGCCAAGCAGGGCCCCACGGCCGGATCCGCTCCATCCGACCATCACGACGAAAAGGATCCACACCCACCCCACCGGGCCGTCACGCGACCGTCGCACCAGGCCCACACCCAAGGAGGAGACGATGAAGTCTCGTTTGACCGCCACACTCGCCGCAGCCGCACTCCTCGCCGCGGGCCTCTCCGCCTGCGCATCCTCGAGCGCGAACGATCCGCCGGCAGACAGCGATCCCGCAGCGGAGAAGCAGTCGGCCACGATGCTCATGAACTACTTCGCGCAGGCCGAGCAGGGCGGCTACTGGGACACCGCCGTGCATCAGTACGCGGAGGATGCCGGGGTGACGATCGACGTCGAACAGGGCGGTCCGGGAATCGCCACCGTTCCGCAGGTCGCATCGGGCAGCTACGACTTCGGCGTCGCGCAGGCCGACGACATCGTGATCGCCCGCGCCAGCGGCATGCCGGTCGTCGCCCTCATGGCGCCGATCGACAAGACCCTCTTCGTGCTCATGACGCATAAGGACAGCGGCGTCACCGACTTCGACCAACTCGGCGGCCACCAGGTCGCGGTGCGACAGGGCGCCCCCTACTGGGACTACATCAAGGCGAAGTACGAACTCGACGACGTCTCGCAGATCGCGTTCCACGGCTCGATGTCGGAGTTCAAGGCCCAGCCCGACCTGGCCCAGCAGGGCTACGCGACCTCGGACGTCTATCTCGCGGCGCAGAACGACATCGATATCAACGTGCTGAGCGTCGCCGACCAGGCGGGCTACAACCCCTACAGCCAGGTGCTGTTCACGAGCGAGGACTTCATCGAGAAGAACCCCGAGCTCGTCGCCGAGGTGGTGAACGCCAGCATCGAGGGGTGGCAGCACTTCCTCGACGACCCCGCAGACGCGAAGGAGAAGGTGCTCGCCACGAACACCGACACCGATCCCGAGGTCTTCGACGCCTCGGTCGAAGAGCTCCACGCCGACGGCTGGTTCACCGACCCCATCGGAAGCATGACCGCCGACCGGTGGGAGGAGCTGCGCGATCAGCTCGCACTCATCGAAGCCGTACCGGAGGACTTCGACATCTCGACCACCTGGACCGACGAGTACCTTCCGCAGAAGTAGATCATCCGGTCGGTCGAGGGATCGGACCTCCTGCCGGACCGCGAGGCGGAGCGAGCCGAAACCACCCGCTGGTTGAGCGAGCGGAGCGAACGGAAACCCGGGGCAGGGCCTTGATTTCGACTCGCTCCGCTCGCTCGATCGGCAGGAGGGGCCGCTCGCTCAATCGGCAGGAGGGTCCGCTCGCTCCGCAGGAAAGCGGCTCCGCTTCCTCCTCAGCTCGGCAGTAGATGTTCGCAGATTTCGAGAAGAGAGCATCTACCGACCAGCGCAGAGTCTCCACCGCCGGACCGGCGAGCCTCAGCGAGCCGAGACCTCGGGCGCGAACTCGGTCTGCACGCGGGTGCGCGCGACCACGCGGCCGCGCGAGATCACGACGCGATCCTCGCTCGCCCTCCCCACAGCCTCCTCGAGATTCTCGGCGCGGATCGCGAGGAGGCTCGCCTCCGAGCCCGCCTCGACAGCGACGGGCTCGAGCCCCATGACCGACCGCGCCGAGGTGGACACGCGAGCGTACGCGTCGGCGACGCGGCGGTGCCCGGCGGCGACGAGCAGGGACGCGGTCTCCATCGGGTCGATGCGCCCCATGGGGTTGAAGGGATCCCGCCAGTTGTCGCCACCGCCCGCGACCACGACGCCGGCCTCGTCGAGCAGCGAGATGGCCGTGATCCCTCGCGGCACGCTCGCCTCGGGCCCGCGCCCCTGCAGGTAGAGGTTGGTCTGCGGCAGCGCGACCACTCCGATGCCGGCCTCGGCAACGCGCGCCGCGGTCTCGCGGATGTCTGGGAGCGGTTGCTCAGAGAGGCTGACGCAGTGCGAGGCGGTCACGCCCCCGGAGAACCCGGTCTCGATGACGCGCTCCGCGAGCAGCCGCAGCACCCGCGCGCCGGGGTCGAGGGTCTCGTCGACGTGCAGGTCGAGGCCGACCCCGGACCCGGCCGCGATCGCGAGCAGTTCGCGCAGGGATCCTTCACTGTCGCTCTCCAGGGTGGGCACGCCGCCGACGAGATCGGCGCCCGCCCGCAGGCTCTCGTCGAGCAGTGCCCGCGACACGGCCCCCTCCGTCCCGGCGACGGGGCCGGCGAGCGCGACGACCTGCAGGTCGATCACCCCGCGCAGCTGCTCCCGCAGCTCGACGAGCACCTTGACGCTGCGGGCGCCGATGCCCTCGCGGCAGTCGATGTGGGTGCGCACGGCGGTGTATCCGTGGGCCACCGCCTGGCGGATCGCCTCACGGGCGCGGCGCTCGGTATCGACCGCGTCCATCGAGCCGTAGGCGGCGATGATCGCCGTGATCGCCCCGTCGAGGTCCTCGCTCTCGTTGCGCACCCGAGCGCCGAGCAGCGCCTTGTCAAGGTGGGCGTGCGGTTCGGCCGGAGCAGGCAGCAGCACGTAGCCGTCGAGGTCGAGCTGCTGCGCGGAGAGCGGCCCGGGGTCCGGGTCGACGCCGGGCGCAGCGGTGTGCATGGACCCCGGCTCCCCCACGCGAACGATGCGCCCGGCTGCGATATCGATATCGCGACGCCCGAGACCGGGGACGAATGCGTTCCGCAGAGTCAACGACGATGCTTGGTCAGATGTCATACTAGTAAGGGTATCTGCCCCGGCCCCTCGCTGCACATATAGTTTGGGGAAGCAGTACCCATAAGGAGTTGGTGATATGAATGCCCTCAGCACGCCCGGTACCGGCCCCGCCCCAGGGCTCGGAAACGGCGGTCTCTCCGCCGTCTCGCGAGTGAGCCCGACGCAACAGGTGCAGAACCAGTTGCTCGCGGCGATCAACGGCGGCGAGTACCCCCCGGGGAGCAAACTCCCCTCGGAGCGCATGCTCTGCGAGGCCTTCGGCGTCAGCCGTGTGAGCGTGCGCGAAGCGCTCGCCGGACTCGTCGCCACCGGACTCATCGAAGTGCGACAGGGGCAGGGCGCGTTCGTGCGAGCCCGCATCGCGGACAAGTACGCGGGCCCCTTCGGCCTGTACATCGCGGCGAACCGCGGCGAGCTCGCCGAACTCCTCAGCGTGCGAGGAGCACTCGACGGACTCGCGGCGGCCGAGACCACGCAACGACTCACCGACGAGGGCCGCGCCTCCATCGAGGCATGCCACCGCGCCTTCACCGAGGCGGCCGAGAGCGGCGCCGACCCGAAGACCCTCACCGAGCTCGACGTGGCCTTCCATCAGGCGATCGCGGCGGCGGGCGGCGGAGAGCTGCTGCCGACGCTGCTGCAGCAGTTGAACTCGCTACTGGTCGAGTCTCGGCACATCCTCTATGCGCGCGAGGGCCAGCCCATTCGATCCCTCGCGGATCATCAGGGCATCCTCGACGCCATCATCTCCGGCGACTCGGCGACCGCCCAGCAGCGCGCCACCGAGCACGCGTGGAAGATGCGGGCCTGGGTCGAGGCCTTCGAGACCGCGGACCAACCGGCCTGACACCCGCGCCGACCACTCACGGCGCACTCCAGACTTCCCGAGCAGGGGCCGGACCCCTCCCCTCGGAAGCGAGCACACCGGCCCCGCGGGGGATCCGCGCAATGACGCGCGGATCCCCCGCGGGGCCTTCGCATGCTCCGAAAAACCGCTGCGATCAGGCATCCACCCAGCCCGATCGGCACTTCGTAACAATTTCAGCCCGGGTTGTTCCGTTCGCAACATTCACCTGGTAAGTTGTCACACAAGTTGAATCGCCGTTGATCAGCAAGGAGCCGTCAGAATTATGCAAGATACCGCAGAACGGGCCGCACACGGGACCGGTGCCGCTGAACCGTTCGACCGCATCCGGGTCGAAGGCGCGAGCAAGGTCTACCCCAACGGCACGGTGGCGCTGTCGCCGGTCGACCTCAACATCAGGGATCGCGAGTTCGTCTCGCTCCTCGGCCCATCGGGTTGCGGGAAGTCGACGCTGCTGCGCGTCATCGCCGGCCTCATCGACCCGAGCGAGGGCGATGTGAAGATCAACGGCGACGCGCAGCGCGCCTTCGTCTTCCAGGATCCGACCATGCTGCCCTGGCGCAATGTCGAGAAGAACGCCAGGCTCCTGCTCGAGCTCGAGAACATCCCGCGCGAGGAGCGGGAGCGCCGAGTCTCCGATGCGCTCGAACTGGTCGGCCTCGCCGGATTCGAGAAGTCGTATCCCCGCGGCCTCTCGGGAGGCATGCGCATGCGCCTTTCGCTCGCCCGCGCCCTCGCGCTCCAGCCCGAGCTCTTCCTCATGGATGAGCCGTTCTCGGCCCTCGACGAGATCACCCGTGAGGTCATGCAACTCGAGCTGCTGCGCATCTGGCAGGAGCGCGGCTTCACCTCGGTGTTCGTCACCCACAACCTGTTCGAGGCGGTGTTCCTGTCGCACCGCGTCGTCGTGATGTCGCCGCGGCCGGGCCGCATCGTGAAGGTGTTCGACATTCCGTTCGAGTATCCGCGCAAGGAGGAGCTGCGGGCGGACCCCGAGTTCCAGGCGCTCTGCCAGGAGATCTCGGACTGCCTTCGGGAGGTATCGTAACCATGACCGCGACCACGAACATCAACCTGATCAGCAAGCCCGGTCAGAAGGTCAAGCCGCAGCAGCAGAACCGTCTGCGCAGGTTCGTCTTCAACGCGGGGCCTCCCGTGCTCGTCTTCATCCTCTTCATCGCGCTGTGGTGGGTCGTCTCGGCGACCATCTACGCCGACCGCAACTACCTGCTCCCCCGCCCGCCCGCCGTGATCAAGGCCATGGTCGACAACTGGTCGCTCATCGCCGAGGGCACGTGGATCACCTTCACCTCCGCGGTGACCGGCTTCGCGCTCGCGATCGTGCTCGGCATGCTGGGCGCCGTCATCATGTCGCTGAGCAAGGGCCTCGAACGCAGCTTCTACCCCTACGCGGTGCTGCTGCAGACGGTGCCGATCGTGGCGGTCGCCCCCGTCATCGTGCTGTGGTTCGGTTACAACCAGAACTCCGTGATCGTCATCGCGTTCATGATCGCGGTGTTCCCGATCCTGAACAACACGATGCTCGGCCTCGCGAGCGCCGATCGCAACCAGATCGACCTGTTCCGCATGCACCGCGCGAACAAGATCACCGAGTTCACGAAGCTCCGCTTCCCCGGCGCCCTGCCGAACATCTTCGCCGGTCTGCGCATCTCTGCGGGCATGTCGGTCATCGGCGCGATCGTCGGCGAGTTCATCATCGGCTCCGGCGGCGAGAAGGGCGGCCTCGGCGTGAAGGTCATCTTCGCGCAGGCCCGCCTGCAGACCGACCTGCTGTTCGCCGAGGTCATCGCGGCGACGCTGCTCGGCTTCGTCTTCTTCATGGTCGTCAGCTGGATCGGCAACCTCTCGCTCCGCTCTTGGCACGAGTCCGCACTGAAAGCCGACGCCTGATCCCTCATCCTCCGAACTCCTCTACCCCGTTCTTCGAAGGGAACACACGGAAATGAACAGAAAAACAGTCATCGCCGGATTCGCCGGCATCGCAGCGCTGGCGCTGACCCTCACGGGCTGCGCCGGCGGCGACAGCGGCTCCGGTGGCGGTGAGGGATCGAGCAAGGAGGCCACGATCCTCACCAACTGGTTCGCGCAGGCCGAGCAGGGCGGCTACTGGGCCGCCGAGGCCGAGGGCCTCGCCGAGGCCGAGGGGGTCGACCTCACGGTCACCCAGGGCGGCCCGGGCATCCAGACGATCCCCCAGGTCGCGGCCGGAGAGGCCGACTTCGGGGTTGGCAACGCCGACGAGGTGCTCGTCGCGATCGACAGCGGCCTCCCGATCGTCGCGGTCGCGGCGGGCCCGGCGAAGAACCTGCAGTGCATGGCCTACCACGAGAGCACCGGCATCAAGGGCTTCGAGGATCTCAACGGCCACACGGTGGCACGCGTGCCGAGCCCCTACTGGGACTACATCCGCGATTCGTTCAAGCTCGATGACGTGAACGAGATCAACATCGGCGACCTCGCGAGCTTCCAGAACGACCAGAACATGGTCACCCAGTGCTTCCTCACGTCCGAGCCGTTCATCATCGAGAAGATGGGCATGACCGACGTGGGCTTCCTCTCGGTCGCCGACGACGGCGGCTACAACGCCTATCAGAATCTGCTCTTCACGACGAAGAGGTTCGCCGACGAGAACCCCGAGACCGTGCAGGCCGTCGTCGACGCCAGCGTCGAGGGCTGGAAGGCGATGCTCGAGGATCCGACCGCGACGAAGGAGCTCATCCTGAAGACGAACTCCGACGGCGACCCCGAGGTGTTCGACTACACGGTCGACCTCTTCAAGACCGATGAGTCGCTGCTCGGCGGCGACGAGGTCGGCCAGATGACCGACGAGCGATGGGAGGAGCTGAGCAAGCAGCTCATCAGCATCGGTCTGCTCTCCGAGGACTTCGACGTGAGCAAGGCCTACACGACCGAGTTCCTGAAGTAGAAGGCCGGAAGACCCATCGACGGGCAAGGGGCGGGCTGCTCGGATTGTCGGGCGGCCCGCCCCTCGGTGTTTCATGCCGCACCTCCCCGGCACCGCAACAGAAAGGAGCGCACATGCTCTGGTCGATATCCATCCAGCTGATGTGGGATCGGCTGCCCTTCCCCGACCGCGTACGCGCGGTCGCCGCCTCGGGCTTCGATCTCGTGGACCTGTGGGACTGGCGGAACAGCGACATCGACGCCGTGCACGCCGCCTGCCTGGAGACGGGCATCGGCGTCAACGGCTTCTTCGGCACGCGCGATACGGCGCTGTGCGATCCCGCGGAGCGCACCGACGTGCTCGACGAGATCAAGCGCAACCTCGACGTCGCCGTGCGCGTCGGGGCCAGACAGCTGCACGTGTTCTCGAACGCGATCCTGCCCGGCGGCGTCGTGCGGCCGGGCCCCGACCTCGATGCCGCACAACTGCTCGACGTATGCGCCGAACGGCTCACCGAGGCCGCCGACGTCGTGGCGGGCAGCGGCGTGCAGATCGTGCTCGAGCACCTCAACACCGTGTTCCTACCCGGTTATCTGTGGGACGACGTGCGCATCACCGCCGAGCTCGTGGGGCGCATCGACAGGCCCGCGGAGGTCGGCGGCGTCTTCGATACCTTCCACCAGCAGCTCACCCACGGCCGGCTCACCGACGCCCTGATCGAGACGCTCCCCCGGCTCAGCCGCATCGACCTCGCACAGGTTCCCGGTCGATTCGAACCAGGCAGCGGCGAGATCGACCTCGGCTTCCTGCTCGAGACCGCGCGGAACCGCGGTTGGGACGGCACGGTGACCTTCGAGTGCGTGCCGAGCAACGGGAACCCCGAGACGGCGATCGCGGCTGTGCGATCCCTCATCCAGAGATTCGAGAACGGTCAGGAGGACCAGAGATGAACCAGCCCTTGCCACTGCAGGATCGCGTCGCGATCATCACGGGCGCGGGGTCGCGCGGCGGACAGGGAGAGGCCGAGGCGCGCCTCTTCGCGGAGAACGGCGCCCGCGTCGTCATCGCAGACCTGCCCGGTTCGGAGGGCGCCGCGATCGCGGCCGAACTCGGCGACCGCGGGCTCTTCGTCGATCTCGACGTCACGTCGGAGGAGGCATGGACCGCCTGCGTCGCCCACGTCGCGGAGCACTGGGCCCACCCCGACATCCTCGTGAACAACGCGGGCGTGTGGCTGGCGAAGCGGCTCGAGGAGACGAGCGCCGCCGAGTTCCGTCGAGTCGTCGAGATCAACGAGACCGGCACCTTCCTCGGCATGGCCGCCGTGGTCGAGGGCATGAAGGAGCGACGCTCGGGCGCCATCGTGAACATCTGCTCGGTCGCAGGCATGAAGGGCGGCGGGCAGCCGTTCGCATACGCGGCGAGCAAGTGGGCCGTGCGCGGTATGACGCGCGTCGCCGCCTACGACCTCGCCCCGTTCGGCATCCGGGTGAACTCGATCAGCCCGGGCGTCGTCGCCACTCCGATGATCGGCGGCGGCCCGGAAGAGCTCGAGCGCCTCGCCTCGTTCATCCCCTCGGGGCGGGTGGCCGAGCCTCGCGAGATCGCCACCGTGGCGCTCTTCCTCGCGAGCGATGCGAGCAGCTACGTCTCGGGTATCGAGGTCACCGCTGACGCCGCGCTGACCGCCTGACGGCCGTCCTCGCCGGCTGACTACTCCCGTTCCGGCCGAGCACACCCGTACTGTTCGGGTGTGCTCGGCCGGAACGGGAGTAGTCGTTTCTGCGCGGCCGCGGACAGCGCCAGGCGGAACCGGCGGAGCACACACGAGAACCCCCGCGCCCATGGGCGCGGGGGTTCTCGTATCAGGGGCCGGGGATCAGGCCTGCGAGGCCCTGTAGGCGTCGTAGTCGGCCTGATCGTCGGCGATCACGAGCACGTCGACACCGCACTCGACGTCATCGCCCTCATCGGCGAGGAGCGCTGCGATGACGCCGTCGGCCGGGCTCTCGAAGTCGATGTCGATCTTGTCGGTCGAGACGGAGGCGATGATGTCGCCCTCCTTCACCGCGTCGCCGGGCGACACGGTCCACTCGTTGATCTGTCCGCTTTCCATCGTGACGCCCCACTTGGGCATCGGGTACGTAGTCGCCACTGTTCTCTCCTTCTCGAAGTTCTTATGGTTTCGCTGATCGAGCGAGCGGGTTCTTACGAGCCCTCGACCACCGCGCGCACCTCGCGCACGATGTCGTCGACTCCGGGCAGCACGGTCTGCTCCAGGATCGGCGCGTACGGGATCGGTGCGTTCTGGGCGCCGATCCGGGAGACCGGCGCCTTGAGATCGCCGTAGCACTCCTTCGCCGCCCAGGCCGCGATCTCGCCGCCGAAGCCGCCGCGCAGCGGCGCCTCATGGGCGATGAGCAGCCTGCCCGTCTTCTCGACCGAGGCCTTCAGCCCCTCGTAGTCGAAGGGGTTGAGGGTGCGCGGATCCCACACCTCGCAGCTGATGCCCTCTTCCGCCAGCTTCTCTGCGGCCTCGAGCGAGTGATGCAGGGTGCGCAGGTAGGAGACGATCGTGATGTCGGTGCCCTCGCGGTGCACGCGGCCCTTACCGAACGGGAGCGGGTCGATCGGCACGACGTCGCCGGCGGGGCCGCCGCGACCTCCGTAGAGCAGCTTGTGCTCGAAGAAGATGACCGGATCGGGGTCCTGGATGGCAGCGCGCAGCAGGCCCTTCGCGTCCTCTGGCGTCGACGGCGCCACGACCTTGAGGCCGGGCACGTGCGTGAACCACGCCTCGAGGCTCTGGGAGTGCTGGGCCGACGTCGATCCGCCGGTGCCCGTGACCATGCGCACCACCATCGGCACCGACAGATTGCCGCCGGTCATGTAGTGCAGCTTGGCCGCCTGGTTCACGATCATGTCCATCGCGTAGGTCACGAAGTCGCTGAACATGATCTCGGCGATCGGCTTCGCGCCCACCATCGCAGCTCCGACCGCTGCGCCGACGATCGCCTCCTCCGAGATCGGGGTGTCCCAGAGCTGGTGAGGGCCGTGAGCATCCCACAGGCCCTTCGTCACGCCGAAGACTCCGCCGGGTGCACCGACGTCCTCGCCGATCATGAAGACGTCGGAATCCGCGTCCATCTCCTCGGAGATCGCCTGGCGGATCGCATCTGCGTAGGTGAAGCGGATCATCGCAGCGCCTTCCCTTCGTAATCGTTGACAAACACGTCCTCGGTCGATTCGGTCGGCACGGGGTGCGGCTGCTCCTCGGCCCAGGCCGCGGCGTCGTCGAGCTGCTGTTCGACCGCGGCGCGCACCTCCTCGATCCGCTCGTCGGAGATTCCTCGCTCGCTCAGCACCGCGATGTAGAGATCGATGGGATCCCTCGCCATCCAGTGCTCGACCTCCTCCTTGGGCCGGTACTTCGCCATGTCGCCCTCGAAGTGGCCGCGGTGGCGGTAGGTCTTCGCCTCGAGCAGCGTGGGGCCCTCGCCGGCGCGCGCACGGGCGGCGGCCTCGGCTGCGACCTCGGCCACGGCCTCGACGTCGTTGCCGTCGACGACGACACCGGTCATGCCGTAGCTGTCGGCCCGGTCGGCCACGTCGGTGATCACCTGGTGCTGGTCCTGCCGGGTGAACTCGCCGTAGAGGTTGTTCTCGCAGACGAACAGCACCGGCAGCTTCCACAGCGCGGCCAGGTTGAGGCTCTCGTGGAAGCTGCCCTCGTTGCTGGCGCCGTCGCCGAAGAAGGTGACCGCGAGACCGTCGCTCTCCTTGCGCTTGAACTGCAGGGCCGCACCCGTCGCGAGCGGGATACCGCCGCCGACGATGCCGTTCGCGCCGAGGAAGCCGAGGGCCGTGTCGATCATGTGGAGGGATCCGCCCTTGCCGCGGTTGTACCCGGTCGTGCGGGCGAAGAGCTCCGCGTACATACGGGCCGGGTCGGCGCCGCGGGCGAGCATGTGCCCGTGACCGCGGTGGGTCGACGTGAGCACGTCGTTGCTCTGCAGGGCGTCGCAGACGCCGACGGCCACCGCCTCCTGCCCGATGTAGGGGTGGAGGAAGCCGGGGATGAGGCCCTTGGCACGCAGACGCGCTGACTTCTCCTCGAATCTCCGGATGAGGATCAGCTGGCGCAGAAGCTCCAGCTGTTCTTCTTGCGTTCGGTCAGTCATCACTGCTCCTTCGTGAACGTGCGTACAAGACGGTCCCGCCTCTCACGCCATCGAGTAGCCGCCGTCGACCATCATCGCGCTGCCCAGCACGAACGAGGACTCGTCCGAGAGCAGGAAGGCGACGCCGGCGGCGATCTCGGACGGCTCTGCGTAGCGTCCGATCGGGTGGCGTTCGAGGAAGTGGTCGCGGCCGACGCGGCTGGCGTCGATCTCGCGCATCATCGGGGTCATGGTGCCTCCGGGGCAGATGCAGTTACTGCGGATGCCGCGCGAGCCGTACTCGGCTGCGATCGACCGGGTGAACTGCAGCACCGCACCCTTGGCCGCGGCGTAGGAGGCGAGCTCGGGGGCCGCGCCCACGGCGGCCGTGGACCCGAAGGTCACGATGCTGCCGCCCCCGGCTTCGAGCATGCGAGGGATCACGAAGCGCGTCGCGAGGAAGGTGCCGACGAGACTCACGTCGACGACCTTGCGCAATTCGTCGACCGTCAGCTCGTGGGTGGGCTTCGAGACCTGGATACCCGCGGTGGCGACGAGGCCGTCGATGTCTCCGACCGCGTCGACGGCGGCCTGGAAGACGCCGTCGACGCTCTGCTCGTCGGTGACGTCGCAGGTGCCGCGGAACTCGGCGCCCGACTCCTTCGGCTCGACCATGTCGACGGCCAGCACGCGGCAGCCCTCCTCGACGAGGCGGCTCACGATCGCAGCGCCGATGCCTCCGGCCGCTCCCGTCACCAGCACACGTTTTCCAGAAAGTCCGCGCATTTCGCCTCCTCGACGCCCATGTCCTATAGTCATCATACATGTGACAGGTTGGCGATTGGAAGGGGCGCTCGGGAAACTGGAATGACGAACACGAGGAGCGACATGACGAACCGCATCGAGCGCGGCGGCGAACCCCTGCGCACCGAACCCCGCTATCGCGTCGATCATCTCGGCCTCGCGGTGCCCGACCTCGACGAGGCGGTCGGGTTCTTCGCGGCGCACCTCGACGCCGAGGTGGTCTTCCGCCTCGACCGCTTCATCGACGAGAGCGGCGAGGCCCCGGCGCGGCTCGGCGCCGATCCCTCGGCGAGTTTCGCGCTCGCGATGCTGCGCATCGGCGACGCCGAGATCGAGCTGCTGCAGTGGTGGCCGGCGCTCGACGGCGCGGACGATGGTACGAACGCGCCGAACAGGGTCGGCGCGGCGCATCTCGCGCTCTCCGTCGCAGATGTCGCCGAGGCCTACGAGCGGCTCTGCGCCGTGCCCGGAGTGCGGCGGCTCGGCTCACCCGTGACGTTCTCGGGCGATCCCACCGACGGCCTCACCAACGCCTTCGTCGCGACGCCATGGGGCCTGCTCATCGAGCTGATGGGGTGGCCGAGAGGCTGAATCTCCGCCGGGTGAGCGCACCCCTCCGCTGGTTGAGCGAGGAGCCTGCGACGAGTCGAACCCGAGGCCCGCGCTCAGGTCCCAACGATGAGTCGACGTATCGAAGCCCAGGGCGCCGCGGCGCTCAGGCGCTGCAGCAGCTCCCGCCGCAGCACGACCCTCCGGCCCCCGCGTCGCCCAGCAGGTTCAGGATCTCGCGGGTCTCCGCGTCGGCGAACGACGCCGCGCCCCCGAAGCCGGCCTCCTCGCCGAGCTCGGCCGCCCCAGCGGCCTCGGCGATCCTCTCTCCGGCCTCCTCGACCACCGTCGTCTCCCGTTTCTCGCTCATGACGCTCCTTCTGCTCCGTGTCCGTTCTCGACGAGGGACCCCTCCCCCGCTCCGGATCCCTATGCCGTTGCGGCCCCGGCGGCCTCGGCCTCGCGCAGCCCGAGCACCTGCTCGAACGCCCCGGCGAAAGCATCGGCCGTCTGCGCACCCGAGACGCCGTATTTCTGATCGATCAGGAAGAACGGAACGCCGGTGACACCGAGCATACGCGCCCGCGTGATGTCGGCCTCGACGGCGGAGCCGAGCTCGTCGTCGTCGAGCGCGGCGCGCACGGCATCGGGGTCGAGACCCGCCTCGGCGCCCAGCCTGGCGAGGGTGTCGGGATCCGACATGTCCTCGCCCTCGGCGAAGTAGGCGCGGAAAAGCCGCTCCTGCACCGCCTGCTGCACGCCCTCGCGCTTCGCGAGGTGCAGCACGCGATGAGCCCGGGCGGTGTTGGCGTGCTTCACCCGGTCGAAGTCGAACTCGATCCCCTCCGAGGCGGCGAGCGCGGTCATCTGCCCGAGCATCTGCTCCACCTGCGCGGCTGGCATGCCCTTGTGGCGCACGAGGAAGTCGACCTCGCTGCCCGCGAAGTCGAGCGGGGTGTCGGGCGCGAGCTCGTAGCTGTGGCTCTCGACCTCGAACTCGACATCGGGGCGGCGCTTGCGCAGCGCGGCGACGCCCGCTTCGAAGCGGTGCTTGCCGATGTAGCACCAGGGGCAGGCGATATCCGACCAGATGTCGACGCGGATCTTCTCGTTCACACCGAGTGCAGCGCTCGCGGTCCCCGCGCTATTCCCGCACATTCGCGGCGATGCTCAGGCCTGGTCGATGACCCGCGCTCCAGGCACGGGCCCCGTCGCGGTGAGCGCGCGCACGCCGGCCCTGCACAGCGCGCTCCGCAGTTCGGCGGCCTGCAACGCGTCGTCGACGAGGAACGCGACGGTGGGGCCCGAGCCCGAGACGATCCCCGCTCGCGCGCCGTGCGACTCCCCGAACTCGAGCATCTCGATGAGTTCGGGGGCGAGCTTGAGGGCGGCGGCCTGCAGGTCGTTGTGCATCGATTCGGCGAGGGATCCCGCGTCGCCGACGCGCACCGCCTGCAGCACGGCGGTGTCGACCTTCACGAGGTCGGGCTGCGGCCCGAGCGCACCGGCGTTCGCGTCGCGGTGGCGGTCGAGGGCGCGGTAGACGACGGGGGTGCTGAGGCCTGCGTCGGAGAGCGCGAGCACCCAGTGGAAGGTGCCCTTGGCGAGCGCGGGGCTGAGCTCGTCGCCGCGTCCGGTGCCGACGGCGGTGCCGCCCTCGAGCGCGAACGGCACGTCGGCTCCGAGCTCGGCGGCGATGGGCAGCAGACCCGCTCGGCCGAGTCCGGTGCCCCAGAGTTCGTCGCAGGCGAGCAGCGTCGCGGCGGCATCCGCCGATCCGCCGCCCATGCCGCCTGCGATCGGCACGCGCTTGAGCACCGTCAGTTCGACGCCTCCCGAGTGCCCGGTGCGCTCGGCGAGCGTGCGAGCGGCGCGCATGGCGAGGTTGGTCTCGTCGGTCGGCAGCGAGCTCGAGTCGATGGGTCCGGTGAAGCGCAGCGAGAAGTCCGCGGCTTCCGTTGCCGTGACCTCTTCGAACAGGGAGACGGCCTGGTAGAGCGACGCGACTTCGTGGTAGCCGTCAGCCTGCAGAGCTCCGACGCGGAAGAACACGTTGATCTTTCCGGGAGCGCGCACGGTGACCGTTCGTCGCTGCTTCGTCCCCATGACTCATACGCTATCGCAACCCGGCATCCGAGAACGTGAACGGCGTGTCAGTCGCGCGCGGCCGCGCGGGCGATCGCCAGGTACTGCTCGATGCCGAGCTGCTCGGCGCGCAGGGTGGGCTCGACGCCCGCCTCCCGAAGCACCGCAACGGCCTCGTCGGTCGATCCGAGCACGGGTTGCAGCGACTGCCGCAGCATCTTGCGGCGCTGCGCGAAGGCCGCGTTCACGAGTTCGAAGGTGAGGGATCGCTCGGCCTCGTCGCCGCGCGGCGCGTCGCGGCGCTCGTAGCCGACGAGCACCGAATCGACACCGGGCACGGGCCAGAAGATGCGGCGGCTCACGTTGCCCGCGATGCGCCATTCGCCGTACCAGGCGGCCTTCGCGCTGGGCGCCCCGTACTCCTTGGAGCCCGGAGCCGCGGCGATGCGGTAGCCGACCTCGGCCTGCACCATGACGAGCCCGCGCTCGAGGCCGGGGATGAGTTCGAGCAGGTGCATGAGGATCGGCACCGACACGTTGTAGGGCAGGTTCGCGACGAGCACGGTCGGCGGCTCCCCCAGCATCTCGCCCGTCACGTCGAGCGCGTCGCTGCGCACCACGCGGAAGCGCCGCTCGGCACCGGGCTGCATCGCGCGCACGGTGGCGGGCAGTTCGGCCGCGAGCCGGTGGTCGATCTCGACCGCGGTCACGTCGGCGCCGGTCTCCAGGATTCCGAGGGTGAGGGATCCGAGGCCCGGACCCACCTCGATGACGCGGTCGTCGACCTCCACACCCGCGAGCCGGACGATCTTGCGCACGGTGTTGGGGTCGATCACGAAGTTCTGGCCGAGCTTCTTGGTCGGCGAGACGTCGAGCCGTTCGGCGAGTTCGCGCACCTCGGCCGGTCCGAGCAGCCCGCTCGAGTCGCCGTCACTCATCGCCGTCGTCCCAGGCGCCGTAGACGCGCTCCGTGTTTGCCGCGAGGCGGGCGCACAGCTCGTCGAGAGGCGCGTCGAGGGTCTCGGCCATGCGGCGCACGGTGTGCGGCATGAGGTACGGCGCGTTGGGGCGACCGCGGAAGGGCTCGGGGGTGAGGAACGGGGCGTCGGTCTCGACGAGCACGAGTTCGGGTTTCGCGACGGCGAGCGCCTCGCGCAGGGCGGGGGCGTTCTTGAAGGTCGCGGTACCCGAGAACGACATGTACCACCCGTGCTCGTTGCAGATGCGCGCGAGTTCCGCGTCGCCCGAGAAGCAGTGGAAGACGGTGCGTTCGGGGGCGCCCACCCGCTTCAGCGTCGCGACGACGGCGTCGTGCGCGTCACGATCGTGGATCTGCAGTGCGATGCCGTTGGCCTTCGCGATATCGATGTGCGCTTCGAACGACTCGATCTGGGCCTCGCGCCCGTCCTCTCCGGTTCGGAAGAAATCGAGCCCCGTCTCACCGACGGCCCGCACGCGCGGCTGCGCTGCGAGCCGGGAGATCTCGGAGAGGTGCGCGCTCAGCAGCCCCTGTGCGAAGAGCTTGGGCGCCTCGTTGGGGTGCAGGGCGACCGCCGCGAGCACGCGCGGGTCGCTCTCGGCGAGCGCGGCGCCCCACCTGCTCGTCTCGAGGTCGGTGCCGACCTGCACGACGCCGCGCACGCCGACGGCCGCCGCGCGATCGAGCGATTCGACGGGGTCGAGCTGGTCCACGCCGTCCTCGAACTCGAGGTGGGTGTGGTTGTCGTAGAGCGCGACGGGCAGCGGTTCGGGGCTCGCGGGGCGGGTGAGGTCGCGCTTGGCCGATCCCTCGCCGCTCGCACCGTCGGTGTTGCGCCTCCTCAGCCCGCCGGCCGGCGCCTTACCGTCGCGCGGTGCGTCAGAGCTCACTTGCTCTCCGTCTCGATGCGGGGGAAGAGCACGTCGAGCCGCTGCTGCGCAGTGCCCGCCGGGAGGCGGCCCCAGGAGCCGGCCTCGCGGATCGGCTGGTCGGCGAGCGCGCCGAGCACAGCCTCGGCTCCGAGCGCGGTCCACAGCTTCGCCGCGGCGACGGGGATCACCGGGGAGAGCAGCTCGGCGAGGGCGCGAAGCCCCTCGGTGGCGGTGTAGAGCACGGCCGCGAGGCGGGGGCGCTGCTCTGGATCCTTCGCGAGGGACCAGGGCTGCTGCTCCTGCACGTAGCCGTTGAGGGCGTCGACGAGCTCCCAGATCGCGGCGATCGCCTCGTGGATCGCGAAGGCGTCGATCTTCTCGTCCGCGCGACGCGCGACGCTCTCGGCGAGCTCGCGGATGGCGATGTCGGCGGGCTGCTCGGCCCCGGCGGAGGCCTCGGGGACCACGCCGTCGAAGTACTTCGCATTCATCGCGAGCACGCGGCTCGCGAGGTTGCCGAAGCCGTTGGCGAGCTCGGCCTGGTAGCGGGCGGAGAGGTCCTCCCAGCTGAACGAGCCGTCGTGCCCGAACGAGATCGCGCGCATGAAGTAGTAGCGGAACGCGTCGGAGCCGAAGGTGTCGGTGATCTCGTTCGGCGCGATGCCCGTGAGCTTCGACTTCGACATCTTCTCGCCGCCGACCAGCAGCCAGCCGTGCGCGAAGACGTGCTCGGGCACCTCGAGGCCGGCGGCCATGAGCATGGCGGGCCAGATGACGGCGTGGAAGCGCAGGATGTCCTTGCCCACGATGTGGTTGGCCGGCCAGCGGCGCGCGAACTCCTCGGCGTTCGAGCCGTAACCGGTCGCCGTCACGTAGTTCAGCAGGGCGTCGAACCAGACGTAGGTGACGTGCGACGAATCCCACGGGATCGGGATGCCCCAGTCGAACGAGGTACGCGAGATCGAGAGGTCTTCGAGGCCCTGCTGCACGAACGCGACGACCTCGTTGCGCGCGCTCGCGGGCTGCACGAAGTCGGGCCGCTCCTCGTAGAGGGCGAGCAGACGGTCCTGGAACGCGCTCATCTTGAAGAAGTAGTTCTTCTCCTGGAGCAGTTCGAGCGGCTTCGAGTGGATCGCGCAGACCTTCTCGCCCTCGAAGGCGCCCTCGCCGTCGACGATCTCGCTCTTCGGCTTGAACTCCTCGCAGCCGACGCAGTAGAGCGCCTCGAACTCGCCCGCGTAGACGTGCCCGTCGTCGTAGAGCTTCTGCAGGAACTTCGCAACGCCCTCCTCGTGGCGGGCGTCGGTGGTGCGGATGAAGTCGTCGTTCGAGATGTCGATCGTGTCGAGCAGCGGCTTCCACGCCGACTCGACGAGGCGGTCGGCCCATTCCTTGGGCGCGACGCCGTTGGCGGTCGCGGTGCGCAGGATCTTCTGGCCGTGCTCGTCGGTGCCCGTGAGGAACCAGGTGTCATCGCCGGCCTGACGGTGCCAGCGCGCGAGCACGTCGGCCGCCACCTCCGTGTACGCGTGCCCGATGTGCGGGGCGTCGTTCACGTAGAAGATGGGCGTGGTGAGGAAGAACTGCTGGCGTTCGGGCATGGCCTCCATTGTATTGGGAACCGCCGACACTCCAGGACCGCGTTACGGGCCGCCCCCTCGGGAGGAACAGCGGAGACGCCGCCTCGGCCCGATGGCGTATCTGATCATTGTCTCGTCCACGCGATGGCTGCGTGGATGAGGACGTCGGCGCTCAGCTGTCGAGGATCGCCCGCAGGTCGTCACGCAGCGCGGTGGCGCGCTCGGGCACCTCCGGCAGCGCCACCTCGGCGATGCGCCGGGCCAGCGCGCCGTCGCCGACGAGCTGCGCGACGCGCGCCCACGTGCGCATGTGTCCGGGGTGCACCGGATGCTCCGGCATCCGCTTCGCCGCCCGGTGGAAGCCGCCGGGGTACTCGCTGAGCGGGCCGAAGAACACGTCGGCCTGGCGTCGCCACTCCGAGACGAGGAAGGAAACCGACTCGGATGCCTCCTCGGGAGTGCTGCCGTAGGCGAACTCAGCGTCGGAGCTATTGCGGAAGCCCGAGAAGATCGATCCGCGCCAGGCGCAGTCGTAGTCGCGCACGGTGTCCGCCGCGACGGCCGTCGTGCCGGAGAGCTCGTCAAGGGCGAGCAGGTGCGCGCCCAGATTGATCTGGAAGACGTTCCGGCGCGGCAGGTGCTGCACCTCGACGACGTGCACGACGGGGCCGACGAGCGCCCGGCGGGCGATGTCCCCCGCGCGGGTGAAGCCCTCGGCCACGAGCTGCGGGTAGAACTGCCTGCGCAGCTCGGCATTGATCGTCTTGCGGTCCACGGACCGATTCTATGGGCAGGGCTCCGGACGCGTGTCGACGGTGCATCCAGATTTCGACGGAGCCGGGCAGAGGCGCGCGTCCCCGGGAACATGAAGACCTCGTGCCATCCACGCTCTTTCTAGCGGGTACCGAGGGCCGTGATGCGGGATCGAGGGGAGAAATCACCGCCTCTCACACGAGAGCCCGGTGTCGACCAGCTCGGTTCACTCCGCATTCACTATCAGGATCTCCGGCTCGTGCCGCACTGGGAAGTTCACCGAGTTCGCGATGAAGCAGTGCTCTCGGGCCTCGGCGTGCGCGGTCCGGGCCGCATCGACCATCGAGGGCTCCGCCACCGTCACGCGCGGTCTCAGCACGACCTCGGTGAAGCGTCCTCCCAGCCCTTCCTGCTTCAGCGTTCCGACGGCGTCGTCCTCGTAGGCCGCGACCACGACACCCGCGCGCACGGCCATGTGCAGGTACGAGAGCATGTGGCACTCCGCCAGGGCCGCGATGAGCAGTTCCTCGGGGTTCCAGCGGTCGCGGTCGCCGTGGAACGCGCGCGCGGCCGATCCCTCGATATCGCTCTTGCCCTCCCCCGAGATCGTCAGCTGCCTGCCGTAGTCGCGGTAGCCGCTCGTGCCCGACCCGCGGTTGCCCTGCCACTCGATCCGGGCCTCGAAGACGTGTTCATCGCGCATGCGCCCAGCGTAACGCCCCCCTCACCCGCCGGGAGTAAGATCGAGCGTATGAGCCAAGCCACTGTCACCGAAGCCAGCATCCCCCAGGAACGTCTCGTCGTCACCGAGATCCCCGGACCCCGCTCACGGGAGCTGCACGCCAGGCGACAGGCGGTCGTGCCTCCCGGGGTGCACAGCGTGCTCCCCGTCTACATCGAGCGCGCCCACGACTCCGTGCTGGTCGACGTCGACGGCAACCGGATCATCGACGTCTGCGGCGGCATCGGCGTCACGACGATCGGCCACACCGACGACGCCGTCGTCGAAGCCGCCCGCGAGCAGCTGGGCAGGGTCACCCACACGCTCTTCACCATGACGCCCTACGAGCCCTATGTGCGCGTCGCCGAGTTCCTCGCGCAGCACGTTCCCGGTTCCACCCCCGAGAGCCCCTACAAGACCCTGCTCATGAACTCGGGCGCCGAAGCGGTCGAGAACGGCGTCAAGATCGCCCGCAAGCACACCGGCCGCCCCGGCGTGGCCGTGCTCGAGCACGCCTACCACGGCCGCACCATGCTGACGAGCAGCATGAACTTCAAGGGCGCACCCTACGCTCAGGGCTACGGCCCGCGCGCCGGCGACATCTACAAGGCCCCCAACTCCTACCCGCTGCACGACGGACTCACCGGCCCCGAGGCCGCGGCGCGCACCATCAAGTACCTCGAGAAGGTCGCGGGGGCCGAGGATCTCGCGTGCCTCGTCGTCGAGCCCATCCAGGGCGAGGGCGGCTTCATCGTGCCCGCCGACGGCTACCTGCCCGCGCTCGCCGAGTGGTGCCGCGCGAACGGCATCGTGTTCATCGCCGACGAGGTGCAGGCCGGCATGGCCCGCACCGGCACCGTCTTCTCCATCGAGCAGTTCGGCGTCGAGCCCGACATCGTGCTCTCGGCGAAGGGCATCGCGGGCGGGCTCCCCCTCGCGGGCATCACCGGCCGCGCCGAGATCATGGACAAGTCGCAGCCCGGCGGCCTCGGCGGCACCTTCGGCGGCAACCCGGTGTCGTGCGCCGCAGCGGTCGCCGTCTTCGAGCAGATCGAGCAGCAGGGCCTGCTGACCGAGGCGAAGCGCATCGAGGCGACCTTCGGCTCGGCGCTGCGCCGCCTCGCCGAGAAGCACGAGAGCATCGCCGAGGTGCGCGGCAAGGGCGCGATGCTCGCGATCGAGTTCGTCAAGCCCGGCACCCTGGAGCCCGACACCGAGCTCGTGACGCACGTCATCGACTTCGCAGCGCAGCGCGGCGTGCTGCTGCTCTCGAGCGGCGTCTACAACCAGGCGATCCGCTTCCTGCCCTCGCTCAAGATGACCGATGCGCTCATCGAGGACGTCGTGAGCGTGCTCGATGAGGCGCTCAGCGCGCGCGCGTAGCGCGGCGTTCTCGGCCGACCGGCGGTGAGGGGTCCCTCTCCGCCGGTCGGGCGGGGCGCACTGAGACGACGGGAGGGATCCCTCGCGGATTCAGGCCCCGTCGAGTTCGATGCCAGCCGCTTCGATGCTGCCGGTGTCGATCACATCGCCGACGGCGTGCACGTCGATGACGATGACCGTGACGTTGTCGCGCCCCATGTTCTCGAGCGCCTCGTGCACGAGGGTGCGCGCAGCGGCCTCCGCCGTCGGCTGCGTGGCGAGGAAGTGCTGGATGCCGATATCGGTGAGCTCCTTGGTGAGCCCGTCGGAGCAGATCAGCAGCCTCTGACCGGGGATCAGAGCGAGCGAGGTGTAGTCGGGGATCGGCGCCTCGTTGAAGCCGACGGCGCGCGTGATCACGTTGGCGTGCGGATGCACCTCCGCCTCCTCCTCGGTGATCGCACCGGTGTCGATGAGGTGCTGCACGACCGAGTGGTCGACCGTGATCTGGCTGAGCGCGCCCTTGAAGTACTGGTAGACGCGGGAGTCGCCGATGTTGAAGACCCGCCACGTCGGGGCATCGGCGCAGCTGTCGATACTGACACCGGTCACGGTGGTGCCCGCCCCGAGCTCGGTCTCGCCCGCATCGAGTTCGATGTCGTCGACGGCGTCGCCGAGCACCGCGTCGATGTCGGCCTGAGAGACGCTTTCGCGCCCGCCGAGTTCGGCGAGGCGCCGCACCACGGCGGCCGAGGCGATCTCGCCTGCGGAGTGACCGCCCATGCCGTCGGCGACCGCGAAGATCGGGGGCGACACGACATAGCTGTCCTGGTTGGTCTCGCGCCGTCGGCCGACATCGGTGAGCGCGAACCACGAGAGTTCGATCTCGAGGTCGCAGTCGGGACGGTAGCGCAGGCGCCTGCGTGCCGCGTTCGTGCCGCGTTCCGTCATCGCTTCCTTTCCAGAGACGTCCGTGCAATCCTACCCCGAACCGCGAGCCGTCTCGTTCCATCGGCGCCTATGCGACGGCTTTCGCGGGGTCGCCCTCGGCCCGATGGTCGGCGCCCCGGGCCCGCCGCGGTCGGGTGCCCATCGCAGCGCGGCACCGTACCGGCCCCCACCGCGGCACGGGGCTCAGCCCATCGGCGCATGCGCTCGCATGAACTCCTCGACCTCGGTCCGCTCGGCATAGGAGGGCTGCGCCCCCATGCGCTGCACGGCCACGGCCGACACGGCGGTCGCGAAGCCGACGGCCCGCCGCAGTCCCTTCCCCGCCGCCAGTTCGGCCGCGAGCGCGCCCACGAAGGCGTCGCCGGCCCCGGTGGTGTCCACGGCGCGCACGCGATAGGCGGGGGTTTCGCTGCAGCCCTCGTCGTCGAGCACGAGCGCTCCGTGCTCGCCGAGCGTGATCACGACGGACCGCGCACCGGCGTCGCGCAGCCCCTCCGCGAGCGCGCGGAAGTCGGATCCCTCCCCCGCCCCGAGCACGTCCCGTGCCTCGTGCTCGTTCACGACGAGCGGATCGCAGAGCCGCAGGGTATCGGGATCGAGGCGCACCGAGGGCGCCGCATTGAACAGCACGCGCGCGCCGCTCGCGTCGCCGATGCGTGCGGCCTCGACCGCGGTGGCGAGCGGGATCTCGAGGCTGATCACGACGACCTTCGCGGCGCCGAGCACCCCGCTCGCGCCGCGCAGCCGTTCCACGGTCATCTCGGCGTTGGCGCCCGGGGAGACCACGATGGAGTTCTCACCGTCGGGCGTGACGAAGATCACGGCTGTGCCGCTCGGACGCTCCACGATCACGAGTGAATCGGTTCGCACGCCGGCTGCGGCGAGTCGCTCGCGCAGAAACTCGCCGTTGCCGTCGCGGCCCACGCACCCGAGGAATGAGACGTTCGCGCCCGATCGGGCCGCCGCTGCGGCCTGGTTCGCCCCCTTGCCGCCGGGGAGCGTGCGCAGTTCGCCGCCGAGCAGGGTCTCTCCCCCACCCGGCCGGCGCGGCACCTCGACCACCAGGTCGGCATTGGCGCTCCCCACGACCACCACGTCACTGCGCACGATGCTCCTCCTCCGGCTGCGACACTACGGTTCATCCTGGCACGGAGCGGCGTCAAGCCGAGTCGGCTGCTGCGGCCGGAGCTCCCAGGTCGGTGACGAGCGTGATGGTGCGCGCGTCCTCGTCGCAGTCCATCTCGAGACCCTCGGAGCGGGCCCAGGCGAGCAGCCCCGCGGGGTCTGAGATATTCGCGAGGGATCGGGCGAGGCGCCGCACGAGATCGCCCTTCGCGGCCTTGTTGAAGTGGTTGAGTGCACGCGTGCGACCGTCCTTCCCGCGCTGCACCACATGCAGGAACCACCCCACGCCGTCCGGCAACGGCGCGAGCGCGGCGTAGTCCTGCGAGCGCAGGTCGAGCACGAAGGCGTCGCCGTCCCATTCGAGGGCCGAATGGGCCTCGCTCCAGATGCGCTTGAGCGGCGCGCCGAGGCCTGGTAGCCGTGACCCTGCGGAGAGGCGGTAGGCGGGGATCGGGTCGCCCGCTGCCACGAGGCCGAAGAGCGCCGACTGCACCGCGGCGTGCTCGTCGAGCCAGGCTCGCGCCTCCGAAGTCAGCGTACCGACGTCGAGCGCGTCGTACAGCACCCCGGTGTAGCGTTCGATCGCCGCCATCGTGCCGCTCGTCTCGAGTTCGAGGTTGTGCGCGAGCTCGCCGCGGTTCTTCACCCCGAGCTTCAGCGCCTTCGCCGCCGCGTCCTCCTCACCGCTGCTGAGCTCGACGAGCGCGGTGCGCACGCGCTCGCGGGCCTCCGCGAGTGCTCCGTGCGCGCGCAGCTTATTCGGGGCGAGAGATCCCTCACCTCCGACGCGCTTCGTCTCAGACGGGGGCAGCAGAAGCAGCACTGGACGTCCTTTCGGTGGGCATGCATTCGAGAGCGGGCGGGGTGGGCGCCGCGGGCTTTCGCCCTTCTGCGATCGAGGAGTATGCGACATCTGCATACTCCGTGAGCGCAGTGTCGAGCGGAAGATCGTGGCGCCCGCCCCGCCCGCGGCCGACTGTCTGCAGGCGAGCCCCGCAGACGCCGAAGGCCGGGGCCCGTGAGGTACCCCGGCCTTCGCCGCATAAGGGAACTAGGCCGCGATCGCTGCCCTTCCCGCCACGATGGTGACGGTGTCGTGGTCGACCGAGAGGAAGCCTCCCTCTGCGTCGACCGTGATCTTCTCACCGTCGGCGGTGGTCACCCGCACCTCGCCCTGCGCCAGCAGTGCGAGCAGCGGTTCGTGACCACCGAGGATGCCGATCTCGCCCTCGACCGTCTTCGCGACGATCTGGGAGGCGGTACCCGCCCAGACCTCGCTGTCGGCCGAGACGACACTCACGTTGAGCGCCATGGCTTAGGCCAGTTCCTTCTGCATCTTGGCCCAGTTCTCCTCGACGTCGGAGATGCCGCCGACGTTGAAGAAGGCCTGCTCCGCGACATGGTCGAACTCGCCCTTGCAGATCGCGTCGAACGACTCGATCGTCTCGGTGAGCGGAACCGTCGAGCCCTCGACACCGGTGAACTTCTTCGCCATGTAGGTGTTCTGCGAGAGGAACTGCTGGATGCGGCGTGCGCGCGCCACGGTGATCTTGTCCTCTTCGGAGAGCTCGTCGACACCGAGGATCGCGATGATCTCCTGCAGCTCCTTGTTCTTCTGCAGGATCGCCTTGACGGTGGTCGCCACGCGGTAGTGGTCCTCGCCCAAGTAGCGGGGGTCCATGATGCGCGAGCTCGAGGTCAGCGGATCGATCGCGGGGTACAGACCCTTCGAGGCGATCTCGCGCGACAGCTCGGTGGTCGCGTCGAGGTGCGCGAAGGTGGTCGCCGGGGCCGGGTCGGTGTAGTCGTCGGCGGGCACGTAGATGGCCTGCAGCGACGTGATCGAGTGGCCGCGGGTCGAGGTGATGCGCTCCTGGAGGATGCCCATCTCGTCGGCGAGGTTCGGCTGGTAGCCCACGGCGGAGGGCATGCGGCCGAGCAGCGTCGACACCTCGGAGCCGGCCTGCGTGAAGCGGAAGATGTTGTCGATGAAGAGCAGCACGTCCTGCTTCTGCACATCGCGGAAGTACTCCGCCATGGTCAGCGCCGAGAGGGCGACGCGGAGACGCGTTCCCGGGGGCTCGTCCATCTGGCCGAACACGAGAGCGGTCTTGTCGAAGACGCCCGCCTCGTCCATCTCGTGGATGAGGTCGTTGCCCTCACGGGTGCGCTCGCCCACACCGGCGAACACCGAGACGCCGCCGTGATCCTGCGCCACGCGCTGGATCATCTCCTGGATCAGAACGGTCTTGCCCACGCCGGCGCCGCCGAAGAGGCCGATCTTACCGCCCTGCACGTAGGGGGTGAGGAGATCGATCGACTTGATGCCGGTCTCGAAGAGCTGGGTCTTCGACTCGAGCTGATCGAAGGCCGGGGGCGTGCGATGGATGCTCCAGCGCTCGTTCACCTCGATGGTCTCGCCCTCGGGGAGGTTGAGCACGTTTCCGGTGACGTCGAACACCTTGCCCTTGGTGACGTCGCCGACGGGAACGGTGATCGAATCACCGGTGTCGACGACCTCCTGGCCGCGCACGAGGCCGTCGGTGGGCTTCAGCGCGATGGCGCGGACGAGGTTGTCGCCCAGGTGCTGCGCGACCTCGAGCACGAGCGTGAAGGGCTCGGCGCCCTCGCCCATGTTCACGGTGGTCTCGAGAGCGTTGTAGACGGCGGGGATCGCGTCGTGCGGGAACTCGATGTCGACGACGGGGCCGGTCACTCGAGCGATCCGCCCGACAACCTTCGTTGCGGCCTCAGTCGCCACTGCGGCGGTTTCGGTCATGTTTCTCTCTCTTCGTGCTTTTCTAGCTCGACAGCGCGTCGGCGCCGCCTACGATCTCGGAAATCTGCTGGGTGATCTCGGCCTGGCGAGCGTTGTTCGCGAGGCGCGTGTAGTCGCGGATCAGCGTGTCCGCGTTGTCGCTCGCCGACTTCATCGCCTTCTGCGTCGCGGCGTGCTTGGCGGCGGCCGACTCGAGCATGGCGTTGAAGATGCGCGACTCGATGTAGGCCGGCAGCAGCTGGTCGAGCACCGTGTCGGCGTCGGGCTCGAACTCGTACAGCGCCTCGGGAGCCTCAGTGGCCTCCGCGACGCCCTCGACGACCTGCAGCGGGAGCAGGCGGTGCACCTCGGGGACCTGGCTCACCATGCTGATGAGGCGGTTGTAGACGAGGTGGATCTCCTGCGCGCCGCCCTCGGCGGCGGGGCGGGCGAAGATCTCCAGCAGGGACTCCGCGACCTCCTTAGCCGTCTCGAAGGCGGGGTTCTCGGTGTCACCGGCCCAGACGCGCTCCGAGGGGCGGCGACGGAAGGAGAAGTACCCCTGCGCCTTGCGGCCGATCAGGTAGTACACGACTTCCTTGCCCTCTTCGCGGAGCAGCTCGGTGAGCTCTTCCGCTTCGCGCAGCACCTGCGAGTTGAATGCACCCGCGAGGCCGCGGTCGGAGGTGAAGATCACCACTGCCGCGCGCTCGACCCTGTCGGCCTCGACGAGCAGCGGATGGGTGGTGTTCGAGTGCGTGGCGACGGCGGACACCGCGCGCGTGATCGCGGTGGCGTACGGCGTCGACGCCTCGACGCGGGCCTTGGCCTTCTGAATGCGAGAGGCTGCGATCAGCTCCATCGCACGGGTGATCTTCTTGGTCGTCTGGGCAGACTTGATCTTCTGCCGGTAGACCCGAAGTTGCGCTCCCATGTCTCTCCTGTAGTGGTCGGGGCTGGCTGGTCGAAGTGGTGCGGGATCGGCGGGGGCTCGCGCCCCCGCCGGGATCCCTCACTACTTCTTGACGACCAGCTGCTCCTGCTTGATCTCTGCCTCGTCGAGCGCGTCGAACTGCTCGTTCAGGCTCTTGCCCGCCGAGGTGCGGAACTCGCTCTTGAACTTCTCGATCTGCGCGGTGATCTCGGCGACGGTGTCGTCGTCGAGCACATTGGTCGAGCGCAGCGTGGTGAGCGCCTCGGAGTTGCGGCCGAGGTAGTCGAGGAACTCGCGCTCGAAGCGCAGGATGTCCTCGACCGGGACCTCGTCGAGGAAGCCGTTGGTGCCGGCCCAGATCGAGACGGTCTGCTCCTCGACCGGGTACGGCGTGTACTGCGGCTGCTTGAGGAGCTCGGTGAGGCGCGCACCGCGCTCGAGCTGACGGCGGCTGGCCGCGTCGAGGTCGGAGGCGAACATCGCGAACGCCTCGAGCGCGCGGTACTGGGCGAGCTCGAGCTTGAGGGTACCGGAGACCTTCTTGATCGACTTCACCTGCGCGTCGCCGCCGACTCGCGACACCGAGATGCCCACGTCGACCGCGGGGCGCTGGTTCGCGTTGAAGAGGTCGGACTGCAGGAAGATCTGGCCGTCGGTGATGGAGATCACGTTGGTCGGGATGTAGGCCGACACGTCGTTGGCCTTCGTCTCGATGATCGGCAGGCCGGTCATCGAGCCGGCGCCCAGCTCGTCCGAGAGCTTCGCGCAGCGCTCGAGCAGGCGGGAGTGCAGGTAGAACACGTCGCCCGGGTAGGCCTCGCGCCCCGGCGGACGGCGGAGCAGCAGCGACACGGCGCGGTAGGCCTCGGCCTGCTTCGACAGGTCGTCGAAGATGATGAGGACGTGCTTGCCGTCGTACATCCAGTGCTGGCCGATTGCCGAGCCGGTGTAGGGCGCCAGGTACTTGAAGCCGGCAGGGTCGGAGGCCGGAGAGGCGACGATGGTGGTGTACTCCATCGCACCCGCGTCTTCCAGCGCACCCTTCACCGAGGCGATGGTCGAGCCCTTCTGGCCGATCGCGACGTAGATGCAGCGCACCTGCTTCGTGACGTCGCCCGACTCCCAGTTGGCCTTCTGGTTGATGATCGTGTCGATCGCGATCGCGGTCTTGCCGGTCTGGCGGTCGCCGATGATCAGCTGGCGCTGACCGCGGCCGACGGGGATCATGGCGTCGATCGCCTTGATGCCGGTCTGCAGCGGCTCGTGCACCGACTTGCGGGCCATGACGCCGGGGGCCTGGAGCTCGAGGGCGCGACGGCCCTCGACGCCGGTGATCTCCCCGAGACCGTCGATCGGGTTGCCGAGCGGGTCGACCACGCGCCCGAGGTAGCCCTCGCCCACGGGCACGGAGAGCACCTCGCCGGTGCGGGTGACCTGCTGGCCCTCCTCGATGCCGGTGAACTCGCCGAGCACGACGACGCCGATCTCGTTCTCCTCGAGGTTCTGCGCGAGGCCGAGCGTGCCGTCTGCGAAGCGCACGAGCTCGTTCGCCATGACGCCGGGAAGGCCCTCGACGTGCGCGATGCCGTCGGCGGCGTCGACCACGGTGCCGACCTCGGTCTTCTCCGCCTGAGCCGGCTCGTACGACGCTGCGAAGTCTTTCAGCGCGTCGCGGATCTCGTCCGGGCTGATTGAGAGTTCTGCCATTTCGTTTCCTCTGTCTGATCCGGAAGCGCCGCCCCCGGGGGTGAAAAGTAGTGCCCTATGCAGCGAGCTGCTGGCGGAGGTCGTCCAAGCGGGCGCGGACGCTGCCGTCGATCACGTCATCGGCGATCTGAATGCGGACGCCGCCGATGAGCTCGGGGTCGATGACCGTGGTGATCTTCACCGGACGGCCGGTGGACTGCTCGAGCGCGCGCGCCAGGCGCTCCTGCTGAGCCGCCGAGAGCGGGGCCGCGACCGTGACGGTCGCGAGGTCGCTGCCGTTCTGGTCGGCGGCGATGCGAGCGGCGCTACGGAGTGCGGCGTCGAGACGGCGGCCGCGCGGGTTCGCGACCAGGTGGCTCACGACCGCGACCGCGGAGGCCGAGGTCTTGCCGTCGAGCAAGCGCTGCACGAGCGCGACCTTGCCGACCGGATCGGCGAGCTTGCTGCCCAGGCTGAGCTGCAGCTCGTGGTTGCGGTCCACCACGTCGGCGACCGCGAGCAGTTCATCGGAGAGCGCCGGGTTGGCGAGGCCCTCGGCGCGCAGGCCGAGCTCCTCGACGCCCGCGACGAACTCCTCGACGTTCGACCAGCGCGCCTGGACGGCGGCGGCGAGCACGGAGCGCGCGTCAGCGGTCAGCCCGCCGAAGAGCCGCGCGACGATCTGCCCCTTGGCCTCGGCGCTCGCCGAGGCGTCGCCGAGGGCCGAGGCAAGCGCGGGGCTCTCGGCGATCCGATCCGCGGCCTGCAGCAGCTCGCCGCCGGTCGCCGGGTCGATTCCCGCCCGCAGCGCGGCGCGCGCCTGGGCCAGTGCTTCGCGTGACGCGCTTCCCATCAGTTCGCCGCCTTCTCGGATGCCTCGAGGTCGGCGAGGAAGCGATCGACGAGCGCCGACGCCTTCTGGTCGTCGGAGAGGCTCTCGCCCACGACGCTCGAAGCGAGGCCGAGTGCCAGCGAACCGACGTCCTTGCGCAGCGAGACCACGGCGCTCTGACGGTCGGCCTCGATCTGGGCCTGTGCGGCCTGCGCGATGCGGGCCTGCTCCGCGAGGGCTTCCTCACGGGCCTTGGCGCGGATCTTGTCGCCGTCGACGCGGGCGGCCTCGCGGATCTCGCCGGCCTCCTGGCGGGCGCTGGCGAGCTGCGCGGTGTACTCCTGCAGCGCGGCCTCGGCCTTCGCCTGGGCCTCATCTGCCTTCGCGATGTTGCCCTCGATCGCCTCGGCGCGCGCGTCGAGCATCGCCTGCAGCTTGGGAAGGAACACCTTCCAGAACGCAATGAGGATGATCGCGAAGACGACCGCAGACCATACGATGTCGTAGGTGGCGGGGAGCAGCGGATTGTGATCCGCTCCCTCTGCAGCTACGAAGACTGCGTTAATCATCGAGCCTCCCTTTCGAGACTAGGGAAAGGTGAACGGCTTACTGGAAGATGAAGTGCGTGGCGATGCCGATGAGGGCGAGCGCCTCGGTGAAGGCGATGCCGATCCACATCAGCACCTGGAGACGACCGGCGAGCTCGGGCTGGCGCGCGACGCCCTCGATGGTCTTGCCGACGACGATGCCGAGGCCGATGGCCGGGCCGATGGCCGCGAGGCCGTAGCCGACGGTCGAGATGCTGCCGGAAACTTCAGCGAGAACAGACACAGTGGGTGTTTCCTTCCGTAGGGGTGAGCGCGGCGGTTGCCGAGCCCAGGTAGGTATTGAGGTTTAGTGCTCTTCAGCCAGCGCGAGCTGGATGTAGACGCCGGTGAGGATGGTGAAGATGTAGGCCTGCAGGAACGCGACCAGGATCTCGAAGAGGGTGAACGCGAAGCCGACGACGAAGGTGCCGACGCCGAAGAGCTTGAACAGGCCCTCACCCTCGATGAGGAAGAAGTTGGTGGCGCTGAAGAACAGCACCAGCAGCAGGTGGCCGACGAGCAGGTTCATCAGGAGTCGAAGCGTCAGCGTCACCGGGCGCAGCACGAAGGTCGAGAAGAACTCGATCGGCGTCACGATGATGTAGAGCGGACCGGGCACACCGGCGGGGAACAGCGCGTTCTTGAAGAAGTTGCCCGGGCTCTTCTTGATGCCGGCGTAGATGAAGGTCACGTACGAGACGACCGCCAGCACGAGCGGCAGGCCGATCACGGCGGAGACGCCGATATTGAAACCGGGGATGATGCCCGTGATGTTGAACGACAGGATCGTGAAGAAGATCGCCGTGAGGATCGGGAGGAAGCGACGGCCGTCGACCTTGCCCAGCAGATCCTCCGCGATGTTGACGCGCACGAAGTCGAGCGCCATCTCGGTGAGCGACTGCCCGCGGGTCGGGATGACTTTCATGTTGCGCGTGCCGAGCCAGAAGAGCAGCAGGAGCACGAGGGTCATGATCACTCGGATGATCATGATGCGGTTCATCTCGAACGGCGTGCCGTGGAACAGCACCGCATCGGGGAAGAAGTCGGCGATCGACGGCGGATGGAAGCCGCCCTCCTCTGCTGCGACGAACAGACTGGGGGTCACGAATTGCATAGCGTTAGCGAACAGCGCCATTCTCCTGATTCGGGATGCGGCCGCGGGCCGCAATGCGTCGAACGATGGTCGTGCCCCCGGCAGTGTACCGGCACACACGCATAGCGCGGCCTCGCAGGGAACTCTCACATCCTACCAAGGATTTCGCCCCAGGTGAAACCGCGGGCCGAGCTACTCTCCGACGCCGCCGATCACCGGGATGCGCGACTTCGCGATGACGACGGCGTCGATCACGAGCGAGACGAGCACTGCCGCGACGATGCCGATGAAGAGGATCACCGGGTCGAGCCACGGCTGATCCCTCAGAAGCAGCGAAGTGACGATGAAGATGACGAACTTGAGGATCCAGCTGCCCAGCACGATCGCGAAGAACAGCGCGAGATACGAGGGGGACTCGATGAAGCGGTTCGCGAAGGCGATGCTGCCGACCGTGAGCACCAGGAAGAAGCCGCCCATGGCGGTGCCGATCACTCCGCCGATGAGCCCCGGCGCGCCGGAGACCAGCCAGCCGATGCCCGCGAAAGCCGCGACGAGCACCGCGGTGACCACGAGCCCCCAGCGCAGCGCGCGCATGAGCACGGGCTGCGATGTCGGCATCGCGATCGCGGGCTTCTCGACGGGGTCGGGCATGGAGGGATCGCTCACTCGGGAGTCCTTTCACTCGCCGGGGCACCCGAGTGCTCCGGCGCTTCGGCGGCGGTGGTCTTCGCCGGCGTGCGAGGCGCGCGCCGGCTCAACGGTAGCAAGCCGCGCTGAACGGCGGCCTCGCGGATGCGCTGCGCAGGGAACAGCAGCAGCACGAGGCACGCCGCTCCCCCGACGAGCAGCACGAGCGACGGCAGCGCGAAGCTCTGCAGCGTGAACACCAGGAGCACCGCGACCGACAGCACGGCCGTGCCGAGGTAGAAGACGAGCACCGCCTGCAGCGGCGAGTGTCCCCTGTCGAGCAGTCGGTGGTGCAGGTGCTGGCGGTCGGCCGTGAAGGGGCTCTTGCCCGCTTTGAGGCGGCGCACGACGGCGAGGATGAAGTCGGCGAGGGGCAGCGCGAGCACGGCGACGGGCAGGATGATCGGGATGTAGCTCGCGAGCACCAGCTTCTGGTCGAGGGCTCCGGGGTTCAGCTGCCCGGTCACCGACACGGTCGACGTCGCCATGAGCAGACCGACGAGCAGCGCGCCCGTGTCGCCCATGAACATGTGGGCGCGGTGCCAGTTGAACGGCAGGAAGCCGGCGCAGATGCCGAACACGACCGCTGCGATGAGGCTCGCGATCGCTACCGAGTCGACGTGCCCGATGCGGTCGTCGAGAATGCGGGTGTAGGCGAAGAACGCGGCGTTGGCGATGATGGCGACCCCCGCCACGAGGCCGTCGAGGCCGTCGACGAAGTTGACCGCGTTCATCACGAGCGTCATCAGGAAGACGGTGATCACGAAGTTGACCGCGGGCGAGCCGACGATGAGCGTGTCGCCGAGCGGCAGCGAGACGATCTGCAGGCCGTTCCAGGCGAGCAGGCCGGCTGCGGCGAGCTGCGCGGCGAGCTTGATCATCCAGTCGAGATCGAGCAGGTCGTCGAGCACGCCGATGCCCGCGATGATGGTGCACGCCCCCATGAGCGCCCACATCTCGGGCCCGTTGGCGAACAGCTCGGAGAACTCGGGCCGCACCGCCGCGACCGCGAAGGCGACGAGCAGGCCGATGAACATCGCGATGCCGCCCAGCCTCGGGGTCGGGGTGCTGTGCACGTCGCGCTCGCGCACCTCGGGGGCGAGGCGCAGGCGGCGGCTCATCCGCAGCACTCCGAACGACACCGCCGCGGTCACGACGGCCGCGACGAGCACGATCACGAGGTAGGCGGTCACATCAGCCCTCGATCGTCACCTGCGGCAGCAGATCCGCGATGGCCTCGCGAGGGATCGCGCCATCGCGCAGCACGCGCAGCGAGCCGCCCTCCTCGGTCATCGCGGTGGCGTCGACGATCGTTGACGCCGTGCCGTCACCGTCGGACTCGCCCACCTCGAGGTAGACGGCGACCGAGTCGCCGAGCATCTCGCGGGCCTCCGCGGCCGTGCGTGCGGCGGGCCGCCCCGTCAGGTTCGCGGAGGACACCGCGAGCGGCCCCGTCTCCTGCAGCAGTTCGAGGGCGAGTGCCTGGTCGGGGATGCGGAGGGCGACCGTTCCCCCGGTCTCGCCGAGATCCCAGCTGAGCGACGGGTTGGCCTTCAGCACGATCGTGAGACCGCCGGGCCAGAAAGCCTCCGCGAGCGCGTGCACCGGGGCGGGCACATCGGCTGCGAGCGCGGCGAGGGTCGCGGTGTTCGGGATGAGCACCGGCGGCGGCGACTGCCTGCCGCGGCCCTTCGCGTCGAGCAGGCGCTGCACCGCCGCCGGGTTGAACGCGTCGGCAGCGACGCCGTAGACGGTGTCGGTGGGCAGCACGACGAGCTCGCCGCGGCCGATCGCGTGGCGCGCGGTGCGCGTTCCGCTCAGCAGCTGCGAGTTATCGGAGCAGTCGTACACTTCGGCCATGACCGACAATCCTACTCGGGGCGCTCCCCCGGAGGCTGTGCGCCCGCGCGGGCGGTTCGTGCGGTCCGCGGTTCAAATCCCTCCCGTGTTTCGGATGGAACCGCGTCGATCCATCCGAAACACGGGAGGGATCCGAACTCCGGGACATGGCTATCAGCGCCGGGCCGTCGTGGCACGGTCCCTGCCCGTGAGGTCGGGGTGCGTCGCCGCGGCCCGCCACCCGTCGGCCGAGAGCAGCTCGCGGATCGCCCGGCCCTGATGCTCGGCGTGCTCGAGCACCAGCAGCCCTCCCGGCCGCACCGCCTCCAGGCCGATCCGGCTGATCACACGTATGAGGTCGAGGCCGTCGGCACCGCTGTAGAGGGCGAGCTCGGGGTCGTGGTCGCGCACCTCGGGGTCGCGGGGCACCATGCCCTCCGGCACGTAGGGCGGGTTCGAGACGAGCACCGACACACGGCCGGCGAGCGGCACCCCCTCGGAATCGCGGCCGGCATCGAGATCCCCGACGTCGCCGAGCCGCAGCTCGACCCTCCCATCGCCCCACTCCGCGACGTTGCGGGCAGCCCAGGCGTGCGCCTCCCGGCTCTTCTCGACCGCGAGCACCCGCGCCGTCTCCACCTCGTGCGCAATGGAGAGCGCGATCGCACCGCTGCCGGTGCACAGGTCGAGGGCGAGGGGCGAGGGATCGGGCACCGCGAGCAGTTCGTCGATCGCGAACTGGGCCACCATCTCGGTCTCGGGCCTCGGCACGAAGACGCCCGGGCCGACCGACAGCTCGATCGAGCGGAACGGCGCTCGGCCGGTCAGGTGCTGCAGCGGCACGCGCCTCGCCCGCTCGTCGGCGAGCTCCGTCACCGCGGCGAGCTGCGCACCGTCGAGCTCGCGGCCCATGACGGCGAGCGCCTGCACACGCCCGCGCGAGACGCCGAGCACATGACCGACGATCAGTTCGGCGTCGGCGGCCGGATCCTCGATACCCGCGTCGGCGAACCGCTCGCACAGCCCGCCGACGACGGCCCGGATCCCTCGCCCCTCACCCGCATCGATATGCACTCCCCCACCCTACCGAGAACGCGTGGAGCGGACCGCGCGTCATACGGCGACTCATTCGCATAATGCAACATGAATAGTCGGATAAGGAGACGGTATAGTTCTGGGTGGCCCCGATCACAGGAGGATTCACAGACATGGCACGGACCTACGAGAACATCACCGAGGCGTTCGGCAACACCCCGTTGGTGCGCCTGAATCGCGTGACCGACGGCGCGGAGGCCGAGGTCTACGCGAAGCTCGAGTTCTACAACCCCGCCGGCTCCGTCAAGGACCGCATCGGCATCGCGATCATCGACGCGGCGGAGGAGTCGGGCGCGCTCAAGCCCGGCGGCACGATCGTCGAGGGCACGAGCGGCAACACCGGCATCGCGCTCGCCTTCGTCGGCGCGGCGCGCGGCTACCGCGTGATCCTCACCATGCCCGAGACCATGAGCATCGAGCGCCGCAAGCTGCTCGCGGCCTACGGCGCCGAGATCGTGCTCACCGAGGGCCCGCTCGGCATGAAGGGCGCGGTCGCCAAGGCCGAGGAGATCGCCGCGAACACCGAGGGCGCCGTGCTCGCGCAGCAGTTCGCCAACCCGGCGAACCCCGCCATCCACCGCGCCACCACCGGCCCGGAGATCTGGAACGACACCGACGGCGCGGTCGACATCTTCGTCGCGGGCATCGGCACGGGCGGCACCATCACCGGCGCGGGCGGCTACCTCAAGGAGCAGAACCCCGACGTCAAGGTGGTCGCCGTCGAGCCCATCGACTCGCCGCTGCTCACCGAGGGCAAGGCCGGCCCGCACAAGATCCAGGGCCTCGGCGCGAACTTCGTGCCCGACATCCTCGATCGCGAGGTCTACGACGAGGTCATCGATGTGACCCTCGCCGACTCGATCGCGAAGGCGCGCGCGCTCGGCACCGACGAGGGCATCCTCGCCGGCATCTCCGGCGGCGCGGCCGTCTGGGCGGCCACGCAGGTCGCCAAGCGCCCCGAGAACGCGGGCAAGAAGATCGTGGTCGTCGTGCCCGACTTCGGCGAGCGCTACTTCTCGACCGTGCTGTTCGAGGACCTCACGGTCTGATCACGACGGCGGCGCCGGGCCGGTGCGGGAATCCTCCGCACCGGCCCGGCGTTGGCGCATGTGCGGGGCGGCTCGGTCCGCCCTACGCACCACCACCGACCGAGAGGGAACCGTGAGCATCTTCTCCCGCGTCCGCGAGGACATCCGCGCCGCCAAGGCCGGCGACCCCGCCGCCCGCAGCTCGGCCTCCGTCTTCCTCATCTACTCGGGGCTGCACGCCGTGTGGTGGCACCGCGCCTCGCACGCGCTGTGGGGCCGCGGCATGCGCTTCCTCCCGCGCGCGATCTCGCAGCTCGCCCGCTTCTTCACGGGCATCGAGATCCACCCCGGTGCCACGATCGGCCGCAGGCTCTTCATCGACCACGGCATGGGCGTCGTGATCGGCGAGACCGCCGAGGTCGGTGACGACGTGCTCATCTATCACGGCGTCACCCTCGGCGGCACCGGCCACGACAGCGGCAAGCGCCACCCCACCGTCGGCGACCGCTGCGTGATCGGAGCGGGGGCGAAGCTGCTCGGCGCGATCGAGCTCGGCCACGACTGCGCCGTCGGTTCGAACGCGGTCGTCGTGCACTCGGCTCCCCCGTGGACCACGCTCACCGGCATTCCGGCGCAGGGTCGCCCCCGCCGCGGCGCTCCGCTCGCCGAGACCCCGGACGAGGCCGACTTCTACGTCATCTGAGGCGCTCTGAGCGGTGGGGCCCCGGCTGCTCGTTCGGGATCCCTCACCGAGGGATCCTCCCCGTCCCGCCTCAGCGGAGCCGTCGGCCGTGCTCCCTCATCCACCGCTTCGTGCGGTGCTGCTCGACGAAGATCATGGTGAGCCCGAGCAGCCAGAACGGGATCTGCACGGTGAAGGCGATCTGGAAGGCGTGCAGGGAGTAGTCCTCGGGCGAGCCTGCGCCGAGGGCGTCGAGCACGAGGCCGATCAGCACGATGACGATCAGCGACGACGTGAAGCCGCCCGTGTTCACAAGACCGGTGCCGAAGCCCGAGAAGCTGCGGGGGGTGTGCGAGCGCGAGACCTCGAAAGCGACCATCGAGGCCGGTCCCCCCAGCGGCATCACGACCACGAGGACCACCAGCAGCCACATCGGCGGCGTTCCCGGCCAGAAGATCACCGTGAGCCAGACCGCGACGATCGCGAACACGATCACGACGTACATCGGCACGCGCCGCTCGACGAAGCGCGAGCTCAGCGGGCCGAGCAGCAGCGCGGCGCCCATCGAGGAGAGGATGACGAGGTTCAGCAGCCCCGCCGCCTGCGCCCGGTCGAGGCCCACGCCTCCCGTGAGGAACGGCGTGCCCCACAGCAGCACGAAGGCGTTCAGCGCGAACGGCGAGGTGAAGTGCATCCAGTAAGCCAGCCGGGTTCCGGGGATCGACAGCAGTCGCCGTGCCCGCGCCCAGAAGCCGAGGCCGGGGATCCGCGGAGCGGTGACCACGGGCATCATCTCGGTCGCGGGAGGCGGAACCGTGAAGGCGCCGGTCGGCTCGTCGGCACCGAGCGGCCTGGCCGTCCGGCTGATGCGGCCGAGCCTGCCGGTCATGCGCTCGATGACCGTCCCCGCGCCCGGCCGGTCGCGCAGCACGAGACAGCCGAGGATGAGCACGAGCACGCCGACCCCGGCGACGCCCAGGAACCCGCTCGCCCACCCGAACGAGGCGACCGCGAGCGCCAACGGGGTGATGGAGACGAGCTGCCCCGCCTGACCGATGAGCCCCGTGAACTGGCTGATGACGGGGAGCTGGCGCACCGAGAACCACTCGGGCAGCATGCGCATCACGCTGATGAAGGTGCACGCATCGCCCGCGCCGACGAGCACGCGCGCGAGGATCGCGAGCCAGACGTCGGAGACCGTCGCCATCACGACCTGACCCACGACCATGAGCAGCGTTCCCGTGAGCAGCATGGAACTCGCCCCGAAGCGGTCGAGGAGCAGGCCCACGGGGATCTGCAGACCCGCATAGACGATGAGCTGGATCATCGCGAACATCGAGAGCGTGGTCGCATCGATGCCGAAGTGCTCCTGCGTAGCTGGGCCGAGAGCCGCGAGCGAGGAGCGGTTCACCACAGCGGCAGCATAGGCGAGGACGGCGACTCCCCAGACCACCCACGGGAGGAGCGGACGGCCGTTGCGCATGGATTCCAGTCTACTCCCGCAGCGGGGCGGGCTGCGCCGTGCTCCCCGCTGCGCCGTGGGGCATGTTATCGCTCGCGGGGCGCATTGCGTCACGAAATAACGCGCCCCACAGTGAGCAACATGCCCCGCGGCGTCAGGGATCGCGGGCTAGGGATCCCTCGCCGCACCTCGGGAACGGCAGGATCCCTCAGCCGCGCTGCGGCAGCGGCGGCCCGTCGGGGAAGTCGCTGCGAGTGAGGTCCATGAAGAGGGCGTCCTCGAGGTGGCCGCCCGGGCGCACCTGGTAGTCGCGCAGCACGCCGATGCGCCGGAACCCGAGGCGCTCGTAGCTGCGGATCGCACCCTCGTTGTGGATGTTGGGATCGAGCGTGACGCGGGTGATGCCGGCCGCGAACTCCTCGCGGATGGCGAGCGCGAGCGCCTCCTCGCCGATGCGGTTGCCGCGGAAGCGGGTGCCGATGAAGATGTGGATCACCGTGGTCGGGTATTCCGGGTCCTCGCCGCGCAGCACGTACATGGCTCCGGCGCACTCCCCCGCGGCCTCGATGATGCGCACGGTTTCGGGGCTCTCGATGAACTCGCGTTGCACGCGCTCCTCCGTGTAGCCGACCCACCAGAGCGAGACCTCGGGCTCCTCGAGGATGGCAAGCAGCGGTGCGGCGTCGTCGGCGCGCGGCGCGCGCAGCACGACGAGCGGGCCCACGACGGGGGCTTCGAGCGGTGCGGAGGCGGTCATGATCACAGCATAGTGAGGGATCCGACCGCGAGCCGTCCTTCCCGCCGTTTGCGCACGCGCAGCATCGCTGAGCGAACACCGCGGGCGCGAACGAACACTCTGCGCGCCCTCTCCCGCGTGTTCGCTCGCACCCTGGGTGTTCGTTCGCGGAGGCTCCGCTCGCTCGAACGCCCCGACGTCACGGAACGAGCAGTGCAACCCGCTACTGGCCGAGCGCCTTCAAGCGGTCTTCCTCGTCCATGCGGATGCACGACTCGATCACCGGTTCGAGGGCGCCGTTCATCACCTGGTCGAGGTTGTAGGCCTTGTATCCCGTGCGGTGATCCGCGATGCGGTTCTCCGGGAAGTTGTAGGTGCGGATGCGCTCCGAACGGTCCATGGTGCGGATCTGGCTCGAGCGGTGAGCAGACGCCTCTGCCGCGGCCTCCTCCTGCTGCTTCGCGAGCAGTCGGGCGCGGAGCACGCGCATCGCGGCCTCGCGGTTCTGCAGCTGCGACTTCTCGTTCTGCATCGCGACCACGATGCCCGACGGCAGGTGCGTGATGCGCACCGCCGAGTCGGTCGTGTTGACCGACTGCCCGCCGGGGCCCGACGAGCGGTAGACGTCGATCTTGAGGTCGTTCTGGTTGATCTCGACCTCTTCGGGCTCATCGACCTCGGGGTAGACGAGCACGCCCGTGGTCGAGGTGTGGATGCGCCCCTGCGACTCGGTGACGGGCACGCGCTGCACGCGGTGCACGCCGCCCTCGTACTTGAGATGCGCCCACACGCCCTGCGAGGGATCCGAGGCGTTCGACTTGATCGCGACCTGCACGTTCTTGTAGCCGCCGAGATCGCTCTCGTCCTTCTCGAGGATCTCGGTCTTCCAGCCCTTGGACTCCGCGTAGTGCATGTACATGCGCAGCAGGTCGCCGCCGAAGAGCGCCGACTCGGCCCCGCCCTCGCCGCCCTTGATCTCGAGGATCACGTCACGGGCGTCGTCGGGATCGCGAGGGATCAGCAGTCGGCGCACCTTCTCCTGGGCCTCGGCGAGACCCGCCTCGAGCTCGGGGATCTCCTCGGCGAAGGCGTCGTCCTCCTTGGCGAGCTCGCGCGCTGCGTCGAGGTCGTCGCCGAGCTGCTTCCAGCCCTCGTAGGCGGCCTTGATCTTGCTGAGCTCGGCGTAGCGCCGGTTCACCTTCTTGGCGCGCGCGGCGTCGGCGTGCAGAGCGGGGTCGGCGAGCTCGTCCTGGAGCCGCTCGTGCTCCTCGAGGAGCCCGGCGACCTGCTCGAACATCATTCGGCCCGCAGCTTCGACAGCTCGGCGAGCTCGGCGGCGCTCAGCATCGCCTCGGCGCCGAGCGTGTACGAATCCTCGGTCTCGACCTCGGGCGTGAAGCGGCCGCCCGAGACCTTGACGAAGCTGTTCGCAGCCGGGGTGATCTCGCGCAGCAGCTCCTTGTCGAAAGCGACTCCGCTCTTGGTGCGGGCCGTCGCGACGAGGGTGAGGGATCCGCCGTTCTCGATGTTGCGGGCGGAGGCGAGCAGGCGCTTGACCTGGGCGATCGCCTGGGCCTGCGCGGCCTCGGGAGCCGTGCGGCCACCCTGCTGGGCCTGCACGTAGGCCTGGGCGAGATCGCTCAGCGAATCGAGCAGCACGACCACGTCGTGGCCGAGCTCGACGAGGCGGCGAGCGCGATCGATCGAGAGCTCGGCGACGGTCGCCTGATCCTCAGCCGGGCGGTCGAAGGCCGCGGCGACGACCTCGCCGCGCACGGTGCGCTGCAGCTGGGTCGCCTCCTCGGGGCGCGCGTTCGTGAGCACGAGCATGAGGTGCGCGTCGGGCTTCGACGCCGCGACGCCCTCGGCCAGCTCGGCGAGCAGGCCGGCGGCCGGGATCTTCGCCGGGATGGCGATGATCGCGCGCTGACCGAGACCCATCGGGGCGATCGCGTCGACGGCGGCGCCGAATCGGCTGCCCTCGCCCTGCGCGAGGCGGAGGCGCTCCTGCGGCAGCACCGGCGTGAGCTCGGCGATGTCGGCGCGCTTCTCGTTCTCGTCGACGGTGCGTCCGTTGATCGAGTCGACCTTCACGATGGCGTTGTACTTCTGGCGGCTGCCCTCGCCCTCGCGGGGCTGGCGGATGGCGCCGACCACTGCGTCGCCGCGGCGCAGGCCGTACTTCTTCACCTGGCCGAGCGAGACGTAGACGTCGCTCATGCCGGGGAGGTAGCCGCTCGTGCGCACGAAGGCGTAGTTGTCGAGCACGTCGAGCACGCCCGCGATCGGCAGCAGCACGTCATCCTCGGTGATCTCGGGCTCGAGGTCGTCGTTCTGACCGCGGCGCTTGCGGTCGCGCTGACGGGTGCGGCTCGAGCGCGGGCCCTCGGCGTTCTTGTCGCCGTTCTTGCCGCCGCGGTCGCTCTGGCCGTTCCCGTTCTTCTCGGAGCGGTCGCCCTTCTCGGAGCGGTCGTCGCCCTGGTTCTTCGCGCCGTCTTGGGCTTCGCCGCCCTCGACGGTCTCACCGTTGTCCGACTTCTGCGAGCGGTTGCGGCGGCCGCGGCCGCGGCCGCCCTTCTCACCGTCGGTACGCTCGCCGTCGGACTTCTCAGCGCCCTCGGTCTTCTCTTGAGCGGGCTTCTCGCCCTGCTCGTCGCTCTCGCTCTGCTCTGCGGGGGCCTGCTCCGAAGCGGGCTCCGACGCGGCGTCGGCCGCGCCGGCCGGGGCGCTCGCGCGGCGACGGCCGCGACCCGCGGGTGCGGTCTCGGCGGCCTGAGCCTCCTCGGCAGCGGGCTCGACCGCCGGGGCATCGGCCGGGGCCTCGGCCGCCTCCGCCTTCTTGCGGCTGCGCGACACCCGCTTCTTCGGGGCCTCCGCGGTCGGAGCCTCCTCGGCAGCGGGCTCGACCGCCGGGGCATCGGCCGGGGCCTCGGCCGCATCGGCCTTCTTGCGGCTGCGCGAGACCCGCTTCTTCGGGGCCTCGGCAGGAGCCGCATCGACGCTGCCCGCGTCGGCCGCCGGGGCGGAGGCCTCGGCAGGAGCCGCGCTCTCGACCGGAGCCGACTCGGCTACCGGCTCGGGCGCACCGGCCGCGGCGGTCGCGCGACGCGGCGCGCGCTTGCGCACCGGCTTCTCAGCGACCTCGGGGGCCGACTCGGGAACGACGGGGTTCGTGTCTTCTACGTTCAATTTCACATTCTCTCTCTGTGAACGCCGCCGGAAGAACGCACTCATTCAGCAATGCCTTCCCGCGGCCATGCACATCCGTGCAATTCGGGATCGCCGGGCGAAACGACCCGGCGAGGAAACGATCCACACTTCGCGAGCGCGAGACGAACTCATGGGGTACTCCCGGTCTCGGACACGACGCAACCGCAGGGGCTACGCGGGGATCTCCTCCACTGTAGCACCCTTGGTGTCGACCGCGAGGAGAAGCCTGCGCCAATCGCCGTGCCGCTCCTCTACCAGGTCGGAGGCGGCGAGACGTTCGGCCGGCCCGTTCGCGAGCACCAGCACCGAGGGGCCTGCGCCCGAGACGACCGCCGGGAAGCCGGCCGATCGGAGTTCGCCGATCAGATCCCTCGTCGCGGGCATGGCCTCGCCGCGGTAGTTCTGGTGCAGCCGGTCCTCGGTCGCCTCGAGCAGCAACTCGGGGCTCTGCGTGAGGGCTGCGATGAGGAGCGCGGAGCGGGAGACGTTGAAGACCGCGTCCTCGTGCGGCACGTGCTTCGGCTGCAGGCTGCGCGCGAGCTCCGTCGACATCGTGAAGCTCGGCACGAGGACGAGCGGCGAGACCCCGCGGTGCACCATGAGCCGCTTGAACCGCGGCCCGCTGTCGGTCGTCCACGCGATCGTCAGACCTCCGAAGAGCGCGGGCGCCACGTTGTCGGGGTGCCCCTCGAGATCCGTCGCGAAGGCGAGCAGTTCGTCCTCGCCGAGCTCGATCGGGTCGGCCGGATCGCTCTGCAGCAGACCCGCCGCGATCATCACGCCCGCGACGATCGCGGAACCCGACGACCCCATGCCCCGCCCGTGCGGGATGCGGTTCTCGGCCACGACGTCGAGACCGGGCATCGTGCGCCCCAGGCGCTCGAAGACGTGGGCGGCCGAGCGCACCACGAGGTTCGTCTCGTCGGTCGGCACCTCCCCCGCCCCGATACCGCGCACGTCGACCCTGGCGCCGGGAGCATCTCGGGTGGTCGCGGTGAGCTCATCGCCATAGGCGAGGGCGATGCCCAGAGTATCGAAGCCGGGGCCCAGGTTCGCGCTCGTCGCGGGCACGCGCACGCGCACCGCCCGCTGCGCACCCGACCCGCTCACGCCTCGCCCTCCAGCCGCAGCACGCTCGTGACCTCGAGCACCACGTCGCTGCCGCGCAGCGCGTCGACCGTCGCCGCGAGGTCGGCCTCGCGCGCTCGGTGCGTGCCGATCACGAGTCGGGCGCGCCCATCGGCCTGGTGCGAAACAGGCTGCTCGACGCTCGCGGCGGAGACGCCGTGCTCCGCGAGCGTGCCGGCGATCGCGGCGAGCACGCCGGGCTGATCCCTCACCTCGAGCATGATCTGGTAGGCCGTGCTGACCTCGCCCACCGAGAGGATCGGCAGCTCGGCGTGACGCGAGCCCGAGATGCCCGGGCCGCCGACGACGTGCCTGCGCGCGGCCGAGACGACGTCGCCGAGCACGGCCGACGCGGTCTCGGAGCCGCCGGCTCCGGCGCCGTAGAACATGAGCTCGCCCGCGGCCTCGGCTTCGACGAACACCGCGTTCTTGCCGCCGTGCACCGCTGCGAGGGGGTGGTCGCGCCCGATGAGCGCCGGGTACACGCGCGCCGAGACCCCGTCGGTGCCGTCGGCCGCGGTGAGCCGCTCGGCGATGGCGAGCAGCTTGACGACGTAGCCGGCGTGCTTGGCCGCCTCGATCTGATCGGCCGTCACCGTCGTGATGCCCTCGCGGTGCACGGCATCGACCGGCACATTGGTGTGGAAGGCGATGCTCGCGAGGATGGTCGCCTTCTGCGCGGCGTCGTAGCCCTCGACGTCGAGCGTGGGATCGGCCTCGAGGAAGCCGAGCTCGCTCGCGACGCGCATCGCGTCGTCGGCGCTGTCGCCGAAGCGGTCCATGCGGTCGAGGATGTAGTTCGTGGAGCCGTTGACGATGCCCATGACCCGGGTGATGTGATCGCCCGCGAGGCTCTCGCGGAGCGGGCGGATGATCGGGATCGCCCCCGCCACGGCGGCCTCGTACGAGAGCTGCGCGCCGACCTGCTCGGCAGCGGCGGCGAGCTCCGGCCCGTGCGCGGCGATCAGCGCCTTGTTCGCGGTGACCACGTCGGCGCCGCCCTGCAGCGCCTGCAGGATCAGGCCGCGCGCGGGCTCGATGCCGCCCATGAGCTCGATCACGATATCGGCGCCCTGCACCAGGCGCTCCGCGTCGGTCGTGAACAGATCGCGGGGCAGCTCGACATCGCGCTTCGACTCGAGGTCGCGCACCGCGATCCCCGCGAGCGTGAGACGCGCGCCGATGCGCGCCGCGAGCTCATCCCCGTTCTCGATGATCAGCCTGGCCACCTGCGCGCCGACCGAGCCGCAGCCCAGCAGCGCGACACGAAGGTCGCGATACCCGTTCAATTCATCTCCTTGGTTGTTCCCGGTCATCATCTTCCGGCCGGCCGGGGCGCCGTGCCGGTCTCCTTGCATCAGTAGACGCTCTTGGCGAGCAGCTCGTCCTCGGTCTCGCCGCGCACGATCAGCCTCGCGGTGCCCGCGGAGACCGCCACGATCGGCGGCCGGGGCACGTAGTTGTAGTTGCTCGACAGCGACCAGCAGTAGGCACCGGTCGCGGCGACGGCGAGCGTGTCGCCCGGGCGCACATCCCCGGGCAACAGGTCGCGCTGCACCACGATGTCGCCCGACTCGCAGTGCTTGCCGACCACGCGCACGAGGGCGGGAGCGGCGTCGCTCGCCCGGTTCGCGAGGCGCACCTGGTAGTCGGCGCCGTAGAGCGCCGGCCTGGCGTTGTCGCTCATGCCCCCGTCGACGCTCACGTAGAGCCGTTCCGCGAAGCCCAGATCCGCCGGGTCTCCCCCGGCTTCCGAGCCCGCGAGTTCGACCGGCTTCGTCGTGCCGACCGTGTAGAGCGTGACGCCCGACTGCCCGATGATGCTGCGGCCCGGCTCGAACGCGAGGCGGGGCATATCGATGCCGAACTCGGCGACGCTGTCGGCGATGATGTCGGCGAGCTCGCGCGCGATGTCGGCGATGGCGGGCGCCTCGTCGGCCTGCGCAGAGGTGTAGGCGATGCCGAAACCGCCGCCCAGGTTGAGCTCCGGGATCGGACGCCCCGCGATCTCCGCGAGCTCGGCGTAGACCCCGAGCAGGCGCCTGGCCGATTCGCGGAAGCCGTCGGTCGCGAAGATCTGCGAGCCGATGTGGCAGTGCAGGCCGACGAAGTCGAGGCTGTCGTGCGCCAGGATCCCTCGCATCCGCTCGGCCGCAGCCGAGAGCGGCTGGCCGAACTTCTGATCCTCGTGGGAGGTCGCGAGGAAGTCGTGGGTCGAGGCGTGCACCCCGCTGTTCACGCGCAGGCGCACGCGCTGGCGCCGACCGGCTACGCTCGCGGCCCTGGCGACGCGCTCGATCTCGATCTCGCTGTCGAGGATGATCGTGCCGACGCCCGCCCCCACCGCGCGCTCGATCTCGGCCACCGACTTGTTGTTGCCGTGGAAGCCGATGCGCGAGGGATCGACCCCCGCCGCGAGCGCCACGGCGAGCTCGCCGCCGCTCGCGACATCGATCGCGAGTCCCTCCTCGGCCATCCAGCGCGCCACCTCGACGCACAGCAGAGCCTTGCCCGCGTAATAGACGGTGGCCTCCGTGCCGATGCGCCCGGCCTCGGCCTGCAGGGCTTCGCGCACCTCGCGCGCGCGGGAGCGCGCCGCATCCTCGTCCACGACGTAGAGCGGGGAGCCGAACTCGGCCATGAGCTCGGTCGCGCGCAGATCGGCGAGCTTCAGCTGGCCGCACTCGCGGCCCCGGCGCGCCGTCGGCGGGAACACCCTGGGGTCGATCCCGTTCGGGTCGGCGGCGTTCACCTGCGTCATCGTTCGCTCCTGCTGCGGTCGGGGGTGCGTTCGCGCTCGCAGTGACCGCGCGCGGGCGGCCGGTGGCGAGCGGACCCGGATTGGCCCCTGAAGCCGTGCGAACGGGGGCGTCGCCCCTGGTCGAACCCGATCATTCTACAGGGATCGCGGCCCCATGACGGAATGCGGCGCAGATCGCGCTCCGTTCAGCCAGCCTCGCAGCTCCCAGTGTCGCGCTGTGCCGGGTCCGAGAGGATCCCCGGCGCCAGATCGGCCTCGATCGTCGCCGAGCCCGTGCTCGAGAAGCTGATTCCCGTGAGCTTCAGGCCCTTCGGCAGCTGGTCACGCACGCAGACGGTGCGGGGCTGCAGCAGCGGCTCGAGCACGGAGCCGCCGGCCTGGGCGATCATCTCGGTGCTGAGGTCGAGCCCGGCCGCGCTCAGCCCCTCGGGCGTCACCTCCACGTCGCCGTCACCGACGACGGCGAGCTGCAGCGTCGCGGTGAGCGGCACCTGCTGGCCGAAGAACTCCATGGTGCGGCCGACGACGAGCGAGCCGTCGCGCACCTCGCCGGTGTCGGCGACCCCGCTCGTCAGCGTGGAGATCACAGCGCCCAACTGCTCGGGCGAGAGCGTGAGCGCCACGGATCCCTCTCGGATCTCGCCCGACGTCGGATTGAAGGGCACCGAGGCCGCATGCAGACTGGCATCGGCCGTGAGACCCTCGATCAGCGGCGTGTCGGGCACGTCCACCGTGACATCGCCGACGCGGCCGGTCACCGCGTAGAGCAGCGCCGATCCGCCGAGCGACACGTCGACGGGATGGTCGGGCGTCAGCTTCAGCTGGCTGCGCACCGCCCCCGCGATCGCGTTCGGGATGATCAGTCTCAGTGCGATCTCGCCGAGACCGGCGAGCACCGCGACCGACACGACGATCGCGATGAGGCGCTTCACCCAGATCGCCATGATCGCCTACAGCCGCTCGGGCGCGGAGACGCCCAGCAGGTCGAGGCCGTTGCGCAGCACCTGGCCCGCCGCGTCGTTGAGCCACAGTCGGGTGCGGTGCAGATCTTCCACCGGCTCGTCTCCCTGAGGGATCACGCGGCAGTTGTCGTACCAGCGGTGGTAGGCGGCCGCGAGCTCCTCGAGGAAGCGGGCGATGCGATGCGGCTCGCGCAGCTCCGCCGCGCCCGCCACGATGCCGGGGTACTGCTGCAGCTTGCCGAGCAGCTCGGTCTCCGTCTCGTGCGTCAGCAGCTCGGGCGCGAAGGCGTCCTCGCGCCGCACGCCGGCCGCGACGGCGTTGCGATCGACGGCGCAGGTGCGGGCGTGCGCGTACTGCACGTAGAAGACGGGGTTGTCGTTCGTGCGGCTGCGCACCTTCTCGCCGTCGAGCGCGAGCGGCGAGTCGGCCGGGTAACGGGCCAGCCAGTAGCGCAGGGCGTCGCTGCCGAGCCATTCGAGCAGGTCGTCGAGCTCGATGATGTTGCCCGCGCGCTTCGAGAGGCGGGCGCCGTTGAGGTTCACGAGCTGGCCGATGAGCACCGTGATGTCGGTCTCGATGTTGTCGCCCGCAGCCCCCGCGATCGCGGTGAGGCGGCCGATGTATCCGTGGTGATCCGCGCCCAGCAGGTAGATCTTCTCGCCGAAGCCGCGATCCATCTTCGACAGGTAGTAGGCGGCGTCGGCCGCGAAGTAGGTGTAGACGCCGTTGCCGCGGGTGAACACGCGATCCTTGTCGTCGCCGAAGTCGGTCGTGCGCACCCAGATCGCGCCGTCGTCCTCGAAGACGTGGCCCTGCTCGCGCAGGCGGTCGATCGCGGCCTCGATCGGGCTCGGCTCGCCGTTCTCGCCCCGCGCGTGCAGCGTGCGCTCCGAGAAGTAGACGTCGAAGTGCACGTTGAAGCGCTCGAGCGAATCCTTGATCTCCGCGAGCTGCAGCTGGTAGCCGAGTTCCTGCGCCTGCTCGAGGGCGGCCTCGCGATCACTCGCCGCGAGTTCCGAGAGATGAGGGATCCGCTCTCGCACCTGCGCGCCGAGCGCCTGGATGTACTCGCCCGGGTAGGCGTCCTCGGGCGCTTCCTCTCCGAGGGCTGCGGCGAGCACGGAGCGCCCGAACTTGTTCATCTGCGCGCCGGCGTCGTTGATGTAGTACTCGCTCGTCACCTCGGCGCCCGCCGCCCGCAGCACCCGGGCCGTCGAGTCGCCGAGGGCGGCCCAGCGGGTGTGGCCCATGTGCAGCGGGCCCGTGGGGTTCGCGCTCACGAACTCGAGGTTGATGTGCTGGCCGACGAGGGCGTTCCCGCGACCGTAGGCCTCGCCCTGCTCGACGACGCGGCGGGCGGTCTCGCCGGCGCTGGCCGCGTCGAGGGTGATGTTGATGAAGCCCGGGCCCGCGATCTCGGCTTTCGCAACACCGTCGATCCCGGCCGCTCGCTCCGCGATCTCCTGGGCGAGTTCGCGCGGGTTCGTGCCGATCCGCTTCGCGAACTTCATCGCCGCGTTCGACGCCCAGTCGCCGTGCTCCCGGTTCTTGGGGCGCTCCACCTGGGTGTCCTGCTCGGTGACCTCGATCTCGGAGCCGCGTGCGGCGACGATGTCGGTGAGGATGCGGGCGAGGGCGCTGGCGAGTTCTTGTGGCGTCACGAGGGTCCAGTCTACTCGTGACGGCTCGTGCGCACGCCCATGCGGGGCGAGGGCTGTGCGTCGTTGTCAGCGGGGCCGCATACCCTGAACGCGGACGGAGCAGAAGTGCGAGCCGACGCAGGTATGCGAGCGGGGCAGGGGGGAAAGCCGTGGGCATACGGGAGCAGGGCGGGCTCGACGCATCTGCGTCGCGCTACGACGCCGAGCACTCGACGTCGACCATCCGCGAACTCGAGCGGCAGTTCGAGCGGGGTGAGCTCAGCAGGCACGCCTACTTCGAGAAGAAGCAGGCCCTCGTGCGGCTCTTCCTGAAGGCGACCACGCAGCCGCGCAGGCGCAGGCGCGTCGAGAACTACGACGGCGACTGAGTGAGACGCAGCGCTTCGGCCCTCGCGCCATCGACTTGACTCGTTCGGCTGTCTCACGTCGCTTTGAGAGCGGAACGCGTCAACTCGATGCGGCGAAAGGCGGGTCGCGCCGGCCCGGACGGGTAGACTTCGCCGCATGATCGTCGCCGCTCTCGTGCTCGCCGGCATCGCCGCGCTGCTGCACGTCTACATCTTCACCATGGAGTCCATCGCCTGGACCAGCCCGAAGGTGCGCGCGACCTTCGGCACCTCGGAGGCCGAGGCGGAGGCCACCCGGGAGATGGCTTTCAACCAGGGCTTCTACAACGTGTTCCTGGCGATCGTGACCGGCATCGGCATCGCGCTGATCGCGACCGGCGCGGTCGCGATCGGCTCCGCACTCGTATTCGCCGGAGCCGGGTCGATGGCCGCCGCCGCCCTCGTGCTGCTGCTCTCCTCCCCCGACAAGCGCGGCGCTGCGCTCAAGCAGGGCACGGTCCCTCTCCTGGCCGTCGTCGCGCTCACCATCGGCCTGCTGCTGTAGCGACGGCGGGCATCGCGGTTTCGACTCGCTCGGTTTCGACTCGCTCCGCTCGCTCGACCCAAGGCTCGCTCAACCGGCGGGGCGGGCCTACGCTCGCCGGGTCGGCGGCAGGGACTCTGCGCTGGCCGGTAGACGTTCCGTTTCCGACTTCCAGCAGCGTCTACTGCCGAGCTACCGCCGAACTCCCACGCTTCCCGACCGAAACGAAAAGCCCCTCCTCCCGCGTGATTCTGCGGAAGGAGGGGCTGTCGCTCGTGCCCCCGGAGGGATTCGAACCCCCGACCTACGGTACCGGAAACCGGCGCTCTATCCCCTGAGCTACGGAGGCGAGCATCTGCGACCCGACCAGCCTAGCGCACATTCCAGGCCCGCTTCGCACAGCGCACCCGCACCGCCGTCGCCCGCCCGCCTCGCCCACCGCAGACGCCCCTCACCGGCGCGTGAACACCAGGTGGGTCACCCCGCTCGGCGTCGACGTCGACTCGACCTCGTAGTCGCGCTCCCACCCCTCGAGCCCGCTCCACAGCGATACGCCCCGTCCGAGCAGCACGGGCACCTGCACCACGTGCAGCAGATCAACCAGACCGGCCGCCATGAACTCGCGGATCGAGCTCGGCCCTCCGCCGAGCCGAACGTCCAGTCCGCCCGCGAGTTCGAACGCCCGGTCGAGCGCCTCGCGCGGCTCGACCGCCGCGAAGTGGAAGGTCGTCTCGCCGAGCTCGAGCGGCGGCCTCGGCTCGTGCGTCAGCACCAGCACAGGCGTGTGGAAGGGCGGCTCATCGCCCCACCAGCCGCGCCACTCGGGGTCGCGCTGCCAACCGGGCGGGCCGAACTTTCCCGCTCCCATGATCTCGGCGCCGATGCCCTCCCAGGCTCGCCTGGCGAACGCGTCGTCGGGCCCGGACGCGGGGTCCACGGCCTGCCGCTCGCGGTCCCCCGACAGCCCCTGGAAGGTGGCCGTCGGGAAGAACCACTCCATGAGCCGAGTCCCCGCGTGCCCGAACGGCGCTTCGCGCGACTGTCCCTCACCCGTGGCGAAGCCGTCGAGCGAGACAGCGATGTTGTGAACCCTTGCGAGCGGCATGGCGGCTCCTTCCGACCTGCTGCGAGCATACGCCCGGAAGGCGCGCGGCGCACGGGTTCGACGAGGCGCTGCGAGGGACCGGCATCCCTCAGCACTCACTGGGCATGGGGGCGAGGGATCCGCGCCCCCTCAGCACTCCACCACGTTGACGGCGAGGCCGCCCATCGCGGTCTCCTTGTACTTGTCGCTCATGTCGCGGCCCGTCTCGCGCATCGTGATGATGACCTCGTCGAGGCTGACGTGGTGCGAGCCGTCGCCCATGAGCGCCATCTTCGCGGCGTTCACGGCCTTCGACGCCGCGATGGCGTTGCGCTCGATGCACGGGATCTGCACGAGCCCGCCGATGGGGTCGCAGGTGAGGCCGAGGTTGTGCTCCATCGCGATCTCCGCGGCGTTCTCGACCTGCTCGGGAGTACCGCCGAGCACCTGGGCGAGACCCGCGGCGGCCATCGAGGAGGCCGATCCCACCTCGCCCTGGCACCCCACCTCGGCGCCCGAGATCGAGGCCTGCTCCTTGTAGAGCACGCCGACCGCGGCGGCCGCGAGCAGGAAACTGGCGATCTGACGCCGCTTCTCCTCGTCGCTCCAGGTCTCGGCCCCCGGCGCGTAGTGCGTCGCGTAGAAGAGCACGGCCGGGATAATGCCTGCGGCGCCGTTCGTGGGCGCCGTTACCACGCGGCCGCCCGAGGCGTTCTCCTCATTGACGGCGAGGGCCACGAGGTTCGTCCACTCCTGCCAGTAGCGGGGATCCCTGTCGGGATCCTGCTCGCTGAGCCGGCGGTGCCACTCGGGAGCGCGACGGCGCACGTTGAGGCCGCCCGGCAGCACGCCGGTGCGCTCGAGCGCCGAGTTCTTGCATCCCTCCATCACGTCCCAGATGTGGTGCAGTCCGTCGCGCACGGTCGCCTCGTCGCGCAGTGCCTTCTCGTTCTCGAGCATCACCTCGGCGATCGAGAGATCGTTCGCCCTCGCGTGCTCGAGGAGTTCCACGGCGGTGGTGAAGGGATACGGCAGCTCCGAGACCGCGGACTCGAGACGATCGAGCACCTCGTCCTCGGCGCCCTCTCGGATGATGAACCCGCCGCCGACCGAGAAGTAGGTCTGCTCGTCGATGAGCTCGCCCTCGGCGTCCACGACGCCCATGCGCATGCCGTTGGTGTGCCGAGGCAGCACCGTCAGCGGGTGGAGCACCATGTCGGGCACCCCGAAGCGCACGAGCACGGGATCCCTGCCGAGCTGTTCGCCGAGCCGCAGCTCGCCGGTCTCCTCGATGCGGGCGAGCGAGCTGTCGACCTCGTCGGGGAGCACGGTCTCGGGGTCGTAGCCCTCGAGCCCCAGGAGCACGGCCGTGAAGGTGCCGTGCCCCTTGCCGGTGGCCGCGAGGGATCCGTAGAGATCCACCCGCAGCCCCCGGACGGCATCCAGCAGCCCCGTGCGTTCCAGGTGCGCCACGAAGAGGTGCGCTGCGCGCATCGGCCCGACGGTGTGCGAGCTCGACGGACCGATGCCGACCTTGAACAGGTCGAAGACGCTGATCGCCATGGTGTGCTTCTTTCTGCTGGTGATTCACGAAGGGGTTGCGCGGAGGGATCCTGCCGATCCGCGCAACCCCCGGGAAATGCCGCGAACCCGGTTACGCGAGCGGCGCGAGTTCGGGGTACAACGGATGCGCGTCAGCCAACACGGTGACACGATCACGCAGGCCCGCGAGCGTCGCCTCGTCAGCCCCGCCGTCGGCGGTGCCCGCGATCAACGTCTCCGCGATCACATCCGCGACCTCACGGAACGCCTCCTCACCGAACCCACGCGTCGCGAGCGCCGGAGTCCCGATCCGCAACCCCGACGTGACCATCGGGGGGCGCGGATCGAACGGCACCGCATTCCGATTCACCGTGATCTCCACCCGCGCCAGCAGATCCTCCGCCTGCTGGCCGTCGAGCTCGCTGTTCCGCAGATCCACGAGCACCAGATGCACATCGGTGCCGCCGGTCAACACCGAGATACCGCGCTCGGCCACATCCGGACGCGTGAGACGCTCAGCCAGAATCGCAGCCCCCCGCAGCGTGCGCTGCTGCCGCTCCCGGAACTCCTCCGACGCCGCCACCTTGAACGCGACCGCCTTGCCCGCGATGACGTGCTCGAGCGGGCCGCCCTGCTGACCCGGGAACACCGCCGAGTTGATCTTCTTCGCGATCTCGGCGTCGTTCGTCAGGATGATGCCGCCGCGCGGACCCGCGAGGGTCTTGTGCGTGGTCGAGCTCACGACGTGCGCGTGGGGCACGGGGTTCGGGTGCAGGCCCGCCGCGACCAGACCCGCGAAGTGCGCCATATCCACCATCAGATACGCCCCCACCTCGTCCGCGATCTGACGGAACCGCGCGAAATCGAGCTGCCTCGGGTACGCCGACCAGCCCGCCACGATCAACTGCGGCTTGTGCTCGCGCGCGAGACGCTCCACCTCGTCCATGTCGATCGTCAGGGTCTCCTCGTCCACGCTGTACGCGGCGACGTTGTAGAGACGACCCGAGAAGTTGATCTTCATACCGTGCGTGAGATGCCCGCCGTGCGCGAGGTTCAGGCCCAGGATCGTGTCCCCCGGACGGATGAGCGCATGCATCACCGCCGCGTTCGCCTGCGCACCCGAGTGGGGCTGCACGTTCGCGAACCCGGCCCCGAACAGCGCCTTGACCCTGTCGATCGCGAGCTGCTCGACCACGTCGACTTCCTCGCACCCGCCGTAATACCGGCGACCCGGATACCCTTCCGCGTACTTGTTGGTGAGCACCGAACCCTGCGCCTGCATCACAGCCACCGCAGTGTGATTCTCCGACGCGATCATCTCCAAACCCCGACGCTGACGCGCAAGCTCCGCATCGATCCGCTCGGCGACCTCGGGATCCAGCTGCGCGATGGGCTGATTGAGCGAGGGCGAAACAACCGGCTCGAAGCGGCTCACAGCTCGGCCCCGTTGTCGGCGGCGTACTGCTCGGCCGAGAGCAGGGGGCCCTCCTCCGAGACGGCGACCTTGATGAGCCAGCCGGCGCCGTAGGGATCGGAGTTGACGAGCGTCGGGTCGTCGACGACGGTCTCGTTGACCTCGACGACCTCGCCCGAGACGGGCGAGTAGAGCTCGGAGACCGACTTCGTCGACTCGATCTCGCCGATCACGGAGCCGGCCTCGATCGTGGCGCCCACCTCGGGCAGTTCGACGTAGACGATCTCGCCGAGGGCGTCGGCAGCGACCTCGCTGACGCCGACGACCGCGGGGCTCTCGTCGTTGATCCACTCGTGCTCGGCGGAGTAACGCAGACCGGACTGTACCTTGCTCATGATGTGTTTCCTTTTCGGGGAGAGTTGGGGTGTGGTGTTCGGATAAAACTACTGGGCGCGCTTGTAGAAGGGCAGTGCGACGACCTCGAAGGGCTCGGCCTTGCCGCGCAGGTCGACGGCGAGCTGCGTGCCGACCTCCGAGAACTCGGGCTTCACGTAGGCGAGCGCCACGGGGTAGCCGAGCGTCGGGCTGGGCTGGCCGCTCGTGATCTCGCCGATCTGCTCGCCGTCGGCGAGCACGGCGTAGCCGCCGCGGCCGGCGCGGCGGCCCGCGCCCTTGAGCCCGACGAGCACGCGCTCGCGGGGCGCCTCGCGCTTCGCTTCGAGGGCGTCGCGGCCGACGAAGCGCTCCTCCTTCTTGAAGGAGACGACGGGGCCGAGACCGGCTTCGAAGGGGTCGATGTCGCGGCTCAGCTCGTTGCCGTAGAGGGGCATGCCCGCCTCGAGGCGGAGCGAGTCGCGCGAGGCGAGGCCGGCGGGGATGAGACCGTGGGCCTCGCCCGCCTCGAGCAGGGCCGCCCACAGCGCGGAGGCCTGCTCGTTCGGCACGTAGAGCTCGAAGCCGTCCTCGCCCGTGTAGCCGGTGCGGGCCAGCAGCACGGTGATGCCGGCGACGGTCACCTCGTCTGCCGAGTAGTACTTCATGTCGGTGACGATGCCGTGCTGCTCCTCGGGCACGAGGGCGAGCAGGATCTCCACCGACTTCGGGCCCTGCACGGCGACGAGGCTGGTGGCGGCCGACTCGTCGGTCACGGTGACGTCGAAGCCGGCGGCTCGCTCGGCGAAGGCCTGGGCCACCACGGGCGCGTTGCCGGCGTTCGGCACGACGAGGTACTCGTTCTCGCCGCGACGGTAGCTGATGAGGTCGTCGACGATGCCGCCGTCCTCGGCGAGGATCAGCGAGTACTTCGCCCGGCCCACCGCGATGACGCCGAGGTTGCCTGCGAGCGCGGTGTTGAGGAACGCGGCCGCGTCGGGCCCCTCGACGCGGATCTCACCCATGTGGGAGAGGTCGAAGAGTCCGGCGGCCTCGCGCACGGCGCGGTGCTCGGCGAGCTCGGAGCCGTACTTGAGCGGCATGTCCCAGCCGCCGAAGTCGGTGAAGGAGGCGCCCAGCTTCTCGTGCTCGGCGTGCAGTGCGGTGTGCTTCGGTGCAGTCATGTTTCTTCTTCCGTCATCCCGCGTCGAAGGTCGGGATCCGTTGCTGATGTTCGTGATGTGGCTGCTGCGCCGCCGGCGCAGCAGGGCGAAGGCCTACTCGAAGGCTTCGGGCGCCGGGCAGGCGCAGACGAGGTTGCGGTCGCCGAACGCGCCGTCGATGCGGTCGACCGGCGGGAAGTACTTGTCGGTGCGGAGGCGCGCCACCGGATAGGCGGCCTGCTCGCGCGAGTAGGCGCGATCCCACTCCCCCGCGATGATCGTCTCCGCGGAGTGCGGGGCGCGGCGCAGCGGCGACTCGGCGAGCTCGTGCTCGCCCGCGATGACGGCGTCGATCTCTGCACGGATCGCGATCATCGCCTCGATGAAGCGCTCGATCTCGTGGAGATCCTCCGACTCGGTGGGCTCGACCATGAGCGTTCCCGCGACGGGGAAGGCGAGGGTCGGCGCGTGGAAGCCGAAGTCGATGAGGCGCTTCGCCACGTCTTCCGCGGTGACGCCCGACTTCGCGGTGAGCTCGCGCAGGTCGAGGATGCACTCGTGCGCGACGAGGCCCGCGTTGCCCGTGAAGAGCACCGGGAAGTGCTCGGTCAGGCGCGAGGCGATGTAGTTCGCGCTGAGCAGCGCGGTCTTCGTCGCCTGAGTGAGGCCGTCGGCGCCCATCATCGCGATGTAGGCGTAGGAGATGGGCAGCACGCCGGCCGAACCGAACAGCGTGGAGACCACGGGGGTGCCGTCCGCGACGCTGTAGGTGCCGGTCGCGTCGCCGGGCAGGAAGGGCCTGAGGTGCTCGGCCACGCCGATCGGGCCGACGCCGGGGCCGCCGCCGCCGTGCGGGATGGCGAAGGTCTTGTGCAGGTTGAGGTGCGACACGTCGCCGCCGAACTTGCCGGGCTGGGCGAGGCCGACGAGGGCGTTCATGTTGGCGCCGTCGATGTAGACCTGGCCGCCGGCCGCGTGCACCTTGTCGCACACCTCGCGCACATCGGCGTCGTACACGCCGTAGGTCGAGGGGTAGGTGATCATGATGGCGGCGAGCTCACCGCGGTGCTTCTCGATCTTCGCGTCGAGATCCTCGATGTCGATGAGACCGGTCTCGGTGTTCTTCACGACCACGACCTTCAGGCCCGCGAGCACGGCGGAGGCGGCGTTGGTGCCGTGCGCCGAGGCCGGGATGAGGCAGATCGTGCGGTCGGCGTCGCCATTCGAGAGGTGGAACTGGCGGATCGCGAGCAGGCCCGCGTATTCGCCCGTGGCGCCCGAGTTCGGCTGGATCGACAGGGCGTCGTAGCCGGTGATCTCGATGAGGCGGCCCTCGAGGTCGGCGATCAGCTCGCGCCATCCGACGGTCTGGTCCTCGGGCGCGTAGGGGTGGATGCCCGCGAACTCGGGCCAGGAGATGGCCTCCATCTCGGCGGTGGCGTTCAGCTTCATGGTGCAGGAGCCGAGCGGGATCATGGTGCGGTCGAGCGCGAGGTCGCGGTCGGCGAGGCGGCGCAGGTAGCGCAGCATCTGGGTCTCCGAGCGCACGCTGTTGAAGATCGGGTGGGTCAGGTAGTCGCTCTCGCGCACGAGCTCGGCCGGGAAGGCGTAGTCGCCCACGGCGACGGCGGGCGCGGTCTTGGCGCCGAATGCGTGCGCGACGGCGGCCACGTGGGCCGCGGTGGTCGTCTCGTCGGTGGAGATGCCGACAGTGTCGGCGTCGATGCGGCGCAGGTTGATCCCGGCATCGGCCGCGGCGGCGATGACCTCATCGGCACGACCCGCGACGGTGGCGACGACCGTGTCGAAGAACGAGTCGGAGGCGAGAGGGATCCCTGCCGCCCGGAGGCTCTCGGCGATGGTGCGGGCGTGCGCGTGCACGCGCTCGGCGATGGCCTTGAGACCGGCGGGGCCGTGGTAGACGGCGTACATGGAGGCGGTGATGGCGAGCAACGCCTGAGCCGTGCAGATGTTGCTGGTGGCCTTCTCGCGGCGGATGTGCTGCTCGCGGGTCTGGAGGGCGAGGCGGTAGGCCTGGCGGCCCGCGGCATCCTTCGAGACGCCGACGAGGCGGCCGGGGAGCGAGCGCTCGAGGCCGGCGCGGATGGCGAGGTAGGCTGCGTGCGGACCGCCGAAGAAGAGCGGCACGCCGAAGCGCTGCGTGTTGCCGACCGCGACATCGGCGCCCTGCTCGCCCGGGGCCTTGATGAGGGTGAGCGAGAGGAGGTCCGCGATGACCGTGGCCATCGCGCCGCGCTCCTTGGCTGCGGCGATGATGTCCGACTGGTCGGAGACCGAGCCGTCGCTCGCGGGCTGCTGCAGCACGATGCCGAAGATGTCGCCCTCGGGGAGTCCCTGCGTCAGGTCGGCGACCTCGACCTCGAAGTCGAGCGCCGCGGCGCGACCGCGGATCACGGCGAGGGTCTGCGGGAAGACATTGGCGTCGATGACGGCCTTCGCGGTCGGCGCGGCCTTGCTCGCGCGGCGCATGAGCAGCACGGCCTCGGCGGCGGCCGAGGACTCGTCGAGCATCGAGGCGTTCGCGACGGTCAGCGCGGTGAGGTCGGAGACCATGGTCTGGAAGTTGAGGAGGGCTTCGAGGCGGCCCTGCGAGATCTCGGGCTGGTAGGGCGTGTAGGCCGTGTACCAGGCGGGGCTCTCGAGCACGTTGCGGCGGATCACCGGCGGAGTGTGGGTGTCGTAGAAGCCCTGGCCGATCATCTGGGTCTTGAGCGTGTTCTTGCCGGCGAAGGCGCGGAGATCGGCGAGAATCTCCTCTTCGCTGCGCGCCGGCGGCAGATCGAGCGGTTCGGCCTTGCGGATGACCGCGGGGACCGCAGTGTCGACGAGCTCGTCGATGTCGCTGTAGCCCAGGCGATCGAGCATGGCCGCGATATCGGCCGGGGTGGTGACGCCGATGTGGCGATCAGAGAAGTGGCGTACTTCAGGGCTGATGCTCAAGAGGATCTCCGTCGTGAGTGCCGCGCGGGGCGCGAATGGATGTGGGATCCTCCCCGCTCTGTTATGGAACCTGAGAGATTCGGGCGCTGCGATAGGGATCGGAGCACCGTTGCACCTTCGGTGGGCCGCGGTCGCCCGCGGTCGCTTTCCAGAGTTGCCGTGCTGCGGCGGTACGGATGCCTGAGAGATTCCCGGGGAGGGTTTGCTCCTACGGCGCCAGGTCTGGCCTGGGCTCTCCCGCTGCAGCTTGATAGCCGATATTCAGAAGTCTGCTCATAGTAGCATCTGTGCGACGCTCCGAGAACCCCGCGTCGCGGTTCCGCGGGGGAACGACCGCGGGCCGGATCGGCACTCCCCCGGAAACACGGGGAAGCGCCGTTCCGGCCCGCAATTCATCGACTCCGACCATAAATTAAGACGCGGGGTCTACTCCCGTTCGACCGCTCGCCCGTAGGCGCAGGATGCGGGCCGTGCGCGCCTCGACCGCGGCGCGGGAGTACACGAGGGGGAACGTCTCCCCCGCCACCCAGGGGCCGAACAGGTCGCCGTAGTGCGTCGATCTCGGGTCGCCCGATTGACCCGGGCTGTTCATCGCGACGCTCCGATCCCAATCCCCCACATCGAGCACCATGCGGAACGTCGAACCGATGGACTGACGGAAGCCCGCGTCGTACCCCGCCATCCCGACCGTATCGCCGCTTCCGCCGCGCGGGGTCGGGCCGAGCGCGACCCAGGAGGGATCGACCTTATCGGCGCGACGGGCGAACGCCGGATGGGTCACGGACGAGTGATGCAGCCGTCCCCAGGCCCAGGGCCCGTCGGCCTCCGACCCCAACCGATCCTCGATCTCCGCGATCGCGGCCCGCAGGGTCTCCTCGACGAGCAGGCCGCATGCCGCATCGCCGAGCGCGTCCCCCATCCACCGGGCCAGGATCAGCTCCCCGCGGAGGTCGCCGCCGAACGATTCGTCGGTGAGCAGCAGCGAGACGGCCTCCTCGAGCGCCGCCCCCTGCACGCCGTCCGCAGTCAACCGTTCACGCACGAGCCGCTCCCGCAGATGCCGCCTCACCCAGATCTGCGCAATCAGCGCCTCCCGGGAATCGGCCCCCTCGTGGCCGTCCCAACCGATCAGAGCGTCGAACTCCCGCGCCAGGCTCGGCGCTGCGGGTGGGAACGCCGAGAGGAGCCCGAGCAGCTCGCGCATGTGCACGCTGAGCTCATCCATCTGCATGTCCGCCGACCGCGCCACGCTCACCGAGTCATCCTCGGCCAGCCACTCGCGCAGCCTCCGCGCGCGAGCGCCCGAGTACCAGTCGTAGGTCGCGGTGAGACCCCGATCCGTCCAATCGGCCGGCAGGTTCTCCTCGTTCGCGGTGGCGATCCAGCCGCGATCCGGCCTGCGCTCGGAAGGGAGCTCCGACGACGTGACGAATCCCCGCCACTCGCGACCCGAGTCGCCGGCCACGGGCATGCTCCCGTCCCAACCTTCGCGGCGAGGGATCCGGGCGGCGACCTGCCAGCCCCAGTCGCCATCGACCGTCGCGAAGACCTGATTCACGGCGGGGGCTCCCCAGCGATCCAGCGCGGCGATGAACTCGTCGCCGTCTCGCGCGTCGCCGTATCCCAGGCTGGCGACGTACGGCGCCATCCCGGCCTCGAGCCAGACCGCTCGCAGGGCGATCGCGATCCCTCGCTCCGGATCATGGTGGATCACCGGCCCGTGCTCCGCGAACCTGAGCCCGACCACCCGGGGCGCGGTGCCCCGGACGGGAACGGACTCCTCGGCGCGTTCGAACTGCTGCCAGCCTCGATCGGTCAGGTACCGTTCGGCGTCTTCGGGATCGAGCCGATACACGTACAGGTCCTCGACATCGGCCGGCCAGATCGTGAGCCCGAAGGCGACCCGCTCATTGTGCCCGATGGAGATCCCGGGGAGCCCCGGTTCCCCGGCGCCGATGACGTCGAGGTCGGGCGTCACGAGGTGGGCGACGTACCTGAGCGACGGCAGCGTGACCGCACGGTGCGGGTCGTTGGCGAGGATCGGGCGGCCGGTGTCGGTGCGCGACCCGTCGACGACCCAGTTGTTGCTCCCGCTGACGCCTTCGATGGCGGACGCGGGGTCGGCGGTGCCGTCGAACGATACCGGAGCGAACGCCAGCCGATACGTGCGGAGCACGCCCTCGTCGATCAGGCTCCAGTCGATGCCGTCCGGGACGACGAGCGGGTCGGCCGGTTCGCGCGCCTGGCGCAGCTCGTCCGCCGCCGCACCGGCGAGGTGCACCGTCCGGGCACGCGCGACCTCCTGCTCGACGTTGTAGAAGAGGCCGTGGGTGCGGAACCTGACGACATCCGCCGGATCCCACCGGCTCGGCAGGTAGTCGTAGAGTCCGAACTCCGGAGGGAGCCGTACCGGATCGGCGCAGGCCCACTCGATGTATGCGTTGACCCCCGCGACGAACGACTCGACCGCCTCGCGGACGCCCGCACCGTATGCCGCCCATTCCACCGCCATATCACCGCGGTAGAGCAGCAATCGGTTGGCCGCATCCTGCTCGACGTACGCCTCTCCGAAGACCTCGGAGAGCAGACCGTGCCCGCGCCTGCGCCACAGATCGATCTGGAACAACCGGTCGCGCGCCGCGTTGAACCCCTGCGCCAGGTACGCATCGTCTCGGCTCTGCGCGTAGATATGAGGGATCCCCGACGCATCGATGCGGATCTCGACGTCCGCGGCGAGTCCCGGGACGTCGATCGCGTCCTCGGGCGAGCCCGGCTGCAGCTCATCGCTCATCGCTCAACCCCGCTTCTTCGCACGGATCACGGCGTCGACCGCGACCGCCGCAACCACGATGATGCCCTTGGCGATCAGCTGCCAGTGCTGCGAGACGTTCAGGCTGTAGAAGACGTTCGTGAGGGTCGCCAGGATCAGGAGGCCCACCGCGGAACGCCAGATCGCACCCTCGCCGCCGAGCAGCGAGGTGCCGCCGACCACGACGATCGCGATCGCGTCGAGCGCCATCGCACCCCCGACGTCCGCCTGCCCGACGCCGAGACGGGAGGAGTCCATCATCCCGGCGAGCGCCGCGAGTGCACCGGTGAACACGTAGACGCTGCTGTTCAGCCCCTTCACCCGCAAGCCCGTCAGCCAGGCCGCCTCGTAGTTCCCGCCGACCGCGTAGACGTTCCGTCCGTAGGTCGTCTTCGCGAGCAGGACCGCGGCAAGGACGAACGCGATGATCAGGATCCAGATCGGCAGCACCACGCCGGCGATCCGGGTCAGCGCGAGATCCTGGAACGCCGGAACGCTGTTGACGATAAACGGCGAGGAGTTCGAGTAGATGTAGGCGATGCCGCTGATCACCGAGGACGTCCCCAGCGTGGCGACGAACGGGTTCACGCTCAGCCGCGAGATGATCAGCCCGTTCACGAGGCCGGCGATGAGCCCGGCCGCCAGGGCGCCGATCCCTGCGACGACGACCGATCCCGTCTGCAGGGTCAACCCGGCGAACAGCGTCGCCCCGAGCGCGTATGTCGCCCCGACCGACAGGTCGAACCCCCCGCTGATGATGACGAAGGTCATCCCGATCGCGATCAGCCCGACGGCCGCGTTCTGCGCGAGGATGTTCCCGATGTTAGCGGGGTTCAGGAACCCCGGATAGAGGATCGTGGCGACCACGATCAGGGCCACGAGCACACCGAACATCGCGTACTTCGTGGCGAAATGGCCGAAACTCCGGTTCCCGTTTCCGACACCGTCGGAGACCCTGGGGGTCGCCGCGGTCGCCGCGGAACTGCTGACGTCGTTCATGCTGATTCTTTGCTTTCTCCGAATCCGAATTTCAAGATCTCTTCGACCGAGGTCTCCCCCTCGGCCATGTCCACCTCGTGCACCACCCGCCCGTGCGAGAACACGAGCAGGCGATCGCAGATGGCGAGCACCTCCTCGAGCTCGGAGGAGGTCACGATGATGGTCGCGCCGTCTGCGGCCAGGTCGCGCAACGAGTCGAGCACCTCGACCTTGGCCCCGACATCGATGCCGCGCGTAGGCTCGTCGATCAGGAAGAGATGCGGGTCGCGGCCCGCCCACTTCGCGAGCAGCACCTTCTGCTGGTTGCCACCGGAGAGGTTTCGCACCTGATCGCGCAGACGCCGCGCATTGAAGCCGAAGAACTCCGAGACGCGCTTCGCCGGTGCTTCCTCCTGCCGCGACGACACGAAGAACCTGCCCGGCGGGCGGCGGCCGAGCCAGTAGTTCGAGATGCTGTCCATCCCCATGACGAGAGCCGCCTTGCGGCTCTCGGGGACCATCACGATTCCCGCGGCGATGGCCTGCCGCGCCGAACGCGGCAACGGTCGTCGACGGCCGCGGATCTCCACCGTGCCCGTGGCCTGAGGGATCAACCCGAAGAGCGAGCGGAAGAAGGTCGTGCGGCCGGAGCCGACGAGACCCCACATGCCGATGATCTCGCCGCGGCGCGCGCTGATGTCGATGCCGTGCAGGCCGCCGGCGAGCGAGACGTCCCCGATCCGCACCTCGACCTCCCCGAGCTCGTGCTGCCGTGGCTTGCGCACGATCGCCGCGTCCTTGCCGACCATCGCGCGGACGATCGACTGCTTGTCCCAGACCGCGCGCGGGTCGGAGCGAACGACCTCGCTGTCGCGCATGACCGTGATGTGGTCGCTGAGCGCCAGCACCTCGTCGAGGTTGTGGCTGACGAATACGATCGTGGTGCCGTCGCGCTTGAGCTTGGAGAGCACTCGGTAGAGCACCTCCCGCTCGGACTCCGCCAGCGCGGCGGACGGCTCGTCGAGCATCAGGATCCGGCTGTCCGCCTGAACCCCGCGCATGATCTCGACGATCTGCTGCTGCGAGATCGAGAGGTCCCGGGCCTGCGCGTCGGGGTCGATCTGCACGTCGAACTCGCGGCACAGTTCCAGGAACCGCGCGCGCATCCGAGCGTCATCCGCGAATCCGGCGGTCGACCGCAGCTGGCCGAGGAACACGTTCTGGGCCGCGGTCAGCGCCGGGACCATCGTCAGCTCCTGATAGACCACCGCGAGCCCGTGCTTGCGGGAATCGCGCGGGCTCGCCGCCCGGAGCTCCTCGCCGAATACCAGGACGCGGCCCTCATCGTTCGCGAGGCGCCCGGAGATCATCCCGAGCAGCGTCGACTTGCCGGCCCCGTTCTCGCCGACGAGCGCATGGATCGAACCGGCGGCGACCTCGAGATCTGCGCGGTGCACCGCGTACTTGCCCGAGAACTTCTTCGACACGCCCTCGCAACGGATGGCGTACCTGCTGTCACTGCTCACTTCCACTCCTCAGTGCTGAGTCGGGATCCGGGCCCCGGTCTCCCGGGCCCCGGAACCGTTTAGTACTCGGCCTCGTACGAGTCGACGTTGTCGGGATAGACGAACGGCGATCCGCCGGGCAGGCTGTCGAGCGTCGCGAGGTTCACGAACTTCGGCGTGTCCTCGCCCTGGATGAGCTCCACGAACCCCTGCAGCGCGTACTTCGTCTCCTGCCTGGGGAGCATGATGATCGTCGAGGCGAGCCCGCCGCTCTTCACGTTGTCGAGCGCCCACTGGTCGCCGCCGAAGTCGAACACCGCGACCTCCGTGCCGCTCGTGGCCTGCAGCACGCCTCGGGTCATACCCGAGAAGTTCGACATGATGATGTCGAGATCCGGGTTCGCCTGGATGATCGTCTGCGCCGCCTGGAAGGCCTGCGGCGTCGTGTAGTCGGTGGTCTGCTGCGCCACGACCTCCCACGGACCGTCCGCGAAGGCTTCCGCGGCCTGGAAGAAGGCGATCGAGTTCGCGTTCAGGTCGGGGCCCGAAATGAGGGCGATCTTCGCGCCGTCCGGGTACTGCTCCTTGACCTGCTCGACCCAGGATTCGTACACGTCCAGCGTCTGGCCGCCGACGTAGTTGACGGTGCCGGGCTCCCAGGTCTCCTCGCCGAGGTTCGTCGCACGGCCGCAGATCGGGAGATTGAAGACGGCGACCATGACCCCCGCCGCGGGCGCGTCCTGCGTCAGCAGGTTGCAGACCAGGTTGCCGTCGTTGGGCTCGACGGCGAACGCGTTGTACTTCCCGCTCGTCAGCGCCGTCTGCATCTGATCGAACTGCACCTGGGCGTCGAACTCGCCGTCGAAGACGTCGAGCGAGAAGCCCTGCTCATCCGCATAGGCCTTCGCCTCGTCGATGGCGGCCTGGAGATACTGGTTGCTGCTCCCGGCCGAGAAGTAGGCGACCTTCAGCTCCGATACGGATTCGACGGTCGGCTCGGGCTGCCCCTCGACGGCGGAAGCGCTCTGCTCCGATGCCGTCTGGCTCGGGCTGGAGCAACCGCTGAGCAGCAGCGCTCCGGCGGCGAGCGCCGCGGGGATCAAGAGTTTTCGATATCGCATGGTGACTCTCCTTTGAATCGTCGGGTGATGTACTGCGGGAAATCGGTGCGAAGGCTCAGTCTTCGACCCAGGTGTCGTAGATCTCGCTCAGCGAACCGAACCAGGTCCCGGGGAACGAGGCCATGTAGTCGATGAACTTCTCGAAGCCGATCATGTGGTGCGCACGACCGATGGTCTGCGGGTGCACGGTGATCGTCAGGACGCCGCCCTGAACGTGCTTGTAGGCGTAATCGAAGTGATCCTTGAACCGCTGGAACATGTCCTCGCTCGATGCGAGCCCCTGGTTGACGCCGGGGATGTACTCCGCCGCCGGGAAGTCGTCGAGGAACCAGGAGACCGGGAACTCGAGCACCGGGCTCGGGTCCCCGAAGGTGCTGCCGTTCTCCCAGCCGACCGTCACCGGGCGCGGGTGGTACGGCTGGAAGTCGCGCCCCATCAGCGAGGAGTCCCAGTCGAACTCGAACTCCTCGAGGAGCTCGAGCGTCTGCTCGGTGAAGTCCCAGGCCGGCGACCGATATCCCCTCGGCCGCTTGCCGACGTGCTTCTCGTGCAGCTTGAGGGTCTCCTCCATGAGTCGCCGCTCCTCGGGCGCTTCGAGCTTCGGCACGGGCTCGTGCCAGCAGCCGTGAGCCGCGATCTCGTGCCCCGCGTCGATGATGGAGCGGAACCGCTCCGGGAAGGTGATCATCGTGTGCGCCGGCGTGCACCAGGTCCCGTGCACCCCGTAGCGGTCGAACAGGTCGAGCAGCCGCGGCACCCCGACCTCCGCACCGAACTCTCCGCGGGAGAGATAGCTCGGGCTCGACAGGCCGAACGTTCCCATCCAGACGCTGTGCGCGTCGAAATCAGCGCCGATGTTCACGGCGAGGGTCTTGCCTTCAGGAAGCTGCAGGCTCATTGATGTACTCCAATCTGGTGGTGGTCGGTGGCCGTCAGACGGCGAGGAAACCGCCGTCGACGACGAAATCGGTGCCGGTGACGAAGGCCGATGCGTCGGAGGCGAGATAGAGGCACCCCTCGGCGATGTCGGACGGGCGCCCGCCGTGACCCATCGGCGTCGAGCCGATGACCCGCTCGTTCGCCTCCGACGGCTGCCGGTCGGTCAGCGGCGTGCTGATCCAGCCGGGGATCATCGAGTTGACCCGGACCCCGTCGCGCGCATAGGTCACGGCGGCATTGCGCGACATCCCCCGCACCGCGCCCTTGGCCGCGTTGTACGCGGCGACGCCGATGCCGCCGACGACGCCCCAGTCTGAGGACAGGTTGATGATCGACCCGGATCCCTGCGCCCGCATCAGAGGGATCACCGAGCGCATGCCGAGGAACACCCCGGTCTGATCGACGCGCAGGATGCGCTCCCACTCCGCTACCTCGAGCTCGTGGATCGCCTCGTAACCGATGATGCCGGCCGCGTTGACCAGCACGTCGACCCGGCCGAAGACGCGCCTGATATCCGCGACGAGCGCCTCCCAGTCGGCCTCGTTGCCGACGTCGACCCGCCGCTGCTCCAGCCGCGTCGTCGCCGGCGCGGGGAACGGCGCCAGGTCCACGGCGATCACCCAGGCCCCCTCCTCGAGGAACAGGCGCGCGACCTCGGCCCCGATCCCCATCGCTGCACCGGTGACGATCGCGACTTTTCCGTCCAATCTCTTCATGTCTCTCATCCCTCTCGATGGGCTAGCGGGCCAGGTATCCGCCGTCGACCGGCAGATCGACGCCGGTCACGAACGCGGACTCGTCGGATGCGAGGAAGACGGCGGCACCGGCCACGTCGGCCGGGCTTCCCGGCCGGCGCAACGGCGTGGCGTCGAGGAACACCCGGTTCACCGCATCGCTCTGCCCCGCGGTCATCGGCGTCGCGATCCACCCCGGGAGGATCGCGTTCGCGCGGATCCCGTCGGGCGCGTAGGTCACCGCGGCGTTCTTGGTCAGCGTGAGCACCGCGGCCTTGGCCGCGTGGTACGGCGCGATGTCGGGGACTGCGGCCGCGCCGCAGATCGAGGAGATGTTGACGATCGCGCCCCCGCCCGCCGCGATCATGCCGGGGATCACGGACTTCATCCCCAGGAAGACGCCCGTCTGGTCGACGGCGATGATGCGGTTCCATTCGTCGAGCGAGATCTCATCGATGGCCTCGGTGCCGGTGACCCCGGCGTTGTTCACCAGCACGGTCGGGACGCCGAAGCGATCGATCACCGAGCCGATCAGGGTCTGCCACGCCTGTTCGTCCACGACGTCGAGCTGCTCGCACGCCGCGAACGCCGCATTCTCGAACGGGAGGACATCGCACGCGATGACCGTGGCGCCCTCCTCCGACATGGCTTCCGCGATGCCGGCCCCGATCCCTCGAGAGGCTCCGGTCACCACCGCAATCTTGTCGCGCAGTCTGCCGCCCATCGCGTCCACTCCATCCCGTGCTCTGCAGCCTTTGAAGAACACTCCTCACGTTATGAGCGGGATGGGGTGCTGCGAATCGGAAGGATTACGTACGCGCCGGTCACAGTCGCGTAACGGAGGCGGCGTCAGCGCTTCGAGAACCAGGGCGGCTGCATGAAGTGACCGTCCGCGTACGGATCCGGGTCGAGGATCCGCTGCTTTCCCGCCTGGATCTGGAACACCAGGTGCGCTTGCGACATCGAGGGATCGCCGCCGGGGCCCGAATAGGTCTGGGCCGCCTGCGAGGCGTCCCCGAAGTGGTAGACCCCGTTGACGCCGCGGTGGATCACCCGACGGAGCTCATCGGCGACGAGCCCGGCATCCCGCGGGTTCGCGGAGAACTGCCAGGCGTGCGCGATGAGGGAGACCCGGTCGTAGGCGATGCCCGCGTGGGACCGGCCGGGATTCACGCCGAAGCGGTTGCGGAAGCGATGGACGAACGCGCGGGCGTGGGCATCGGAGTAGGTGCCCGTCACCGTCGCCCAGAGCAGACCGTCGGCGGCATCTCCCATGCGCTCGCGGAACTCGGGGACGCTCGGCGAGTACAGCGAGTAGACGAGCGTGTCGCTCGGGGCGCGGAGGAAGCTCTGCATGAAGGAGACGGTGTCGTCGACGAGATAGTTGCCGATCATCACCGCCGCGGGCGCCGAGGAGGACATCAGGGTCGCGAGGTCGTTCCAGCCCTGCGGGCCGGTGATCCCGAGACGCATGACCTCCAGATCCCAACCGTGCTGCTCCGCGAGGCCGGACGCGCGGACGATCCCGAGGTCGGTCTGCTCCCATCCGCCCTGCGCGATGACCAGCCGGCTGGACGACGGCCGCCACTGCCCGCGATCCCTCAGCTGCGTCATCATCTCGACGAACCGGGGAGCATAGTTCGAGTCGCTCGGGCAGACCTGGAAGATCTTGCCGTATCGGGTGGAGTCCTCGCGCACCCGCTGCGTCATGGCGTCGAGCGTCGCGGCGTGCAGGTACGGGATCCGGGCCTCCGCGATGACCTCGTGCGCGACGTCCTGACGCGCGAGGTATCCCGAGGTCACGACGTCCACGCCGCGGCCGATCAGCTCCTCGAACGCCGTGCGCACCTGATCGCCGTCGAACAGATCGATCCCGACGATCTCGAGCCCGACCTCTCGGCCGCCGATGCCGCCGCGCGCGTTCAATTCCTCGACCGCGAGCTGGCTCGCACGCGCCATCTCGATCCCGTCGGCGACCGCGGCGCCGCGCAGCGGCAACGCCGCGCCGATGACGAGCGGCCTCTTCACCGACCGACGTGCCGCGTCCCCGCGAGTCGTCGTGCCGCGCATCGTGCGCCCGAGACGGAGGACCCCGGAGTCCTCCCCTGCGCCCTCGGGCAGCGGCACGCGGACGATCCCCTGGTCGACGGCCATCACCGCCGCCGCGGTACGGCTCTGGGCTCCCATCTTCCGCATGATCCGGTCGACGTGCGTCGTGATCGTGCGGGGCGAGACGTGGAGCCGGCCGCCGATCTCGCCGCTCGGCAGCCCCAGCGCGAGCATGGTGAGCACGTCGAGCTCCCGGTACGTCAGAGCGAACGGGAGCTCCTCGAGCCACTCCCCGGAGACGTAGACGCTCGCCCGAACCGGATCCTCGGAGGTCGCCGGCGCGACCTGGATCTGGCACGCCTCGTTCTGCGACTCGGGTGCCCAGATGAACCCCGACTCGAGCACGCGCTCGGCGGCGAAACGGCCGAGCAGCGGGAGCAGTGCGGCAGGGAGGGAGGACGCCTCCCCCTCCTCGACGGAGATGATCTCTCCACCTGCGTCGACCTCGACGAAGAACCGGGTTCTCATGCGTGCAGAGCCTATCCTCATTCGACCGGAAACAGGTTACGGCCTTCGAACGATTCCGAACGCCGTCGGGCGGAGCCGCACGGGGAAGCTGCGCTTCGCCGTGCGCCTCCGCCTGCTCGACCGCACTGCGGTCCGGGGCTGCTCCGCGAGGCTACCTCGCGTCGGGGTCGTCGACCCCGTCCATCGCGAGGATCTCCTCCTCCACCGCGCCGCCGTAGCCCTCCGCCTGCGGGTCGCCGTGCAGGCCTCCCGACACCGCGTACTCCTCCTCGGGAGAGAGGATGAGGCGGTGACGGGTGTAGACGCCGAAGATGACGAGACCCACGACGTAGACGATCACGATCGCGACGATCGCCGGGCGGAACGTCTCGTTGAGCAGGAAGCCCAGGAAGATCAGGGCCGAGATCACGGCAGCGGCAGCGGCGCCGAACATGCCCCACGGGCTCTTGTAGGGACGCTTCGCGTTCGGGAACTTCTTGCGCAGCATCATGAACGACACCATCTGCATGAAGTAGGCGACCACAGCGCCCCACACGGCGATGTTCAGCACGACCGCACCGCCGACGCCGCTGTCGCCGCCCGTGAGCTCGACGACGATGAGCGCGGCGAGGCCGATGAGCGCGCCCGCGATCAGCGCCACCCAGGGGGTCTGACGCTTGCCGGTGAGCGACAGGAACTTCGGGTAGTAGCCGGCGCGGGAGAGCGAGTACAGATTGCGGCCGTAGGCGAACATGATGCCCTGCAGCGAGGCGAGCAGGCCGAAGAGCGCGAAGAGCGCGAGCAGACCCGCGACCCAGGCGAGGTCGTCGCCGAGGATGGCGCGGAAGCCGTCGAGCAGCGGCTCGCCCGCGACGCCGGTCGCCTCGGCACCGAGCACCGCGGTGTTCAGGAAGAGCACGAGCAGACCGGTGACGATCAGCGTGCCGCGAGCCCACAGACCGGCGCGGGGGATGTCGCGGACGGGGTTGTGCGACTCCTCCGCGGCGAGCGGCAGCTCCTCGATGCCGAGGAAGAGCCACATCGCGAAGGGCAGGGCGAAGAGGATCGGCAGCACGCCGTGCGGCAGGAAGGCGGTCTGGCCCGGATCGGGCGCGATGTCCATGAGGCTGCCCCAGTTCACCGAGCCGCTCGCGAAGGCCATGACGGCGAACAGCACGAGCACGCCGATCGAGACGAAGGAGACGACGACCGCGAACTTCAGCGAGATCGATGCGCCCGCGGTGTTGAGGCCGACGAAGGCCGCGTAGAGGATGATCCACCACACCCAGGTCGGCAGCGAGAAGCCCATGAGCCCCTCGGTCACGCCGTTCGCGTAACCCGCGGAGAAGTAGACGATCACCGCCGTCGTCGCGACGTACTCGATCGACTCGGCGAGACCGGTGACGAAGCCGCCCCACGGCCCCATCGCCGCACGACCGAAGGAGTAGGCTCCCCCGGTGTGCGGCATGGCCGCCGCCATCTCGCCGATCGAGAAGACCAGGCCGTAGTACATCACGACCAGGATCCCGAAGGCGATGAGCATACCGCCGAAGCCGGCTGCCTCGATGCCGAAGTTCCAGCCCGAGAAGTTGCCCGAGATCACCGCGCCGACGGCGAGGCCCCACAGACCCCAGATGCCGGCGGACCGTTTGAGCTGCCGCTTCTCGAAGTATCCCGAGTCAGCCGTCGTGTAGGTGACGCCTGAAACCTTGAGCGTGTCTTTAGCCATATCTTCCTCTGTATTCACTTCATCGTGACGACCCGTGCGCTCGCCCTTCGGTGGGGCCGCGACCGGGTCGGTGCGTGGCAATTCAGAACTATAGTGTTTATTGGTGGCATCAAGCCACCTTTAGCGAAGAATTCTTCGCCCCGATGCGGTTTCGATATGGTCGCCGACCATTTCGAGAGAAGTTCGATAACGTCGAGTGCGGCACCCTGTTCCGCGGAGCGGGGTTCCGTGCTTTAATGGTCGACAAGCAGACCATAGACGTTCTTGATCGCCGCGAAACCGGTGAACAGCTCGGCCGCCGAGGCGGCGCAGGTCGCCGAATTCCCCCAGTACTCGAAGACGAGCAGGAGAGCCATATGAATCCCGTGAGCGGAAACCTGAATCCCCAGGAACTGCGCGACGCCGTCGCGGCAGGCGAGATCGACACCGTCATCGTCGCCTTCACCGACGTGCAGGGCCGCCTCGTCGGCAAACGCGTCTCGGCCCGTCTCTTCCTGGAGGAGACGATGAACGGCCACGCCGAGTGCTGCAACTACCTCCTCGCCGTCGACGTCGAGCTGAACACGGTCGACGGTTACGCCCTCACCAGCTGGGAGAGCGGCTACGGCGACATGGCCATGGTGCCCGACCTGAACACGCTGCGCCGCACGCCGTGGATCCCCGGCACCGCCCTCGTGATGGCCGATCTCGTCAGCGCCACCTCGCACGAGCCCATCCCCGTCGCCCCCCGCTCCGTGCTGCAGCGCCAGATCGACCGCCTTGCCGAGCGCGGCTTCACCACCGCGGTCGCCACCGAGCTCGAGTTCATCGTCTTCGACGACGACTACCGCACCGCGTGGAAGAAGCGCTACAACGACCTCGCCACCGCGAGCGACTACAACATCGACTACGCGCTTCACGCCTCGACCCGTATGGAGCCCCTGCTGCGCGACATCCGCCTCTCCATGGACGGCGCCGGCATGTACAACGAGGGCGTGAAGGGCGAGTGCAACTTCGGCCAGCAGGAGATCGCCTTCCGCTACGGCCACGCCCTCGCCACCTGCGACAACCACTCGATCTACAAGAGCGGATCCAAGGAGATCGCCGACAAGCACGGCAAGTCGATCACCTTCATGGCGAAGTTCAACGAGCGCGAGGGATCGAGCTGCCACATCCACGCGAGCCTGCGCGACTTCGACGGCAATCCGGTCTTCGCCGACGAGTCGGCGGAGAACGGCATGTCCGACACCTTCCGCCATTTCATCGCGGGGCAGCTGAAGCTCATGCGCGAGTTCACGCTGCTGTATGCGCCCAACATCAACTCGTACAAGCGCTTCGTCGACGGCAGCTTCGCCCCCACCGCGGTCGCCTGGGGCTTCGACAACCGCAGCTGCGCCCTCCGCGTCGTCGGTCGCGGCCACAGCATGCGCGTCGAGAACCGCGTGCCCGGTGCGGACGTCAACCAGTACCTCGCGGTCTCGGGTCTGCTCGCGGCCGGCCTCTACGGCATCGAGAACGAACTCGAACTCGAGGACGCGCTCTCGGGCAACGCCTACACGAGCGACGTCGACCGCGTGCCGACCACGCTGCGCGAGGCGGCCGACCTGTTCGATCGGTCGACGATCGCGCGCGAGATCTTCGGCGACGAGGTCGTCGACCACTACGTCCACGCTGCGCGCACCGAGGTCAAGGCCTTCGACGCAGCCATCACCGATTGGGAGAGGATCCGCGGCTTTGAGCGTCTCTGACCGCGCCGACGCGACCGGGGACGCCCCGGTCATCGGCATCACGAGCTACCTGGAACAGGCCCAGACGGGGGTATGGGACGTGCGCGCCTCCTTCCTCCCCCAGGTCTACCTGAACGCCGTCACCGACGTCGGGGGCATCGCGACCGTGCTGCCGCCCCAACCGGTCTCCCCCGAGATCGCGAGACGCATCGTGGCCGGCCTCGACGGGCTGATCCTGTCGGGCGGCGCCGATATCGATCCCTCGCGATACGGAGCTGACCCCCACGAGCGCACCGGCGCCCCCCGCACCGACCGCGACGAGTTCGAGGCCGCCCTCATCGAGGCGGCCCTCGAGGTGCAGCTGCCGCTCCTCGGCATCTGCCGCGGCGCCCAGATGCTGAACGTCGAGCTCGGCGGCACCCTGCAGCAGCACCTGCCCGACGTCGTCGGCGACGACCGCTACCAGATCGGGGCGGGCGTCTTCAACGAGATCGAGGTCGAGGTCGATGAGGGATCGCGCATCGCCGAGATCCTCGGCGATGACCGCAGGGCAGGCGCCCACCTCTATCACCACCAGGCCATCGGCGAGGTCGGAGAGGGCCTCGCCGTGACGAGCCGCACCGAGGACGGCGTCATCGAGTCGCTCGAGCTGCCCGACCACCCCTTCGGCGTCGCCGTCCAGTGGCATCCCGAGGAGAACACGGCCGACCGGCGCCTCTTCCAGGGCCTCGTCGACGCCGCTCGCACCTACCGCACCGCCGGCGGCGCCGGCACAGTCCGCAAGGAGAACGCATGAGCTACACCATCATCAACCCGGCGAACGAGACCGTCGTCACCGAGGTCGAGCACCTCGACGTCGAGGGCACCGACCGCGCCATCGCCGCCGCGACCCGCGCTCAGAAGGAGTGGGCCGCGGTCGCCCCCGCAGACCGCGCGAAGGCGCTGCGTCGCTTCGCCGCCGCCGTCGACGCCGACATCGAGCACCTCGCGTCGCTCGAGACGACGAACTCCGGCCACCCCATCTCCCAGTCGCGTTGGGAGGCGGGCCACGTGCGCGACGTTCTCGAGTACTACTCGGCCTCCCCCGAGCGCCTCATCGGCCAGCAGATCCCCGTCGCGGGCGGCCTCGACGTCACCTTCCACGAGCCGCTCGGCGTCGTCGGCGTCATCACGCCGTGGAACTTCCCCATGACGATCGCCGCCTGGGGCTTCGCCCCCGCGCTCGCCGCGGGCAACGCCGTCGTGCTGAAGCCCGCCGAGTGGACCCCGCTCACGAGCATGCGGCTCGGAGAGCTCGCCCTCGAGGCCGGGCTGCCCGAGGGCCTGTTCCAGGTGCTCAGCGGGCGCGGCTCGGTGGTGGGAGAGCGCTTCGTCACGAACCCCGACGTGCGCAAGGTCGTCTTCACCGGATCGACCGAGGTCGGCAAGCGAATCATGGCCGGCTGCGCCGAGCAGGTGAAGCGCGTCACCCTCGAGCTCGGCGGCAAGAGCGCGAACATCGTCTTCGCCGACTCCGACATCGAGAAGGCCGCAGCGACCGCGCCCTACTCCGTGTTCGACAACGCCGGCCAGGACTGCTGCGCCCGCAGCCGGCTGCTCGTGCAGCGCAGCGCCTACGACCGCTTCATGGAGCACTTCGAGCAGGCGGTGAAGGGCGTCAAGGTCGGCGATCCCTCGCTCGAGGAGACCGAGGTCGGACCGCTCGTCACGCTCGCGCACCGCGACAGCGTCGCCTCGTTCATCACCGACGACGTGAAGGTCGCGTTCCGCGGCTCGGCCCCCGAGGGGCCCGGCGCCTGGTTCGCGCCCACGGTCGTCGAGGGAGCGCACGGCGACCGCCTCTCGACCGAGGAGATCTTCGGCCCGGTCGTGTCGGTGATCCCGTTCGAGGACGAGGCCGACGCCCTGCGCATCGCCAACGACACCGAGTACGGCCTGAGCGGATCGATCTGGACGAGGGATCTCGCCCGCGGCATCCGGGTGGCGCGCGGTGTCGAGGGCGGCAATCTCTCCGTCAACTCCCACTCCTCGGTGCGCTACTCGACCCCGTTCGGCGGCTTCAAGCAGTCGGGCCTCGGCCGCGAGCTCGGCCCCGACGCGGCGGAGCACTTCACCGAGACGAAGAACGTCTTCTTCGCCAGCGAGTAACCGCCGGCCCGGCGAGCGAAGCGAGTCGAAACCCGGTCCCTCGACTTCGACTCATCCCCTTCGCTCACTCAGCAGAGCATCCCTTCTCAACACCCCCACACTCTCAAGGAAACGACTATGAGCGACATCACCCCCATCGACCTCACCCAGCGCCTCGCGGGCAAGGTCGCCGTCATCACCGGCGGCGCCAGCGGCATCGGCCTCGCGACCGCGAAGCGCATGCGCGCCGAGGGCGCGACCATCGTGATCGGCGATATGAACCCCGAGAGCGGCGAGGCGGCCGCTGCCGAGGTCGGCGGCCTCTTCGTGCAGGTCAACGTGACCGACGAGGATCAGGTCAACAACCTCTTCGACACCGCGGCCCGCGAGTACGGCTCGGTCGACATCGCCTTCAACAACGCGGGCATCTCGCCCGACGACGACGACTCGATCGAGACCACCGAGCTGCCGGCGTGGCAGAGGGTGCAGGACGTCAACCTGAAGAGCGTCTACCTGTGCTCGCGCGCGGCGCTGCGCCACATGACGAAGCAGGGCAGCGGTTCGATCATCAACACCGCGTCGTTCGTCGCGGTGATGGGCTCGGCGACCTCGCAGATCTCGTACACGGCGTCGAAGGGCGGCGTGCTCGCCATGACCCGCGAGCTCGGCGTGCAGTTCGCCCGTCAGGGCATCCGCGTGAACGCGCTCTGCCCGGGACCGGTGAACACCCCGCTGCTGCAGGAGCTGTTCGCGAAGGACCCCGAGCGCGCCGCGCGCCGACTCGTGCACGTGCCGGTCGGCCGCTTCGCGAAGCCCGAGGAGCTCGCGGCCTCGGTCGCGTTCCTCGCGAGCGACGACGCCTCATTCATCACCGCGTCGACGTTCCTGGTCGACGGAGGCCTCTCGAGCGCGTACACGACGCCGCTCTGAGCCGGGCTAGACTCGCAGTCACGGGGTCCGCAGGGCAACTCCTGCGGGCCCCGTTTCTCTTCGAGGAGGATAGATGAGGCCGAATGGCGAAGGCGCCGAACTGCTCATCAAGGCGGTGCGGCCGACCAACGCCTACGAGGAGACGATGCAGCGGCTGCTGCAGTCGATCAGGCTCGGCCTGATCCCTCCGGGCGAGCGGCTGCCCGCCGAGCGCGATCTCGCGGGCATGCTGAAGGTGAGCCGCGACACCGTGCGCGAGGCGATCTCGACGCTCGCCGACGCGGGGTACGTGGTCTCGCGCCGCGGCCGCTACGGCGGCACCTTCGTGGTCGAGGAGCTGCCGAGCGCTCCCGTTTCGGGTGCCCGCGCCGTCGTCACCCCCGAGGAGGTCGCCGACGTGACGGTGCTGCGCCGGGTGCTCGAGATCGGGGCGGCTCGCGAGGCCGCGGCGAGGGATCTCACCTCCGAGGAGCGCTCCGCGTTGGCCCAGGCGCTCGACGCCTGCGCGAACGCTCCCGCGGGTGACCGCCGGCGCCTCGACTCGCGCCTCCACCTGCTCATCGCCGAGCTCTCGGGTTCCCCGAGCCTCGTACCGCTCGCCGCCAACATCCGCACCCGCGTGAACGCGCTGCTCGAAGAGATCCCCGTGCTCGAGCCGAACATCGCGCACTCCGAGGAGCAGCACTCCGTCATCGTCTCGGCCATCCTCGAGGGGCGGCCCCAGGCTGCGGCTGCCGCGATGGCGGAGCACATCGAGGGATCGGCCGCGCTGCTGCGCGGCTTCCTCAGCGACACGCTCGACGCCGACTGACGCCGACGCTCAGGCGGCGAGCACCCGCGCGCAGAGCCGCTGCACCGCCGCGGCGAGCGCAGCCTCCCCGTTGACGAGGTCGACATCGCTCGTGAACTCGGCGGCGTTGTGCGTGATCCCGTCGTGGCTCGGGACGAACAGCAGCGTCGTCGGCACTCCGGCCGCGTTCATTACGACCGCGTCGTGCCCGGCGATGGTGGGCATGCGCTTCGTCGAGAGCCTGAGCTCCCGCACGGACCGCTCCACCTCGTCGGCGAGCGCGGCGTCGAAGCTCTCGGCACGCCGCTCCGACCACACGCCCACCTCGAACGCGACGCCGCTCTCGGCTGTGATCCCTCCGAGCAGGCCCAGCAGTTCGTCGCGCGTCCGTGCGAGCAGTTCCTCGTCGGGCCCGCGCAGCTCTACCTTGAACTCTACGGCCGAGGGGGTCGCGTTCGGAGAGTTCGGGGTGATCCGCATCCACGCGACCGCGGTGTGCAACCTGCCGTCGGTGCGCGCAAGGCCGAGCTCGTGCACCGCGGCGATCGCACGCGCGGCGCCGTAGAGCGCGTCGATGCGTTTCGCCATCGGCGTGGGACCCGTGTGCGTCTGCACACCGCGCGCGACGACGTCGGCCTTGTAGGCGGCCCAGGTGCCGTCGACGACCCCGATGTCGACGCCCTCCTCCTCGAGCCGCGGCCCCTGCTCGACGTGCAGCTCCGCGTAGCCGGCCACGCGGCCCGCCAGCTCGGCGTCTCCGGCGAGCGACAGGCGTTCCAGCTCATCGGCGACGCGCACCTCGCGGGTGTCGCTCGACGCGAGTGCCGCGTCGAGCGACAAGACCCCCGCGAAGACGCTGCTGCCCATGACGCTCGGCTGGAACCGCGCGCCCTCCTCGTTCGTCCAGTTCACCGCTCCCACGTTGACGCCGGATGGGATGAGCCCGCGATCCCTCATCCCGCAGACGACCGCGAGCGCGCCCAGCACACCCACCTGCCCGTCGAAGCGGCCGCCGTCGGGCTGGCTGTCGAGGTGCGACCCGACGAGCACGAGGGGCTTCGCGGAGTCGAGCGGCTGCACGAGACCGAACTGGTTGCCGATGCGGTCGCGATAGACGTGCAGCCCGCGCTCCGCCCAGAGCGCCTGCAGCTCGCCGCGGGCGGTGGCGTCCAGGTCGCTCAGCGCGAGCCGCTCGATACCGGTGCCGTTCTTGCGCCCGATCTCCGAGAACCGTTCCAGCAATCCGGGCAGTTCGGCCCCGGTCCCGTCTTCTCCTGCGATCCCCATCGATGCTCCCCTTCTCGAATCGGCGTGCGCTCAGCGGTCGTCGAGCGCCTTCCCCCGGTGCTCGACCAGGCCCCACGCGGCGCCGGCCGCGACGACGAAGAACACGGCGAACACCGCGAAGGTCATCCCCGCTCCCCCGGCCGCGAGCATGACGGGAACGGCGAGCGGCGCGACGATCGAGGCGATGCGGCCGACACCTGCCGCCCATCCGGCACCCGTGGCGCGCAGCGAGGTCGGGTAGAGCTCAGGCGTCACGGCGTAGAGGGCGCCCCAGGCCCCGAGGTTGAAGAACGAGAGCGCCATACCCGAGCCGATGATCGCGGGCACCGCGTGCACGGTACCGAAGGCGATGGCTGCTCCCGCCGAGCCGAGGAGGAACACCGACAGCGTGAGGCGGCGCCCCCAGACCTCGATCAGCCAGGCCGCCACCGCGTAGCCCGGCAGCTGGGCGAGGGTGATGAGCAGGGTGAAGCCGAACGACCTCACCAGACCGAAGCCCGCGTCGACGAGGATGCTCGGGATCCAGATGAAGGCGCCGTAGTAGGCGAAGTTCACGCAGAACCAGACGACCCAGATCGACAGCGTGCGTACGCGGAACTCCGACCCCCAGAGCGCGGCCACACGGTTGCCGCGGGCCGCGGGCCTCGCGGGCTCGAGTCGGATCGGCACGACGTTCACGATGCCCGCCTCGCGTTCGAAGCTCGCGATGATGCGCTCCGCCTCGTCCGCGCGCCCGCGGCCGGCGAGCCACCGCGGCGACTCCGGCATCCCCCAGCGCACCACGAGTGCGTACACCGCTGGCACCGCGCCGAGTGCGAAGGCCCACCGCCACCCGTTCTCGCCGTGCGGCACGACGAAGTAGCCGATGAGCGCCGACGCCGTCCATCCCACGGCCCAGAAAGCCTCCAGGATCACGATCAGACGACCGCGGATGCGCGCGGGCGCGAACTCGCTCACGTACGTGGAGGCGACCGGCAGCTCGGCGCCAAGACCGAGGCCGACGAGGAAGCGCAGGGCGATCAGCATACCGATGCCCGCAGCGAGCGCGCTCGCTCCCGTCGCGATGCCGTAGACCAGCAGCGTCAGCGCGAAGACCTGGCGTCGGCCGACGCGGTCGGCGAGCAGCCCGCCGAGGCTCGCGCCGATCGCCATGCCTGCGAAGCCGACCGATGCGATGAGGCCGCTCTCGCCCTTCGTGATCCCCCAGTGCTCGACGAGCGCCGCGATGATGAACGAGATGAGTCCCACGTCCATCGCGTCGAGAGCCCAGCCGATTCCCGATCCGGCCAGCACCCTGCCGTGCTTGCGGGTGAAAGGCAGCGCGTCGAGTCGCTCGGCGATCGACGGGGGCGTCTGCGTTTCCTGAGCGGTCATACGTTCATCGTAGAGGTCGGCGCGCCTCACTGCACCCGCGCCCAGCGCACCTCCGCCGGCTCGGTGAGGCGCAGCAGCTCGACGCATTCGCCGCCGTCGCAGCGCAGCAGTTCGACGACCGCGGATCCCTCGCCCACCGAGGCCACCCGCCAGGTGCCGCCCGCGGTCTCCCAGCGCTCGACCGCCTCGGGCTGCGCGGGCGTCGCGTCGCCCGGGTGCGCGGGCGTCGCGTCACCGGGGTGCGGCGCGCGGGGGTCGGCTTCGTCGCTCATGCCTGCAACGCTACCCCGGGTGGTCCGCAGTTCGGAAGCCGGTCGGTTCGACGCTCAGAGCCTGCGGTAGGCGAGGTCGCGGATCGCCCGGCCCTTGTCGGCGCCCTTCTTCTCGAAGGCCGTGAGCACGCGACCCTCGAATCGCTCGGCCCACTCCCCCGCGAAATCCCGCTCGAAGCCGTCGGCTGCGTCGAGCACCTCGCGCATCTGCTCGGCGTAGTCCTCCCAGTCGGTGGCGAGGCGCAGTACGCCGCCCTCGCGCAGCGCCTGCCGCGCTATGCGGGCGAAGTCGGCGCTCACGAGCCTGCGCTTGTGGTGGCGCGCCTTCGCCCACGGATCCGGGAAGAACACCCAGATCTCGTCGACCGAGCCGGCCGGCAGATACTTCTCGAGCAGCTCAGGCGCGTTCACCTCGGCGAGCCGCAGATTCTCGAGGCCGGCGAGCTCGGCGCGGATCATCGTGCGTGCGAGCCCGGCGCGGAACACCTCGATCGCGAGGAAGTTCGTGTCGGGGCGCTGCTCCGCCGCGTGCAGGATGGCGTGACCCTGGCCCGAGCCGACCTCCACCACGAGCGGCGCGCGTCTTCCGAAGATCTGCTCCGGATCGCCGTGGGCGCCGTCCGCGACGCTCGTCGCCGCGGGGCCGTGCGGGATGTCGAGCACATACTTCGCGTGGTGATCGTTCCAGGCGCGCTCCTGCGACGGGGTCATCCGGCCGCTGCGGCGCACGAACGAGACGGGCTTCTCGCGGAAGGTGCTCGGGTCGAAGCTCTTGTACGGGAGGGGTTGCTCGGTCACCCGTCTACGCTAGCCGATCCCTCGGCGCCCCGCGCGCCGCGCCGTTCCCTGCTGACCACGCCCTTTCCGTCCCAGTACACCCGCACTGTTCGGGAGTAGTGGGCCGGATCGGGCGTACTCGCCGCACCGCGCCTCTCCCGTCCGGGAGCGCGCCGGTCTCCCTCCACAGGACGCCATTCTCGCCCTCCGTCAGGGGAACGAACGCCGCGTCATCCACAGGCCCCGTTCTCCCGCCCCGTTCGGACGCGATGCGTGTCACTCTCGTGCAATGGACAGGCATGAGCGCTTCACGCGCGTGAACGGTTTGATCCGCCTCCGCGACGAGCTGGAGGCCGCGGGCTGGAGCAGGCGAGGGATCGCCACCGCAGTCCGGGCGGGTGAGCTCGTGCGCCTGTGCCGAGGCGCCTACATGCGCGGCTCCGATTGGGAACCGCTCTTCGCAGAGGACCGTCTGCTCTCCAGAGTCATCGCAACGGCGCCGCTGCAGGGGCCCGGGCGCTTCGTCTGTTCGGAGTCGGCAGCGGCGCTGCACGGACTCCCGCTCTACCGATCCCGGGTGGAACGGGTTCAGTTGCTGGTGCCCGATGCGACGACCGTGCACGGCTCAGCCTCCGTTCACCGCCGCATCGCCCCGCTGCCTCACAACGACGCCGTCGATGTCGAGGGCATCCTCTGCACGTCGCTCCGCCGAACGGTCCTCGATCTCGCTCGCTTCTCGGCGCGCATGTCGGCGCTCGTCTGCGCCGACGCAGCGGTCGCTGCGGTAGTGAGGGGACTCCCGCGTTCGCAACGCGCGGCGGCGGCAGACGAGTGGATCGCCGGCCTCCTCGCCGAACTCCGCCGCGGCGAACGCGGCGTCCGGCGTGCGGCCGAGCTGCTGGCGCGCGTCGACCACCGCTCGGAATCGCCGCTCGAGAGTGTCGCGCGGGCGCTCTTCGAGGAGCTGGGTTTCAGCGTCGACACCCAGATCGCCGTGCGGGCACCGAACGGCAGGAAGTACTACGTGGACCTCGAGCTGCGCGGCGTCGGAGTATTCTGCGAGGTCGACGGCGCGGCGAAGTACCGGGACGGGGAGATGCTGAGGGGGCGGAGCGCCGAGGACGTCTTCCTGGAGGAGAAGCACCGCGAGAATTGGATCGAGGGCGTCACGCAGAAGCGCGTCATCAGGCTGAACGCCGCGGACCTGCGGTCCATGCGGACGCTCGCCGAGAAGCTGCGCGCATTCGGCATCTCTATCCCGCGGCCTCCGCGCTGAGGCCGACGAGTCGGGCCACGGAATCGGGCCGGGCTCAGCACGCCTGCTCCCCCGCGAGACCCCCATAGGCTGACTACGCCCGCTGTGTTCGAGTACACCCGGACAGAGCGGGCGTAGTGGGACAGAACGGGTGTAGTCGGAAAGAGGGCGAGGCGAGGCGGGACGGGACCGCTGAAGGCGCACCGCGGAAGGATCCCCTCGCGGCACCCCGGGTACCATGGAGGCAGAAGACCGCCGAGGAGAGGTGAGCACGATGTCCAGAAGGATCCTGCTGGTGAACGGCCCCAACCTCAACTTGCTCGGCACCCGGGAGCCCGAGATCTACGGCGAGGAGACGCTCGCCGACGTCGAGGCGCTCGTCACCCGCGCAGCCGGCGACTTCGGTCTCGAGGTACGCGCCGTGCAGTCGAACCACGAGGGCGCACTCATCGACGCGGTGCACGAGGCCCGCGAGGACTGCTCGGCGATCATCATCAACCCCGGCGCCTTCACCCACACCTCGATCGCGCTGCGCGATGCGCTCGCGGGCGTTGCCATGCCCGTCGCCGAGGTGCACATCTCGAACGTGCACGCGCGCGAGGAGTTCCGTCACCACTCCTACATCTCCGGAATCGCGAACTGCGTGATCGTGGGCTGCGGAGTGCAGGGCTACGACTTGGCCGTGCGGCGCCTCGCGCACCTGCTCGCGGGCTGAGCCCACCCGCTCGCGGGCCGAGTGGGCCCGGTCATGGTGCCGTCGGGAACACATCGAACAACTGCGGGTCGTGCGCGTGCACGAGCACGGCGAACACCACAGCGTCGAACAGCAGGTGCACCGTCACCACATACGACAGGGATCGCGTGCGCAGGAAGATGAACCCCTGCACGAGCGCGAACGGGACCGTGAGCACGGGCCCCCACGCCCGATAGCCCAGCTCCCATAGGAACGAAACGAACACCGTCGCCTGCAGCAGGTTCGCGGCCCACGCCGGGAAGTGTCGCAGCAGCACCGCGAACACCGTGCAGATGAAGAACAGCTCGTCCCAGATGCCGACCGCGCCGACGCCGACGAAGAGCCTTCCGATGAGCTCGGGGGTGTCGACCACCGGCCAGTTGCGGTACACCCCCGAGCCGATGAAGTACCACGGCAGGATCAGCCAACCGAGCAGCAGCACCGCCCCGAGCCACGACCAGTGCAGCCGACCCCACCGCGGATTCGGTCGGCCGTCGTGATCGCGCAACCACGGGAAGCCGATCGCGCGGTCGCGGTAGACGAAGCGCGACACAAGGTAGGGCACGAGCACCGCTCCCCCGAGCGCCAGCGCGAAGCGCGCCATCGCCCAGTCGTCGAGCTCGGCCGCGAGCGGGATGATCCGCACGATCGCGAGCCCGGTCGCGATGAGCGAGAGGTCGCGCATCAGCGAGGGGTCGCGGCGCGACACTTCGGAGGCGGGCGAGGGATCCTGCCGCGCGGCTTCCCCGGGCACGGAGTGCAGGTGGCGCGAGGAGCGCGCCCCGCGTCGCTCCCCGACCCAGGCGACGGCGAGCCCGGCCAGCAGCAGCGCGAAGCCGACAGTCGCCCACTCGAGCACGAAGAACGCAGGCGCCGCGAGCACGACGAGCACCGCCGCGGTATATGCGACGACGCCTGACCGAGCGCTCATCCGTTCACCCCCTCATCAGAGGATACGGGTACGAGAGCGCTGAGGGCCCCGCTCCGGCTCCCGTCCGATTCGCGACAGAGCGATGCGCGACAAGCGAAGCGGCGCATCGCGACGACGCGATTCTCGGCCCGAAACCGACACGTCACATCCCCACCAGGAGAACACACGGGTACGCGAGCGCCGAGGGCCCCGCTCCGGCTCCCGTCCGATTCGCGACAGAGCGATGCGCGACAAGCGAAGCGGCGCATCGCGACGACGCGATTCTCGGATGGGAGCCGGAGCGGGGCCCTCGGCGCTCAACGCTCCGCGTTTTTCTACGCCGCCACCCGGCACGTCGCTCCGCTCCGTGCTCCATGGGCTGCCGCTGCAGCGGCACCGCGGCTTGAAAAAACGCTCTGCGTTCTTCTACGCCGCGCCCTCGAACATCGACGTCACGGAACCGTCCTCGAAGACCTCGTGGATCGCCTTCGCGAGCAGCGGTGCGATCGACAGCACGGTGAGCTTGTCGAAGCGCTTCTCGGGCGGCAGGGGCAGGGTGTCGGTGACGACGACCTGGTCGATGAAATCCTGCGAGAGGTGGTCGATCGCGCTGCCCGAGAAGATCGCGTGGGTGCAGGCGATCGTGACGCCCTTGGCGCCGTTGTCCTTGAGCGCCTGCGCGGCCTTCGAGATGGTGCCGCCCGTGTCGATCATGTCGTCGACCATGATGCACCAGCGGTCCTTCACGTCGCCGACGATGCCGTGCACCGATGCCTGGTTCGGCACGCTCGGGTCACGGCGCTTGTGGATGATCGCGAGCGGCGCGCCCAGGCGGTCGCTCCAGACGTCGGCGACGCGCACGCGCCCCATGTCGGGCGACACGACGGTGATGTCGTCGCGGTCGATCGTCTTCCTGAAGTGATCGAGCAGCACGGGCATGGCGAAGAGGTGGTCGACGGGGCCGTCGAAGAACCCCTGGATCTGCGGGGCGTGCAGATCGACCGACATGATGCGGTCGGCGCCGGCTGCCTTGAAGAGGTCGGCCACGAGGCGCGCCGAGATCGGCTCGCGGCCGCGGCCCTTCTTGTCCTGGCGGGAGTAGGGGTAGAAGGGCGCGACGACGGTGATACGCTTCGCGGAGGCGCGCTTGAGAGCGTCGACCATGATGAGCTGCTCCATGAGCCACTCGTTGATCGGGTTCGTGTGCGACTGGATGACGAAGGCGTCGGAGCCGCGCACGCTCTCGTCGAAGCGGGCGTAGAGCTCGCCGTTGGCGAAGGTGCGCGCGTCGGTGGGCACGAGTTCCGCACCGAGCTCCTCCGCCACCTGCTCCGCGAGTTCCGGATAGGCCCGGCCGGTAATCAAGACGAGCTTCTTCTGCCCCGCCATCTCGATCTTGCTCATCAGTGCTGATCCCTCAATCTGCTGTTACTGGTCGTCGCTCGGCGACGCTTCGGTGCCTGCGGCGCGTTCGGCCGCCTCGGCCGTGCTGGTGCCCGGCCGGTGCTCTGCCACCCATCCCGCGATGTTGCGCTGCGGTGCCACGTTCAGGGCGAGCGACCCGGAGGGTACGTTCTTCCGCACCACCGTGCCGGCCGCCGTGTACGTGCCGTCCTCAATCGTAACCGGTGCGATGAGCACATTCTTCGACCCGATGCGCACGGCATCGCCGACGACGGTCTGGTGCTTCTGCACGCCGTCGTAGTTCGCGAAGATCGTGCCGGCGCCGATGTTGGTCCCGGTGCCGATGACGCCGTCGCCGACATAGCTGAGATGAGGGATCTTGCTGGCCGCGCCGACCTTGGCGTTCTTCGTCTCCACGAACGCGCCGATCTTGCCGCCCTCGCCGAGCTCGGTGCCCGGGCGGATGTAGGCGAAGGGTCCCACCTCGGCGCCGGCCGCGATCACCGCGAGGGTCGCCTCGCTGCGGCGCACGCGGGCGCCCTCCCCCACCTCGCAGTCGACGAGGGTGGTGTCGGGCCCGACGACGGCACCCGCCGCGATCGAGGTGGCGCCCTGCAGGAAGGTGCCGGGCAGGATCTCGACATCGGCCTCGATCGAGACATCCGCGTCGATCCAGGTGGTGCGGGGATCCCTGATCGTGACGCCGGCGCGCTGGTGCGCGCGCACGATGCGGGCGTTGAGCTCGCGCCCCGCCTCGGCGAGCTGCACACGATCGTTGACGCCGGCGATGAGCCAGGGATCGTCGGTCGCGACGGCCTCGACGCCGCCGCCGCTCGCGAGGATGCGCGACGCCGCGTCGGTCAGGTACTTCTCTCCCTGGGCGTTGTTCGTGTCGATCTCGGCGAGCGCGCGTTCCAGTGCGCGACGCGCGAAGACGTAGATGCCGCCGTTGATCTCGGTGATGCGGCGCTGGGACTCGCTCGCGTCCTTCTCCTCGACGATGCCGGTGACGGAGCCGCCCGAGTCGCGGAGGATGCGGCCGAGGCCCGTCGGGTTGTCGAAGATCGCCGAGAGCATGGTCATGCTGCGGCCCTGCTCGAGGTGCCCGCCGACGAGGCGCTCGAGCGTCGCGGAGTCGATCAGCGGAACATCGCCCGAGAGCACGACGACGGATCCCTCGAAGTCGGCGGGCAGCGCCTCGAGCGCCTGCTCCACCGCCCTGCCGGTGCCGGGCACGTCGTCCTGGTCGACGATCACCGTGTCAGGGGCGTGGTCGAGGATGGCCGCGGCGACCCACTCGCGCTCGTGGCGCACGACCGAGAGCACGACCTCCGGCGACAGACCGGCCGCGGTGTCGAGCACGTGGGAGATGAGCGGCCGACCTGCGATGCGGTGCAGCACCTTCGGCAGCGAGGACTTCATCCTCGTGCCCTGGCCTGCGGCGAGGATGATGACTGCGATGTGACGGTCTGACATGTGTTTTCCTTAGGCGGTATCGGAACGGTTCCCGGATCAGCGCCTTTCGGAGCCGTTCTCCGAGTGGGCTGCTGCTCCCCGCACACGGAGAAGCTGCGCTTCACTCATCTCTGCCTGCGCTTGTGAGCGCAGGGCGGAGCGGGCTTTCGATGCTCCGCATCGAAAGTTCCGCTCCGCCCCTAGGACTCGAACCTAGACCTCACAGCTCCAAAGGCTGTCGTGCTGCCATTACACCAAGGCGGATCGTGCCCGGAGGCACGGCTACCAGTCTGCCAGATCCGGGCGCGCCCGCCGCACGGCGCACACGCGCACGGCGCGGGAAGCGGGATAATGGTCCTCATGAAGCACGAGGACGAGGTCGACCGCATCCTGGCCGATTGGCATACCGCGAGACCGGATCTGGACCTCGCGCCCCTCTCCATCTTCTCTCGGCTCATGCGCATCGCGAAGCACCTCGACCGCGCACGGTCGCACGCCTTCGAGCGCTCGGGGCTGACGTCGTGGGAGTTCGACGTGCTCGCAGTGCTGCGCCGAGGCGGCCAGCCGTACCGGCAGAGCCCGAAGGTGCTCGTGCAGCAGACCATGGTGTCGAGTGGCACGATGACCAACCGCATCGACCGCATGACCGAGCGCGGACTCGTCCGCCGGCTCACCGACCCGAACGACGGCAGGGGCGTGCTCGTCGAGATGATGCCGCTCGGGCAGACGCTCGTCGACGCCGCGATGACGCGGCTGAGCGATGCCGAGGAGCGCATGCTCGGCAGTATGCCGCGATCCGAGAGGGATCGACTGGCTGCGCTGCTGCGTCGCCTCGCGTTGAGCATCGACCGCTTCGAGCCGGTCACCGGCCCGATCACCCTGCCCGACGCAGAGATGCTCTAACGCGGAGGGCCCGGGATCCCTCGCGGAATCCCGGGCCCTCCCCTCGCGAGCCTCCTACAGCTCGGCGATGTCGATGACGCTGATCTGCTCGGCGCCGATCGCGTCGCGCAGCTGCTCGACGAGCTCGTCGGCGATCGGCGCGTCGATCGAGAGCACCGACAGCGCGGTGCCCTTCTTCTCGTCGCGGGCGATCTGCAGGCCCGCGATGTTGACGCCGGCCTCGCCGAGCAGGCTGCCGTAGGCCGCCACGATGCCGGGGCGGTCGGTGTAGCTGAACACGATCAGGTGCTCGGGGATCGGCAGCTCGACATCGTAGCCGTTCACCTCGACGATCTTCTCGATCTGCTTGGGGCCCGTGAGCGTGCCGGAGACGGAGATCTGAGTGCCGTCGGTGAGAGCGCCGCGCAGGGTGATGACGTTGCGGTAGCTCTCGGAGATCGAGTCGACGCTGAAGCGCACCTCGAGGTTGCGCTGCTCGGCGAGCAGCGGCGCGTTCACGTACGAGACCGGCTCGCTGACGATGCGGGCGAACAGGCCCTTGAGCGCGGCGAGGCGCAGCGCCTCGACCCGGTGCTCGGAGAGTTCGCCGTGCACCTCGATGTCGAGCGAGGCGATGGGGCCGTTCGCGAGGCCCGCGAAGACCTGGCCGAGCTTCTCGGTGAGGGGCAGGCCGGGGCGCACGTACTCGTCGATGCCCGCGCCCGCGAGATTCACGGCGTCGGGCACGAGGTCGCCCGCGAGGGCGAGGCGCACCGACTTCGCGACGGCGATGCCCGCCTTCTCCTGGGCCTCCTCGGTCGAGGCGCCCAGGTGCGGCGTCACGTTCACGTTGGGCAGCCCCGTGAGCGAGGCGTCGGCCGGCGGCTCCTGCATGAAGACGTCGAGCGCGGCACCCGCGATCTGACCGTCCGCGAGCGCGGCCGCGAGCGCGGCCTCGTCGATGAGTCCGCCCCTGGCGACGTTCACGACATAGGCGGTTGGCTTCATGGCAGCGAGCTGATCGGCGCCGATCATGCCGAGCGTCTCGGGCGTGCGCGGCATGTGGATCGTGAGGAAGTCGGCGCGGGAGACGAGCTCCTCGAGGCTCACGAGCTCGACCCCGAGCTGCTGCGCGCGCACGGCGGTGACGTAGGGGTCGAAGGCGATGAGCTCGACGCCGAAGCCGCGGAGACGCTCGGCGACGAGGGCCCCGATGCGGCCGAGACCGACGATGCCGACGGTCTTCTCGTAGAGCTCGATGCCGGTGAACGAGGAGCGCTTCCACTCTCCGGCCGCGAGGGATCCGTGGGCGCGGGGCAGGTGGCGGGCCAGGCCGAGGATATGGGCTACGGTGAGCTCGGCCGCGCTGATGATGTTCGAGGTGGGTGCGTTCACGACCATGACGCCCGCCTGGGTGGCCGCCTTGATGTCGACGTTGTCGAGGCCGACGCCCGCGCGGGCGATGACCTTGAGCTTCGGCGCCCAGCCGATGGCCTCGGCGTCGAGCTGCGTCGCCGACCGCACGAGTACGGCGTCGGCGTTCGCGAGCGCGGCTCGCAGCGCCTCGCGGTCGGTTCCGTCGGCCTGCACGACTTCGAAGTCGGGGCCGAGTGCGGCGACGGTCGCGGGCGAGAGTTGTTCGGCGATCAATACGACCGGCGCAGTCATCAGGCAGTTCCTCCGAGGGCTCGACATGCGGGATCGGCCTCACGGGCCGGGTTCCAGTCTAGAGGCACGCAGGCGCGTGTTTCATTCCGTGAAGGCTGCGGCCGGTCGAGCGACGCGCGCCTCCGCTGGTCGAGCGAGCGAGGCGAGTCGAAATCGTCGACGATTTCGACTCGCCTCGCTCAGGATGCGAAGAAGCTCGACTGAGGTACGAGGTGCATGATCTCGAGCTGCACGGCTGCGACGGCGCACAGGCCGACCGCGAGCACGAGCAGGCGCAGCGGCGCCGAACGCCTCCGCCCGAACAGCAGGGCGAGCGCGTAGGCGATGACGGGCAGCGCGACCCCGAATCCGAGCCACCACCAGCCCACGGGAGTGATCCCATAGCCGATCGCCGCCCCCATCCTGGGCAGCATGACGAGGTTGCCCACGGCCGCGACGACCGTGTATGCGTACAGCAGCGTGAGCAGAACGCCGACGACCCAGGCGACGACGACGCCCGCCGTGAGCCGCCGCGCGGAGGGAGGCGCGGCTCCGGGGCTCTCGCCAGCTTCTGCCGATCCCGTGGTCACGGTTTCGACGGGTCCGGTGGTCTCAGCGCTCATGAGGCTCCCCCTCCCCCGAAGACGGGCAACGGCAGCAGCACGATCGCGCCGATGACGATCCAGAGCGCGAGGCGGCGGATGCCCGCTCCGCGATTCAACAGCACCGCCGCGAGGAACCACAGGATCGGCGCCAGCGGCGCGGCCCAGAACACGAGCTGCTGCAGCGCACCGCCCAGCGAACCGCTCGCCGACGCGACCTCCGCGTTCGCGCTCGCGTAGAACTGCGCCCAGCTCAGCCACACCCATGCGTAGAGCAGATACAGGCCGCCGAACACGCCGAGCAGCACGAGCGCGGCGTTCGAGAGCTGCCCCCGCTGCTCCTCGGCTTCACTCGCGAGAGCATCCCCGGCCGCGGCGTCGGCGACCGGAGCGGCGTCGCTCTCGGGTGCGCTCTCGGCCGCCAACGGCACCGCGCCCTCGGGTTCGGGGTCCGCGTCGCCCTGCACCGTCCATCCGCTCGCGAGCGCGCTCGCGCGGGACTCCTCCCGTGCGCGGTCTCCGCTCTTCTTTCGCATCCCCTCAGACTAGCGAGCGCAGGCTTCGAGACCGCAGTGAGCGGGGAGCCCGAGGCTCGTCGGCGGCATATCGGAAGGGATCCCCGTCACTGCACCCGCTGCACCCGCTCGCGATGCTTGCGCACGTTGTTCCCCTCGATGGAGGTGCGTTTCGTTCCGTGCACCTCGCCCACCTTGGCGTCGCCGCCCGTCACCGGCTGCGACTGGATGAGCGTCTCGCGCTCGAACTGGTGCGACTTGTCGGTGTTGCGGTAGTAGCGGAACAGCGCCCAGTAGATGGCGGCTCCGCCCGTCGGGCCCGCGAGCAGCAGCCAACCGGTGCCGTCGGAGTCCGAGGAGGCGAGCACCTGCGCGAGGTGGGGTTGCACGAGGCCGGCCAGGCCGATCAGCAGCGGGATCACATCGTCACCACCAGGAAGCCGATGGCGAGCGCTTCGATCACGGTGCCCGCCGTGATCGCCGCGAGCAGCAGGCGCCCCTGGGAGACCGGCACGCTGCCCATCGTCTCGCCCGTGCGCCCGTTCACCGCGATGTAGTGCACCATGCCGCGCCCCCGCTCGACGTGGTAGTAGGAGTAGAGCCACACCGGCAGATACATCGATACCCAGCGGGTGCCTTTCACCTCGAGCCGCTCATGCTCCCAGCGCACGCCGCGACCGTAGCCGGACACCGAGGCGGCGACCTCCGATCGCCCGATCGAGAGCAGTTGGTGCTCGAGCACCGGCTGGATCGCCGAGACATCCTGGTCGCGCCGCTCCGACGTGAAGCCCGTGAGGTAGCTGGCGTTCCACCGCACCGCGTTCTTGGTGTCGAACGGCAGGATCGTGTTGATGATGTTGTTGGTGTTGACGAACGCGTTCATGTCGGCCCGCTCCGCCGAAGACTCGATGGTGAGGTCGTCGACGGTGAAGTCGACGTGCCGCTGCACCTGATAGACGTCGGCGTCGTAGTAGGTCTCCTTGTCGTCGCCGCTCCCCCGGGTGTATCGGCGGGTCTCCACCTCGCCGTAGCCCCACACATCGGCGGAGGCGTTGCCGTCGACGACCATGTAGGGCAGGTAGACCCCCACGACGTTCTCGGGAGTGAACTCGCTCTTGAAGCGCCGGTGCGCGAACATGCGGCGCTTGCCCGCGAACTCCCTGATGCGCTCCACGGCCTGCGCGTGCGTGAGGGCGAACGGCAGCACCGCATCGGGCACGGCCCCGTTGGGGACCTGATCGTTGACGGTGAGCACGTGCCTGCACCAGTGGCAGCGCGCCGACATGGCCTGCGCCGTGTTGACCACGACCTCCGCTCCGCAACCCCCGCACTTCAGCGTGAGCACCCCGGAGACGGCCGGGTCGATATCGGCTGCACCCGAGGCGATGATCGTGCCGCTCAACTGCGAGAGGTCTCCGTCGCCGGAGATGACGGGGTCGATCTGCGCCTCGGCCCACTCGTAGCGGCAGAAGAGGCAGATGAGCATCCCCGTCGCCGGGCGCAGTTGGATCTCGGTGGATCCGCACCGCGGGCAGCGGTTCACGCCGTCGTCCAGCCGTCTGTTCTCCGTGTCGATGGTAGCCGGCTGCGGCGGAGCGAGCGCCTCCGGCAGTTGCGCGGCGGAGGGCGAGGGATCGGCACCGGCCGGCTGCGTCCCCGCGTTTGCCGGTGCGGCGCCGACTTCGATGGGCGGCACGGCGGAAGCCGGCACCTGCGGCGCGGCGGGCTGGGGAAGGGGCGGCGGAGGGGCTCCCTCGCCGCCGATCCCCGCTCCCTCGGGCGACTCGTTCATCGGGATCGGCGTCGCGTCAGAGACCCAGCAGCTTCGCCTTGGCCGCGTTGTAGTCGTCCTCCGTGATGAGCCCCGCGTCGAGCATCGACTTCATCTGGGTGAGCTTGGCCACGGGATCCTCGGCCGCGGGAGCGGCTTCGGCCGGTGCGGCGGGCGGAGCCGCCGTTGCGGGTGCGGCCTGCTGCGGCGCCGACTGCGCACCCACGCCGGGAACCGGCTGCTGCAACCCGCCCAGACCGGCGGTCCCCGCGGCCATGCCCATCCCGAAGATGCCGCCGGCACCCGCGTTCTCGCCCGCGGCCTCGAAGCCCGCTGCCACCGAGGCCTGCAGATTCGAGTTGCCCCGCGCCCCCGAGAGCGCGTCCGCGCGCTGCACGTTCTTCAGCAGCTCGCGCGTGTTCTCGTCGTACTCGATCGCGATGATCGCGGTCGCCGCGATCTCGAGGCCCCGGGCCGAGCTCCACTGATAGTTCTGCTCCACCGCGGCCGACAGACTCTGCGCGAACCCCACCGAGTCCTGCTGGATCTTCGTGATCCGGTTCCCCTTCGCAGGATCGTTCGTGTACATCGAGAACGCCGGGGCGAGCGACCCGACGACCTCGTTGAACAGCTGCGACGCCGCATCGTTGTCGATGTCCGTGAAGTCGAAGACCTGTCCGGGCTCGAGATACTTCGCCGGCACGAACGCCTTGACGAACAGGATCGGATCGGAGATCTTCAGCGTGTACGTGCCGCGGGTGATCGCGCCCACCTGCGCGTTCAGGTAGGCGTCGTCCCAGTAGATCTCCGACTGCGTGCCGAAGCGGTTGTTCGGCAGCTCCTTCAGCGCGACGAAGTATGCGCGCTGCTGGGCGCCGGGGCGGCCGCCGAACTTGAAGCGCTCCCAGGAGGTCGTGATGAGCGGGCTGACGATGCCGTTGCCCGCGAAGATCGACTGCGAATCCTGCGCCTCGGAGTTCCACTCGTAGGCGCCCGCCTCGGCGGCGAAGCCCGTGATCGCGCCATCCTGCATCAGGATCAGCCCGTACCCCTCGGGCACGAGAATCCTGCTGCCGTTCGTGATCACGCCGTCGGAACCCCGGGTGTTCGACCCGCGCCCCGCGTTCTGCCCCTGCGGCACCGCGGAGAACAGCGCCGCCGTCGGCGCGAGACCGCTCGGCACCGTGTAGAAGTCTTTCCACTGATCGGCGAGCGTGCCGCCGATCGCCCCGACCGCAGCCTGAATCAGTCCCATCGCACACTCCATCGTCGTAGCCGAGATTCTGGCTCACAGTGTAGCGACGTGACCGACCCGGGGCTAGTGGGCGGGTCGGCCGGATGCCTCCGACGGAATATGCTGAATAGGCGATGAACGAAGGAGCAGAGATGAGCGAGACGCCGAAGAAGAAGGTCGTGCGCGTCGAGAGCGCCAAGGCATCGACGACCGAAGGGACCGGCACCGATGAGCCTGTCTGGACCCCCGAGCCGGAGGCCAAGGCGAAGGCGACCCGGCTCCGCTGGATCTCCTGGGCCGCGTGGGCCGTCGCGATCGGCCTCGAACTGTTCGCCATCTTCTGGGTGCTCAAGCAGGTGCCGGTGAACCTCTGGCTGCTCATCGGCATCATCGTCGTGACCGGCGCCCTCTCGGTCGCGGGCTCGCTGTGCTGGAAGCAGGCGAACCGCCTCGACCCCGCGTCCAAGCGCGACGCGGTTCGATTCTTCGTGCAGAACCAGCTCGGAGCGATCGTGGCGATCGTGGCCTTCCTGCCTCTCATCATCCTGATCTTCCTGAACAAGAACATGGACGGCAAGCAGAAGGCCATCGCCGGCGGCATCGGCATCGTGGTGCTGCTCATCGCCACCGCCTTCGGCATCTCCTACCAGTCCCCCTCGCAGGAGCAGTACGCCGAGGAGACCAACATCGTGCAGCAGCTCACCGGCGAGGACCGCGTGTTCTGGGTGAAGGGCGGCTCGGTGTTCCACGTCTGCGAGGCCGTGCCCGACGTGAACAAGGAGTCCCAGGACGGGCAGATCTACGAGGGCACCGTCGCCGCGGCCCACGAGTCGGGCAAGGATCGCCTCACCAAGCGCTGGCAGAGCGAGGCCGTGAACTACTGCGGGTACACGCAGGCGCAGGTCGACGAGGTCGAGGCCGTGCTCTCGGGCGAGGCACCGGCGAGCGATGTCATCCGCGACACCGGCGAAACGGACCCTTCTCCGGCGGCAGGCGACTCGGAATAGACCGGCCACCCGCACGCCGGGATCTTCGCGTATCCCGCAAACCCCACTTCATATGATGAAGGTGAGGGTATCCTGATCTGGTGAGCGCGCACGCGCTCACGGATCGAGAGCGGAGGGGTGCGCGATGGCGAAGCGCGGCTTTCAGGGGGCCATGATGCGCACCATGCAGGTGCGGGATCACACGGTGACGGTCGTCTCCAAGGAGTTCCTCACCCCGAGCTTCCTCCGGGTGCACCTGCACTCCGACACGATCTTCGAGGACGCCGAGCTGGTGCCGACGGCATGGCTGCGCGGCTGGTTCCCCGACCACACCGGGCGCGACACCGAGCATCAGCGCGGCTACACCATCAGCTCGGGCGACGCCGAGACGGGTGACCTGGCGATCGACTTCGTGCTGCACGAGCCGGCCGGTCCCGCCTCCGCGTGGGCGCAGCGCTGCGAGCCGGGCGACGAGCTCTCGATGAACACGCTCGGCTCCTCGAAGTTCGAGCTGCCGGAGGAGCGGCCTGCCGGCTATCTGCTCGTGGGCGATGCGGCGGCCATTCCGGGCCTCGCCGGCATCATCGCCGCTCTGCCCGCCGACGTGCCGGTCGAGCTCTACCTCGAGCAGCACCACGACGACGACCGTCTCATTCCCATCCCCGAGCACCCGCTGCTGCGCACCCACTGGACGCCGCGCACGGGCCCGGATTCGCTCGCCCAGGCGATCGAGACGCGCGACTGGTCGGACTGGTACGTCTGGGCGACACCCGAGAGCGCCTCCCTCAAGCAGCTCCGATCCCGGCTGCGCGACGAGTTCGGCTTCCCGCGCAGCGAGATCCACGCGCAGGCCTACTGGATCGAAGGGCGCGCAATGGGCAAGCTCCGCGGCAAGGACACCGAGCCGCAGAGCGCGGAGGCGGCCGGGCCCCCAGGGCCCGATCCCTCGCCGGCCGAGGAGCCCGCCGAGGCGGGGGCGGATCTCTCGACCGCGATCGGGGCTCCCCCGGCCGAGACGCCGACGACCGACGCCCCCGCAGCGGCGCAGGCGCCTGCCGGAACGACTCAGCAGCCGCCGAGGGGCGAGTGGCGAGCGGCCGCAGGATCGCGCCTGCTCGCTCCGCTGAAGCCCGTGTTCATCGCGGCCGGCGTGCTGCAGGCCGTGGTCACGCTGATCGAGCTCGCGCCGTTCTTCCTGCTGATCGAGCTGTCGCGGAGGCTGCTCTCCGGCGGGTCGGACGGCGCCGGGCTGTGGGCGATCGGCGTCTGGGCGCTCGTGCTCGTCGGCCTCGGAGCGCTGCTGGGCGCCGCGCTGCTGCTGTGGCTGCACGCCGTCGACGCGCGCTTCGAGCGGGACCTGCGGGCGCGCCTGCTCGACAAGCTCGCCCGGCTGCCGCTCGGCTGGTTCGCGGCGCGCGGCTCGGCCCAGGTGAAGCGCGTGGTGCAGGACGACACCCTCGCGCTGCACTACCTCGTGACGCACGCGGTGAGCGACGCGGTCGCCGCAGTGGTCGCCCCGGTCGCCGTGCTGGTGTACCTCTTCGCAGTCGACTGGCGCCTCGCCCTGCTCATGTTCGTGCCGGTGCTCGTGTACGCCTTCACGATGTACCTGATGATCCTGCGTTCCTACGACGACACCCCGCGTGCGCTGAAGTGGGCCGAGCGCATGAACACCGAGGCCGGCGCCTACCTCGACGGGCAGCCGGTGGTGCGCGTGTTCGGCGGGGCGGCGGCGTCGACGTTCCGCGCGCGCCTCGGCGAATACGTTGCGTTCCTGAACGCCTGGCAGCGGCCGTTCACCGGCCTCAAGACCCTCATGGATCTCGTGACGCGTCCGACCACGTTCCTGCTGCTCATCTGCGTGTTCGGCACGCTGTGGGTCGCGGGCGGCTCGATGGATCCGCTCGACCTGCTGCCGTTCCTCCTGCTCGGCACGACGTTCGGCTCGCGCCTGCTCGGTATCGGCTACGGCCTGTCGGGCCTCCGCGACGGCCTGCTCGCGGCGAAGCGGGTGCAAGTGGTGCTCGAGGAGCCGGAGCTCGCGGCGGCCCGTTCCGGCGCGGAAGAGAGGCCCGCGGGCGAGGGATCCGGGTCAGGCGCCCGCGGCGCCGTGCGGTTCGAGGGTGTCGGCTTCGCCTATCGCCGGGGATCTCCGGTGCTCCAGGACGTATCGCTGGCGCTCGAGCCTGGCACCGTGACGGCGCTCGTCGGCCCGTCCGGTGCGGGCAAGTCGACGCTCGCGGCGCTGCTCGCCCGCTTCCACGACGTCGGCGAGGGATCGATCAGTGTCGACGGCACCGACATCCGCGCCCTCACCGCTGACGAGCTCTACTCGAGGGTCGGCTTCGTCTTCCAGGAGACGCAGCTCGTGCAGGGCACGGTGCGCGAGAACATCGCGCTCGCCGACCCCGGCGCCGGCATGGAGCTCGTCGAGCGCGCCGCCCGCGCCGCGAACATCCACGAGCGCATCCTGCGTCTGCCGCAGGGCTACGACACCCCGCTCGGCCCTGACGCCGCGCTCTCGGGCGGCGAGCGGCAGCGGCTCACGATCGCCCGCGCCATCCTCGCAGACACCCCGGTGCTCGTGCTCGACGAGGCCACGGCGTTCGCCGATCCCGAGTCGGAATTCCTCGTGCAGCAGGCGCTGGGCAGGCTCACCGCCGATCGCACCGTGCTCGTGATCGCGCACCGACTGCACACGATTGCCGGCGTCGACCGCATCGTCGTGCTCGACGGGGGCCGCATCGCCGAGAGCGGCCGCCACGACGAGCTGCTCGCGCGCGGCGGCAGATACCGGCAGCTCTGGGAAGCCGGGCAGCACGCCCGCCCCACCGCAGAAACGGAGACCATCCGATGATCCGCGCCGTCCTCTCGCTCATGCCGGCCGGCAGCACCGGCCGCATCCTCGCGCACCTCGCCCTCACCGTCGTGAGCGTCGCCCTGCGGGCGGCGAGCGCCGTGCTGCTCCTGCCGCTGGTCTCGGCACTCTTCGGCGCGGCGCCTGCCGAGGCCTGGCCCTGGGTCGGATGGCTCGCGCTCGCCATCTCGGCCGGCTGGCTGATCGACTGGCTGATCACGAGGATCGCCTTCGATCTCGGATTCGGCCTGCTCGACCACGGCCAGCAGGGCATCGCTGAACGGTTGAACCGCATCGGCCTCACGTGGTTCGACGCCGAGCGCACCCCCGTCGCTCGGCAGGCGGTGGCTTCGATCGGGCCCGAGCTGGTCGGTCTGTTCGTCTACCTGGCGACGCCGCTGCTCTCGGCGACGCTGCTGCCCGTCGGGATCGCGATCGCGCTCATGCCGATCTCATTGCCGCTCGGGCTCGCCGCGCTGGCCGGGGTGCCCGTGCTGCTCGGCGCGTACTGGCTCGCCGCGCGCCTGAGCCGCGCTGCCGATCGGGCGGCGAGCGAGGCCAACAGCGCACTGACCGAGCGGGTCATCGAGTTCGCCCGCACGCAGCAGGCGCTGCGCGCCGCCCGACGCGTGGAGGTCGAGCACAGCCACGTCGGCGCCGCGCTCGAGGCTCAGCACGGCGCGACCATGCGGCTGCTCACGATGCAGGTGCCCGGCCAGCTGGTGTTCAGTCTGGCGAGCCAGCTCGCGCTGCTGCTGCTCGCGGGCACCACCGTGTGGCTCGCGACGAGCGGCGGCATCGGCGCTCCCGAGGCGGTCGCGCTCATCGTCGTGATCGCGCGCTACCTCGAGCCGTTCACCGCGCTCTCCGGCCTCGCCGCCGCAACGGAGGGCACGCTCACCTCGCTGCGCCGCGTCCGCACCGTGCTCGAGGCGCCCGTCGTCGGCTCCGGCGACGTCGCTCTCGCCCCAGCCGCCCCGCCGCGGCTGGAGCTCCGCGGCGCCGCCTTCGCCTACGGCGAGGGATCGGCGCCCGTGCTCGACGACCTCGACCTCGTCTTCGAGCCGGGCACCACGACGGCCATCGTCGGGCCATCGGGATCGGGCAAGAGCACGATCCTCGCCCTGCTGGCCGGGCTGCATCTGCCGACCGCAGGGACCGTGCTCGTCGACGGAGTGGACGCGGCCACCCTCGACGAGGACTCGCGCCGGGCGCTCTCCACCTTCGTGTTCCAGCACCCCTATCTCTTCGACACGAGCCTGCGCGAGAACCTGCTGGTCGGCGATCCGGGGGCCGACGAGTCGCGGGTGGAGACCGCCGCCGGTCTCGCGCGGGTCGACTCCATCGTCGACGGCCTGCCGGGCGGCTGGGACTGCCCGGTCGGCGAGGGCGGCTCCTCGCTCTCCGGAGGCGAACGGCAGCGCGTGTCGATCGCGCGGGCCCTGCTCAAGCCGGCGCCGGTGCTGCTCGTGGACGAGGCCACGAGCGCGCTCGACACGGAGAACGAGGCCGCGGTCGCCGCGGCGCTCGGAGGCGACCCGTTCCCTCGCACACGGGTGGTCGTGGCCCATCGGCTGTCGAGCATCCGGACGGCCGACCGGGTGGTGTTCGTCGATGACGGCCGTGTCGTCGAGCAGGGCGGCTACGACGAGCTGCTCGCAGCCGGCGGTCGCTTCGCCGAGTTCCACGCGCAGCAGTACGCGGCAGCCGAGTGGCGCCTGCGCTGAGCCTGACCGAAGCCGGTGGCCGCGCACTGCGCGCAGCCGCCTCGCAGCCGGCAGTCACCGTGTTTCGCGGGCGTATCGGAATCATCAGACGCCGCCGCAACACGGCGTGCGCTGAGCTGGGGGCATGCACCACGAAACGCTCCCCGTAGAACCAGCCGCCGTGCAGGGCCGGCCGTCCAGGCAGTCCTCCTCTCGGCCGTACCCGGTCGACGGCGCGGCAGCGCGCCGGCGTCAGCTGAGGCTCCTGGCCGTGCTGTTCGCGGTCTACCTGGCGCTCCTCGTGTGGGTCGTGCTCTGGAAGCTCGAGGCGCCGCACGTCGGTCGCGGCGGCCTCCGCCCCGTCAAGCTGATCCCGTTCGTCGCGGCCGGCACCGACGCCGCGAGCGACCCGTTCGAGGTCGCCGCCAACCTGATGCTCTTCCTGCCGTTCGGCGCCTACCTGAGGTGGCTGGCGCCGTCGTGCTCGTGGTGGGGTGCGACCGCTCTGGCCGCGGCGGCGAGCCTGCTCCTCGAAAGCGCGCAGTTCGCCCTGGCGATCGGCAGCTTCGACATCACCGATGTCATCGTCAACGCACTGGGCGGGCTCACCGGCTTCGCGCTCGCCTCGGTGCTGTCATGGCGCGCCCGTCGCACCCGCGCGGAGCGGGGCGGGCGGCGGGGCGGATCTCTCGCCTCCGCTGTGCGCTGGTGCGCCGTCGGCACGTGCGCGGCCCTGCTCGCCGTCGGCGCATTCGTCGCGTCCCCGGTGCACCTCGTGCGGCCCGACACCGGACCGCTCGTCGCACCGACGCAGGAGCGCTGACCGCGGAGGTGATGTGACCGCGACCAGCGTCACCGGACATCCGCCTCAGTGTGCGGCCGGGAGCTCCACCGAGACCCGCAGACCGCCCTCGGAGATGGCTTCGAGACGCAGCCTCCCGTCGTGCGCGCGCACGATGCTCTGCACGATCGCGAGCCCCAGGCCGACCCCCGCGTGGTCGCTGCGCAGCCGGTCCGTGCCGCGTTTGAAGGGCTCGGTCAGGGTCGACAGCAGTTCCTCGCCGAGCCGTTCGCCGCTGTTCTCCACCGCGACGACGGCGACGCCGCCCTCCGACCCCGTGCTCACGCGCACGAATCCTCCGCTGGGCAGGTTGTGGACGATCGCGTTGTGGAGCAGGTTCGCGGTCATCTGCAGCAGGAGCGGCGGCGAGCCGGGCGCCCGCGTGATGTCGCCGGAGACCTCGACGTCGACCCCGTGCTTCTCGGCGAGCGGCAGCAGCGTCTCAGCGGCCTCCTCCGCGACGAGCGAGAGGTCGACGGGTTGCCTCGCGAACGACCGCTGCTCGGCCCGGCTCAGCAGCAGCAGGGCTTCGGTGAGCTCGATGGCGCGCGCATTGACCGCGCCGAGGCGCTCGATCAACTCGCCGCTGTCGCGCCCCGGATCCTTGCGGGCGACGTCGAGCAGGGTCTGGGTCACCGCGAGCGGCGTGCGAAGCTCGTGCGACGCGTTCGCGGCGAACCGCCGCTGCTCGGCGACGTGAGCCTCGAGCCGCTCGAGCATGGCGTCGAAGCCGTCGGCCAGTTCGCGGAACTCGTCGCGGCCGCCCTCCAGCTCGATCCGGTGCGAGAGCGACCCGGCCTCCGCCTTGCGCGTGGCCGCGGTGATGCGCCGCAGCGGCGCGAGCATGCGGCCCGCGAGGATCCAACCGCCGAGCAGTCCGAAGAGCAGCAGGAAGAGCACCGCCCACGCGGCGGCCGGCACGAAAGCCCGGATCAGGTCGAAACGGCCGGGGAAGAAGCCTTCGGCGCTGTGGGTCGCGTTCGGCGGCACGTAGCGCAGCAGGAACACCCAGACCACCGCGAGCAGCAGCGTGCCCGCGAGCAGCAGGAAACCGGCGTAGCTGAGGGTGAGCTTGAGGCGCACGCTCAGACCGGGCCGCCTATCCACGGTCGGCGCCCTCGCGTGCGCCCGAACCGGATCCCTCGCCCGAACCGACCCCGGATCCCGCATCAGCACCCGCCAGGGATCCCTCGCCCTCGCCCGTGTCGATGCGGTAGCCGACGCCGGGCACGGTCGCGATCACCCACGGCTCGCCGAGACGCTTGCGCAGCGCCGAGACCGTGATGCGCACGGCGTTGGTGAACGGGTCGGCGTTCTCGTCCCACGCCTTCTCGAGCAGTTCCTCGGCGCTGATCACCCCGCCGTCTGCGGCGACGAGCACCTCGAGCACCGCGAACTGCTTGCGGGTGAGCGCGACATAACGGCCGTCGCGATAGACCTCGCGGCGGAAGGGATCCACGCGCAGGCCCGCGATCTCGCGAACCGGCGGGCGACTGCGAGCGCGCCTGCGGTCGAGCGCCCGGAGCCGCAGCACGAGCTCCCGCAGCTCGAACGGCTTGGTGAGGTAGTCGTCGGCGCCGAGCTCGAAGCCCGAGGCCTTGTCGTCGAGCCGATCCGCCGCAGTCAGCATCAGGATCGGCATGCCGCTCCCCGAGGCGACGATGCTCTTCGCGATCTCATCGCCGGAGGGACCGGGAACGTCGCGATCGAGCACGGCGATGTCGTAGTCGTTGACGCTGAGCAGTTCGAGAGCCGTATCCCCGTCGCCGGCGATATCCGCGGCGATCGCCTCGAGCCTCAGGCCGTCGCGGATCGCCTCCGCCAGATAGGGTTCGTCCTCGACGATCAGCACGCGCATGCGATCCATGCTACGGAGCGCGGCATATGGTGCGCGTATCGAGAATCGCATACGGCGCCGCAACCGGGCCCGCGCTTCACTGGACCCATGACCGACATGATCCCCGTTCCTCCCCGGGCGACGACGGCCCTCATCGTCGCGGCGATCGGCCTGGCCGGAGCCGTCGCGCTCGCGGCGTTCGCCGTGCTCGCCGCCGCGGATCCCTCGCCCGCGACCGCGGCCCCCGAGGGCGCCCGGCACGACGCGGCGCGCACCGCGGAGACGGGGGCACCGGCCGCACCGGCCGCTGCAGCCGCTCCGGACGCGAGCACCGAGCCCGGACCCGCCGACGGCACGCTGCCCGACGGCTCGACGGTCGACACCGAACTGCCGGGCATCACGGGGCTGCGGCCCGAGCTGCTCGCGGCGCTGCGGGCGGCCTCGGCCGATGCGTCGGCGGAGGGCGTCGCGCTCGGGGTGACGAGCGGTTGGCGCTCCACGGCCTACCAGGAGCGGCTGCTGCAGGACGCGATCGGACAGTACGGCTCGGCCGAGGAGGCCGCCCGCTGGGTCGCGGAGCCGAGCGCATCGGCGCACGTCTCCGGCGACGCCGTCGACATCGGCCCGGCAGAGGCCGCCGCCTGGCTCTCCGAGCGCGGGGCCTCATACGGCCTGTGCCAGATCTACGCGAACGAGGCCTGGCACTTCGAGCTGCGGCCCGGGGCCGAGACCTCCGGTTGCCCCGGCATGTACGCCGACGCCTCGCAGGATCCGGGGATGCGCTGAACCGTCCTCCGTGCTGACGGCGAGGGATGCGGGTTCGGGCGCGACTCGGGGGCGGGCCGCGCTCCTAGGATGAACTGGTGACCTCGCACCGCTTCGACCTAGACGCGATCGGCGCCGGCCTGCCGGTTGCGGCTACCCGTGCCGAGCTCGAGCGCGCGGCGACGACCGGCGCCGCGGTCGTCACCGCCCCGCCGGGCACGGGCAAGACGACGTTCGTGCCGCCGCTCGTCGCGAACCTCGTCGCGGCACGGGGCGGCGGCACGACGCTGCTCACCCAGCCGCGTCGCGTCGCGGTGCGCGCAGCGGCCTCGCGCATCGCGAGCCTCGACGGCGGTGCGGTGGGCGACATCGTCGGCTTCACGGTGCGCGGAGAGCGGAAGGTCGGGCCGGGCACCCGCATCGAGGCGCTCACCCCCGGCGTGCTGCTGCGCCGGCTCATCGCCGATCCCGGCCTCGACGGCGTCGGCGCAGTGATCCTCGACGAGGTGCACGAGCGCTCTGTCGAGGGCGATCTGCTGCTCGGCATGGTCGCCGAGGTGCGTGCGCTGCGCGACGACCTGCTGGTGGTCGCGATGTCTGCGACGCTCGATGCCGAGCGCATCGCCGAGATCCTGGGCGAGGGATCCTCCCCTGCCCCCGTGGTCGACGTCCCGTCGCCGCTGCACCCGCTGCGGGTCGACTACCGCCCGTTCGACGGGGCGCGGCTCACGGAGCGCGGGGTCTCGCGCGACTACCTCGCCCACCTCGCGGCGACCGCCGCGAAGGAGCAGGCCGCGGCGGCGGCGCACGACCCGGACGCCTGCGACGCGCTCGTCTTCGTGCCGGGCGCCCGCGAAGTCGATGAGGTGGTCCGACTGCTCCGAACCGAGACGGCGCGGGAGGCCGCCTGCACCGACGGCGAGCACCGACGCGTCGAAGTGCCTATCCTGAGCGAGCGTCAGCGAGTCGAAGTGCTCCCCCTCCACGGACGCATCCCGGCCCGCGAGCAGGACCGTGCGGTGCGGGGCCGCGCGCCCGGTGATCCGCCGCGCATCGTCGTGAGCACGTCGCTCGCGGAGAGCTCGCTCACGGTGCCCGGCGTGCGGCTGGTGATCGACTCGGGCCTCGCGCGCGAGGTGCGGCGCGACCGCGCGCGCGACATGACGGGGCTCGTCACCGTGAGCGCATCGCGGGCGAGCGCGGAGCAGCGCGCCGGCCGTGCGGCCCGACAGGGGCCGGGCCGCGCGGTGCGCGTCTACTCCGAGACCGACTTCGCGCGCATGCCCGCCGCGGCCGCCCCGGAGATCGCCTCGGCCGACCTGGTCGACACAGCGCTGCTGCTCGCCGCGTGGGGCACGCCGGGCGGCGAGGGGCTCGCGTTGCCGACCCCTCCCCCGCCGCAGGCGATGGCGCGGGCGCAGGCCGTGCTGCACACGCTCGGGCTCACCGACGCCGCGGGGCGCGTCACCTCCGACGGAGCCGAGGTCGCGCGCATGCCGGTCGGTGTGCGCGAGGCCCGCGCGCTGCTCGAGGGCGTCAGGGAGCTGAGGGATCCGACCAGCGTCTCCGAGGTCGTCGCCGCCGTGTCGGACGACCACCGCGAACCGGGCGCCGACCTCCCGCGCTTGCTGCGTGAGCTGCGCTCGGGGCGCGCACCGGGTGCCGAGCGGTGGCGGAGAGAAGCGCGACGGCTCGCCCGCCTGGTGCCGCCCCCGACCGCATCGGACCCCGAGGCGGAGGGCCCGGGTCTCGCCGACGCGTCGGGCGCGGTGCTCGCGCTCGCCAGGCCCGAGTGGATCGCCAGACGAACGGGCGAGGGATCGCGCAGCTACCTCTTCGCGAGCGGCACCCGTGCCGCCCTGCCGGAGCGCAGCGGCCTGATCGGCGTCGAGTGGTTGTCGGTGCGCGAGGTGCAGCGCGCCGACGGTCGCGCAGCCGACGGCACCGGCGCCGTCATCCGGCTCGCCGCGCCACTGCCGGAGGAGGATGCGCTGCGCTTCGGCGACGCCCTGACGACGCACGAGCGCGTCGCGCGCATCGTGGATGGCCGCGTGCGGGTGCGCGAGGAACGCCGACTGGGCGCGATCCCTCTCGCTTCCGCCCCCGCGTCTCCCACCCGCGACGACACCGGCCCCGCACTCGCGGCCCACCTGCGCGAGACCGGCCTCGCCGCGCTCGACTGGCGCGAGGAGGCGATCCGGCTGCGCGCCCGACTCGCTCTGCTGAGGCGCGAGCTCGGCGATCCCTGGCCCGCCGTCGACGACGACGCGCTGCTCGACGGGCTCGAGCGCTGGCTCGGCCCCGACCTCGACCGGATGCGCCCCGACGCCTCCCTCGGAGGCATCGACGTCGCCGCGGCCCTCGCCAGGCTGCTCCCCTGGCCCGAGGCCACCCGCCTCCTCGAGCTCGCGCCCGAGCGGCTCGCCGTGCCCTCCGGCTCGCACATCCGCATCGACTATCCGCGCCCGGGCGACGACGACGCGCTGCCCGTAGTGGCCGTCAAACTCCAGGAGGCGTTCGGCCTCGCCGACACGCCGCGGCTCGTCGACGGTCGCGTGCCGGTGCTCTTCCACCTGCTCTCACCGGCCCGCAGACCTCTCGCCGTCACCGCCGACCTGTCCTCGTTCTGGAACGGCCCCTACCGCGAGGTGCGCAAGGAGATGCGCGGGCGCTACCCGAAGCACCCCTGGCCCGAGAACCCCTGGACCGCGCAGGCGACCGCGCGCACGACGCGGGCCTCCCGAGCGGCCGGAACCGAATCGAAATAGAGAGTCGATAAGCTGCGGCGTATGGGAAACGCACGCCAGAACGACTCGATCAACTTCTACACCCGCAAGTGGGTCAAGCCCGAGGATCTGAACGCGAACGGCACCCTCTTCGGCGGCAGCCTGCTCCGATGGATCGACGAGGAGGCCGCGATCTACGCGATCATCCAGCTCGGCAACCATCGCGTCGTCACCAAGTTCATCTCGGAGATCAACTTCGAGGCGTCGGCCAGGCAGGGCGACCTGCTCGAGATGGGCCTCGTCGCCACGCACTTCGGCACCACGTCGATCACGATGCGCGCGCAGGTGCGCAACATGATCACGCGCAAGACGATCCTCAGCATCGAACGCCTCGTCTTCGTGAACATCGGTGAGGACGGCGAACCCGCTCCCCACGGCTACTCCACCATCACCTTCGACAGGGATCGCATGCCCACAACGCAGCCCGCCGGTTGAGCGAGGAGCCCGCGACGAGTCCCGCTGGTTGAGCGAGGAGCTTGCGACGAGTCGAAACCGTCGGCTCGGCACGCTCGGCCCGGGTTTCGACTCGCTCCGCTCGCCGGGCCAGCGGGCCCTCGCTCCGCTCGCGGGGCCAGCGGATACGCGAAGGAGGGACCCGGGCGGACCCGGATCCCTCCTCGCTCAGCCGATCGGCGAACGCCGACCGACAGTCGCCGATATCAGCGCGCGGCGCTGCCGTCGACGTAGTCCTCGTCCTGCTGCTGCCACGCGAACAGCTTGCGGAGCTCGAGGCCGGTCTTCTCGATCGGGTGCGACTCCTCCTTCTCGCGCAGCGAGGTGAACTCGGGGGCGCCCGCATCCTGGTCGGCGATGAAGCGCTCGGCGAAGGCACCGGTCTGGATGTCCTTCAGCACGGCCTGCATGGCCTCCTTGACCTGCGGGGTGATGACGCGCGGGCCCGACACGTAGTCGCCGTACTCGGCGGTGTCCGAGATCGACCAGCGCTGCTTGGCGATGCCGCCCTCCCACATGAGGTCGACGATGAGCTTGAGCTCGTGCAGCACCTCGAAGTAGGCGATCTCGGGCTGGTAGCCCGCCTCGGTGAGCACCTCGAAGCCGGCCTGCACGAGGTGGCTCATGCCGCCGCAGAGCACGGCCTGCTCGCCGAAGAGGTCGGTCTCGGTCTCCTCGGTGAAGGTGGTCTTGATGACGCCGGCGCGGGTGCCGCCGATCGCCTTGGCGTACGACTTCGCGGTCTCCCACGCGGTGCCCGACGCGTCGACCTCGACGGCGATGATGTCGGGGATGCCACGGCCGGCCTCGAACTCGCGGCGCACGGTGTGACCGGGGGCCTTGGGGGCGACGAGGATCACGTCGACGCCCTCGGGTGCCTCGATGTAGCCGAATCGGATGTTGAAGCCGTGCGCGAAGGCGAGGGTCTTGCCCGGCGTCAGCTTGTCCTTGATCGAGTCGGCGAAGATCGAGCGCTGGTGCTGATCGGGCGCGAGGATCATGATGAGGTCGGCCCACTCGGCCGCGTCGGCCACGTTCTTGACCTCGAAGCCGGCCTCCTGGGCCTTCTGCGTCGACTTCGAACCCTCCTTGAGGGCGATGACGACCTCGACACCCGAGTCGCGCAGGTTCATGGCGTGCGCGTGTCCCTGGGAGCCGTAGCCGACGACGGCCACCTTCTTCCCCTGGATGATCGAGAGGTCGGCGTCGGCGTCGTAGTACATCTCTGCCACTTGGGATTCTCCTTTGTTGTGAGGTTGCTGCTGCGCTCGAGGCGCGTGGTTCGGGTTGGTGTGCGTGGGCGAGGGATCCCTATCCCTTGAAGACCCGCTCGCTGATCGACTTCGCACCGCGACCGAGGGCGATCAGGCCCGACTGGGCGATCTCCTTGATGCCGTACTGCTCGAGCACCTTCAGGAAGGCGTCGATCTTGCCGGTGTCGCCCGTCACCTCGATGGTGAGGGCGTCGGGCACCACGTCGACCACGCGGGCGCGGAACAGCGACACCGCCTCGAGCACGTGGGAACGGGTCTGGTTGTCGGCGCGCACCTTGATGAGCACGTGCTCGCGCTGCACGGAGCTGGCGCTATCGAGCTCGACGATCTTGATGACGTTGACGAGCTTGTTGAGCTGCTTGGTGACCTGCTCGAGCAGCACCTCGTCCTCGTCGACCACCACGGTGATGCGCGAGAGGCCGCGCATCTCGGTGGGGCCCACTGCGAGCGACTCGATGTTGAAGCCGCGGCGGGCGAAGAGCCCCGCGACACGGGTCAGCAGGCCCGGCTTGTCCTCTACGAGGAGGCTGAGTACGTGACGGCTCATGCTTACTCTCCCTCCCACTCGGGGCTGTGATCGAGTGCGTACTGAATATCGCTGTTGGACGTGCCCTGGCGCACCATCGGCCACACCATGGCGTCGGCGCTCACGACGAAGTCGATGACCACGGGGCGGTCGTTGGTCTCGAGCGCGAGCTTGATCGCGTCGTCGACCTGGTCCTCCCGCTCGACGCGGATCGCGAGGCAGCCGTAGGCGTCACCGAGCTTCACGAAGTCGGGCACGCGCTGCGAGCCGTGGCCCGTGTTGAGCTCGGTGTTCGAGTAGCGGCCCTCGTAGATGAGGGTCTGCCACTGGCGCACCATGCCGAGCGACGAGTTGTTGATGACCGCGACCTTGATGGGGATGTTGTTCACCACGCAGGTGGCGAGCTCCTGGTTCGTCATCTGGAAGCAGCCGTCGCCGTCGATCGCCCACACGACACGGTCGGGCTGGGCGACCTTCGCGCCCATGGCGGCGGGAACCGAGTAGCCCATCGTGCCCGCGCCGCCGGAGTTGAGCCAGGCGTTCGGGCGCTCGTAGTTGATGAACTGGGCGGCCCACATCTGGTGCTGGCCGACACCGGCGGCGTACACGGCCTCGGGCCCGCTGAGCTCGCCGATGCGCTGGATCACGTGCTGCGGGGAGAGCAGGCCGTCGCTCGTCGGCTGGTAGCCGAGCGGGTACTTGCGCTGCAACTCGCGGAGGCGGGCCCACCAGTCGCCGAGGTCGGCGAACTCTCGACTGAGCTTCGCCGTCGAGACGGCGGCGATCAGGTCTGCGATCACCTCGGCCGCGTCGCCTACGATGGGCACGTCGGCCGAGCGGATCTTGCCGATCTCGGCGGGGTCGATGTCGGCGTGAATCACCTTGGCGTCGGGCGCGAAGAGTGCGGCCTTGCCGGTCACGCGGTCGTCGAAGCGGGCACCGAGGGTGATGAGCAGGTCGGACTCCTGCAGCGCGAGCACCGCGGGCACGGTGCCGTGCATACCGGGCATGCCGAGGTGCTGCGGGTGCGAGTCGGGGAACACGCCGCGCGCCATGAGGGTCGTCACGACCGGGGCGCCCACGAGCTCGGCGAGCTGCAGCAGTTCCTCGGAGGCGCCGGCGCGGCCGACTCCGCCGCCGACGTAGAACACCGGCCGCTCGGATTCGGCGATCAGCTCGGCCGCGGCCTGGATCTGCTTGCTGTTCGCCTTGGTGATGGGACGGTAGCCCGCGAGCTCGACGCGGGGATCCCACACGAAGTCGACGAGGCCCTCCTGCGCGTCCTTCGTGATGTCGACGAGCACCGGACCGGGACGGCCGGTCGATGCGAGGTGGTAGGCCGCAGCGATGGCGCCGGGCACGTCCTCGGGGCGCTTCACGAGGAAGGAGTGCTTGGTGATCGGCATGGTGACGCCGACGATGTCGGCCTCCTGGAACGCGTCGCTGCCCATCAGGTGCGAGAACACCTGGCCGGTGATCGCGAGCAGCGGCACCGAATCCATGTAGGCGTCGGCGATCGCGGTGACGAGGTTCGTCGCGCCGGGGCCCGAGGTGGCGATGCAGACGCCGACCTTGCCGCTCGCGGCGGCGTAGCCCTCTGCGGCGTGGCCGCCGCCCTGCTCGTGCCTGACGAGGATGTGACGCAGATGCTCGTCGCCCATGAGGGTGTCGTAGAGCGGCAGCACCGCTCCGCCCGGCAGACCGAACACGTCGGTGACGCCGAGCGCCTCGAGGCTGCGGACGACGGCCTGGGCACCCGTCATGCGCTCGCCTTGCGGGGCGTTCTTCGGGGGAATTGCACTCGATTCCGAGGTCATTGCTTGCTTTCTATGGCTCGATGGTGATCGCGGTTCACGCGTGAATGCGCGGGGCAGGGGTCTGTCCCGCGCGTGTCGGAGGCGGAGGTCAGCCGGTGACGGCGCCCTCGGAGGCGGAGCGGACGAGCTTCGCGTACTTGGCGAGGACACCGCGCGTGTACCGCGGGGGAAGCGGGGCCCAGCTTTCTCGTCGGGCCTCAAGCTCAGCGGGTTCTACCAGCAGGTCGAGCGTCTGTGCGGCGATATCGACCCGAATCAGGTCGCCGTCGCGCACCAGGGCGATCGGACCGCCGTCCGTCGCCTCGGGTGCAATATGGCCGATGCACAGGCCGGTTGTGCCGCCCGAGAATCGTCCGTCCGTCAATAGTAGTACATCTTTTCCGAGGCCCGCGCCCTTGATGGCCGCGGTGATCGCGAGCATCTCCCGCATGCCGGGGCCGCCCTTCGGGCCCTCGTAGCGGATCACGACGATGTCGCCCTTCGCGATGCGCCCCTCCTCGAGGGCGTCCATCGCGGCGCGCTCGCGCTCGAACACGCGCGCCGGCCCCTCGAAGGTCTCGGCGTCGAAACCCGCGGTCTTCACGACCGCTCCCTCGGGGGCGAGGGATCCCGACAGGATCGTCAGGCCGCCGTTGCGGTGCAGCGGGTCGTCGAGCGTGCGGATCACCTTGCCGTCGAGTGCGGTGTCGACGTCGGCCAGGTTCTCGGCGACCGTCTTGCCGGTCACGGTCAGCGCGTCGCCGTGCAGCAGCCCGGCGTCGAGCAGCGCCTTCATGATGACGGGCATGCCGCCGACGCGGTCGAAGTCTTCTGCGACGTACCGGCCGAACGGCTTCATGTCGGCCAGGTGCGGCGTGCGGGCGCCGATGCGTGTGAAGTCCTCGAGCGTCAGTTCGACGTCGGCCTCCCTCGCGATGGCGAGGAGGTGCAGCACCGCGTTGGTGGAGCCGCCGAGCACCATGGCGACGGTGATGGCGTTCTCGAATGCCTGCTTGGTGAGGATGTCGCGGGCGGTGATCCCCCGCCTGAGCAGTTCGACGACTGCCTCGCCGGAGCGGTGGGCGTAGTAGTCGCGACGGCGGTCGGCGCTCGGCGGAGCCGCGGAGCCGGGGAGGCTCATGCCGAGGGCCTCGGCGACGCACGCCATCGTGTTGGCCGTGTACATGCCTCCGCATGCGCCCTCGCCCGGGGCGATCGCGCACTCGACGCGCTTCAGGTCCTCTTCGCTGAGGGTCCCGGCGACGCAGGCGCCCACCGCTTCGAAGGCGTCGATGATCGTGACCTGCTTCTCGGTGCCGTCGGAGAGCTTCACCCAGCCGGGCGCGATCGAACCCGCGTAGAGGAACACGGACGCGAGGTCGAGGCGGGCCGCGGCCATCAGCATGCCGGGCAGCGACTTGTCGCAGCCCGCGAGGAGCACGGTGCCGTCGAGGCGCTCCGCCATCACCACGGTCTCGACGGAGTCGGTGATCACCTCACGCGAGACGAGCGAGAAGTGCATGCCCTCGTGCCCCATCGAGATGCCGTCGGACACCGAGATGGTGCCGAACTGCATCGGGTACCCGCCGCCCGCGTGAACGCCCATCTTGGCGCCCTGGGCGAGTCTGTCGAGGCTCAGATTGCAGGGGGTGATCTCGTTCCAGGAACTGGCGATGCCGATCTGGGGCTTCTCCCAATCCTCGTCGCCCATGCCGACCGCGCGGAGCATGCCGCGAGCGGCGGCCTTTTCGATGCCGTCGGTGACGTCACGGCTCCGCGGCTTGATGTCGATCTCTGCCATGCGGTCCAGTCTATGCCCTCGCCCGCGCGCAGCGGCGGATACTAGGCTGGGTCGCACGGCTAGAGCAAGAACGAAGGAGGAAGCGTGTCGATCGGCAAGTACGTCACCAACCCCGGAGTGATCGGCTCCGCACTCGGCGCCCTGAGCACGGCGCGCCGTACGCAGTCCATGCGCAAGGATTGGCGTCGACTGCTCGTGTGGGGGGTCTGGCTCGCGGGCCTCGCACTCTCCGTCGCCACGGTCGCGATGCAGGAGCAGGACGACGAGTTCGAGGAGCGGCGCAAGCTCGAGAAGAAATAGAGACGAGGGATCGCGCTACGGCCCCGGAGGCGTATACTCGCTAGCGGTGTGTCGGGAAGTCTGGTCGACGAAGCCATCAGCCGCGCCCGTCGAAGGGGACTCCCATGAACGCCGTCGATCCCTCACCCATGCACGAGCCGGGAGCCCCGAGCACCCGCACCCGCACCATCCGCGTGCTGTCCCTCGTCAACAAGCGCGAGAGCGCCCGCGTCGCCCGCCTGCTGCGCGCCGAGCTCATCGGCGGCGTCATCATCATGGTGGCGGCCCTCATCGGCTTCATCGCCGCGAACTCCCCCGCGTCCGAGTGGTACTTCTCGCTGCGCGACCTGCGCTTCGGCCCCGAGGCGCTGCACCTGAATCTGTCGGTCGGTCACTGGGCCTCCGACGGCCTCCTCGCCATCTTCTTCTTCATGACGGGACTCGAGCTGAAGCGCGAGTTCGTCGAGGGCGCGCTCAGCAGGTTCTCGACCGCGGTCGTGCCGGTCGCAGCGGCGTTCGGAGGCGTCGCGGTGCCCGCGCTCATCTACGTCGCATTCAACGCCGGCGGGCCGTGGATGCACGGCTGGGCGATCCCCACCGCCACCGATATCGCCTTCGCCGTCACGGTGCTCGGCCTCATCGCGCCAGGGGTGCCTCCCGCCCTGCGCATGTTCCTGCTCACCCTCGCGGTCGTCGACGATCTCATCGCGATCGCCATCATCGCCGTGTTCTACACGGGCGGCGTCGAACTGCTGCCCCTGCTGCTGTCGCTGATCCCGATGGCGGCCTACGCCGTCGTCGCGCGCCGTTTCCCGCAGCAGCTCGCGAAGACCGTGTGGGGCCCGTGGCTCGTGCTGCTGCCGCTCGGCGTCATCGCCTGGGCCCTGTTCCACGCCTCGGGCATCCACGCGACGATCGCCGGCGTGATCCTCGCCTTCCTGGTCCCGGTGCGCGGCAAGGGCGTCGCCCTCGCGGAAACGCTCGAGCACCGTTTCCGGCCGCTCTCGACCGGCATCGCGGTGCCCGTCTTCGCCTTCTTCGCGGCAGGCGTGGCGATCGGCGGCGAGTCGAGCTTCCCGCTCAGCCCGATCGCGCTCGGCATCATGTTCGGCCTCGTGCTCGGCAAGCCCATCGGCATCACCCTCACCACCTGGCTCGTGACGAAGTTCACCCGCGCCGAGCTCGACCCGGCCGTGCGCTGGCGCGAACTGATCGGCGTCGCCGCGCTCGCGGGCGTGGGTTTCACGGTGGCGCTGCTCGTAGCCGAGCTCAGCTTCGCCGACGAGGCCGACGCCGATACGGCCCGCCTCGCGGTGATGGTCGGATCCCTCGTCGCCGTCGGCGTCGCGGCCGCCCTGCTGGTGCGGCCTCGCAAGAAGCGGGGCTGAGTCGGGGAGGGGCCGGGGCGCTGGCCAGTCGCGGCGGCCGACGGCCCCGCGACTCGCCCGGCGATCCCTCGCCGATTTGAACAGCCGCGTCCGATCGTGCTAACTTATATCCGTTGCTCAGCGAGCAGCACGCGCCTTTAGCTCAGTTGGTAGAGCAGCTGACTCTTAATCAGCGGGTCCACGGTTCGAGCCCGTGAGGGCGCACGATAGGCCCGGGATCATCGAGATCTCGGGCCTTTTCTGTTGCAGCCGACGATTGGAGTGCCGATGTCCGAGCAGCCTCCCGCCCCCTCCGCCGACCTCGCGTTCGCGCTCGAGCTGGCGGATCTCGCGGATTCGATCTCGCTCCCCCGCTTCCGCGCGGCCGACCTCGCCGTGGCGACGAAACCCGACCGCACCTTCGTCACCGACGCCGACACGGCCGTCGAGCGGGCTCTGCGCGCGCGCATCGAGGCCGAGCGCCCGGGCGACGGCTTCTTCGGCGAGGAGTCGGGCCGCGCCGAGAGGGGCGACCGCCGCTGGATCATCGATCCGATCGACGGCACCTCCAATTTCCTGCGCGGCGTGCCCAACTGGGCGACGCTCATCGCGCTCGAGGTCGCGGGCGAGCAGCGGGTCGGCGTCGTGTCGGCCCCGGCGTTCGGCGCCCGCTGGTGGGCGGAGACCGGCTCGGGGTCGTGGGCCGTCGACGCGGGTCAGGCGCCCCGCAGGCTCCGTGTCTCCGGCATCTCCGAGCTCGAGCACGCGTCGCTGAGCTTCCAGAGCATCGCGCAGTGGCGCGACGCGGGCTATCTCGCCCCGCTGCTGGCGCTCGGCGAGCGCGTGTGGCGCGACCGAGCCTACGGCGACATGTGGTCGTACATGCTGCTCGCCGAGGGCCTCGTCGACATCGTCGCAGAGTTCGACGTGAAGCCCTACGACCTCGCCGCGCTCGTGCCGATCGTGCGCGAGGCCGGCGGCCGCTTCACCGATATCGAGGGATCCGAGAGCGCTTGGAACGGCAGCTCGCTCGCCACGAACGGCGCCCTGCACGAGGCGGTCGTCGCGGTCGTGGAGGCGGCTCGCGAGGAGGAGGCGCGATGAGCGCGTCGTCGGTCTCCGTGGCTCCCAGGGGCGCTCGGGTGCGCACCGCGGTGCTCGCGCTGCTCGGCGACGCGGCGCTCGTGCTGCTCTTCGCCGGCCTCGGCCGCAGCAGCCACGCGCGCGACGCGACGGTGCTCGGGCTGCTCGAGACGGCGTGGCCGTTCCTCGCCGGCCTCGCGATCACCTGGATCTCCGCGCGCATCTCCCGTCGCCCGCTCGCGATCGTGAAGTCGGGCATCCCGGTGTGGCTCGGCTCCGTCGCGATCGGCATGATCCTCCGGGCGCTCGCGGGGCAGGGTACGGCGCTCGCATTCGTCATCGTGGCGACGGTGACGCTGGGGGTCTTCCTGCTCGGATGGCGGGCGCTCGTCGCGCTCTTCGGCCGCCTGCGCCGCAGCTGATCGGTCGCCTGCGCCGAGCGCGTCAGTGCCCCGGAACCTCCGCGCCGCGACCGTCCTCGCGATCCCTCACGTATCTGAGCAGGAGCTCGTCCGAGGCCCGTAGCACGGCAGCAAGTCGCATGCGCTGGGGCGCCGCCTCGGGACCCGTTGCGATGCGGCGCGCGTCGCCCGACTCGAGCGACGGCGCCACGGTGAGGCAGAGCTCGTCGACGACGTCCGCCGCGATGAACGATCCGAAGAGGCTCGGGCCTCCCTCGCTGTGCACGTGCGTGTGCCCGCGGGCCGCGAGGTCGTCGAGCACGCGAGCCGGCTCGACGTCGCGCTCGCCCGCATCGACGACATCGGCGACGGCGGCGAGCGCGGCCCGGCGCTCGGCGGGGGCCGCCGCGACGGTGTAGACGACGGGGCGCACCGGCGCGTCGGAGAACACGTCGGACTCCGGGTCGAGGTCGAGGCTGCGGGTGACTATCGCGAAGGCGGGCTGGGATGCCAGGCCGTGTGCGGCGCGCCAGGCCGCCGCTTCCTCGTCGAGGCGCATGGCGTCGTACCCCTCGATGCGCACGGTTCCCGCGGCTACCAGCACCGCGTGGGCGTGACGGCGCAGCAACTCGAAGACCCTGCGGTCGGCCGCGTCGCCGAGACCGCCCGACTTCCCCTCGCGCGTGGCGGCGCCGTCGATGCTCGTCACGAAGTTCATGCGGAGCCAGCGGCGCTCGGTCGGAACCGCGTAGTGCGCGAGCAGCCGCTCGTCGTCCAGGTCCTGCTCCGGCTCGGGCCAGAGACGATCGATGCGCGCGCTCATACGTTCCTCGTGGGGTGCATGTTGTGCTCCATCCGGGTCGGGGTGCGCAGTCCGAGCACCGCCTCGGTCATCCGTGCTGCGTCGACCGCGGCGGCCACGTCGTGCATGCGTACGATTCGCGCACCGCGCTCGATGCAACTGGTCATCGCGGCAAGGGATCCCGCGAGGCGCCGCCCCTGCTCGCGGTCCGTCGACTCGCCGATGAAGTCCTTGTTCGAAACGGCGACGAGGAGCGGCAGCCCGATCGCGGCGATCTCGCCGAGACGGCGCGTGAGTTCGAGCGAGTGCATCGTGTTCTTGTCGAGGTCGTGCCCAGGGTCGATGATGATGCGTTCGCGGTCGACTCCGGCGGAGACAGCGCGCTCGATCCGGTCCTCGAGGAATCGGCGCACCTCGTCGACGACGTCGTCGAAGCGCGCGGGCGGCTTCTCCTCCCGCGGCGGGCCGACGCTGTGCGTGATGACGACGTGCGCTCCGGACCCGGCGACCACCTCGGCCATCTCGGGATCCCCGAGACCGCTGGTGTCGTTGATGACGGCCGCGCCGGCCGTCACCGCTGCCGCCGCGACGGCGGCCCTGTTCGTGTCGACCGAAACGACGACATCGCTGACCTCGGCGATCGCCGCGATCACCGGAACGACGCGGTCGATCTCCTCTGCGGTGGAGACGGCGGGTCCGCGCCCGAACGGCACTCCGCCGATGTCGACCCAGTCTGCGCCCAGACTCGCGGCCCCGACCGCCGCCTCCACCGCACGGTCGAGGGCGAAGGTGCGGCCCCGGTCGTAGAACGAATCCGGCGTCCGATTCACCACGGCCATCACGGCGACCCGGCGTGCGAAGTCGAACTCCCGCTCGCCGATGCGCCGGATCACGCGATCTCCCTCAGGTCGACGCCCGCATCCGCGAGCCGAGCCCGGTCGACCGCGACGCGATCCCTGATGAGCCGCTGCACCTGGTCGTTGACCTCCCACACGTTGACATTCATCCCGGCGACCACGCGCCCGTCTGCAACCCAGAACGCGACGAACTCGCGCGCCTCCAGGTCTCCCCTGATCACGAGTTCCGCCTCATCGGCCGACGAGGCGTACCCGGAGTACTCCATGCCGAGGTCGTACTGATCGGTGTAGAAGTAGGGGATGTCGTCGAGCACCGCGTCGCCCCCGAGCATGTTCGCGCCCGCGACCTTACCGCCCGCGATCGCGTTGGCCCAGTGCTCGCTGCGCAGGCGCGCGCCGAGCACCGGGTGGAACGCGTTCGCGACGTCGCCGGCGGCGTAGATCGCAGGAGCCGACGTCCGCAGGTGCTCGTCGACGAGCACTCCCCCGTCGATCTCCAGTCCGGCGGTCTCCGCCAGCGAGGTGTCGGGCACGGCGCCGATCCCCACGATCACGACGTCAGCGGGAACGGAGCGGCGGTCGGTGATCACGCCTGATGCCGCGCCCGACTCGTCCGTATCGATCCCCGTCACGGCCTCGCCCAGCAGGAACTCGACTCCGTGCTGCTCGTGCAGTCCCCGGAACATCGAGCCCATCTCCGGGCCCACCGCCTTCACGAGCGGGATCGGATCGGGCGACACCACGGTGACCTCGTTGTCGTAGCCGCGGGCCGCCGCGGCCAGCTCGAGGCCGATCCAGCCCGCACCGACGAGCACCACGCGCCTGCCGCCCGCGGAGAGCGCCGCGCGCAACCGGTCCGCATCGTCGAGCGTGCGGAGCACATGGAGACCGTGAGCATCGCCCCCGGGAACCGCGAGCCGTCGCGGCTGCGCGCCCGTCGCGAGCAGCAGGCGGTCGAAGGGCAGCACCGCCCCGTCCGCGAGCTCGACGGAGCCTTCGGCGATGCGCACGGCCGGGTTGCCGACGTGCAGGGCGATGTCATGCTGTGCTTCCCAACCATCGGGGTGAGCGTACACGGCGTCGAGCCCCTCCTTCCCCGCGAGGTAGCCTTTGGAAAGCGGCGGACGCTGATAGGGACGGTGCTGCTCCGCCGTGACCAGGTCGATGCTTCCGCTGTGGCGGCGGGCGCGCAGCTCCTCGGCCGCGGTCGCGGCGGCGAGGCCCCCTCCGACGATCACGATTCGGGTGGACATGGTGCCTCTCCTCTCCTCGGCGGATCGGTCTCCAGGCTCGTCAGCTCTCCCCGGAACGCGCTCGTCCTGAGCGTGGTGGAGCGGTCCCCGATGCCGCGGAACGACATGCAGAAGTGCTCGGCGCGAACGACGACGCCGACGCCGCGTGCCGGCAGCCGATCGGCGAGCCAGTCGGCGATCTCCTCGGTCATGCGCTCTTGGAGCTGCAGTCCGCCCGAGAAGTGGTCGACGACCCGCACGGGCAGCGAGACCCCGACGATCCGTCCGTCGGGCAGGTATCCGATGTCGACCGTGCCCCTGAACGGCAGCAGGTGGTGCTCGCAGAGCGACTGGAACGGAATGCCCTCGATCGCGATGAGCTCGCGCGATCCCTCGTTCTCCAGGAAGGCGACTTCCGGGAGTTCGGGGCGCCGCAGGGCCTGACTCAGCGCGTTCGCGACGCGCGCGGGCGTGCCGCGCAATCGCTCCTCGTCGGGGTCCTGTCCGAGCGCGCGCAGCAGTTCGGCGACGGAGCGCTCGGCGCGTTCGAGACTCGCATGTGCGGGCGCGAGATCCGGTCGAGCGAGTGAGGAGCGCATTGCGGCCACATCAGCCTTTCTGCATCGGGTGATGTGCCTCACCCTAGCCTCGCGCCATCTCTAACGTCAAGATTCACCAATGATAGAAAAGGGGTCTTCCTCACGAATATCCGTGAGGAAGACCCCTCCCCGAGAACGCGCAGAGAACGCGCAGAGGCCGCCCGAATGGACGGCCTCTGCGGGAGCGGCGGAGCGTGGCTCGCCGAGCGGGTGCCTCAGGCGGAGAGCTTCTCCAGCATCTGCGCGGCGCGGTTCGAGAAGCCCCACTCGTTGTCGTACCAGGAGACGACCTTCACATAGCGGCCGCCCGCCTGCGTGAGAGCGGAATCGAAGATCGACGAGTAGGGGTTGCCGACGATGTCGGACGAGACGAGCGGATCCTCCGAGTACTGGAGCACGCCGACGAGCGAGCCCTCCTCCGAGGCCTTCCGGTAGGCGTCGAGCACCTCGTCGAGCGTCACGTCGCGCGAGACGGTCGCGTTGAGCTCGACGATCGAGCCGACAGGCACGGGCACGCGGATCGAGGTGCCCTCGAGCTTGCCGTCGAGCTGCGGCAGCACGAGGCCGATCGCCTTGGCGGCGCCGGTCGTGGTGGGCACGATGTTGAGCGCGGCGGCGCGAGCGCGGCGGGGGTCGCTGTGCGGGCCGTCGATCAGGTTCTGATCCTGGGTGTAGGCGTGCACGGTGGTCATGAAGCCGTGCTCCACGCCCGCGAGCTTGTCGAGCACGTCGGCGAGCGGGGCGAAGGCGTTCGTGGTGCACGAGGCGTTCGAAACGATGAAGTGCTGCTCGGGATCGTAGAGATCGTCGTTGACGCCGTAGACGACGGTGAGGTCGGCGCCCGTCGCGGGGGCGCTGATGAGCACGCGGGTGGCACCGGCGTTGATGTGCTTGCGAGCGGCCTCGGCCTTGGTGAAGTGACCGGTCGACTCGAGCACCACGTCGACGCCGAGCTCGCCCCAGGGCAGCGCCTCGGGATCGCGCTCCGCGAAGACCTTGATGCGGCGGTCGTCGACGCGGATCTCGCCGTCTGCGAAGGAGATGTCGTGGCCGAGGCGGCCGTAGACGCTGTCCCACTCGAGCAGGTGCGCCAGCGTGGCACCGTCGGTGAGGTCGTTGACGGCGACGACCTCGAGGTCGCTCTCCTGGGAGAGCAGAGCGCGGAGCACGCCGCGCCCGATGCGTCCGAAGCCGTTGATTGCTACGCGACCGGTCATGAATTCACGTTCCTTTCAGATGCACGTTCACACTGTCTGGAAACAAGCCTGTCGCACTCGCGCAACAGAGTCCAGTGGCTGCAATGCCATAGATCGAAACGATCTAGCCAAGCTTATTCGGGCCGCATTCACCCGTCCGAGAAGGTGCGACGGTACTCGGTCGGCGTGGTGCCCAGCACACGCCGGAAATAGCGGCGCAGATTGGTCGCCGTGCCGAGGCCGACGGTCGCCGAGATCTCCTCGACGCCCAGGTCGGTCTCCTCGAGCAGCTCCCTCGCCCGGTCGAGGCGCGAACGCATGATCCACTGCATCGGCGTATACCCCGTCTCATCGCGGAACCGCCGCGAGAAGGTGCGCGAGGAGACCCGGGCGTGCGCCGCGAGCTGCTCGATCGTGATCGGCTCGCCGAGATGCTGCAGCGCCCAATCGCGCGTGCGGGTGAAGCGCTCGCCGTGCGACTCGGGTACGCTCTGCGGCACGTACTGCGCCTGCCCGCCGCTCCGGTAGGGGGCGGCCACGAGCCTGCGGGCCGCGTGGTTCGCGACCGCCATCCCCGCCTCCTTGCGGAGGATGTGCAGGCACAGGTCGATCCCCGAGGCAGCGCCCGCGGAGGTCAGCACGGATCCCTCGTCCACGAACAGCACGCGCTCGTCCACCTGCACGCGCGGGAATCGGTCGGCCAGGATCCGCGAGTAGTGCCAGTGCGTCGTCGCGCGGCGGCCGTCGAGCAGCCCGGCCGCGGCGAGCGCGAACGCGCCCGTAGAGATGGCCGCGATGCGGGCTCCGCGCGAGTGCGCCTGCCGCAGCGCCCGAGCCAGCTCCTCGGGCGGGGACTCGCTGTCGGGGCGGCGGTAGCCGGGCACGAAGATCAGGTCGGCGAGCTCCAGCGCTTCGAGCCCGTGCTCGACGTGGTACGACAGCCCGTCTCCCCCCGCGATGAGGCCGGGGCGCACGCCGCAGACATCGACCGAGTAGGGCATGCTCGTGCGCGTCGTGAACACCTGGGCGGGAATGCCGACGTCGAGGGGCTTCGCCCCCTCCAGCACCACCACAGCAACGCGCCTCACAGTGCTTCAGCCTACCTCCGCATCGACCGCTCGGCGGCGGAGATGCGCCTTGCGGGCCGGCGGACGCCTCCGTCACGATAAGAGCGATGAGCGCGGCAGAGGAGCGGACGAGGACGGGGCCCGAGGGATCGCCTTCGGAGGTGTTCCGCGTCTTCCTGAGACTCGGCCTCACATCGTTCGGCGGCCCCGTCGCGCACCTGGGCTATTTCCGGGAGGAACTGGTCGAGCGCCGGAGGTGGTTGAGCGAGACGGGGTACGCCGAACTCATCGCACTCTGCCAGTTCCTCCCCGGTCCCGCCTCGAGCCAGGTCGGCTTCGCGCTCGGTCTCCTCCGGGGCGGCCCGCTGGGAGCCGTCGCCGCATGGGCGGCGTTCACGCTTCCCTCTGCGACGCTGCTCGTGGTGTTCGCGCTCGGCGCGGTATCTCTCGAGGGTGCCGTCGGGCACGGGATCCTCACGGGCCTCAAGGCGGTCGCCGTCGCCGTCGTCGCCCACGCGGTCTGGGGCATGGCGGGGACGCTGACGCCCGACGTGCGGCGAAAGCTCATCGCCCTGCTCGCCGCCGGGCTCGCACTGCTGCTGCCGGGCACGCTCGGACAGCTCGCGGCGATCTCGGTCGGCCTCGCCGCCGGCACGGTGTGGTGCCGCCACACCGCTGCCGCGCGGGCGGAACCGTTCGGCATCCGCATCTCGCCTCGCATCGGGGCGATCGCGCTCGCCTCGTTCAGCCTCCTGCTCGTCGCACTCCCCATCGCCGCATGGATCACCCGGAACTCGTGGATCGGCATCGCGGACGCGTTCACGAGAGCAGGAGCCCTCGTCTTCGGCGGCGGTCACGTCGTGCTCCCGCTGCTGCAGGCCGAACCGGCGATCTCGGGCTCCGTGACCCCCGATCAGTACCTCGCCGGGTACGGAGCGGCACAGGCCGTGCCGGGACCGCTGTTCACCTTCGCCGCATACCTGGGCTTCGAGATGCATCCGGGGCCCGCAGCTCCGCTAGCGGCGCTCCTCGCGCTCATCGCGATATTCACGCCCGGGCTCCTGCTCCTCGTCGGAGTACTCCCATTCTGGGCCCGGCTCCGCGAGAGTCGAGCGATCCGATCGGCGATGGCGGGCGCCGGCGCCGCCGTGGTCGGGGTCCTCGCCGCCGCGCTCTGCACGCCGATCGGCACGTCGGGCCTCACCGGGCCTGCTCCGCTCGTCATCGCCGCCGGATGCCTGCTCATGCTCGCGACGCGGAGGACACCCGCCTGGGCGACCGTGATCCTCGGCGCCGCAGCCGGAGCGCTGGCAGGCGCACTCGACCTCGGTCTCTCCTGGATATGAACGCCGCCCATCTCTGAGCACGCCCGAGCACCCCGGAACGCCGGATCGGCTCGATCCCGGATGCCGCGAAACGTCTCTTCGCCCACACCAACGCGGTCAGGCAGAGGTTCGAACGTGCCGCCGCGCTCCTCGGACCCGCATGGGCGGAGGGCTCTCACCTTGGCAGACTGCGACGTCGGTGGTATTCTGGAGGGCCGGGCGATGCCCGGTTTGACAATTCCACAGCGTGATGCGAATGCCCCGACAGGGATCCCTCGCGGATTCCATCGATACGGGGCCGATCGGTTTCGACACGTCGATTTGAGACTGTGAGAAGCGAGCCGAGGACGCGGAGTTATCTCGTAAACGCCCTTCGCAAATCATAGGTGCCAACGCTAAGCGCACCGACTTCGCTCTCGCTGCCTAAGCACGAGACCGAGTCCGTCAGGTCGGGTGGGCCTCCGCCCCGGTTTCCTGGCGTCATCTAGGGGGCTTGCTGATGCGTCGCGTCTCAGGGCGCATCGGGACTTTCACTGAGACTGGGCCTGTCACCCTAGGTGTTCGTGACAAAGGATGGGGCCGAGCAGAACGTCTGCACGAACTACGCTCGTAGAAGGCACGGAATCGTCGAAGTGGACCGGGGTTCGATTCCCCGCGGCTCCACCGGAGCACTCGCATCACGCGCGCAATCATCAGCGAAGGGAACGCCCGGTGGGCGTTCCCTTCGCCGATGATTGCGACGGGCCGGATCAATACGGGATGTCGAGCGCGAGGAAGGCGTCGAACTCCGCGTCCTCGGGGATCTTGACGTCACCCTCGGGAACCTCGTCGTTCGCAGCGTAGTCGAGCCTGCACGACGCCGTGAACGCCCCGTTCGCGGGCACGTCGGGCCAGTCGGAGCAGACGGCGAAGATCTCGTCGTCGACATAGCCGACGATGTAGAGGTACGGGTACTGCACCGCCTGGCTGAGCGACGAGGTGAACTCTCCCTCGACGTATCCGCTGTCGCTTCCCGCAAAACCATCCACCGCGATCCCTCCGGTCATCGCCGGGGTCGCGAATTCGAGCGAGGTCTGCTCGATCTTGATCATCTCCGCCGCGAGCATGTCGCTCGAGATGATGCCTTTGAAGATCGACTGCTGCTCGGGCAGCAGGTACATGCTCGCCGGGTTGCGCCCGATGACGCGACCATCCGCGTCGTAGGCCGTCAGATCGAAGAAGACCTCGGCCGCCTGCTCGGCATCCTCATTGGTCACGTGGGAGTAGAGCGCCAGAAGCCCCTGCGAGTCGGGGGCGGTTCTGACGAACTCCGAGAACGAGATGTCCGAGACGATCACCAGTTCGAGATCCCCGAGAGTCTGAGTCGTTCCGACGTCGAGGTCGGCCAGTTCCTTCTCCGCCGCGGCGAGAGCGGTGTCCGCCTTCGCACGCTCGTTCCACAGCCATGCGGCGGCACCGCCGAAGCCGATCGTCGCGAGCAGCAGCACGCCGCAGGCGACGGCCAGCCCGATCACCAGGGGGGACGCGCCCCGCTTGCGCACGATCGGAGCGGGCACGCTCGCCTCATCGAGATGGGGGGCGACCGGCCCCCCGTGAACCGGGGTGCCTTGTTCGCCGGGGGCTCGGCCGCCCGGCTCGCCGGCGCCCTGAGCGCTGTAACCACCGTAATCGCCCTGAGGCTCGGAACCCGTCATCTCCCCGCCCTCGCATCTGGGCCGGAGGTCCGCTCCGCCAGCGCAGAACCGCGCCCCGATCGCGTTTCCCTGCGACGAAGTGTAGCAGCGGAGACGCGAGGCGCGGCGGCGGTTCCGCTAGATCGCCATCTCGCCGGATTCGAGACGCTGCTTGACGAGGCTGAGGAAGCGGCCGGCGTCGGCCCCGTCGATCAGGCGGTGGTCGTAGCTCAGTGAGAGATACATCATGCTCCGCACCTCGACGACCTCGCCGCGCTCGGGATCCTGCACCGCCACCGGTCGGCGCACGATCGCGCCGGTGCCGAGGATCGCGGCCTGCGGCTGGTTGATGATCGGCGTGTCGATCAGCGTACCGACCGAGCCGTAGTTCGTGACGGTGAAGGTGCCGCCCGAGAGGTCTTCGAGCCCGACCTTTCCGGTGCGCGAGCGCTCCGCGAGGTCGCCGATGCTCCGGGCGAGTTCGGCGACCCCCATCGTCCCGGCGTCCTTGATCACCGGCACCAGCAGGCCCCTCGGGGTATCGACGGCGACGCCGATGTGCTCCCCGTCGGGGTAGCGGATGAGCCCCGCGTCGAGGTCGATCGTCGCGTTCATCTTCGGGTGGGCCTGCAGCGCCTCCACCGCAGCCCTGATGATGAAGGGCAGGTAGCTCAGACCGACACCCTCGCGCTCGCGAAATGCGTCCTTCTCCTGCGCCCGGTAGGCGGAGATCGCACTGAGATCGACCTCCACCGTGGCGGTGAGCTGCGCGGACCCCTGGAGGGATTCCGTCATGCGCCTGGCGATGGTCGCCCGGATGCGGGTGACCTTCTCGGTAGTGCCGTAGAGGGCTTCGGCGGGCGTAGCGCCCTCGTGCGGAGCGGAGTGGGTGTTCATCGCTGCGGTATCTCCATCGATATCGGGTGCGGCTCCCGGGGTGGCGGAGCGCGCTCTGGTCCAACCAGGGTAGCATCCTGGGGAGACTCCGACGCGGCAGACTCCGAGGGGACCACGAATGCTTGAAGTGATACCGACCATCGCGCCGCTCTTCGTGCTCCTCGGCGTCGGCATGGCGGCCGGATTCTCGCAGCGCTTCCGCAGCGCCCAAGCGGGACTCAACGCGTTCGTCTTCACCTTCTCGCTGCCGGCGTTCCTCTTCACCGCGCTCTCCAAGGCTCCGATCGCCGAGGGCATTCCCCTGCCGTTCGTCGTCGTCTCGTTCGCGCTGCCCGGGGCCGTCGCCCTCGTCGTCTACGCCGCCGCGCTCATCCGGCGGCGCTCCTCGCGCGGCGACTCGGGGCCGATTCTCGCGGGGCCCCTGGCGGTCGCCGCCACCTACGGGAATGTGGGCTACCTCGGCGTGCCGATCGCGATGAGCATCGTCGGGCCGGGCGCCGCACTCGCTGCGGCGCTCGGACAGCTGCTCCACAACGTGCTGTTCATGGTGGGGTACCCGCTGCTCAAATCGATCGGCAGCGGCGCGCCGGCAGCGGGCTCGGCGCTCAGCCGTCTGCTCTCGGTGCTCTGGACCGTGCTGAAGCGCTCGGTGCTGCTCAACCCCGTGGTGCTCGGCGTCGTCGCCGGCGTGCTCGCGGGCGCCCTGCCCGTCGAGATCCCCGAGGTGATCGACGCGAGCATCACGATGCTCGGACAGGCGGCGGTTCCCGCGGCGATGTTCGCGGTCGGTCTCTCGATCAAACCCGCCTTCGAAGGAATGCGGTCCGGGAGCGTGCCCCTCGGAGCCGTCCTGCTCGCCTCAGCTGTGAAGCTCCTGGCGCTGCCCCTGCTGACGATACTGGCGCTACTCCCTCTCGGCGGATCCCTCGCACCCGAGTGGGTCGCGACGGCGGTGATCATGGCCGCCGTGCCCGTCTCCTCCACCGCGAGCATCATCGTCTTCGAGTACGACGGGGACACCCGGCTCACGAGTGCGACGACCCTGCTCACGAGCGTCGCCGCGATCGTCACGGTGCCGCTGATGATCGCGCTCACCCCCTGACGCGAAAGGCGACGCGAAGGGCCCGGACGAACGCCTCCCGCGCCGCATGACGGGCTCGAAACCGGCGGACCCGGGCCTCCCACACCCGCCAGCACGAAGAGCCCCGAAACGCGAACGTCACGTTTACGTAACGGATTGTGCGGAGGAAAAGCGCAGCTCAGAACCGAGTTCGCAGCCGATCACCGACGCCTGGACCAACCAGAGATGCCCGCCGTGAGGCTCTCGCGCTTGCCTGGTTCTACCAGAGTGTGCATACTGTTCCGAGGCGTTTCCCCGCTAGCACGGTGGAATCGCCGAGAGAGCGAAACCACCAAGCTTGCTCACCGCTACACCTGGGCGGAGACAACCATCCAACCAGTCACACGTCTCAAGGAGGAGATGAACTTGAAGAAGAAAACCACCCTCGTCGCAGCGGCCATCGCCGCTTCGGCTCTCGCCCTCACCGCGTGCTCCGGCGGCGCCTCCGGCGGCAGCGGCGCAGACGGCGAGACCTACAACTGGGACATGACGATCACCGTCTCCGAGACCTCGACCTGGTGGGCCGGCGCCGAGAAGTTCGCGGAACTGCTCGACGAGAAGTCCGACGGTCGCATGACCCTCAACCTCTTCGCGAACGAGCAGCTCTCGGGCGGCGACCCCGCGGCCGGAGTCGAGATGCTCGCCAACGGTGACAAGGCCTTCTCCTACAACTCCCCCATCATCTACTCGGGCATCGACCCCCGCTTCTCGGCGATCACCGCACCCTTCCTGTACGCCGACTACGAGCAGGCCGACGCCGCGATCGAGGGCGGGGCCGCAGAGGCCTACGAGGGCCTCACCGAGGAGATGGGCATCAAGATGCTCGGCTTCGGCGAATCGGGCTTCCGCCAGATCACGAACAGCAAGCACGAGATCGTCGAGCCCGCCGACGTCAAGGGGCTCAAGCTGCGCGTCGCCGGCTCCGACCTCTTCCTCGACATCTACAAGGAGCTGGGCGCCGACCCCGTCTCCATGAACTTCGCCGAGGTCTTCACCTCGCTGCAGACCGGCGCCATCGACGGCCAGGAGAACCCCTTCGACGTCATCTACTCGAACGGGCTCATGGAGGTGCAGGACTACCTCACCGTGTGGAACTACGTCTACGACCCGCTGATCCTCGGCATGAACCTCGAGCAGTACGAGAGCCTGAGCGACGAGGACAAGAAGATCGTCGACGAGGCCGCTGCGGAGGCGAACGAGTACCAGATCAACCTCAGCCGCGAGCGCGAGGCCGAGCAGCTCGCCGAGATGCAGGACCAGATGACGGTCACCGAGCTCACGCCCGAGCAGCTCGAAGCGTTCCGCGATGCCATGCAGCCGGTGTACGAGAAGTACACCGACAAGTGGACCCCCGAGCTCGCCGAAGCGGTCCAGCCGAAGTAGTCCGACTCCGCCGCGGAGGGCGGTGCCGACAGGCCCCGCCCTCCCGAGAGTTCGAAACGCTCATGTTCGATCTGATCCTGCGCAGGCTCGAGAACACGATCATCGCGGTCACCTTCCTGTTCATCACGCTGTTGGCCTTCGCCAACGTGGTGGCGCGATACGTCTTCCATGCCTCTTTCTCGTTCACCAGCGAGTTGCTCGTCAACCTCGCTGTGCTGCTGACCATGGTCGGCGCCTCCGCCGCGACGCGGCTCGGCACCCACCCCAGCTTCAGCCTGCTCCGCGACTCCACCCGCGGAGCCCTCCACAAGCTCATCATCGTGGTGGTCTGCCTCGCGATGCTGGCCTTCTACGCGGTCTTCCTCTGGCTCGGGTGGGACACCGCCATGAAGCAGTTCGAATCCGGCCGCCTGACCCCGGCCCTGCAACTGCCGCAGGGGCTCTTCTCGCTCGCGCTGCCCCTCGGCGCGCTGCTCGGCACGATCCGCACCATCCAGGTGGCCGTCATCGAGCTGCGCGGCGGCGAGGCGTTCAAGGGCGAGGAGGCCGAAGCGCTCGAAGCAGTGGCGGTCATGCAGGCCGTCGAGCAGCCCACCGACGCGTCGCAGAGCGACGATCCCGTAGACACGACCGACACGAAGGCAGGTGACCGCTCATGATCGAGCTCGTACTCTTCGGCACCTTCCTGGTCTGCCTGTTCATCGGCGTGCCGATCGCGATGTCGATGGGACTCTCGGCGTTCGCCACGATCATCTACGCGAGCGGTTTCAAGGCGCTCGCTCCCGCATCGGCGATCCTCTACGCGGGCATGTCCTCCGAGACTCTGCTCGCGATCCCGTTCTTCATCCTCGCAGGCGTCATCATGGAGCTCACCGGCATATCGAAGAGACTGGTCGAACTCGCCGACGCCGCCTTCGGGCACATGAAGAACGGCATCGCCCTCACGACGATCCTCGTCGCTCTCGTGTTCTCCTCCATCTCGGGGTCCGGTCCCGCGACGGTCGCCGCGATCGGCGGCATCCTGATCCCCGCGCTCGCCAAGCACGGCTACACGAAGCGGCACGCCGCCTCGCTCGTCGCGACCTCGGGCGAGCTCGGCATCATCCTGCCCCCGAGCATCGCCTACATCGTGTTCGCGGTGGTCGCGGCCGACTACGCCGGCCCGGGGGTCGATCGCGTCACCATCGGCCGCCTCTTCATGGCGGGCGTCGTGCCCGGTCTCATCCTCGTCGTGGTGCTCTACATCATCGCCCGCTTCCTGCCCCGCGACATGGAGCTCGCGAAGGCGAACGCGGCGGCGCATCTCAGCTCGGCGATGGGCAAGAGCCCGCGCACCAGGGGTGCCACGGTCACCGCGACGGGCGCCGTCGCGAACACCTCGGACAACACCGGCCTGCTCACGATCGACGAGGTGACCCCCGAGAACGCGGCCGCGGGCGGCGGTATCGGCATGCGCACCAAGCGCGCACCGGCCTCCGTCGTGCTCAAGGCGTTCGCACGGGCGATCCCCGGCCTGCTCGTGCCCGTGATCATCCTCGGCGGCATCTACGGCGGCATCTTCACGCCGACCGAGTCGGCCGCGGTGGCGTCGGTCTACGCCCTCGTCGTCGGCCTCGTCTCGCGCGAGCTGAAGCTCGGATCCCTGTTCAAGATCTTCACCTCGGCCGGCGTCATGTCGGGCCGCATCATGCTGATCATCGCGTCGGCGACCCTGTTCGCCTACGTCATCACGCGCAACCAGATCGCACGGCACGTCGCCGACTGGATGCTCAACCTGACCGACAGCATGGTGCTGCTCGTGCTGATCATCAACCTGGCGCTGCTGATCGCGGGCATGTTCATGGACGCCATCTCGGCGTTCTACCTCTTCATCCCGCTCTTCGTGCCGGTACTGCTCGAATTGGGCATGGATCTCACGACGATCGGCGTCATGATGACGATGAACCTCGCGATCGGCCTCATCACGCCGCCGGTGGGCATCGACCTCTTCGTGGCGGCGAGCATCGCCAAGATTCCGTTCGGAGAGGCCGTGAGAGGCATCGCGCCGTTCGTCGTATCGGGCGTCGCCGTGCTCATGCTCGTCACCTTCATCCCGGCGCTGAGCAACTGGCTGCCCGACCTGCTCGGCCTCTGAGCCGGGAAAGGACCCTCACATGTCACAGGAACTCTCCGGCAAGGTCAGCGTCGTCACCGGCGCCGCCGGCGGTATCGGCGCGGCCATCGCGCGCGAGCTCGCCGCCCGCGGATCGGACGTGCTGATCATCGACGTCACCGACGGCGCGCAGACCGTCGAGTCCATCCTGACGCAGACGGGCGGTTCGGTGCGTGCGCGCAGCGAGATCGTCGACATCAGGGATCGCGACGCGGTGCGCGCGTGCCTCGACGGCCTGGTCGCCGACTGGGGATCCCTCGACGTGCTCGTGAACAACGCGGGCACCGCGGGTCGCCTCAGTCTCGAGGACATGACCGATGAGATCTGGGATCGGGACATCGAGACCAACCTCAAGGGCACCTTCCTCATGACCCAGTGCGCGGTCTACCCGCACATGCGGGCCGCAGGATCGGGCGCGATCGTCAACGTGAGCTCGATCTCCGGGATCATCGGCGGAGCGAACTCCGGCGGCGACGGCGCGGCGCGCACCGGCCCGGCCTACGCCGCGTCGAAGGGCGGGGTCATCGCCTTCACCAGGTGGGTGGCGAAGGAGGTGGGGCCGCTCGGCATCACCTGCAACACCGTCGCCCCCGGCCCGGTCGAGACGCCGATGACGCAGGGCGTGCCCTATCCCGTCGAGGCCCAGCCGATCCAGCGCATCGGACAGCCCGAGGACATCGCGTCCGCGGTGGCGTTCCTCGCCTCTCCCGGAGCGAGCTACATCACGGGCGAGACCCTCAAGGTGTGCGGGGGTACGGCTATCGGCTGATCCCTCGCCGCACACCCCCTTCGCCTGTGCGCTCCCCACCCCGGAGCGCACAGGCGCCGCCCCCAACAGGGGCGCCGGGAAGAACTCCCACCTCTCGAAGTCACAAGCTGATAGGAGGCTGCGATGCGACCGCTGGTACATCCAGGCCCGAAGACCCAACCGAGAATCATCTCCGTTCCGGTGCGCACTGAGCGCGCGATCTGCGAGCTGCAGCCCGGACGCCCCCTCGCCGAGCAGTTGCACGAGACGCTGTCGCAGCTCGGCTCCGACAGCGGGTTCGCCGAGATCCACGGCGGCGACTACTCACCGCTGAGCTACTGCGTGCCCGACGTCGCGACCGCGGAGAAAGCGCTCAGCTTCTCCGAGACCCGCGGGCACGACACCGCCCACCTCGTCTACGGCTCGGTCACGCTCGGCCTGCGCGAGGGATCGCCCTACATGCACAGCCACTGCTGCTGGCAGGCGGCGGACGGCGCCCTCGAGGGCGGGCACGTCTGGCTCGAGACCGAGCCGGGATCCCCTCCCCCGTTCGCCGTCGTCACCGCCGTCCACGGGGCGCGGTGGAACAGCGCGACCGACCCGGAAACCCAGATGCCGGTGTTCACGCCGACGGAACGGAGTATCGACATGCCCGATCACGAGACCCTGCAGCCCGACACTGTGATCGCCCGCGTGCTGCCGGGAGAGGACATCACGGAGGCACTGCTCGAGGTCTGCCGCGAGGCCGGCTTCGAGCGGGCGACGGTGCGCGCCGGGCTGGGCAGCTTCGTCGGCGCGACCTTCGTCGACCGCGCGAGCGGCGAGCACCGCACCGCCGACGGACCGGCGACCGAGGTGATCGCGCTCATCGGCGACGTGCGCACCGTCGACGGAGAACCCGAGACGCGGCTCAGCTGCACGCTCGTCGACCGCCACGGCGTCGTCCACGCCGGCGAGCTCGTGCCCGGCGAGAACCCGGTCGCCGCGACGTTCGAGCTCACCGTGCAGCGCATCGGCTGACCGCCCGCCGCGCACCACCGCACCCGACCAGATCAGAGAACCCCACCCAACCGAAGGAGAACCACCATGGACGTCAACCTCACCCAGGACCTGCTCGGCGAAGAGACCGAGGCCGACATGGGCGAGTGGCTCGTCGAAGACGGCGCGACCGTCGCCGAGGGCCAGGTCATCGGTTCGATCGAGACCTCCAAGCTCGTGAACGAGCTCGTCGCGCCGGCTGCCGGCGTGATCTCGCTCAAGAAGGAGGCCGGCGACCTCGTCGAGCTCGACGAGACCCTCGCCACCATCGACTAGGGAGCACCATGACTCAGTATCAAGCAGCAGAACAGGGCCTCGCGGGCCTGAAACTCATGGCGAAGATCCGCGAGTTCGAGCGCCGCATGCCCCTCCTCTCGGACGAGGGACTCATCCGAGGCTCGACCCACCCGTCGCTGGGCATGGAGGCGATCGCCGTCGGCGTCTCGCTCGCGCTCACCGACGAGGACGCGATCGCGAGCACGCATCGCGGACACGCGCACACGCTCGCCAAGGGCGCCGATTTCGGGCGCACCATGGCCGAGATCCTCGGCCGCTCCACCGGCTACTGCGGCGGCAAGGGCGGTTCGATGCACATCGGCGCCAAGGAGATCGGCGTGCTCGGCACCAACGGCATCGTCGGCGCAGGGATCGGTCTCGCGACCGGCGCGGCGCTCGCCTCGAAGCAGAAGGGCGACGGCACCGTCGCCGTCTCCTACTTCGGCGACGGCGCGTCCAACCAGGGCGTGCTCGCCGAGGCGTTCAACCTCGCGGCCATCTGGAAGCTCCCGGTCATCTTCGTGCTCGAGAACAACCACTACGCGCAGTCGGCGTCCATCGACGACATGGTGGCCCAGACCGATCTGAGCCGGCGCGGCGAGGCCTACGGCGTGCCGTCCTTCAACGGCAACGGCATGGACCTGCAGGAGGTGTTCGAGCTCGCCACCGCGGCGGTCGAGCGGGCCCGTGCGGGAGAGGGCCCGAGCTTCCTCGTGCTCGACACCTACCGCTACCTCGGCCACATGGCCGGGGACACCGAGATCTACCGCAGCGCCGACGAGGTGGAGGCTGCGAAGGGCAACGACCCCATTCAGAAGCTGCTCGCCCAGCTCATCGAGCAGGGCGTCATCACCGCAGAGGAGTGGGAGGCCACCACCGGGGAGATCTTCGCGGAGGTCGAGGCCGCGGAGCAGTTCGCCCGCAACTCGCCCTACCCGGAGGTCGCCGAGGCCTTCACCGATGTCTACGCGAAGGGAGCGAACGCATGAACGCGGAGACGAAGGACATGGTGACGTGGCGCGCGCTGAACGCGGCGATGCACGACATCATGGAGACGCTGCCCGAGTCGTTCGTGCTCGGCGAGGACATCACCACCTGGGGCACGGGAGGCGGCACCTACGGCGTCACCCGCGGTCTGAAGAAGAAGTTCGGCGCGGATCGCGTGCTCGACACCCCGATCAGCGAGGAGGTGCTGCTCTCCGCGGTGTCCGCGGCAGCGGCACGCGGCACCCGGCCGATCCTCGAGATCATGTATTCCGACTTCTCCTTCCTGGGCTTCGACGGCATCATCAACCAGGCGGCGAAGGCGCGCTACATGTTCGGCGGCCAGTTCGACACCCCCCTCGTGATCCGCAGCAACGGCGGTTCGGGCATCGGCAAGGCGGCCCAGCACTCGCAGTCGCTCGAGACGCTGTTCGCCCACATCCCGGGCCTCGAGGTGGTGGTGCCGGGCACGCCAGGCGACGCCTACGGTCTGCTGCGCACGGCGGCGCTCTCCGACAACCCGACGATCTTCCTGGAGCACAAGAACCAGTACTACGATCGCGGACCCGTCGGCCGAGAGCCGATCCCCTTCGGTCAGGCGCGCATCGCCCGGGAAGGCGCGCACGCCACGGTCGTGGCGACGCAGCAGATCCTCGCCTACTCCCTGCAGGCAGCCGAGGAGCTGGCAGCGGAGGGCATCGAGATCGAGGTCGTCGACCCGCGCACGCTCTACCCGTTCGACATGGACGCCGTGTACGCGTCGGTCGGCAAGACCCGCCACCTCGTGGTCGGACACGAGGCCGTGCGCGACTACGGCTGGGGCGCCGAGTTCGTCGCCCAGACGGTCGAGGCCGCGTGGGACAAGCTCGACGCCGCCCCGGTGCGCGTCGGCGGCGCGCGCACGCCGATCCCCTATTCGCAGCCGCTCGAGGAGGCTGTGATCCCGTCGAAGGACGACATCGTCCGGGCGGTCAAGCGCACCCTCGCCTAGGAGCCGCGCGGAGCGAGGCGGAGCCCTCTCCCGCTGGTTGAGCGAGGAGCTTGCGACGAGTCGAAACCGAGCAGCGGTTCCTCGATTTCGATACTTCGACTCGTCGTTGCGCTCCTCGCTCAGCACGGCGCTCGCTCGATCAGCGGAACCACACACATCACGAGAAAGGCCCCCCATGAACCGGCTCCAGAACAAGACCTGCCTGATCTTCGGCGGCGGCTCCGTCGGAGGCGAGATCACGAACGGTCTCGCGGCGGCGATCGTCTACGTCCGCGAGGGCGCGAACGTCGCGATCGTAGACCTGAGCGAGGACGCGGTGCGCGACGGGCTGAGCCGGATCCGCACGGAGTGCGAGGCGCCTGGCATCGACGAGCGGCTGCTCGGCGTCGTCGGCGATGCGACCGAGGACGCATCGGTGCGAAACGCGGTCGAGCGGACCGTCGCTCGCTTCGGCCGCATCGACGTGCTGCACAACAACGTCGGCATCGCCCGCATGGGCGGCCCCGTCGAGCAATCGATCGACGAGTGGAACCTCGTGATGAACGTCAACCTCACGAGCATGTTCCTCAGCTGCAAGCACGTGCTGCCCGTGATGCTCGAGCAGGGTTCGGGCAGTATCGTCAACATCGGCTCGATCGGCGGCATGCGCTACATCGGATACAACTACCCCAGCTACTCGGCGAGCAAGGGGGCGGTGACCCAGTTCACGCAGAACCTCGCGCTCGAGTACGCATCGCGCGGCATCCGCGCGAACACGATCGCCCCCGGCTACATCAACACCCCGATGATCTACCGCCAGATCAGTTCGGCCTACGAGACGGTCGAGGAGATGGTCGCCGCGCGCGACGCGCTCTCCCCGACCGGCAAGATGGGCGACTCCTTCGACGTCGCGAACGCCGCTCTGTTCCTGGCGTCCGACGAGTCGCGCTACGTCAACGGCATATGCCTGCCCGTCGACGGCGGCCTCGTGCAGAGCGCGGCGCCGCCCTCGGCCGACCGCTCGTGAGGGAGGAGGGATCCCGGCTCCGGGATCCCTCCTCCTCATCCCGCGACCCGCGCCAGCAACTCTCGCCGCGCGGCCCGCGCTCCTCAGAGCTCGTCTGCGAGCTCCCGCTCCCGCAGCTCGCGCAGCCACTCGAAATGCGCGTCGATCGCGACCGTGGCGGCCTCGGCGTCGCGCGCCTCGACCGCGCGCAGCACGTCGGCGTGCACGCGGCGCATCGTACGGAAGTCGCGCTCGAGCGTCAGGTGCCGCAGGGTGCCCTGGAGCACTCCGTGCAGCATCTGCGAGAAGAACAGCAGCGCGGGCGAGGCCGATGCCGTGAACAGTGCCTTGTGGAACGCCCAGTCGGCGACGAGCAGCCCGTGTCCGTCCTCGGTGCTCTGCATGCTCTCGATGGCCGCTGCGATGGCGCCGAGCGCCTCGGGCGTCGCATTGCGGCACGCCTCGATCGCGGCCTGCCGTTCGAGGGCGTGGCGAACGGAGATCAGCGATTCGAAGGTCATCTGGTGGAACATGAGGCCGAGGATCAGCACGCTGCCCGCCTGCTCCGCCTGCAGCCCCGAGTAGAAGGTGCCCTGGCGTTCCTTGCGCGTCAGCACGCCGATCGACTCGAGCTTGCCGATGCGGTCGCGGAGGGTGTTCCGGCTGATGCTCAGCTGCTGCGTGAGCTCGCGCTCGCTGGGCAGCCGATCCCCGGGCTGCATGTCGACGAGCAGCCCGACGAGTGAGCCGAGCGCCGAATCGTTGAACAGGCTGGCGTAGAACTGGTGGTTCTTCAGCACTTCAGTCGAAACCAGCTTCTGCCGACCCAGCTCCTCCATCGAGCCACCTTTCCGTCCAGTCGCGCCCGCCTTCGGACCGCTGCCGAGCGGCCGCACGACTGGGGTCGCGCGACACCGACGCTGCACCGTCCGCCGAGCACGGGGCTCGGTCCGGAGGCACGCACGGCACCCGCCGTGCAACCGCTCTCAGCTTAGTGGAACGGCGTCGTTCGGCCGGGCACCACTCGGGGCCGCGCACGCATCCCTGCGAGGAGCGGCGCTTCACGGGCGCGACGCGGCTACTCCCCCATGCGGTTGCGGGTGCGCATGGCCCGCTCGGCCTCGCGCTTGTCCTGCCGCTCACGCAGGGTCTGGCGCTTGTCGTACTCCTTCTTGCCCTTCGCCAGGGCGATCTCGACCTTGGCGCGACCGTCGAGGAAGTACAGGCGCAGCGGCACGATGGTCATGCCGCCCTCGCGGGTCTTCTGGTAGAGCTTGTCGATCTGCTGGCGGTGCAGCAGCAGCTTGCGCTTGCGCCGCGGAGCGTGGTTCGTCCACGAGCCGTTGAGGTACTCCGGGATGTAGGCCGCATCGAGCCAGGCCTCGCCGCGCTCGATGAACACGTAGCCGTCGACGAGCGAGGCCCGCCCCATGCGCAGCGACTTCACCTCGCTGCCGGTCAGCACCATCCCCGCCTCGTAGGTGTCGAGGATGTGGTACTCGTGCCTGGCCTTCTTGTTGGAGGCGATCAGCTTCTCGCCGGTCTCCCTGGGGCTCATGTCACATCCTCTCTCTGACGGGTACGGGCGTCAGGATCCCTCGCGGAGGAGCGAGGGATCCGCGCCGGCGCGCGAAAGACAAGCTTATCGCGCCCGGCGCGCGGCCGCCTCGCGCTGCGCTAGACCCGCAGGTATCTCGTGATCGCGATCTTCGCCGCGATCGCGGAGAGCGCGACGCCCAGCAGCACGAGGATCGGCGGCACGATGAGCGACTGCTCGACTGTGATGTAGCTCGTGAACGGCACCTCGTGCGCCAGGAAGTCCTGCACGAAGAACTTCACGATCGCGACCGATGCCGCGCTCGCGAGCACCGCGCCGACGAGGGACGCGATGATGCCCTCGATGATGAAGGGCGTCTGGATGAACCGGTTCGAGGCGCCCACCAGCCGCATGATGCCGATCTCCCTTCTGCGCGAGTACGCGGAGAGCCGGATCGTGGTCGAGATGAGCAGCATCGCCGCGACGAGCATGAGGCCCGCGATCGCGATCGCCGTGTAGCTCGCGACGCCGAGGAACAGGAAGATGCGGTCGAGCAGGCTGCGCTGATCGGAGACGCTCTGCACCCCCGGGATACCCGAGAACGTCTCCTGGATGATGTCGGAGCGCGAGGGATCCTTGAGTTTCAACCAGAAGGTCTGGTTGAGCTGCTCGGGTCTCGTGATGTCGACGATCGGGTTGCCCTCGAACTGCTTCTTGAACTCCTCGTACGCCTGCTCGTGGTCGACGAAGAAGTAGTCGTCGATGTAGGGCTTCAGCGTGTCGGAGTTCAGCGCGTCGTCGACCGCCGAGATCTCCTCCTCGCCGGCGTCGGCACCGGAGCAGGTCGCGCTCTCGTCGTACTCCGTGCACAGGTAGATCGCGACCTGGGCTCGGTCGTACCAGAAGGTCTTCATCTGCTGGATCTGCAGCTGCATCAGGATAGCGGCGCCCACGAAGGTGAGCGACACGAAGGTGACGAGCACGACGGAGATGACCACCGACATGTTGCGGCGCAGGCCGTTCCAGACCTCGCCGAGCACCAAACCGAACCTCATCGCACGGGCCCCACATCCGTCTGATCGTCGTCGTTCTTGCGATTGAGGCCGAGGGCTTCGGCGAGATTGCCGGTCTCGGACATGCGCACGGGGTCCATCGGCTCCGCCGGCTGCCGTTTCTTGGGCGCGGGCGGGGCGGGTTCGCGCGGCTCGAGGAACGCGGGGATGCTGCGACCCTCGCCCGCGCGTTGCGTGTCATCGGGGTCCTCGTCCTCGTCGCCGAAGGGGTGGGGTTCCTCGAAGATGGTGGCCTCGCGCAGCTCCTCGGGCTGCGGTTCCGGCGCGGGAGCAGCTGCCGACGGCGCCGGGGCGTCGGGGAGACCCGGGGCGTCGGGCCGCGATGCGGGCGAGGGATCGGCCTCCCCCGGCTCGGGCGCGAGCGCCGCGCGCACGACGGCCTCGGTGGTGCGCAGCACCTGCATGCCCTCCTCGGAGAGATCGGCGACCGGGATCGACGCGGTCTCGCCGTAGCCGCCTCCGACCTCGTCGCGCACGACGACGCCCTGCGACAGCTCGACGACACGCTGCTGCATGATGTCCACGAAGGTGGCCTCGTGGGTGGCCATGACGACCGTGGTGCCCGAGGCGTTGATCGCGCGCAGCAGCTGCATGATGCCGAGGCTCGTCGCGGGGTCGAGGTTGCCCGTCGGCTCGTCGGCGAGCAGGATGGCGGGCTTGTTGACGATCGCGCGGGCGATCGCGACGCGCTGCTGCTCACCGCCCGAGAGCTCGTGCGGGAAGCGCTTGGACTTGTTCGCGAGGCCGACCATCTCGAGCGTGTCGGGCACGGCCTCCTGGATGAAGCCGCGCGACTTGCCGATCACCTGCAGAGTGAAGGCCACGTTGTCGTAGACGGTCTTGTTGGTGAGCAGCCGGAAGTCCTGGAAGACGGTGCCCAGGTTGCGGCGGAAGTAGGGCACCTTGCGGGAGGAGATCTTGCTGAGATCCTGCCCCAGCACATGCACCTTGCCCACGCTCGGCTGATCCTCGCGGAGGATCAGGCGCAGGCAACTCGACTTGCCGGAACCGGACGCGCCGACGATGAAGACGAACTCGCCGCGATCGACCCTGAGGTCGATGCCGTCGAGCGCCGGCTTCGCGGTGCCCCGGTATTTCTTGGTGACGTTCTCGAAGAGGATCATGACGACACGACCCTACGCCCGACTGCTGTGGGAACGCCCGAGGCGCGCTGTGTCTCGATTCTTTTGCGTGCGGTTCGGTCGGCGCGGCGACGAGGTTTCAGCGAGACCGACTGTTTCAGCGAGACCGACGGTTTCAGGAGTGCCAGAACCATCGGTCTCGCTGAGACCGTCGTGTTCGGTGCGGGGCGGCGACCCCGATCGTCGCAACGCGGGGCGCACGGCAGCCGGGTAGGGGCGACGACCGGTGCGAGTGCGCGGCGCTGAACACCCCGGATGCCCGGGCGGGCCTGGCCGAGAAACGTGTGCCGGCGCCTACTCGCCCTTGGAGAGGGATCGCCACCGGATACCGGCAGCGATGAAGCCGTCCAGGTCTCCGTCGAACACCGCCTCCGGGCGCGACGACTCGTGCCCCGTGCGCAGATCCTTCACGAGCTGCTGACCGTAGAGGAAGTAGGAGCGGATCTGGTCGCCCCAGCTCGCGGTGACGGAGCCCGCGAGTTCCTTCTTCTTCGCGGCCTCCTGCTCCTGCTGCAGCAGGAGGAGCCGGGTCTGCAGCAGGCGCATGGCCGCGGCGCGGTTCTGGATCTGCGACTTCTCGTTCTGCATCGAGATGACGATGCCGGTCGGGAGGTGCGTGATGCGCACCGCGGAATCGGTCGTGTTGACCGACTGGCCGCCGGGGCCCGAGGAGCGGAAGACGTCGACGCGGATGTCGCTCTCGGGAATGTCGACCTCGGTGGCCTCCTCGAGCAGAGGGATCACCTCGACGCCCGCGAAGCTCGTCTGCCGCTTGTCGGCAGAGCCAAAGGGGCTGATGCGCGCGAGGCGGTGCGTACCGGCCTCGACCGAGAGCGTGCCGAAGGCGTAGGGGGCGTCGACTTCAAAGGTGGCCGACTTGATGCCCGCGCCCTCGGCGTAGGAGGTGTCGAGCACCTTCGTCGCGTAGCCGTGCTGCTCGGCCCAGCGCAGGTACATGCGCAGCAGGATCTCGGCGAAGTCGGTCGCGTCGTCGCCGCCCGCGCCGGAGCGGATCGTGACTACGGCGGCGCGCTCGTCGTACTCGCCCGAGAGCATCGTCTGCACCTCGAGATCCTGCAGCGTCGCCTCGAGCGATTCGAGCTCGGAGGCGGCCTCGGCGGCCGAATCCTCGTCGTTCATCTCCTGCGCCAGCTCCACGAGCACCTCGAGATCGTCGATGCGGCGCTCCACACCGCGCAGACGCTTCACCCGAGCCTGGCGGTGGCTGAGGCCGCTCGTGACCTTCTGGGCGGCCGCGGGATCGTCCCACAGGCCGGGCGCGGCGGCCTGCTCCTCGAGATCGGCGATCTCGCGATCGAGTCGGGGCAGGTCGGTGACCGCCGCGATGTCGGCGTAGGTGGCGCGGAGCGACTTGATGCGGGCGCTGAAATCGAGATCGAGCATGATCCCTCAAGCCTACCGCCCCGACCCTGCGCTCTCTCGACCGCCGGAGCCCATTTGCGACGAGGGCTTGGTCTCGGGCCGCGGATGTGGAAGGCTTCAGGGGTCGGCAGCGATGCCGGCGGCAATTCGCTCTCACTACGGATCGTCCGGCACGTACCTGCCGGTGGAACGAAAGGAAAACTCAATGGCGAGCGTCGTCTACGAAGACATCACCCTGCAATACCCCGGAACCGATCGTCCGGCGGTCTCGAATCTCCAGCTCGACATCGCGGACGGCGAGTTCCTCGTACTCGTCGGCCCCTCGGGCTGCGGCAAGTCCACGGCGCTGCGGATGCTCGCCGGCCTCGAGGAGGTCACGAGCGGCCGGATCCTGATCGGCGGCGAGGACGCCACAGAGGTCTCGCCCAAGGACCGCGACATCGCGATGGTGTTCCAGAACTACGCGCTCTACCCGCACATGTCGGTCGCCGAGAACATGGGATTCGCGCTCAAGATCGCGGGCGTGAGCAAGGAGGAGCGCCGCAAGCGCGTCGAGGCGGTCGCCGAGCAGCTCGACCTCACCGAATACCTCGACCGCAAGCCGAAGGCGCTCTCGGGCGGTCAGCGGCAGCGGGTCGCCATGGGTCGCGCGATCGTGCGCCAGCCGAAGGTCTTCCTCATGGACGAGCCGCTGTCGAACCTGGATGCCAAGCTGCGCGTGCAGACACGCACCCGTATCGCCGCCCTGCAGCGCGAGCTCGGCGTCACGACCGTCTACGTGACCCACGACCAGACCGAGGCCCTCACCATGGGCGACCGCATCGCCGTGATGAAGCTCGGCGTGCTGCAGCAGGTCGGCACCCCGCGCGAACTGCTCGACCACCCGAACAACGTCTTCGTCGCCGGCTTCATCGGCAGCCCCGCGATGAACCTCTTCGACGCCGAGGTCGACGAGACGGGCCTGCTGTTCGGCAGCGCGTCGATCCCGCTCGCCTCCGAGGTCCGCTCCGCGATCTCGGGCAACCGGGTGACGGTGGGTGTGCGCCCCGAGGACATGATCCTGGGAGCCGACGGCTCCTCGGGGCTCACCCTCGACGTCACGCTCGTCGAGGAGCTCGGAGCCGACGGCTACCTGTTCGGATCCGCGGCGCTGGCAGGCAAGGATCTCGACCTCGTCGTGCGCGTCGACGGCCGCACGCACCCGAACGCGGGAGAGACCGTCACGGTACTGCCCCTTCCCGAGCGGGTGCACCTCTTCGACGCGGAGAGCGGCACGCGCATCGGCACCCCCGGGGGCATCGACTGACTCCGGATCGCTCGACGCCGGTCGGCTCCCCCGCGTGCGGGGAGAAGGGGGAGCCGGCCGGCATCGGATCAGATGATCACCGCGCCCTCGCCCAGTCGCTCGGAGTCGGGCCTCGGTTCGGTGTTCCAGGCCGCCTCGAGCAGTCGAACCGCCTCGATCAGCCGGTCCTCGTGCTCGGTGAACGGGAGACGGACGAAGCGCTCGAAGACGCCGGGACTGCCGAAGCGCGGACCGGGCACGAGCCTCACGCCGAGCAGAGCGCTCTGCCTGCACAGGGCCGTGCTCGACCTCGCACCGAGATCGGCCCAGACGCAGACCCCGCCATCGGCTCGCGACAGGCTCCAACCGGGGAGCCGCGCGGCGATCTGCTCGGAGAGCACGCGGTGACGGGCCGTGAGCTCGCGAGAGCGCTCGTCGAGTATCTCGTCGTAGCGTTCGAGCGCGAGGGCGGCGATCGCCTGCTGCCACTCCCCCGTGCCGAGGTCGCCGACGCGTCTCGACGCTTCGAGACGCGCGATGAGGTCGGGCGTCGCCCGGATCCATCCGACCCGCAGCCCTCCCCACACCGTCTTCCCCAGGGAGCCGACAGTCAGGATCGTGTCCTGCTGGAAGGCCCGGTCGGCCGCAGCTGCGAACGGCAGCACCGGCCGCGCACCGCCGAGCGCGAGCTCGGCGGTGGTCTCGTCCACGACCACGTAGGCGCCCTGCGCACTCAGCTCGTCGATGAGACGCGGCCTGAGCTCCTCCGGCATGCTCATTCCCGTTGGATTGTGGTGGTCGGGGATGAGGTAGGCAAGACGCGGGGCGACGCGGCGCGCGATGTCGAGGATGCTCGCCGCGTCGTAGCCGTCGACCCCGACGGGCAGCTCCGCGACGAGCGCGCCGTTCGCGACGAGCGCTTCGCGGGCGTGAGGGTAGCTGGGCGACTCGATCAGGCTGCGGTCGCCGCGCCTCAGCAGCGTTCGCGCGATGAGGAAGATCGCGTGCTGCGCGCCGAGGGTGACCATGATCTGGTCGGGCGTCGTGGGGAGGCCGCGCATCGCGTAGCGCTCGGCGATGGCCGTGCGCAGCCCGACGCCTCCCAGGAGGTCGAAGCCGCGGCTGCGGAAGATCTCGGGATGCCGAGACTGCGCGACCGCAGCGAGTTCCTCGACGCCCGCCCAGGGGTCGGGGCAGGCCTGGGAGAAGTCGATGGCGGCAACGCCGTCGGGAGTCGCGTACGGGGCGTCAGGGCGCTGCGCTCTGACGACCGTGCCCGATCCCTGTCGGGACGCGGCGGTACCTGAGTCGCGCAGCCGCTGATAGGCGGCGCTCACCGTCGTCCGGCTGACGCCGAGCGCGTCGGACAGCGGGCGCTCGGCCGGCAGCACCGTGCCGGCGGGGATCGCCCCGTCGCGCACGAGCAGCCGGATGCTGTCTCCGAGCTCGACGTAGCCGTGCCCGGCGCCCCGCCACTCGCCGAGCAGGTCGAGCAGGCGTCGGGCGGAGAGCCGCTGGGTTGTCATGTAGCCACTTTATGCACACTGGCATCTTGATGACCAGTCCAAAATGAAGTGGACTGATCCTCATGACGCTCCGCATGCTGCAATTGATCCCCGGCCTCATCCTCTACGGCGTGGCGGACGCGTTCATGATCGAGGCCGCGGTGGGCGTCGACCCCTGGACCGTCTTCGCGCAGGGCCTCTCCCGGCACACCGGCATGGGGATCGGACTGCTCACGAACATCATCGGCCTGCTCGTGCTGCTGCTCTGGATCCCTCTCCGACAGCGGCCGGGCATCGGCACGGCCTGCAACATCCTGCTCGTCGGGCCGGGGATCGAGCTCGGCCTGTGGCTGCTCCCCACCCCGGACGAGCTCTGGGTGCGGGTGCTGTTCTTCGCGATCGGACTGGTTCTGCTCGCCGTCGCGAGCGGCATCTACATCGGCACGGACCTCGGGCCGGGGCCGCGCGACGGGCTCATGACGGGGATCCACCTCCGCTTCGGCGCCCCGATCTGGGTGGGCCGCACCGCGGTCGAGGCGAGCGTGCTCGCCATCGGTTGGATCCTCGGTGGCGATGTCGGCGTCGGCACGCTCGCCTTCGCCCTCCTCATCGGCCCGCTCTGCAACCTGACGCTGCCGTTCTTCGCCCGCGGTCGGCGCGCGACGGTCGCCGCCGACCCGGCGAGCGCGGTGCCCCGTTCCGCCGGTTGAGCGAGTCGAAGCTACGACTCGTCGATCTGGTCGGCGGGGATCTTGTTGAAGCCGGTCACCGGCTGATCCTCATCGAACGATGCCGCCTTCTTCTTGAACCCCTTGGTCAGGAAGATCAGGTAGATGAAGCCCAGCACGGTCCAGACGAGACCGCCGATGAGGGCGTCGGCGTGCAGGTTCGCCCAGAGGATCCCCGTCATCGCGACGCCGATCGCGGGAAGCACGATGTAGTTGAAGATGTCTCCCGGCGTCTTACGGCGTCCCTGACGGATCGCGAACCAGGCGAATACCGAGATGTTCACGAAGGAGAAGGCGATGAGGGCGCCGTAGTTGATGAACGCGGCGATCATCTCGAGCGTGAACACCACGGCGGTGAGGCAGACGACACCGGTCAGCACGATGTTGAAGGTCGGCGTGTGCGTGGAGGGGTTGATGTAGCCGAAGAACCTCTTCGGCAGCACGTTGTTGCGGCCCATGACGAGCAGCATGCGCGACACCGAGGCGTGCGAGGCGAGGCCCGAGGCGAGCGTGGCGCAGAAGCCGGCCGCCGTGAGCACCGCCATGAGCACCGGCCCGCCGACCGCGTCGCCGATGAGCGGCAGCGTCGAATCCTCGACGAACTGCATGTCGCCGCCGGGCGCGAAGACCTCCCACGCGGGGAAGCGGGCCTGGGTGAAGTAGCCGGCGATCAGGAAGATCGCGCCGCCGATCAGCACGGTGAGGATGAGGGCGCGGGGCACGATCTTCGGAGTGCGGGCCTCCTCCACGTACATGGTGACGGCGTCGAAGCCGATGAACGAGAAGCAGACGATGGTCGCCCCCATGAGCACGGCGCCCATGGTCACGCCGTCGTGGAAGAAGGGCTGCATGGTGGCGACGCTGCCGACGCCCTCGCCGCCCGCGAGCTGCGCCCACACCATCACGACGAACACGGTCATCACGACGATCGAGAACACGAGCAGGATCATGTTCACGTTCGAGGTGCCGCGCATCGTGAGGTAGATGATGCCGGTCGTCAGAATGCAGTAGAGCACGACCCAGATCCAGCCCGGGACCGCGGGGAACACGGCCTCGAGGTAGCTGCGGATGATGAGACAGTTCACCATCGGCAGCAGCATGTAGTCGATGAGCGACGTCCACCCGACCATGAAGCCCATGTTCGGGTGCATCGACTCGCGCACGTAGGTGTAGGCGGAGCCCGCGCTCGGGATCGCCGCCGACATCTTGCCATAGCTGATCGCGGTGAAGATCATCACGATGAGCGCGACGAGGTAGGCGAGCGGCACCACGTTGTTCGTGTCGCGTGCCACCATGCCGAAGGTGTCGAAGATGACCGTCGGGGTCATGTAGCCGAGGCCGAGGCCGACGATGGCCCACAGACCCAGATTGCGCTTCAGCGTCGCGCCGCGCGCGACACCCGGCTTCGTGCTCGTCATGTTCTCTCCTTCAAGAACCGAAGTGGCACTCGGAGGCGCGGCCGCCGTGCGGCGTCGGCGCGTCTGCGCGAGTCGATCGAGTTCGAATATGGCATACCGGGGTGCCCCGACCAAGCGTTTCCGCCCCTTTGCAACACGAGCGTCACGAAACCGTTACTTTTCTGGCATTCGGCGACTGATTCTGCGTCGAAACACGGCAATCACCGTCGAATGCAGAGGATCCCTTGCGAAATCGCTTCGGATCCCTCGCAGCAAACTCCGCAGCAACGGAGGTGATAATGACCATATAGACAGGAAACAAGTCTTGATTCTTCGGAATCCTTTGCTTTTTCGTATCTGCACTGTAAGAATCGGTAGCGTGAGCAGCAAACGAAACGCGCTGGTGCTCGACGCGACGTCGAAGGCCATCATCGAGCAGTTGCAGACCGATGGCCGTCGTTCGTACGCCGAGATCGGCAAGGCGGTCGGCCTCAGCGAGGCCGCGGTGCGCCAGCGCGTGCAGAAGCTCACGGACGCCGGTGTGATGCAGATCGTCGCGGTGACCGACCCCATGCGGCTCGGTTTCAACCGACAGGCCATGCTCGGCGTCCGCGTCTCTGGTGACACCAGGGTCGTCGCGGACGAGCTCGCAGAGCTGCCGGAGGTCGCCTATGTGGTGCTCAGCGCCGGCACCTTCGACATCCTCGCCGAGATCGTCTGCGAAGACGATGACGCCCTCATCGAGCTGCTGAACGAGAAGATCCGCAGGCTCGACGGGGTCGCATCAACGGAGACCTTCGTCTACCTCCAACTCAACAAACAGAAATACGACTGGGGAACACGATAACCATGTCATTCGATCCGACAGCAGCGGTGGACACAGCCGCGCTTCAGGCCTCGGCCAAGAGCCACATGTGGCCGCACTTCACCAACCGCAAGGTGCTGAACGACGGCATCCCCGTCATCACCCGCGCCGAGGGCCACCACATCTACGACGCGGCGGGCAAGGCGTACATCGACGGCCTCGCCGGCCTGTTCGTCGTGAACGCGGGTCACGGCCGTCAGCGCATCGTCGAAGCCGCCGCCAAGCAGATGCAGCAGCTCGACTTCATGCCGCTGTGGTCGTACGCCCACCCGGCCGCGATCGAGCTTTCGGAGCGTCTCGCCTCCTACGCCCCCGGCGAGATGAACAAGGTCTTCTTCACGACCGGCGGCGGCGAGGCCGTCGAGTCGGCCTTCAAGCTGGCGAAGCACTACTGGAAGATCCAGGGCAAGCCGATGAAGCACAAGGTCATCTCGCGCTCGGTCGCCTACCACGGCACCCCGCAGGGCGCGCTGGCCATCACCGGCATCCCCGACATGAAGAAGTTCTACGAGCCGCTGACCCCGGGCGGTCACCGCGTGCCGAACACCAACTTCTACCGTGCCGAGGAGATGGGCGCGCCCTCGAACGACCTCGAGGCCTTCGGCCAGTGGGCCGCGAACCGCATCGAGGAGGCCATCCTCTTCGAGGGACCCGACACCGTCGCGGCCGTGTTCCTCGAGCCGGTGCAGAACTCGGGCGGCTGCTTCCCGCCTCCCCCCGGCTACTTCAAGCGCGTGCGCGAGATCTGCGACCAGTACGACGTGCTGCTCGTCTCGGATGAGGTTATCTGCGCCTACGGCCGCATCGGCGACTTCTTCGCGTCGAAGGCGCTCGGCTACGAGCCCGACATCATCACCTCGGCGAAGGGCATCACCTCGGGCTACGTGCCCCTGGGCGCCATGATCGTCAGCGACAAGGTGTCGGAGCCCTTCAACTCGACCGAGAACACCTTCTACCACGGCTTCACCTTCGCGGGTCACCCGGCCGCCGCGGCCGCGGCCCTCGCGAACCTCGACATCTTCGAGGAGGAGGACCTCAACGGCCGCGTGCGCGAGAACAGCCCGCTGTTCCGCGCCGAGCTCGAGAAGCTGCTCGACATCGACATCGTCGGCGACGTGCGCGGCGAGGGCTACTTCTTCGGCATCGAGCTGGTGAAGGACAAGGCCACCAAGGAGACCTTCAACGAGGAGGAGTCGGACCGTCTGCTCCGCGACTACCTCTCCCCCGCGCTGTGGGAGGCCGGCCTCTACTGCCGCGCCGACGACCGCGGAGACCCCGTCATCCAGCTCGCTCCCCCGCTGACCATCGGCCCGGCGGAATTCGCCGAGATCGGCGGCATCCTGCGCAGCGTGCTGAAGGACGCATCCTCGAAGATCTGATCGGTTTTCGACAGGGATCCGGGCCCCGCGCATCGACGAGTTCGATGCGCGGGGCCCGTTCTCGTCTCGCGCACGAGCACGTCGAGGTGGCGGAGCCGCGGACTATGCTGGGCGCATGAGCTCCCCGGATCAGCAGCCCGAACCTCAGCAGTACGCTCAGCCCCGGTACGCCCCGCCGCAGCAGCAGTATGCTCAGGCGCACGCACAGCAGCAGTACGCCGCAGATCTCGGAGCAAGCGCGACGCAGCATCACTACCAGCAGGCGCCGTACCAGCAGGCTCCGCACCCACAGGCCCCGATCGGTGCACCCACGGCCTCGCCCACGGGCGAGCGTCTCAACCTGCTGGGCGTCATCGCTCTGGCGCTCCTCGTGCTGCTCGCGCTCCTGAGCTTCATCCAGCCGCTCTTCTATCGGCAGGCGGCGATGGTCGGCGACTTCTCGACGCTCTCGATGGTGCTCGCGATCATCCACGCGGGCGTGACGTTCGCGGCCCTCGGCCTCGCGATCGGCGGCGTGCTCCAGCGCACGGCGCGGCGCCTGCGCTGGACTGCCGTGGGATCCCTCGTGGCAGGCGGCCTCGCGCTGCTCTCGATGATCGGCAACCTGGTCGGCGGCTGGATCTCCTCGGCCCTTCCCTACTGATCGCGGTCGGCCGTGACGGCGGGCTCGGATACACTCGGCCCATGAGCATACCTCCTCCGCAGCAGCCCGGTTCCCCCTCCCCACAGCAGCAACCGCAGCAACCGCCTCAGACGGCATACCAGCAGCCCCAGTCGCCTCCGGGCTACGCCCAGCCGCAGGGAGCCCAGCCGCAGCCGCCCTACCAGCAGCCCGGGTACGCGCAGCCCTATCAGCAGCAGCCCGCTCAGCAGCCGTACCAGCCGGTGGCTCCCCGGCAATACGCGCAGCAGCCGAGCGATCGCAACGTGCTCGCCCTCATCTCGCTGATCATCACGGGCGCCGTGGCCGTGATCTGGAGCGCCTGCCTGCCCCTCGTGTTCCAGGCCGTCTACGCCAGCGCCGCACTCACCTTCAGCCCCGTGAGCCTGTTCTTCTCGCAGTGGATCGACGTGATCGTCGCGGTGCCGCTCTACCTCGTCGCGCTGTGCCTCGCCCTCGTCGCCGTCAGGCAGCAGGCCCGCCCTCGCGGCCGCGTGCTCGCGTTCATCGCGATCGGCGGCGCATCGGTCGGCATCGTGATGACCGTTCTGACGAACATCGTCTCCAACTTCGCCTACCGCTTCTGAGAGCGGGCGCCCGGCAACGGAAACGCCCCGCACCTCCGAAGAGGTACGGGGCGTTTCGCAGCGGTGTTCCGGCGATCACCGAAACGTTCCGCGAACGTTATCGACGCAGACCGAGACGCTCGATGAGCGAGCGGTAGCGGTTGATGTCGACGTTCTGCAGGTAGCCCAGCAGACGGCGGCGCTGACCGACGAGCAGCAGGAGGCCGCGGCGCGAGTGGTGGTCGTGCTTGTGGCTCTTCAGGTGCTCGGTCAGATCCTTGATCCGCTGGGTCAGCATCGCGACCTGCACCTCGGGGGAACCGGTGTCGCCGGGCTTGGTCGCGTACTCATCGATGATCGCCTTCTTGACCTCTGCATTCAGTGCCATAGGGATCCCCTTCCTCTTGCTGCGCGGCGCCGTCAGCGGGTTGCTGGGGCTCTCTTTATCCGCGGCCGTTCGAACGGCAACCTGTACAGCTTATCACCTCTCCACGCGCGACGCACTGCCACGACGGCAAGAGGGATCCCTCACTCCGAACAGGCCCCGCCCGTAGATATGGGATCGGCCGAAGATATGGCGGGAATCACCGAATCGGGCATATCTTTCGCGGATCCCATATCTTCGGCGACGGTCCTGAGGGGCGGTCCTGCTGCGACGGTCCTGAGGGGTAGTCCTGGGCCGGCAACGCGGCAGCGCAGGACGCGAGGGATCTCGAAACACGATCGTGACGGGGGCGAAACCTCGGCGCGATGGCTGCGAAACAGCCGCAGCGCAGACTGGAGCCACTGATGCGATCCCGGCGATCGGGAGGAAGGCGGCTGCAACATGGAAGACATCACCGCACCGGAGGTGTGGACTCTCGCGAGTTCCGCACTCGTGCTCATCATGACCCCTGGCCTAGCGCTCTTCTACGGCGGACTCGTGCGGGTGCGCTCCGTCGTCAACATGATGCTCTTCAGCGTCAGCGCGATGGGCGTCGTCGGAGTGCTCTGGATCCTGTTCGGCTACAGCATGAACTACTTCGCCGAAGGCGAGAGCGGATTCGCCGGCAGCCCGTTCAAGGACTTCGGCCTGCTGAATACCGACTCGGCCGACTACATCGGTGTCGGCTTCGGCGCCGTGTTCGCGATGATCACCACGGCACTCATCTCGGGCGCGATCGCCGACCGCGTCGGCCTCGGATCGTGGGTGCTGTTCTCGGGCGTGTGGGCGACGCTCGTCTACTTCCCCGTCGCGGCCTGGGTCTGGGGCGGCGGCTGGATCATGAACCTGGGCGCGACCCTCGGCACGGCAGACGTCATCGATCTCGCGGGCGGCACGGTGATCCACATCAACGCCGGCGCTGCCGCGCTCGCGCTCGCCATCGTCGCGGGCAAGCGCCTCGGATTCGGTCCCGGCTCGCACAAGCCCCACAGCATCCCGCTCGTGACGATCGGCGCCGCGCTGCTGTGGTTCGGCTGGATCGGCTTCAACTCGGGGCTCGCCTCCACTGCCCCCGACGCCGGCCTCATCCTGGTCAACACGCTCGGGGCGCCCGCTGCGGGCATCATCGGCTGGATCGTCGTCGACGTGCTGCGCGGCAAGAAGCCGGGCGTCATCGGCGCGGCCTCCGGCGCGGTCGCGGGCCTCGTCGCGATCACGCCGGCCGCGCTCAACCTCGCGCCGCTGTGGGCACTGCTGCTCGGCCTGATCGCCGGCATCGCGTGCGCCTTCGCGATCGACCTGAAGTATCGTCTGGGCTATGACGACTCGCTCGACGTGGTCGGCCTGCACCTCGTCGCGGGCGTCATCGGGTCGCTCTACCTCGGCTTCTTCGCCTTCGACGACGGCCTCCTCATGGGCGGCGATGCCGGTCTGCTGCTCGTGCAGGCGATCTCGGTGGTCTCGGTGATGGTCTACTCCTTCGTCGTGTCGCTGATCATCGCCTTCGCCATCAAGATGATCACGGGGCTGCGCGTTCCGGCCGAGGTCGAGGAGCGAGGGATCGACGCCGAGGCGCACGGCGAGGAGGCCTACGCCTACGAGTCGCCCGAGGAGCAGCTCGCCGTGCAGGTGGCCCAGCTGCGGTAGACGGCGACGGCTACCCGACGCGAGAGGCGGGGGTGGGGGGGGGGGGGGGGTTTAGACCACCCCCCACCCCCCCCGCGCCCGGGGGGCCCCCCCGCGGCTTGTGGGGGTTGGGGGCGCTCTATTTTTTTCCGGCCCCCCGAAACCCGCCTTTCGCGAGGGATCCCGCCGAGGCGCACACGTTAGTGTCGAACCATGAGCGAATCGTATGCCGCAGCACCGGAAGCCCTCGCCCGCCTCGCTTCTCGCGTCGCGGAGGCGGCGGGCGACCGGGTGCTCGAGCTCCGCCGCAGGGGCGTGACCGTGGCCGGACTGAAGTCGAGCGCGATCGACATGGTCACGGAGGCCGACCGCGAGGCCGAGGAGATGATCGTCGCGGCCCTGATCGCCGAGCGGCCCGATGACGGCCTGCTGGGTGAGGAAGGGGCGGGCGCCGAGGGCACGAGCGGTATCACCTGGGTCATCGACCCGATCGACGGCACCACCAACTACTTCTACGACATCCCGGCCTACGTGGTGAGCATCGCCGCGACGGTCCCCGACCCCGAGTGGACGGCCGAGGGCAGGCGCACCATCGCTGCGGCCGTCTACAACCCGAGCACGCGCGAGCTCTTCACGGCGTGGGAGGGCGGCGGGGCCTTCGTGAACGGCGAGCCGATCTCGGTCGCCGCCCGCGAGGAGCTCTCGACCGCGCTCGTCGGAACGGGCTTCGGCTACACGGTGGAGCGCAAGCTCGAACAGCTCGAGGCGGCTCAGCGGCTGCTGCCGAAGATTCGGGATCTGCGCCGCATCGGCGCGGCCGCCTACGACCTCTGCCTGGTCGCCTGCGGTCGGCTCGACGCCTACTACGAACGCGGGCTGAATCCGTGGGACTACGCCGCGGGCGCACTCATCGCACGCGAGGCGGGGGCCGGGCTCCTGGGCATCGACGAGGCCACGCCGCCCGGCACGCCGCTGCTGTGCGCGGCCTCCCCGGGGCTCGTGCGCGAACTCCGCGACACCATCACGGGCGCGGCGGAGTGAGCGGGGTGAGGGATCCTGCCGGATCCCTCACCCCGCTTTCAGACTCCGAGCAGCGCCTCGATCGGGCCGCGGGCGAAGAACACGACGAAGCCGGCCGCGACCACCCACAGCAGCCAGTGCACGCGCTTGGCCCTGCCGCTGAGCGCGTGCACCAGCACCCAGGCCACGAAGCCGGCGCCGATACCGTTGGCGATCGAATAGGTCATGGGCATCACCGCCACGGTGAGGAACACCGGCAGCAGCACCCGGAAGTCACCGAGGTCGATGTGCTTGATCTGCGCCATCATGAGCGCTCCGACGATCACGAGCGCCGCGGCTGCGACCTCGGTGGGCACGATGCCGGTGAGCGGGGTGAAGAACATCGCGAGCAGGAACATGCCGCCCGTGACCAGGTTCGCGAAGCCGGTGCGGGCGCCCTCGCCGATGCCCGCGCCCGACTCGATGAACACGGTGTTCGACGACGATGAGGTGAGGCCGCCCGCGATCGCGCCGACACCCTCGACGACCAGTGCCGACTTGAGACGGGGGAAGTTGCCCTTCTCGTCGGAGAGACCGGCCTCGCGGGAGAGGCCGGTCATCGTGCCCATGGCGTCGAAGAAGTTGGTGAAGAGCAGCGTGAACACGAGCATGACCACGGTCACGAGACCGACGCGCCCGAAGTCGAAGCTGACCGCTCCGATGAGGCCGAGGTCGGGGAGACTGAAGGGCGCCGAGCCGAGTTCGGGCACGGTGAGACCCCACCCGCCCCCATTCGCGACCTCGCCGTCGGCTCCCGTGCGCGGGCCGAGGTGCCAGATGGCCTCCACGATCACGGCGATCACGGTGCCGGTGACGAGGCCGATCAGGAGGCCGCCCTTCACCCGCGCGGCGACGAGCACGCCGGTGAGCACGAGCGTGATCACGAAGAGCAACGTCGGCACGGTGACCACCGAGCCGCCGATACCGAGACCCACCGGGGGCGAGTTCGCACCCGTCGCGGTGACGAAGCCCGAGTTGACGAAGCCGATGAAGGCGATGAACAGGCCGATTCCCACCGTGATCGCGAGCTTCAGCTCGACGGGCACGGCGTCGAAGATCATGCGTCGCAGCCCCGTGGCTGCGAGCAGCACGATCAGCACGCCGTTGATCACCACGAGGGCCATCGCCTCGGGCCAGGTGACCTGTCCGACGACCGAGAAGGCGAGGAAGGCGTTGATGCCGAGGCCCGCGGCGAAGCCGAAGGGGAGGCGCGAGACCAGGCCGAAGAGGATCGTCATCACGCCCGCGGTGAAGGCCGTCACAGCGCTCGCCTGGGCGAAGGCCTGCTCGCCGTCGGCCGAGCCGTCGATGAAGTTGCCGAGCACATCGGGGCTGCCCGAGAGGATGATCGGGTTGAGGATCACGATGTAGGCCATCGTGACGAAGGTGACGAGACCGCCGCGCACCTCGGTACCGAAGGTCGATCCCCGCTCGGTGATGCCGAAGTAGCGGTCGACCGATCCGAGCCCGCCGCCGCGCGGCACCCGCTTCACGGACTCTGTCTGCTGCGGCGCCTGAGTCACCGTTTCTCCCCCTCTGCCTGTCGTTCCGGAACAGAAGAACGGTACCACCGCGCTCGGGTCCGCAACGCAACGAGCCCGCCCGGAGGGATCCGGACGGGCTCGAGGGGTGCTCCAGCTCAGCCGCCAGAGGAGAAGCCGCGCTTCACCTTCTCACCCGAGCCCGAGACGGGCTCGGCGTCAGCTGGCGAAGGCGGGAAAACGCCTTCGTCAGCTGACGCCCAGCAGATCGATGACGAAGATGAGGGTCTTGCCCGCGAGCGGGTGACCGCCCGCATTGCCGTAAGCCTGAGCCGGGGGCACGATGATCTTGCGGCGGCCGCCGACCTTCATGCCGGGGATGCCGACCTGCCACCCCTGGATCAGGGAGCGCAGCGGGAAGTTGATCGACTCGCCGCGGCTCCACGACGAGTCGAACTCCTCGCCCGAGTCGTACTCGACGCCGAGGTAGTGCACATCGACGGTCGAGCTCGCGAGCGCCTCCTCACCGGTTCCGACGACGATGTCCTCGACGACCAGCTCGGTAGGGGCCGGGCCCTCGGGCGCGTCGAGCTCGGGCTTGGTGTTCGCTGTTTCACTCATGCCTCCATCCTCCCCCGGAAGCGAGTGCTCCGCCTGGGCGTTCGCTCTCAGGGAACCCGTACCCTGCTCGAGCCGGATCGAGCCCGGACGGATTCCCGAGCCCGATCCTCGCCGGCCCGCCCGTGCAGCGGCGCGCGGGCGCGGCAGACGCCGCGGGTCGGTTACCCTTGAGGGGTGAGATTCGCGCACCTGACCACCGGCCCAGATTCCGCCCCCGAGTTCGTCGTCGTGCGCGGTGAGCGCTATCTTCCGGTCGCGGCTCTCGGAACCCCCTACCCGACCCTGCAGGCCCTCATCGAGGCGGGCCCCAACGCGCTCGCCTCGCTCCGCGCAGCGGTCGAGGCGCAGCCGGAGGGCGAGGGATCCCTCATCGCGGATGCCGCGCACGCCCCCGCCGTCATCGACCCCCCGATCGTGCTGGCCGTCGGCCTCAACTACGACGAGCACGCGAGCGAGCTGAGCCTCGACAACGATTCGGGCCCGGTGCTCTTCTCGCTCTTCCCGAACTCGCTCGGCGGCCATGAGGGCGAGGTGCCGCTGACCGCGAGCATCAGCGAGGAGGTCGACTACGAGGGCGAGCTCGGCGTGATCATCGGCAAGCCCGCCAAGAACGTGGCGGTCGAGAATGCGCTCGACTACGTCTTCGGCTACACCGCCGTCAACGACATCACGGCCCGCAACATCCAGTTCCAGGAGCCGCAGTGGTCGCGCTGCAAGTCGTTCGACGGCTTCACTCCGATCGGCCCCGTGGTCGTGACCGCCGACGAGATCCCCGACCCGCAGGCGCTCGGCATCACCACCGACGTCGACGGGCTGCGCGTACAGGATTCGACGACGGGCTTCATGATCCGCTCGGTCGCTCAGCTCATCGCCTCGATCTCGCAGTCGCTCACGCTGCTGCCCGGCACGGTCATCTCCACCGGCTCGCCCGGCGGGGCGGGGCGCTCGCGCAAGCCGCCGCTCTACCTCTTCCCCGGCACGCAGGTGACGGTGACGATCGAGGGCATCGGCGCGCTCACCTCGCACTGCGTCGCTGCCGAGTAGGCCTCGCGTCAGCACTCGATGACGTTGACGGCGAGGCCGCCGCGTGAGGTCTCCTTGTACTTCGTCTTCATGTCGAGGCCGGTCTGACGCATCGTGGTGATCGCCTGATCGAGGGTGACCCGGTGGGAGCCGTCGCCGTGCAGCGCGAGCCTGGCCGCGTTGATGGCCTTGACCGAGGCGATCGCGTTGCGCTCGATGCAGGGCACCTGCACGAGCCCGCCCACGGGATCGCAGGTGAGACCGAGGTTGTGCTCCAGCCCGATCTCGGCCGCGTTCTCCACCTGGTCGGGCGTTCCGCCGAGCACCGCGCACAGTCCGGCCGCCGCCATCGAGCAGGCTGATCCGACCTCGGCCTGACACCCCAACTCGGCCCCCGAGATCGAGGCGTTGCGCTTCATGAGCGAGCCGATCGCACCTGCCGTGAGGAGGAACGCCGCGAGCGAGCTCGAGCTCGACGCCGACGCGGTCGACATCGCCACGGTCCTGAACGTCGCGCGAGACGTCGCGCATCAGGTCGCCAGGCCGGCGGCGCCGCTGAGCACCTTCCTCCTGGGCGTGGCCGTCGGCAGGGCCTCGGAGGCGGACGCCTCCGCCGAGCTCGCGGCGCGCGCCCGCGCGCTCAGCGAGCTGGCCGAGCGCTGGGAGTGAGATCCTTCACACCTCGGGGGTGATACCCGCGAGAGTGGCGGGCTTGAGCAGCTCGTCGAGGGTCGCCTGGTCGAGCAGCCCGCGAGAGACGACGAGTTCCGAGACCTTTGCGTTGGTCGCGAGCGCCTCCTTCGCGAGCTTCGCGGCCTCGGCGTAGCCGATAACGGGTGCGAGCGCCGTGATCACGGTCACCGAGCGCGCGACCATGTCCTCGAGGCGCGCCTCGTTCGCGGTGATCCCGTCGACGCAGTTGACGCGGAACGTCTGGCATGCGCGCTCGAGCCAGGTGATCGACTGGAACAGCGAGTGCGCGATGATCGGCTCGAAGGCGTTGAGCTGCAGCTGACCCGCCTCCACCGCCATCGACACCGTCACGTCGGCGCCCGCCACCGAATAGGCCACCTGCGACACCGCCTCAGGGATCACCGGGTTCACCTTGCCCGGCATGATGGACGACCCCGCCTGGCGCGCAGGCAGGTTGATCTCTCCGAGGCCGGCCTGCGGGCCGGACGAGAGCAGTCGCAGGTCGTTCGCGATCTTCGAGAGCTTCAGGGCCGAGCGCTTGAGCGCGCCCGAGAAGGTGATGAAGACCCCCGTGTCGCTGGTCGACTCGACGAGGTCTCCCGCCGTGACGAGCTCGAGGCCGGTGATCTCCCGCAGGTGCTTGATCACCGCCTCCTTGTAGCCGCGGGGCGCGTTGATGCCCGTGCCGATCGCCGTGGCGCCCATGTTCACCTCGCCGAGCAGCGATACCGCCTCGCGCAGCCGCTCGACGTCCTCGCGCAGGGTCACGGCGAAGGCGTTGAACTCCTGGCCGAGGGTCATCGGCACCGCATCCTGCATCTGCGTGCGACCGACCTTGATGATGTGCGCGAACTCGCGCCCCTTCGCGGCGAACGAGGCGGCGAGCAGCTCGAGCTGCTCGAGCAGGCTGCCGAGCGAGAACGCGAGCGCGATCTTGATCGCGGTGGGGTAGGTGTCGTTCGTCGACTGGCTGTGGTTCGTATGATCGTTGGGGTGGATGAAGGCGTAGTCGCCCTTCTGGCGGCCCGCGAGCTCGAGTGCCCGGTTCGTGATGACCTCGTTCGCGTTCATGTTGGTCGAGGTGCCGGCGCCGCCCTGCACGACACCCACGACGAACTGCTCGTGCAGCAGGCCGGTCTTGATCTCCTCGCACGCGCGGTCGATGAGGGTGGCGCGCTGCTCGTCGAGCGCCCCGATCTCGAGGTTCGCGCGCGCAGCCGCCTGCTTCACGCAGGCGAACGCCCGGATGAAGTCGGGGTACACCGAGATCGGGCGCCTGGCGATCGGGAAGTTCTCGTGCGCTCGGGCCGTGTGCACGCCCCAGTAGGCGGAGGCCGGGATCTCGAGGCTGCCCAGCGAATCGGTCTCGGTGCGGGTCTGTGCTGATGTGAAGTCGCTCAACGGTATCTGCTCTCCCGGATCGTGCGAACGCGGTCGGCTCCGCGCGGACGCCTCAAGACTACTCCGCACCCTTCGCCGCCCGAGGGACCGACGAGCGCGCCCGGGGTCGGCCGGCGACCGGCCGGCTCACCGGGGCCTGCGATCTCGCGACGATCCCTCGCCGTCGTCCTCGTACTCGTCGGTGAAGGCCTCATCCGCAATGCCGCCCACGGGGATCGCGCCCGTCGCGGCGCCCGATCCCTCCTGCGGCACCGACTCGCCCGCACCGATCGCGGCGCCTCCGCGGCGCAGCACCGAGATCGGCGCGGTCAACGTCTCGCTCTGCCGTCCGGGATCGTCGCCGAGCCCCGGTCGGCCGGCGTGCGTCACCGTGAAGCGCAGGCCGCGATCCCTGTGGAAGCGCAGTCTGCGCTCGGTGAAGAGCCATCCCATGCCGATCGCGAAGGCCGCGAAGCCGCCGATGGCACTGATGACGAGGGTCGAGCGCGGTCCGAGCGCGTCCGCTGCCATGCCGACGAGCGGCGCGCCGATCGGGGTGCCGCCCATGAGCACCGCCACGTAGAGCGCGAGCACTCGCCCGCGCACCGCCGGGTCGGAGGTGGTCTGCACGAAGCCGTTCGCCGTCGTGAGCATCGTGGAGGTCGCGAGCCCGAAGAAGATGAGCAGCGCGGCGAACGACCAGAAGGTGGGCGCGAGGGCCGCGCCGAGGCTCACGACACCGATCCCTCCCACCGCGACGATCACGACCCGCATGCGCGCCGCGGGCCGCCGCGCCGCCAGGAGGGCGCCGGTGAGGGATCCGATCGCGAGCACCGAGGAGAGCAGGCCGTAGTCGCTCGCGCCGCGCCCGAACTCGACGGCCATGGTCGACGAGATCACCGGGAAGTTCATGCTGAGCGCGCCGACGATGAACACCATCACGAAGATCACGAGGAGGTCATGGCGGCTGCGTACATACCGGAATCCGGCGGAGAGGGCGCGCAACTGCGATTCGGGCGGGCCGCTCGGCATCGGCGCCGGGCGGGCGGAGATGAGCAGCAGCGCGCCGAGCACCGCGAGGAACGAGGCGGCGTTGATGAGGAACACCCAGCCCGAGCCGACGAGCGCGATGAGCACGCCCGCGACGGCCGGGCCGACCAGTCGTGCCGAGTTGAAGGAGGCGGAGTTGAGCGCGACGGCGTTCGACAGCTGCGCCGGCCCCACGAGGTCGGAGACGAAGGCCTGCCGCGACGTGGTGTCGAATGCGTTGACGACCCCGAGGGCGAGCGCGAAGCCGTAGAGGTGCCAGAGCTGGGCAGCGCCCGTGACGAGCAGCAGACCGAGGCCCGCCGCGAGCAGCATGAGCAGGCTCTGCGTCACGAGCAGCACCCTGCGCCGGTCGAAGCGGTCGGCCACGGCTCCGCTGAACGGCACGAGCAGCAGCTGCGGGCCGAACTGCAGCGCCATGGTCGCGCCGACAGCGGCGGCGTTGGTGTCGGTGAGTTCGGTGAGCACCACCCAGTTCTGGGTGGTGGCCTGCATCCATGCGCCGATGTTCGAGATGAGCGCGCCGCCGAACCAGATGCGGTAGTCGCGCACCGAGAGGGATCGGAACATGTTCGCCACGACGCGGGCAGCCTCCTTCAGAAGTCAGACGGTCAGAACTTGCCGCCGATATCGAGCAGACGGCGGATGCGATCGGGAATCGGAGGATGCGTCGCGAAGAGGCGCTGCACCACGCCCGGCTTGAGCGGGTCGGCGATCCAGAGGTGCGCCATGCTCGACTGCTGCTTCTGCAGCGGGCGGCCGTACTCCGACAGCTTGTGCAGGGCGCTCGCGAGCGCCTCGGGGTGTCGTGTGGTGAGCGCGCCGGTCGCATCGGCCAGGTACTCTCGCTGACGCGAGACGGCGAGCTGCACGACCGTCGCGATGAGCGGGGCGATGAGCATCGCGACCAGCCCGAAGATCAGCACGACCGGGTTGCCGTTGCTGTTATTGCTGCGGCCGAAGAAGGCCATGCGCACGAGCACGTCGGAGATCATGCCGACGGCGACGACGAGGCCGTAGACGATCATCGACACCCGGATGTCGTAGTTGCGCACGTGCCCCAGCTCGTGCGCCATGACCCCCTCGAGCTCGGAGTCGGTCATGATGTCGAGCAGACCGGTCGTCGCCGCGACCATCGCGTGCTCGGGATCCCGCCCCGTCGCGAAGGCGTTGGGCGCCGGGTCGTGCACGATGTAGACCTCGGGCATCGGCGTCCCCGTGGTGATCGAGAGGTTCTCGACGATGCGGTAGAGGCGCGGGTTGTCGGCCTCGGTGATGCGCTGTGCCCCGCTCATGCCGATGGCCTGGCGACCCGCCGCGAAGTATTGGATCACCGCGTAACCCACGGCGCACACGACCACCGCGATGACGATGCCCGGCGAGTTGTAGATGTACGACGCGAGCCAGCCGAGACCGCCGACGATGGCGATGAACAGCAGGATGATGAGGAAGCTGTTGACCTTGTTGCGGCGTATGGCGCTGTACACGGCCCTCCCCTGCTAGAACTGGATGCGCGGCGGCTCCGAGATCGAGGCGACGTTCTCAACCTCGAAGAACTCGCGCTCCGTGAAGCCCATGCCCCGCGCGAAAATGGTGTTCGGGAAGATCTGGATCTTCGTGTTGTACTCGCGCACGCCACCGTTGTAGAAGCGGCGCGAGGCCTGGATCTTGTTCTCGGTGTCGACGAGTTCGCCCTGCAGCTGCAGGAAGTTCTGGCTCGCCTGCAGCTGCGGGTAGGCCTCGGCGACCGCGAAGATGCTCTTGAGAGCCTGCTGCATGTGGTTCTCGGCGAGCGACGCCTCGGCGGGGCTCTCGGCGGAGATGGTCTCGGCGCGTGCCTTCGTCACCGCGTCGAAGACGCCCTTCTCGTGCGCCGCGTAGCCCTTGACCGATTCCACCAGGCTCGGAATGAGATCGGCGCGGCGCTTGAGCTGCACCGTGATATCGCTCCACGCCTCGTCGACGCGCACACGCAGCGTGACGAGCGAGTTGTACGTGATCCAGACGTAGCCGACCAGCAGCACGAGAACACCGACCACGATGAGCGTGGCAATCAATCCACCAGACATGCCTGCATCCTATCCGTCCAGTCCATGAATCCCCTGTGTCGGCAGGGATCCCTCGGGGGATTACGGCAGGGATCCCTCGCTGCCGCACGATCATGGTCTCGGTGGCGGCGTGGGAGGATGGACTCACCCCCCATAGCCCAACCGGCAGAGGCAGCCGACTTAAAATCGGCACAGTCAGGGTTCGAATCCCTGTGGGGGGACTTCACGACCCATCATCGGAGCAGCTCAGGATAGCGATCGCAGCCCGGGAGGTCGAAGAACCGGAAAAACGACCTCCTGAGCTGCGATCCACTGCGCGAGCTGAAAAGGAGGTGCGCGGGCAGGAGAGATCTGCCGGAGAGCTGCGGGCGAGCGGGAAATAGTAGGCCCCGCCGTCGGGCAGAACGGCGGGGCCTACGGTCGGTGGGCCGCCCCCTTCGACAGGCTCAGGGGCGGTGGGGCGGGCGGGAGGGGTCCCTGTTCCAGTTCCTCCCGGCGCGCCCGATGAGCGCGGTTACGCGCCCAGGCGGGCTCGGAGCGCGGCGAGCTGCTCGCGCAGCGCGGCGGGCACGCGGTCGCCGAACTGCGCGAAGAACTCCTCGGTGAGGTCGGCCTCGGCGAGCCACGACTCGGCGTCGATCGAGAACAGCTCCTCGAGGTCGGCGGCGGGGACATCGATGCCGTCGAGGTTCAGCTCGCCCTCGGCGGGCACAGTGCCGATCGGGGTCTCGCGACCGGTGCGCTCGCCCTCGACGCTGCGGATGATCCAGTCGATCACGCGCGAGTTCTCACCGAAGCCCGGCCACAGGAAGCGACCGTCGGATCCCTTGCGGAACCAGTTGACCTGGAAGATCTTCGGAGCCTTGTCGCCGAGCTTCTCCCCCATCTCGAGCCAGTGGCCCCAGTAGTCGGCCATGTTGTAACCGCAGAAGGGCAGCATCGCGAAGGGATCCCGGCGCAGTTCGCCGACGGTGCCCTCCTGGGCGGCGGTCTTCTCCGACGAGACGGTCGCGCCGACGAAGACGCCGTGCTCCCAGCTCAGGGAACGGGCGACGAGCGGCACGTTCGTGGCCCGGCGTCCGCCGAAGAGGATCGCGTCGACGGGCACGCCGTCCTGCTCGTACCAGTCGGCTGCGAGGGTCGGGGTCTGCTGGATGGGCACCGTGAAGCGCGAGTTCGGGTGCGCGGCGGGGCGGTCGGCGTCGGGCGTCCAGTCGTTGCCCTGCCAGTCGACGAGGTGCGCGGGCACCTCGTCGGTCTTGCCCTCCCACCACACGTCGCCGTCGTCGGTCAGCGCGACGTTCGTGTAGATGGTGTTGCCCCACAGGGTCTCCATCGCCACAGGGTTGGTGGACTCGCCGGTGCCCGGTGCGACGCCGAAGAAGCCGGCCTCGGGGTTGATCGCGTAGAGACGCCCGTCCTGGCCGGGACGCAGCCAGGCGATGTCGTCGCCGATCGTCTCGACCTTCCAGCCGGGGATGGTGGGCTGGAGCATGGCAAGGTTGGTCTTGCCGCAGGCCGAGGGGAACGCTGCGGTCAGGTGGTAGGCCTTGCCGGTCTCGGTGTTGGTGAGCTTGAGGAGCAGCATGTGCTCGGCGAGCCAGCCCTCCTTGCGTCCCATCACCGAGGCGATGCGCAACGCGAAGCACTTCTTCGACAGCAGCGCGTTGCCGCCGTAGCCCGAGCCGAAGGACCACACCTCGAGGGTCTCCGGGAAGTGCGTGATGTACTTCAGGTCGTTGCAGGGCCACGCGGTGTCTTCCTGGCCGTATTCGAGGGGCGCGCCCACCGAGTGCACCGTGCGCACCCACTCACGGCCGGGCTCGATGCCGTCGAGCGCCGCCTGACCCATGCGGGTCATGATGCGCATGCTGAGCACGGCGTAGGGCGAGTCGGTGATCTCGATGCCGAGCTGGGTGATGGCGCCCCCGACCGGGCCCATCGAGAACGGCACGACGTACATCGTGCGGCCGCGCATCACGCCGTCGAAGAGCGGCATCAGCTCGGCCTTCATCTCGGCCGGATCCCTCCAGTTGTTGGTGGGGCCGGCGTCCGCCTCGTTCTCCGAGCAGATGAAGGTGCGATCCTCGACGCGGGCGACATCGGCCGGGTGCGAGCGGGCGAGGAAGCTGCCGGGGCGGAGATCCTTGTTGAGAGGGATCAGCGAGCCCGCCTCGACCATCTCGGTCGTGATGCGGCTCCACTCGTCCTGCGACCCGTCGCACCAGACGACGGCATCGGGCTTCGTGAGCTCGGCGACCTCGGTCACCCACTCCAGAACCTCGGGGTTGCTCGTCGTGGCCTCTGCACGGACGAGATCGGCGATCGTCTGGTCGAGAACTGCTGCGGTGCTCATGTCGGTGATGCTCCTCGGGTGAAACACAGGTGAAGATTTCGTCTTCTGCCATCCATCTTGCGGTCCGTTTTTGACAGCGGAAGGCGATTTGAGATGTAAAGATTTGATCTTTTTGACGTATAGTCAAAATATGGCCCCTGAATCGACCCCCGCACTCAGCGCAGCCGAACTCGACCGCCTGCTGATCGGCAAGCGCCTGCGTCACTTCCGCACGAACGCCGGGCTCACCCTCGACCAGCTCGGCGAGCGGGTCGGCGTCGTCGCCAGCCAGCTCTCCCTCATCGAGAACGGGCGCCGCGAGCCCAAGCTCGGACTGCTGCAGGCGATCGCTCGCGAACTCGAGCTGGATCCCTCGGAGCTGCTGAAGCCCGAACCCCCGGACCACCGCAGCGCTCTCGAGATCGAACTCGAACGGGCGCAGAGCGCCCCGGCCTACACCCGACTCAAGCTTCCCCACGTGCGCGCACCGCGCACCCTGAGCGACGACACCCTCGAAGCCCTCGTCGGCCTGCACCGCGAGCTCGCGCGCCGCTCCCGCGCGGCCGCCGCGACCTCCGAGGAGGCGAGACGGGCCAACACCGCCATCCGATTGAAGATGCGCGAGCGCGACAACTACATCCACGAGATCGAGCTCATCGCCTCCGACCTCATGCGCCGCATCGGGCACACCGCCGGCGCGGTCACCCACCGCGAGGTCGCCGTGCTCGCCGAACTGCTCGGCTTCACCCTCATCTTCGTCGACGATCTGCCTTCGAACACGCGGAGCATCACCGACCTCGCGAACGGTCGCATCTACCTGCCTCCGGCGTCCATCCCCGGCGGGCACGGGCTGCGATCCCTCGCTCTCCAGGCCATGGCCCACCGCGTCCTCGGGCACCAGGAGCCTGCGAGCTATGCCGAGTTCCTGGAGCAGAGGATGCAGATCAACTACTTCGCCGCAGCCTGTCTCATCCCGGAGGCGCGAGCCGTCGAGTTCCTGCAGCAGGCCAAGCGCAACCGCAACCTCGCGATCGAGGATCTGCGCGACGCCTTCGGCGTGACGCACGAGGCCGCGGCGCACCGCTTCACGAACCTGGCCACGCGCCACCTCGATCTGCGCGTGCACCATTACCGCGCCGACGGCGAGGGCGTGCTCGTGCGCGGATACGAGAACGACGGGCTCCCCTTCCCCTCCGACTCGTCCGGTTCGATCGAGGGCGAGGTGCTCTGTCACAAGTGGGGCGGCCGCACCGCCTTCGACCGGACGAACCGCACGAGCGAGTTCTACCAGTACACCGACACTCCTGTCGGTACCTTCTGGTCGAGCGTGCAGACGGGCGACGCCGAACTCGGCCCCTTCGCGATCTCATGCGGCGTGCCATTCGACGACGCGCGCTGGTTCCGCGGCCGCGACACGCAGGTGCGCGCGGTCTCCACCTGCCCCGACCCCACCTGCTGCCGCACCCCGAGCCGCGCGCTGCTCGAACGGTGGAAGGGCAAGGCGTGGCCGAGCGCCCGCATGCACGCGCACGTGCTCGCCCCGCTGCCGACCGGCACCTTCCCCGGTGTCGACGACACGGAGATGTACGCCTTCCTCAGCAGGCATGCGCCGGAAAGTTGATGCGAGAAGCGCCAGCTTCTCGCCTTTCCGGCGCGGCGCCCACAGGCGCCGGAGGCTTAGGGAGAAACGCGCCAGCGTTTCTCTGCCGCAGGCGCGGCGCCCACAGGCGCCGGATTTGAGTAGTCGTTACCCAGTGCCGGGCACCACTGCGAACCATAGACTCGCCCCATGAGAAGCTTCATGCGCTGTGCGAGCCTCCTCGCGGTCGTGCTCTGCGCCGTTCTGCTCACGGGCTGGGCGGTATCACCACCCGCAGCGGCATCACCATCCGCAGCATCACCCGCGGCCCCGACGATCGTGCAGGCCGGCGTCGACGACTTCTCCTTCGAGTCCTTCGATGCCGAATACCGTCTGGGCCGCGACGAGGCCGACCGCGCGACGCTGCGCACCACCGAGCGGCTCGTCGCCCGATTCCCCGATTTCGACCAGAACCGAGGGATCAGGCGCGACATTCCGCGCAGCTACGACGGGCACTCGACGGATCTAGCCGTCGTCTCGGTCACCGACGGGGAGGGTCGCCCGCGCCCCTACACCGCGAAGAAGGGCCGCGACTTCCTCTCGCTCACGATCGCGGTGCCCGAGGGCGAGTACGTGCGCGGCCGCCAGGTCTACGTGATCGAGTACACGCAGCGCGACGTCACGAAGCGCTTCGCCGACACGGATGCGGACGAGTTCTACTGGGACGTGAACGGCACCGACTGGCGGCAGTCGTTCGGTCGGGTCGGCGCGAGGGTCGCCCTCGAAGACGGTCTCGCGTCGGCGCTGACGGGCTCCGAGTCCTGCTACCGCGGTCGATACGGCTCGACGGAGCGCTGCGAGATCGTGCGCGACGGCGACGCGTTCACCGTCGACGAGGCGCAGCTCTGGCCGCAGGAGAACGTGACCTTCGCGATCGGCTTCGCGCCGGGCACCTTCGCCGAGCGGCCCTTCTCGCTGTTCGAGCGCGTGCCGCCGCTCGCGTTCGCGGGCTTCGCGAGCGGGGCCTGCGCGCTGCTGCTCGGGCTGTGGGCGCTGACGTTCGGGCGGCGAGGGGCGCGCACGGGCCGCGCGATCATCGCCCAGTACGAGCCGCCGGAAGACATCGACGTCGCAATCGCCGCGCAGCTCCTCGGCCAGCCTAAGCGTGCGATGACGGCGATGCTGCTCGACCTGGCGGTGCGCGGCAGCATCCGGCTGCTGCACGATCGCGAACGCGATCGCTTCGGCGCCCGCCCGATCAGCGACCGCGGCCTGGAACAGCGCGAGCAGCTCGCGTTCTCGGCGATCGAGCGCATGGCCGCCGCAGGCACGAGCGGCACGCGATCCGGCGCCGGTGCCTCCGAGGAGGCCTGGTTCGGGGGCGCGAGCACCGCGCTCGGAGACGCGGCGGCGAGCATCCGCAGCTCGGCCGCGCGCGAGGTGGAGCGCCGCGGGTACACCCGCGGTCCGGCCAAGGGTGTCGGCTGCGCGGTGCCCCTGCTGAGCGTGCTGTCGCTCGCGCTGCTCACGGTCCATGCGGTGATGGACGGCAGCGACGGTCTGCTCGCGGTGGTGCTCGCCGTCGGGATCAACGCCTGCGTGTGGCTGCTGCTCGGGTTCTTCGCCCTGTTCGGCAAGGTGCGCAGACTCACCCCGGAGGGCGCTCTGCTGCACGAGCACCTGCAGGGATTGCGCGAGTACATCCGGCTGGCGGAGGCCGACCGCATCCGCATGCTGCAGGGCGTCACCGGCGCCGAGGTGGACGAGCAGCGCGTCGTGCGCGTGTACGAGCGGCTGCTGCCCTACGCCGTGCTCTTCGGGCAGGAGCACGAGTGGCAGGCCGAGCTGGCGCGGCACTACGCCGCCTCCGTGCCGAGTTGGCTCGAGGGCGGCGGCGCGGATCTCGACGGCGTTTCGTTCTCCCGGCTGCAGACGACCGTGGCGTCGAGCCCGGTCACGCACGTCCCCTCGTCCTCGTCGAGCACGGGCAGCTCGTTCTCTTCGAGCGGCGGTTCCTCTGGCGGCGGGTCGTCGGGCGGGGGCGGCGGAGGCGGAGGAGGTGGCGGCGTGTGAGGGTTGCTGTCGTTCCGCGAGGGATCCCTCACGGCGCGATCGGTCTCTCCGCGAGGGATCCCTCACTCCGCAATCGGGGGCGCGGGTACGGGCCGGAGCCGCGGCGCCCAGCATCTCACGCACTGCCGGTACGACACGAACGCAGCGCCGAAGCGCACCTCGAGGTCGGCCTCCTCGAAGGGCCGCACGAGCGCGTTCCAATAGAGGGCGCCGCAGAGCGCATAGACCACGACGAGCCATGACTCGCCGACCAGCCCGACACCTGCGGCCTGCGCGATGCCCGCGAGCGCCATCGGGTTGCGCACCCAGCGGTAGGGGCCGGCGACGACGAGGCGGTTCGCCGAGGCCGACGGCAGGGGCGTTCCGTCGCCGCGCAACGACATCGCGAAGGCGGCCCAGACGCCGAGCGCGCTCGCGAGCAGCAGCAGCGCCGAGCCGAGCGCGCGCGACCATGCCGGCAGCGGCAGGTGCAGCGCCCAACGGTGCTCGACGAACACGATCAGTGCGGGCAGCGCAGCCAGGAAGAGCACCCAGAAACCGCTCAGCTGCAGCAGTGTGCGCGCCAGTTGGCGGCCCAGCGACGCGGAGCCCGCCGTGTCGAATCCGAGCGGGCCGGCGAGCAGTGCCTCGGCAGGGATCCTGCCGTACGAGACCAGCAACCACGCCGCCGTTGTGCCAACGCTCGCCGCCGTCATGATGAGCGCGCCCCAGCCGGCCTCGCCGGTGATCGTCGCGTAGACGCCGAGCCCGGCGGTGACGAGCAGCGTCCAGACCGCGACCGCGCAGGCTGCCCGGCGCGCGACGGGTCGGGCATCCCCCGTCGCCGCGAACGCGGAGCCGAGCACGAACAGCGGAACGTCGAAGAGCCCCATGAGCACCGGGTCGATGCGACCGAGCGTGGCCTCGCGCACGCCGGGTGCCGTGAAGACAGCGACCCACCAGGCCGCGCCGGCCACCGCCTGCAGCGCGAAGTAGCCGCGGCCGACACGACGGGCGGCCGCCGAGGGGATCACCCAGAACCCGCGCACGCGCGGCGTCGGCGCCGCGACGGCGGCCTCCGGGATTTCGGCCATGCACTCACCGTATCGGGTGCGGCGCGATCCCTCGCCGGATCCCTCCCCGGAAACGGCGAAGCGCCCCGACGAGCACACGGCTCGCCGGGGCGCTGCAGCGGGAGGTTACTCCGCGGCCGGCTTGGGACGCGAGGCGAACTCCTCAAAGATCGCGCGGGGCTCCTGCACGGCCTCGATGTTCACGATGTCGCGGCCCAGGAAGAAGTGGCCGACCCAGCCGCCGAACACGCGCCACTTGCGCTCCCACGAGGGGATCGCGAGGCCGTGGTAGAAGCGGTGCGCGAGCCACGCGAAGTAGCCCTTCATCGCGAAGCTGCCGCCCGAGCGGAACACACCGGTGTTGACGCCGAGGCCGGCGACCGCGCCCATGTTCTTGTGGTTGTACTGCGCCACGCCCTCTCCGCGCAGGTCGGCGACGATGTTCTTCGCGAGCAGCTTGCCCTGGCGCACGGCGTGCTGCGCGTTCGGCACGCAGAAGCCGCCGGGGCCCGGGGTCGACGAGATGTCGGGGGTCTGCGAGGTGTCGCCCGCGGTCCAGGCGCCCTCGAGTGCCTCGCCCTCCTCGGTCGTGATGCGCAGCTCGGGGCTGCCGATGACGTGGCCGCGGGGTCCGATCGGCAGGTCGGTGCCGCGCAGGAACGGCCGGGGCATGACGCCGGCGGTCCAGACGATGAGGTCGGACTCGTAGACCTCCCCGGTCGACAGCTCGATCTTGCCGTCGACGGCCGAGCTCAGCTGCGTGTTGAGGTGGATGTCGACGCCGCGGCGGGTCTGGTCGGCGACCACCCAATCGGCGAGCTTCTCCGTGACCTCGGGCATGATGCGGCCCATGGCCTCGACGAGGTGGAACTTCGTCTCGTCGAAGGTGATCTCGGGGTAGCGGCGCAGCAGGGAGGTGGCGAACGAGCGCAGCTCGGAGATCGTCTCGATGCCGGCGAAGCCGCCGCCCACGACGGTGACGGTGAGCAGGCGCTCGCGCTCGGGCGAACCCGCGGGCAGCGAGGCGGCGCGCTCGAAGTTGCCGACGAGACGGTCGCGCACGGCGACGGCCTCTTCGATCGTCTTCATGCCGATCGCGTTGTCGGCGATGCCCGCGATCGGGAAGGTGCGGGACACCGAACCCGTGGTGACGACGATGTGGTCGTAGGTGAGCTCGAAGGGCTCGCCCACGTTCGGCGTGACGGTGGCGGTCTTCGTGGCGTGCGAGATGCCCGTCACCTTGCCCGCGATGTTCGCGGTGCTCTTGAGGTGGCGGCGGCGCGCGACCACCGCGTGCCTCGGCTCGATCGAACCCGCTGCGACCTCCGGGAGGAACGGCAGGTAGGCCATGTAGGGCAGCGGATCGACGATCGTCACTTCGGCCTCACCGGCGCGAAGCAGCTTCTCGAGCTTCCACGCCGTGTAGAAACCGGCGTAGCCACCACCGACGATCAGAATCTTCTTCGCCACGAAGCGGTCTCCTTGAATGATGCGTTGGGCAGAAAATGTGCGGGCACAGAAAAGATGGGCGTCTCACGCCCACCGCAACATCTTATCCCCTTTACGGGGAGTCCGAGGCCGTTTCTGCGGAAATGAGGGAGGACGGCGAGGGATCCCTCCCCGACCGCTGCACCGCCGGCGCCCGCGAGCACCGAGCGCTCCCGGCCGTCAGCGCCGCATTCACCCGTCCCAGTCGGCGCGCTCGAGCGCGAGGTCCCCGATGGGGTTCACGCCCGGCCCGGCCGCGAGCGCGTGACCGATGAGCGCGTGCAGGCACTTCACGCGGGTGGGCATACCGCCCGCGCTGACACCCGCGACCTCGGGCACCTCTCCCACGAGATCGCGATCGGCGATGTACTGCTCGTGCGCACGGGCGTAGTTCTCGCGCAGCTCCTCGTCTTCGGCGAGCATCGCGTTGAACTCGTTCATGACGCCGACCGCCTCGAGTCGCGACGCCGCGGCGACGGCCTCCGGGTGGCAGAGGTAGTAGAAGGTCGGGAACGGCGAACCGTCGGGCAGGCGGGGCGCCGTCGCGACGACAGCCGGCGAGCCGTCCTTCGCCCGCGCGGCGATGCCGACCACGCCGCGGGCCTCGCGGCCGAGCTGCTCGCTCACAGCCGCGATGTCGGCCTCGGTCGGCGGTTCGTAGGGCGGTCGGGTCATGGGGTGGGCTCCTCGGTCGGGGCTGGTTCGGGCGCGAGATCCGCGCCGGTATCGCTCGCATCGGCGGGCGGGGCTTCGGTGGTGGCGGCGCTGAGCACGGAGGCGGCGAGGCCTCGGGCCCAATCGCTGTCCATGCGCGCGAGCGACGCGTTCGTCTCCTCGGTCGACTCGACCGGCATCGGAACGTCGTCGATGATGTTGAGCTGAGTCTCGCCCGGCATCACGTAGAAGAGGCGGTCGCGCGCCTGCGATCTGACGTAGGCGGGGTCTTTCCACCTCGCCCGCTCGGAGTCGATCTCCTCGACGGACTCGCGGTGCTGCCGCACGCTCTCGCGCAGCTCGGCGATCTCGCGATGCTGCTGCACGTAGGTCGACAGGCTGGGGCTGATGATGATCGCTCCGCCCGTGATGAGGGCGACGATGAGCACGGTGAAGCCGCTGAAGCGCAGGCTCGAGAGCCAGGCGCCGAGCGAGGCGTCGTTCGACGCCCCGCTGTCGGTCGCTCGCTCGCCTCGGCGGTTCACCGTGCTCTAATCCTCGCCGCGATCAGGCCGAGAAGCGCGGGAAGGCGTTGCGGCCGGCGTAGTTCGCGGCGGCCCCGAGCTCCTCCTCGATGCGGAGCAGCTGGTTGTACTTGGCGACGCGGTCGGAGCGGGCGGGGGCGCCGGTCTTGATCTGTCCGCAGTTGGTGGCCACGGCGAGGTCGGCGATCGTGACGTCCTCGGTCTCGCCCGAGCGGTGCGACATGACGGCGGTGTAACCCGCGCGCTGCGCGAGCTGGACGGCGTCGAAGGTCTCGGTGAGGGTGCCGATCTGGTTGACCTTGACGAGCAGCGAGTTCGCCACGCCCTTCGCGATGCCCTCGGCGATGCGCTCGGGGTTGGTCACGAAGAGGTCGTCGCCGACCAGCTGCACGCGGTCGCCGATCTCGGAGGTGATGTGCGCCCAGCCCTCCCAGTCGCTCTCGTCGAGCGGATCCTCGATCGAGACGAGCGGGTAGCGGTTCAGCAGATCCTCGTAGTAGGCCGTCATCTCGGCGGCCGTGCGCTGCTGCCCCTCGAACTTGTACACGCCGTTCTCGTAGAACTCGGAGGAGGCGACGTCGAGCGCCACGGCCACGTCGCGACCCGGCTCGAGGCCGGCGCGCTGGATCGCCTCGACGATGAGGTCGAGCGCCTCGGCGTTGGTGGGGAGGTCGGGGGCGAAGCCGCCCTCATCGCCCAGGCCGGTCGAGAGGCCCTTCTCGTTGAGCAGCGCCTTGAGAGCGTGGTAGACCTCGACGCCCCAGCGCAGACCCTCCGAGAAGGTCTCGGCGCCGAGCGGCACGGCCATGAACTCCTGGATGTCGACGCCGGTGTCGGCGTGCGCGCCGCCGTTGATGATGTTCATGAGCGGCACCGGCAGAGTGCCGGCGGTGGGACCGCCCAGGTAGCGGTAGAGCGGCAGCTCGGCGGATGCGGCCGCGGCGTGCGCGACCGCGAGGCTGACGCCCAGGATCGAGTTGGCGCCGACACGCGACTTGTTGTCGGTGCCGTCGACCTCCTTGAGCACGGCGTCGATGATGCGCTGGTCGTCGGCCGCGAAGCCCTCGATCGCGGGGGCGAGCTCGTCGAACACGGCGTCGACCGCCTTCGTCACGCCCTTGCCGAGGTAACGGCTCTTGTCGCCGTCGCGCAGTTCGTAGGCCTCGAAGGCGCCGGTCGAGGCGCCGGAGGGGACCGCGGCGCGGCCCACGGAGTCGTCGGTCAGGCCGACCTCGACCTCAACGGTCGGGTTGCCGCGCGAATCGAGAATCTCGCGTGCGATCACCGCGTCGATAAATGCCACCATGCGCTCCTTGGGGTCGTGCCGGCGCTGCGGGCGCAGAGTTCGCCGGGCTCGTGTGGGTGCGGGATGACCGCGCACCACGACCAGTTTACTCGGGCGGGCTGCCGCCCGGCAGTGAGGCCTCGGCCGGCGGAACGAACAGCGCGGCAGCCCACGTGGTCACGGGGACGGCGAGGATGAGGCCGATGCTGCCGCACAGCGTGCGCACGATCTCGATGGCGATGTCCTCGCGGGTCAGCAGCGACAGCACCGGGCGATCGTAGAGGTAGAGCACGATGAGCACGCTCAGCGCGGCGCCGACGTAGGCGAAGAAGACCGTGTAGACGGTCGATGCGATGTGATCACGGCCGATGCGCATGGCCCGGGAGTAGATCTCGTGCCGGGACATGGCGGGCGCGGCTGCTCGCAGCTCCCAGACGGCGGAGGCCTGCGTGATCGTCACGTCGTTGAGCACGCCGAGCCCGGCGATGATGATCGCGCAGCTCAAGAGCCCCCGGAAGTCGATCTCGGAGGTCATCGCGGAGAGTAGGCTCGACGACTCGTCGCCGATGCCGCTCAGCCGGGTCGCCTTCACCGAGATCAGCGAGACGAGCGCCATGATGAGGATGCCGAACAGGGTGCCGACGAGGGCAGCCGTGGTACGCAGATTGGGACCGTGCACGAGGTAGAGGATCACGAACATGATCGCGCTCGAGCCCACGAGGGCGATGGGCAGCCCGGGGCCGCCGGAGACGAGCGCGGGCAGCACGAACGCGAGCAGCACCCCCGCGCTGATCACGAGGGCCACGAGTGCGAGCAGGCCGCGCAGTCTCCCCACCCAGATCACGACGGCGGCGAAGACGAGCGTCAGCAGCAGGAGCGGGAGGCCGCGCAGCACGCCCGACACCTCGTAGCCCCGCTCGAACTCGTAGCGCGCCGAGACACCGGACTCCCTCTCCGCCGCGCGTTCGGAGGCGCTTGCGGCCGCGCTGTCGGCGGCACCCCCGGCGGCGCCCGCGGCCCCGCCCACGGCGTCGCCGCCCGCGGAGGTCGACGGACCGACGCCCGGGTCGACCTTGGGATAGGCCATGAGCTCGACCTCGTCGCCCTCACGCAGCCCGGCCTCGACATAGGATCCGCGCACCTCGACCGACACGAGGCGCCCGGCATCGGGGCCGGTGCGCAGCCCCACGCTCAGCTCCAGACAGGCTGCCTGCGGGGGCCCCGCCTGCACAGGCCCGGACTGTTCGGGGTCCGTCGAGCCGGATCCCGCCTGGCCCGTTCCGGTCGCATCAGCCCCTGCCCGACCCGGATCTGTCGGGCCCGAGGCGCCGAGACCCGCAGCGGCGCCCCCGCATTCCTCGGAGATGCCGAGGATCTCGCCTCGTTCGAACGTAGCGCCGGGCGCCATGTAATCGGCGCGCTCGGCGAGCCCAGCGACCTTCGCGTAGTCGGGCTTCAGCAGGAAGAGCCCGAGCACGGTGAACGCGGCGACCGTCGCGAGCAGCCCGAGGGCGATCCAGGTGACGAGACGGGAGGTGACGACCCGCGATGGCTCCGCTGCTCCGGCGCCCGAGTGCGAGTGGGAATGCGCCCCCCACCGCCTGATAATGCCTCTCATTATGAGCAATACTCTAGCGAGCCCCTCACCGCCGATGCCACCCGCCCCCTCGCGCTTGGCCTGCGCTAGCCATCGGAACGGGTGCAGCGCCGAAGATCCTCGTTCCGCGATTCGGACCTCACCCTTCGCTCGGACGGCATCCCGCGATCCGTTCCGAATAACGGGTGAGATCCGAACGAACAGCCACCCGGAGCGAGGGATCCGCCGAATTCTCACGCCCGACTTCCCCTCGGCCTCCGAGCGTGTTAGTGTGCGCTGAAAGCATTCAGCAACGATGCTGAAATAATTCAGCACCCATAAAGACCAACGGAGGTCCGGATGGCCATCAGCGCGAGACTGTTCAAAAACGGCGCGTATCTGCAAAGCTCGACGACGCTCTTCATCTTCTTCGCCTCGTGGGGCATCTGGTGGTCGTTCTTCTCGACCTGGCTCGACAAGAGCCTCGGGCTCAACGGAGGCCAGATCGGCACGATCTACTCGGTGAACTCGCTCACGACGATCGCGGTGCTTCTGTTCTACGGCATGGCGCAGGACCGGCTCGTGCTCAAGCGCCACCTGGTGATCCTCGCCTCGGCGGTCATGGCCTGCCTCGCACCCTTCGCGATCTTCGTCTACGAGCCGATGCTCGTGAGCAACTTCCCGCTGGGCGTGCTGCTCGGCGCGATCTATCTGCCCTTCGGCTACACCGCCGCCGTGGGCCTGCTCGAGGCGTTCTCAGAGCGCCTGAGCCGCACCTACGGCTTCGCCTACGGTCAGGCCCGGGGTTGGGGCTCGCTCGGCTACGCCGTCGCCGCCCTCTTCACGGGGTTCATCTTCACCGTCAACCCGCACATCAACTTCTACCTCGGCTCCCTCTTCGGCGTCGTCTGCCTCCTCGTGCAGATCTTCTGGAAGACCGACAAGGTGCCGCTCGCGCCGGGCCACAGCGATCACCCGCACGCACCCTCCCTGCGCGAGATCTTCTCCGTGCTGAAGCTGAAGCACCTCTGGATCGTCATCGGCTTCGTGATCTTCAGCTGGACCTTCTACAACCTCTACGACAACCAGATGTTCCCGAACTTCTACAGGGAGCTGTTCGTGAACGAGGACACCGGCCTGCACACCTACGGCATCCTGAACTCCGGTCAGGTCTTCCTCGAGGGCTTCTGCATGATGCTCGTGCCCATCCTCATGCGCCGCGTCGGCGTGCGCAACATCCTGATGCTCGGCGTCTCGGTGATGTGCCTGCGCATCCTCGGCTCCGCCGTCTTCACCGACCCGGTGATCGTCTCGGTCATCAAGATGTTCCATGCCATCGAGGTGCCTCTGTTCGTGCTCGGCATCTTCCGGTATCTGACGCTGCACTTCCCGGCCGCGCTCTCGGCGACGCTGTACATGGTCGGCTTCGAGATCTCGGCGCAGCTCGGCAGTGCCCTCTTCTCGACCCCCTTCGGCTACATCCGCGACGCGCTCGGCTTCCAGCCGACCTTCCTCATCATCGCCGGCGTCGTCGCCTGCGCGGGCGTCTGGGCGTTCTTCGCACTGAAGAAGGACGACGAGGACGTGCAGGGCGACCCGTTCATCAGGGCGAGCCGCTCAGGCGTCACCGGCGTCATCAAAACGGTGCAGCAACCGTAGCCGTGGAGCGATACGGACCCCCTCCGAGCGGCGCGCTCGGAGGGGGTCCGTCGTTCTCCGGCTCTTCGTACCCGAGAGCGGGAGCGATCCGGGCCCGCCGGTTTCGAGCCCGTCGCGCGGCGCCCTACTGCGGAGGCTCCAGGTGGCGGCTCAGCTCGTCGAGCATCGCGCGGATCTGCGGTTCGACGAAGCGGGAGATCGCGGCCTGCACCCTCGCCTGATGCGACATCAGCGCGAAGCACAGCTCCTGCCCCACCCGGCTCGAGTAGGCGTCGACGAGCTCGATCTCGCGCCTGAGCCGCTGCTTCTCATCGGCGCTGAGCGGCGGACGCGGCAACGGCGGCTCCGGTCGGGTCTCCTCCGCGAGTCCGGCGAGCGTGAAGAGGAAGGGCTGACCGTCGTCCTCCGGCTCTGGATCGGGGTCGACGCCGTCGAACTCCGGGTCGAGCCCGGCGGCCGGATCGTAGCCGCCGGCCTGCCACATATCCTGATCGGCGAGCTCGGCGTGCAGGGTCGGAAGCTCGGCGGCAGTGTACTCCTCGACCTGCTTGTCGATGATGCGGTGCATCCGGGAGACGAGCGCGTGCGTCACCTGATGCGGCACGTCGCGGCCCAGGCCGGCGGCCGCGACGATCGGCGAACCCGTGCACTTGCCGCACAGCCGGGAACGCGTGCGCTGCGAGCTCGGCGACCAGCTCGGCACCCACCTCAGCCAGGCGTCCACGGCGACGCCGACCCGCTCGTCGATGGTCCCGACCACGATCACCCGTCCTCCTCGTCGCGCTCCCACGGCCACCTGGGCGGCGGGCGATCGGTGTAGACGCGGCGCGCGAGCACGGCCCAGAACAGCAGCGAGGCGAGCGCCCAGATCGGCGCGAGCACCGCGGCGAACGGGCTCGTCCACGTCTCCTCGACGCTCAGCCCCGCGAGCACTCCCCCGAGGCACCACAGCAGATATGCTCCCCCGGCGAGCGACACGACGATGCCCCACGCGGGCGCGCGGCGCCCGCGCAGCAGCACGATCGCCTGCCGCCAGACGCCCCAGGCCAGCACGCCGAGCAGCACCGCCAGGATGAGCGGTGCCGCCCACACGGGCACGCCGTCGCTCGACACCGGATCTCTCCCCAGCGCCAAGGAGAGCAAGCCCCACACGGCGACGACCAGCGCGACCGCGACGATGACGGCGGCGGCGGTCAGTGCGCCCGCGTACCCGCGGGTGACCGAGCGCCGAACGCCTTCGCTCATGGCTGCTTCGCCTGGACCTCGGCCAGAGCCTGCTCGTAGTCGGCGAGGGCCTCGGCGTTGCGCAGCTTCACCCGACGGCCGCGAGCGCCGATCCACGCGCCGAACCACACGGTCGCCTCGCGCGCCACGAGGGTCGCCAGCACGACGGGGATCGTCAGGCCGTACTCGCGCACGAGCGCGACCGGATCCCAGCTCACGCGCTCGCCGAGCACGAAGTGGTCGTGCAGGGCGCTGCCGAGCACGGCGGAGGCCCAGACTGCCGCCGCCACCAGGAATCCGCCGAGCACATAGGCCCACCAGCCGGCGCGACCGACGATCACGACGAGCAGGATCAGCGCGATCAGGAAGCCCGCGACCGCGGCGGCGAAGCCGATCGAGGTGACGAGCGGCAACAGCCCCTCGCTCAGGAAGGTGGAGGGCGGATAGCTCGGGCTGATCCAGAGCGCGAGCGCCCCGGCGTAGACGAGCGCGAAGCCGATCGCGGCCAGCAGCGCGATCAGCGAGCCGGCCGCCCGGTTGCCGCGGATATCGGGCGGCGTCGGCGACTGCGTGTAGAGTGCGGCCATCGGGTGATCCTCGCTGATGCGGATCTCGCCGTCGCGCACGGGGGTGTCGTCGATGCTCGGCTTCGGTTCGAGCACCGGGTCGGCCGCGGCGCTCGGCATCACCTCGGTCTCGGCGATGCGCGATGTCTTGGACTTCGGGGGCGCCTCGAGGTCGAGCTGCGTGTCGACCTCCGAGACCTCGCGCCGATGCGCCAGCTCATCGTCGGCGTCGCCGTCCGATGCGGCGTCGGAGGAATCGCTCACGACGATCTCCTCCTTCTTCTCGACGACGATCTCGCGCACCGCGGACTCCCCGCCGTCGACGCCCGTGCCCTTCGCCCGCTCCACGGCGGCCAGCACGTCGGTGCGGCTCGCCTCGGTCTCCTCGACGGGAGCTCCCGGATTCGTCGACGTCTCCGGAGCCTCTGCCGCTCTCGATGCTGGGGTCTCGCGGTCATCGCTCATCGCTGCACCTCTCGTCGTGGGCGCATCCGGATCCCTGTCCGAACGCATATTCTGGCCGCCACACTACAAGCAGCCGCCGATATCGCGGCGATCCCGCGCGGGTCGGCGCGAAAAACGCGACGGGGCGCCCGCACCGAAGTGCGAGCGCCCCGTCGATCGGACCCGGGTTACGAGTAGTTGCCCGGGTTGAACTCGTCAGCGGTGAAGCTGTCGAAATCCACGAACGAGAGATCGTTCTCGTCGAAGGTGCCCTCGGTCGAGAAGAGGCGGTTCGGGTAGCGCTCCGCCTTGGCCTCCTCGGTCGCCTCGACCTCGACATCGCGGTAGACGCTCAGGCCGGTGCCTGCCGGGATGAGCTTACCGATGATGACGTTCTCCTTGAGGCCGATGAGCGGATCCTTCGACCCCTCCATCGCGGCCTGCGTGAGCACGCGGGTCGTCTCCTGGAACGACGCGGCCGAAAGCCACGACTCGGTCGCGAGCGAGGCCTTGGTGATGCCCATGACCTCGGGGCGGGCGGTCGCGGCGCGCTTGCCCTCGAGCAGCGCCTCGCGGTTGATCCGCTGGTAGCGCGCGCGGTCGACGAGCTCGCCCGGGAGCAGCTCGGTCTCGCCGTGATCGACCACCGTCACCTTGCGCAGCATCTGGCGCACGATGACCTCGATGTGCTTGTCGTGGATCGGCACGCCCTGCGAGCGGTAGACGCCCTGCACGCCCTCGACGAGGTACTTCTGCACCGCGCGCTCGCCCGGGATGTGCTTGCCGTTCTCGGTCGAGCCGACCTGCAGGATGTCCTTCGGGTCGAGCGTTCCGGCGAGGAACGGCTGGCCGAGCTCCACGTGGTCGCCGTCCTCGACGAGGAGGGTCGCGCGCTTCAGCACGGGGTACTGCTTCTCCTCGCTGCCGTCGTCGGGCGTGAGGAGGATGCGGCGGCTCTTCTCGGTGTCCTCGATCGTGATGCGGCCTGCGGCCTCGGCGATCGGGGACGCGCCCTTCGGGGTGCGGGCCTCGAAGAGCTCCTGCACGCGGGGCAGACCCTGCGTGATGTCATCGGCCGAGGCCGAACCTCCCGTGTGGAAGGTACGCATGGTCAGCTGCGTACCGGGCTCGCCGATCGACTGGGCCGCGATGATGCCCACGGCCTCGCCGATGTCGACGCGCTGACCGGTCGCGAGCGAACGGCCGTAGCAGGTCGCGCAGACGCCGACCGCCGACTCGCAGGTGAGCACCGAGCGCACCTTGATCTCGGTGACGCCGGCCTCGACGAGGCGGTCGATCAGCACGTCGCCCACGTCCTCGCCGCCGGTCGCCACGACGGTGCCGTCGGCTGCCGTGGCGTCGGTGGCCAGCGTGCGGGCGTAGACCGAGTTCTCGACGTTGTCGTCGCGCACGAGCACGCCGTTCGCGTCCTCCGCGGCGATCGCCAGGTCGAGTCCGCGCTTCGTGCCGCAGTCCTCCTCGCGGATGATGACATCCTGCGAGACGTCCACCAGACGACGGGTCAGGTAGCCCGAATCGGCGGTGCGGAGCGCGGTATCGGCGAGGCCCTTACGGGCACCGTGGGTCGCGATGAAGTACTCCGCAACCGACAGGCCCTCTCGGTACGAGTTGATGATCGGACGCGGGATGATCTCGCCCTTCGGGTTCGAGACGAGGCCGCGCATGCCGGCGATGTTGCGGATCTGCAGCCAGTTACCGCGCGCACCCGACGACACCATGCGGAAGATGGTGTTGTCCTCGGGGAACGCGTCGCGCATGGCCGCTGCCACCTCGTCGGTCGCCTCGGTCCAGATCTCGGTGAGCGCCTTGTGGCGATCGACGTCGCTGATCATGCCGCGGTCGTAGTCGCGCTGCACCTTGGCCGCGCGCTTCTCGTGCTCCGCGATGATCTCGCCCTTGTTGGACGGGGTCACGATGTCGGAGAGCGCGACGGTCACACCCGAGCGCGAGGCCCAGTAGAAGCCCGCGTCCTTGATGCGGTCGAGCGTCGCGGCGACCTCCACCTTCGGGTAGCGCTCGGCTAGGTCGTTGACGAGACCGGAGAGGCTGCCCTTGTCGGCGACCCGCTCGAAGTACGGGTAGTCGGCGGGCAGCGCCTCGTTGAAGATCGCCCGGCCGAGCGAGGTCTCCACGATGACCGGCTTCTCCGACGTGACGCCCGACGCATCGGTGTAGCCGATGAGACGGATCTTCGCCTTCGCGTTGAGGTCGAGGGATCCCTCGTCCATCGCGAGAATCGCCTCGGCGATCGAGCCGAACGCGCGACCGGTGCCGACCGCGTCCTGCTTGATCGTCGTGAGGTGGTGCAGGCCGATGATCATGTCCTGCGAGGGCAGGGTCACCGGACGGCCGTCCGACGGCTTCAGGATGTTGTTCGACGCGAGCATGAGCACGCGGGCCTCGGCCTGGGCCTCGACCGACAGCGGCAGGTGCACGGCCATCTGGTCGCCGTCGAAGTCGGCGTTGAAGGCGGTGCAGACGAGCGGGTGCAGCTGGATGGCCTTGCCCTCGACGAGCTGGGGCTCGAACGCCTGGATGCCGAGGCGGTGCAGGGTCGGTGCGCGGTTCAGCAGCACGGGGCGCTCGCGGATGATCTCCTCGAGCACGTCCCACACCTCGGAGCGCGCGCGCTCGACCATGCGCTTCGCGGCCTTCACGTTCTGCGCGTGCGACAGATCCATGAGGCGCTTGATCACGAACGGCTTGAACAGCTCGAGCGCCATCTGCTTCGGCAGGCCGCACTGGTGCAGCTTGAGCTGCGGGCCGACCACGATGACCGAACGGCCCGAGTAGTCGACGCGCTTGCCGAGCAGGTTCTGACGGAAGCGGCCCTGCTTGCCCTTGAGCATGTCGCTGAGCGACTTCAGAGCGCGGTTGCCGGTGCCCGTGACGGGGCGGCCACGGCGGCCGTTGTCGAAAAGCGCGTCGACGGCCTCCTGCAGCATGCGCTTCTCGTTGTTCACGATGATCTCGGGGGCGCCGAGATCGAGCAGGCGGCGCAGACGGTTGTTGCGGTTGATCACACGACGGTAGAGGTCGTTGAGATCGGAGGTCGCGAAGCGGCCGCCGTCGAGCTGCACCATGGGGCGGAGCTCCGGCGGGATCACCGGAACGACGTCGAGCACCATCGCAGCCGGGCTCGCGCCCGTCTGCAGGAAGGAGTTCACGACCTTCAGGCGCTTGATGGCGCGGATCTTCTTCTGACCCTTGCCCTCGGCGATCTGCAGGTGCAGCGCGTCGCTCTCGGCCGCGAGGTCGAAGCTCTCGAGACGCTTCTTGATGGCCTCGGCACCCATGTAGGCGTCGAAGTAGTCGCCGTAGCGGTCCATGAGGTCCGCGAAGACCGCGTCCTCGGGCTTGAGGTCGCCGACCTTGAGGTTGCGGAAGTCCTCCCACACGCGCTCGAGGCGAGCGATGTCGTCCTCGAAGCCCTTGCGGATGGCCGCCATCTCCTTCTCGGCGGACTGCTCGGCGCGACGGCGCTGATCGGCCTTGGCGCCCTCGGCCTCGAGCGCGGCGAGATCCTGCTCGGCCTGCTGCTGACGCTGCGCGATCGCGATGTCGCGCTGGTCGGCGAGCGCCTTCAGCTCGAGGCGCAGCTCGGCCTCCAGCTCGGCGAGGTCCTCGTGACGGCCCTCCTCATCGATGTCGATGATCATGTAGGCCGCGAAGTAGATGACCTTCTCCAGGTCCTTCGGCGCCATGTCGAGCAGGTAGCCGAGGCGGCTGGGCACTCCCTTGAAGTACCAGATGTGCGTGACGGGCGCGGCGAGCTCGATGTGGCCCATGCGCTCGCGTCGCACGCTCGACTTCGTCACCTCGACGCCGCAGCGCTCGCAGACGATGCCCTTGTAACGGACGCGCTTGTACTTGCCGCACGCGCACTCCCAGTCGCGGCTCGGACCGAAGATCTGCTCGCCGAACAGGCCGTCCTTCTCCGGCTTCAGCGTGCGGTAGTTGATGGTCTCCGGCTTCTTGACCTCGCCGAACGACCAGCTGCGGATATCGTCGGCGGTGGCCAGACGGATCTGCAGCTCGTTGAAACTCGTACCCTCGAGCAAAATGTTCTCCTTGAGAATCTGAAAATCTGTGGTGCGGGATCGGCCCGCGCCCCGCTATCGCGCGGGGCGCGGCCGATCTACTCAGATCTCGTCGACGGACGAGGTCTCGAAGCGGCTGGACAGGTTGATGCCGAGCTCCTCCGCGGTGCGGTGGGCCTCGTCGTCGTTGTCGCGCAGGTTGACGGCCTGGCCGTCTGCGCCGAGCACCTCGACGTTCAGGCAGAGCGACTGCATCTCCTTCATGAGCACGCGGAACGACTCGGGAACGCCCGGCTCGGGGATGTTCTCGCCGCGGACGATCGCCTCGTACACCTTGACGCGTCCGAGGATGTCGTCGGACTTCACCGTGAGCAGCTCCTGCAGCGCGTATGCGGCGCCGTAGGCCTCGAGCGCCCACACCTCCATCTCACCGAAGCGCTGGCCGCCGAACTGGGCCTTACCGCCGAGCGGCTGCTGCGTGATCATCGAGTAGGGGCCCGTCGAGCGCGCGTGGATCTTGTCGTCCACGAGGTGGTGCAGCTTCAGGATGTACATGTAGCCGACCGAGATCGGGAACGGGTACGGCTCGCCGGAGCGCCCGTCGAACAGGCGGGTCTTGCCGCTCGAGTCGATGAGACGCTCGCCGTCGCGGTTCGGGAGGGTCGAGTCGAGCAGACCCGCGATCTCCTCCTCCGAGGCGCCGTCGAACACCGGGGTCGCGACCTTCGTGCCGGGGGCTGCGGAGAGTGCCTCGGGCTTGAGCTTCGCGGCCCACTCCGGGTTGCCGTCGACCTTCCAGCCCTGCTGCGCGATCCAGCCGAGGTGGATCTCGAGCACCTGACCGAAGTTCATGCGACCAGGGATGCCGAGCGGGTTGAGGATCACGTCGACGGGGGTGCCGTCGGCGAGGAACGGCATGTCCTCGACGGGCAGGATCTTCGAGATGACGCCCTTGTTGCCGTGGCGACCCGCGAGCTTGTCGCCCTCGGTGATCTTGCGCTTCTGGGCGATGTAGACGACCACGCGCTGGTTGACGCCCGAGCCCAGCTCGTCGTCGTTGTCGTTCTCGGCGTCGAAGACCTTGACGGCCGTGACCGTGCCCGAGACGCCGTGCGGCACCTTGAGCGACGTATCGCGCACCTCGCGGCTCTTCTCGTTGAAGATCGCGCGGAGCAGGCGCTCCTCGGCCGAGAGCTCGGTCTCGCCCTTCGGGGTCACCTTGCCGACGAGGATGTCGCCCTGCTTGACCTCGGCGCCGATGCGGATGATGCCGCGCTCGTCGAGATCCTTCAGCGCCTCCATGCTGGCGTTGGGGAGATCGCGGGTGATCTCCTCCTTGCCGAGCTTGGTGTCGCGGGCATCGATGTCGTACTCCTCGATGTGGATCGAGGAGAGCGTGTCGTCCTTCACCAGGTTCTGGCTGAGGATGATCGCGTCCTCGAAGTTGTGACCCTCCCACGACATGAACGCGACGAGCAGGTTCTTGCCGAGCGCGAGCTCGCCGTTCTCGGTCGCGGGGCCGTCGGCGATGACCTCGCCGGCCTCGATGCGCTCGCCGGCCTTCACGATGACGCGGTGGTTGTAGTTCGTGCCCTGGTTGGAGCGGTCGAACTTGCGCATGAAGTAGCTCTTCGTGCCGCCCTCGTCGTGCTGGATCGTGACGAAGTCGGCCGAGACCTCGGCGACCACACCGGCCTTCTCGTTGATGACCACGTCACCGGCGTCGATGGCCGCGTAGCCCTCCATGCCGGTGCCGACGACCGGCGACTCGCTGCGAACGAGCGGCACGGCCTGGCGCTGCATGTTGGCGCCCATGAGCGCGCGGTTCGCGTCGTCGTGCTCGAGGAACGGGATGAGCGAGGTCGCGACCGACACCATCTGGCGCGGCGACACGTCCATGTACTGCACCTCGTTGGCGTCGGCGAGCACGACCTCGGAGCCGCGGGGGCGCGCGAGCACCTGCTTCTCGGCGAAGTGGCCGTCCTTGGTGAGGGGGGCGCCGGCCTGCGCGATGAGGTATTCGTCCTCCTCGTGCGCGGTCAGGTAGTCGACCTGATCGGTGACCTTGCCGTCGACGATGCGGCGGTAGGGGGTCTCGATGAAGCCGAAGGCGTTGATGCGCGCGAAGGTCGCGAGCGCGCCGATCAGGCCGATGTTCGGGCCTTCAGGGGTCTCGATCGGGCACATGCGGCCGTAGTGCGAGGGGTGCACGTCGCGCACCTCGACGCCCGCGCGGTCGCGGGAGAGGCCGCCGGGGCCGAGCGCCGAGAGGCGGCGCTTGTTGGTCAGGCCCGCGAGCGGGTTGTTCTGATCCATGAACTGCGACAGCTGCGAGGTGCCGAAGAACTCCTTGATCGCCGCGAGCACGGGGCGCGTGTTGATCAGGGTGTTCGGGGTGATCGCCTCGATGTCCTGCGTGGTCATGCGCTCGCGCACGACGCGCTCCATGCGGCTGAGGCCGGTGCGCACCTGGTTCTGGATGAGCTCGCCGACCGCGCGGATGCGGCGGTTGCCGAAGTGATCGATGTCGTCGGTGTCGAGGCGGACCTCGATCTCCTTGCCGTCGCGAACGCCGGGGAGGGTTTCGGTGCCCGCGTGGAGGCCGACGAGGTACTTGATCGTCGCGACGATGTCTTCCAGCGACAGCACCGAGTCGGTGATGGGCGCGTCGAGGCCGAGCTTGCGGTTGATCTTGTAGCGGCCGACCTTGGCGAGGTCGTAGCGCTTCGGGTTGAAGTAGCTGTTGTCGAGGAGCGAGCGCGCAGCCTCGATGGCGACCTGCTCGCCCGGACGCTGCTTGCGGTAGATGTCCTTGAGCGCCTCCTCCTGCGTGAGGATGCCGTCCTTCTCGAGGGTGAGCGCGATCGACTCGTAGCCGGCGAACTCCTCGAGGATCTCCTCGCTCGTCATGCCGAGCGCCTTGAGGAACACGGTGACGGACTGCTTGCGCTTGCGGTCGATGCGCACACCGACCTGGTCGCGCTTGTCGACCTCGAACTCGAGCCAGGCGCCGCGGCTGGGGATCACGCGGGCGGTGAAGACGTCCTTGTCGGAGGTCTTCTCCTGGGTGCGCTCGAAGTAGACGCCGGGGCTGCGCACGAGCTGAGAGACGATGACGCGCTCGGTGCCGTTGATGATGAAGGTGCCCTTGTCGGTCATGATGGGGAAGTCGCCCATGTAGACCGTCTGGCTCTTGAGCACCTGCGTCTCGGTGTTGTAGAACGCGGCTTCGACGTACAGCGGGGCGGCGTAGGTCTTGCCGCGCTCCTTGCACTCCTCGATCGTGAACTTCTGCTCGTCGAGGATCGGGTTCTCGAACGACAGCTGCATCGTGGCGGCGTTGTCCTCGATCGGCGAGATCTCGTCGAAGATCTCCTCGAGGCCGCTCTTCAGGGCGATGTCGTCGCGACCCTCGGCCTGGGCCTGCTTGACGCGCTCCTTCCAGGCGTCGTTGCCGACGAGCCAGTCGAAGCTCTCCAACTGCAGTGCCAGCAGGTTGGGCACCGACAGCGTGTCGGAAATCTTGGCGAAGGAGAGTCGCGAGTGGTCGCGACCGTTCTTCGGTTGGGTGGTTGACGATGCGTTGCGCGCAGCAGCCAAGGAAACTACCTCCGTGGGCCCCGTCGGGCCGGTTGACCTGGTCTTGCGAGAATTGCATCGGATCACGCGAGCGAGGCTCATATGCGCTTTCGCGCCAGCTCCCGGGGCCTACCGCTATATGAAGGCATACTGGTGTCCGTAGTGCAACTATCAACTGTAACACCATCGTTATCTGCTGTCCACTATCAGATGGTCGCCCGCGACTCTCCCAGCGCATTCCAAGATTGAGGGATCCTTACCGCCGATCGGGCGAGGCGATCAGCCGTGTCGAGATCGAGGCCCCTCGATCCTCCGCACCGAGTCGCGCACGACGAGCGGCATCGGCAGCAGCAGGCGGCCGGCCTCCCGGTCTCCGAGCAGCATCTCGACGCCGCGGCGCGCCATCTCCTCGTAGGGCAGTCGCGCGGTCGTCAGCCCCGGACGAAGGTAGGCGGCCAGCTCCTCGTCGTCGAACGAGATCACCGAGACGTCGTCGGCGACGCGCAGCCCGCGCTCCGCCATCGCCTGGTACACGCCGAAGGCCATGTTGTCGTTGCCCGCCACGAGGGCGGTGAGCTCGGGGTGCTCGTCGAGCAGGCGGTGGGCGCACTCGTAGCCGATCTCGGGCGACCACTCCGAGGTCTCCGTGAGCACGGGGCGCACCCCGGCCCGCGCGAGCGCTTCGAACAGGCCGGCGAAGCGGTCGCCGATGGTCGCGGAGCGGCGCGGGTCGCCGATCACGTCGGGCAACTCGCCGACGACGCCGATGCGGCGGTGTCCGCGCTCGATCAGGTGCTCGGCCACGGCCATGCCCGCGGCCCGTTCGTCGGGGAGCACGTGCGGATGCCCGCCCGGTGTGACGCCGTTCACCACCACGAGCGGGGTGCTCCCCTGCTGCTCGGGGATCTCGATCAGCCTGGCCGACATGAGGCCGATGAGCAGGCCGTCCACGCGCCGGTCGGTGAGCTCCTGGAGGGCGTCCGCGAGGTCGTCTCCCCCACCCGTCTCGGTGATGAGCACGGTGTGCCCGTGCGCCTTCGCCGCATCGAGCACCCCGCGGATCATGCCGGATGCGTATCTCGTGATCGTGACCTGGTCGGAGACGAAGCCGATCGTGCGGGTCTTGCCCGAGCGCAGACTCTGCGCCGCGGGGTTGGGCCGGTAGCCGAGCTCGTCGGCCGCCGCGCGCACGCGCTCAGCCGCCTCCGCCGAGAGCCGTGTGTCGCGGCGGTCGTTGAGGATCATGCTGACGGCGGACTTCGACATGCCCGCGCGTCGGGCGACGTCGGCCAGCGTCGGGCGGCGTGCGGTGCCTCCGGCCATGTTCCTCCCAGCGTCGTGTCCGCTTCAACGCTATCCGGTCTCGGCCGCACCCGCAGCGGGATCGGCGGCGCAGCACCCCGGTGCGCGTTGACGGCGCGTCGGGCGACGTGTTACTTTGCGTGTGCTGAATGCTTTCAGCGCGTCGCGGATCCCTCGCCCATGCGGAGAACCGAACGATGTCAGCGCCGCTCCCACCCCGTATCCGAACGCGAGAGACGTTCCCCGATCCCGAACCCGGAGCCATGACCAGCCTGCACTTCGCCCCGCCGCTCAACTGGATGAACGACCCGAACGGCCTCGTCTTCCACGACGGCCGCTACCACCTGTTCTTCCAGCACAATCCGCTGGGCACGGTGCACGAGAACATCAGCTGGGGCCACGCGTCGAGCCTCGACCTCGCGACGTGGGAGCTGCACCCGCTCGCCATCCCCTTCGACGAGGACGAGGAGATCTTCTCCGGCTCCATCGTGCTCGACGGCGAGGGATCCACGGGTCTCGGTACCCCGGAGAGCCCCGCCCTCATCGCCTTCTACACCTCCATGTCGAAGCGCGACGGAACCCAGGCGCAGTCGATCGCCTACAGCCTCGATGCGGGCACGAGCTGGACCAAGTACGCCGGGAACCCGGTGCTGGACCGCGGCTCCCTCGATTTCCGCGACCCGAAGGTGTTCCGGTGGACGGGCGCCGACGACTCGTACTGGGTGATGATCGCGGCGGAGGCCGAGGATCGCCAGATGGTGCTCTACCGCTCCGACGACCTGCTGAGCTGGACCCACCTGTCGACGTTCGGCCCGGCCGGCGCCGTGGGCGGCGTCTGGGAGTGCCCCGATCTCTTCCCGCTGCGGCTCGAGGGAACGGACGAGACCCACTGGGTGCTGCTCGTCAGCCTCAATCCGGGAGGGATCGCAGGGGGCTCGGGCACGCAGTACTTCGTCGGCGACTTCGACGGCACGGCCTTCACCCCGCTGGAGCCCCGCCGACCGGTCGAGTCGTCGGAGTCGGAGGGGATGCGCGAGCTGGACTGGCTCGACTACGGACGGGACTGCTACGCGGGTGTGACCTTCTCCGGGCTCCCGGACGACGAGCGCACCCTCATCGCCTGGATGGGCAACTGGGATTACGCCAGGGAGATGCCGGTCGACCCCCGCGCACCGCAGCGGGGCGCGATGACGCTCCCCCGCAGGCTGTCGCTCGTCTCGGAAGCGGGTCGGCCCGTACTGCGTCAGACCCCGATCGGGCCCGAGCTCGCGGAGGAGACCCGACTCGAGGGGCTGGAGATCACGGACAGGACTGAACTCGCGATGCCCGTGCCCGCAGCCGGGCGCATCGAGGCGACCGTCGCCGTCGGGGGCGCGGCCGGCTTCGCCTTGCGCCTCGACGGCGAGGAGGGACGGAGCGTCGAGCTGAGCTACGACGCCGGGACCGGGGAGCTGCGGCTCGACCGGCGCGGCGCGGCGGCCGGGCTTCCCGACTCCTTCGGCAGCGTCGAGCGGATGCCGATCGGGTCGGGCGTGCCGCTCGAGGCGGCCGAGCCGATCGAGCTGGTCATCTGGATCGACGAGCGCGCGATCGAGGTCTACGCCGACGGCGGAGTGCGGGTGCTCACCGACCTCGTCGGCGGCCTGCGGGCGCCGCGCATCTCCGTCGAGGGCGTCGACGGATCCGTCGCGCTCACCAGCATCACGAGCGCGGGGAGCGTCGCGAGCGCGGCGGCACGCGATACGGAGAGCCTCCCACCCGCCTGCGCCGCAGTGATCGGCGAGGCACTCGTCGACGTCGTCGAGGGGGCCGCCTACCCCGGCGGGTCGCCGCTCAACATCGCCATCGGCCTGAGCCGGCTCGGGGTGCCGACGGTGCTCCACACCCGGATCGGGTCTGACGACCACGGCCGGGGCCTCTCCGAGCACCTCTCGCGCTCGGGCGTCGAACTCGCGCAGGGATCCCTCGTCGAGGGCCCGACGGCGACCGCGGTCGCGACGATCGATGCGGAGGGGCGGGCGAGCTACGAGTTCGACATGGACTGGAGCATCCCGACGCCCGACACCTCGGCGTGCTCCATCGTGCACACCGGCTCCATCGGGGCCGTTCTCGAGCCCGGCGGGCGCGTCGCGCGCGAGGCCATCCGCAACGCAGGGGGTACCGTGCTGCGCAGCTTCGACCCGAACATCCGCCCCGACATCATGGGCGACGCCGATACGGTGCGGGCGCTCGTGCGCGAGCTCGCAGCGCTCTGCCACGTCGTCAAGCTCAGCGACGAGGATGCGCTCTGGCTCGGCGCCGACAGGGGCGCGGCTCCCGAGCAGGTGCTCGACGAGCTCGCGGCGACGGGCGTCCCGTTCGCGGTGATGACGCGCGGCGAACAGGGCTGTCTCGCCGTCGTCGACGGCGTGCGGCACGAGCGCACCGCCCGCGCCGTCGAACCGGTCGACACCATCGGAGCCGGCGACGCGTTCATGTCGGGCCTGCTGTTCGGGCTCGTGCGCGACGGCAGCGACCGGCTGCTCGTCGAGGGAGTGCGGCTCTCGGCCGAGCGGGTCGAGCGTGCGCTCGACGCCGCGCTGGCGAGCGCCGCCGTCGCGGTGTCCCGCGCCGGCGCCGACCCGCCCGTGCGGGGAGAGCTCGAGGCCGTCCGCCGCGCGGGTTGATCGGGGCGGCCTGCGCGCGGCGACCCCTCAGGCGGTTGTCAGAGCTTCCGCAGTTCCGAGCCGAGGGCACCCGCTAGCGTTTGCGACATGTCAGGCACCTCCGTCTCCGCCGCGCCCGCGGTGCGAGCGGCGGTGCCGTTCGCGTTCCTCGGCCTGGGCGCCATCGTGGCGGTCGGCGCCTATCTGCGCTTCGTCAGCTCCTCGGCGTTCGGCATCGATCTCTGGTGGGGCGGGATCGTGCGCCTCACCCGGGGCTCGGCCCCGTATGCCGTGGCCGTCTTCTGCGCCGAGGTCGGCACGGCGGTGGGCGTCGCCGCCCTGGGCGCGGTGGCCATGGCGCTGCTGTTCGCGACGCGCAGGCCGCGCGACGCGGCCGCGGTGGGGACCTCGCTGCTCATCGGCGTCGCCGGGTCCGAGCTGCTGAAGTCGCTCGTGCTGCGGCCTCGCCCCGAGCACGCGATCTATTCGGCGCACGGCAGCTCCTTCCCGTCGGGGCACTCCATGGGCGCGGCCGCCCTCGCCTGCTCGCTCGCCCTCGTGGTGCACTGCTCCGACGACGTCGCGGCGCGCACGAGACGTCTGGCCTGGATGGTCGCGGCCGCGTGGGCGCTGCTCATGATGTGGAGCCGCACGGCGCTGGGTGTGCACTGGCTGAGCGACACGATCTGCGGCGCGCTGCTCGGGGTGGCGGCGGCGCTGCTCGGGCGCCGCATCTGGACGGGTCGCGGACCGTCCGGCCGTGCGCGCACCGTGGGCTGACCGTACCTCGCGCCTCGATGTCGGGGGTCGCGCGTAGGCTTGCAATCATGACCGAGACCATCATCTTCGGCGCCGACTGGTGCCGCGACTGCCGTCGCGCGAAGCTCGTGTTCGACCGCGCCGGGGCCGCGTATCGCTACGTCGACCTCGTGCAGGAGCCCGAGGCCGCTGCCGTCGCGAAAGACATCAGCGGCCGCACCAACATCCCGGTGATCCTCTATCCCGACCGCAGCCACCAGGTCGAACCGTCGAACGCAGACATGCTGCGCAAGATCGAGGAGCTGGGCCTCGTCGGCGCATCCGGAGGCGGCGCAGCCGAGCCCGAGGCGGCGGAGCCCGGCGCACCGGAACCCGGCCGGGCGGAGTCCGAATGAGACTGCCCGCGCCGGTCGAGCTGAGCTCGGGCCTCACGGCCGAGATGGAGGAGGACCGCTGGGTGCCCGGCAGTCTGCAGCTGCTCGTCGACGGCACCCCGCAGTCGCACGTGAATCTGCGCGACCCCTCCGAGCTCTTCTTCGAATACGTGCGCCGCATCGGACACGTGATCGATCTCATCGCCGAGCCGGGCCGCCCCGTCTCGGCGCTGCACCTGGGAGGCGGCGCGTTCACGCTGCCGCGCTACATCGAGGCCACGCGACCGGGCAGCAGGCAGCAGGTGATCGAGCTCGAGGGGGCGCTCGTCGATCTGGTGCGCGAGGCGGCCCCGCTGCCGCAGCGCGCGAGCATCCGCGTGCGCCGCGGCGACGCCCGCGAGGTGCTGGCCAGGCTGCCCGAGGGCATGCGCGGCGCGATGGACGTCGTGGTCGTCGACATCTTCGCCGGTGCGCGCACGCCGGCCCACGTCTCGAGCGTCGAGTTCTACGAGCTGATCCGCCCGTTCCTCGCGCCGGGCGGCGTGGTCGTGGTGAACGCGGCAGACGGGAAGGGGCAGCCGTTCGTGCGCGGCCAGATCGCGACGCTCTCGGCGCTGTTCTCCTCGGTCGCTGCGATCGCCGAGCCCCAGGTGCTCAAGGGCCGACGCTTCGGCAACGTCGTGCTCGTCGCCTCGGGCGCCCGCTCGCCCGGCGTGGAGGGCGCCGGGCGCAGCGTCTCGACCGACCCCGACCGCCTCGACTGGCTCCCCCGGCTGCTCGCAGGAGGGCCGCACCCCGCGCGCATGCTCGTCGGCCGCGAGCTCGAGGATTTCGCGCGCGGCGCGAAGCCGGTCACCGATGCGACCGCCGTCGACTCGCCGCTGCCGGCGAAGGAGTTCTTCGACCGTGGCTGAGCTGGCGCGCGTGCGGGTGTGGGCCGAGGCGCTGATCCGCATGCACCTCGACCCTGTCTTCGGCGAGGGATCGTGGAGCTTCGACTTCGACCACGCGAAGCGCCGCGCGGGGCTCTGCAACTACACCGAGCGCCGCATCACGGTCTCGCGCTACCTCGCGTCGAAGTTCGAGGACGACGAGATCCACCAGGTGCTGCTGCACGAGGTGGCGCACGCGATGGCCGGGCCGGATGCCGGGCACGGCGCGGTGTGGAAGCGCACGGCGGCCGGGATCGGCTACGTCGGGGGCCGCACCCACGACGGCGAGATCGCGCACGAGCGCGCCCCCTGGATCGGGGCCTGCCCGGCGGGCCACGAGCACTTCCGCTTCCGCAGACCGACCCGTGTGACGTCGTGCGCGAAGTGCGCGCGCGGCTTCTCCCCCGCCCACGTCATCTCCTGGCGCAGGCGCTGAGGGATCCCTCAGCAGCCCACGGCGGCGAGCGCCTGCCGCAGCAGCGCCCCGCGTCCGCCGGGCAGTTCGTCGAGCGTCGCGGCGGAGAGCGCCTCCTCGGGCGCCATCCAGGTCACCTCGAGTGCGTCCTGCCGCGGGCTGCACGAGCCCGTGACAGGCACGACGTAGACGAGCGACACGGCGTGCTGGCGCTCGTCGACATAGCTCGAGATGCCGGGCATCGGGAAGTACTCGGCCACCTGCACGGGCACGAGGGCAGCCGGCATCTGCGGGAACGCCATAGGCCCCAGGTCGTTCTCGAGGTGGCGGAAGAGCGCCTCGCGCAGCGTCTCGCCGTAGCGCACCCGCCCGGAGACGAGCGCCCGGGTCATCACACCCTCGGGGGTGCTCCGCAGCAGCAGACCGACCTCGGTCACCTGCCCGAGACCGTCGAGCCGCACCGGCACGGCCTCGACGTAGACGACCGGCAGTCTCCCCCGCACGAAGGCGAGTTCGTCGTCGCTCAGCCAGCCCGGGTTGCCCGGGGGCGACGGGCGATCCTCAGGCCCTTCGGGTTCGGGCAGCTCGGCGGTGTCGATGCTCATGGTCAACATTGTGCAGCACTCCGGCGCTCGGCGCAGCGTGCGCGTTGAAAGCGGCATCCGAACGCGCCCGGCCGCTCACCGGGCCTCGCGATGCACGCCTGCCCGCGCGGCTCTTGGGCGACGGGCCTCCGACGCGGGACACTGGAGGCATGAGCGATTCCCCGACCCCCTCCGTTCCCGCGCACGTCACCGGCTCCGGTGAGGAGGGCGCGGAGACGCGCGTCATCCGGGTGAGCGCCGTCGTGATGCGCGACGCCTCGGGGCGGGTGCTCAACGTGCGCAAGCGCGGCACCTCGTCGCTCATGCTGCCGGGCGGCAAGCACGAGGCCGGCGAGGATCCGCGCGACACCGCCGTGCGGGAGTTCGAGGAGGAGCTCGGGGTCGCGCTCGACGCGGCGCTGCTGCGCCCGCTCGGCGTCTTCCGCGCTGCGGCCGCGAACGAGCCGGGGCACGTCGTGGAGGCGACCGTCTTCGAGCACCCCTTCGCGGCGGGCGTCGTCCACCCGCGCGCCGAGATCGAGCACCTGGAGTGGGTGGACCCCGCGATCCGCCGCAAGGACATGGCACCGCTGAACAGCGAGCTCGTATTCCCCGCGCTGCTCGCGTAGGGGCCGCCAGGTGAGCGCCCGCTCCGCCGGTGAGCGACCGCTCCGCTCGCTCAGCCGGCGGTGCGGGGCTTCTTCGGCTTGGGCGCCGGAAGCGCCGCCGCGGTCGTGTCGATGAGGCCTGCGAGCCACTCGCGATCCTCCCACCGGTCGCCAGAGATGCGGAAGTAGAGCTTCGATCCCGGGTAGGCCTCCGCCTCGTCCGGCGTGCCGATGTAGGTGCGGCCGGCATCGGTGGGCTTGACGAACAGCTCGTCGTCGCACACGAACGCCACGGGCTTCTCCTCGAAGTAGAGGCAGTACTCCCCGAACATCTTGCGCGTGCGGATGCCGGGCAGCGCGCTCAGCTGGTCGGTGAGGAATTCGACGGTCTCGGCGCGGGTGCTCATGCGCTCAGCCTACGCCGCGAGCCGTCCGGCCAGTAGCGCGGGTTCCGACTCGCTCGGTTCCGAATACTCCGACTCGTCGCTTCGCTCCCGCTCAACGCCCGTCGATCTCGACGCCGAGCATCGCGTTCTCCGTGACCTCCATGAGCGCGGGGTGGATCCAGTACTGCCCGCGCGCCGCGGTGTGCGCGTCGAGTCCGAAGCTCATCGCCATGATCGCGGGCTGGATGAGGTTCGACGCCTGGTAGCCCATCGCGTGCACGCCGAGGATCGTGCCGTCGCGGCGGTCGGCGATCACCTTGAACACTCCGGTCGTGTCCTCCATCGCCCAGCCGTAGGCGGTGTCGCCGTAGTCCTGCAGCTTCACCGAGAGGTGCTCGGCTCCGACGCGCTCGGCGGCCTGCGACTCGGTGAGGCCGGCCTGCGCGATCTCCGGCGAGGTGAAGACCGCAGACGGCACCGGCAGCAGACGCGAGGAGCGCGGCTCGTCGGGGTGCTCGAGGTTGTGGGCGACGATGCGCGCCTCGTGGTTGGCGACGTGCTTCAGCTGCCAGGGCGAGCAGACGTCGCCGAGCGCGTACACGCCCGGCACGGGCGCGCCGGCCGAGAGCACCCGCTGATACTCGTCGACCGCGATGCGCCCGTCGTCGTGCAGGTCGAGCCCGGCCTCGGCCGCCCCCACCAGGTCGGAGTTCGGGCGGCGCCCGGTGGCGACGAGCACGACGTCGGCGGCGACCCGCTCGGTGCGCTCCTCGGATCCCTCGCCCGTCGCGAACTCGGCGACGAGGCCGCGCACGCCCTCGCCCGCCGAGATGCGCTGCAGCCGCCGACCGCGCAGCAGCTCCCACTGCCGCGCCGCCTCGACGGTGAAGCGCTCGGCGATGTCGTCGTCGGCGCTGCGCAGCAGACGATCGGTGCGCACGGCCTGCAGCACCTCCGAGCCGAGGCCCGAGAACACGCCGGCGAACTCGCAGGCGATGTAGCCGCCCCCGATCACGAGCACCCGCTCCGGCGGCTCGGGGATGCGCATCACGGTGTCGGAGGTGTGCACGCCGGGCAGGTCGATGCCCGGCACGTCGGGCAGCACGGCCCGTGAGCCGGCCGCGATCACGATGCGGTCGGCCTCGATGCGGGTGCCGTCTTCGGCGATGAGGGATCCCGGCGCGTCGAACCGCACCCGCTGCGAGACGAGTTCGACGTGGCCGAGCTCCTCGCGGTAGCGCTCCCCCGCCTCGGAGATCGCGTCGATGCGCGAGAAGACGCGGTCGCGGATGCCGGGCCAGTCGACGGCGGTCGTGACCTGGCTCACCCCCAGTCGCGCGGCCTCCTCGGGACCGCGGGCGAGCGCTGCGGGGCGCACGAACATCTTCGTCGGAATGCAGCCGACGTTGAGGCAGGTGCCGCCGAACACACCCGACTCTGCGAGCACGACCCGCTTGTCGTCCCAGTACGGGGTGATCAGCGAGTTGCCCGATCCAGAGCCGATGATCGCGAGGTCAGCCGTGAGTGTGCGCATGGGGCAATCCTCTCAGATCGATCGCCGCCGAGGCCCGGGCCAGGTCCGAGGCCCGGGCCGGGCCCCGCTGCGGCTGGGCGAATCGGGTCGGGATCGCGACCGGCGCCCGGCCGGCGGCCCGGCGCCGGCCGGGCGCCGGCGTCGATCCCTCGTCGTCCCTCACATCAGCTGCTTCTCGTCGAGCCAGTCCTTTGCGATGTCGGAGGCCGAGCGCTCGTCGTTCACGCTCTCCCCGTTCAGCGCGACGAGATCCTCAGGCGACAGCGCGGCGTCGACCTCGTCGATGACCTTCGCGGCCGCATCGTCGATCTTGTCGCTCGCGATGGGCACGACGTGCGAGGCGAGGAAGATGCCCTTGGTGTCCTCCAGCGTCACGAGGTCGTTCGCCGCGAGCGAGGGATCGGCGGAGTAGATGTTGGCGAGCTGGATCGAGCCGTCCTTGAGCGCCTTCACGGTGAGCGGGCCGCCGCTGTCTTCGATCGGCGTGAACTTCACTCCCTCGATGCCGTAGGTCTCCTCGAGCCCCTTCGGGCCGTACGGCCGCGTCTCCGCCTCGGAGTTCGACCCGAAGGTGAGGGGCTCGGTGACGTTCTTCAGGTCTTCGACCGTCTTCAGCTTCCACTTGTCGGCGAACTCCCGCGTGACCACGTAGGTGTCCTGATCGGTGGCCGGCGACTGATCGAGCACGCGCAGTCCGTCTGGCATCGCGTCCTGCAGCGCGGAGTAGACCTCGTCGGAGACACGCTCGGGGGCGTCGGGCTCGAAGTACTGCAGCAGGTTGCCCGTGTACTCGGGGAAGAGGTCGATCGAGCCCGCCTCGATCTCGGGCAGGTAGACCTCGCGCTGGCCGATGCGGAACTGGCGGTCCACGTCGTAGTCGTTCGCCTCGAGCGCCTGGGCGTAGATCTCGGCGATGATCTCGTTCGAGTAGTAGTCCTGCGAGCCGATGACGATGGTGTCGCCCGCCGCCGGCTGCGAGGCGTCGGGATCGTCGAGCGGATCGCCGCCCAAGCAGGCGGTGAGCAGGGTGGCCGAGAGCGCGAGTGCGCCCGCGGCGAGCGCGGCGGAGCGGAGCCGGGGGCGGCGGGCTTCGGTCGGGTGCATGATCAGGGTTCCTCTCGATCGGTGGTGCGGTCGTGACTGGGGGTTCCGGGGGCCGCGGCGGCGGGAGTCGCGGCGTCATGAGTCGCGGCGTCGGCCGATGCGGCCGCGCGCTTCGCAGCGGCGGGGAGGGATCCCGGCCGGGCGAAGCGGGTCGCGGCGCGCTGGCACGCGGCGAGCAGCGCCTCGAGCAGCAGGGTGAGCGCGACGACGAGCAGCGCGCCGGCGAGCATCTGCGGGTAGTCGCGCGATTTGAGGCCGGCGAAGAGGTAGCGGCCGAGCCCGAGGTCGGCGGTGTAGGCGGCGAGCGTGGCCGTCGAGACGACCTGCAGCGTCGCGGCCCGCACTCCGCCGATCATGACGGGGAGCGACAGCGGCAGCTCGACGCGCAGGATGACCTGCGCCGGGCTGAATCCGACGGCCTTCGCGGCGCCGGGGATCGCGGCGTCGACGGCCTGCACGCCGGAGTAAGCGCCAGCGAGCAGCGACGGTATCGCGAGCACGACGAGCGCCAGCAGCGGGGCCGCGAGCCCGATGCCGAGGGCGAGGCCGAAGAGCGTCAGCAGGCCGAGCGTCGGCAGCGCGCGGGCCGCGCCGGTGAGGCCGCCGACGAGACCGGCGCCGCGGCGGCTGTGCCCGATCAGCACGCCGGCCGGCAGCGCGATCACCGCCGAGATGCCGAGCGCGAGCGCCGTCACGCCGAGGTGCTGCAGGGTGCGCACGGGAATGCCGCCGGGACCGCTCCAGTGGGCCGGGTCGGCGAGCCATGCGAGGGCGTCGGCGAAGAGGTTCACGGCGTCACCGCCGACTCCGCGCCCCCGGAGGTCCCGCGGGGCTCCGCGGGTTCCGCGGCGTCGATCGACTCGACGTCCTCCCCCTCCTCGAGCCGCCCGGAGGCAGGGGTGAGGGATCCGCGCCGCGCCGCGCCTCGGCTCCACGGCGTCAGGGCCCGGCCGAGCAGCAGCACGAGGGCGTCGAGCAGCAGCGCGAGCAGCGCAGTCGCGATGACGCCGGTCCAGACCTCCGCAGCGATCCCTCGCTGGAAGCCGTCGGTGAGCAGCGTGCCGAGGCTCGGCACGCCGATCAGCGCCCCGAGCGTCACGAGACTGATCGTCGAGACCGTGACGACGCGGACGCCGGAGACGAGCACCGGCACGGCCAGCGGCAGGTCGACGCGCCAGAAGAGGCCGCGGCGCGAGAAGCCGACCGCCTGGGCCGCGTCGCGCAGCTGCGGGTCGACGGAGGAGAAGGCGTCGCACGCCGTGCGCACGAGCAGCGCGACGCCGTAGACGGAGAGCGCGACGACCATCGTCTGCCACGACCGCAGCGAGGTGCCGATCAGCGCGGGGATGATGATCAGGAGCGGGAGCGCTGGGATCGCATAGGCGATGGTCGCGACCGAGAGGAGCGGGCCGCCCACGCGCGGCAGCCGGAAGGCGAGCCTGCCGATCGGCACCGCGACGAGCACGCTGACGAGGATGGCCGGCAGGCTCAGCAGCAGGTGCTGGAGCAGCAGCTCGGCCACCCAGTCGCTGTTCTCGAGCAGCCAGTTCACGCCTCGAGCACCCCCACGGGCCGTCCCTCGCCGTCGACCGCCACGCGAGCCCCGTCGACGTCGACCTGCCGGAGACGGCGATCGGCGCGATCCGCACCGACGAAGTCGCGCACGAACGCGCTCGCCGGCGTCGCGAGGATCTCGGCCGGGGCGCCCCGCTGGGCCACCCGCCCCCCGCTCTCGAGCACGACGACCTCGTCGCCCAGCAGGAAGGCCTCGTCGATGTCGTGGGTGACGAACACGATCGTCTTGCCGAGCTCGCGCTGCAGCTGCAGCAGCTCCCGTTGCAGCTCGCGGCGCACGATCGGGTCGACCGCGCCGAACGGCTCGTCCATGAGCAGGATGTTCGGATCGGCGGCGAGCGCTCGCGCGACGCCGACGCGCTGCTGCTGTCCGCCGGAGAGCTGACCCGGGTAGCGGTCGCCGAGCGAGGGATCGAGCCCCACCCGCTCGAGCAGCGACCCAGCGGCGGCACGGGCCTCCCTGCGGGAGGCGCCCGCCAGCACGGGGACCGTGGCCACGTTGTCGCGCACCGTGCGGTGCGGGAGCAGGCCGCCGTGCTGCATCACGTAGCCGATCGAGCGGCGGAGCGCGACGGGGTTCATGCCGCGCACGTCCTCGTCGTCGATGAGCACCCGGCCCTCCGTCGGGTCGACCATGCGGTTCACCATGCGCAGCAGCGTGGTCTTCCCCGATCCCGACGAACCGACGAGCACGACGGTGCGGTGCGAGGGGACGATGCAGGAGAAGTCGCGCACCGCCGCGGCCCCGCCGGGGTAGATCTTCGATACGTGCTCGAATTCGATCACGTGGCCACCTCCGGGGTGGACGCCCCGCGCGCCCTTCCCTCCACCCTAGCCCGCTCCGGTGCGGCGCGATCAAGACCGCGCGAGGGGCTTGCGCGGGCCGTTCCCCGCGGTGTATCGGGGCGGCCCTGGCTCGGGGTGCACCGCGTCTCCCGCGGTGTCCCGGAGCACCCCGACACCCGGGCACCCGGCACCCGGGCGCCCCGACACCCGGGGCACTCCGGCACCCCCGCACGCGCGCTTCCGCACGATGCGAGTGCCTATGCGCGCATAGGGGGTCATCTCGTGTACAAGCCCGCGTATTGCAGCGCGGCCGAGGGCGGACGTTCTAGGCTCGGAGGGTGAGCTCCCCCGCACCCCGGACCGCGCGCCCCGGCCCCGTCTTCACGATCGGGCGCGCCGTGCTGCGACCGCTGCTGCGCCTGCGGTTCCGGCCGCGCATCTCGGGCAGGGGCCACGTGCCCGCCGCTGGCCCGGTGCTGCTCGCGAGCAACCACCTGTCCGGGCTCGACACGATCCTGATCCCCTCGTTCTCGCCCCGCAAGGTGCAGTTCCTCGCGAAGGCCTCGCTCTTCCACTCGCGTCTGGGCGGCTGGTTCTTCCGCCAGATCGGCGCGATCCCGGTGCATCGCGAGGCCTCCTCCGCGGCGCAGGCGGCACTCGACGCCGGCCGCGAGGTGCTCGCCGACGGCAATGTCTTCGCCGTCTTCCCCGAGGGCAGCCGCTCGCGCGACGGCCGCCTCTACCGGGGCCGGAGCGGCGCCGCGTGGCTCGCGCTGGAGACCGGCGCCGCCGTCGTGCCCGTCGGTCTCGTCGGCACGAATCGGCGGCTGCGCAACCCGCGGACGGGCCGGCCCGACCGCGTGAAGGTGCGGTTCGGCGCGCCGGTCCCTCTCGACGACCTGGCCGCCCTGCCTCGCGGCCGCGCCCGCCGCGAGGCCACCGAGCGCATCATGGCGGGCATTCACGCGCTCACCGGGCAGGAGCTCGCGGACGATCACGCCTCGGGCGGGCGCGGAGCGTAGAGAACGGGCATCGGCTGTGAATGCAACCCCGTAGACGCACCGATTCCGGTGTACGAGGGTGGGTCGGACACGTTATTCGACCACGCCGAGTAAGGAGTGCCCAGTGTCAGACTTCAGCGCACACCCCGAGACAACGAAGAGCGGCCGCACGACCGACCAGCTGACCTTCCAGAACCCGGTCACCCGCTTCCCCGAGATCTCGCCGCCCGAGCAGCACCAGCCCGAGCCCGGGCTCGACCAGGAGCTGATCCCGCAGACCGACCGCGGCCAGCACTCCTATCGCGGCACGGGCCGCCTCGAGGGGCGGAAGGCGCTCATCACCGGCGCCGACTCCGGCATCGGAGCAGCGGTGGCGCTCGCCTTCGCGCGCGAAGGCGCCGACGTGGCGCTCTCGTACCTCCCGGCCGAGGAGGAGGACGCGCAGGAGATCAAGTCGTTCATCGAGGAGGCGGGCAGCCGGGCCGTGCTGCTGCCGGGCGACATCTCCGACCGCGGCTTCTGCGAGCAGCTCGTCGAGCGGGCCGCCGCCGAGCTCGGCGGTCTCGACGCCCTCGTGAACAACGCGGGGCGGCAGATCTCGGTGGAGGACATCGCCGATCTGCCCGACGAGCAGTGGGTCGACACCTTCGACACCAACATCCACGCGATCTACCGGATCTCGAGGGCGGCGCTGCGGCACATGCCGGCCGGGTCGACGATCGTGAACACCACCTCGATCCAGGCCTACAAGCCTTCGGCCCACCTCCTCGACTACGCGTCGACCAAGGCCGCGATCAACAATTTCACCAAGGGGCTGGCGCAGCAGCTCGCGCCGCGAGGGATCCGAGTGAACGCGGTGGCGCCCGGCCCGATCTGGACGCCGTTGCAGGTGTCCGACGGCCAGCCGAAGGAGGCGCTCCCCGAGTTCGGCAAGAACACGCCGCTGGGGCGCGCAGGTCAGCCGACCGAGCTCGCGCCGGCCTATGTGTTCCTGACCTCGCCCGAATCGAGCTACGTGCTGGGCGAGACCCTGAACGTCAACGGCGGCACCCCCTCGCCGTAGTCGACCACCGGTCGCACGGCGGCACGGCCGGCCTCGCGACCTACCACAGACACAGGCCGCATCCGAGGGGCCGTGCCCCTCCCGAGTCAGGAGGATCCTCATGCGCGTAGCGGTCGTCGGCGCCACCGGGAACACGGGCACCGCGGTGCTCAGAGCTCTCGAGCGCACCCCCGAGGTGACGTCGGTGCTGGGCATCGCGAGACGCATGCCCGACCGGCGTGCCGATCCCTATTCGAGTTGCGACTGGGTGTCGATCGACATCGCCGCGGCCATCGCGGAGGCGGATGCCGAGCGGCGGCTGCGGGAGGCGTTCACCGGCGTCGACGCGGTGATCCACCTGGCGTGGCTGATTCAGCCGAACTCGCAGCGCGAGCTCCTGCGCCGCGTGAACGTCGACGGTACCGCCCGCGTCGCCCGGACCGCGGCCGCAGCCGGGGTCGCGCACCTCGTCGTGGCGTCGTCGGTGGGGGCCTACTCCCCCGACCGGGCGGCGACGCCTCGCGATGAGAGCTGGCCGGCAGACGGCATCTCCTCCTCCCACTACAGCGTCGACAAGGCGGCGCAGGAGCGGGTGCTCGACGAGTTCTCCGCCGCGCACCCGGAAGTCGTGGTCACCCGGCTGCGACCGGCCCTCGTCTTCCAGGCCGACGCCGCGTCGGAGATCCAGCGCTACTTCCTGGGCGGCCGGATGCCGGTGCAGGTGCTCGGGGCGGTGAAACCCCCGGTGCTCCCCGTGCCCAAGGGCCTGCGCGGCGTGCAGGCCGTGCAGGCCGACGATCTCGGCCGCGCCTATGCCGCAGCCGTGGTGCGTCGTGTGCCGGGCGCGTTCAACATCTGCGCCGACGACGTGCTCGGCGCGCAGGATCTCGCCGACATCGTCGATCACGGGCGGTTCATCGAGCTGCCGCCGCGTCTCGTGCGCGGCTTGCTGTTCGGCGGCCACAAGGCCGGCCTCGTCGCGGCCGACGAGGGGTGGATCGATATGGCGATGGCCGTGCCGATCATGGACAACGCGCGCGCGAAGGAGGAGCTCGGTTGGGAGCCTCGGAGCACGGCGGCTGCGGCGCTCGGAGAGCTGCTGCGCGGCATGGTCGAGGGTCGCGGCGCAGGGTCCCTTCCGCTACGGGCGAGGGATCCCGGAGACGGGCGCGGCCTCGCGGAGGTCGAGGCTGCGGAGGAGGGATCGGAGGTTTCCGCGAGCAAGGGATCGGACGTCGCCGCGGGCGAGGGCGGCGACGGAGTCGACGCGCGCGGTGAAGGCGCCGATGGCGATCGTGAGGGATCCCACCCCGACGGGCTCTCCCTGGGCCTGCTCGGGCTGTATCTGTCGGATCACCTCACGGGGGCGACCGCCGGCGCCGATCGGATCGAGCGCATGTCGGAGGTCTACGTCGACGCTCCCGTCTACGCCCGGCTCTCGGAGCTGGCCGAGGAGATCAGACTCGAGCGGGCGTTCCTGCAGCGCCTCATGCAGGATCTCGGTCTGCGGCGGCGCCCGTATCGGCAGGCGGTCTCCTGGGCCGGCGAGCATCTCGGTCGGCTGAAGAGCAACGGTCGCCTGTTCTCCCGTTCGCCGATGACCCTCGTGCTCGAGGCGGAGCTCATGCGCAGCGCCGTGATGGGCAAGCTCGGAGTGTGGCAGACGCTGGAGGAGCACGCCGACGAGCTGGGACTCGACGCGGGGGTCTTCGCCGACCTCGCAGAGCGGTCTCGGGAGCAGGCCGGGGTGCTCGACGAGGTGCACGAGTACGCCAGGGCGAGGGCATTCCGGGAGGGACGCGAGACGTACGGGCCTCCGGCCGACGAGCGCGCCGGCCCGGCGTGAACGACCCATCCGGACAATCCGAATCATCGGAACCATCCGGAAAATCCGAATCATTCGATTCATCCGAATCACTCAAGGAGGGAACGAATAATGAGTATCGAACGAGGCAACACCGATCGTGCTGCTGATCTTGCGGGAATGACGGGACAGGGATCCCTCGCGGATCTGCTCTCCGCGACCGGCACCGCGACCGTCGCCTACATCGACGGCCACGGCCCCCGCCCGCAGGTCGAGGAGGAAGCGGCGCGCGACGCGGTCGTCGCGCGCCTCGAGGAGGCCGGCGCGCCGGCCGCCGATGTCGCGGCGATCAGTGCGGCGCTGCCCGCGAAGGACGGCACGCCGAGTCCGTCTGCGCGCTATCTGCTGGCGCGCGATGGCGCGGTCGTGGTCGACGAGGTGTTCCCGGGCGCGCGCCTCGGGCCGGAGCGCACCTGCTCGGGCCCGGTGCCCGAGATCGTGCCGCTGCTGCGCCACCTCGCGCGGGGCTCGCGCTACCTCGTCATCGAGACGGGGCGGGAGGGCGCCGAGATCCGGCTCGAGCGCGGCGACCGTCACACGCCGGAACGGGCGGAGGAGGTCGAGGGGCGCGCCGACAGCCTGACGAAGGTGCAGGCGGGCGGCTGGTCGCACGCGCGGTATCAGCGGGCCGCAGAGGAGGTCTGGAAGCACAATCAGAGCGAGGTCGCGGCGGCCGTCGATCGGCTCGTCGAGGAGCAGCGGCCCGATTTCATCGTGCTCGCGGGTGACGTGCGGGCGCGTCAGGTGCTGAGGGATCGCCTCGGCGAGGCCTCGCTGCGCCTCGTCACCGAGTACGAGAGCCACACCCGCGCCGACGGCGCGGATGAGGGCGGCCTCGCGAATGCGATCTCGGAGATCGCGGAGCAGCGGATCCGCGATGAGATCGCGTCGGTCGTCGACCGTGCTCGAGCGGACGACGGGAGCGCCGGCGCCGAGGGCGTCTCGGCGGTGGTGGATGCGCTGCAGCAGGCGCGAGTCGACACGCTGTTGCTCGACGCGGGCATCCTGTCCGATGAGCGCACGCTGCGGGCTCTCGACGCCCAGCCTTGGGTCGCGGATGCCGAGCACGGCGAGTTCGATGCCGCGACGCTCGCGGACGTGCCGCTCTCGGAGGGCCTCGCCCGTGCCGCTGTGCTCACGGGCGCCCGCGTGCTCTTCCGCGAGGAGGAGTTCGACGCGCCCGACGAGCCGCGGGGCCCCGCGGCGACTCCCGAGCCCATCGCGGCGCTGCGCTGGGCCGAGGGGTCGGTGTAGCCCTTCGGCATTCCCTGATATTTCTCGACACCCGCGCATCACCTTTTGCGCAATGCGCACTCCCTTGCAGGTGATGCGGTTCGCGCGAGCGCGTACGGCATGGAAATAAAAGGGGGAAGCGGACTCATCGCTGCCGCGGCTGCGATCGGGTCCTGTTTCCATTGCGTACTGAAGGAGAAACTATGCCTTTCGACTCGACTGGAGTCGCGAAGCGCCGCGTCGGAGCCATCATGGCCTCCTCCGCGCTGGTCAGTGCATCGCTGTTCACGGGTCTCGGCACGGCGAACGCCGCGCCGGCGGCAGACGCCGCACCGACATCGTTCGGCCAGGCCGCCGGAGAACAGCTCGTGACCGTGCCCGACGGGGTCTGCGCGGTGAACGTCACGATCGGCGGCGGCCGTGGTGGCGTCGCGGTGGGCGAGGGAACGCCCGACCCCGAGGCCCCGGAAGCCCCCGAGGTGCCCGGTGAGGAGACCGGCTTCGAAGGTTCGGGCGCGCGCATCAGCGCCACGCTGAACGTGCAGGCAGGCACGGCGATCGAGCTGAGCGTGGGCGGCGACGGCAGCAATGCCGGCATCGGCGGCTTCAACGGAGGCGGTGACGGCGGCGTCGGCGGCCACCGCGGTGGTGGTGGCGGCGGCTTCACCACGATCAGCGTCGGCGGCGATCTGCTGCTGCTCGCGGGCGGCGGCGGTGGCACCGGCGGCGGTCACCAGGCCGGCGAGGGATCCGGCGGCGACGCCGGCTTCGGCTCGTCGACGCTCCCCGGTGTCGCGGTCGAAGGCGGCACGGCATATCCCGGCAGCAAGGGCGGCGACGGCTGGGACGTCGAGAAGGACGGCGTGCGTGTGATCCCCACCGGCGGTGGCGGCGGCACCGAGGTTGCGGGCGGTGCCGGCGGCACCAGCACGCTCAGCAGCGAGGCTCACAGCTACGACGGCGAGAGCGGAGCCGCCCGGCAGGGCGGCAACGGCGGAAACGACGGCAACCTCGACACCGCCGGTGGTGGTGGCGGCGGCCTCTTCGGCGGGGGCGGCGGCGCGTCCACCCAGGGCGCCGGCGCCTTCACCGGCTCGGGCGGAGGCGGCGGCTCGAGCTTCATCGCCGACTCCAGCCTGATCAGCAGCCCGGCCATCGAGAACAACCGCGCCATGGACGAAGAGGGCCACGCCGGCAGGGCCGAGCCCGCGTTCGCCTCGTTCGAGTGGGTCATGTGCGACTACAACCTCTCGATCGAGAAGAAGGTCGTCGGCAACCCGGTCTACGAAGAGGGCAGCACGGTCCGCTACGCGGTGACCGTGACGAACGACGGCCCCGACGTCATGGCGATCGGCGACACCGTCACGCTCATCGACGACCTGGCCGTGGGCGGCACGCTCGTCTCGGTCGACGGCCTCGACTCGTCTATCCCCGCAGCGGGCGAGACCATCACCGGCACCGGCATCGAGCTGTTCGACACGGTCGTGCTGCAGCCCGCGGAGACCGACGACGAGGGCAACGAGACCGCTCCCGCGCAGACCGCCAAGCGCGGTCTCGTGGTCGGCGACTCGGTCACCGTCACGTACGACGTGGTCATCACCGGTTCCACCGGCGAGCCCATCACCAACACCGTGTCCGTCGCCGATCGCAACGGCACGCACGAGGCCGATGCGGTGGTCGACCCCGCCAAGCCCTCGCTCAGCCTCACCAAGTCGGCCGATACCGAGCGCGCCACGGCTGCCGGCCAGAAGATCACCTACTCCTTCGTGGTCACGAACACCGGCAACATCGATCTCAAGGACATCGCCGTCGCCGAGGGCTCGTTCAGCGGCAAGGGCGATCTCCCGACCCCGAGTTGCCCGGCCGCTACCCTCGAGCCGAGCGAGTCGATGACCTGCACCAGCGTCTACACCGTGGTCGCCGAGGATCTGACCGGTAAGGATCTCACCAACACCGCGACCGCGACGGGCAAGACCCCGCTCGGCGCCCCCGTCGCCAGCGAGGAGTCGAGCGCGGCCGTGACCACGGTCGTTCCGGTTGTTCCCGCCCCGCTCGCCATGACCGGTGGCGGCAACCAGCTCCTGCTCGCGGGTGCGGCTCTCCTGCTGCTCGCCCTCGGCGGAACGGGCATCGCGCTCGCCCGCCGTCGCGCGGCAGCTGCGAAGTAACGCCGGCTGAGACGAGGGGCGGGGGGCCCGGGGGGGATTACCGGGCCCCCCCCCCCGGGGGTTGCGGGGTGGGGGATTAGGCCGCGGT